>NZ_CAJXWX010000016.1 GCF_913062585.1 uncultured Sphingomonas sp. | reverse complement strand
TGACGGGGCTCGAACCCGCGACCTCCGGCGTGACAGGCCGGCGCTCTAACCAACTGAGCTACACCCGCTGAAAGCGTCGAGGCGCGCCAACTAGGCGAGCCTCCCGACCCTGTCAACGGATCATTTCAACTTTCTTGCGGAACGTCCGCCGGATCACTTTCACGGTCGAGATGGGTCAGCGTTCCATGCTCGAACAGGAAGCCTGCAATGTCCGGCTTGCCCGCCGCCTTCAGCACGGTCTGAAGGATGATGAGCAGCGGCACCGCCAGCAGCGCGCCGACCGTGCCCCACACCCATCCCCAGAAGCTGAGCGAGACGAGGATCATTACCGGGCTGATGGTCAGGCGATGGCCGACGACCAGCGGCGTGATCAAATTCGCCTCGATCAGGTGCATACCGTACATGATCGCCGGCGGCGCCAGCGCGATCCAGATATCGCTGAAGGTCATGAGGCCGCCGACCGCGAGCAGCAGCGCCCCGATCACCGGCCCGAAATAGGGGATGTAGTTCAGCAGCGCGACGATGCCGCCCCACATCAGCGGATAGGGCATGCCGAACAGCGATAAGGCCCCCGCCACCGCGCCGCCCAGCGTCAGGTTGATGATGGTGATCGTGCCCAGATAGGCCGAGACATCGTCCACCACCTCCTGGATCACCCGCGCGGTCGCCATCGCGCCGTCGAAGCTCGTCCGGCCCCGAATCGTCTCGCGCCGCATCCGCGTCCAGCCCGACAGGACGAAGAAGACGACGAGGACGCCGAACAGGAACTGCACGATCAGCGTCGGGGCCGAGGTCGCGGCCAATTCCAGGATCGAGCTGGGCGGCGACACCGCAGCCGTCTGGGGCTGGCGCACAGGGGTGGATGCGACCTGGCGCAGCGCCTTGTTCACGTAACGCTCGAGATTGGAATAGAGGTCGAGCAGCGGCGCCAGATTGTCCTGGATCCGCCCGATCCGGCTGGGCAGCAGCCGGAAAAAGTCGGTCGCGGGCACGATGATCGCCGCCAGCGCGATATTCGCCACGACCAGGAACAGCAGCACGCAGAGCAGCGCCGCCAGGGGGGACGGCACACGCCGCCGCTCCAGCCATTCCAGGATCGGCACCAGCGCGATCGCGATGACCAGCGCAGTGGTCAGCGGCAGGAAGAACTCCGCCCCCTCCTTCAACGCGAAGGGCAAGGCCAGGATGAACCCTGCACCCGCGGTCAGGGTCAGCCCGGCGAGCAGCCGGTCGCGACGCATCGCGATCCGCACGGCATCGCGCTGCCCCATGCCCACGGGCACCCCCAGGACCGAATCGCCCTCCAGCCGGGTCTTGTCGCCCGCCTCGTCGTACACGTTACTCATAGCCCGCACGTTAGCGGCTTTCCGAAGACAGGAAAGCCGCTAACGCGGTCCTGAGATGACGTTTATGTCATGAAGGACGCGCGACGATAGCATCGCCCTGCATCACCCGGCCTACCAGGCGCGCGGGATGCCGCCGGTCCGCTCGGCGACGGCGTTTTCGATCGACTGGAGCTGGGTACGGGACAACACGCCCGCCTCCATCAGATGCCGCATCAGTTCCTCGGTCAGGGCCGCCAGGAAATGCAATTCCGCCCGCTCCGAGGCCACATCGTCGTTCAAAGCGTCCATCGCCCTACTCCCATAGCCGGATCGACCGAATGTGTAGCGAGCCCCCCAAAGCCGCGATAGTCGGTTTCGCCCTTGGCAGCGACGCGAAGCATTGACGTTAACGTCAAGGTCAATCATCACCACATCATGGACCCGACGACACGCCCCCACCCCTCCCCCGATGCCCTGGCCCAGGGCCTGGTCGCGCTGCTGGACGTGGAGGAGATCGACACCGACCTGTATCGCGGCGCACGGCGCCCCGGCGGCCAGGGCCGGGTGTTCGGCGGGCAGGTGATCGCGCAAGGACTCCAGGCCGCGCAGCGTTCGACCGAGGCCCCGCGCACCGCCCATTCGCTCCACGCCTATTTCATGCGTCCGGGCGACGAGCGTTACCCCATCGTCTACCGCGTGGAACGCGATTTCGAGGGGCGCAGATTCGCCACCCGCCGGGTGATCGCGATGCAGAAGGGCAAGCCGATCCTCAATCTCGCCTGCTCCTTCCAGACGCCCGAAGAGGGCCTGCATCACCAGGACGCGATGCCCGACGTGCCCGCGCCGGACACGCTGACGCCGGAGCGCGAATTGCTGGCGCAACTGGGCGATCGGGTGCCCGCTCCCTTGCGCGCCTTTCTCGAACGCCCCCGCCCCATCGAGTTGCGTCCGGTCGACCCGAGCCAGATGCTCGCGCCCGAGCCGCGCGCGCCCCTGCAGGCGATCTGGTTCCGGCTGGTCGCGCCGATCGGCGACGATCCCGCGCTGCACAGGGCGATCCTGGCCTATGCCAGCGATTTCGCGCTGCTCGGCACCTCGACCCTGCCGCACGGGGTCAACTGGCTGATCCACGACATGCAGACGGCGAGCCTCGACCACGCGCTGTGGCTGCACGAACCGTTTCGTGCGGACGATTGGCTGCTCTACACGACCGACAGCCCCTGGGCGGGCCATGCGCGCGGGT
This sequence comes from uncultured Sphingomonas sp., assembly GCF_913062585.1. Taxonomy (GTDB): domain Bacteria; phylum Pseudomonadota; class Alphaproteobacteria; order Sphingomonadales; family Sphingomonadaceae; genus Sphingomonas. The sequence continues at coordinate 88,886 of NZ_CAJXWX010000016.1, read as the reverse complement.
TCAACCGGGGCCGCATCTTCACCGCCGACGGGCGGCTGGTCGCCAGCGTCGCGCAGGAAGGATTGATCCGTCTGCGGACGCCGATCGCCTGACGCCTATCGCCGGAGCATCTCGCGCACCGACTGGGTGGCGCTACGCGTGTCATCGGCCAGCTTCTTGACCTCGGCGGCGACGACCCCGAAACCGCGTCCCGCAGGCCCGGCACGGGCCGCCTCGATACTGGCGTTCAAGGCCAGCATGTTGGTCTGTCCCGCGATCGCGGCGATACGGTCGACGATATGTTCCATGTCGCGCAGCATTGCCTCCAGATCGGTCTTTCGATCCTCGGCGATCAGGCGGAACCGCTCGGCTTGGTCCAGCCGCTCGGCCGCCTCCGCCTCCAGGCGTATCTCGCCGGTGATGTCGCGGGCGAATTTCACGATCTTGCACGGGGCGCCATCGGCACCCAGGATGGGCGTGTAGATCGCCTGCAACCAGATGGCCGAGCCATCCGCCCGCCGCCGCTCGAACCGCCCCGCGATGAACCGCCCCGCGTTCAGATCGGTCCAGAGGCGTGCATAGGCGGGCGACTGGACATAGTCCGATGTGCAGAAGCGGCTGTGATGGCCACCGATCGCCGCCGGGCGGCTATAGCCCATCAGCGAGAGGAAAATGTCGTTCGCGGCCAGCACATGGCCCCGCAGGTCGAATTCGACGATGGCCTGCGAACGGTCGATCGCCGCCAGCCTGCTCTGCGCCTCGGCATCGCTCAGGCAGCGTTGGGTGACGTCGGCGGCGATGGCGATGATCTGCACGAAGGCGCCCTGTGCGTCGACGATCGGCGAATAGCTCGCCTCCACCCAGATGCCGCGACCGTCGCGGTCAATATGCCGATAGGTCCCCTTCTCTACCCGCCCCTGGCGCAGCGCCTGCCAGAAGAGGTCATAATCATGGGAGATGGCGACGTCGGAGGGACATAAGCGCCGATGCGGCTGCCCGATCAGTTCGTCATGGCGATAGCCGAAGGCGCGAAGGAAATTCCCATTGGCCCAGGCGACCCGCCCCTCCAGGTCGAACACGGCCACCAGATGCGCCTGGTCGATCGACCGGAAGACCGGTTCGTTTCCCTGCCATATCTGGCCGGCATCAGGAGCGGCGGCACTCGACATAGCCGCACACTGCCCAAATTGGGCTAAGCAATCGTTAAGCTTTCGTTCCCCTTACACTTGGACGAATAGCTGCCACCGCAATCCGCTTCGCCATACCGTTTTTTCGAGCGAAACCCGATTTCAGGCGATCTGCACCGGGAGGGCGACGAAATCCCGATGACCGCCACCACTTTTCGCGATACTGAGAGGGCTGACGGGTCGCGCCGGCATCGGGCGACGAACAAGGGAAATGGCAGGAATGACGGGAATGCCCGCGCAGGAAGGGCACAATACCGAGCGCTTTCGGCAGAAGCGCGACGCCATTCTGGCAGCGGCGGCACAGGTCATCAACGAACAATCGGCCAAGGGCATGACCTTTGCCGATGTGGCGCGACGGGTCGGGTTGAACACCACCAGCGTCACCTATTATTTCCGGCGTAAGGACGATCTGGCGGCGGCGGCCTTCGAACACACGCTGGAACGGCTGCTGGAGATGCTGGCCGAGGCGGCGGAGGAACCCACGCCCCAGGCGCGTGTCGCGCGCTATCTGGCGATCAACATAGCGCGGCTAGCCCGGATCGAGCGGGGCGAGGAGACGCCCTTCGCCGTCCTGTCCGACCTGCGCGCGATGGAAGAGCCGATCCTCGGCCAGCTTATGGCGGGCTGGCAGAAGGTATTCCGTGCGACCCGCAGCCTGTGGGGCCCCGCCGCCAGCCGCGCGCATACCGACCTCTACGGTGCGCGCGCGCATGTCCTTCTGGAAAACACCTTCTGGTTGCCGATCTGGCTGGTCCGCTACGAGCCCGACCAATATGGCCGGGTCGAGGAGCGGCTGCTCGACGTGCTGACCCATGGCATCGCCGCCCCCGGATCGACCTGGGCGCCGACCATCCTGGACCTGGACGCGCGCGAGACTCAGGGCACCGAGCCGGGGCGGGAGGCCTTTCTGCTGGCGGCGACGCGGCTGATCAACCAGCTCGGCTATCGCGGCGCGAGCGTGCAGCGCATCGCGTCGGAGCTGAACGTCACCAAGGGTAGCTTCTACCACCATCTCGACGCCAAGGAGGATCTGGTCGCGGCCTGCTACCGCCGCAGCTTCGACACGATCACCGCGGCCCAGCAACTGGCCGACGCGGCGGGGGGCAGCCATTGGAGCCGCCTGTCGAGCGCGATCGCGACCCTGCTCGACATCCAGTTCGCCGAGCGCGGACCTCTCCTGCGGACCAGCGCCCTGTCCAGCCTGTCGGGTGAGGTGCGCGCGCAGATGGTCGAACGCTCCAACCGGATCGCACGGCGCTATGCGGGCACGATCATGGACGGCGTCGCCGAAGGCTCGATGCGCGCGGTCGACGCGCTGATCGCGGCCCAGGCGCTGATGGCGATCCAGAACGCCGCCTTCGACATGCGCAAATGGGCAAGCACCATGGACCGCCCCCGGGCCATCGCGCTCTATGCCTCCACCATCCTCTACGGTATGTTCGACGACCGCCTGCTGGGATAGGCGCACAATTTGCGACAATTCGGGCGCGCGCACGACATGATCGGGCGACAGCCGTGCGGCAGAACAGCCATGGTTCGGACGGGACTTGGCCCTTGTCCGCGAAGAGGATGCCCCACCCCATGCGAAAGACCCTGATCGGCCTTTCCCTTGTCGCCATGCTGACCGCGCAAGGCGCCTATGCGCAGTCGGACGCGCCCCCTCCCCTGCCCCACGGTCGTATGGGCGGTGGCCTGATGGGATTGCGGCCCGACGCCAACGGCAACATCACCCGCGACGCCGCGATCGCCGCCGCCGACCAGCGCTTCGCCGCGATGGACGCCAATCACGACGGCACCGTGTCTCCGGAGGAGATGCAGGCCTATCGCGAGCAGATGCGTGCGCAGTGGCAGAGCCGCCGTCCCCAAGGTGACCGCGCCGGTCGCCCCGACCGTCCCGCGCCGCAGCCGGTGACGGCCGAGGCCTATCGCGCCCGGGCGCTGGCGATGTTCGATCGGCTCGACGCCAATCACGACGGCAAGATCGACGCGACCGAACGCGCCGCCATGCCGCGTTTCGGCCGCCATGGCCCGCATGGCGCGGCCCCAGCCTCTCAACCCGCCCCTCAGGGCGATTGAGCCGTCAAGCGGGGCGGCCTATTCTCCCACAGGTCGCCCCGCTTGCGAGCCGCGTACGCCGTGCTAGACCCCTCTCCCATGTCCGAAACGCCGCATCTGCTGCTCGTCGACGACGAGCGTTCGATCCGTGAGCCGCTCGCCGTCTATCTGACCAAACAGGGCTTTCGCGTGACGCAGGCGGGCGATGCCGCCTCGGCGCGCACGCGTCTGGCCGCCTATGCGATCGACCTCGTCATCCTCGACATCATGATGCCGGGCGAAGACGGCCTCTCGCTCTGTCGCCATATCGCCGCGACCAGTGAGGTGCCGGTCATCCTGCTGACCGCCCGTGCCGAGGAGACCGACCGCATCGTCGGGCTGGAAATGGGCGCCGACGATTATGTCGTGAAACCCTTTTCCCCGCGCGAGCTGGCGACCCGCGTGAAAGTGGTGCTGCGCCGGACCCAGGCCGGTGGCGCACGCCATCATGCGCCCGACAGCGGTTCCTATGCCTTTGCGGGCTGGGTGCTGAAATCGGGCGAGCGCTCGCTGGTCGACCGGGAGGGCGTGTCGGTGATGTTGTCGACCGGCGAATATAACCTCCTCCTCGCGCTCGTTACCCGCCCGCGCCAGGTCCTGACCCGCGACCAGCTGCTCGACCTGACCCAGGGGCGCGAGGCCGCCGCCTTCGACCGCGCGATCGACAACCAGGTCAGCCGGTTGCGCCGCAAGATCGAGGCGGATCCCAAATCGCCGGAGATCATCAAGACGGTGTGGGGCGGCGGCTATACGCTCGCGGCCGAAGTTACGCGCCTGTGACGTTACGCCCGTGACCTTGCGTCTATGGCCACGCCGGCTAGCGGCGCAGATGGCGCTGTTGCTCGCCATCGCGCTATTCGTCGCGCAGGCGATCAGCTTTACGCTGCTGCTGCGCGAGCGCCGCAGCCTGCTGCTCGAGCAGACTTCCGGTCCCGCCGTCGCGCGGCTGAACGATGCGATCGACCGGGCGGCGACCGGAAAGCCGCTGCCGCTGGATCGCGGCCGGGTGCGCGCGTCACTCAACAACCCGATCCGCCCCAACCTGCCGCGCGTGCCCGAGGTCGAGGCGCTGATCCGCGAGGGGCTGGCCGAGGCGGGGCATCCCGTCGGCCAGGTCGTGACCGGCATCCGCCCGTTCAAGCCCGAGGATTTCGACTGGCCCCGCCGCCGCTTCGATCGGCGCCGCGGCCCGCCGGCCGAGGAACTGATGATCGCGGTGGAGCGCAAGGGCGGCGGCTGGCTGGTCACCCGCTCCTTCTGGCCCAGCGACGGGCTGTACCTGGTCTGGCGGCTGATCACCCAGACGCTGATCCTCTATGGCATCATCCTGTTGCCGGTGCTGTGGATCGGCCGCCGCATCTCGCGGCCCCTGCGCGACCTGACCCGCGCGGCCGAGCGGTTCGATCCGCGCGAACGGGGCGAGCCGATCCCCGAACAGGGGCCGCTCGACGTCTCCGGCCTGATCGCCGCGTTCAACGCGTTGCGGCTGCGGATCGGGGCCATGCTCGACGAGAAGGACCGGATGCTGGGCGCGATCGGGCATGACCTGCGCACGCCGCTGGCCGCGCTGCGCGTGCGGATCGAGTCGGTCGAGGACGAGCAGGACCGGCTGCGCATGGCCGACACCATCGGCGAGATGAACAAGACGCTGGAGGACATACTCTCGCTGGCCCGCGTCGGACGCCCCAGCGAGAAGGAAACCGATGTCGACGTCAATGCGCTGGTCGATGCGGTCGTCGCCGACTTCCACGATCTGGGCCAGGACGTGACCTTCGAGGAAGGCGGCCGGCTCCGGATGAAGCTGCGCCCCACGCTGATGCGGCGCGCGGTGCGCAACCTGATCGAGAATGCGATCAAATATGGCCACACCGCCGATGTCCGCATCGACGCGCGGGCCGACCGGGTGGCGATCATCGTCGCGGACAACGGCCCCGGCATCGACGCCGATCAGCTGGAGACGGTCTTCGACCCCTTCACCCGTCTCGAAACCTCGCGCAATCGCGAGACGGGGGGGATCGGCCTGGGGCTGGCGCTGGCCCGCTCGATCGTGCGCGAGGCGGGCGGCGATATCGTGCTGGCCAACCGGCCCGAGGGCGGCCTGTCCGCGACGATCACGCTGCCCAGATGATCCTCCCCGGCGCAGGGCGGATCGCTCAAGCCTCCCGTGCCACCCGCAGCATGGCGAGCGCTGCCAGCCCCATGACCCCGGCGGCAATCGCCATCGTCCAGACGATGTCGTGCGGAAAGACATGCGCCACCACCGCACCCATGACCGACGACACGATCAGCTGCGGCAGTACGATAAAGATGTTGAACAACCCCATGTAAATGCCCAGCTTCTCCGCCGGCAGCGCAGCCGACAGGATGGCATAGGGCATGGTCAGGATCGAGGCCCAGGCGATGCCCACCAGCACCATCGCCCCCATCAGCCACCAGGCATCGCGAATGACGAGGAACGAGGCGAACCCCGCCGCGCCGCACAGCAAGCCCAGCACATGCGTGTTCCGGCGCCCGAAGCGCCGCGCAAGCGGCGGCAAAGCAAAGGCCCAGAGGGTCGCCACGCCGCTATAGACCGCGAAGAGCACCCCGACCCAATTCGCACCCTCGTTGAACGCCGCGCTCGACGCGTCCGTCGTATGGAACACCCGCTCCGCGACGATCGGCGTGGTGTAGATCCACATGATGAACAGCGCCGACCAGGTGAAGAACTGGACCAGCGCCAGCCGCTTCATCGTCGGGGGCATGGCCGCCAGGTCAGCCAGGATCTGGCTCAAGGCATTGCGCCCCTTGCCCCCGCGCACCAGCAGCACGCTGACAACCCGGGCCAGGCCGAAGGCGATCAGCCCCGCGCCCAGCAGATAGACCGGCTTGTCGAGCCCGAGCCATCCGACGGCCGCCACGACGATCGCCCCCGCCACGATCCACAGCGGCGCGGTACCGATCCGGTCGGCAGGCACCGCATCGCTATGCCCCGCCTGGTCCTCATCGCTATCGGCGAAACGCGCCAGTTGCTCGGGCGAATATTCCCGGGTGGTCAGCACCGTCCACAGCACCGCACAGAACAGCGCCGCCGCGCCGATATAGAAACCATAACGCACCGAGGGCGGCACCTCGCCCGGTCCGGCGACATTGGCGACATGGAAGACATCGGTCAGCACCAAGGGCGCAAGCGACCCCAGCACCGCGCCCATGCCGATAAAGCCGGTCTGGAACGCATAGCCCGCCGTCCGCTGGCGGCGGGGCAACATGTCGCCGACAAAGGCGCGGAACGGCTCCATCGAGACGTTGAGCGAGGCGTCGAGCAACCACAACAGCAGCGCCGCACCGATAAGCCCGCCAGCATTGGGCATCCCCACCAGCGCCAGCGTCGCCAGCACGGCCCCGGCCAGGAAATAGGGTCGCCGCCGCCCGAACCGGCCCCAGGTGCGGTCGCTATAATGACCGATCACCGGCTGGACGAGCAGCCCGGTCAGCGGCGCGGCGATCCACAGGAACGCCAGATCCTTTTCGGCGGTGCCCAGCGACTGGAAGATCCGACTGACATTGGCGTTCTGCAGGGCAAAGCCAATCTGGATGCCGAAAAAGCCGAACGAGGTGTTCCACAACCCCCAAAAGCCCTGACGCGGCTTCTCCATAACCTCTCCCAAAATTCTGTTATCATTATAGTTTATGGACGGATGCTGGACCCGCGCACCACCAGGGTGGCGGGCAGCAAAGTGGGCGTCGGCGGCTTGCCCGCAATCTCCGCCAGCAGCGCGCGGACCAGCAGCCGCCCGGCCGCCGCCGCATCCTGCACCACGGTGCTCAGCGGCGGATGCGCAAAGCTGGCCGCCGGAATATCGTCGAACCCGACCAGCGAGACATCGGCGGGCACGCGCAAGCCCGCCTCGGCCAGCACCCGCATGGCGGCCAGCGCGATCAGGTCGCTGGCTGCCATGATCCCGTCGAAGGGCTTGCCCCGCGCCAGCAATTCGCGCGCGGCGCGTTCGCCCTCCTCCTCGCTGGAGATGGCGCCCACCTGAAGCGACGGATCGCAGGTCAGACCCGCCTCCTCCAGCGCATCGCAATAGCCGCGATACCGGTCGTGAAACTCGGGATAATGGTCGGTCGCATCGCCCAGAAACGCGATCCGCTTGCGCCCCTGCGCCACCAGATGTCGCGTCGCCGCCAGCGCGCCCGCATGATTGTCGCATCCGACGGTCAGCCCCGGCTGCCCCGGCGCGACCGATCCCCAGCGCACGAAATGCGTGCCGCGCGCGACCAGCGTCTCCAACTGTTCGCGATAGGCAGCGTAATCGCCATAGCCGAGCAGGATCAGGCCATCGGCGCGATGGCTGTCCTCATAATCGGCCTGCCAGTTGCTGGTCGGATTCTGGAACGAGACGAGCAGGTCGTAGCCGACCTCGGCACAGCTCTCCATGATCGAGCCCAACATACCGAGGAAGAAGGGATTGATGAGCGTCCGTCCCGGCGAGGGATCGCGGAACAGCAGCAGCGCCAGCGTCCGCGTCTGCCCGCTGCGCAGGTTGGAGGCGGCACGGTCGACCGTGTAGTTCAGCGTCTTGGCGATCGCCTCGATCCGCGCGCGCGTCGCGGCGCTGACCGACGGGCTACCGCGCAAGGCACGGCTCACCGTCGGCTGGGACACGCCCGCCATTTGCGCGATATCGAACGATGTGGGCTTACGCGGACCGGCCAAGACGTGCGCTTCCTCCTCTCCACCCCGCATACCGGCTTTCATGACCCGGGTTAAGCGCGAGCCCTGTCGTATTAATGCAACAGACCGAAACGGCCGCATTGAATACGTATGCGGCTTTATTGGCTTTCGATGTCTTCGATTTCACAGAGAGCCCAACAAACCATACCCGTCCTTTGAACGAAGACGGGGTTTCTCGGAGGGGATTTCATGACGGTTCGCCCTGTGGCGCCGGCCGATGCCGCGCGCCTGTTCCTGAAGCTCGGGGTCAGCACGCTGGCCATGACGATTGCGGCGCCGGTGTTTGCGCAGACCACCACCATCGTACCCGCGCCGACCAATGGTCCCGACACCGCCGCGCAGCAGGCCCAGTCAGACGCCGAGCCGGGTGAGATCGTCGTCACCGGCTTCCGCGCCGCGCTGGAAAACGCCGTCGCCGAGAAGAAGAACCGCGATCTGGTCGTCGAGTCCGTCTCGGCGGAAGATATCGGCAAGCTGCCCGACGCCTCGATCGCCGAATCGATCGCCCGCCTGCCCGGCGTCACCTCGCAGCGGGTCAATGGCCGTTCCAACGCCATTTCGATCCGCGGCTTCGCGCCCGACTTCTCGACGACGCTGCTGAACGGCCGCGAGCAGACCTCGACCGGCGACAATCGCGCGGTCGAGTACGATCAGTATCCGGCCGAAGTCGTCAACCAGGTCCTGATCTACAAGACCGCCAATGCCGGGTTGATCGGCCAGGGCCTGTCGGGCACGGTCGACCTGAAGACCATCCGCCCGCTCGACTATGGCAAGCGCGTCTTCTCGATCGGCGCGCGCGGCACCTATGCCGATATCGGCAAGCTGAACGCGGGGTCGAAGGACTTCGGCTATCGCGGCACGGCGACCTATGTCGACCAGTTCGCCGACGACAGGATCGGTGTCGCGCTGTCGGCCAGCTATCTGAACGAACCATACCAGATTCAGGAAGGCAATGCCTGGGGCTATGCGCAGACGACCGTCGACGGCCAGCCGGTCGATGTCATCGGCGGCTCCAAATCCTATGTCACCTCGACCACGCTGAAGCGCCTGGGCCTGTCGGGCACGGTGCAGTGGCGGATGAGCGACACCTTCACCAGCACGCTCGACGGCTTTTATTCGGACTTCAACGACGATCAGATCAAGCGCGGTATCGAGCTGCCGCTGCAATGGGGTTCGGGCACGACGCTGACCAACCCCGTCGTCAAGAACGGCCTCGTCACCTCGGGCACGTTCAACAATGTCGAAGGCGTGGTGCGCAACGACTCGTTCCAGCGCAAGGCCAAGCTCTATTCGTTCGGCTATAACGGCAAGTACAAGGGCGATGACGGCTGGAGCGCATTCATCGACCTCAGCTATTCGCGCACCGATCGCGACGAGGTGACGCTGGAGACCTATAGCGGCACCGGATACGGCCAGGGCAATGGCGCGACCGACACGCTGGGCTTCACCACCGGCCTGACCGGCACCGTCTTCAAGCCGACGCTGAACTATTCCGACCCGAACCTGATCCAGCTGACCGATCCGCTGGGCTGGGGCGGCTCGACCCGTCAGGCGGGCTATTATAACGACCGCAAGGTCACCGACGAGATCAAGCAGTATCGCGTCGAGATCGAGCGCGAGGTCGAAACCCCGATCGTCAGCGCGCTGCGCTTCGGCCTGAACTATACCGATCACGCCAAGTCGCTGGCCCCCAACGAATCCTTCGTCACCCTGCCCGGCACCGCGACCATCGCGCCGGTGCCGCAGCAATATCGCCAGACGCCGACCGACCTGACCTATCTGGGTCTGGGCCCGATGCTCAGCTATGATCCGCGCGCGCTGCTGGCGGGCGGGGTCATCGTGCTGACGCCGAACACCAGCCCGGACGTGCCCGCCAAGGCCTATCGCACCACCGAGCATCTGATGACCGCCTATCTCCAGGCGGACCTGAAGGCGCAGTTGGGCGCGGCCGAGCTGACCGGCAATATCGGCGTGCAGGCGGTCGGGGCCGAGCAGAAGTCGCGCGGCCTGATCTATAACGGCACCGGCTACACCAACATCGTTCAGGGCGACGATTATTGGGACATCCTGCCCAGCGCGAACCTGTCGCTGCGCCTGCCCAGCGACTGGGTGATCCGCCTGGCCGCCGCGCGCCAGATGATGCGCCCGCGCTTCGACGATATGCGCGTCGCCCTGTCCTATGGCTTCGACGCGGCGCAGGGGATTATTTCGGGCAGCGGCGGCAACCCGTATCTCCGCCCGATCCGCGCCAATTCGTTCGACGCGACGATCGAGAAATATTTCGGGACCAAGGGCTATCTGGCCGCCCAGGGCTTCTACAAGGACCTGGCGAGCTTCGTGTATAATCTCGAACAGCCCTATGATTACGCCGGGCTCCCGCTGCCCGCCGCCGTGCCGATCGGCACGCCGACGCAAGGGCGGATCACCCGACCGATCAACGGCACCGGCGGCAAGATCTACGGCGCCGAACTGGCGGGCACGCTGCCACTTGGTCAGGTGTTCGGTTTCCTCGACGGTTTCGGCCTGACGGGCGGCGGTTCGTACACCAAGACCGAGATCACGCCGACGCCGGGTGGCAATGCGGAGGATATTCCCGGCTACTCGCGCTGGGTGGCCAACGGCACCGCCTATTTCGAGAAGTGGGGCTTCAACATCCGCGGCTCGGTCCGGTATCGCTCGACCTTCGTGGGTGAACTGTCGGGCTTCGGTGCCAACCGCGTCCGCCGCCGCGCCATCGACGAGACGATCGTCGATGGCCAGATCGGCTATGACTTCCAGGACGGCACGCTGAAGGGTCTGTCGCTGTTCGTCCAGGGCCAGAACCTGACCGACACGCCGTTCGTCACCGTCAATGGCGGTCGCCGCGACGAAGTGATCGACTATCAAAGCTATGGCCGCCGGTTCCTCGCCGGGTTTACCTATCGCTTCTGATGACCGTTTCCCGCGCCGGCACCATTCGGCGCGGGAAAGATTGTGAGAGACGCCGCATGATCGCCGCCCCGTCCGCAGACCACCTCGCCCGCCGGGTCGTGATCGTCGGCGGCGGTACCGCCGGATGGATGACGGCGGCGGCGCTGGCGCGGTTCCTGCCCGCCTCGACCCACATCACCCTGATCGAATCCGATGCGATCGGCACGGTCGGGGTGGGCGAGGCAACCATTCCCGGCATCCGCCTGTTCAACCAGATGCTCGGGCTGGACGAAGCCGAGTTTCTCCGCGCCACCGGCGGCAGCTTCAAGCTAGGCATCCGGTTCGAGGGTTGGTCCGGCGAGGGCAGCGGCTATCTCCATGCGTTCGGCAGCATCGGCCGGGCGCTGGGCCTGGTGCCCTTCCATCATTACTGGCTGCGCGGCGGCGGCGCTGCGAACCCGGCCTCGCTCTGGGGCCATATGGCGAGCGCGCAAGCCGCGATGGCGGGCCGCTTCGCCCCCGATCCCGGCCGCCCCGACCTGCCGAGCGGCTTGGCCTGGGCCTATCATTTCGACGCAAACCTGTACGCCGCACTGCTCCGCCGCCATGCGGAAGCGGCAGGCGTGGTGCGGGTGGAGGGTAGGATCGCCTCGGTTGCGCGCGATGGCGGCGGGCGGATCGACCATGTCGTGGTGGAGGGCGGAGCGGTCCATAAGGGCGACCTGTTCGTCGACTGCACGGGGTTCCGCGCGCTCCTGATCGGCGAGACGATGGCGGAGCCGTTCGACGACTGGTCCGAACTGCTACCCTGCGACCGCGCGCTCGCGGTTGCGGGTGAGCGCGCCTCTCCCCTGCCCCCCTATACCCGCGCCATCGCGCACGGGGCGGGGTGGCGCTGGCGCATTCCGCTTCAGCATCGCACCGGCAACGGGCTGGTCTATGACAGCCGCCACCTGTCGGACGATGCCGCCGCCGACCGGCTGCTCGCCGCGCTGAACGGCGAATCGACGGGCGACCCGCGTCTGTTGCGCTTCACCACCGGACGGCGCGCCCGCGCCTGGGTCGGCAACTGCGTCGCACTCGGGCTGGCCGCGGGGTTCCTGGAGCCGCTGGAATCGACCAGCATCCATCTGATCCAGTCGGGGATCGCGCGACTGCTGGACTATTGGCCCGGCCAGGCGCTCCAACCGGTCGAGATCGACGCCTATAATCGCGAAACCGAGGCCGAGTGGCTGGCCATTCGCGATTTCCTGATCCTGCATTACCACGCCAACGCCCGGCCCGAGCCCTTCTGGACCGAACGACGTGCGACGCCCCTACCCGATAGCCTGGCCACCCGCATCGCGCTGTTCCGTGCAGCCGGCCGGTTCCGGCGCGAGGGCGACGAGCTGTTCGCCGAGCCCGCCTGGGTCCAGGTGATGATCGGACAGGGCATCCTCCCCGCCGCGCACCATGCGCTGGCCGATGCGCTATCGGCGGACGAGCTGGACGATTTCCTCAGCCTCACCCGGCGCCACGCCGCGCAGGTCGCCGCCCGGCTGCCGACGCACGACGCCTTCCTCGCCGCGCACTGCGCCGCGCCCTTATCAAAGGTCTTTGCATGAAAAAGCTGCTGCTCGCCCTGCTGGCGACTGCCACGCCGCTCGCCGCCCAGGATTACCGCCAGCGCCTGCCCCAGGACGAGGTCATCTATTTCGTCCTGCCCGACCGGTTCGACAATGGCGACACCGCCAATGATCGCGGCGGCCTGACGGGCGGCCCGCTGACCACTGGCTTCGATCCGACGCACAAGGGCTTCTACCATGGCGGCGACCTTAAGGGCCTGACCAGGCGGCTCGACTATATCCAGGGACTGGGCGCGACCGCGATCTGGCTGGGGCCGATCTTCAAGAACAAGGCGGTGCAGGGTGCCAAGGGGCAGGAGAGCGCGGGCTATCACGGCTATTGGATCACTGACTTCACCACGGTCGACCCGCATCTGGGCAGCGAGGCCGACCTGCACGCCTTTATCGACGCCGCGCACGCGCGGGGCATGAAGGTCTATATGGACATCATCGTCAACCATACCGCCGACGTGATCCAGTATCGCGAGTGCGCGGAAGGCTCACCCTGCCCTTACCGCGACATTGCGACCTATCCCTATCAGCGGCGCGGCGGCGTGAAGGGACCGGCGATCAATCCCGGCTTTGTCGGCGACGAGGTGCAGACGGCGGCGAACTTCACGAAGCTGACCGATCCGAACTACGCCTACACACCTTACGTCCCGGCGGCGGAGAAGAACGCCAAGACCCCGGCCTGGCTCAACGACCCGATCTATTATCACAATCGCGGCAACACGACCTTCGAGGACGAGAGTTCGACGATGGGCGATTTTTCGGGGCTGGACGATCTCTACACCGAGAATCCACGCGTCATTTCGGGCATGATCGACATCTATGGCAGCTGGATCGACCGCTTTGGGGTCGACGGCTTCCGCATCGACACCGCCAAGCATGTCGACCCTGCTTTCTGGCGCGCCTTCGTGCCCGCGATGCTGGCGCGGGCCAAGGCGAAAGGCATTCCGAACTTCCACATCTTCGGCGAGGTGACGGCGGGCATGGAGCCCGGCTATCTCGCCCGCTGGACGAAGATCGCCGACTATCCGGCGGTGCTCGACTTCGCCTTCATGAACGCGGTGATCCAGACGGTCGCAGAGAACAAGCCGACCCGCACCCTCGCCAGCCTGTTCGAGGGCGATGTCCTCTATGCCAAGGGCGAGGCGACGGCGGACATATTGCCGACTTTCCTCGGCAATCACGACCATGGCCGCTTCGCCCATGATGTCCGCGTGGCGAACCCCAATGCCTCGGACGAGGAAATCCTGAAGCGGGTCGAACTGGGTCATGCGATGCTGCTGACCTTGCGCGGCGTGCCGACCATCTATTCGGGCGACGAACAGGGTTTTGCGGGCGACGGCAACGACCAGGATGCGCGTGAGGACATGTTCGCCAGCAAGGTCGCCAGCTATAACGACAACCGGCTGGTCGGCACGACGAAGACGACCGCGACCGACAGCTTCGTGCCCTCCCACCCCCTTTACCGCGAGATCGCGACGTTCGCCCGATTGCGCGTCGCCAACCCGGCGCTGACTCGCGGGCGGCAGGTGATCCGCGCGCGCGGCGATGCGCCGGGGCTGTTCGCGGTATCGCGCTTCGATCCCGATAGCGGCCGCGAATATGTGATCGCCTTCAACACCTCGGCCAAGGCCATCGCCCAGGCCGTGCAGGTTGAAACGGCATCGCAGCGTTTTACTGCCATGGCTGGGCACTGCGCCCCGACTGCCGGCGCGCCTGGCAGCCTGATGTTTGACTTGCCCGCCTTCGGCTATGCCGTTTGCGCGGCGGAGGCCCGTTGATGACCCAGACCGTTCCGACTGCCCCGCGTCCCTGGTGGAAGGGCGCGGTGTTCTATCAAATCTATCCGCGCAGCTTCGCCGACAGCAATGGCGACGGCATCGGCGACCTGCCCGGCATCACCGCGCGGCTGGACCATGTCGCCAGCCTGGGCGTCGACGCCATCTGGCTGTCGCCCTTCTTCACCTCGCCGATGAAGGATTTCGGCTATGACGTGGCGGATTACCGCGATGTCGATCCGATCTTCGGCACGCTGAAGGATTTCGACGCGCTGGTCGCGCGCGCGCACGAACTTGGGGTGAAGGTCGTCATCGACCAGGTGTACAGCCACACTTCCGACGAGCACCCCTGGTTCACCGAAAGCCGCGCCAGCCGCACCAATGCCCGCGCCGACTGGTATGTCTGGGCCGATGCCAAGCCCGACGGCTCGCCGCCGTCCAACTGGCAGTCGGTGTTCGGCGGCCCCGCCTGGACCTGGGACGCGCGGCGCGGGCAATATTATCTGCACAATTTCCTGAAGGAGCAGCCGCAGCTCCACGTCCACCATCCCGAGGTGCAGGCCGAGTTGCTGGCAACCGCGCGCTTCTGGCTGGACCGGGGGGTGGACGGCTTTCGCCTCGATGCGATCAACTTCATGATGCACGAGCCGACCCTTCGCGATAACCCACCCGCCCCCGACACGGGCAAGACGCGCACGCGCCCCTTCGATTTCCAGGTCAAGCTCTACAATCAGAGCCATGCCGATATCGTGCCCTTCCTGGAGCGGATCCGGTCGACGCTGGATGAGTATGGCGACCGCTTCACCGTGGCGGAGGTCGGCGGTGACGAGGCCGATCGCGAGATGAAGCTGTTCACCGCCGGGGATCACCGGCTGAACACCGCATACGGCTTCGACTTTCTCTATGCCGACCGGCTGACCCCGCGCATCGTAGCCGAGGCGCTGGCGAAATGGCCCGCCGAGCCGGGTGTCGGCTGGCCGAGCTGGGCGTTCGAGAACCATGACGCGCCGCGTGCCGTGTCCCGCTGGACCACGCCCGAGCATCGCGACGCGTTCGCACGGATGAAGATGCTGCTGCTGCTGTCGTTGCGCGGCAACGCCTTTCTCTATCAGGGCGAGGAACTGGGGCTGACCCAGGTCGATGTGCCCTTCGAGCGGCTAGTCGATCCCGAGGCGATCGCCAACTGGCCGCTGACCCTGTCGCGCGACGGGGTCCGCACGCCGATGCCGTGGAGCAGCAATGCGATCAATGGCGGTTTCTCGGACGCGGAACCCTGGCTGCCGGTCGGGCCCGACCATGCCGCGCTGGCGGTCAACCGGCAGGATGGCGATCCGGACTCGCTGCTGAACCTCACCCGCCGCCTCGTCCAGCTGCGCCGCCAGACACCCGCGCTGGCGGGCGGCGGGCTGACGCTGCTCCACGCTGATGACCAGCTGCTCGCCTTCGAGCGGCACGAGGGCGGCCAGCGGCTGCTCTGCCTGTTCAATACGGGCGACACGCCCGTCCAGCTTCCCGCCACCCTGCCAC
This sequence comes from uncultured Sphingomonas sp., assembly GCF_913062585.1. GTDB lineage: Bacteria > Pseudomonadota > Alphaproteobacteria > Sphingomonadales > Sphingomonadaceae > Sphingomonas. The sequence goes on along the minus strand of NZ_CAJXWX010000016.1, from coordinate 73,081 downwards.
GCGGCGGACGGGTGCTGGTCCAGATCAATAACGCCACCGATGAACGCCTTGGCGCGTTCGGAGCGGCGATCCGGGAGATGACTGCATGAAGACGACCATTGCCATCGGGCTGGGCCTTATGGCCTCTGTCGCCCAGGCCCAGAACGGCCCCGCCGATCCGGCGGTGAACGAAACCTTCAAATTCGCCAAGCCAGCAGGCCAACCGGACGCGGTGGAGACCTCGCCCGACGGCCGGATCACGGTGCAGGTCTCGACCGACAATGACGGCCGCGCGGTCTATATGATCGCCCGTAACGGCAAGGCGATCGTCGCGCCCTCGCGGCTGGGCATGATGTTCACCGACGCGCCCAAGATCGAGCGCGGCATGAAGATCGAGTCCGTCGCCCACGCCAAGTCCGACACCAGCTGGACCCAACCCTGGGGCGAGTGGCGCACCATCCGCGACAACCATCGCGAGATGCGAGTCCGCCTGATGGAATCGAGCGCACTGCATCGCCGCTATGACGTGGTGTTCCGGGTGCAGGACGACGGCGTCGGCTTCCGCTACGAATTTCCCGAGCAGCAGGCGCTTCCCAAGGCCGACGTCGCCGAAGAACTGACCGAGTTCAACATCGCGCAAAACGGCACCGCCTGGTGGAAGCCAGCCTTCCTCTGGAACCGCGAGGAATATCTCTACAACCGCACGCCGATCACGGCGGTCGGCACGGCCGCAACGCCGATCACCATGAAGCTGGACGACGGCACGCATATCGCCATCCATGAGGCGGCCTTGGTCGACTATGCCAGCATGGCGCTGATGAAGACCGAGGGGAATGGGTTCAAGGCGGTCCTGACCCCCGGCTCAGGCGCGCCCAAGGTGGTGAAGACCGGCGCGTGGACAACGCCCTGGCGCACCTTCCTGATCGCCCCCGATGCGGGCGGGCTCTATATGAGCCACCTGATGCTCAACCTGAACGAGCCCAACAAGCTGGGCGACGTCAGCTGGGTGAAGCCGGGCAAGTTCGTCGGCGTCTGGTGGAAGATGATCAAGGGCGAATGGAGCTGGGCTCGGGGCCCGCGTCACGGTGCCACAACCGCGAATGTGAAGACCTATATCGACTTCGCATCCAAATACGGCATCCCCGGCGTGCTGGTCGAGGGGTGGAATATCGGCTGGGACGGCGACTGGGCGGGCAATGGCTCGGCGATGCAGTTCGCGACCCCGGCAGAGGATTTCGATGCCGACGCGCTGGCGAAATATGCCAAGTCGAAGGGCGTCTCGCTAATCGGCCATCACGAGACTGGCGGCGCGGTCAGCCATTATGAGAGCCAGTTCGACCCCGCGTTCAAGTTTGCCGCCGATCATGGCGAGCATGTCGTCAAGACCGGCTATGTCGCCGATGCAGGGCAGATCGAGCGGGTGAATGCGGACGGCACGGTATCGCGCGAATGGCATGAGGGCCAGTGGATGGTGAATCACCATCTCCGCGTTCTTCAGGCCGCCGCCGAGTATAAGGTGTCGATCGACAGCCACGAGCCGGTCAAGGACACCGGCCTCCGCCGCACCTATCCCAACTGGCTGGCGCGCGAGGGGTCGCGGGGCATGGAATATAATGCCTGGCCGGGCAAGAACCCGCCCGAGCATGAGGCGAATCTCGCCTTCACCCGGATGCTCGAAGGCCCGATGGACTTCACGCCGGGCGTGCTCAGCCTGACCGGCAGCGACAACAGCCCGATCCAGTCGACCATCGCCAAGCAGCTGGCGCTGTATGTGGTGCTCTATTCGCCGGTGCAGATGGCGGCCGATACGCCGGAGAATTACGCGAAATACCCGGAAGCCTTCCGCTTCATCGCGGATGTGCCGGTGGACTGGGAGGACAGCCGCGTGCTGAACGGCGAGGTCGGCGATTACGTCACCTTCGCGCGGCGCGACCGTAAGAGCCGCGACTGGTATGTCGGGTCGATCACCGACGAGAATGCGCGGGAGCTGACCGTGACGCTCGATTTCCTCGATCCTGGCAAGACGTACGAGGCGCAGGTCTATAAGGACGGGCCCGGTGCGACCTATGCGACCGAGGCGCGGCATTCGATCGCGTTCGAGACTCGGCGGGTGAAGAAGGGCGACACGCTGACGCTGTCGCTGGCCCCCGGTGGCGGCCAGGCGATCCGGTTGAAGGCGCTGTAACGCCGCAATTCCTCCCCATCTCTGATGGGGAGGGGGACCGCGCCCGCAGGGCGTGGTGGAGGGGCATGGCCGGTCCGTCCTGCCCCTCCACCATCGCTGACGCGATGGTCCCCCTCCCCAAGCAAGCTTGGGGAGGAGTTGGTCGTTACTTCGTCGGGAAGCCGCGCTGTTTCAGGAGCGCGTTCACGTCCGGGTCCCGGCCCCGGAACGCGCGATATGCCTCCGCCCGGTCCGTCTCGTTCCCCGTCGACAACAGGATGCGCGCAAAGCGATCCGCCGTCGCCTTGTCCCACGGGCTACCCGCGTCCTCGAACGCGGCGAAGGTGTCGGCGTCCATCGTTTCCGACCAGAGATAGCTGTAATAGCCCGCCGAATAGCTGTCCGACGAGAACAGGTGATTGAACTGCGGCAGGCGGTGCCGCATCACGAGTTCCCTGGGCATCCCGATCTCGCGCAGCGTCGTCGCCTCGAACGCCGCCGGATCGACCACGCCGTCGGGCACGGTGTGCAGCTTCATGTCAACGATCGCCGAGGACAGATATTCGGTCGTCGCAAAGCCCTGGTTGAAAGTTTCCGACGCCTTGATCTTGTCGAGCAGCGCCTGCGGCATGGGCTGGCCGGTCTTGTAGTGGCGGGCATATTTGTCGAGCACGTCACGGGTCAGCAGCCAATGCTCGTTCACCTGGCTGGGATATTCGACAAAGTCGCGCGGCGTGCCCGCCAGCCCCGGATAGGTGACGTTCTGCAGCATCGCATGGATCGCGTGGCCGAATTCGTGGAACAGCGTCTCGGCATCGTCCAGGCTGATGAGCACCGGCTCGCCGGGCGCACCCTTGGCGAAGTTGTTGTTGTTGGACGACAGGACATTCTGCGCCGGCGGCAGGTTACGCTGGCCGCGATAGGTGTTGGCCCAGGCGCCCGAGCGCTTGCCCGTCCGCGCGAAATCGTCGCGGTAGAACAGGCCGACCTCCTTGCCGTTGCGGGTGACGTGCCACACGCGCATGTTGGGCTCGAAGACCGGGACCGTGCCGGTGATCTCCTTGAACTCCAGGCCGTAGAGCCGGTTCGCGGCATAGAGCGAACCCTGGATGATGTTGTTCAGCTCGAAATAGGGCTTCAACTCGGCCTGATCGAGATCGTAGCGGCTCTTGCGGACCTTTTCCTGATAAAAGCGATAGTCCCAGGGCTCGATGGTGATCTTCGCACCGTCCTTATCGGCGATCGCCTGCATGTCGCGGACCTCCTCGGCGACGCGCGCCTTGGCGGCGGGCCAGACGCGCATCATCAGGTCCATCGCGGCGGCCGGGGTCTTGGCCATCGTGTCCTGCATCCGCCAGTCGGCATGGGTCTTGAAGCCCAGCAGATGCGCGCGATTGGCGCGCAGGCGGACGATGCGGGCAATGGTCGCCTTCGTATCGTTGATGTCGCCATTGTCGCCACGCTTGGTGAAGGCGCGCCACACCTGCTCGCGCAGCGCCCGGTCGGTGGCGAAGGTCAGCACCGGATCGACCGCCGAGCGGGTGTTGACGATCGCCCAGCCCTGCTTCCCACGCTCGGCCGCCGCCGCCTTGGCGACCGCCTTTACGCTGTCGGGCAGGCCCGCAAGGCGCGCCTCGTCGGTGACGATGATCGCGGTGCCTTCATCGGCCAGCAGCCGCTGCGAGAACTCGGAGAAGTTGATCGCGAGATTCTGGTTGAAGGCGGACAGCTCGGCCTTCTGCGCCGGGGTCAGCTTCGCCCCCTGCCGAACGAAGCTGTCATAGGTGCGCGTGACCAGCCGCTTCTGCTGCGCATCGAGGCCGGAAGTATCGCGCGCCCGGTAGATCGCCTCGATCCGGGCGAACAGCTTGGGGTTGAAGGTGATCTCGTCCGACGCCTTGGCGAGCTTGGGCGACCATTCGCGGTCCAGCGCCTGATAGGCGGGCGAGTTCATACTGCCCGTCATCACCCCGAACAGCGTCATCACGCGGTTCAGCGTCTGCCCGGCATTCTGCATCGGCACGAAGGTGTTGGCGAAGCTGGGCTTGGCGGGATCGTTGGCGATCCGCTCATAGTCGGCGCGCCGCTCGGCCAGCGCGGCCTCGAAGGCGGCGGGGAAGAGTTCGGGCTTCACCTTGTCCCAGGGTGGCACCCCGCCATAAGGGCCGGTCCAGGGGCTGAGCAGGGGATTGGTCGCGGGGGCCTGCGCGGCCTGCGGGGGAGACGCCGTGGCGGACGTGCTCATAAGGGCCGCCAGGGTGACGGCGATAGGCAGATGACGCAAAAAACACTCCCGTTCATGAACGCCGCGTCATCATAAGCCGCTGATCGGACGGGTAAAGCCCGCTCCCCTTACCGTTCGCCCAACTGCGTCTCGGCCTCGCGGGCGGCGGCGACCAACCCCTCGCCCGTCCGGCGCGCGGCGGACGGCGTCATCGACACCGCGACGCCATTGGGCCCGTCCAGCATCACGATGCCCTGCTCGGCCGTGGCGAGCCCCGCTTCGTCATGCACCTGCGCCGGCGATCCTGGCGAGGTCATGCGCCCCCCTTTTCCAGCGTCGGGCCACCGCCATACAGATAGCCGGGATCGAAATCCGCCAGCGCCGCCAGCCCGTCCAGGTCCAGTATATGGACATTGCCGCTGCGGAAGGTCATCAGCCCCCGCTCGCGCAGAGCGCGCAACACGCGGTTCAGATGGACCGGGGTGATGCCCGACGCCTCGGCCAGGTCGATCTGCGTCACCGGAAAGCGAAACGCCCCGTCCCGCACCATGTCGATCATCGCCAGGCGGGCGTGAAGCTCGCAGAACAGGTGCGCCACGCGCCCATCTGCCTCCAGCCGCCCCAGGCGGAACACCCATTCGCGGTGCATCGCCGCATCGAGCAGGGTCGAGAACCAGAGCAGCCGGGTAAGGCGCGGATAGCCCGCGACGATCCGCTCCAGCCGGTCATGCCCCGCCAGCGCGACCCGCACCGGGGTCAGCGTCGCAACGTCATGGTCCAGATGCCGCATCGCAAAGCCGTGCAGGTCGACGAAATCGCCGGGCACATGGAAGGCGACGATCTGGCGATTGCCTTGGCGATCGTCCATGTAGCGGCACATCACGCCTTCAAGCAGCAGGCTGCTCTGGCGGACCCGCTCGTCGCGACGGATGACGATCGTCCGCGCGGGGATCGCACGCACCTCGTCGATGCTGTGTTCCAGCACCGTCACATCTTCGGGCGTCATCATGTCGCGCCCGCGCCCCTCCAGGAACAGGCCGGTCAGCAGCGGCCTGTCAGGGGACGGGCGCTGCTGCCGCAGGGTCTCGATCGCGGACACCGTCATTACTTGGATCCCTCACGCAGCGTATCGGATTGCCAATCCTTCGCCGGGGCAAAGGGTTCCATCGTCACGTGAGCGGAACGGTTCAGCCGCCGATCGACGTACCCGATCCGTGGATCGCCCCGGCCTCATGCGCCCCGGCATCGGGGTGTTTGCGATTGCTGCGCACCGATGCCCAGAATGACAGGCCGATCAGCGTCGCGCCGATCAGGCCGGTGATCGTCTCGGGGATATGGAAACGCACCGACAGCAGCATGATCGCGGCCAGCGCGACGATGGCGTAGAAGGCGCCGTGCTCCAGGTACCGATATTGCGCCAGCGTGCCATGGTCGACCAGCATGATCGTCATGGACCGCACGAACATCGCCCCGATGCCCAGGCCAAGCGCGATGATGAACAGATTGTTCGACAGCGCGAACGCCCCGATCACGCCATCGAACGAGAAGCTGGCGTCGAGCACTTCCAGATACAGGAACGCCGCAAGGCCCGACCGCGCGGCCGCCCCCGTCACCGCGTCGCCGTCCCCTTCCAGCACCACGCCGATCGCATGGACCGCGATATAGGTCAGCAGCCCGAATATGCCCGAGGTGATGAAGGTCATCGCGTCCGCCGCCGGGATGGACTGCGCGATGACATAGAGCGCCAGCAGGACGATCCCGGTCGCCAGCCCCGCGATCTTGCGAAGCGCGGCCAGCGGACGCTCGATCGCGCCGATCCAGTGCTCGTCCTTATCCTCGTCCAGGAAGAAGCCCAAGCCGACCATCGCCAGGAAGCTGCCGCCAAAGCCCGAAATGCCGACATGGGCGGAGGTGATGATCTGTTCATATCGGACCGGATCGCCCGCCGCGAGCTTGACGGCCTCGACCGGCCCGAGATGCGCGGCGAGGGCGACGATGGCGAGCGGGAAGACGATCCGCATCCCGAACACCGCGATCAGGATGCCCCAGGTCAGGAAGCGGTGGCGCCATTTGTCGTCCATGTCGCGCAGCACGGTCGCGTTGACCACCGCATTGTCGAAGGACAGCGACACCTCCAGCACGCCCAGGACCAGCACGATCCACAGGATGCCCAGCGTTCCGGGCAGCGTGCCCGTGCTCTGGAAGCCCAGCCATGCCGCGATCGCCAGGCACAGCGCGGTGAAGACGAACGAACCCTTATAATATTTCAACAGCACCCGCGAACCCCTGTCCCTGCCCCGATCACCCCTGTTCGGCGATCCGGAGGCCGTGACGGTAAAGTCGGGCTCCCCGGATTTGTTCAATCGGGCACCGGCTCTATCGCGGCGAAGTCGGCGGGGGACAAGCCGGGATCAGATGCGGGCGTCGTTGCCCAGCAATTGTTCGGTGATCAGCGCGGCGGTCCCGAGCAACTGCCTCAGGGCTTCCTCCTCGCTGGCCAGGGCAGCGGTGATCCGGACGAAGGGGACGGTCAGCACCGCGCAGGCGCGTCCGGCCCGCATGATGGGTGCCGCCAGTTCGATCATGCCCAACAGCTCGGCGCTCTCGGACCGGACAAAGCCCTGGGCTCGGATCGCATCGGTGTCTTCGCGCAATTGCTGGCAGGCCCGATCCGACAGCGGGGGATCGAACAGCGCTTCCCATTCGCGCCGCTTCGCCTCCGACTGAAAGGCGTAGAGGACGTGGCCCGAGGCCGTTTCGTGCATCGGCCGACGATAGCCGACACGGACCGAAAAGCCGACCGTGGTGTTCGCCTCCATCCGCGCGATCACCGACGATGCCGCGCCTGACGGGATGGCCAAATAGCAGGACTGGCCGATCTGATCCGCCAGCCTGCGCATTTCCGGCAGGGCCTGTTCCATCAGGCTGCGCACCGGCGGCCGCTTCAGCCCGAGATGGAACAGCCGCGACGTCATCACATAACCGTCCGGCCCCTGCGCGACATAGCCGCGATGCTCCAGCACCTGGATCATCCGGAAAAGCTCACCGGTCGACCGCCCCAGTCGTGTGACGATGGCACTCATGGTCAGCGGGTGTTCCTCCGCCGCCAGCAGTTCGAGGATGTCCAGCCCCTTTTCCAATGCCGGGGCCCGGTACAGGCGCTTGTCGTCGGTGCCGCTCGCCATATCCGTGGACAACAGGACTCTCCGTCGCGATGTCGACAACAAATGCCTGTATCGCAGCTAAAAATGCCCGCTGCCCACTACATTCTTTACCGCACGGTCAGCAACATGATTAAAGTTAAGATGACATCAATTTAATCCACGAGGACATGGATGACGTCGGGCGCGACGCGCACCGACGTGCGGGCCATATCCGACGACAGCGGGGCCAGGCGTGCCGGATCCGACAGCATGACGCGCCAGCGTCCGGCATGACGGCGGGCCGAGACGATATTGTCCGCCCCACCCAATGCCTGCACCAATGCCGCGGGCAGAGACGCATCGGTCGTCGCCGATGCTGCCTCGGCCGGTGCCGGAGCGGCAGCGAGCGCGACTGTCGCCGCCCGTTTGGTGGCCGCGACCGGCCCCGCCTCGATGGCGGCGCGCATCTCCATCGCGACCGTGTCGGCGACGGGGCCCAGCACCACCTGCACTCCGCTGGGCGAGGGACGCAGGATGCCACGTGCGCCCAGCCGCTTCAGCGCGGGCTCGTCGACCTGTGCCGGATCGGCCACGACCAGACGCAGGCGCGTGGTGCAGGCCGCCACCTCGGTCAGATTGGTGCTGCCGCCCATCGCCGCCACGAAGGACGCGCCGCGACCACCCGCGACCGGCGCCGCCTCACCCTCCGGCTGATCGGCCTCGACGGCCGGCTCTGCCTCGCGCCCCGGCGTCTGCAGGTTCCACCGGCGAATGGCGAAGCGGAACACGGCGTAATAGAGGACGGCATAGACCGCCCCGACGGGCAGCAGCAGCAGCGGCTTGGTCGCCTTGCCGAAATTGATGCCATAGTCGAACAGACCGGCCGAGAAGGTGTAACCGAGGCGCACCCCGAGCGCGTTCATGATCACCTCCGACAGGCCGGTCAGAATGGCGTGGAAGGCGTAGAGGACCGGCGCCAGGAACATGAAGCTGAATTCGATCGGCTCGGTCACGCCGGTCAGGAACGACATCAGCGCCAGGCTCAGCAACATGCCGCCGACCGCCTTTTTCCGCGCCGGCAACGCCTCGTGATACATGGCCAGACAGGCGGCGGGCAGGCCGAACATCATGACCGGGAAGAAGCCGCTCATGAATGCGCCCGCCGTGGGATCGCCCGCGAAGAAACGGGTCAGGTCGCCGGTCTTGCCCTGATAATCGCCGACGACGAAATAGGCGACGGTGTTCAGAATATGGTGCAACCCGGTGACGACCAGCAGGCGGTTCAGCACGCCAAAGGCGAACAACCCCAGCCCGCCCGCATGGACGATGCCCTGGCTCAGGCCGTCGATCCCGGCATTCACCGGCCCGAATGCCAGGCCCAGCAGGCCCGCAAGCCCCAGCCCCGCTATGCCCGAGATGATCGGCACGAAACGACGACCACCGAAAAAGGCAAGATATTCCGGCATCTTGATGGTGGCGAACCGGTTGTAGAAGCTGCCGCCGATCAGGCCGGCGACGATACCCACCGGCACGTCGAAGCGGTGGACTGCCTTGGTCCGCCACGCCGCCTCGACAGTGGTGGCAATATCCTTGGCCAGCCCCATGGCCGTGCCCGGCGGGGGCACGACCAGCGTCTCGGCGCCCTTGGTGGTGACGAGGTAGCAGGTGATGCCCGCCAGCGCCGCCGCCCCGTTGCCGTCGCGGGCAAAGGCGGTGGCGACACCGACTGCGAACAGCAGGCCCAGATTGTCGAAGATCGCATTGCCCGCATTGGCGATGAAGGCGATGTTGAACATATCGGGCTGGCCGAGGCGCAGCAGCAGGCCCGCCACCGGCAGGACCGCGATGGGCAGCATCAGCGCCCGCCCGAGCGATTGAAGCGTGGCCATGGGCGAGTTCATGCGCCGATCTCCTGAAGCATGGTCGTGATGTGCGCGCGAACCGCCGCAGCCGAGGGAAGCGCCATCGCGGCGATCGCGGCGGCGCGGCATTTCTCCATGTCGAGCTTGCCGACCAGCGCCTTGATTGCGGCGACCCGCGCCGGGGGCACCGACAATTCGGTGACGCCCAAGCCGAGAAGGATGGGCACCGCCAGCCGGTCGGCCGCCAGCGAGCCGCAGACGCCGACCGGCGTGTCATGCTTGGCCGCCCCGTCGCAGGTCGCGCCGATCAGCCGCAGCACCGCCGGATGCAGGCCGTCCACACCCGCCGCCACCGCCGCGTTGCCGCGGTCCATGGCCAGCGTGTACTGGGTCAGGTCGTTGGTGCCGATCGAGAAGAAGTCCGCCTTGCGCGCGAGGATGTCGGCGGAAATGGCGGCGGCGGGGGTTTCGATCATCACGCCGACCTCGGCCTTGCCACCCTGCCGCTCGACGACGGCACGAACCGCCTCCAGCTCGGACAAGCTGGCGACCATCGGCGCCATGATCCGGCACGGCTGGCGCACCGCCAGGATCGCGCCGACCTGATCCTCCAGCAACTGCGGATCGGCCAGCGATACGCGGATGCCGCGCAGGCCCAGCGCCGGGTTTTCCTCGACGGGCAGGTCCATATAGGGCGCGGGCTTGTCGCCGCCGACATCGAGCAGCCGGACGATCATCGGCCGGTCGCCCAGCGCGTCGGCGATCGCCTGGTAATCGCGCGCCTGTTCGTCCCGGGTCGGCGCGGTCTCGCGCTCCAGGAACAGGAATTCGGTGCGCAGCAGGCCGCAGCCCTCCGCCCCTTCGGCCACCGCCGCCTCGGCATCGGCGACCGAGCCCAGATTGGCGAACATCTCGATCCGGGTGCCGTCCGCCGTCCGGCACGGCCCCTGTGCGGCGCGCGCCAACTCGGTCTCGGCCTTGCGGCGGGCGATGGTCTCGCGCGCCTGGTCTTGCGCCCCGGCATCGGGGTCCGGGTCGATCAGGCCGCGGTCGGCGTCCAGGACGATCACGCGTCCGTCGTCCAGCGCCGCCAGCGGCGCGCCGAACGCCACCGCCATAGGCAGGCCCATGCCCGCCGCCAGGATCGCGGCGTGCGAAGTCGGGCCGCCCTTGACCAAGGCGATACCCGCCACGACGCCTGCATCGAGCGCGGCGACCTGGCTGGGGAGCAGATCCTCAGCGACCAAGATCGCCCCGGTCGGCACGCTTGGCCCCTCGATCGGCAAGCCGGCGAGCGCGGCCAGTACATGGCGTTCCAGATCGCGCAGATCGTCGGCGCGTTCAGCGATACGGCGGTCGCCGCTCGACAGCAGGACCGCGACCTGCTCGGCGATCGCCTCCTGCCATGCCACACCCGCGCTCAGGCCACGCCCGATCGCGCCCAGCGCAGCTTCCGACAAAGCGGGATCGGCCAGCATCGCGCCATGCGCGGCCATCACGCCGCCCCGCGCGCCACCGGCAGCGGCGGCCTGAGCGAGCCCTTCGCGAACACGCGCCAGCGCATCGGTCAACTTGTTCCGCTCGTCCTCGACCGAGCCGGGAATCGTCTCGACGGGAATGGCGGCACGGGTCAGACGGTGGATCGGTCCCACCGCTAGGCCCGGTGCGGCGGGCACCCCGCCCAGACCGGGGCCTTCGCCCCGCACGGGCTCGGGCGCGTCGACCGGCGTTTCCTCGGGCGTCGCGTCGCTTAAAAAGGCGAGGACCTCGGCCAGCGCCGCCGCTGCCTGCGCGCCGCTCGCCTCGATCCGCGCCGTCGTGCCATGGCCCAGCCCCAGGCCGAGCAGCCCGACCGCGCTCAGGCCGGAGGCGTGACGATCGCCGTGATGGAGCGTAACCTTGGCATCATGACGGCGAACCGCCTCGACCAGCCGGGCCGCAGGGCGCGCGTGCAGGCCGTGCGACAGCGCGACGACAATCTCCTCGACCAGCGTTTCACCGCTCGCCTCCACCTCGACCGCATCGGCCGCTAGTGGGACGACGCGCAACAGGGGATCACCGACCGCGACCAGCCCTTGGGCGATCGGCTCGACGGCATAGCGGGTGGCATCGGCAACGATGATCGGCGTGACGACAGCGGGCGCGTTCTGAACGAGGTAATCGAGGTCGAAGCGGATCAGCGGCTGGCCCGCCAGCACCTTGGCTCCCGCCTGGACCTGAGGGGTCAGCCCCTTGCCGCCCAGCGACACGGTATCGACACCGATATGACAGATCAGCTCGAACCCCTGGGCGCTGCGCAGCGTCACAGCGTGTCCCGCCTCATGCACCGTCAGCACGGTCGCATCGCATGGCGCGCAAAGTGCATCATTGACCGGGTCGATCGCCATCCCGTCGCCCAGCATCTTTTCGGCAAACACGGGGTCTGGCACCTGTGCCAACGGCATTACCCAGCCCGCCAGCGGGGCAAAGATGGTCAGATCACTCATCGCACGTCACTTTCGCCAAACTGCATTCCTTCCCCCCGTGAGCGTCCGCGGCGCGTCAGCGCGGGCGGACCATCACCCGGCCCAACAGGCCGCTCTCGATATTGCCCATGCCCGCCACGATCAGCGCGACCGTCCGCTTGTCCGCGCCCGAGGGCAGCGTCGCGACCATCGGGCCAGGCTTGGGATCGCGCTTTTCGGCGACCAGCATCCCGTCGACCCACAGGCTCGCCATGCCGCCGACCGATGCCAAGCGGATCTCGCCACCCCGCGCCGCCACCGCCTTTCGGGGCGTGAAGACCGTGCGATACACGCGCCACCCGGCGCCTTCGGCCGGGGTCGGCGTGCCTGCCCGGACAAAGGCCCAGCCATTATTGTCGCTGGCGGCGGGCGCCAGGTCAGGCGACGGCTTGTCGGCGAGCAGCGGCGAACGCCGCCAGTCGCGCAGGTCCATGTCGCCCGCCATCACCGATACCTGCGCACGCGGGGCCACGCCCAGCCGGTCCAGCTTCAGCGTCGCGGGCTTCAGGCCGTCCGCCATGGCGCGGATCACGATCCTGCCGCGCCCGGTGTCGGGCCGCACGATCATCTGCGCCAGCCCGTTGAACAGCGAGCGCTGGTTGCCCTTTTCGGGCTCGTGGCTGTTGGGATCGCCATTGCCGACGCCGATGATCGCGCCGCCTTCGATGGTGAAGCGGGTCATCAGATTGGCGGTAGGCACATGCCGCCCCTTGGCGTCGACCGCGTCGATGGTGATCGCCTGCGCATCCTCCGTATCGCCAGCCATCACGGTACGGGCGGGGGTCAGACGCAGCGCGACCGGCGCGCCGACGGTCTCATGCGCGGCGCGCGCCACCTCGCGACCGCCGCGATAGGCGATCGCCTCGATCCGGCCCGGCGCATAGGGGATGGTCCATGCATTGCCCATCAGCCGGTCGACCGCCGCCTCGCCCACCGTCTTGCCGTTCAGGCGAAGGACGACGCGCCCGGCATTGGACAGGACCATGATCTTGGTCGGCTGCCCCTCGCGCCCCGGCCAGCTCCAATGCGGCGCGATGGCAACGACCGGCTGGTCGTCGACCCAGGCGGCGCGGTGGATGTCGAAGGCGGTCTTGGGAAAGCCGCACAGGTCCATGATGCCGAAGAAGCTGGCGATGGTCGGCCATTCATAGGGCGTCGGCTCACCATGATAGTCGAAGCCGGTCCACACGAAGCCGCCCGCCACGAAAACGCGCTCGGCGATCTTCTTCCACGCGACACGGTGCGTCGCGCCCCAGCTTGCCGCTTCGTCGTCATAGCTGGACGCGATATGCCGCGCCGGATCGCTCTGGAACGCACCGCGCGTCATGAAGGCGCTGGTGTCCTCCGAGCTGGTCATCGGCTTGGTCGGGTTCAGCCGGTGATAGCGGTCGTAATCGCCCTGATAATAATTGAACCCGGTCACATCGACGACCTGCGCGACATTGACCGGATCGAAGAAGGACCCGTTCATCGCCGCCGTCACCGGACGGCTGTCGTCCAGCGCGCGCACCCAGTGCGCCATGCGCTTGACCATCTCGACGCCCGAAGGCGTGCCCTGCATCGGTTCCTCGTTGAAGACCGACCACAGGATGACCGACGGATGGTTGCGGTCGCGCCGGACCAGCCATTCCAGCTGTGCACGATATTCGGGCGCCGGATTGAACTGCCGGTTCTCGTCCATCACGACCAAGCCCAGCCGGTCGCACCAGTCGAGCAATTCGGGCGTCGGCGCATTGTGGCTGGACCGCACCGCATTGCAACCCATCGCCTTCAACCGCTCCAGCCGCCAGCCGATCAGCGCATCGGGGATCGCGGTGCCGACACCGGCATGATCCTGATGCAGGCACACGCCCTTCAGCTTCACCGGCCGATCGTTCAGGAAAAAGCCGCGATCCGCGTCGAAGCGGATGGTGCGGAACCCGATCGGTACACGCCGCTCGTCCGCCACCTGTCCGTCGCGGAGCAGCCGGACCTGGACCGTGTAGAGCGTCGGCCGCTCGATCGACCAGAGCGTGGGATCGGCAATTGCGAGGTCCAGGCTCGCAGTGGCTTCGTCCAGCGTGGGGACCGTGGCCTGCGCCTGCCCCTGCGCGACGAGCTTGCCCTGCGGGTCGAGCAACCGCGCCTCGACCGTGACGGTGCTTTCGGTAGGGGCGATGCTGGTCAGCGTGGCGGTGACGGGGACATGCCATCCGTCCGCCCGCTTACGCGGATCGCAGTGCACGCCGTCCGTCGCGATCGAAACGGGGGCATAATCGGCCAGCCAGACATGGCGGTAGAGCCCGGCGCCCTCATACCACCATCCCTCCATCGCTTCCGCATCGACGCGTACCGCGACGATATTGGGCTCGTCGCCGAAGCGCGCGAAGGGCGTCAGGTCGATACGGATGGCATTATAGCCGGAGAAATTATGCGCGACGACGCTGCCATTGACCCAGATGGTCGCGAACGTGGCGATGCCGCCGAATTCCAGCTCGATCCGCCGCCCCTTGAGCGCGGGGTCCAGCCGGAAGCTGCGCCGATACCAGCCGATCCCACGCGGACGATAGCCCTGTGCGACATTGGCGGCCTTCACGAAGGGCTGGAACGAGGCCCAGTCATGCGGCAAGTCCACCGCCTGCCAGTCGCTGTCGTCAAAATCGACCGCCGCCGCGCCGCGCGCATTCCCGGCCTTGACCGAGACATAGGTCGCATTGTGCGTGTCGAGCGGCGCCGGCTCTATATCACCTTCGTGGAACAGCCAGCCGCGATCCATCAGCACGCGCGCCGCATCCTGCACCGGCAGGGCGGCGGGAAGCTGGTTGGTCGGCGCGGGCATGGGCAGCGCGCCTGCGCCATCCGCAGGACGACCGCTCGCCGCGAACAGGGGCACGGGCGCGATCCCGCCCGTCAGCCCCACCACCGCGCTGCCGAGCAGCAGGTCGCGGCGCCCGACCGTCATGCCGCGACCGGCTCCGCCGTCGCGATGCGGGTTTCGACCGGCTTGAGCGCGTCATCGAGCACCACCCAGTCGGCACGCAGGCCCTTGGCCAGCGCTCCACGCTCATGGGCGAGGCCCAGAAACGCCGCCGGGTTGGTCGCGGCCAGCACCGCCGCCTGGTCGACGGTGATGCGCAGCTGCTCGACCGCATTGGCAACCGCCGACCCCATGTCGAGGTCCGAGCCCGCCAGCGTCCCGTCGGCATAGGTGCACTTGCCGCCCGACACGTCGATATGGCGGCCGTGCAGAACGAAACCCTTCTCCACCGCCCCGACCGAGGACATGGCGTCGGTAACGAGCATCAGCTTGTCGAACGGCCGCGCCTTCAGCGCCAGCCGCAGCATCGGCGCGGAAACGTGGAAGCCGTCGATGATGAGGCCGCTATAGGGCCGCGGATCGTCGAGCGTCGCGCCCGCCAGCCCCGGCACCCGCTGCTGCATCGCGGGCATCGCGTTGTAGAGATGGGTGATACCCGACAGCCCAACATCGAACGCCGCCATCGCCTGCTCGTAGCTCGCCTCGGTATGACCGGCGCTGACCAGCACGCCCGCATCGACCAGCCGCTTGATCGTCGCCAAGGGCACCCGCTCGGGCGCGATGGTCAGCATGACCTTGCCCTTGCGCGGGCGGGTCAGGACGGCGACCATCTCGTCGTCCAGGTCGCGGAAGCGCGCCGGATCGTGGATGCCCTTGCGCGCCGGATTGAGCACCGGCCCCTCGACATGGATGCCGACGATACCCGGCACCTTCGCCTCGATCGCCTCGTCGATCGCCTCGAGCGCGCGGGCGATCTTGTCGGGCGTCTCGCTGACGAGCGTCGGCAGCATCGCGGTGGTGCCATAGACGGCATGCGCCGCCGCCATGGTCGCGATGCCGTCCACGTCGAGACGATCGTTGAACAGCACGCCGCCGCCGCCATTGACCTGCGTGTCGATATAGCCGGGGACGACCCAGCCGCCGTTCAGGTCGATCGCATCGCCCGAACCCTCGACCGCGCCGATCGACGCGATGCGATCGCCGTCCACGACGATCTCCGCACCCGGCAGGACGCCGCCGGAGGTCGCGACATGGCCGTTGACGAAACGGAAACGGTTCATAGCGTGCGGGTCACTTTCTGCAGATGCGGCGGCGAGTCGGGGTCCATGCCACGGGCGAGCGCCAGCGCCTCGACCATGCGGTAGAAGCTAGCGAGCATCGAAATCGGCTCCAGCGCGGGGTGCCCGGCGACCATGGGCAGGCTACCGCCCTGCCCCGCGACGAACGGCTTGGCACCGCGCGCCTCGAACTGGTCGGCGACCGCCTTCACATCCTCGCCCGCCACGTCCGACGTGGCGAGGCCCAGCACCGAATAGCCGGGCTCGACGATGCGCATCGGGCCGTGGCGCACCTCGGCGGCGCTGAACGGCTCGGCCTGGATCGAGCAGGTTTCCTTCAGCTTCAGCGCGGCTTCCTGCGCCACGCCGTAGCCGTAACCGCGACCCAGCACGAACATCTGGCTGACCTCGCGCAGCCCCTCGACCGCCGGCGACCAGTCGAGGCCGAGCGCCTGCTCGACCTGTCCGGGCAGAT
This sequence comes from uncultured Sphingomonas sp., assembly GCF_913062585.1. GTDB lineage: Bacteria > Pseudomonadota > Alphaproteobacteria > Sphingomonadales > Sphingomonadaceae > Sphingomonas. The sequence continues at coordinate 56,656 of NZ_CAJXWX010000016.1, read as the reverse complement.
CCGCGAGCGCCGCCTCCAGCGTCTCGTCCCCCGCCCAGGCGGCGGCGAGCTGCGCCAGACCCGCCAGCGCGGTCAGGCAGGACTTGGTCGCGGCGACGGCCTTTTCCGGCCCGGCCGACAGCGGCAGGAAGGTGTCCGCGCCGGTCGCCAGCGGCGACTCCTCGTCATTGACCAGCGCGACGATATGCGCGCCGCCCGCGCGATAGGCCTCGACCGTCGCCAGCAGGTCCGGGCTGCGCCCCGACTGCGAGATGGCGATGACCAGCGCGCCCTGCACCTTCATCGGCGTTTCGAAGATCGACGCGACCGAGGGTGCGGCCGACGACACCGGCACGCCGGTCTTCGTCTCCAGGATATATTTCCCATAGGTCGCGGCGTGGTCCGACGAGCCACGGGCGATGGTGACGATCACCGGCGGCGGGGCGGCACGCAGCCGCTCGGCCAGCGGCCGGACGGTCGGCGCGTTGCGCGCGAGCAGCCGGGCGATCGCCGCCGGCGCCTCCCCCGCTTCCGCTCCCATCAGGGTGCCGGTTCCCGCTTGACCGGCGGTCATCACTTCAGACATCGGTTAACTCCGCGACGAAATCATAGGCATCGCCGCGATAGAAGGACTGGGTATATTCCACCGCCCGTCCATCGCGTAGAAATCCGCGCCGTTCGATCAACAGGCCCGCATGGCCCGGATCGACATCCAGCATCTTGGCATGATCGGGGCCGAACGGCACCGCGCGCAGCCGCTGGAGCGCGCGCACCGGCCGATTGCCCGCACGTTCCAGTGCCGCATAAAGCGACCGGTCGACCGACTCGATCGACGGCAGCGCAAAGCCGGCGATGGTCGACACCTCGACCGCCATCGGCACTTCGTCGGCAAAGCGCACGCGCTGGAACCGATAGACCGGTGCGCCCGGCGACAGCCCCAGCGACATCGCCTCCTCGGGCGTGACGGTGCCCGGCGCGCGGCTGACCCACTGGCTGCTCGGCGTCCGGCCGCGCGCGATCATGTCCTCGGAGAAGGAGGACAGCTTGGAGAAGCTCTTTTCCACGCGCCCCGCGACGAAGGTGCCCGCCCCGCGCCGACGCGTCAGCAGCCCCTCTTCGACCAGGCCACCGATCGCCTTGCGCACGGTGATGCGCGACACGTCATATTCGATCGCCAGGTCGCGTTCGGCCGGGATCGCATCGTCCTCGGCCAGCACATTGTTGGTGATCGCATCGCGCAGCAGCTGCTGGAGCTGGAGGTACAATGGCGCGGGATTCCCCTTTCGGAAGGAACCGACCTGCGCCGAGAATGTCATGGCCGCGCCATCCCCCTTTGCCCGGGCGTCGCTCATGCCACGCCCCGCTTCGCACCAAGGCTTATCGCAGTGCAACCAAGCCGGCAATAGGTATTATATATGGCATACATTGGCTTTTATCCTTCCCCTATCGTCCGGCGGATCGCCGCGATCCGTTCGGCACTGGTGCGCCGCCGGGCGCCCACCGCAAAACCCATCGCGGCGATCCGCGAATCCCCCCAGTCCTCGCGAATGCTGGCCGAAGCGTGGACCGCTTCGACGCCGGTCCGCTCGATCAACTGCGCAACATTGTCCGGCGAAACGCCCGAACCCGCGATGATGGACAGGCGACCGCTGGCCGCGGCGACCATGTCCGCGATCACGTCCGCACCCTGCTCCGCCGTCGCTGCGCCGCCGGATGTCAGGATATGGTCATAGCCCAACGCCGCGACCGCCTCGACCGCCGCGACCGGCTCCGCCACCAGGTCGATCGCCCGGTGCAGCACGATCGCCATCCCCGCTGCCGCATCGCGCCAGCGCGCCAACTGGTCGAGGTCCAGCCGCGTACCATCGGCCATCGCGCCGACGACCACGCCCGCCACGCCCATCGCCGCCATCCGCCGGATCTCGTCGGTGGCCAGCGCGGCTTCGGTCGCATCGTAGCGGAAGTCGCCGTCGCGCGGCCGGACCATGGCATGGACGGGCACGCCGGACTCGACGGCCAAGGCGACCAGCGCCGCAGACGGGGTCAATCCCCCCAGGCCGAGCGCGCCGCACAATTCGATCCGGTCACCGCCACCTGCCACCACGGCTGCGACGCCATCCGCATCATCGACGCAAATCTCCAAAAGCGTCCTAGTACGTACCGGTGCCATGACCATCTTGAACCTCCCAGGCACAGCCGCCTCAAGCCCCGGGACCCATAGCATGACGCACCCCGACAAACGTGGCATTTAAGCACCACGTCGGGCAATGCGCCAGCCCAATGGTCCCATGAACCAATCGTCACATTTTTTCCGTTTACGGACCAATGACGTTTTGGTTACAAGTTGGCATCTCAGCATAAAATATAACGAGATAGCAAAAAGGGAGGACGCCACCATCTTCCCGACAGAAAAACGATCATCGCGCATAGGGTGGCGCGCAAAAGTTTTTTGGGGAATTTGAGTATGGTTAGCTTACGCGGCATGATCCTGACCGCCACCGCGCTGGCAGGCATTCCGGGCACCGCCTTCGCGCAGACGGCTACTCCGTCGACCAGCGCGCCGACGCAGACCGCGCCCGGTGCCGACCAGTCCGATACCAGCGGCGACGTCGTGGTCACCGGCATCCGCCAGAGCCTGCGCAACGCGATCAACGTCAAGCGCGAAGCCAATGCCGTGGTCGACGTCATCACCGCCGAGGACGTGGGCAAGTTCCCCGACCGCAACGTGGCAGAGTCGCTGTCGCACATTCCGGGCGTCAGCATCGACCGCCGCTTCGGCGAGGGTGAAAAGGTCGCCATCCTGGGCACCGACCCGGCGCTGAACCGGATGCTGCTCGACGGCCATGCACTTGCCTCGGCCGATTGGGGCGGCAACGACAACGACCCGTCGAGCCGTACCTTCAACTATTCGCTGCTCGCCCCCGAGCTGGTCGATCGGCTGGAAGTCTACAAGTCGCCCGAACCGCGCATCGAGGAAGGCAGCCTGGGCGGCACGGTGATCGTGCGCACCCGCCGCCCGCTCGACCTAGCGCCCAATTCGGTATTCGCCTCGGGCGGCTATTCGTACAATGACCGGTCGGACAAGGGCAATGTCCGCGCCTCGGGCCTATACAGCTGGCACAACCAGGCCGACAATTTCGGCATCCTGGTCGCCGCCACCTATGACCGCCAGAGTCTGACCCGCGCGGGCGTCGAGTTCTTCGGCTATGACAATGTCGCCCCGACGGCGCCCGGCACCGCCTGTCCGTACAGCAGCCCGTTCGTCAACTGCTCGAACGGCGCGTTGAGCCTGAAGAGCCCTAACGCGACGATCACCGGCGGCACCATCGCCGACCTGTACAAGGCGGTCTCGCCCTTCGGCATCAACTATGCCTATTTCCAGCAGACGCGTGAGCGCGCCAGCGTGTCGGGCACGATGCAATATCGTCCGGCCGACAATCTGACGCTGACCCTCAATGGGCTGCACATCGACGGCAATTACAATAATTACAGCCAGTCGATGTACACCATTCCGGGTGCGTGGACCGGCAATGTCCTGCAGTCGGCGAACATCAGCAACGGCGTGGTCAACTCGGCCAGCTTCGGCGCCGCGACCAACCAGTCGTCGCAGCTCGATACGCTGGTCCGCAAGACCAAGCTGAAGACCGACAATCTGAACTTCTTCGCCGACTGGGAAGGCGATGACGGCGCGAAGATCAGCTTCGCGGGCGGCTGGTCGCGCGCGACCGGCGGGCGCAACCCCGAATATCTGTTCAACGTGCAGACCAAGCTGCCGTTCAGCTATGCCTTCGGGCCGAAGTCGGCGACGGTGAACTATGGCGGCGATCCGACCAATCCGGCCAACTACTTCACCAACCCGAACAACAACCCCGCCACGATCGAGGGCCGTCCGGTCATCGTCAACGGGCAGCAGCTGAACGCCGCGCAGATCGGTGGCCTGGACTATAGCGTCACGACCGACCGCGACATTTTCGGTGGCTATGACGCGACCATCCCGGTCGCCTTCGGTCCCTTCACCCAAATCCTGCTGGGCAGCCGCGTGACCGACCACGTCAACCGGCTCGATGCGCGTGGCATCAACACCTATATGACGACGTCGATGACCGCCAACCAGCTGGGCGTGCCCACGCTGGTGACTCCGGGCGGCGTGTTCGACGGCACCGGTGGTTCGGGCAATGCGACCCAGTATCTGAACCTGCCCGACCAGGCGGTGATCGACATCCTGGGCAAGGCGATCAACAGCGCGCTGGTCAACAAGGTCGGCGCCTCCACTCGCGTGCGCGAGACGGTGATCGCGTCCTATATCCAGGCGAATTTCGACCAGGGCGGCGTGCGCGGCAATATCGGTGGTCGCCTGGTCTATACCCGCGACCAGTCGAACTATGCCGTGACGCAGAGCAATCTGGCCACCCCGGTGCCGGTGCCGACCCAGACGGTCACCGATTACCTGAAGTTCCTGCCCAGCGTGAACATCGCCTATTCGATCAGCCCGAAGGTGATCGTGCGCGGTGCCGTGGCGCGCGTGATCTCGCGCCCGCGCTACGAGGATCTGGCGGCCGGCCTGTCGCTCAACAACGTCACGCTGGATGGCGGCGGCGGCAACCCGAACCTGAAGCCCTACGAGTCGACCAACTATGAACTGACCGCGGAATGGTATCCGCGCGCGGGGACGTTGCTCGCGGTAGAACTGTTCCGTCGCGACATCTCGAACTACATCATCAACACGCGGACCAACGCGGTCTATTTCAACACGCTGCAGAACGCGCTGACGACCTATAACGTCAACCAGCCGATCAACGGCGGCAAGGCGACCGTCAACGGCGCGCTGGTGTCGGGTCAGGCCGAAATCTGGGGCGGCTTCGGTATCCAGGCGAACTACTCCTATCAGGACAGTTCGACCTCGTCGGTCGACACGACCGGTGCAGCACTCAACCTGCCCTATCTGTCGCGTCACACGGTCAACGTGATCCCCTATTTCGAAAAGGGCATCTTCCAGGCGCGCCTGAGCTACAATTACCGTTCGAGCTATTTCCGCACGATCGGTCGCCTGGGTTCGCGCGAGATGGTGGCGCCGTACAGCCAGCTCGATTTCTCGGCCGGTGTGAAGCTGACCGATGCGATCACGCTGAGCGTCAATGCGCAGAACCTGCTCGACGAAACCTATTACCAGTATAACGCGACGCCCGACCGTCCGACGGCCTTCTACAAGAACGGCCGGACCTATGCGGCTTCGGTCGCGGTGCGGTTCTAAGCCTTCTGCATCCCCTCCCGCAGGCGGGAGGGGACCGAGGGGAGGGCAAGGAGCCTCGCAGAGACTATCGCTTGGGGCATTCCCTCCCGCTTGCGGGAGGGGCGTGAATCCCACCAGGCTTTGCGAACGAGAGAGGCCCGTCGGTCCATCGGGATCGGCGGGCTTTTCTCGGCACTGACTTTAACGAGTCATTAAACTGCTGCGCACCTGTCACCGATCTGCGACGCGGGCGTAACAGATGACGGCTATGACATCCCCAACGCCCAAGCGTGGGGGAACGCCGATGCCGATCACCAGCATTCCGATCGATGGTTCGTTGCACGAAGACGCCGCCATCCTCGACTTCATCCCCCGTGCACCCGTGACGCCCGAGCCGGAAGGCAATGAGCGTCGGCGCTATCGCACCATCTGGATCTCGGACGTCCATCTCGGCACACGCGGCTGCAATGCCGAGATGCTGATCGACTTCCTCGACCATGTCGACAGCGAGACCATGTATCTGGTCGGCGACATGATCGACGGCTGGCGGCTGAAGAAGAAATTCTACTGGCCCGCCGCGCATAACGACGTGGTCTGGCGGCTGCTCAAGCGCGCCAAGCGCGGCACCCGTGTCGTCTATATCCCCGGCAATCACGACGAGATCTTCCGCCAGTTCACCGGCATGGATTTCGGCGGCATCGCCATCTGCCGCAAGGCGATCCACGAGACGGCGGATGGCCGCCGTCTGCTGATCCTGCATGGCGACGAGTTCGATGCGATCACCCTGGCGCATCGCTGGCTCGCCCATGTCGGCGACTTCGCCTATACCGCGCTGATGGAGGTCAACCGCTGGGTGAACATCGTTCGCCGCTGGATGAAGCGCCCCTATTGGTCGCTGTCCAAGCACGCCAAGGCCAAGGTCAAGAACGCCGTCGCCTTCATTTCGCATTTCGAGGACGTGGTCGCCCATGCGGCCGGCGCGCGCGGCGTCGACGGGGTCGTGTGCGGCCATATCCACACGGCGGAAATTCGCGAGATCGGTGGCGTTACCTATTATAACGACGGCGACTGGGTGGAGGGCTGCACCGCGCTGGTCGAACATTTCGACGGCACGATGGAAATCCTGCACTGGGCCGAGGAAATGGAAGCGCGGCGCCAGCGTCCGACCCCGGCCGCCCCGGCTCCGGCCACCATCGCCGCCTGACACGGGGAACCACTGGGATGCGGATCGCGATCGTCACCGACGCCTGGAGCCCTCAGGTAAACGGCGTAGTCCGCACACTGCAATCCGTATCGGCCGAGCTGCGCGCGATGGGGCATGAACTGTGCGTCGTGTCGCCGGATCGCTATGCCTCGCTCCCCTGCCCGACCTATCCCGAGATCCGGCTGGCCCTGCCCGGCCCCGGGGTGGTCGGACGCACGCTCGGCCATTTCCTGCCCGATGCAGTCCATATCGCGACCGAAGGGCCGCTGGGCCTGCTCGCACGGCGCTGGTGCATGGTGCAGGACCTGCCCTTCACCACCGCCTATCACACCCAGTTCCCCGAATATGTAGCGGCGCGGATCAAGGCGGTGAGCCCCGAATTCGTATGGCGCTATGTCCGCTGGTTCCATACGCCGTCCTCCGCAATCCTGGCCTCGACGCCCAGCGTCGCCGCGACGCTCGCCGCGCATGACCTGCCGCAAAGCCGCCATTGGGGTCGCGGCGTGGACACCGCGCTCTTCCGCCCCGATGGTCCGCGCGACGCCTTTGTCGACAGCCTGTCCGGCCCGGTGCAGCTTTATGCAGGCCGCGTTGCGGTGGAAAAGAACATCGCCGCCTTCCTGGCGACCGACATGCCCGGCGCCAAGGTGGTGGTCGGCGACGGCCCCGCACGAGCGGCGCTGGCGGCGGAATATCCGCACGTCCATTTCCTGGGCGCGAAGTTCGGCGAGGAACTGGCCGCCATCTACCGCGCGGCGGATGTCTTCGTCTTCCCCAGCCGGACCGACACCTTCGGGCTGGTGATGATCGAGGCGCTGGCCTGCGGCACGCCCGTCGCGGCGTTTCCGGTCACCGGCCCGCGCGATGTGTTGAGCCCCGAGGTCGGGGTGATGGACGAAACGCTGGACCAGGCGATCGCCGGCGCGCTGACCCTCGATCGCGCGACATGCGCCGCCTATGGCCAGGGCTTCACCTGGCGGGCGAGCGCCGAGCAGTTCCTGGCGGCGCTCGCCCCGATCGACCGGACGATGCGCGCGGCGGCATAAGCCATTCCTCCCCTGGAAGGGGAGGTGGCAGGGCGAAGCCGTGACGGAGGGGTGTCGCCCTCCCGATAGCGCCCCCTCCGACGCGCGCGCGCCTCTTCCGGGGGGAATGAGCATAGACGGGTCAACCTATGAAAGCCGTTTAACGGGTTGAACCACCCTTGCCGCGCATGTCATTCAAGGGACCTCGCGCGATTCGGCCTCCGTCTCGCTGATCCTCGGCCATGCCGCCTGACGCCATGGCCGCTCCAACCGCTGCACCCGAAAGGTCCCCGATTGGACATCGTCACGCTTAGCCTGTTCCTCCTGTTCGCCGTCGTGCTGAGCGGGGTCGTCTCGCGCCTGCTGCCCGCCGCCCTGCCCCGCCCGCTGGTCCAGATCGCGCTGGGCGCGGTGATCGGCGGGATCGCGCGGGTCCGGGTCGAGCTGGATCCGGAAATCTTCTTCCTGCTGTTCGTGCCGCCGCTCCTGTTCCTCGATGGCTGGCGCATCCCGAAGGACGAGCTGTTCCGCGATGCGGGCGCGGTACTGGGGCTGGCGCTGGGCCTCGTCTTCCTGACGGTGCTGGGCATGGGGCTGTTCATCCACTGGATGATCCCCGCCATCCCCTATGCGGTGGCCTTTGCGCTCGCCGCCGTCGTCTCGCCAACCGATCCGATCGCGGTGTCCGCCATCGCGCAAAAGGCCCCGATCCCCAAGCGCATGATGCACATATTGGAGGGGGAGTCGCTGCTCAACGACGCCTCGGGCCTGGTGTGCCTGCGCTTCGCCGTCGCCGCCGCGCTGACCGGCACCTTTTCGCTCACCCATGCCGGGCTGACCTTCCTGTGGATGGCGGTATCGGGCGTGGGGCTGGGCGTGGCCATCGCCTGGGGCACGGTGACGGCCAAGAACCGCTTCGCGCGGCAGTTTGGGGACGATAGCGGGTCGAACATCCTGGTCAGCCTGCTGATCCCCTTCGCCGCCTATCTGGTCGCCGAGCATATCGAAAGCTCGGGCGTGCTGGCGGCGGCGGCGGCGGGCATCGCCATGTCCTTCACGAACGTCTCGTCGGGCGTGAAGGCCGCGATCCGCATCCGTCGCCAGGCGGTGTGGGACATGCTGCAATTCACCCTGAACGGCATCATCTTCGTGCTGCTGGGCGAGCAATTGCCGCAGGTCTTTGCTGGCGCGCGCGACACGGTGATGCTGACCGGGCACGCGTCCCTGTGGTGGCTGGGGCTGTATGTGCTGGCCATCGTCGCGGGGCTGGCGGGCTTGCGTTTCGCCTGGACCTGGGTCGCGCTGCGCCTGACCCTGTTCCGCCAGCGGCATCTGCCCAACCCGACCAGCCCGCCGCGCCGCGTCATCACCGCCATGTCGGTTGCGGGGGCGCGCGGCGCGATCACGCTGGCGGGTGCGCTGACCCTGCCGCTGACCCTGGGCGACGGCACACCCTTTCCGGCGCGCGACCTCGTCATCTTCCTGGCCTGCGGCGTCATCCTGTCGTCGCTGGTGATCGCCAGCCTGACCCTGCCGCTCCTGCTGCACGGCCTGGCCCTGCCGACCGAGGACGGGGCAAGCGAACTCGACCGCACCCGCCTCGCGACCGCCAAGGCCGCGATCGCCGAGTTGGAGCGGCTCCAGCATGAAATGGCCGAAGGGCGCGACGATGCCGACCAATATGTCGAGATCGCCGCGCGGCTGATGGACGGCTATCGCAATCGGATCGACACGCTGGAGGGCGATGCCGATTCCGATGCCCGCCGGTTCGAAGAAGTGGAGCGCAAGATGCGCCTCGCCGCGATCCGCGCCGAGCGGCGCGTGGTCTTCGAGTTGCTGAACGCGCGGGCGATCGGGTCGGAAACGGCGCAGAAATTCGGTCGCGAGCTGGACCTGATCGACACCCGCCTGGCCACGCGGAGCTGAGCGCACCGGCATCTTTGAGCTTGCACGGATCGGCACATTATCGTGTCTTGCACACGGGGTTCGCATCATGGGGGTGGAATGCACGTAGAGGCCGGACATCATTGCCTGAATTGCCGGACCGCACTGGTCGGCGAATATTGCCACGCTTGCGGTCAATCGACCCATATCCACCGCACCCTGGGCGCATGGTGGCATGATTTCAGCCACGGCGTCCTGCATGTCGAGGGGCAGGTGTGGCGGACCATGGCGATGCTCGTCACCAGGCCCGGTGAGCTGACCCGCCGCTACATCGCGGGCGAGCGACGGCGTTTCCTTTCACCGCTGGCGCTCTATCTGTTCAGCGTCTTCCTGCTGTACGTCGCCTATTCGGTGTTGGGCGGCTTCGGCACCTTCCATCCCGCCGGCACGAAGGAAACCGCGACCGAGCTACGCGCCGAAATCGCCAAGACCGACCAGCGTATCGCAGTCATCGACCGGGCGCGCGCTGCCGCGGTCGCCGCCCGGCGCGACACCACCACGCTGGATCAAGAGCGGGCGCAACTGGTCGAGCAGAAGCGCGGCATGGACTTGACCGCCATGGCGCTGGGCGGCGGAGAGGAGACGGACGCCGGCCATGGCGAGCATCAGGAACGGGTCATCACCGGCTGGGCATCGCTCGACGCCAAGATCGCCCATGCCATTCGCGACCCCGAATTCCTCCTCTTCAAGATGGAGGCGAACGGTTATAAATTCTCCTGGGCGCTGATCCTGTTGTCGATGCCGTTCATGCGCCTGTTCTTCCTATGGAAGCGCGGACTGGCGATGTTCGACCATGCGGTGTTCGTCACCTATTCGCTCAGCTTCGTCAGCCTGCTGATGGTCGTGATGATCCTGTGGACCAGGCTGGCGCATCTGCCCGGCCTGGGGCTGTTGATGCTCGCCTTTCCGGTGCATCTGTTTCTACAGATACGCGGCGCCTATCGCCTGGGGCTGGTGTCGGGCCTGCTCATGACGCTGGTCGTCTCGGTCATGGCGGCGATGGTTTTGCTGATCTGGATCATCGGCTTGCTGGCGCTCGGCATGGCGCACTGAACCGTCAATCGGTTGCAGGGGCGATACCGGCCCCTTGCCGACCATAAAAGGAGTGGACGCCCCCCGCCTGCCTTGCCATGATACCAAAACATATCATGAGAATACCGGCACACGACAAGCCGGTGATCAGCGGGGTGAAGGATGGCGCAGAACAGCCTGACAAGAAGGGGGGTTTTGCCCATCCTTGCGGCGCGCGCCGCGTGCGTCACCGCCCGTGATACGCTTCCTTCCATCGGCTTCGCCCTGCCCGACCCGGCGTGCGCGGAGACGCAAGCTTCGGGGACATCGTCTTGAAACATCGTCTCGGCCTGATCCTGGCTGCGCTCGCCCTCCCCCTGCCCATGGCGGCCCCCGCGCTGGCCGCACCGAAGACGGTGGCGACGCTCGACCGCTGGCAGGTGCGGATCGACCCGCAGGATGCCGCCGCCGCGCGCGAACATCCGCAGGCGGCGACCTGGCTGGCCGCGACCGTACCGGGCAGCGTGCAGCAGGACCTGATCGCCGCGAAGATCGTCCCCGATCCCTATAAGGGCGCGAACGAGGCCCCGATCCAATGGGCGGGCCTGACCGGCTGGCAATATCGCACGACGCTGGACGTCACGCCGGAGATGCTCCGCCGCGATCATCTGGACCTGGTGTTCGACGGGCTCGACACCTTCGCGACGGTCAGCGTGAACGGCCAGCCGCTCCTGTCCGCCGACAACGCCCATCGCCGCTGGCGGGCCGATGCCAAGCCGCTGTTGAAGGCGGGCGCGAACGAGATCGTCGTGACCTTCGCCTCGCCGATCAAGACGCTCCAGCCAATGGTGCTGGCCGAGAAGCATCCGCTGCCCGGCGAATATGACTCCCCCTATGGCGATGAGCCCAAGGGCGTTCAGACCTCTCCCTATATCCGCAAGCCCAAATACCAATATGGCTGGGACTGGGCACCGCGCATCGTCGATATCGGCATCTGGCGCCCCGCCCGGCTGGAGGCATGGGACGCCGCGCGCATCGACAACCTCCGCATCGAGCAGGAGGCGCTGACCGATGCCGAGGCGCGCATCCTCGCCCGCGCCTCGGTCGTCGCGGACCGGGCGCAGACCGGCCGCATGGACGTGACCGTCACCGGCCCCGACGGCAAGCGCATCCGGGTCCGCCGCGACGTCGCGCTCCAGCCGGGGGAGAATGACGTGGTCGTCCCCGTGTCGATCGCCAAGCCCCAGCGCTGGCAGCCGGTCGGCTTCGGTGCGCATCCGCTCTACACCGTGAACGCGGCGCTGGCGGGTGCCGATACGGTCGAGAAGCGCACCGGCCTGCGCACCGTCGAGCTGGTGCGGAAAGACGGCAGCTTCGGGCTGAAGGTCAACGGCAACATCATCTTCGCCAAGGGCAGCAACGTCATCCCGTTCGACGCCTTCCCCGCACGCGTCGCCGCCACGACCGAGCGTCAGATGCTGGAAAAGGCGGTCGCGGCGAACATGAATATCGTCCGCATCTGGGGCGGCGGCTATTATCCCGAGCACAGCTTCTACGACGCCGCCGACGAACTGGGCCTGATGGTCTGGCAGGACTTCATGTTCGGCGGCGCCGTCACGCCGCCCGATGCGAAATTCCGCGACAATGTCCGTATCGAGGCCGAGGAACAGGTCGCGCGCCTGCAATCGCATCCCTCACTCGTCATCTGGGCGGGCAATAACGAGGTGCTGTCGGGCTGGGAAAACTGGTCGGATCGCAAGGCATTCAAGAAGGCGGTCGGTGCGGACGAGCAGGAACGGATCGGCACCGGCATGGCGGTGCTGTTCGACCGCGTACTGCGCGATGCGGTGGTGAAGAATTCGCCCGGCATCCCCTATTGGCCCGGCTCGCCTTCGACCGATTATGAAGGGCCGACCGACACCGACAAGAATGGCGACCGCCATTTCTGGGATGTCTGGTCGGGCTCCAAGCCGGTCGAGCGCTATACCGACAGCTGCCCGCGCTTCATGTCGGAATATGGCTTCCAGGCCTTCCCCGACCTGTCGACCATCGCGACCTTTGCCGATCCGGCGGATTTCCGCATCGACAGCCCGGTGATGAAGGCACACCAGAAGTTCCTGAGCGGCGAAGGCAATGACCGCATCACCTTCTACCTGAAGCAGAATCTGCGCGATCCGCGCGACTTTGCCGATCTGGTCTATCTGTCCCAGGCGATGCAGGCGCGCGCCATCGGCCTTGCCGCGCGACACCACCGTGCGTGTCGACCGGTGACTTTGGGTTCGCTCTATTGGCAGCTCAACGACAGCTGGCCCGCGATCAGCTGGTCGAGCATCGACTGGACCGGGCATGACAAGATGCTCCAGCACGAGGCGCGCCGCTTCTTCGCGCCCCAGACGATCGTGGCGGAGACTAAGCCCGGCGCGACGCGGATCGCGCTGATCTCCGACGCCACGACGCCGAAACCGCTCGGCTGGCGCGTCACCGGCTATGCCATGGACGGCCGCAAGCTCGGCTCTCAAAGCGGCAGCGTGACCATGGCCGCCGCCTCGGCCAGCGATGTTGCGACCATCCCCGATGCGACGCTGTTCGCGGGCGCCGCGCCTGAGGCGAGCTATGCCGTCGCCGAGCTGTTCGACGGCGACAAGGTCATCGCGCGCCAGATCGTCGAGCGGAAGGTCCCGCGCGACATGACATACCCGGCGCCCGGCATCACCCCGCGCTGGGCGGGCAAGCAGCTGACGCTGACCGCGCGCAACTTGGCGCGGCAGGTGCAGGTCAATTTCGGCACCACCCCCGCCGAGCCCTCCGATGACGGCTTCGACCTGTTGCCCGGCGAGAGCATCACGCTCACCATCCAGAGCGATGCGGATGCCGCTACCCTGGCGCGCGAGCTTAAAATCTACACCCTTGGTCCGAAGGACGCCCAGTGATCCCCTTCCTTCTCCTTGCCGCCGCCGGTCAGGCCGCTGCCCCCGCCCTCCCACCGGAAGCGCAAAAGCTGACCGTCGCGCAAAAGGCGGCGCAGCTGGTCAACGAGGCGCCCGCCGAGCCTGCGCTGAACCTGCCCGCCTATGACTGGTGGAGCGAGGGGCTGCACGGCATCGCGCGCAACGGGCCGTCGACCGTCTTCCCGCAGGCGATGGGCATGGCCGCGACTTGGGATACCGCACTGATCCAGAAGGTCGGCGATGTCGTCGCGACCGAGGCGCGCGCGAAGTTCAACAGCCAGCCGCTGAATGCCGATCGCGGCCTGTATCAGGGGCTGACCATCTGGTCGCCCAACATCAACATCTTCCGCGATCCGCGCTGGGGCCGTGGCCAGGAAACCTATGGCGAGGATCCCTTCCTCACCAGCCGCATCGGCATCGCCTTCGTTCGCGGACTTCAGGGCCCGGACCTGAAGCACCCCAAGGTCATCGCGACCGTCAAGCATCTCGCCGTCCATTCGGGGCCCGAGGGCGGGCGCGACAGCTTCGACGTGATGGTCTCCCCGCGCGATCTGGAGGCGACCTATCTCCCCGCCTTCCGCGCGACCGTGACCGAGGGCAAGGCGCTGTCGCTGATGTGCGCGTACAACGCGATCCACGGCACGCCGGTCTGCGCCAACCCGATGCTGCTGACCCAGCGGCTGCGTACCGACTGGGGCTTTAACGGGCTGGTGGTGTCGGACTGCGATGCAGTCGGCAATATCTGGATGTTCCACCATGCCCAGGCCGACGCGCCGGCCGCCGCCGCGGCGGCGCTGCGCGCGGGCACTGATCTGAATTGCGGCAAGGCCTATCTCTCGCTGCCGCAGGCGGTGGAGCGCGGCCTGATTACCGAGGGCGAGATCGACACCGCGCTGGCCCGTGCGCTGGCGGTGCGGCACATGCTGACCGTGGATTCCCCCTGGAACCGGATCAAGGCGAGCGAGGTCGGCACCCCCGCCCACCGTGCGCTGGCGCTGGAGACGGCGCGCAAGGGCATCGTCCTGCTCGACAATCCGAACGACATGCTGCCGCTCAAGGGCAAGACGCTCGCGGTGTTCGGCGCGGATGCCGATGATCTCGGCGTGCTGGAGGGCAATTATCACGGCACCGCCATCAACCCGGTTACCCCGCTCGACGGTATCCGCGCCAAGTTCGGCCGCGATGTCCGCTATGCGCAAGGGTCGGTGCTGGCCGAGGGAGCCTTTGTCGGCGTGCCCGAAACCGCGCTGTCGGCGAACGGCAAGCCCGGCCTGACGGTCGAGACCATGGGTGCGAACGGCCAGTGGACCGCCGCCGGTCAGGACCGCCGCATCGACTTCAACTATACCAAGACTGCGCCCTTCCAGCGTCGCTGGACCGGCACGCTGACCCCGCCGGGGCCGGGCCAATATAAGCTCCGCCTCGACGGTCCCGCCTGCTGGCACGCCTGCCCCGCGCATGACGCGGTGAAGCTCTATATCGACGACCAGCTGGTCGTGGACGATGTGATCGGCGGCAAGAAACTGGAAACCATGATCGACGGTTCGGCCCCGCGCCGTATCCGGGTCGAGATCGACCATAAAGGCGGCGACGAGGGCCTGCGCCTGCAATGGCTGCCGCCCGCCGAAGCGCTGACCGCCGAGGCGCTGAAGGTCGCCGGGACCGCCGATGTGCTGATCGCGGTCGTCGGCCTATCGCCCGATCTGGAGGGCGAGGCGCTGGGCGTCTCGGTCCCCGGCTTTGCAGGCGGCGACCGGACCGAGGTCGTGCTGCCCGAGCCGCAGCGCAAACTGCTCACCGCGCTCCAGGCGACCGGCAAGCCGGTGGTCGCGGTCGTCATGTCCGGCTCGGCGGTGTCGCTGGGCGACTTCAAGCCCGCGGCGACGCTGGCGGCCTTCTATCCGGGTGCCGAGGGCGGCACGGCACTGGCCGAAATTCTGGCGGGTGACGTGAACCCGTCGGGCCGCCTGCCGGTTACCATCTATCAGTCGACCGCCGACCTGCCCGCCTTTGCCGATTACGGCATGAAGGAGCGCACCTATCGCTACTTCACCGGCAAGCCCGCCTGGGGCTTCGGGCACGGCCTGAGCTATACGAAGTTCGACTATGGCCAGCCGACCGTGACCGCCAGCGTCGCGGTAGGCCAGCCGGTCGAGGTTGCGGTGCAGCTGCGCAATATCGGCCAGCATGCGGGTGAAGAGGTAACGCAGGCCTATCTGGTCCCGCCCGCGACCGACGAGAAGCTGGTGCTGACCGACCCGGTGCTGCAACGCCAGCTGGTCGGCTTCACCCGTGTCGCGCTGAAGCCCGGCCAGGCGGGCACCGCGCGCTTCACGATCGACCCGCGCCTGATGAGCCAGGTCTGGCGCGATGGCACGCGCCGCATCCTGCCGGGCACCTACAAGCTCTATATCGGCGGTGGCCAGCCGGGCGACGGTGCGGGGCATTGGACCCAGTTCACCGTCACGGGCCAGGCGCAGGACCTGCCCAAGTGACGCCCAGCCGCCGTCAGGTGATCGCGGGGGCCGCCGCCCTCGCCGCCACCCCCAGCTTCGCCGCCGCGCCGGGCTTCGTCAGCAAGCGCCCGCCCGTCGCCGATCGCCGCTTCATATCCAAGGCGGTCGAGGCGGAGATCACCCGCGTCTCCAAGATGATCGCCGATCCCGAACTCCGCTGGATGTTCGGCAACTGCTATCCCAACACGCTCGACACCACGGTGCTGGCGCTGGGCGAGATGAACGGCAAGCCGGACGCCTTCGTCATCACCGGCGACATTCCCTGCCTGTGGCTGCGGGACTCGGCGGCGCAGCTGCGGCCCTATCTGCATCTGGTGAAGCGCGATCCGGCGCTGGGGCGGCTGTTCCGGGGGCTGATCGGGCGGCAGGCGCGGTCGATCCTGATCGACCCGTACGCCAATGCCTTCATGCAGGACCCGAATGCCAGGACGAACCTCGGCTGGGCGCTGAAGGACGATACCGAGATGAAGCCCGGCGTCGCCGAGCGGAAGTGGGAGATCGACTCGCTCTGCTACGCGATCCGGCTCGCCTATGGCTATTGGCGCGAGACGGGCGACACCACGCCGTTCGACGTCGAATGGAAAGCCTCCGCCCGCCTGATCGTGAAGACCTTCCGCGAGCAGCAGCGAAAGGACGGCCTCGGCCCTTATCGCTTCCGCCGCTCGGCGCCCGAGCCGACCGAGACGCTCTATCGCGGATACGGCCTGCCGACGCGTCCCAATGGGCTGATCCATTCGGGTTTCCGCCCCTCGGACGATGCGTGCCTGTACGAGCAGTTCATCCCCGCCAACCTGTTCGCGATGACGACCCTGCGCGAGCTGGCCGCGCTATCGAACGCAGTCGGCGAGCCTGCGCTGGCGCAGGACGCGACCGCGCTGGCCGCCGAGGTGGACGCCGCACTCAAGCAGTTCGGCACGATGACGCTGCCGAGCGGCGAACGGGTCTGGGCCTATGAAGTCGACGGGTATGGCAATGCCGTCTTCATGGACGACGCGAATGTGCCCTCGCTGTCGGGCCTCGCCTATCTGGGGAGCGTCGATCCGGCCGATCCGCTGTGGCAGCGCACCGTCGCCGCCTGCTGGAGCCGGAACAACCCCTGGTATTTCGAGGGCCGCGCGATCAGCGGCATCGGCAGCCCGCATACCGGCCCCGGCCAGGTCTGGCCGATGTCGGTCATCACCCGTGCACTGACCTCCACCGATCCGGCTCTGCTGCGCGACAGCCTGGCGATGATCCGGCGGTCGCACGGGCATACCGGCTTCATTCACGAAGGGGTCGATATCGACGATCCCGCCAAGTTCACACGCGACTGGTTCGCCTGGGCCAATGGCCTGTTCGGCGAACTGATCGTCCATGTCGCGGCCACCAGGCCGGAAGTTTTGCGGGAGACGTTCGCATGGTTTTGACCCGCCGATCACTCCTTGCCGGAACCGCGCTCGCCACCCTGCCGCTCGACAGGCTCGCCGCTCGCGTCGACATCCCTCCCGTTCTGCCGAACCTGTTCATCGGCACGGGCGGCGACGGCCACACCTATCCGGGCGCGGTCCTGCCCTTCGGCATGGTGCAGTTGAGCCCCGACACCGATGTCGAACGCTGGGACACTTGCTCGGGCTATCACCATGGCGACGGCTCGATCATGGGGTTCAGCCACACCCACTTGTCGGGCACGGGCATCGGCGACATGCTCGACGTGCTGGTCGTGCCGACGCGCGGGGAGCTGAAGCTGGTGCCGGGGCCGCTGTCGGACCCGGATGCGGGTTATCGCCAGCGTTATTCGGACGAGCACGCCACGACGGGTTATTACCGGGTCAAGCTGGAGTCCGGCGTCCTGGCCGAACTGACCGTGACCGAGCGGACCGGCTGGCATCGCTATACCTATCCCAAGGGGCCGGGGCATGTCCTGGTCGACCTGTCGCATCTGGTCCTCGACAAGAGCGACGCGAAGCCGCTCATCACCGACGCCGAGATCAGCGTGGAGCCCGACGGCACGATCACCGGCACCCGCCGCGTGTTCCGCTGGGCCAAGGGGCGGCGCATCTTCTTTGCGATGCAGCTGTCCAAGAGGCCCAGCCGCATCCAGCTGTTCGGTGACGGCGACGCCCCTGCGAACGGCACGCAGGTCCAGGGCAACCGCCTGAAGGCCGCCCTGTTCTTCGACGAACTGGGCGACGCGCCGCTGCTCATCCGCTGCGGCATCTCGGCAGTCGATGTCGCCGGGGCCAAGGCGAACCTGGCGGCCGAGGCCAATCACTGGGATTTCGAGCGTATCCGCAAGGCCGCCGTGGAGCGCTGGTGGGATAAGAATTTCGGAGTTCACGTGGAAGGCGGCACCATCGACCAGCAGGTGATCATGGCCTCCGCCAATTACCACACGCTGATCGCGCCGACGCTCTTCTCGGACGTCGACGGACGCTATGTCGGGCTGGACGGGCAGGTTCACACCCTCCCTGCCGGGCAGTCGGCCTATAGCACCTATTCCACCTGGGATACGTACCGCGCGCTGCACCCCTGGCTGATCCTGACCCAGCCGGCCCAAGCCAAGAAGCTGATCGAGGACGTCATCCGTCAGACCCAACAGAGCCTGTACGGCCCGCCGGTCTGGACGCTCCAGGGCAAGGAGACGGGCATCATGATCGGCTGGCACGGCACGCCGATCATGGCCGAGGCGATGGTGAAGGGCATTCCCGCCGACTATGCCGCCGCCTGGCCCGGTATCGCCAAGCGCAGCTTCGACTTTTCCGCGCCCGACCTGGACAATAGCAAGGGCCGCGACCTGTATGACGCCAAGGGCTATGTCCCCGCCGACAAATGGTTCGAGAGCGTCAGCCGGACGCAGGAATATGCCTATGACGACTGGGCCGCGTCGCACATCGCGCGCCGGATCGGCAAGACGGCGGAGGCCGACCGGCTGCTCAAGCGGTCGGGCAATTGGCGTAACGTGATCGACCCGTCGATCGGTTTTGCCCGCCCCCGCTTCGACGATGGCAGCTGGTGGAAGGATTACGACCCCATCCAGCTGGGCCATATGCCCAAGCCTTGGTGGCGCGACTATACCGAGGCCAATGGCTGGCAGGCGACCTTCCTGAACCAGCATGACGTCTATGGCCTGATCCGCCACATGGGCGGTGACGCCAAGTTCGAGGCGAAGCTCGATGGCCTGTTCAACGCGCCTTCGACGCTCCCGAAAAACGCGCCGCCGGACATTTCCGGGCTGGTCGGGCAATATGCGCATGGCAACGAGCCGGACCAGCATGTCGCGTACCTCTATGCCTATGTCGGCGCGCCGTGGAAGACCCAGAGGATGGTCCGCCGCCTGCTGACCGAGATGTACAAGAACGCGCCCGACGGCATCATCGGCAATGACGATTGCGGCCAGATGAGCGCGTGGTTCCTGTTCTCCGCGCTCGGCTTCTATCCGGTCGATCCGGTCAGCGGCGCCTATGTCCTGGGCAGTCCTTTGTTCGAGCGGGCACAGGTCTCGCTGGGTGGAACCAAGACGCTGATCGTCGAGGCCAAGGGCAATCGCCCCGACACGCCCTATGTCCAGTCGGTGACGTGGAACGGTCGCCCCTGGACGAAGAGCTGGATCGACCATGCCACGCTGGCAAAGGGCGGCACCCTGTCCTTCACCATGGGGGCCGAGCCCAACCGCGCCTATGGTCGCGATCCCAAGGATCGGCCGCCTTCCTTCGACCATCGCCCCGCCTGATTTCTCCCGGAGCCGACCCGATCATGACCGATTTCTCCCGCCGCGCCGTCCTCGCCTCCGGGCTCGTCGCCTCCGCCGCACCCGCCTTTGCGCAAAAGGGCGCGGGCGCGCCCGCCCCTTATGGCGCGGTACCCTCGGCGCGGCAGTGGCGCTGGCACCAACGCGAGCAATATGCCTTCATCCACTTCGCCATGAACACCTTTACCGACAAGGAATGGGGCTATGGCGACGAAGATCCCAAGACCTTCAATCCGTCCGACTTCAGCGCGGACCAGATCGTCGGAGCGGCCAAGGCGGGGAATCTGAAGGGCATCATCCTTACCGCCAAGCACCATGACGGCTTCTGCCTGTGGCCGACCAAGCTGACCGAGCATTGCATCCGCAACTCGCCGTACAAGGACGGCAAGGGCGACATCGTCCGCGAAATGTCGGACGCGTGCAAGCGCGCGGGGCTCGCCTTCGGCATCTATCTCTCGCCCTGGGACCGCAACCGCGCCGATTACGCGCACCCGTCCTATGTGGAGTATTTCCGCAAGCAGGTGGTCGAGCTGTGCACCGGCTATGGCGAGCTGTTCGAATTCTGGTTCGACGGGGCCAATGGCGGCGACGGCTATTATGGCGGCGCGCGCGAGACGCGGCAGATCGACGCGCCCAAATATTATAACTGGCCCTCGATCATCGCGCTGGTCCACCAGTATCAGCCCATGGCCTGCACCTTCGATCCGCTGGGTGCGGACATTCGCTGGGTCGGCAATGAGGACGGTATCGCGGGCGATCCCTGCTGGCCGACCATGCCGAACCACCCTTACGTCCAGTCGGAGGGCAACTCCGGCGTGCGCGGGGCTCCGCTGTGGTGGCCCGCCGAGACCAACACCTCGATCCGGCCCGGCTGGTTCTATCATGCGGACGAGGATTCCAAGGTCCGCTCGCCGGAGAATTTGGTCGGCTATTTCGACACCTCGGTCGCGCGCGGCACCAACATGAACCTGAACCTGCCGCCCGACCGGCGTGGTCGCATCCCCGATCAGGACGTGAAGATCCTGAAGAGCTTCGGCGACGCGATCCGTGCCAGCTTCGCGACCGACCTTGCGCAAGGCGCGGTCGCACGCGCCAGCCATGTACGCGGCAAGGGGTATGAGGCGGCGAAGGTGTTGGACGGCCAGCGCGATACCTATTGGTCCGCGCCGGACGGCGTGACGACGCCCAGCCTGACGCTCGACCTGCCGCCGGGCCGCAGCTTCGACCTGATCCGCATCCGCGAATATCTGCCGCTCGGCGTCCGCGTCACGCGCTTCGCGGTCGATGCCGACGTCAACGGCCGGTGGCAGCAGCTCGCCGAGCATGAGTGTATCAGCGCGCAGCGGATCATCCGCCTGCCCGCCCCCATCACCACCCGCCGCGTCCGCCTGCGTATCGTCGACGCGCCGGTCTGTCCGGCGATCAGCGAGGTCTCGCTGTTCAGGAGCGTCGCGCCTGTTCCCGTGCCCGCCATCGTCTCAAGCGACCCGACCGTCCTCGACACGCGTGGCTGGACGATTGTTTCGGCCAGCGCGCCAGGCGCGGAAAAGCTGCTCGACAACGACGCCAAGACCATCTGGACGCAGCCCGCGCCGACGCCCGGCAAGCCCGCTAGCGTCACGGTCGACATGGGCCAGGTCCGTGACGTGGCCGGGTTCAGCCTGACCCCCTCGCGCCAGGTCATGGTCGATGCCGCCCCGCCGCGCGGTTACGTTGCGGAGACGAGCACCGACGGAAAGACCTGGGTCTCGGCGGGTTCGGGCGAGTTCTCCAACATCGCCTATGCCCTTTCCACCCAGCGCCTGCCCTTCACCAGCGTGCGTCCGGTCCGCTATCTGCGGCTGACCTTCGCGGACATGTCCAAGCCCGCCCAGAAGCTGGCGATTGCGGGGATTGGCGGCTTCACCAAACGCTGACCCCCGCTCCCCGTCGCGACGATTTTTCTCGCCGCGACGGGATGGCATTTGCCTCTTGTGCGTTGCAACATGGCACGACGCAGAAGGAGGTACGCCATGACCGACCGTCTCGATCCCAAACGGAAAGCCAGACCGCGCGTCGCCCTCGCCCTGCAAGGCGGCGGCGCGCACGGCGCCTATGGCTGGGGCGTGATCGAACGGCTGCTCGATGAGGATATCGAGCTGGTCGGCGTCAGCGGCGCCAGCGCCGGGGCGGTCAATGGCGCGGCCCTGGTGTCGGGCTATGTCGCGGACGGACATGCCGGGGCACGCGCCGCGCTGGAGCGATTGTGGCGGGCCGTCGCCGATGCATCGCCGCTCGCCCCGCTCGACGTCGGCGCGCTGGGCGGCCCGTTCTACGAATCGCTGCTACGGCGATCGCTGGACATCGCCAAGCTCTCCAGCCGCTATGTCGCGCCCTTCCTGCCCGGTGTGCGCGACATGAGTGCGCTGCGCCGCGCGGTCGAGGCGAGCGTCGACCTGGACCTGCTCGCGCGGCAGACCGACGTGCCGTTCCATGTCGCGGCGACGCATATCGCCAGCGGATCGGCGCGCCTGTTCACCGGCGAGCACGTCACGCTCGACGCGCTGATGGCCTCGGCCTGCCTGCCCGAGCTGTTCGCGGCGGTGGAGATCGATGGCGAGCAATATTGGGACGGCGGCTTCACCGCCAACCCCGCGCTGGAGCCGCTGCTGACCGATGCGATCGGCGCGACCGACATGATCGTGGTGCAGATCACGCCCTTCACCGTCGAGGATGTCGGTGGATCGGTGGGTGACGTCATGCGACGGGTCAGCGACATCAGCTTCAACGCCTGCCTGCGCCGCGATCTGCGCGCGCTGTCCGAAATCCAGGATATCGCGCGAAGCGAGCGGTCGCGCGACGTGCGGATGCGCGCCATCGCACGGGTCAACCTGCATCTCCTGTCGCCGCCGCCCGAACTGGCGGGCCGCTCGGGCACCAGCAAGGTCGATACGCGCTGGTCGGTGCTTCAGGATTTGCGCCAGTTGGGCCATGCCCAGGCCGAAACATGGCTGGCCGATCATCGCGATGCCCTGGGCCATGCGTCCTCCTTCGACGGCCTGCCGGAGGAAGCGATACGCGATTGACCCGATCGCCCAAATATTGATGCGCATCAAGATCAGAGGCAAAGCGTTCCGATCGCCGATCTTTTGGGCACCCGTCGGGACACAATCAATATAACCGACGTTATCGCTCCATAACGAAAGGGGCGAGATTGTTTATCCTTCATCTGGCGCTTGGCGGCTGCCTGAAATCACCACCCGTTCACTATGGCATCACCGCCGACACGGGCGGCCATATCGCCTATATCCTTGACGCCGCCCATGCCCAGGCTATGAATATTGACGTGGATCAAGTATCCATCGTCACCCGCCTGTTCGAGGGCGCCGGTCTGGGCCTCGATCATGCCCGCGCCAGCGAGCGTCTGACGGACAACCTGACGATCGACCGCATCGCCACCGAGGATCGGCGCTATCTGGAAAAGGAGGCGCTGGCGGAGGAACTGGACGCCTTTGCCGAAGCGTTCTGCGCGCATCTCGCCCGCCTGCCCCGGCTTCCCGACGTGATCCACGCCCATTTCTCCGACGCCGCCGCCGTGGCGGCCGAGGCACGGCGCCGCTTCGCCATCCCCTTCGTCTACACGCCCCATGCGCTGGGCATCGACAAGGCGCGGCATCACGGCGCCTCCCCCACGCTGGACGGCCGGATCGCCGCCGAGCGCGAGTCCATTGCCAAGGCCGATGCCCTGATCGTCTCGACCCATGACGAGGCCGAGCGACAGGTGCACGGCTATGGCGTGCCGGTCGATGGGCGCATCCACCGCATCGCACCGGGCGTGCCCCGCCGCGATACCAGCCCGCCGCGTCAGCCCCATCTCGTCGAGCGGCTGGGCGATCACCTCACCGATCCGGCCAAGCCCATTCTGCTCGCCATCGCGCGCCCCGTGCCCAAGAAGAACCTGGCCGCGCTGGCCCGCGCCTATGCCGCCTCGCCCGCGCTGCGGGATGCCGCCAATCTGGTCATCCTGGCGGGTCAGCATGACGGTCCCGGCTCGCCGGAGGAACGCGCGGTGCTGGGGGAATTGCAGGCGCTGGCCAGCCACCCCGACCTTCAGGGCCGCTTCGCGCTGCCGCCCGCCCATGACGGGCATGACGTCGCTGCCCTTTATGACCGGGCGGCGCAGGGTGGCGTCTTCGTCAATGCGGCCCTTCACGAGCCCTTCGGCCTGACGCTGATCGAAGCGGCGGCGGCGGGGGCGCCGGTGGTCGCGACACGGCATGGCGGGCCCAGCGAGATCGTCGGCGCGCTCGGCCATGGCTTGCTCGTCGAGCCGCGCGACGAAGCGGCGATCGCGGCGGCCTGCCTAGCCATATTGTCCGATCCCGAACGCCATGCCCGCATGAGTGCAGCGGGGCGCGAAGGGGCAGGCCGTTACGACTGGACGCGCTATGCGGCCGAGTCCGTCGCGCTCTATGCCCGGCTGCCCCGCGCGCCCGGCCTGCTGGCCAGCGATATCGACCATACGCTGACCGGCTGCCGGGTCGGCGCCCACGCCTTTACCCAATGGCGCCAGGGCAGCGACCTGCCCTTCGTCGTCGCGACCGGGCGCTGCTTCTCGATGGCGCGTGCCATCCTGTCGCAATGGGGACTGCCCGAACCCGACGCCTTCATCACCGATGTCGGCACCCGCATCATGCTGAAGAGCCAGCGCGGGTGGCAGGAATGCCCGGACTTTTCCGCGCGCCTGAACCAGGGCTGGGATCGCAAGGCGGTGGTCGCCGCGCTGAAGCCGCTCCGCCTGCGCCCCCAGCCGCGCGATACGGCGGGCCCGCACAAGGTCAGCTATTTCGGCACTGCGGAGGACGCCGCACGGGTACGCGAAACGCTGGCCGAACAGGGACTGGCGGCGAAGACCGTGTTCTCGCACGGCAAGCTGATCGACGTGCTGGCCCCGCTGGGCGGCAAGGCGGCGGCGGTGGCGGCCTATGCCCGGCGCCTGGGCCTGCCGCTCGGCGCCTGTATCGCGGCGGGCGACAGCGGCAACGATGTCGACATGCTGGAGGACTGCGGCCATGCCATCGTCGTCGGCAATGCCAGCGACGAGCTGGACGGGCTGGTGCCACGCGATGGCCTGATCCGCACCGATGGCCATCATGCGAACGGCGTATTGGAGGGGCTCGACCGGCTAGGCCTGACCGCCCCCGCCGCGACGCGGGCCAGCGCGGCATGAGCCGTCCCTTCGGCTATTTCGTCCATCACCAGGGGCGCGGCCATGCCGAGCGCTGCGCCGCCATCCTCAACGCCCTGCCACCCGAGCGCCCGGTCACGATCTTCTGCGCGCGCGACGATATTTTCCCCGCTTTGCCACCCCATGTGGAGCGGATCGTCATCCCCTCGCTGTTCGAGCCGACCGGGATGGAGGCGACCGGCATGGACATGGTGCCGACCCCCGACACGCTGCACTGCGCGCCGCTCGGCTGGCCCGGTATCCGCCATGCGATGGCGGTGATCGCCCGCTGGTTCGACACCGCGAACCCCGCGCTGATGATCTGCGACGTATCAGCCGAGATCGCGCAGCTCGCGCGCATCTGTTCGGTTCCGCATGTGAAGATCCTGCAGCATGGCGATCGCGGCGATCCGGGGCACCGCGCAGCCTATGACGGCGCAGCGGGGCTGCTGGCCGCGTTCGACGAAGCGCTGGCCCAGCCCGAATGGGACGCCGCGATGCGCGCGAAGACCTGTTTCGCCGGCGGCCTGGGCGTCGATACCCGCGTGCCGGAGCGCGAGCTGGCGCGCCAGCGGATCGGCGTGGGCGCGGACGAGGAGATGATCCTGGTCCTGTCGGGCGGCGGCGGCGGCGGCTTCGCCCAGGCGCCGCTCGGCGTCGGCGCGCGCAGTCGCCCGGGTGCCCGCTGGATCACCATCGGCCCGATCGTCCGCGACTGGCACGCGACCGAGCCCGGCAATATCGAGCATCGCGGCTGGGTCGACAACGCCGCCGATCATGTCGCCGCCGCCGATCTGGTCATCGCCTCGACCGGCAACACCACCTGCCAGCAGGTCCTGGCCGCCGCCCGTCCTTGGCTCGCCATCCCCGAATGGCGCTATTTCGACGAGCAGCACCGCAAGGCCGAGGCGCTTGTGGCCGCCGGGGTCGCCTGTGTCCGCCCGCACCTGCCCTCCTCCGCCCAGGCCTGGACCGCCGCACTCGCCGAAACCCTTGGCCAGCACCGCCCCGCCATCCAGCGCGCGATGATCGCCGACAGCCCGGCACAGATGGCCGCCGACTGGCTGGAGGCGCTCGCCCACCGGCTGTGGCCCATCGAACCCGCCCCGCTTTCCCCATCCATCGGAGCCCATTCATGATCTCGGTCGTCACGCTCGCCGGGGGCCGCCCCGATCATCTGCGCAATGTCGTCCTTGGCCTCAGCCGCCAGACGATGCTGCCTGCCGAGCTGATCGTCGCGGTTATTCAGGACACGCCCTATGACCTTCCGGAGGCGCCCTTTCCCGTCCGCCAGATGATGTTGACCGGTCCGCGCCTGCCACTGGCTGCCGCGCGCAATGCGGCGGCGAAAGCCGCGGTCGGCGACAATCTGGTCTTCCTCGACATGGATTGCATCCCGACGCCCGATCTGCTCGCCGATTACGACCGCTGTCTGGATGAGATGGACGGACTGCTGATGGGCGAGGTGATGTACCTGCCCGGCGGCGCGACGCAGGGCGACTGGCGTTACGAACAATTCGCCGAGGTCGCGGTCCGCCATTCCGACCGACGCGGTCCGCCGCCGCAAGGGGTCGAGCGATGCACGGATTATCGCTGCTTCTGGTCGCTCAACTTCGCGATGCGCCGCGCGACCTTCCTCGCGACCGGCGGTTTCGACGAGCGCTATGCGGGTTATGGCGGCGAGGATACCGATTTCGGCAAAGTCGTCGATAAGGCGGGCGTGCCGATCGCCTGGATCAAGGGCGGACTGGCCTATCACCAATATCACCCCCATCACATGCCGCCGGTCCATCACATCGACAGCGTCGTCCGCAATGCCGAGCTGTTTGAGGCGAAATGGGGCTATCGCACCATGGGCCACTGGCTGCACGCCTTTCGCCTGATGGGCCTGATCGACGACACGCCGGGTCGTCCCATCCGCATCCTGCGCCGACCGGACGCGGACGATCTGGCACTGACCGGCCAGCAAAGTCACCAACCCTATGCCAATACCGCCAGCGTCATCCGCCTGTTGGAGGAACGCGCGGGCAAGCCCCGCGTCGCGGCATGAGAATCGCGCTGCTGGCGCATGTCCGCCAGCCGATCCGCCAACCCTTTCTGGGCGGCATGGAGGCGCATGGCTGGTATCTGGCCGAGGGGTTGGTGGCGCGCGGGCATGAGGTGGTGCTGTTCGCCAGCGGCGACAGCGACCCGCGCTTCACAATCGACCCGGTCCTGCCCGTCCATTACGAGGCCGTCTTCCCTTGGGCCGAGCATCACGGCAAGCCGGAGCTAATCGCGCATGTCGATGCCGGTTACGCCGCCGCCTGCGACCGGATCGCGCGTGGCGGCTTCGACGTGGTGCATAACAACAGCCTGCACCGCTTTCCCCTGGAGCCGCGCCGGACCGCGCAGGTGCCGACCGTCACCTCGCTCCATGTGCCACCCTATGACGCACTTCATCACTTCGTGCGGACGAGCCCATCGCCGACCCACCGTCTGACCGTGACGTCCGCCAGCCAGATGAAGGCCTGGTGGCCCAACGGCGCGCCACCGGAAGCCTCGGTGTTGCACAACGCTATCGACCCCGCCGCCTGGCCATTTGTCGCAAAGGGCAATGGCGAGGCGGTGTGGTGCGGACGGATCACCCCCAATAAGGGGCCGCATCTGGCAATACAGGCGGCACGGGCGGCGGGCATTCCCTTGACCCTGTTCGGTGCGATCGAAGATCCGGATTATCATGCGGCGGCGGTCGCCCCGCTGCTTGATGGTACGATCCGCTATGGCGGGCATCTGGATGGCACGACGCTCGCGCAGGAACTCGGTAAGGCCTCGGTGTTCCTCTTCACCCCTTGCTGGGATGAGCCGTTCGGGCTGGTCGCGATCGAGGCGATGGCCTGCGGTCTGCCCGTCGCCGCCTTCGACCAGGGCGCCGCCCGTGAAGTCGTGGGCGAGGCGGGCATCGTCGCTCCGCCAGGGGACGTCGTCGCCCTCGCCCAGGCCATCGGGCAGGCGATGGCGATTCCGCGCGCCGTTCCCCGCCGACGCGTCGAGGCGCATTTTGCCCGCGACCTGTGGCTCGACCGGTGCGAGGCGCTCTATGCCCAGGTTCGCGCGGCCCGGCCGGACGCCATGGCGGCGTGAGCGGGACCGTCATCGCCCGACAGTGCGACGCGCTGCTCGCCCTTTATCGCCGTCACGTCCGCGCTGGCGAGCCCTATGCGCTGGTCGACTTTCCCGATCATGCCAATGTTGGCGACAGCGCCATCTGGCTGGGCGAGATCGCCCTCCTCCACGCGGTCAGCGCGGGTGCCCCGGCCTATGTCTCCCGCTGGGACGATTTCGACGAGGCAGCCTTCCGCGCCGCCTGTCCCGAGGGCCCGATCCTGATCCATGGGGGCGGCAATCTGGGCGATATATGGCCGCATCATCAGCGGTTTCGCGAATATCTGCTGGAGCGTTTTCCCGATCGCCCGATCGTTCAACTGCCCCAGTCGATCCATTTCCGCGATCCCGCCCATCGCACGCGCTTCGCGGCGCAGGCCGGGCGCCATCCCGACTTTCACCTCTATGTCCGCGACCAGCCCAGCCAGATGCTGGCGGAGCGCCATGTTGATTGCCCCGTCACGCTGGCACCGGACTCCGCCTTCGGCCTTGGCCCCCTGCCCCGCCCCGGCGCGGCCGAGTGTGGCCACCTCCTGCTGCTGCGAACCGACACCGAACGCGCAGAGCGCGACGATACGCCGCTCCTTGCCCTGCCTGGTGCCGTGGTACGCGACTGGCTGGAGGAAGCTCCGGTGACGGCGCGTGATCCCACCGAGCGGGCCCAGCAACGGGTCGCACGCGGCCTGAACCTGCTGGCCCTGGGCGAAACGGTCGTGACCGACCGGCTCCACGGCCATATCCTGTCGCTGCTCCTCGGCATCGACCATGTCGTGCTGGACAATGATTATGGAAAGGTCGGCGCCTATATCGCCGCCTGGACCCGCGACAGCCCCACCGTCCGACAGGCCGCGTCCCCGGCCGAGGCGGCGGCGATGGTGGCCGGATGATCGAGATCAGCCTGCTGATCTGTACCCGCAATCGCATTCGCAGCCTGGGCGCGACGCTCGCCTCGATCGCCGAGGCGGCGGAACGGGCCGCCCCCCACCGGATCGAGCTGATCGTGGTGGACAATGGCTCGACCGACGGGACGGCGGCGATGGTACGGCGATGGGCGACCGATCGCCCCTTCGCCGTACGCCTTCTGGCCGAGCCCAGGCCCGGCCTCGCCCGCGCCCGCAACCGCGCCCTGGACGCCGTGCGCGGGCGGATCGTCGCGATGACCGATGACGACTGTATCCTGCACCCCGATTATTTCGACCGTCTCGCCCGCGCCTTCGCCGCACACCCGGCGCCGGTGATTATCGGCGGACGCATCCTGCCGGGCGACCCCGCGGACCTGCCCGTGACGATCAAGCTGGAGGATCATCCCATGCGCTGCCCGGCGGACGCCTTTCCTGGCGGCTTCGTCATGGGCGCGAACCTGGCCTTCCATGCCGAGGTCCAGAAGAGGGTCGGGCCCTTCGACCCGCGTTTCGGGGCGGGCGCGCCCTTTCGGTCGGCGGAGGATACCGACTTCCTGCTGCGAGCCCAGGCGATGGGCATTCCCCTGCTCTACGACCCCGGCTTCGTCGTCGACCATCATCATGGCCGCCGCCAGCCAGCCGAGGGGATCGCCTTGCTCGCCGGGTACGGGTTTGGCGACGGGGCGCTCTATGCCAAATATATCGGGCAGGACCGCCGGGCCCCCCGCTGGCTCGCGCGCGATGTGCGCCATCTTACCAAGCGCTTTGCCGGGCCGGTGGCGGGCATCCCGCATTTCCACGCCTTTCGCCTGCGCCATGTGCTGGCGGGCTTCATCGCCTATGCCGGTCGCGCGCTTACAGGTCGACGCCGAACCGCAGGCCCAGCGTCCGCGGCCTGAGCGGCGTCGACACGTTGTGCCGCCCCAGCAGGAACGGGTTGCCATAGGCGAAGCGATTGCCCCGCTCGTCCAGCACATTGTCGAGTGTCGCCGCCAGCGAATAGCGGCCATGGCGCGCGGTCAGGCCCAGATTGCCGAAGCCATAGCCCCCCTGGCGCACATCGAACATATCGCCGACGCCCAGAACAGAGGGGCCGACAAAGGCCGCCTCGACCTTGGCGGACAGCGTCCAGACGGGACCCAGGCGAAAGTCACGGACCAGCCCCAGGCGGCCCGACGCGGTCGGCGTCTCGGGCAGGCGACGGTTGCGCGCCCGGCTGAGCGCCGCGGTCGACCCTGTCACCTCATTGTCGGTCAGGAACAAGGCGCCGGTCAGGTGCCAGTCGCGCTGCGGCACCCACTCCACCCAGCCTTCCAGTGCGTCGATATAGGCGTCACCGATATTGCTGGTGATGGGCTGTCCGCTCCGATTGAGCAGGTCGGCCTGGATCGCGGTCCAGGCGGCGCGCGACAGGCTGAACGAGGCCGAGAGTCCGGTCTGCCCGCGACGCACGCGCCGGACGCCCAGCTCGGCCATGTGGATCGAGTCGGATTCGAAGTTCGCGACCCGCCCGACCCCGGCCGCCACCGCCAGACCGCCGGTCCGGAACCCCGACTGGTAGCGGCCGAACAACGTCCAGTTGTCGCCCAGCAGCCAGGAGAAACCGAAGGTCGGGTCGACGCGGGTGGTCGAGCGGCCCCGGACGAAATTGTTCGAGCGCGGCGTGATCGACGGTTCGCCGTCCACCCGCGCCGCCGTGACACGCCCGCCCATCGTCACCGACAGGGCATGGGTGATGGGATAGGTCGCCTCACCGAAGATCGCCCCGCTGCGCGTCAGGTTCGTTACGCCGATGACCGGTCGGACGCCCTGTCGCACGGTCAGCGACCGCCCCATCACAGACTGGTCCGACACCATGTTGATGCCGACCACCCAAGACCCACCGCCCGGCCACCGTCGCGATAGGCGGCTCTCGTGCGAGAACAGCGTCTTGCTACCCGTCAGCTGATAGGATGCGAGCGGCCCCAGGACACTGGCGTCGAACTGCTCGAACGACGCGCCACCCACAATGCCCGTCGCCGAGACGAATTGCAAGCCGTTCGACCAGCTTTTGGACAGGACCAGCCGCCCGAAATTCATATCGCTCCAGGACGGCTGGCGGATGGCGGCGCGGCTGACCAGCTCGTCCTCGCTCATCACATATTGCGCGTCGCGCGACACGATCGACTGGGTGCCGCCCCCCAGTTCCGCGCGCCAGCCATCGCCGACGTCCCAGCGCAGCGTACCGCGCAGGCCGCTGGTCAGCACGCGATTGATCGCGCGCTCGCCGGTCCGGCTGTTGTCGATATAGCCGCCGTCGACGGCGTGATAGCCGACCAGCCGGATGCCCAGCGTGCCCGGCAGCAGCACCTTGTTGGCCACTGCCGCGACATCGTTGCCCGGCGCCCCATCCTGGGTCAGCGCGCCGCCCCATTCCAGTCGTCCGCCGTCGCGGACCAGCGACACCGGGTTCGAGGTGACACGGATGATGCCGCCGATCGCCCCCGATCCGTGGAGCGCCCCCTGCGGCCCCTCGGCGATCTCGATTTCGCCGACATCATAGAGTTTCAGCCCCGGATCGGGCCCCGCAAAAGCGATCTGCACCTCGTCCAGATACAGGCTGGCAGTCGCTTCGGTCGCGCCGTTGAAGCTGCTGTCGGCGATGCCGCGAATGAACAGCTTGTTGCGGCCGGGCCCCAGCGCGGTGGTCTGCAAGATGGGGGTCTGGCCCGCCACGTCGCTGAGGTCCATCGACCCGCCGGGCAGCGTGACGCCGCGCCCGATAACCGAGACGCTGCCCGGATAGCGGGCGAGTTCGGTGCCCTGTTTGCTGGCGGTGACGATGATGTCCTGCGCATTGCCCGCCGGAGACGGTGGCGGCGGCGGACGCGGACGGGCACGCAGCGGCTTCGGCTGCGCGGCGCGCGGACTGCCGACGATCCGGAAGCTGCTGGCGTCGATCACGATGGAGCGATAGCCGGTGCCGCGCAATAATTGCGTCAAGGCACGCGCCGGATTGGCCGTCGTGGTCAGCGCGCGGGACCGCAGCTGTCGCAGGCGGTCATCGGTGGTGACGATGGTGATCCCGCCTTGCCGCGCCAGTTCGCGAAGCGCCGCGTCGAGCGGCATGGACGGCAGGATGATGCGATGGGCGGCCCCTGCTACCGGCCCCTGGGCCTGGCCTGCGACCGGCGCGACGAGAAGGGCCACGGCCAAAAGGCCGCGATCAACGCTCCCCGTCCAACGCCCGCAAAATCCACTTCCCACCGCTTTGGTGCCACCCCGCCCCGATCAGCTTCGCAAGACGCGGGACATCCTTGTCGGCCTCACCCGTCATCCGAACCAGGCCCGTGACGCTGCGATCGACCAGTGGTCCCTCCACCGCGATGGGGAAGCCATAAGCGGAATGCAATCGCTCGGCAATCGCCCCGACGGTCTCTCCGTCCAGATCCAAGATACCGCCGCGCCAGCTGCCGACCGTCGCCGGATCGACCGCCACCCGGCGCATCATGCGGCTCGTCTCGTCCAGCCGGACCCCCTGCCCGGCCGCCAGCGCGACCCGCTGCCCCATGGGTGCAAGCGCGACCGAACCCTCGGCCACCGACACGTCCAGACGCCCGTCCTGCCGCCGCACGTCGAACACGGTGCCCATGTCACGGATGGTGACGTCCCCCGAGCGCAGTTCGAAGGGGGCGGAGGGATCGTGGCGGACATGGAACAGCGCCTGGCCGGACTCCAGCGTCGCGGTGCGGGTGTCGTTCCGATCGAAGCGCAGCCGCGAGCCCCCCGCCAGCTCGATCCGCGTTCCGTCGTTGAGCGCGATCTGCCGGGTTTCGCCGGGCGCCGTCTGCTCGATCCGGATATCGGGACGCGAGCGCAACACGACCGGCCCCGCGACCAGCGCCACGGCCGCCGCGACGCCGCCCATCAACCACCAGCGCCCCCAGCCTGCATTGTCGTTCGCCGCCACCGGCACCGCCGGAATCGTGTCGACAGGAGCGGCATCGGCGGGCGGCGCGACCAGCTGGGCATCGGCCATGGCGACCCTGTCATAGGCGCACGCATGGGCCGGGCTTTCCTCCAGCCACGTCGCAAAGGCTTCCCATTCGGCCGCGCTCATGTCGCGCTGCCGGATGTGCCAATCGATCGCCTGTTCCTCCAGCGTCACGCGTTTCCGATCCCTTCACTGTCAGGACGACGCCGACCGATCCGATCCGCACCCTGTGCGTCACGATTTTCCTGCAAAAATTGATAGGCGCGTCGCAGCAGCTTCTCGACCGCGCTGACCGTGATGCCCATCCGCTCGGCGATGACGCGCTGCGGCTGCTCCTCGAAGCGGAACAGCGTAAACGCCTCGCGCATCCGATCGGGCATCCGGGCGATCAGCGCCTGTGCCTCCGCCAATTCGCTCCGCCCCAGCGCGATGCGTTCGGGATCGGCATATTCGCCCGATTGCGGCTGTACCTCTTCCCAGGCGCCGTCGCGCGCACCGCGCCGGGCAGCGGCGATGCGGCGGTCGGTCGCCAGGTTCGTCGCCATCCGGCAGAGAAAGGGAATGGGCTGCTCGATCTGGGTCGCGTCCAGGTCGGCGACGCGCATCCACAGATCCTGGAGCGCGTCCTCGGCATCGTCCGCCGAGCCCAGCCGGGCGGCCAGCAGGCGGCGCAGCAGCGGCCGCGCCTCCATGAACCGGCCCTCCAGACCCTGACTACCCAATCGGCCGTCCCCGTATCAGGCGGCGAAGGCCAACCCGCATTGCGCCGCCATGTCAGACACCGAAACGGCGCGCAAGACATCGGCCTCGTCCCGTCGCGCCGCCGCGATGGCATCGCCCGCGCGCGTCCCCGCGCCGGGATGACACATCACCAGATGATGGAGACCGGCATGATCCAGAAAACGCGGCAAGGCCTGGGCGAAACGGCCGTCAAAGCCGTAATGGCCCGCAAATCCGCGGTTGCAGCGCAGCCCCGCCGCCTCGGCCGCACGGGCAAAGCCGCGCGAATGATAGGCACTGCCGATCGCCTTGCCGCGCCAGGGGCGGCCGAGCAGCGCGCCCAGACGGTCCTCGCAGGTGCGAAGCCAGGCCTGGGGGGCGCGAAGCCGGGTGATCTCCAGCACGATCGGCCGGATGCCGGGCAGTGCGTGCGAATGCTGGTGCCCGTCGACAAACGCCGGAGGACGTCCCATCGCGTCCTCGAACCGGTCGAACTGCGCCTCGACCTCGCGACGGATCTCGTTCGCGTCGAGCTGGCCGCGCGACGCCATTCGGGTCAGCGGGTCGATCCCCGGCATCACCCCATCTTGCGTAAAGCCATTGGGGTGGACCGGCGCTTCCTCGGTCAGGGTCAGGTGCAGGCCGATCTGCGCGGTGTCGGGCACGTCGCGCAGCATCGCGCTGTCCTCCGCCCAATTGGGACGAAGGGTCATGCAGCTGGTGGCGTTCAATTTTCCCGCGCCAAGCAGCTCGGCGATGACGCGACTATCGTCGGTGGAAAAGGCGAAATCGTCAGCGCAAAGAATAAGCCGGTTCACCCACGACCCCCGCCAGATGCTGATAGGCCTTTTCGCGCATCCGCTCGGTGGTCAGACGCCGCGCCTTCAGCCGCCGCGCCAGGAAATCGTAGAAGAACCAGTCCCCCGCGAACGGCGCCGCAATGCTGTAGACCAGCCGCTCGGTCAGCGTCCAGCGGATCGAGTCCCTGTCCCGCTCGCGGTCGGAGGGGACGCACCAGAAGCCGTCGGCATAGCCCATCGTGCCGTGGCGCATCACGCGGTGGATCACCTCGTGATCCTCCAGCACATAGTTCCAGCGGCGCGGGTCGAACCCACCCGCCGCCTTCAGCGCCTCGGTCTGGAAGGCCTGGCCGGCGCCGCCCGCATGGCACTGGCGCGGCAGGACGCGCGCGGCCAGGCGGATCGCGGTGGACTCGCGACGGCGCTCCGCCTCGCCATCCCCCGGCGCGATGAAATAGGCACCCGCCACGACGCAGCCCGGCTTTTCCAGCAGCGCCTGGGCCTGCGCCAGATAGGTCGCCGGATAATGGGTGTCGGCATCGCAGGTCGCAACGAAACGGGTATGGACATGGTCCAGACCGAGGTGCAACGCGTTGATCTTGCCCGGCAAACCCTGATGCAGCAGGATGTGGTCGAGGCCTAGCCGCTCGCACGTCTCGGTCGCGACGCGCAGGCTGGCGTCCAGCGAACCATTGTCGACCAGGACCAGCCGGAACCGGACGGTCTGTGCCGCCAGGCTCTCCAACGTTGCGGCCAGATGTGCCTCTTCGTTGAAGAAGGGCACGATCACGGTCCAGCACGGTGCGACATAGGCACCCACCTGATCCGATCGTCCCGCATCGGCATAGGCCTTGGCATTCCGCCAGGCTGCGCCTTCCGCATCGAGCAGCATTAATCCCACCCCGCCGACTAAACCCACAACACCCCTGTTGCCGAAGCCCCCCGGCCCGGGGCGCGAGCGCGCCGATCGGGGTGTTTCATGGCTAGGACGCCGCGCGCTCGGCCCAACCGGACATCGTGAACGAATTATTTTTTACGTGCCGGGAACAACGCCGATTTTCTTTGCGAAACGACCGCCTGGGGTGACATGGGCGTGACCGGACCACTGGATTGCTCGGAACGTGCCGCGATGACGGAAATCACCCAAAGCCGCACGACACCGCGCTACATCGCGAATCTCGACGAAACATGGGGCGCGGCGCTGGCCCTGCTGCTGTTCGCCGTGCTGACGCGGATGCGGGATTTCGGCAATCCGGTCGCGCATGTGGACGAGCAATATTATCTGCTGGTCGGCGACCGCATCCTGCATGGCGCGCGGCTCTATATCGACCTGTGGGACCGCAAGCCGCCGGGGCTGTTCCTGTTGTTCGCTGGGTTCCGGCTGCTGCCGGGCGACGGCTTCCTGGCCTATCAGCTGGTCGGCACGGCATGTGCGGCGGCGACGGGCTGGCTGATCTGGCTGGCGGCACGGCGCATGGCCCTGGCACCACCCGCCGGACTGGCGGCGGGGGCGGCCTATATCCTGTGGCTGCCGCTGCTCAGCGGCGGCAGCGGACAGTCGCCGGTCTTCTACAATCTGGCGATGACGGCGGCGGCGGTGCTGACGCTGGAACTGCCCCGCCTGGCCGAGCGGCGGGCGGTCGGCTTGATCGTCGCCAGCGGCGCGGTCGCGTGCCTGCTGGCGGGTATCGCGATCCAGATCAAATATACGCCGCTGGTCGAGGGTGCGTTTTTCGGCCTGGCGCATCTCTGGTATCTCCGGCGCGCGCGGGCCAACCTGCTCGTCATAGCGGTCGCCGCGCTGGCCTGGATGGCGCTGGGCGTTTTGCCGACCGCGCTCGTCGTGCTGCACTTCTGGGCGAGCGACACCACCACCTTCGACGCCTTCTGGTTCGCCAACTTCACCTCGATCACGCTCCGGCGCGGCTATCCGGCCGCCAAGATCGTCGGGCGGCTGGCGGGCATCGGCGGTCAGTTGCTGCCGCTGATCGCCTGTGCGGTCTTCGCCTGGGTCAGGGGGCCGCGGCGCGAGGGG
This sequence comes from uncultured Sphingomonas sp., assembly GCF_913062585.1. GTDB lineage: Bacteria > Pseudomonadota > Alphaproteobacteria > Sphingomonadales > Sphingomonadaceae > Sphingomonas. The sequence goes on along the minus strand of NZ_CAJXWX010000016.1, from coordinate 20,292 downwards.
CTGACGCTGACCCGTATCTGGCTGGCCTTCGCCTTCGTCGCCTTTGCGATGATCGGCGCGTTTTTCGACCATTATGCCCTGCCGCTGGTCGCGCCACTCTGTATCGCCGCGGCGCCCGCCTTCGCGATGCGCCGCCGGGCGATCGCGGCGGTGTTCGCGATCGGGGCCGGGCTGTTCGTCTTCCATGCGCTTACCAACGATCCGAGCGAGGGGGACGGCATCCGTCGTATGGCGCGCGTGATGGCGGCGGTGGACGGGCGCGAATGCCCCTATGTCTTTGCCGGGGATTCCAGCCTCTACCACCTGTCGGGCGGGTGCGTGCCGACCGCCTATGCCTTCCCCTCATCGCTCGCCTATGAGGCGGAACGGGGCGCGATTGGCATCGACGAGGCTAGCGAGGTCGCCCGCATCCTGGCCCGTCGGCCGCCCGCCATCGTGACGCTGGACGAGCCCTTCTCGCCCTGGAACGAAGCGACGCAGGCACAGATGCGCCGCGCGCTTGCCCGCGACTATCGCCCCGTCCTGTCGATCCCGCGCGAGGAGCGTCACGAGATCCTGTATGTCCGCCGCGACCTGCCCGTTCCGCCTTCGAAATAAAGACACGGGCGAGGTTGTTTTAGGGAATACCCCGCCCCATCTGCCGCGCCGAACCCTGATGGAGCGATAAGCCTATGAGCGACGACGCCTACACCCCACCCGCCATCTGGACCTGGGACAAGCAGAATGGCGGCCAGTTCGCCTCCATCAACCGTCCGGTCGCCGGCCCGACCCATGACAAGGACCTGCCCGTCGGCCAGCATCCGCTCCAGCTCTATTCGATGGGCACGCCCAATGGCGTGAAGGTCACGATCCTGCTCGAGGAGCTGCTCGCCGCCGGGCACAAGGACGCCGAATATGACGCCTGGCTGATCCGCATTTCCGAGGGCGATCAGTTCGGCAGCGGCTTCGTCGCGATCAACCCCAACTCGAAGATCCCCGCCCTGGTCGACCGGCGCAAGGCCGAGCCGCTGGCCATCTTCGAGTCCGGCGCGATCATGACCCATCTGGCCGAGAGCTTCGGCGCCTTCCTGCCGACCGATCCCGCCGCCAAGGCGCGCGTCCTGTCCTGGCTGTTCTGGCAGATGGGCAGCGCGCCCTTCCTGGGCGGCGGCTTCGGCCATTTCTATGCCTATGCGCCGGTAAAGATCGAATATGCGATCGACCGCTATGCCATGGAGGCCAAGCGCCAGCTCGACGTGCTCAACCGCCAGCTGGAGCACAACGCCTATGTGGCGGGCGACGAATATAGCATCGCCGACATGGCAATCTGGTCCTGGTACGGTCAGCTGGTGCTGGGCAGGCTCTATAACGCGGCCGAGTTCCTGCAGGTGCAGGAGTATACCCATGTCCTGCGCTGGGCCCGGGAGTTGGACGAGCGTCCGGCGGTGAAGCGGGGGCGGATGGTGAACCGAACCTTCGGCGAGCCGTCCGAACAACTCCCCGAGCGGCATGACGCCAACGATTTCGACCTGCGCACGGCCGACAAGCTGGCCTGACCCTCCCAAATCCTCCCCGTCTTCGATGGGGAGGCGGACCAGCCGCAGGCTGGTGGAGGGGCCGCCAAAGGCGGAACCGTTGGCGGGCTCGCCCCTCCACCACCGCTTCGCGGCGGTCCCCCTCCCCAAGCAAGCTTGGGGAGGATTGAAAATGACGCTTGTATGTCATTTGCCGCGCGTGGGTTGATCCTCCGGGCGGACTGGGCATTAAGTCCCCTATGCTCCCCCGCCACCGCCTCCCCCGCCCGCTGATGGCGCTTGCACTGGCCGCCGCCGCGCTGGTCGAAAGCCCGCTCTGTGCCGCCGATCCGGCCCCCTTCGACCTGCCGGGGCCAGCTTTGCGCATCTCGGTCACGCGCGGCGACCGGACGCTGCCCATCGGCGCGGTTCCCAATCTCGCCACCGGCGACACGCTGACGATCGAAGCAGACCTGCCCAAGGACCAGCGCACGCGCTACATCCTGTTCTCGGCGTTTCTCAGCGGCGCGACCAATCCGCCGCCCAAGGACTGGGTCCAGTCGGCCGAGACCTGGAAGCCCAAGGACAAGGATCGCCGCCTGACCCTGACTGTGCCCAAGGGCGCGCGGCAGATGGCGCTGTTCCTGGTGCCCGAGACGGGCGGCGCGTCGGGCACCATCGTCGATGCGGTGCGCGACCGGCCCGGCGAATTCGTTCGCGCGGTGCAGGACCTGAACCAGGCATCGCTCGACCGGTCGCGGCTCAATGCCTTCGTCGCGGCGATCCGCGCGCAGGAAAACAGTCATCCGGAGTTCCTGCGCACCCTGGCCCCCGCCTTGTCGAACAGCCTGGCGATCAAGCTGAACCCTGACTGCCTGGCGCGCGTCATCGAGTTGCAGGCGGCCTGCCTGCTCGAAAATCGCGATGCCTTGGTGCTGGCCGACATTCACAGCAGTTCGATGACCGACACGCTGGTCGGCGCGCCGACCGACCTGGCCTTGCAGGTCAGCTATACGCGCGAGGCGGGACTGGGCTATTACAGCCCCTATATCGGCGTCATCCGCGATATCGCGCGCGTGTTCGGTGCGTTCGGCAATCCGCAATTCGGCTATCTGCCGACGCTGGCCACCCGCGATGGCGAGCGGATGTCACTGCTGCTCAATGCCGCGCCGTCCTTTGCCAAGCCCAAATCGGTGCTGGTCGCCGCGATGCCCGCTATCGACGCCCCCAGTCCGCCGCGCCTGCGCGTGACTGGCGATGCCCCCCTGTGCGGGGCCAAGCCCGGCTTGGTCCTGCCGGTGGAGGGTGCGCCGCTGATCTATTCGACCGGTTTTGCGCGCGACATGACGGTGTCGATCACCGGTCCTGACGGCAAGACCATCGACCTGCCCGTCCGCGCCCGCGCCGATCGGGGCGGCTATGTCCTGGACCAGCCGCTGCCGGCGGGCACGCTGTCGGGCAATGTGCCGGCCAAGCTGCACGGACAATGGGGTTTCGACGGGTTCGAGGGGCCGAGCTTCACGCTGCAATTCCCCGGGAAAGGCGACTGGCGCGCGATCGATGCCGGGCAGAGCCTGGTGGTCGGACGCGACAACAACGTCGCGCTGAACGGTCCGGCGGCGGCCTGCGTCACCGCCGTGACAATGCGGATGGGCAGCGCCGCGCCACAGCAGGTGCCGTTCACGATGCGCGGCGCGGACGGCATTACCGCCACCCTGCCGCTCAAAGGCGCGCGGTCGGGCGAGATCATATTGGACATCCAGCAGGTCGGCGACACCGTGCCCCGCTCCCTGACGCTGCGCGCCTATTCCCCTGCCAGCCGGATCGACACGGTGACGCTGGCCAAGGGCGACCGCTTCGTCACCCTGACCGGCCAGCGGCTGGACGAAATCGCCGGGGTCGAGATCGGCGACATACGCCTCTCTCCGGGCGAACTGACCCGCGATGGCGACACCGACCGGCTGGTCGCGACCGCCGCCGACAATCGCGTGCCGGATGGGACGAGCGCCAAAATCCGGCTGACCGATGGACGCAGCCTGTCGGTGCCGATCACCGCCGCCCCGCCGCGCCCCGCCGCGACGCTGATCGCGCGAAGCCTGTCGCCCAAGGACGGCGCGTCCGCCGTCGCGCTTGCGACCCGCGACGAGACGGTGTTGCCCGACAGTGCCCGGCTGACCTTCTCGGTCCGGGCCAATGCAGGAACGAAGCTCTCGCCAGCCGATGCGATCGAGATCGCGACCGCCGATGACAGTGCCTCGGTCACGCTGGAGGGCGGGCGCGACGTGCGGCTGTCTTCGCCGGATGTCGCGGTCGCCACGCTCGACTCAGCCCGGCTGGGCCCGGCGGCGGCGGGCGCGCTACGCTACCGCGTCGTTCGCGGCGGCATCAAGGGCGACTGGACGCCGCTCGCCACGCTGGTCCGCCTGCCGCGCATCGACGGTGGCGGGTGCGAAGCCGCCGGATGCTGGATCGAGGGCCGCGACCTGTTCCTGATCGACCGCGTCGCCGCCACGCCCGACATGGCGGGCGCGGTCAGCGTTCCGGCGGGCTTTACGGCCGCGCGCCTGACGGTGCCGGAGCCCAAGGACGGGGCGCTCTATCTGGCGCTACGCGATGCCCCGGGCGTGGTGTTTACGATGGCGGAGAAGCGGTAAGCCTTTCCCGCCAGCAAAGCTTCGCGTGTCGGGGACGGTCGAGCAGGATCACGCCCCCTCGCCCCGCTCCAGCAGCTGGCGGAGCAGCTGTACGTCGTCGCGCAGACCGCCTAGGCGATCGAGGCTCATGCCCGTTCGCGCAAGCACCTCTTCGCCCAGGCATCCGCACTGGTCGCGCAGCGCCTGTCCCGCCGGGGTCAGCCGCACACGGACCTGGCGCTCGTCATGGGGATCGCGCTCGCGTGCCAGCATTCCGCCGGCCTCCAGCCGCTTGACGAGCGGCGTCACCGTGCTCGACTCCAGCCCCAGCCGCTGGGCGATCGCACCGATCGTCCGCCCGTCCTCCTCCCACAGGACCAAGAGCGCCAGATATTGCGGATAGGTCAGGCCCAGCCGGTCGAGCATGGGCTTGTAGGTGCGCTGCATCGCCATGTTCGCCGAATACAGGGCAAAGCACAGCTGTTCGTCGAGCGGCCAGGGGGCCGTCATCCGCCATCTCCCGTTAGAATGAAATTCATATCGCGATAAAAGAAGCGCTGGACAAGGGCGATCGCACGACACATATATGTATCGCGATAAACATTATCGGAGAAACAGTGTGACGATCGACGTGAAGTACGAGACCCAGGCACGCGCCACCGGCGGCCGTGACGGCCATGCCAGCACTGCGGACGGCGCGCTCGACGTCAAGCTTTCCACGCCGCGCGAACTGGGCGGTGCGGGCGGCGATGGCACCAATCCCGAACAGCTGTTCGCGGCCGGTTACTCGGCCTGCTTCATCGGCGCGCTGAAGGTCGCGGGCCAGCAGTTGAAGGTGAAGATCCCCGACGATGTCGCGGTTTCGGCCAGGATCGGCATCGGTCCGCGCGCGGCGGGTGGTTTCGGCATCACCGCCGACCTGACCGTCGATCTGCCGGGTATCGATCGAGCCGAGGCCGAGAAGCTGGTCGAAGCCGCGCACCAGATCTGCCCCTATTCGAACGCCACGCGTGGCAATGTGAACGTCGGCCTGACGCTGGCCTGACGCTCGATACCGCCCCCCTAAACCTGATGGTGCGGCCAACGCTTACCCGAGGCCGCACCGTTTTTCGGGGTCAGGCGGAATCGCGCACGATCAGGCGCGGGGGCATTTCCAGTCCTGGCGCCGCGCGCCCGTCCAGCCGCGCGAACAGCGCTGCGATCATCGCCGCTGCCCCTGCTTCCAGATCCTGCCGGATGGTGGTCAGCCGGGGAATGGCCCGCTCGGCGAGCGGCAAATCGTCGAACCCCGTCACCGCGACATCGCCGGGCACCGACCGGCCGCCCGCGATCAACGCCGTCATCGTCGCCAGCGCAATCATGTCCGACGCCGCGACGATCCCGTCGATCGTCACGCCGTCGTCGCGGAGCCGCGCCAGATTGGCCTGAATCTGATCGGGCATCAGTTCGGGCGCCAGCGCGACGTCGAGTTGATGGGGCGGCGGCAGGCCCGCCTCCGACATGGTATCGCACAGTCCCGCATGGCGTTGTGTCAGTTCCAGGGTACGGATCTCCCCCATGAAGGCGATACGGCGTCGCCCGCCCGCGATCAGATGCTCGCCCGCCAACCGTCCGCCCAGCCGGTTATCAACGCCGACCGCGCAGTGGCGCTGGCCCGGCATGGTGCTGCCCCAGACGACCAGCGGCAGATAGGTTTCGGCCACCGCCTCGATCACCGGCAGCTGGTCCGACTGGCCGATCAGGACGACGCCGTCGACCATGCCCGACCGGGTGATCCGGGACAGCCAGTCGTCATCGTCGGGAATGATGCGCGACAGCATCACGTCATGGTCGCGCGCCGCCAGTTCGTCGGCAAGATGGCCGAGCAGCGTCATGAAAAAGGGGTCGGACAGCCGCTGGCGCCGTTCATGGCCCAGCGGGATGGCGATGCCGATCACGCCCGTCCGCTGTGCGCGCAGGCGGCGCGCCATCTGGTTGATCTGGAAATTATGCTCGGCGGCCAGCGCCTCGATCCGTTGGCGCGTCTCGGCATTGACGACGCTCTTGCCGGCCAGCGCACGGCTGACGGTGCCGGGCGATACGCCCGCGAGCCGGGCGATATCCTTCAGGGTGCGGGCAGGTGGGGACGCGTCGGCCATCATGGCCCCCTGAACGAAAAATGGGGCGGATGCCAAGTGACATCCGCCCCGGGGGACAAAGGCTTAGAAGCGGTAACGGATCGAGGCCGTCACCGTGCGCCCGTAGAGCGCGGTATTGTTGAACACCGCCTGGGTCGAGGACAGGACCGGGAACAGCCCGCCGCCGCCACGGAAACCCAGCTTGTTGAAGAGGTTGTTGGCGTTCAGGCCGATCTCCAGCTTGTCCATCGGCCGCACGGTCACGAAGCCGTTGAAGAAGGTCGATCCCTTGATCGTGTAGAGGTTGAAGTCGTCCGACTTGGTGCTGGTCTGGCCGTTCATGCTGACGCCGAAGGCGACCGGGCCGGCATCATAGGAGGGCGACACGACAAACAGGAAGTCGGGCAGACCGCCGGGCTTGTTGCCGACCAGTGCCGAGGTCGCGCTGCTCGTGATCTTCGACGCGGCATAGGTGGCATCGACCGACAGGTGGAAGTTGCCATAGGTCACGCGGCTGCTGAACTCGACACCCCAGGAGCGATAGCCGTTGGAAATGTTCGGGTTGTTGTTCGGCGCCGGGTTGTTGATGCGGGTGAAGTCGTAATTGTTCTCGGTCAGCGTCGAGTGGAAGCCGGTGATTTCGACCGAGTAGGACGCACCACCCAGGCCGCCGCGCTGCTTCAGGCCGACTTCCTGCTGGTTCAGGTAATTGACCGAGGTCGCCTGACCCTGGCTGTTCAGCGAACCGTCGGCGTTGAAGTTGCCCGACAGGACACGGCGATCGGCGTTGAAGCGACCGCCACGGCTGGCGCGGACGAACACGCTGGTGTTGCTGTCGAAGGCATAAAGCGCGCCGACCGACCAGCTGACATAGCCATCGGTATAGTTGACCTTCTCGACGCTCGGGCTGAGCACCAGCGACGGGATCAGCGCGGAGCCCAGCGCATCCGACACGCGGGTGTTCGGACCGGCTACGCCGCCCTGCGCGGTGCCTTCGCCGTGCACGCTGTCATAGCGGATCGACGCATCGAGGTTCAGGCCGCCGACTTCATAGCCCGCCTGCAGGAAGGGCGCGACGTCGGTATAGGTCAGGTCGACGCGGCGGGCGCAGCAGCTGCCCCAATTGTCGTTGAACCCGGCCTGGCCCGCGGCAGTCAGCTGCGTGCCGGTGGTCGAGAACAGGTCGAGCGGCGCAGCATTCTCGCCGTTCAGCTCGCTATACTGACGGTTGACGTGCCAGTCCTGGACGATGTTCTGGCGCATGACGAACAGGCCCGCGGTGACCCGCGCCTTGCCCGGCCCGACCTGGAACTTGCCGTTCAGGGTCAGGTTGTTGGCGAAATTGTCCATGTTCTTCATGAACACGTTGATGTTCGGATTGTTGTTGATGTACGGCCCGGTGAACAGCTGGCCGGCGTTCGGCCCCGCTGCATAGCGGATCGAGCCGACCGTCTGGCCGTTGACGCACGAACCAATCAGACCATTGGCACTGGGCGAATTCGCGGCGCACGAAACACCCGCCACGGTATTCTGCCGGGTCTGGACGTTGATGAACTGGGTCGTGAAATTCCCGCTGATCCACTGATAGCGCATCGTGTCGTCGAGCGAGATATTGTCGTTGAAGTCGTAATGGACCTGGCCGCTGATGCCCGTGACGCGCGGGTGGATGCCCTGCACCTCGGCCGACTTCACGCCGCCATTGTCATAGTCCAGATACTGGAAGTTGCGGTTGTAGATCGTATAGGCCGACCCCGAACGCCCGTCGAAATTGGGCAGCGGGGTGAAGCCGGTCACGCGGTTGCCGTCCAGCGTCGCCAGCGTCGGCGTGGTGGTGTTGGTCGGCGCCTGCTCGTCCAGCCGCTTGAAATACAGCCGCACGAAACCGCGATTGTCGGGCAGATCCTTGGTGATGTTCGCCTTGATCTGATACCCGCGCAGGATGTTGAAATTCTCGTTGGTGTAGCCGCCGCCGTTGCGGACATAGCCGCCGACATGGAAGCGCGTCGTGTCGTCGATCGGACCGCCATAGTCGAAGTCGAGGCGATGCTCGCGGAAGCCCAGGCCGTTGGAATAGGCGATCTGGCCGCCCTTCACGTCACCGGTCTTGCTGATGAAGTTGATGACCGCACCCGGCGCCTGGCTGGCGAAGGTCGAGGCCGAACCGCCGCGAACCGCTTCCACGGTGCGGATATTCTGGTCGAAGCGGATCCAATAGTCGTTGTTGCCGAAGTTGATGTCGCCGAACAGCACGTCGGGCAGGCCGTCTTCCTGCAGCGAGACATATTCGGAACCGCCGGTCGACACCGGAATGCCGCGCACGCCGATATTGGCGTTACCGCCCGGGCCCGCGGTATCGCTGGGCTGAAGGCCGGGGATGTTGCGCAGGATTTCCGCGGTCGAACGCGGCGTGAAATTCTGGATCGCCTCCTGGCTGACCTGGGACACCGAGATCGAGCTGCGGAAACGCGAACGCTCGCCGCTGGTCGCGGTGACGACGATATCCTCGCTGGATGCACCGGCATCGGGGATCGCACCCGCTTGCGGCGCGGCGGCCGGTGCCGCGGCGGTCTGTGCGAAAGCCGGGGCGCTCACCAGCGCCATCGCCAAAGCTGCCATGGATCCACAGGACCGCAGAACGCTCGTCGTCATACACCCTCTCCTGATTCGTCCCGATGTCCGGGATTTCGTGCAGCCTCGCTATTCCTATGAGCAATCGTTTGCAATGGTCCATTGCAAACCTTTGCAAAGAAATTTAGCTATCTGTGATCGAGAAAGCACAGCGGCGCCCGGCTGGCGAGCACGATAAGGTGCGTGCGGCCGGAAACGCCCAAGGAGAGAGATGCCGATGATGCCCCCTGCCCCCGATGCCATTCGCTCGGTCGCGATCGTCGGCGGCGGCACCGCCGGATGGATGACGGCCGCCGCGCTCGCCCATGCGATGCCCAGAGGCCTGTCGATCACGCTGGTGGAGTCGGACGCCATCGGCACGGTCGGCGTCGGCGAAGCGACCATTCCCCCGATCCGGCTGTTCAACCAGACGCTCGGCATCGACGAGGCCGAATTCCTGCGCAAGACGAAGGGCAGCTTCAAGCTGGGCATCGAATTCGTCGGTTGGGGTCGCGAGGGGCATCGGTATTTCCACCCCTTCGGCACGCACGGCAAATCCTTCGATCTGGTCGCGGTGCATCAGCATTGGCTGGCGGCCGGCGGGCCGGAGAGCGGCGTGGCGCTCGACGACCTCTCCATGGCCTGGGGCGCGGGCCAGCGCGGGCGGTTCGCGGCACCGATGGCCGATCCGCGCAGCGTCGCCTCGACCTTCGACTATGCCTATCATTTCGATGCCGGGCTCTATGCCGGGTTCCTCCGTCGCTATGCCGAGGCGCGGGGCGTGGTGCGGGTCGAGGGCAAGATCGCGGGCCATACGCTGGAGCCGTCGCGCGGTCATGTCGCCTCGGTCACGCTGGAGGGCGGACGGGTGCTGGAGGCCGATCTGTTCGTCGACTGTTCGGGCTTTCGCGGATTGCTGATCGAGGAGGCGCTGGGCACCGGCTATGAGGATTGGACGCACTGGCTGCCCTGCGACCGCGCAGTTGCGGCGCCGTGCGTGACCGGCGGTGACGGCCTGACGCCCTATACCCGGTCAACCGCGCGGGAAGCCGGTTGGCAATGGCGCATCCCGCTCCAGCACCGCACCGGCAATGGCTATGTCTATTGCAGCCGCCATATCTCCGACGACGCGGCCGCCGCGACTCTCATGGCGAACCTCGACGGAGAGGCGCTGGGCGATCCGCGTTTCCTGCGCTTCACGACGGGGCGGCGCAAGCTGCTATGGAACCGCAACGTCGTCGCCATCGGCCTGTCGAGCGGGTTCATGGAGCCGCTGGAGTCGACCAGCATCCACCTGATCCAGGCGGGCATCGCCAAGCTGCTCGCCTATTTCCCGACGCGAACGTTCGAGCCAGAGGGGATCCGGGAGTATAACCGCGTCGCGATCACCGAATATGAGCGGATCCGCGACTTCCTGATCTTGCATTACAAGCTGACCGAGCGGACGGACGCGCCGCTCTGGCGCGAATGCGCGGCGATGGCGATCCCCGACACGCTGGCGATGAAGATCGCGCATTTCCGCACCGCCGGACGGCTGGTCGCGCGCGACATGGACCTGTTCGGCCCGGCCAGCTGGGCGGCGGTGCATCTCGGCCAGTTCAACCTGCCCGAGGGGCTGGACCCGCTGCTCGCCTATGGCGACCCCGCACAGAGCCGGGCGTTCGTTGGCAAGCTGGCTGGCGCGATCGGACAGATGGCGGAGTCGATGCCGAGCCATGGGGACTGGCTGAAGAAGATCGGGGCGACACCGTAATTCCTCCCCTGTAAGGGGAGGTGGCAGGCCGAAGGCCAGGCGGAGGGGTGTCGCCCTATCGAGAGCGGGACACCCCTCCACCATGCTGCGCATGGTCCCCCTCCCCTTCCAGGGGAGGAATTTGTTAAAGCCCTTCGCCACCGACCCATTGCGCATGGGCCAGCCGCCGCGCCAATTCCCAATTCTGCTGCCGCAGGTCGGGCACCGCCACGACCTCCCACAGTCCGCCGCGCGTCATCGGGCCGATGCAGTAGAGCCGGTCGTCCACGCCGCCATCGGCCGCGACGACATGGCTCTGGGCATCCACCTCCAGCCCGATACGCAGGGCGTCAGGCCGGATCATGCTCTCGGCCAGCAGCTGTCGGATCAGCGGCTCGCGCGAGCGCAGCAGGTCGCCCTGCGGCCCGGTGCAGTTGACGATCCGCGCGACGTGCAGCGTCTCCACCGCCGCCTGCCCGCGCGGTCGCCAGTGGACCATGGCGCCCTGCCCGTCCGGCTCGACCCTGACCAGCTTGCCGCCCGCGATCGACAGGCGGCCCGCCTCGACCAGCGCCTCCACCCGGTCCGCGACCGAGGGGGCGAGCCGGTGGCGATGGACATCCCAATAGGGGCGCAAATGCCGCAGGAACCGCGCGCGCGTCGCACCGTCCGCCGCCCCCCACATCATCTGGGTCACGGGCCGCAACGCGTCGACCGCGCCGCGCCAGCCCTGCTCGGTGGCGGCGCAGCGCACATGCCGGACCAGCGCCGACAGGCTGGCGGCAGGCCGTTCGCGCAAGGGGGTTAAGGGCGGCGCATCGGCATGGCGGCGCGGCGCGAGCCCCCGGCGCGAGATGGCGATCGTCCGCCCGCCAAAACCGCTGGCGTCCAGCAGCAGGGCTGCGTCGATCGCGGTCAGTCCGCTGCCGACCAGCAAGACCCGGTCATCATCGCCAAGCCCCTCGGCAATATCGCCCGCCCAGGGGTCTTCGCGATAGCATCCCTCCGCCAGCGCGGCCGGGTCGATTCCGGGCGGCGTGTGCGGCGGCAGATTGCCCAGCGCCAGCACGACCGCATCGGCCGCGACAGCCTGCCCCTCCGCCATGGCCAGGCGATAACCGACGCCGTCCCGCTCCAGCCCAACGACCTCGCCGCTGGCCAGCGTCAACCGGGCGGGGTCCGCCGCGATCGTTTCCATGAGCAGGTCGCGCAGATAGTCGCCATACACACGGCGCGGCACGAAGGTCCTGGCGTCCCCCGCCCCACGCGCGACCAGCCAGCGGACGAAATGATCCGGATCGTCGCGCAGCGCACTCATATTGCCCGCCCGTACGTTCAACAGATGCTCGGCATGGGCCGCGCTATAGGCGACGCCGCGCGCCAGCTGGTTGGCGCGCCGCTCGATCAGGGTTGCACGCGGCCCGCCATGGCGGACCAGATTGATGGCCAGCAGCGTCCCCGCAAAGCCGCCGCCGATGATCGCGACATGGTCGATCCCCGCCGTCATGAAGCCAGTCCATCCCTTCCCGATCGCGAACCATTTCCCTCTAAACGGAATGGTGCGCCGCTTCACGCTTATTTCAGTATACGATTATCCAGGCAGCCGTTAGGCTCCGCGACATACACAGTGGAGTGAATGGGTCGATGCGGTCGTGCTGGCGGATGTCCGGATTTTTGGTTTCCCTGTCCTCGATCGCGCTGGCGGTACCGCTCGCCGCGCAGGTGACGACGCCCGCGCCATTGTCGGTCGAGGGGATTTTCGGGCCCGGCGCGGTGCGCACGGAATCGGTCCGCGAAAGCCGCTGGAGCAAGGACGGCGAAAGCTATCTCGCGCTCGAAGCCGCACCCAAGGGCGGGCAGGACATCGTCCGCTATCGCATCGCCGATGGCCGCCGCGAGGTGGTGATCGCCGCCGCCGACCTGATCCCGCCGGGCGCGACCGCGCCGCTCGACATCGACAGCTATGAATGGTCGCCGGACGACAAATGGCTGCTGATCCAGACCAATGGCAAGCGCTTCCGCCGGACCCATGCGCTGTCCGATTACTGGCTCTACGACGTCGCCAATCGCCGCCTGCACAAGGTCGGGCCGGACGCCGCCCCCTCGACTTTGCTCTATGCGACCATCTCGCCCGACAATAGCCGGATCGCCTATGTCCGCGCGAACAACATCTATGTGGAGCCGATCGCGGGCGGCGCACCGGTCGCGCTGACCCGGGACGGCGACGATTATGTCGTCAATGGCCTGGCCGACTGGGTCTATGAAGAGGAATTCTCGGTCCACCGCGCGTTCGAATGGAGCCCGGACTCGCGCCGCATCGCCTTTCTGCGCTTCGATACGAAGGGCGTCGGCACCTTCGACATGATAAAGAACACCGGCGGCCAATATTCGCAGGTGATCCCGCTGCAATATCCCAAGGCGGGCACGACCAATTCGGCGGTGACGGTCGGGGCGATCGACGTGGCCGACGGTGCGACCCGCTGGTTCAAGCTGGCCGGCGATCCGCGCCAGAATTACGTGCCGCAGATCAGCTGGGCGGGCGGATCGGAGGCGCTGTTCATCCAGCAGTCCAACCGGCTCCAGAACACGTACAATGTCCTGCTCGGCGATCCCGCGACCGGCGCGGTCAAACCGATCATGGTCGAAAAGGACGCCGCCTGGGTCGAGGCCAATGTCGCGCCCGAATGGCTGAACGGCGGGCGCAGCTTCACCTGGCTGTCCGAGCGCGACGGCTGGCGCCACCTCTACACCATCGACCGGGCGAGCGGCCGCGCGACGCTACGCACGCCGGGCCAGTTCGACGTGGTCGAGCTGCTGAACGTCGACGAGAAGGCGGGCTATGCCTGGTTCATCGCCTCGCCCGACAATCCGACCCAGCGTTACCTGTACCGTACCACCCTGTCGGGCGCGCCCAAGGTCGAGCGACTGACCCCGGCGGGCCAGCCGGGCACGCACAGCTATGACATCGCGCCGGGCGAGCATTGGGCGCTGCATACCGTGTCGCGCTTCGATGCGCCGCCAATGACGGACATGCTCGACATGACCCGCCAGCAGCCGCTGCGCACGCTGGCCGCCAATGCGCCGCTGACCAAGGTCGTGGCGGACACCGGCCTGCCCGCCACCGAGTTCTTCCGCGTCGATATCGGCGGCGGCACGCAGCTCGACGGCTGGCTGATCAAGCCGCCCCACTTCGATCCGGCCAAGCGCTATCCGATCCTCTATTTCGTCTATGGCGAGCCCTGGGGCCAGACGGTCGCGGATCGCTGGGCGGGGTCGCAGGGGCTGTGGCATCGGATGCTGGCGCAGAAGGGCTATCTGGTCGCCAGCCTCGACCCGCGTGGCACCGCCACCCCGCGCGGCCATGACTGGCGCAAGATCATCTATCGCCAGGTCGGCATCCTCGCCTCGGCCGATTATGCGGCGGGCGTGCAGAAGATGCTCGCCACCCGGCCCTATATCGATCCCGCGCGGATCGGCATCTGGGGCTGGAGCGGCGGCGGCGCGATGACCCAGAATGCGATGTTCCGCTATCCGGACCTCTACAAGACCGGCATCGCGGTGGCAGGCCCCACCGACATGAAGCTCTACGACACCATCTATCAGGAACGCTATATGGGCCTGCCGCAGGACAATGCGGAAGGCTATAAGAACGGCTCGCCGATCACCTTCGCCGACCGGTTGAAGGGCAATCTGCTGCTGATCCACGGCACGCTGGACGACAATGTCCATTACCAGAACCAGGATCAGCTGGTCGACCGGCTGATCCACTTCAACAAGCCGTTCACGATGATGGCCTATCCCGACCGCAGCCACGGCATCTATGAGGGCGAGAATACCAGCATCCACCTCTATTCGCTGATGACCCGCTATCTGGAGACGAACCTGCCGCCCGGCGGACGGTGAGCAGTCGCTGTCTCCGCCGCCCGGCGCAAGCCTTCGCGCGGAGACAGCATCGCCGGTTCTTTCAGGTCGCGGACCAGCCCAAGGCGGCGCAAGCCCAGCAGCACCCACCAACCCGGATCATGCTGACCCGGCTCGATGCCCAGCCGTGCCGAATCTGGCCAGGCGTGGTGATTGCCGTGCCACGCCTCGCCAAAGGTGATCAGCGCAGCGGCGGGCAGGTCGTAACCCTGTACCGCGACATCGTCGACGCTCCATCCCTGGGGTCCGCGCCGGTGGGTGATATGGCCGACCAACCAGTGCCCGGTCACGCCCACCGCCACCCGCATCGGCACGCCCCAGACCAGCCAGGGCAAGCCACCCGCCCATAGGAACAGCAGCGCCCAAGGAATTTGCTGGGCCATCCAGCTCCGCTCCAGCCAGGCCAGAAAGCGGTCGTCCCTCAGCCGCGCCTCGGGCACGAAGCGGGGCGGATGGGCCAGGTCGAGGCGGCAATGCATCTGCCACCAGGCGTCGCGGAAAAACGGCGCCCGGTGGGCGTGGAGGTCGTGGCACTCCACCTGCCGTTGCGCCCAGTCGCGCATGTCATGTTGCCGGACCATAGCCATTGGCCCCGCCATGCCGACAAGCGTCCCTAGATAGACCAGCACCCGCTCGAACCAGAGCGGTGCCGTGAAGCTGCGATGGATGAGCAAGCGGTGCATACCGATCGAATGCCCCAGACAGAGCGTCACCGCCGAGGTCGCCAGCCAGAGCAGCACCGCGCCGGGCGTGACGGTAAGGGGCGCCAGCACCAGCGCCGATCCGGTCATGCCGATCATCCATAGCGAGCGTATCGGCGCCCATCGCACCCGGCCCTCACATGCGTCACTGTCGGGCAAGGCGATCATCCGCATCGTCGAACGGCAAGTCATCCAGCGCTCCCTATATATTTAGGTATATTCCTAAATGCCGAACGACGTTTGTCAACGCTTAGCGAATTGCCTAAATGACGACATATGCAACGTGTGTTCGAGGCGCTCGCCAATCCGGCCCGCCGCCGCATCCTGGCCTATCTGGCCCATGCCGAGTTGAGCGCGGGCGACATCGCCTCGCGCTTCGACATGGCCAAGCCGTCGATTTCCCAGCATCTGTCCATTCTGGAAGCCGCGGGACTGGTCGCCAGCGACAAGCGCGGACAATTCGTCTTCTATCGTCTGGTGCCAGAGAGCCTGACCAACACACTGAACGGATTTGTGCAGGAAGTCTGCCCGGTCGCCCGCCCGTTGAAGCGCGAAAGCGCCGCGCTGGCCCGCAAGGGCGAGGAGACGCCTTAAGCTCTTCAGAAATCCTGATTGCACCATCTGTCGATTTCCATTGCAATCGTTTGTTGCAATCCGCATCCGACCGCGCCATGATGGGCCCGACGCGGCAAGCCAGCGATAGACCATGGCCCATCCCCCCGCGTGCGAGAGGACCCGCATGACCCCGTCCCCCCCCGCCGCCGGAACCATGGCACCGTTCAAGCCAAGGCTGTCGCTGACCCGCATCCTGGAGATGAACCTGGGATTCCTGGGTCTGCAGTTCAGTTTCGGGCTGCAACAGGGGAATATGGCGCCGATCTACAGCTATCTCGGCGCGTCCGAGGCGCAGATTCCGCTGCTGCAAATGGCCGGGCCGATGACGGGATTGCTGATCCAGCCGCTGATCGGCGCCATGAGCGACCGGACGGACAGCCGCTGGGGACGCCGCACGCCCTATTTCCTGATCGGCGCGGTGCTCTGCGCGCTGGGGCTGTTCTTCATGCCGCTCAGTTCGTCCTTGCTGATGGCGGTATCGCTGCTGTGGATCCTGGACGCTGGCAACAACATCACCATGGAGCCGTACCGCGCCTATGTTTCCGACCGGCTGGACGGGTCGCAGCATAATATCGGCTTTCTGACGCAGAGCGCCTTTACCGGCCTGGCGCAGATGCTCGCCTTTCTGACGCCCTCGATCCTGGTCTGGGCGGGAATGAACCCCGACTGGGTCGACGGGCACAATATCCCCTATACGGCGCGCGTGGTGTTCATGATCGGCGCGGCGCTGTCCTTCATCACCATCATCTGGTCGATCCGGCGGGTGCCCGAGCTGCCGCTGACCCCGGAGGATCGCGCCCGTATCGCCGCCGCGCCCAAGGGGATCGGCGCCACGTTGAAGGAAATCGGCGACGCGATCCGCGCCATGCCGCTGCCGATGCGCAAGCTGGCGCTGATGAGCCTGTTTCAATGGTATGCCATGATGGCCTATTGGAATTACGTCATCTACGCGATCGGCCGTTCGGTCTATGGCACCGCCGACGCGACCTCGTCGGGCTTCCACGCTGCGGTGCTGACCAATGGCGAAGTCGCGGCCTTCTATAACGGCGTCGCCTTCGTCGCGGCCTTCGCCATGGTGCCGCTCGCCAAGCGGATCGGCGCGGCGCCGCTCCACGCCGCCTGTCTGGTCATCACCGGCATCGGCATGATGGTGATGCCGCACATGACCAGCAAGGCGATGCTGTTCCTGCCCGCCATCGGCATCGGGCTGGGCTGGGCCAGCATGATGGGCAATCCGTACGTCATCCTGGCGGGCTCGATCCCGCCGGAGCGGACAGGTGTCTATATGGGCATCTTCAACATGATGATCGTCATCCCGATGCTGATCTTCGGCGTGACCCTGCCGCTCTTCTACCAAAGCTGGCTGGCCGGCGATCCGCGTAACGTCCTGACGCTGTGCGGCGTGCTGATGCTGCTGGCGGCCATCTCCGTCTATTCGGTCCGCACTCGCAACGCGCAGGGCCTGCCGCTCGGCGCGGCACCGCAAGTCTGATCTTCCCCCTCCCCTCCGTTTTTTTCGAGGTTCCATGACGATCACCCCCGCCCATTGGTCGGCCGAGGCGTTGACCGGGATCGCCGCCCAGGACGATGCCCGCCTGCCCGTCTTCACCGCCGCCGACGTCGTGCCGATCCTGCCCGACCATGACCTGTGGGACATGTGGCAGATCGCCTATGCCGATGGGCGCACGGCCTTTTTCGGGGGGCGCAGCTGGTGGTTCTTCCTCGCCACGCCGCGTTTCGAGGATCCCGAGATGCGCCATGACGAAGCGCGCATCCGCCTGACCAGCTTCGGGCCCGACGGCTGGCGCGACCATGGCGAGACCTTTGCCGATGGCTTCACGCCGGGCAGCCGCGAATGGTCGGGCTCTGCGGTGCTGGGCGAGGACGACACCACGCTCACCATGTATTTCACCGCCTCGGGACGGCGGGGCCAGCCTCGTACCTTCGAGCAGCGCCTGTTCGAGACGGTCGGCCGCTTCCTGCCCGACGAAGGCCGGACCGAGGGCTGGAGCGAACCGGTCGAGAGCGTCGCGGCGGACGGCCATCACTATATCGTCGCCAATCAGGCAGAGCCCGAAAATGGCGGCATCAAGGGCTTTCGCGATCCCGGTTATTTCCGCGATCCGGCGGACGGCGCGGAATATCTGCTGTTCGTCGGCTCGGCGGGCTGGGTCAAACAGGACATTGACGGTGTCGTCGGCGTCGCCAAGCGCGAAGGCGACGGCTGGACGATCCAGCCGCCGCTGATCGAATCGCTGGGCGTCAACAGCGAACTGGAGCGCCCGCACATCATCCTGCGCGATGGCCACTATTATTGCTTCTGGTCGACGCAAGGAAAGCGCTTCGCCCCCGGCCTCGGCGCGCCGACCGGGCTCTATGCGATGGTCGCCGACCGTTTCGCCGGGCCCTGGCGGCCGGTCAACGGCACCGGACTGGTCGCGGGCAATCCGGTCGCCGAGCCGACCCAGGCCTATTGCTGGTGGGTGACGGGCGAAGGCGATGTCATCAGCTTCGTCGATTATTGGGGCATGGAAGGCCGCGACGCGAGCGAAGACCCCGCCCTGCGCCGCGCCCGCTTCGGCGGCACCGCCGCGCCCTGGTTCCGCCTGGCCTTTGACGGGGACCGGGTGACGATCGCCTAGAGCCTGGTCCAGCTTGGCTGGATCAGACCCTAAGCCGTCTCGCGCAGCACCAGTTCGGGGTCGAGAATCACCGACCCCGCCTCTCGCCCGCCGATCCTGGCGAACAGGGCATCGACCATCGCCTGCGCGCCCGCGGCGATGTCCTGGCGGATGGTGGTGATGCGCGGGACCGCCTGCGCGGCAAGCGGCAGGTCGTCATAGCCGATCACCGCCAGCGTGTCGGGCACCGCGATCGCACGATCGGCCAGTACGCGTACCGCCGTCATCGCAATCATATCGGAGGCGGCGACGATCCCGTCGAGCGGCATGGCCCCACCGCCCTGCTCCAGCAGCGCGTCGATATGCGCGGCGATCTCCTGCTCCATGTCGTCGGATGCGAGATGGGTGGGCAGTTGCACCGGTCCGTCCTGCCATCCCGCTTCGGCCATCGCCCGCGCGACGCCGTCATGTCGCTGCCGGATTTCGGGCGCGCCGATATCGCCCAAAAAGGCGATGCGGCGGCACCCACGCTCGATCAGCCGCCGCCCCGCCAGATAGCCGCCCGCCGCATTGTCCGTACCGATCGCCGCATGAACCTGATCGGGCAACGTCACGCCCCAGGCGACCAGCGGGCGGTAGCGCCGGGCGACCCGTTCGATCGCATCATATTGGTTCGACTGGCCGATCAGCAGGACGCCGTCGACCATGCCGCTGTCGACCACCCGGTCCAGCCAGTCGGCCGCGTCCGGGATCACGCGCGACAGCATCACGTCATAGCCATTCTCGGTCAGCGCATCGGCCAGATAGCCGAGCATGGTCATGAAGAAGGGGTCGGACAAATGCTGGCGCCGATCATGGCCCAGCGGCACCACGATACCGATCACCCCGGTTCGCCGGGTACGCAGTCGGCTGGCCATCTGGTTGGGTCGAAAGCCATGCTGATCCGCCAAGGCCTGGATGCGCGAGCGGGTTTCCGCGTTGACCAGCGACTTGCCCGCCAGCGCCCGCGAAACGGTACCCGGGGATACCCCCGCCATCCGCGCCAAATCCGCGATCGTCCGAACGCGACGATCGCCTCCTCCCGTAATATTGTCGGTCATGTCCGAAAGCTAACCGGACCTTCCGCTCCCAAACAAGCAGGCAACGGTAATTCCCGCATTTTCCTCACATGGATCAACTATATTCCGCAGTCACGTCGATTTTCCATCCACGTAGCGCCACCACCCGCTGATCCCGACAGAGGGGCGCGCCGATCACGCGCATCCAGCGCTCGCCGTCCGACGTATGGATTTGCGCGTCAATGGTGAAACCGCGTCGGTGGCGGATCGCATAGCCACGCAACCGTTCGACGGCCGACAGGGATTCGCTGCGATAACAGGGCAGGACTTGCGTCCGTTCCAGCGGCCGGTCGCGCGCCCAGCCGAACAGCGTATAGACGCCCAGCGACCAATCCAGTCGCTGGGACGCCAGATCGCAATGCCACCGGCCGATGCCATGGTTTGCGAGCCAGTCGTCGCTCGCCGGAAAGGCATCGACATCCGGCGCATCGGCCAAGCCCAGATCGAACCGCAGCCCGCGTTCGAACAGGGGCCAACTATGGTTCAGGGCAAGCGGCTCGGCCGGTTTCACAGGACACTCCTCGAAGCGCGCTTAAGCTAACCTCGAGGCGTTAATCCTCATTTAAATCGACAAACCGCCGTCAGACCTTGTCGGTCAGCTCCGGCACGACGGTGAAGAGGTCGCCAACCAGCCCAATATCGGCCACCTGGAAGATCGGCGCATCCTCGTCCTTGTTGATCGCGACGATGGTCTTGGAGTCCTTCATCCCCGCCAGATGCTGGATCGCACCCGA
>NZ_CAJXWX010000015.1 GCF_913062585.1 uncultured Sphingomonas sp. | reverse complement strand
CGACCGTAGTTCAATTGGTTAGAGCGCCGGCTTGTGATGCCGGAAGTTGCGGGTTCAAGTCCCGTCGGTCGCCCCATCTTTTCAGGCCATATCCTGGCCACGGCACCGGCCCCTGCAGCGCCCGTGTTCCCCCTCAATCCTCGCCGATAGGGTGGCCGGGTCGGCAGTCTCGGTCCGGTTCCGCATTTGTCGGACCGAAGGACGAGCATGACGAACTGGGGCTTTCCCGATTTCGACGCGCATGAAGGCGTGCACCTGTTCACCGATCCCGCCTCGGGTCTGCAGGCGGTCATCGCGGTGCATTCCACCCATCTCGGCCCGGCGGCGGGCGGTGCGCGTTTCTGGCACTATGCCACCCCCGCGCTCGCCATCACCGACGCGCTGCGCCTGTCGCGCGGCATGAGCTACAAGAACGCGATGGCGGGCCTGGCGCTGGGCGGCGGCAAGGGCGTGGTGCTGGCGGCCAAGCCGGGCGACGTCATCACCACCGCACAGCTCGAAGCCTTCGGCCGCGGGGTCGAGTCGCTGGGCGGGCGTTACGTGACGGCGGAAGACGTCGGCATGTCCGAAGAGCGGATGAAGGTCATCGCGACCCAGACCCGTTATGTCTCCGGCCTGCCGGTGGCGAGCGGTGCGGCGGGCGGCGACCCCGGCCCCTATACCGCGCACGGCGTGTATCTGGGCGTGAAGGCGGCGGCAAAGCGCGGCCTGGGTGCGACCGACATGAAGGGCGTGCGTGTCGCGATCCAGGGCGTCGGCTCGGTCGGCGGCGGTCTGGCCAAGCTGCTGGCCAAGGACGGCGCGGTCCTGACCATCGCCGACGTGAACCAGGCGCGGGCCGAAGCCATGGCGGCGGAACTGGGCGCCAGCGTCGCCTCGGCCGACGAGATCCTGTTCGCCGATGTCGATCTGGTCAGCCCCAATGCGCTGGGCGCGGTGCTGACCGCCGATTCGATCCAGCGGCTGAAGGCCAAGGTCGTCGCGGGCGGCGCCAACAACCAGCTGGCGACCCGCGAGGACGGCGCGCGCGTGGCGGAAGCGGGCATCCTCTATGCCCCCGATTACGTCATCAACGCGGGCGGCATCATCAATGTCGGCCTGGAATATCTGGGCCAGGGCGACGAGGCCGAGGTCATGGCGCGCATCGCCAAGATCCCCGAGCGGCTGGAGCAGGTGTGGCAGCGTTCGGCGGAGACGGGCCATCCGGCGTCCGACGTGGCGGACGAGATCGCGCAGGGCCTGATCGGCCGCTGAATGAGACTCACGCCCCTCCCGCAGGCGGGAGGGGATGGGGGAGGGCAGGGAGTCTCACCGAGGCCATCGCTTGTGGCGTTGCCCTCCCCAACCCCTCCCGTCTACGGGAGGGGCTTAAGAAGTGGTCGAACCACTCACACCCATCGAAATTCCCGCACGCATTCGCGGTTGACGAACCGGCCCCCCGCGCCCATTTGCCAATCGGATCAAATCCATCCGATTGGGAGATCATGCGCCTATCCAGCCTGGCCGATTATGCGGTCGTGATGATGACCGCCGCCGCGCGCGAAGGCGTGGGCGGGCGGAGCAACGCGACCCTGCTCGCCGGGCAGACGGGCGTGCCGCTCCCCACCGCGCAGAAGCTGGTGAGCCGTCTGGCGGGCGCAGGCCTGATCGAGAGCACGCGCGGCACCGGCGGCGGCATCCGTCTCGCCCGCCCGGCCGATACGATCAGCCTGGCCGACATCGTCGAGGCGGTGGACGGCCCGATCGCGCTGACGGCGTGCGTCGACGGCGCCGCGCACGACTGCAGCCTGGAAATGCAATGCCGCGTCCGGCCGCATTGGCATGTCGTCAATCAGGCGGTACGCGCCGCCTTTTCCGGGGTGACGCTCGCGACGCTCGCCGCCGATCCTGTTGAATCGCAAGTGATGGACGCGTCTCCGCGTCCGGGGGTATTCGCCTGATGGCCACGAAGAATGCAGAGGCGCTCGCCGCCGCCAACAAGAAGTATGAGTGGGGCTTCGCCACCGAGATCGAGCAGGACTTCGCACCCAAGGGGCTGAGCGAGGATACGGTCCGCTATATCTCGGCCAAGAAGGGCGAGCCCGAATGGATGCTCGACTGGCGGCTGAAGGCGTTCCGCCTGTGGCAGACGCTGGAGACGCCCGACTGGGCCAAGCTGAACATCCCGCCGATCGACTATCAGGACGCGTATTATTACGCGGAGCCCAAGCAGAAGAAGACGATCGCGTCGCTGGACGAGCTGGATCCCGAAATCCGGCGGACCTATGAAAAGCTGGGCATCCCGATCGCCGAGCAGGAAGTGCTGGCGGGCGTCGAGGGTGCGCGCAAGGTCGCGGTCGATGCGGTGTTCGACAGCGTCTCGGTCGCGACCACCTTCCGCAAGGAACTGGAAGCGGCGGGCGTGATCTTCCGCTCGATCTCCGAGGCGATCAAGGAATATCCGGAGCTTGTCCGCAAGTGGCTGGGCAAGGTCGTGCCGCAGCGCGACAATTACTTCGCGACGCTCAATTCGGCGGTCTTCTCCGACGGCACCTTCGTCTATGTGCCCGAGGGTGTTCGCTGCCCGATGGAGCTGTCCACCTATTTCCGCATCAACGCGGAGAATACCGGCCAGTTCGAGCGCACGCTGATCGTCGCGGACAAGGGGGCCTATGTCTCCTATCTCGAAGGCTGCACCGCGCCGATGCGCGACGAGAATCAGCTGCATGCGGCAGTCGTCGAGCTGGTCGCGCTGGACGATGCCGAGATCAAATATTCGACCGTCCAGAACTGGTATCCGGGCGATGAGAATGGCGTCGGCGGCATTTACAACTTCGTCACCAAGCGTGCGCTCTGCCAGGGCAAGAACAGCAAGGTGTCGTGGACGCAGGTCGAAACCGGCTCGGCGGTGACGTGGAAATATCCGTCCTGCGTGCTGGCGGGCGACGGCTCGGTGGGCGAGTTCTACTCGGTTGCCGTGACCAATAATCGCCAGCAGGCCGATACCGGCACCAAGATGATCCATCTGGGCAAGAACACGCGGTCGACCATCGTGTCGAAGGGGATTTCGGCCGGGCATTCGGACAACACCTATCGCGGCCTCGTCCGCGTGGCGGCGACCGCCGAGAATGTCCGCAACTTCACCCAGTGCGACAGCCTGTTGCTGGGCGACCAGTGCGGCGCGCATACCGTGCCCTATATCGAGGTGAAGAACCCCAGCGCGCAGATCGAGCATGAGGCGACGACCAGCAAGATCAGCGAGGACCAGCTCTTCTATGCCATGTCGCGCGGGTTGGACCAGGAAGCGGCGGTTGCGCTGATCGTCAACGGCTTCGCCCGCGAAGTCCTGCAGCAGCTGCCGATGGAATTCGCGGTCGAGGCGCAGAAGCTGCTCGGCATTTCCTTGGAGGGTTCGGTCGGCTGATGTGTCCCAGCGCGTCCCGCGAATGTCTTGGAGCGGCGCCGGGCGTCCGGTATGATGCGGTGTCGTTCACGGCGGCGTGTCATATCCGCCTTGGCTTGGCCATCGCGCCCATGGATGCCCGCGTGAGTGAACATCAGTAATCGTGCGTACCATGACCCTTTGCCAAGCAAGGAAAAGCTGATGAGCACGACCATGACGCTCGCGCCCGATATCGGTTCCTCGACGGTGACGCCCCATCTCTACGGCATGCTCTACGCCAGCGCCGGACATGAGCAGCACAGCAATTTGGAGGCGGGCGCCCTCGACCCGCTGGACATCTATGTTCGCAACGCCGCGACGGTGGCGAAGTCGGCCCGGGCGGCGGGCATGGAATTTTCCCTCGTCACCAACGATCCGGCGCGTATCGCCCAGATCTTGAAGCGTCGTGGCCTGGATGGCGCGATCGAACTGACGCCGCACGACTTCACCTTGGACGTACCGGAGGGCATTCCGTTTCGCTCGGCCCATTTCAAGCTCGACCTGATCGATGCATTCGGGCGCGGCGAATATGGCGATTTCGTCGGCCTGATCGACATTGATCTCGTCATCTGCGAGCCGATCCGCTGCGACGATCCGAATGCCCTGTATGTTTATGATATCTGGGCGGAAAATCCCTATTGCGAGGATGATGCCGCGCATGTCGCCAACCTGATGGAACTGCTGGGCGACGGCGCGATGCCCACCCAGTGGTTCGGGGGCGAGTTCATCGTCGGGCACCGCGATGTCTTCACCAGGCTGTCGGCCGAGATCAAGGCGATGTGGCCGACCTATATCGCGCAGGTGGGCAAGTGGAAGCATGTCGGTGACGAGATGCTGGTGAACGCCGCCATCCAGAAGCTGATGCGCCAGGGCGGTCGGATCGTCAACGCCGGCCCCGAGGGGCTGGGCATGGTCGTGCGGTGGTGGTCGCGGCGGACGAACGGCAAGATGCGTCCCTGGACCGAGGCGGCGAAATGCGCGATCATGCACCTGCCCGGCGACAAGCAGTTCCTGGCGACCATCGCCGAGCACGGGTTCGACAAGACCGGTTTCCTAGTGGCGCATCGCAAACATGCCGGGCGCCGCGCGCGTATCGCGCAGGTCCGCAATCTGATCGACCGCATGCGCTTCCGCAAACCGCCCTACGCCCCACAAATGCGGTGATTCTTGACAATTTTTGAAACGTCCCGCGACGTCATGACGTATCGAAGGCCAAATCTGATGCTGAAAATTGAAAACCTCCATGCCGAGATTGACGGCAAGCCGATCCTCAAGGGCCTGACCCTCGAGGTGAATGCGGGCGAAGTCCATGCGATCATGGGCCCCAACGGCGCGGGCAAGTCGACGCTGGGCTATGTGCTGGGCGGGCGTCCCGGTTACGAAGTGACCGAGGGTTCGGTGACGTTCGACGGCATCGACCTGCTCGAGCTGGAGCCCAACGAGCGCGCCGCCGCGGGGCTGTTCCTGGGCTTCCAATATCCGGTCGAGATTCCCGGCGTGTCCAACGTCCAGTTCCTGCGCGAAAGCCTGAACGCGCAGCGCGCCCAGCGCGAGGAAGCGGCGCTGTCGGGCGCCGAGTTCCTGAAGCTCGCCCGTGCGCAGGCCGATGGGCTGGGCCTGAACCAGGACATGCTCAAGCGTCCGGTCAATGTCGGTTTCTCCGGCGGCGAGAAGAAGCGTAACGAGATGGTTCAGATGGGCATATTGAACCCCAAATTCGCGATTCTGGACGAGACGGACTCGGGCCTGGACATCGACGCGCTGCGCATCGTCGGCGACGGCATCAACCGCATCATGCGCGCGCCCGACAAGGCGGTGCTGCTGATCACCCATTATCAGCGGCTGCTCGACTATGTGCAGCCCGACCGGGTGCATGTGCTGGCCGATGGCCGCATCGTGCGCACGGGCGGCCCCGAACTCGCGCTCGAACTGGAGCGTGAGGGCTATGCCGGGGTGGACGCATGAGCCGCGCCCTGAAAATCCTCCCTGCGCGGAGCGCGGGGAGGGGGACCGCTCGGCGCAAGCCGAGTGGTGGAGGGGCGTTCGCCCCTCGCCCCTCCACCACCGCTTCGCGGCGGTCCCCCTCCCCATCAGAGATGGGGAGGAATTGATGGTGGACGTGTTGGATCTTCCTTCGACCCGCGAAGAGGCATGGCGCTGGGCCGATATCGACGCATTGCGTCGAGCGGCTGAGAGCAAGCGCGCGGCGCCGGTCGCGGACGCGGATCGTTTCCTCGATCTGCCGGGCGCGCGGTTGCTGTTCGTCGACGGCGTGCTGGACGAAAGCGCCAGCAATCTCGGTCCGGTCAAGCTGACCCAGATCGACGCCAGCGACCACCCGCTGGGCAGGCAGGCGCTGGGGCGTGGCTGGTCACTGCGGCTGGATCGCGATGCGGTCGCGGAGCCGGTGCAGATCGTCCATGTCGCCAGCGGCGCGGTCAATCACCTGCCCGCCGAGATCGTGCTGGCCGAGGATGCGGCGGCGCAGGTCTATGAGACCTATGTCGGGCGCGGCTGGACCAACCGGCTGACGCGGGTGAAGCTGGCGGCCTCGGCGCGGCTGATGCGGGCGATTCGGCTGTTGCAGGATGACGGCTTCGTCTCGCTGCGTGAGGAAGCCGAGCTGGGCGAGGGGGCAAGCCTGACGGCGACCTTCCTGGCGGCGGGCAATATGGGCGCGCGGATCGATGGCGGCATCACCCAGACCGGCGACGGCGCCTATGCCGAGTTCGGCGGCGCGCTGCTGACCAAGGGCGAATTGCGCCAAGAATGCGCGGTGGCCTTGCGCCACGCTGCGTTGAACGGCCAGAGCCATCAGCTGTGGCGCGCGGTCGCTGCCGATCGCAGCCAGGCAAGCCTGGCCGCGCGGGTCGAAGTCGCGCGTCATGCGCAGAAGACCGATGGCGAGCAGTCGCTTCGCGGCCTGCTGCTCCAGCGGACGGCGACGGTGAACTTGAAGCCCGAACTGGAGATCTTCGCCGACGACGTGAAGTGCGCACATGGCGCGACCGTGGGCGAACTGGATGGGCGCGCGCTGTTCTACATGCAGAGCCGCGGCATCCCGAAGCCGCGTGCACAGGCGCTGCTGACGCGGGCCTTCGTGGCGGATGCGATCGACCGGATCGGTAACGAGGTGGTGCGCGAGGCCTTTGCGGAGGACGCCGACGCCTGGCTGGAGGCCGCGCTTTGATGCCGACCACCCAAATCCTCCCTGCGCCTTGCGCGGGGAGGGGGACCGCTCGCGAAGCGAGGGGTGGAGGGGCCGGAGGGGCTTGCCCCTCCACCATCGCTGGCGCGATGGTCCCCCTCCCCAAGCGCAGCTTGGGGAGGATTTGATGACGACCGCATCTCCGCTCGATCGCGTCGCGGACTTCCCCGCGATCCCGGACGGCTGGGCTTATCTCGACACCGCCGCGACCGCGCAGAAGCCGCAAATGGTGATCGACGCGATTACGCGGGCCTATGACACCAGCTATGCCACGGTGCATCGCGGCGTCTATCAGCGCTCGGCCGACATGACCGTGGCGTATGAAAAGGCACGCGAAGCGACCGCGCGATTCATCGGCGCGGGGTCGCCGAACGAGATCGTCTTCACGCGCGGCGCGACCGAGGGGATCAATCTCGTCGCGCAATGTTGGGCTGCGACCCACTTGAAGGCGGGCGACCGTATCCTGTTGTCGATGCTGGAGCATCACTCCAACATCGTGCCGTGGCAGATGGTCGCCGAGCGGCTGGGCGTCGCGATCGACGTGCTGCCGCTGACCCATGACCACCACATCGACCTCGACGCGATGGAGCGGATGCTGACGCCCGCGCACAAGCTGGTGTCGCTGGGCCATGTGTCGAACGTGCTGGGCTCGGTGCTGGATGGCCGCCGTGCGGCCGATCTGGCGCATGGCGTGGGCGCGAAGATCCTGCTCGACGGGTGCCAGGCGGTGCCGCGCATCGCGGTGGACGTGAAGGCACTGGATTGCGACTTCTACGTCTTTTCCGGCCACAAGCTTTACGGTCCGACCGGTATTGGCGTGCTGTGGGCGCGGCCGGAACTGTTGGAGGGCATGCCGCCCTATCAGGGTGGCGGCTCGATGATCGATCGGGTGAGCTTCGAGAAGACCACCTACGCCCCGCCGCCCGGCCGGTTCGAGGCGGGAACGCCGCATATCGTCGGTGCGCTGGGGCTCCATGCCGCGATCGACTATGTGAGTGGCATCGGGCTCGACGCGATCCATGCGCATGAGGCGGCGCTCGTTGCCAAGGCGCGAGAGGGGCTGTCGGCGATCAATTCGGTGCGTCTGCTGGGCCCGGAGGACTCCGCCGGAATCGTCAGTTTCGCGGTCGAGGGGGTTCATCCCCACGACATCGGCACCATATTGGACGAGAGCCGGGTGGCGATCCGGGCGGGCCATCACTGCGCCCAGCCTTTGATGGAGGCGCTTGGCCTGCCCGCCACCGCACGGGCGAGTTTCGGCGTGTATAACGGACCCGATGACGTAGCGGCATTGGTGGATGGTGTCCGGCGGGTCACGAGGATTTTCGGATGAGCAGTTTCAAGATCGAAGAGGTCGAAAGCGTCGAGCAGCCGCCCAAGGCGCGCGTGCAGGACGTGGTCGAGGCACCGGCCGAGCGGCAGCGCGATTATCTGTCGGGCTTCCTTTCGCAAAAGCCGACCGCCGACGATCCGACCCAGCCGGGCGGGGCGCTGTATGACGGGATCATCGACGCGCTGAAGGATATTTTCGACCCCGAAATCCCGGTCAACATCTATGACCTGGGGCTGATCTACGGCGTCGAAGTGACCGAGGGCGGCCATGCGGTCGTCACCATGACGCTGACCACGCCGCATTGCCCGGTTGCCGAGTCGATGCCGGGCGAGGTCGAACTGCGCGTCTCGGCGGTGCCGGGGATCGCGACCGCCGACGTCAACCTGATCTGGGATCCGCCCTGGGATCCGCAGAAGATGTCGGACGAGGCCAAGCTCGAACTGGGGATGCTCTGATCATGGCGACCACCCTGCGTCCGCGCCCCGCTGCGTTGAACCTGACCCCCTCGGCCGAGGCGCGGGTCGCCGAGCTGATGGCGCGCGCGCCGGAGGGGGCGATCGGCGTCAAGCTCTCGACCCCGCGCCGGGGTTGTTCGGGGCTGGCCTATTCGGTCGATTACGTGACCGAGGCCAAGGCGTTCGACGAAAAGATCGACACGCCGGGCGGCACGCTGTTCGTCGATGGCGGATCGATCCTGTACCTGATCGGCTCGACCATGGACTGGGTCGAGGACGACTTCACCGCCGGGTTCGTGTTCCAGAACCCCAACGCCAAGGGCGCGTGCGGGTGTGGAGAGAGCTTCACGGTTTGAGGCGAGGGGGGGCTCGCGACCACCTCTTTTCGCACTGAGCGACGTCAGAGTGCATGCCCAGCGATGTGATCTTGGCAAGGTAGGTCCCTTGGCCTTTGACTTCGCTCAGGCTGAACGGGGGGCGAGCGAGAGGTCCGTTTATCAGCCGTTCCCCGGCGAAGGCCGGGGCCCAGTTTCTATTCGGTTGAGATGGTGGGACATCCCCGAGTGGGAGGCAAATGCCCTGCGCTTCCGATAAGGCACCGCAACTGGGCCCCGGCCTTCGCCGGGGAACAGGTTGGGTTTAAACCCGGTGCTCCAGCTTCAAACTCGCCCCGTCCCACTCCACCGCCAGGTCACCATAATCCGTGATCATCGCATGATCGGTATCCATCATGCCCCGGTGCGTTTCGGTAATCACCACCACCGTCATCCCCGCCGCGTCCGCCGCCGCGATCCCGGCCGGGGCATCCTCGAACGCCAGGCAATCCTCCGGCGCCACACCCAGTCGCTTCGCCCCCAACAGAAAGCCATCGGGCGCAGGCTTGCTCCGCTCCGCATCCTCCGCAGTCACGAATACGCCCGGCAGAGGGAGCCCCGCCGCCCTCAGCCGCACCTCCGCCAGCCGCTTGGGCGCAGAGGTCACGATCGCCCAGCGGTCCGGCGGAAGGGCGGCGAGGAACGCCGCCGCCCCGCGGATCGGCACGATATCGTCGACGTCGAGCATCTCCGCCTCGGTCAGCGCATGGGCCTCCGCGACCGGATCGACGCCGGGCAGGTTCAACCGCCGGATCGTCTCGACCGACTGGACGCCGTGAATGGTCGGCAGGAACGCCGCCACGTCCAGCCCCTGCCGCTCGGCCCAGGCGGTCCAGGCGCGCTCGGCGGACGCGATCGAACTCAGGATCGTCCCGTCCATGTCGAACAGGAATCCCCCAAAGGCGCGGGTCGGCAGGTGCGTGGTCATTGGGGCGTGGTCATCCGCGTCAGTTGGCCTGGAACACGCCGCAGGCGATACGGCCGCCGCTATTGCCGCTGGGATCGGTCTTCAGGTCGTCGGCCCCGGCATGGATGACGATCGCCGAGCCGTCCGCGTCGAGCAGCCCGGCCATGGTCGCACCCGGCAGCACGACGCCCAGCGTACCGCGTCCGTCGGTGCCGACGGTCATGTTGGGCATGTCGCCCTCATGCGGGCCTTGCGGGTTCATGCTGCCATGCTGGCGCTGGGTGGGGTTCCAGTGGCCGCCCGCCGTCGTGAAGTCCGGCGCGTCGCAGCGGCCGACCGTATGGACATGCACGCCGTGCATCCCCGCCGGCACGGTCATCGCGTCGAGCGTGATGCGCAGGCCGCCCGCCACTTCGGTGGCGGTCGCACGACCCGCATCGGCGCCGGTGGCGGTGCGCAGACTGGCGGTCGCGCTGGCGCCGTTCGGCGTCGGGGAGCCCGTCTCCATCTTGGTCTGGTCGCAGCCCGCAAGGCCCAGTGCGACGGTCCCGATGGTCAGCAGCGTCAGATATTTCATGGACAGGCTCCCTTTGAATGCGGAAAACGGCTTTGCTTTTATCCCAACGGCCAACGCATCACCGGTTCATAGGATGCGCCGCCATGCCCCAGATGGCTTTGATAGAGGACGAGGTGCGGCATGGCGAAGGGCGCGCTCGACAGCCCGGCATGGACGGCCCGCCACCCCTCGATCTCGGGCGCCATGCCCGCCGATCCGGGCAACCGCGCAAGTGTGACATGCGGCAGATAGGCATGCGACTCAGGGGGAAGGCCGGCACGGACACAGGCCTGGTCGACCTTGCGATGCAGATGGGCCAGCGCGTCATGTGGGCTGACCCCGGCCCAGAGCGTGTCGACCCGCCCCTTGCGATCGAAACTGCCGACACCCGCAATGCGGACGGTCGGCACCGGCGCATGGACCTGGGACAGCGCGGCGGCGACGTCCTCTGCGACCGGGCGGTCGACCGCGCCGATGAAGCGGACCGTCAGGTGCAGTTGCTCGTCATCCTGCCAGCGCGCCCTGGGCACGCCGTCCATCGCATCGGCGAGCATGTCCCGAATTGCGGGGGGCGGGCGAAGGGCGACGAACAGGCGGAGCATGACAAAACATGTCTATCGCATTCCGTTGCCCTTGCGGGAACCTCTTGCGCTTGAAAAGCGTCGCGGAGAGGGCGATATTTCCACCAACCGGCATCTGGCCGGGCAAAGGAGCATTAGTTCACCATGGCAAACTGGTCTGATCCACGGCCGAGCGCCGCGCCGTTCGGAACCACCGCCACCACGGGCTCGACCGCCTATGACGCGGGTCTGCGGTCGTACATGCTGTCCGTCTACAACTATATGACGTCGGGCGTGCTGCTGACGGGTATCGTCGCGCTGCTCTTCGCATGGGGTGGTCGCGACAGCATGGCGGCGCAGGTCTTCCTGCACGGCGGCCTGCTGAAATACGTCATCATGTTCGCGCCGATCGGCTTCGTCTTCGCGCTCAGTATGGGCGTGAACCGCATGAAGACCTCGACGATGCAGCTGCTCTTCTGGGCGTTTGCGATCGTCATGGGCCTGTCGCTGTCGACCATCTTCCTGGTCTATAGCGGTGCGTCGATCGCGGCGGCGTTCTTCGCGACGGCGGCCGGTTTCGCGGCGCTGAGCCTCTATGGCTATACCACCAAGCGCGACCTGTCGGCCTTCGGCACCTTCCTGACCATCGGTCTGGTCGGCCTGATCGTCGCCAGCCTGATCAATGTGTTTATGCAGTCGGGCACGATGGCGCTGGTCATCAGCTTCGTCGGCGTGCTGCTGTTCGCCGGCCTGACCGCCTATGATACGCAGCGGACCAAGTCGCTCTATTATCAGGTGCGCGGCACGGACATGCGCGACCGGGTGGTCATCATGTCGGCGCTCAGCCTGTATCTCGACTTCATCAACATGTTCCTGTTCATCCTGCGTCTGTTCGGCTCCAGCCGCGACTGATCGGGTCGGAGGGAATAACCTTCAAGGGCTCGGCGGAGCGTCCGCCGGGCCCTTTTTCATGAGAAGAGGACGTGCCCCATGCGCCTGTCGATCGACGTGACGCTCGACTATGTCCTGACGGACCCGTCCGACATCCTGTTGCAGGTCGAGGTGGCCGCGACGGCCGACCAGCGGCTGGAGCAACAGTCGCTGACCATCTGGTCCGATCACGGCGTGACGGCGGTGGTGGGCGAGGATGGTATCGGCCAGCGCTGCTGGGTCCGCGCCGACCATGGGCTGATCGCGCGCTATGCGGCGATCGTCGCGGTCGATCGGCCGGTCGTCCGGCTGGAGACGCTGGCGGCGAGCCCGGCGCGCGCGCTGGGCGGGGCGCTGATCCCCTATCTGCTCCCCAGCCGTTATTGCGAATCGGACCGGCTGGAGGGCTTTGTGCGGCAGCGTTTCGCGGGGCTGAGCGGCGGCGCGCTTGCGGCCGCGCTGCTGGACTGGGTCGCGACCCGGCTGACCTATAAATCGGGCAGCTCCAGCGGGGTGACGACCGCGCTCGACACGTTCGGGATGCGCAGCGGGGTGTGCCGCGATTACACGCATCTGCTGGTCGCGCTGGCACGCGCGGCCGAGATTCCGGCGCGCTGCGTATCGGCCTATGCGCCCGGCGTCGATCCGCCCGATTTCCATGCGGTGGCCGAACTCTGGCTGGAGGGCGCCTGGCATCTGGTCGATGCCACCGGCATGGCTCGCGCCGACGAGATCGCGAAGGTCTGTGTCGGCCGCGACGCCACCGACATCGCCTTCATGACCGTCTTCGGCGAAGCACAGCTTTGCGATCAACGGGTTAGCGTGAAGCGGCTGGACTGACCCGGTGTCGGGGCCGGCGGCAGGAACGGTGCGCCTCATGGCTCGTTGACCCTGTCCACTGATGATGGGGAAGTGACATGAACGACAGCATCGACGATCGCGCGCTGGACAGCGTTTCGGTCGCGCCCGGCGGCGAACAGGCCGAAGCGGGCAATCGCCCCCGCCCGCCCGAACAGGATGCCGGACAGGATCCGGACATCACCGAGCAGTTGGAAAAGGACCCTGCGGACGTCGATGCGCAGCTCGACGAAAGCCTGGACGAATCGATGGACGCCAGCGATCCGCCCTCGAACACCCAGCCGGGTCGCGACGGTCCGGCGGAATCGTCCGGCTATCAGGAAGACGATCGCTGATCTGACGACGCGCATGATGGTCGCCGGTGGCGTAGCGCCGTCGGCCATCATGCCCGCATTATGCACCGGCGCACCGACGTCGGAACGACGTCGCAACAAAGTTTCCGATCCTGTCGCAAGCCCGATCGAATCGCGTGCATTCGTTGCTGCGATAACGGCTCGTCGCAATCTATGTTGCGGCGCGGCGCTTTTCATGTTCGTTTACCGTCGGTTCGTTCAGCGATGCGTTAACCAAAATGGCGCATGATGATCTGACAGTTTCGATTGGGCGGGGTGAACGCATATGGGATCGAGGAGCAGACCGGCCGAAGGCGCGATGACATTGGCCGAGATGAAGGAATTTGCCGGGTTCGCAGCATCGACGCAGCGTTATATCCGCCGCTCGCTGGATATCGGGCTGGACCGCGAGGATGCGATGGCGCGTTGGTCGCGCGACGTGGTCGAGGCGGCGAGCATCCGCGCCCAGGCCCGGCTCTATCGGAACCTGCCCGAAATCCGCCACCTGATCCCGGTCGATAGCGGGTTGGAATCGCTCGAGCCGTTCATGGCGCCGTTCGTGACGATCGCGGCATTCGATCTGGGGCAGGGGCGGCTGACCAGCTTTTCGGCCTTCCGCTTCCTCTA
The DNA here is from genome assembly GCF_913062585.1 of uncultured Sphingomonas sp. Taxonomy (GTDB): domain Bacteria; phylum Pseudomonadota; class Alphaproteobacteria; order Sphingomonadales; family Sphingomonadaceae; genus Sphingomonas. Next base: position 84,756 of record NZ_CAJXWX010000015.1, on the reverse strand, counting down.
TGAACGGTTGATCGGGGCCGAGGTTCGGCCGTGGCTGCCCTCGGTCTTCTGCGCGGCGGCGGCGCTGCCCCATCTGCATCCCGAGCTGCGGCGCAAGCTGCTTCAGTCGATCAGCGAAGCGGCGGCGACCGCGGCGGGCTGGTCGAGCCGCCAGCCGGCCTTCTTCCCGCACTGGGTGGAAAAGGTCGACACCAACGGCACGTCGCTGGCCAACTGATCGCGCAGGGCGGCGGGCGGGGGGGCTCCGCCGCCTGCGTCATCGGCAGGCGCGCCAGCCCATCGACCCGCGATAGGCCTGGTCGAGATGGAAGTGGTCGGCGTGCGCGGCATTATAGTCGGGCGACAGGGTCGTCGCGAAGAGATCGCACGCCCCGTCGCGCACGCGCCGCAGAAACTGGCCCGCCTTGCCCTGATCCTTCCAGTCGCGCACGACGCGGATCCGGCGACCGTCGCTCAGGCGGAAACCGGCGATATCCACCGCATTGGCACGGGCATGTTCGCTCCAGTCGCTGCCCACGCGCCCGCCGATGCGGCGGCAATTATAGCTGCCCAGATGCTCGATCGCGACGACCTCCGCCCCGAATATTTCGCGCGCGGCGGGCTGGACGCTGTTCCATTCCCATAGCGCGAGCGAGGCGGCGACCGGGCAGGATATACCGAGCGAGGCGGGGCGATAGCCGATGCCATGCGCGCCGCCGGGGGCGAAGCGGACGACATCGTCATAGCCGCACGCCGCACCATCGGAGCGGGCGGGCAGGGCGGTGTGGCGGATGCCTGCCCGGTCGAGCAGCGTGGTGCACGCTACCTTGTCCTGGGTCAGCGCGGTCAGCTTGCGCCCCGTGAACATCCCTACCGGCTGCCCCAGGTCCAGCGGCGCCCAGGGCACGTCCTGCGGCCGGTGCCGCACCAGGCCCCAGAACAGCAGCGCGGCCATCGTCAGTCCGGCGAGCACGGCCAGGATCGTCGTCCATCGCCGCAGCGCCCGCATCACCCGCGCTCCGCCCGGGCGACGGGCTCCGCCGTCACCGGATAGCCGAGATCGTCGGGGATGCAGATGCAGGGAACGCCGCCCCGATCCGCCCGGAAGGGGATGATCCGCCGGATCGGCCAGGCGTGTGCATCGGCCATGGCGGTCGCGATATCGGGATATTGCGCCAGCCGCTCCAGCGTCCGCCTTGTGGGGAAGATGATGCGGATCGCGCCACGATCGGCCTGGGCGAGGGCATCGGCGGCGGTCAGCCACTCGGCCCGCACCGTCTCGCCACCGTCGATCACGGGGGCGGACGCGTCACGCGAGACGGCGGCGAGATAGAAGCGTGCATCGAACCGCCGGACCGGCACATGTTCGGGGCACCACCGGGCGAATGGCGTCAGCGCACCTGGATCAAGGTGGAGACTTTCGTCCCGCAGCCCCGCTGCAAAGGACCGTCCCTCCACCATCGTAGCGCGCAACCGGGCGACTGTGTCGCGACCGGGATGCGGGCTCAGCCCGACGGGAAGGCCGACTTCCTCGATCGTCTCGCGGATCGCGGCGATACGGGCGGCCTCATCCGCCGGATCGGTTGCGTCCGCAGAAACCAGCGCGTGATCGCCGGGATCGACCCGACCGCCGGGAAAGACCATCGCGCCACCGAGAAAGGCAAGCGCCGCGCCACGCTCAACCATCAGAATCTCGGGCGGCGCGCCCGGTGCATGGGCGTGGCGCATCAGGAGCAGGGTCGCGGCGGGTATGGGATCGGGGATCATCGCACGCGTAACGCATCAGCCGCGCTGGCGGAGCCGGGAGCTTGCGATGTCAGGAAAGGCGGGGTGGTGGAGCTGAGGGGAATCGAACCCCTGACCTCTGCAGTGCGATTGCAGCGCTCTCCCATCTGAGCTACAGCCCCGCCCCGTGACCCGACCATGGTCGGGAGCGACGCCATTAGCCCGTGATTTCGGGCAGCGCAACACCGGTTTGCGGATGGTCTTCAAAAAATCTTCGATCGATTTCGACCCGCGACACGCCTCCATCCGTCGCGTGCGGGGCTGTGCCAACGGAACAATGTCTTGATCTTCCTCATTGAAACACGCGGAAGGCACGGCCCGCCAAAGGAGCGGCGTCGGCCCCCGCAGGACCGAATTTCAGGAGGGTTTAGGATGGCTTACGACCGCTATTCCCGCGACGCCAATCGTGGTGGCCGCGATTTCGACTATGGCCGGGACTACGGCTCCGGGCGGGATTACACCTATTCCAGCGCACGGGATTACGAAGCCGCGGGCGCGTTCGACGACGACCGCAACACCGACAACCGCCGCGGTTACGGCGCGCGCGATTATGGCAATCAGGGCTATGGTCGCCAGGGCTATGACCGGGACGACAGCTACCGTTCGTCGCGCCAGGATTTCGGCGGCCGCTCCAACGAAGGACGCTATGGCGAAGGCCGCTCCGGCAATTACGACGCCTATCGTGGCGACCGTGGCTATGGCCGCGACTATGACGCGTATCGCGGCGGCGAGCGCAACTATGGCCGAAGCACGGGCTATGGCGATTCGTCGCGCGGCTATGGCTATACCGGCGACCGTTATGGCCGCGACGACCGCCAGGATCGTCCGCAATCGGGCCGCGACTATGGTCGCCAGCCCCAGGGCTATGACTATGAGGATCGCGGCTTCTTCGCCCGCGCCGGGGACGAGGTCCGCTCGTGGTTCGGCGACGAGGAGGCGGAGCGCCGCCGCGAGGCCGATGCGCGCATGGACGAGCGTTACTATGCGCAGCAGGACCATGACTATAACCACTGGCGCTCGGGCCAGATCGCCGCGCTCGACCGCGATTATGACGAATATCGCAGCGAGAACCGCACCAAGTTCCAGAACGAATTCGCCAGCTGGCGCACCGAGCGCGAAGGCCAGCGCGGCCTTCTGTCCAAGGTGACCGAGCATCTGGAAGTCGTCGGTTCGGACGGCGCGCACGTCGGCACCGTCGACAAGGTGCGCGGCGACCGCATCCTGCTGACCAAGAACGACAAGGATGCGGGCGGCCAGCACCACTCGATCCCGTCGCGCTGGCTGAAGTCGGTCGAGGACAAGGTCACGCTGACCAAGACCGCCGAGGAAGCCAAGAAGCAGTGGCGCGACGAGGAGAATGCGCGCGCCATGTTCGGCGACAATACGCGTGACGATGACCGCTATGGCCAGGCGAACAGCTATGGCCGGACCAGCGGCCAGACGAGCGGTTACGGCCAGAGTGCGACCGGTACGACCAGCTCGGCACAGAACAGCACCGGCACCGCGGCCAGCGGCACCGGCACCACGGCCGCCACGGGCACCGGCTCGACGACCGATCAGACCCGCAACTACTGACGCACCACGCGCCGGTTGAGCGGAGCAGGGGGCTCGGGTGGAAACACCCGGGCCCTTCGCGTTGACGACGAAAGGACTGACATGAAGGCATGGACATTGGCGGCGCGGCCCAAGGGCACGCCGGTACCGGACGATTTCGCGCTGGTCGAACAGGCGCTGCCCGAGTTGCAGGATGGCGAGGTTCGGATCGCCAATCGCTGGCTGTCGGTCGACCCCTATATGCGCGGCCGCATGAACGACGTGAAAAGCTATGTCCCGCCATTCCAGCTCGGTGCGCCGATGCAGGGCGGCGCGATCGGCGAGGTGGTCGAGAGCCGCGCCGACGGCATCGCTTTCGGCACGATGGTCAGTCATATGGCGGGCTGGCGCGACGAGGCGGTGCTGCCCGCCGCACATGTCCAGCCGCTGCCCGATCTGGGCGTCGATCCCCAGGCCTATCTGGGTCAGTTCGGCATGCCGGGCATGACTGCCTATTATGGCCTGCTTGAGATTGCCCAGGCCAAGCCGGGCGACACGGTCTTCGTCTCGGCGGCGGCGGGCGCGGTCGGATCGACGGTGGTGCAGATCGCCAAGGCCAAGGGGATGACCGTCATCGGTTCCGCCGGTGGCGCGGAGAAGACCGCCTGGGTGCGCGAACTCGGCGCGGATGCGGTGATCGACTATAAATCGGGGCAGTCGGTGGTCGACGCCCTGGGCGAGGCGGCACCGGACGGCATCGACGTCTATTTCGACAATGTCGGCGGCGATCATCTCGACGCAGCGCTGGCCCATGCCAGGCCCCATGCGCGCTTCGCGATCTGCGGCATGATCGACGTCTATAACGACGCCAAGCCGACCAGCCTGAAATATCTCGCCCGCCTGATCGGCAATCGCGTGCGGATCCAGGGGTTCATCGTGTCGGACTTCCAGGGGCAGGGGGCGTTTTACCGGGACATGGCCGCGATGTTGAAGGACGGCCGATTGCAGCGCGAGGAAACGGTGTTCGAGGGGTTGGAGAAGACGCCCGAGGCGTTCCTGGCGCTGTTCTCGGGCGGGAATAAGGGGAAGATGCTGGTGAAGCTGTAAAGCTTGACCTTTGGGGCTAGCCCTCCCCCCGGCCCCCTCCCGCTTGCGCGAGGGGGGCGTCCAGACCAGGGGTCATGACCTTATAACTCCCCTCCCGCAGGCGGGAGGGGCTGGGGGAGGGCAGGGCCGCGGGCTGCGTCTCGGGAGATCACTCCCTCCCGATCAAATCGCCCCCGAAAACGTATCGCACCGGGCCGGATCGCCCGTCTCCATGCCCCTTCGCAGCCAGCGCATCCGCTGTTCGGACGTGCCGTGGGTGAAGCTGTCCGGCACGACACTGCCGCCAGCCTCGCGCTGGAGCGTGTCATCGCCGATGGCGCGGGCGGCGGTCATGCCTTCCTCGACATCGCCGGGGTCCAGCCGGTCGCGGTTCTTCGCGGCCCAGACGCCCGCATAGCAATCCGCCTGCAGCTCCAGTCGCACGGACAGGGCATTACCCTCCGCGCGGCCTGCCGCCTGCTGCGCCTGGCGGACCTGGTCGGAGGTGCCGAGCAGCGTCTGGATATGATGGCCGAATTCATGCGCCACGACATAATAGCGGGCAAAGTCGCCCTTCGCGCCGAAGCGATTGGCCAGTTCGTCGAAAAATCGGGTGTCGAGATAGATTTTGCGGTCCGACGGGCAATAGAAGGGGCCGACCGCCGACTGCGCCGTGCCGCAGCCCGACTGCACGCTGTTGGCACCCGGCCGGAAGAAGCGCAGGCCCGGGGCCTCGAAGCGCTGGCCGCTCTGGGCGAAGATCTTTTCCCAGGTGTTGTCGGCGCTGCTGAACGCGCGGCAGGTCTCGCGGCGTTCGGGCGAGGCTTCGCAGACCTGGCGCACGCCCTGGCCACCGGTGGAGTCGGCCGAGCGCGTGACCGGCGCATTCCCGCTGCCGCCGCCGTTCAGCAGGCCCATCGGGTTCATCCCCAGCACGGCCAGGATGATGAGCACGACGATGATTCCGCCGCACCCGAAACGGCTGCCGATCAGGGGGAGCAGGCCGAACAGCAATCCGCCACCACCGCCGCCACCCCCGAAACCGCCGCCGGACTGCGCCTCGCCGACGTCGATGTCATTGTCATAATCGTCGAGCCGCATGGCACCGTCACCCCTTTGTCGTCTCGCCCGCCTACCGGGTCTTGGACGATTGAACCCGTGAACGCCGACGGCGGTTGCACAGGGGTGTATCTGACCGCATGGTGCGGGGTAGGCGCAAGGGAGAAGATGATGTTCCTGAAGGGCAAGACGGCGGTGATCTCGGGTTCCACCTCGGGCATCGGCCTGGCCTATGCCAAGGCGCTGGCGGCGGAGGGCGCGGCGATCGTGCTCAACGGTTTCGGCGAGGCGGATGCGATCGAGGCGAACCGTGCCGAACTGGAAAAACTGAGCGGCGCGCAGGCGCTGTACGATCCCGCCGACATGACCAGGCCGGATCAGATCGCGGCGATGATCGACCGCGCGGCGGCGGAAACCGGCTCGGTCGACATCGTCATCAACAATGCCGGTATCCAGCATGTCGCCCCGATCACCGAATTTCCGGTCGAGAAATGGGATGCGATCATCGCGATCAACCTGTCCTCCGCCTGGCACATGATGCGCGCGGCCATTCCGCACATGCGCAAGCAAGGCTGGGGCCGGATCATCACCACAGCCTCGGCGCACAGCCTGGTCGCGAGCCCGAATAAATCGGCCTATGTCGCGGCCAAGCACGGCGTGGTCGGCATCACCAAGACGGTGGCGCTGGAGGTCGCGACCGACGGCATCACCGCCAACTGCATCTCGCCCGGCTATGTCTGGACGCCTTTGGTCGAGAACCAGATTCCCGACACGATGAAGGCGCGCGGCCTGACCCGCGAGCAGGTGATCGACGATGTCCTGCTGAAGGCGCAACCGACCAAGGAATTCGTGACGATCGAACAGGTCGCGGCGCTGGCGCTGTTCCTGTGCCGGGACGAGGCCAAGTCGATCACCGGCGCCAACCTGTCGGTCGATGGCGGCTGGACCGCGCAATGAGGGCCGGGCGGCTGATCCTCGGCGCGACCATCGCGGTCATGGCACTCGGCTCCTCCCAGGCGCGCCGCGTGCAGGAGGCGAGCGACTGGCGGCTGGCGGCGACCGAGGAGGATCGCGTCCGGATACGCGGCTGGCGCACGGCCTGGATCAAGGGGCTGGCCCAGGCGCGGGGCGGGGGTGCTGCGGCGGACATCGCGGCGCTGGGCCTGCTCGCCGATCCGGACCATTCGATCGCCGGGCCCGAACTGCCCGATGGCGAGTATCGGTGTCGCACGATCAAGATGGGGACGCAGGGACGCGCGACCCTGACCTATGTCGCCTATCCCTATTTCCGGTGCCGGGTATCGCAGAAGGGCGCGCAGCTGGCGAAGATCGACGGGTCGCAGCGGTTGAGCGGGCGGATCTATCCCGACACCGATGCGCGCAGTATCTTCCTGGGCACGCTGATCCTGGGCGACGAGGAGCGGTCCTATGCCTATGGCCGCGACCGGGCGCGCGACATGGCGGGCGTGGTCGAGCGGATCGAGCCGCAGCGCTGGCGGATCGCCTTTCCGTTCCCGGCTTACGAGTCGGTGGTCGACATTCTCGAACTGGTGCCCGCCGCCCCGGCGCCTTGAGGGGCGGGGGGTACCGCCGGCGCCGCTGTGAGGGGGGCGCCGGTCGGCGCGGCGGGAGCCGCCTGGAGCGGTGGCAGCGAGGCGAGATAGGCCTTGCCATGCTGCCCGATCACCGTGACCCGGTCCTTGTTCGCCTCGGCCACGGCCTTCAGATAGGAACGCGGCTTCTTCATCAACTCGGGATGGTCCAGGCCGACCAGGCCCAGCCGCCGCGCCGCTTCCTGCACGAAATGGATGCAGTTGCGGTTGTTGAGATTATAATGGGCGTCCCCGGTCTTCTCGTCCCAGGCGGCGACCAGCGCCAGGATGTCGGCATATTGCGCGTCGGTCATGACGTAGGAGAATTGCGCGTCGCTGGTCGCGATATAGAAGGGCTTGGAGATATCCAGCCGCCCCTTGACCGTGCCCATCAGCAGCGCGGGCGAGATCGACTTGGCGGTGAAGCCGTAATTGGCATCGACCGGCTGGCCCGTGGCCTCGACCGTGCCGCGCAGGCTGAAGAAGGTGTGCGGGAAGCTGTCGCCCAGCTCGTGACTCCAGAAGGTGATGGTCACCGCGGCCTGGGCGGGCATGGCGCAGCCCAGCGCGAGGAACAGCAGCGCCGCGAGTCGAAGAAGCTTGGTCATGACCGATCTCCTAGCGCAGTTTGGGGCGCCGCCGCAGCGGCATTTTCATGCTTTTCCGGGCGGATATAGATGGACGACAGGCTGGGCACGGCCTTTCGCAGATCATCCTCGAGCACTTCGATCATCGTCTCGGCGGCGCCCATCGGCAGGCTGTCGACGAAATCGGCGCTGATCGCCGCGAAGATGCTGTCGGGCGCGGTATGGATTGTGCGGACATGGTTGACGCGCGTGATCCAGGGACGCGCGGCGACGATCGCCCGAATGCGCTCGACCACCTCGGGGTCCGCCCGTTCGCCGATCAGCAGCCCCTTGGACTCGCGGGCGAGCAGGATGGCGACCAGGCCCAGCACGATCCCGATCAGGATCGAGGCGACCCCGTCGATGCGCGCATCCCCGGTCGCGTGCGACAGCCACACGCCGAGCGCGGCGATGACCAGACCCGCCAGCGCCGCCGAATCCTCGAACAGCACGATGAAGCCCGGCGGGTCCTTGGAGTCATGGATTGCGCGCCACCAGCCGCTGTCGCCCTTGGTCCGCGAAAATTCGCGCACCGCGATCGTCCAGCTGGCGCCTTCCAGCGCGAAGGCGATGGCCAGGACGATATAGTTGACCGTCGGATCGCGCAGCGGCTCGGGCGTCTGGATGTGCAGCCAGCCCTCATAGATGGAGATGCCCGAGCCCAGCGCGAAGATCATGATCGCGACGACGAACGCCCAGAAATAGAGTTCGCGGCCATAGCCGAAGGGGTGGATCGCATCCGGCCCGCGCTTCGCGCGCTTCTGGCCATAGAGCAGCAGGATCTGGTTGCCGCTGTCGACCACCGAATGCACGCCCTCGGTCAGCATCGAGGAGGATCCGGTGATCCCGGCCGCGACGAACTTAGCGATGCCGATGCCCAGATTGGCGGCCAGCGCGCCATACAGGACGATATTCTCGCGAATGCGCGCGGTCAGGCCGGTGTCGGGCATGGCGGGTTAAGCGTGCGATGGGGGCGGTTGTTCCGTGGGGCCAACAAAGGGGATGGGGGGGCTTATCCCATCCTCCGTTCAGCCTGAGCGCAGTCGAAGGCCACGGGACTCCTTGGCAGAGGTCGGGACGTGCACTTCGACTTCGCTCAGTGCGAACGGGGTGGGGGCTTGATACCGTCCGCCGTTCAGCCTGAGCGAAGTCGAAGGCCATGGGATGCCCGGCAAGGGCGAGGGGCCTCAATCGTCACCCCCGCGCAAGAGTCACGATGCGATGCGTCCCAGCCGGTGGTACAGATGCGCGAACTTGATCGAGCGGGGGTCGTCGGCGACACGCTTGACGTGTTCGGCGATGGCTTCCTTCATCAGTGCGAAGTCCTCGGTGGAGAAGACGGCGCGGCTGCGTTGCGGTTCGGTCGGCATGGCATTTTCTCCTTTGGTATTTATGCGGCCTGGACGAACTGGGCCGCCTCGGTGGATTCGGCGAGCGCGGTGGTCGAGCTGTCGCCGCCCGCCGCGATCTGCGCGATCAGGTCGAAATAGCCGGTCCCCACCTCGCGCTGGTGGCGGGTCGCGGTATAGCCATGCGCCTCGGCGGCGAACTCGGCCTGTTGCAGCGCCGAATAGGCGGCCATGCCGCGATCCCTGTACCCGCGCGCCAGCTCGAACATTCCGTAATTCAGCTGGTGGAAGCCGGCGAGCGTGACGAACTGGAACTTGTACCCCATCGCTCCGATCTCCCGCTGGAAACGGGCGATGTCGTCGCGGTCGAGATTCGCCTCCCAGTTGAAGCTGGGCGAGCAGTTATAGGCCAGCATCTTGTCCGGATGCTCGCGCCGGATCGCCTCGGCGAAGCGGCGGGCGTCGGCGAGATTGGGCTTGGACGTCTCCCACCACAACAGATCGGCATGGGGCGCGAAGGCCAGTCCGCGCTTGATGCAATGGTCGACGCCGGTGCCCTCCTTCAGGCGGAAGAACCCTTCCGCCGTGCGCTCGCCGGTCAGGAATTCGGCATCGCGCCGGTCGACGTCTGAGGTGATCAGCCGCGCGCTTTCCGCATCGGTGCGTGCGCAGATCACGGTCGGCACGCCCGCCACGTCCGCCGCCAGTCGCGCGGCATCCAGGTTGCGGATATGCGCCGCCGTCGGGATCAGCACCTTGCCGCCCAGATGACCGCACTTCTTCTCCGAGGCCAGCTGGTCCTCGAAATGCACGCCCGCTGCGCCCGCCGCGATATAGGCCTTCATGATCTCATGACAGTTCAGCGGTCCGCCGAACCCGGCCTCGGCATCGGCGATGATCGGCGCGAACCAGTCGCGCGTTGCGCCGCCTTCGGCATGTTCGATCTGGTCGGCGCGCGCCAGCGTCGCGTTGATCCGCTTCGCCAGTTCGGGCCCGGCATTGGCGGGGTAGAGCGACTGGTCGGGGTACATCTGCCCGGCGGTGTTGGCGTCCGCCGCGACCTGCCAACCCGAGAGATAGATGGCCTTCAGCCCGGCGCGGACCATCTGCATCGCCTGATTGCCCGACAGCGCGCCCAGTGCATGGACATAATCCTCGCTCTTCAGCAGCTCCCACAGCTTCAGCGCGCCGCGCCGCGCCAGCGTATGCTCGACCGCGATCGACCCGCGCAGCCGCGCGACATCGGCGGGCGTGTAGGGCCGGGCGATGCCGTCGAACCGTCCGGCGGGGGCGGGGATCAGATCCTGGAAAGTCGGCATCGCATCATCCTTTACAATTGGTTCGTTCTTGACGCGCAGATTGCGCGGCATGTGACGGGGAATGAAGTGGTTGCGCTACTTTTGGCGCGTCATCGCGTCGGAGTAGCGGCTGATGCGATCGGTCGTAGTGTAAAGAATTGACACGCCAGCGCGCCTCGCGCAGCCTGCGCGCAGGAGGGCAGGTCATGAGCACCGCGAAGCTGATCGCCGGACACGCCGTGCGCCGGGTGCGTCGCCAGAACGGCCTGTCGCAGGCCGCCATGGCCGAGATGCTGGATATTTCGCCCAGCTATCTCAACCTGATCGAGCGTAACCAGCGCCCCGTCTCGGCAGCGCTGCTGGTCCGGCTGGTCGAGACGTTCGACTTCGATCCCCGCGCCCTGACGGCGGCGGCACCGGGCGGGGGGAGTGCGGCGATGCGGCGGCGACTGGCCGATCCGATGTTCGCCGATCTGGAAATCGACCGCAGCGAGCTGGAGGAATGGCTGGCGGCGGCGCCGGGCGGGGCGGAGGCGTTCGCGCGGGCCTTTGACCGGCTCGCCGGGGCGGGCGGGGGACATGGTGATGCGGCCGCCACGCCGGACCCCACCCTGCTGGTCCGGCGCGAGATCGAGCGGTGGCGAAACCATTTTCCCGATCTCGACAGCGCCGCAGAATTGCTGGCCGACGAATTGCGCCTGGCCTCGGGCGACCTTCACGCGGCGCTGACCGAGCGGTTGCGGGTCCGCCACGCCTTGTCGATCCGGGTATTGCCGGTCGACATCATGCCCGATCGGCTGGTCCGCCTGGACTTGCACGCCCGGCAATTGCAGCTGTCGGAGATGCTGGAACCGTCGGGACGGGTCTTTGCGCTCGCCGTGCAGCTCGCCCAGTCCGAAATGCGCGGCGAGATCGACGCGCTGGCGCGGGGCGCGGCGTTCGGCGATCGGATCGCCGAGCGGCTGTTCCGGCGCTATCTGGCGCAGTATTTCGCGGCGGCGCTCGTCATGCCCTATGCCCGTTTCCTGCGCGCGTGCGAGGCGACGGGCTATGACCTGGCCATTCTCCGCCGCCGGTTCGGCGTGTCGCACGAGCAGCTGGCGCATCGGTTGACGACCCTCAACCGCGTCGGTGCGCGCGGGCTGCCCTTCTTTCTGATGCGGATCGACCGGGCGGGGCAGGTGTCGAAGCGGCTGGTCGGCGCGGCCGATGCCGGGCTGGTCGATGGCGAGGCGCTGTGCCCCCTCTGGAACGCGCTGGCGGCATTCGACCGGGCGGGCGAGCCGCTTGTCGAACGCGTCGTCCTGCCCGAGGGGACGTCCTTCGTCACGATCGCGCAAAGGGTCGAGCGGGCGGGACGGTCGCCGACGGGCATGGCCGCCCGGTTCGTGGTCCTCCTGGGACTGGCGGCCGAGCTGTCCGGGCAATGGGGTCCTGTGCCGGGGCTGGAGCCGGTGCCGATCGGGCCGGGATGCCGTCGTTGCCCACGCGCCGACTGTCCGCAGCGCTCGCTTCCCGCCATCGGGCGTGCCCTGTTGGTCAATGAGCGCGAACGGACCGTCGCGTCGCTGCCCTGTGCGGGCGATTAGGTCCGCTCGCCATCTACCTGCCCGCTCGTGCCGGAGTGAAGAGAGGGAGGAAAATCCGGATCCTTGAATGTCGATCCGCCTCGAACCCCGATCCCGCAACGCTCGTCCATGGTTACGCCAGCGCGGCCTCCCGGGGCATGGATCAGGTGGCAAAGGCTTGGGGTCAAAGTCTTTTAACCGGTTAATCGTCGATTTTTAGTGAGGTCGCGGACATTTGAAATTCCTCGGCGAGCTTTCACCACTTGTAAGGGGTCGCCCTATAACAACATGCCCCGATGATTTGGTTTGTTTCCCGTCTACGTTCTCTGGAATTCCGGTCGGCGGTCCTGCTGTCGACCGTGCTGTGTCTTTCCATCGCGCTCAGCCTGATGGGCTTATCGATTCATCGGCAATTGGTATCGACGATCGGGGTAACCGGACGGCTCGCGACGCAGATCGAGAATTATGCGGCGACCGATGCCCAGCTTCGCGTGCTGCGCATCCGCCTCACGGAATTGATCCGAGGGGCCGACCAGCAGGGCCCCGAAGCGGATGCCCGGTGGCGGGCGACCGAGAGGGCGATCAGCGCGCAACGGGTCCAGGCCGCCAGGGACGATCTTGCCCTGTCCCCCCATGGCGGTCTTGCCCTGGCGCGAGTGCGCGTGGCCGAACGGCATTTGGTTCATGTGACTCAGGCCCTGATGCGGGAAGTGCGGGCCGATCCCAAGGGGCGATCCGACGCGATGCCGCACTTCGACCGCGCGCTGCGCAGCCTGTCCTATTGGCGCGAGGAGTTGCGCCGCAACCTGCACCGGGAATTGACCGAGCGGAATCGGCAGGCGGACATGCTCGCGCGTCGGGCGCTGGTCGAGATGACGCTGGCGGCACTGCTGATGCTGGCGGTGGTCGGCGCGCTGATCCTGTGGCTTCGCTGGCGCATCATCGGGCCCTTGATGACGATCGTGTCCGCCGTGCGGGCAATGCAGGGCGGGAAAGCATTGCCCGCTCTGACCTATGCCGGACGCCATGATGAACTGGGCGAACTGACCCGCGCCTTGCAGGCCTTCGCGCAGGAGACCGAGCAGCGCGAGAGGGTCCAGCGCCAGGTCGAATATCTGGCGCACCACGATTCCCTGACGGGGTTGGCGAACCGCCCGGTCTTTGCGGAACGTCTGGCCGCTGCGCTGGGCGCCGGGCAGCGGGTTGCGCTGCTGGCCATCGACCTGGACGGGTTCAAGGGTGTCAACGATACGCTGGGCCATGCGGCGGGGGACCTGCTGCTAAAACGGGCGAGCGCGATATTGACCGCGGCGACGGACGAAGGCGATGTCGTGGCACGCATCGGCGGCGACGAATTCGCCATCATCCATTATCTGCACGACGGCGCATGCGATGCCCAGGCCTTGGCGGATCGCATTTTCGGCGTCGTGGCGGCGGATTCGGCGACGCCGGCCATTCGCCTGAGCATCGGTATCGCCCTGTCGCATCGGCACGGCATCGAGTGCGACGAGCTTCAGGCCTGCGCCGACATCGCGCTGTATCGTGCCAAGGCCGATGGGCGCCACCGCGCCCGCCATTATGACGCGGCGATGGACGAGGAGCGGCGGCAGCGCCACTGGCTGACCCATGAACTGCGCGATGCCAGCGTACGCGGGGAGTTGAGCCTGGCGTTCCAGCCGATCGCCGATTGCGCGTCGCGCCGCATCATCGGGCAGGAGGCGCTGGCGCGCTGGACCCACCCGGTGCTGGGAGCGATCAGTCCCGACGTCTTTATCGGCCTCGCGGAGGAGAACGGCCTGATCGGCGAACTTGGTCACTATCTGCTGATCGAGGCGCTGGTGGCGGCGCGGGACTGGCCGAAGGATTGGATGCTGGCGATCAACCTGTCGCCGGTGCAGTTGCGCGATCCGTCGCTGGCGGCGCGGATCCTGGCGGCGATCGCCGACCATGGCCTCGATCCGTATCGCATCGAGGTGGAGGTGACCGAGGGCGTCCTGATCGAGCAGCGCGAAACCGCGACCGCCAACCTGCTCGCCTTGCGCGCGGAAGGGGTCGGGATCGTCATGGACGATTTCGGGACCGGCTATTCCTCGCTCAGCAGCCTGCAGCAATTCCCGTTCGACAAGATCAAGATCGACCGCAGCTTCATCCGCGCCATGGACGCGCACTCACCAGCGCTCTCGATCGTGCGAGCGTCGATCGGCCTGGGACGCAGCCTGTGTATCCCCATCGTCGCCGAAGGTGTGGAAACCGAGGCACAATATGCGATGTTATGCAGTATGGGATGCGACCAGATCCAGGGGTATCTGATCGGTCATCCTTCCATTCATGAGGCCCAGGCCGCCTGACGGCCGATACGAGCCCGGGTCAGGCGACGTCTTCGGCGATCATCCGGATGATGTCGTGGCCGTTATAAGGTTTGGAAACGAAGCGCACTCCGTCGGGCAGATTGTCGGGCGTGTAGGTCTGACTGCCCGATGTGACCAGTACCGAGACATGGGGATGCGTTTCCTGTAGCCGGTTCGCCAGTGCGGCACCGTCGAGCGTCCCGGGCATCGCCACATCCGTGAAGACCGCCCGAATCTCCGGATGCCGGTCCAGCGCGACCAGTGCCTGGTCGGCGTTTTCCGCCTGGATGACCCGGAATCCGGCATCCTCCAGAGCGAACTGGACGTGGAGAAGGAGGAGCGGCTGATCTTCGACAATAAGAATGGTCGGTGAACGGGCTGTCATATTGCTGGCCTTAAGCACGAACGTATCAATCCGTTCCAGACTTAATATAAATTTAGTTTCGACGGGTTCAGGTACCGCTCTCGGTGAGGCGGGCCAGCTGTGCGTCGGACAGGGTGAGCCGCATGGCGGGGGTCAGTTCGCCAAGTTGCTTCGCGCTGGTCGCACTGGCGATCGGCGCGGTGACGCCCGGTTGCGCCATCAGCCAGGCCAGCGCGACCTGCGCCGGCGTGGCCCCGGTTTCCTCGGCCGTCTCGTCCAGGGCGGCCAGCACCGCGGCGCCCTTGCCATGCAGCAATTCGCCCATCTGCGCACCGCGCACGCTTTGCGACAGGTCCGCATCGCTGCGATATTTGCCGGTCAGGAATCCGGCGGCGAGCCCGTAATAGGGCACGACGCCGATATTCTCGGTGACGCAATAATCCTGAAGTTCGCCCTCGAACTTATGGCGGCTGACCAGATTATATTCGGGTTGCAGGACGTGGAAACGCGGCAGCCCGGCGGCGAGCGCCGCTTCATTGGCCGACTTCAGCCGCGCGGCGTGGAAGTTCGAGGCGCCGATGACGCGGACCTTGCCCGCCTCGACCAGCTTGGCGAACGCCTCCATCACCGCCTCCTGCGGCTGGTCTTCATCGTCCTGGTGCGCGAAATACAGGTCGATCCGGTCGGTGCCGAGCCGCCGGAGCGATGCCTCCGCCGCCGCCGCGATCCGGGCGGGGGCCAGCTTCTCGCCGCCTTCGCCGGGCAGCATCCCGACCTTGGTCGCGATCAGCACCTGGTCGCGCTTGCCGCTGGCCTTCAGCCATTCGCCGATCATCGTCTCGGACTCGCCGCCACGGTGCCCGTCGACCCAGGCGGAATAGACATCCGCCGTGTCGATCATCGTGCCGCCCTGGTCGACGAACGCGTCGAGCACCGCAAAGCTCGCCGCGCGGTCCGCCGTCCAGCCGAAGACATTGCCGCCCAGCACCAGCGGCGCGATCATCAGGTCGGTCGAGCCCAGGCGGCGAAGCGGCATGTCGGTCATCGGTATCAGCTTTCGTTATCGGTGGGATTTCCCTCCTCAACGCCCGAAGGGGCCATCGCGTTCAGATCGACCGCATTGGCGTCGAGCATCGCGGCGGCTTGGTTCAGCTGACGATTTTCCTCTTCGCTCAACCCCTTGGGCTGGTCGTGCGAGGAACAGGCGGCGAGCGACAGGAGCGCGGCGGCGGTCAGGATGCGGATCATGGGGCACATCATGCCAAAAGCGCGGCGCTTTGGGAAAGAGGGGAACCCGGCGGGGCGACCGATGCGTTGTCACGGTCAGGATTTGGGTAACGAGGTCAATGCCATGCTCGCATCTCTCAAAATGGGTCTGGTCGGCGGACAGCGGGCGATGACGCCGCTGGCGGCGGTGTCGATCGCGGCGGCGCGCGGGGAATTGCCGGTCGGCAAGGGGGTCCTGCGCTGGCTGGCCAACCCCATCGTCGCGGCGGGCACACTGGCGCTGGCCATCGGCGAGATGGCGGGCGACAAGCAGAAGACGGCGCCCGACCGCATCGTGCCCATCGGCCTGGCGGCGCGCTTCACGACCTCGGCCATTGCGGGCGCGGCGCTGGCCAGCCCGAAGCATCGCTGGTGGGGTGCGGCGATCGGCGGGGTGACGGCGGTGGTCGCCTCCTACCCCGGCTGGCGCGGGCGGATGGCGGCGCTGGGGCGCTATGGCCAGACAAAGACGGGCTTCGCCGAGGATGCGGCGGTGCTGGCGAGCGCGGTCGGGATCGTGCGGGGGCGGCGATAAGGGCTTTTCCGGTTCGCCCTGCCCTCGTAAATCAAGCCTTCCAGATGTGCGAGGCGCGAGGATGGCAGATGATCAAACCGCGACTCGATTGCGCGACGTGACCGAGCAGATATATCGCGCCTTTGCGACGGAGTGTCCTGCCAGCATTGATGGATGTCCGTGCTGTATCGCGGAGCGCGGCGTCGATGTCCTGCTGACCACGCCTCTGCGCCAAATCCCGGGCGAGGCTTTATAGCCTTATGTGTCCGGCGCTTTTCTGACCATAGGTTCCGTTGAGGATTTCCGGTATCTGCTCCCGCGCATATTGGAAGTCTCGGCATTCGAACCGGAAAATGCCAACAACCCCGAAATTGTGTTGGGCAAATTGTCGTTGGCGGGGTGGCAGTCCTGGCCAGCCGGTGAAACCCGCGCGATCCGCACGTTCATTGATGCGTGGTTCGACCATGCCCTTGGGGACGACTTGCTGGAGGCGGAGCAGGGATGGGTCGGCTGGGATGCGGAGGCCGTGCTGTGCGGCGCGTCGCGAGCCGGATTGCCGCTCGCCTCTTGGCTGGCCCGCCTGTGCGAACCGGATGCCGCGCTGGTGCTGGCGGACATGAGGCAGCGGCTGCCCGACGATCCGTTCGGGTTCTGGGAGACCGCGCCCGAGGGATATCGGGAATTGCAGACGATCCTGACAAAGGGGCGAGCCTGAATTCTTCTATTCCTCCCTTTGGAGGGAGGAATGCTTATCAACCAACTAGCGCCGGAAACGCCGTCCATTTCTCCCTCGACCGCGCGCTTTCCAGTACCGCCTCCACGAACGCCATCGTCCGCAGCCCAGGCTCCAGCCCCGGAAACCAGGTCGGCTCGCCCAGTGTCCCGCCAGTCGCCGGACCGCCGTCGCGCAAGGCCCCCGCCACCGCACGGTAAAGGTTGCCGAACGCCTCGATATAGCCCTCCGGATGGCCTGAGGGGGTGCGCAGCCGGGGAAGGGTCGTGGGGCTGAGCCCCGGACCGCCGGCACGAACGATCTCGGCCGGGCGGTCGAGCCAGCGCAGGGTCAGCGTGTTGGGCTCCATCTGCGACCATTCCAGCCCGCCCTTCTCGCCGTGAATGCGGATGCGCAGGCCATTCTCCTCGCCCGCCGCCACCTGCGTCGCGCGCAGCGTGCCGCGCGCGCCCTCGGCAAAGCGCAGCAGGACGTTGACGTCGTCGTCCAGCATCCGGCCCGCGACATGCGTGGTGACGTCGGCAGACAGCGCCTCGACCGCCAGGCCGGAGACATGCTCCGCCAGTTGAAAGGCGTGGGTGCCGATATCGCCCAGCGCGCCGCCCAGCCCGGCCCGCGCCGGATCGGTGCGCCATTCGGCCTGCTTGTTGCCTTCGCGGTCGAGCGGACTGCTGAGCCAGCCCTGCACATATTCGACATGGACCAGCCGGATGGTGCCGAAATCGCCGCGCGCGACCCGCGCCCGCGCCTCTTCGACCATCGGATAGCCGCTATAGGTGAAGGCGAGCGCATAGAGCTGGCCCGACGCCTGCGCCGCCTCCGCGATGGCGCGCGCTTCGGCGAGGTTCATCGCCATCGGCTTTTCGCTGAAGACCGGGAAACCGGCATTCAGTGCGGCGATGGCCATCGGCGCGTGGAGATGGTTGGGGGTGACGATCGCCACCGCGTCGATCCGCTCGCCCTCCGGCCGGGCGCGTTCGTCGGCGAGCAGCGCGTCGATGGTGGCATGGACGCGCGCCGGATCGAGGCCGAGCGCCTCGCCGCTGCGCCGGCTGCGTGTCGCATCGCTGCTGAAGGTGCCCGCGACCAGTTCCCAGTCGCCGTCCAGCGCCGCCGCCATCCGGTGCACGCCACCGATGAACGCGCCCTCGCCACCGCCCGCCATCGCCCATTTCAGCTTGCGTCCCGCCATCATTCTCTCCTGTCGCCCCCCATCGCTTATGTACGACATTACGGGGTTGCATGACGTTGGTTTAGCGGTAAACTCCGTTGTGAACCAGCGAGTCTGGAGAAGAAAATTACAGGAGAGCGAGGATGAGGCAGCTGATCGTGCTGGCCGCCGGGGTACCCGCCATGGTCGCCGTCCTTCTGGCCGTTCAGGCCCCCTCGGTCGCCCAGACCGCGCCCGCCGCCGGGGCGCAGGCCTTTGCCGCGTGTCGCGCGTGCCATACGCTGAACAAGGGCGGACGCAACGGCGTCGGCCCCAATCTGAACGGCGTGTTCGGGCGCAAGGCGGGCTCGGTTCCGGGCTTCAACTACTCCCCTGCGATGAAGGCCTCGGGCCTGACCTGGGACGACAAGACTTTGGGTGAATTCATCGCCGCGCCGATAAAGAAGGTGCCGGGCACGCGGATGCCGATCGGCGTCGCGGATCCCGCCAAGCGGGCCGCGCTAATCGCCTATCTCAAGGCCGAGACCGCCAAGTGAGCGGAGCCGCCCCCGTGATGCGCGGGCCGGGCGTCTTCCTGGCCCAGTTCATGGGCGATGCCGCACCGTTCGACACGCTCGACTCGGCGGCGCGCTGGATGGCGGAGGCGGGCTATAAGGGCGTGCAGATCCCGACCTGGGATGCGCGCTGCATCGACCTGAAAGCCGCCGCCGAGAGCCAGGATTATTGCGACGATCTGGCCGGGCGCTGCGCCGATGCGGGGGTGGCGATCACCGAGCTGTCGACGCATCTCCAGGGCCAACTGATCGCGGTGCACCCGGCCTATGACGCCGCCTTTGACGGCTTCGCGCCCGAAGCGGTGCGGGGCAAACCCGCCGAACGCCAGGCATGGGCGGTCGAGCAGCTGCGATACGCGGCCAAGGCGAGTCGGCGGCTGGGGCTGAAGGCCCATGCGACCTTCTCCGGCGCGTTGCTTTGGCCCTTCGTCTATCCCTGGCCGCAGCGGCCCGCCGGGCTGGTCGCGGAAGGCTTTGCCGAGCTGGGCAAGCGCTGGGGCCCCATACTGGATGTGTTCGAGGAAGAGGGCATCGACCTCTGTTATGAGCTGCATCCGGGCGAGGATCTGCACGACGGCACGAGTTTCGAACGCTTCCTGGAAGCGGTCGGCGGCCATGCCCGCGCCAATATCCTCTACGACCCCAGTCATTTCGTGCTGCAGGCGATGGATTATCTGCAATTCATCGACATCTATCACGACCGGATCCGCATGTTCCACGTCAAGGATGCCGAGTTCAACCCGACCGGCCGCGCGGGCGTCTATGGCAGCTATAGCGACTGGGTGGACCGGCCGGGGCGCTTCCGTTCGCTAGGCGATGGGCAGGTCGATTTCGGCGGCATTTTCTCCAAGCTGACCCAATATGGCTATGCCGGTTGGGCGGTGCTGGAATGGGAATGCTGCCTGAAGCATCCCGAGGACGGCGCGCGGGAAGGGGCCCCCTTCATCGCGGCGCACATGATCCGGCGGGCCGAGCGGGCCTTTGACGATTTCGCCGCTGGCGGCGATCCGGCCGCAAACCGCCGCTGGCTGGGATTGTAACGATTGCACAGGCTTGACCATCCGCCCCGGAAGGTAAAGTCTGACAAAAAACATAAGCAGGAGAGGGGCATGGAAGCGGTACCGGATAATCGGTCGCGTCTGTTCTGGCTGAGCGTGCTGGCCTTGTTCACGGCGGCGGCGAGCGCGGCCTTGCGCGCTGCGGTGGCAAGCAGCCTGAAGGCGCAGTGGATCGACCCCGTCGCGCCGGTACAGGCGGGCGAGCTGATCGGCTCGGCGCTGGGCTCGGCCTTTCTGGGCTTTGCCGCGACGCTGTTCGTGGCGAGCGCGCTGCTCGACCGGATCGGGACGCGGCAGATGCTGATCGGTTGCGGTGTGTGTTTCCTGGTCGGAACCACCGCGATCATCGGGGCCGGGCAGATCGCCAGCGGCATGGCGGTCTATCACATCGTCTGGGGCGGAATGCTGCTCAGCGGTATCGGCTGGGGCCTGGCGGAGGCGTCGATCAATCCGCTGACCGCGCGGCTTTATCCGGAGGATACGACGCACCGGCTGAACGTCCTTCACGCCTGGTATCCCGGCGGGCTGATCGTCGGCGGGCTGGCCGGCGTGCTGCTGGCGGAGATAGTGTCGTGGCAGGCGATCATGGCGCTGGTCCTGATCCCCGCGCTCGGCGTGCTGGCGATGGCCGCGACCACCCGCTTCCCGCCGGTCCCGCGCGCGGTGCGCGATGTCGGTTTCGGCGGCATGATCGCGGAAGTCTTCAAGCGGCCGAGCTTCTTCGTCTGGTTCGGCGCGATGTTCCTGACCGCCGCGTCCGAACTGGCGCCGGGCCAATGGCTCGACGTGGCGCTGAGCAGCCGGGTGGGGATGCGTGGCATCCTGCTTCTCGTGTATGTCAGCGCGCTGATGTTCGTGTTCCGCCACTTTGCCGGGCGGATCGCGGGGCGGCTGTCCAATCCGGGGCTGCTCTGGGTGTCGAGCCTGATGGCGGGCATCGGCCTGTTCCTGCTGTCGCGTGCGGAGTCGCCGGTCGCGGCGATCTTGGCCTCGACCGTCTGGGGGCTGGGGGTCTGTGCGATGTGGCCGACCATGCTCGCCTCGGTCGCCGAGCGTTATCCGCGCGGCGGGGCTTGGGCGCTCGGCCTTGTCGGGTCGGCGGGTGCGCTGTCGAGCTTCTTCGTCCTGCCGCAGCTGGGCGCGATGTTCGATGCCGCCAAGGTCGAGCTGGCCGGTGGGCCCGAGGCGTTCAAGCAGTTGACCGGCGAAGCGCTCCGCCAGGTCGAGGATGCGGCGGCGTCGCAGTCCTTCGCGCGCCTTGCCATCGTGCCGGTGATCCTGTTGTTCGTGTTCGGCGGCATCTGGCTGGCCGAGCGTCGAGGCCCGCGCCGCGCGGTGATCGGCGAGCGGGTCGCATGAGCGTGTCGCGCCGCACCGTCATGGGCGGCCTAGCCGCCGCCGTCCCCACCGCCGCGCTGGCGGAGCAGAAGGCGGGCGGGCCCTCCAACGCCGCACGCTTCTCCCTGGGCTTCGCGCCCCATCTGGGCAGCTTCGCCAGCCGGGGCGCGACGTCGGTCGAGCAGATCGCCTTTGCCGCCGATCAGGGTTTCTGGGCATGGGAGGACAATGAATATGCCCTGCGCCCGGTGGCCGAGCAGGAGGCGATCGCCAAGGCGCTTCGGCAACGCGGCATGACGATGGGCGTGTTCGTCGCCTCCATGCCCAAATGGTCGGAATCCCGACCGCTGCTGGGTGGCGAGGATGACGGTGAACGACAGGCCTTCCTGGCCGATGTCCGCAACGCGGTCGAGGTCGCCAAGCGCGCCAATGCCAAATGGGCGACCGTCGTCACCGGCTTCATGGACCGCAAGCTCCATCCGTCGATCCAGCAGGGGCGCATCATCGACGTGATGCGCCGAGCGGCCGAGATCGTCGCGCCGCACGGCCTGACACTGGTGATGGAGCCGCTCAACACCCGGACCAATCATCCGGGCGTCTTCATGCAGTCGATCGCGGAGGGCTATGCCGTCGCGCGGGGCGTGAACAGCCCCGGCGTTAAGGTGCTGGCCGACCTGTATCACGAGCAGATCCAGTCGGGGAATCTGATCCCGACGCTGAACCTCTGCTGGGACGAGATCGGCTATATCCAGTTCGGCGACAATCCGGGCCGCAACGAACCGGGCAGCGGCGAGGTCAACTATGCCAATGTCTGCCGCGTCCTGAAGCAGCGCGGCTACATGGGCGTGATCGGCATGGAGCATGGCAATTCGGTGAAGGGCCGTGCGGGCGAAGAGAGGCTGATCGCCGCGTATCGCGCGATCGACCCGAGCATATGAGGAGGGGAGCGATGCGGATATTCCCGTTGATCGCGTTGGCCGTGGCGAGTGGTGCGGTTGCGCAGGACAAGCCAGGGCTCGGCTTTCGTGACACGCCGATGCTGCCGGGCGGGAAATGGCATGTCCATGATCCGGACCGGCCTGCACCCAAGGTGGTGACGCCAGCCAGCCAAGCCGGTGGCGCGCCGTCCGATGCGGTGGTGCTGTTCGACGGACGCTCGATGGACGCCTGGACGCCCAGCGGCAAACCCTGGCTGCTCAGGGACGGCGCGATGACCGTGCCGCCGCGCGACGGCAAGGGCGAGAGCGTCCTGGTGTCGAAGCAGAGCTTTGGCGACGTCCAGCTTCACCTGGAGTTTCGCTCGCCAAATCCGCCGCAAAAATCGTCGCAGGACCGCGGCAACAGCGGCATCTGGTTCATGCAGCGCTACGAGGTGCAGATCCTCGACGGCTATGACAACCCGACCTATGCCGATGGGCAGGTGGGGGCGGTCTATGCCTGGAAACCGCCGCTGGTGAATGCCGCGCGCAAGCCCGGCGAATGGCAGAGCTACGACATTATTTTCGAGCGGCCTCGCTTCGCGGCGGACGGCAAGCTGCTGCGCCCGGCCTATGTCACCGCGCTGCTGAACGGCGTCGTCGTCCAGAACCATCAGGCGATGCTGGGCACCACCGTCTGGCGGCAGGTCGAGAAATACCAGGCGCATGGCGATGCCGCGCCGATCCAGCTTCAGGATCACGACTCGCCCGTCTCGTTCCGCAACATCTGGGTCCGCCCGCTGCCGCCCGAGGCGATCGCGCAGGACCTGCCGGAGGATGCCCGATGATCGACCGCAGACATGCCTTGGCGGGGATCACCGCCATGTTCGGCTCCGCACTCTTCGCGCCCATCGCCCGTGCGGCGGGCGGGGTCGCACAGGCGCGGGGCGGCATTCCCGTCATCTCGGACGGACCACCCAGCGTCGCGGTCTTCACCCCCGTCCAGCGCGCGACGATGATCGCGCTGTCCGACCGGGTGATCCCGACCACCGACACGCCCGGCGCGATCGCGGCCGGGGTGCCCGATTTCATCGAGAAGATGCTGTCCGACTGGTCGCTGCCCGCCGACCGGGTGCCGATCATCGCCGGGCTGAACGCGATCGAGGCGCGAAGCCAGAGCGTCAACAAGGTGGCCGCCGCCAAGGCCACCCCGGCACAGCAGGACAGTTTGCTGACCGAGGCGATGGAGGGCGTCCTGCCCGAAGGCCGCGCCTTTTTCGAGCCGTTCCGGCAACTCGTCATCACCGGCTATTACACGTCGGAAATCGGCATCACGCAGGAGCGTGAATATCTGCCGGTGCCCGGCGAATATGACGGCGCCTATCCCTATTCCAAGGTCAACAAGGTGTATTCCGCATGATGGATCGTCGTTCGCTGATGGGCGCAGGCCTGGGTCTGGGCGCTGTCGCGCTGCTGCCGGGCGAGGCGCAGGCCGCGCAACTCGGGGCCATCGGGCTCCAGCTCTACACGATCCGCGAGATCTTCGCGGCCGATCCGGTCAAGACTTTGGAAGCGGTGGCCAGGATCGGCTATCGCGAGGTCGAATATGGCGGGGGCGGCTATGACGCGATGGACCATGCCCTGCTTCGCCGCACGCAGGACCGGCTGGGGCTGAAGGCGCCGTCGGTTCATGTCCCCTATGACGCGCTGCTCGGCAATTTCGACAAGTGCGTGACCATGGCCAAGACGCTGGGCGCGGACACGGTGGTCCTGCCCTATATGACCGACGAGCATCGGACTGAGGCGGGCTGGAACGCCGCGCTGCCCAATATCAACCGCTTTGCGGAAGCGTTGAAGAAGGCGGGGCTGGGCTTTGCCTATCATAATCACGATTTTGAGTTCACGAACCGGCCCGGCGGGGTCAGCCTGTACGAGCGGCTGCTGAAGGGTACCAACCCGGCGCTCGTGAAGCTGGAGATCGACCTGTATTGGGCGATCCATGCGGGCGAGGACGCCGCCGCGCTGATCCGGCGGCTGGCCGGGCGCATCTATGCCTATCACGTCAAGGATGCGCGCGCCGATGGCAGCATGACGGCGGTGGGGGCGGGCAAGATCGACTTCGCGGCGATCTTCAAGCTCAACCGGCTGGCTGGCGTGAAGCATTTCTATGTCGAGAACGACCAGGCGCCCGCGCCCTATCTGCCCGACATCACGACGAGCTTCCGGACGCTCCGGGCGCTGCGCTTCTAAAAGACGATAAAGGGAGGATGGCCATGGCGGCGACGAACCGTTTCGATGCGATCGTGATCGGGTCGGGGATCAGCGGCGGTTTCGCCGCCAAGGAACTGACCGAAAAGGGCCTGCGCGTCCTGATGCTCGACCGGGGCGTCATGGTGGAGCATGGCGAGGGCTATCCCTATGACGGCAAGCCCGCCTTCGAGGTGCCCGCGCGCAACATCATGCCCAAGCCGTTGATGGAGAGCGATTACTTCATCGCCAGGCACGGCTATGTCGCGCCCAGCAACCAGACATTCTACAACGACGACCGGCTGAACCCCTATGCCTATGACGAGGGGAGCAAATTCTACTGGATCCGGCCCGGTGCGGTCGGCGGCAAGTCGCTGATCTGGGGCCGCTGGTCCTTCCGCTGGAGCCCCGACGATTTCGAGGCGAACAAGCGTGAGGGCGTCGCCGCCGACTGGCCGATCCGCTATGACGACGTCGCGCCATGGTATAGCTATGTCGAGAAATATATCGGCGTGTCGGGCTCGCGCGAGAATCTGCCCTATCTGCCCGATAGCGAGTTCCAGCCGCCGATGCCGATGAACGTCGCGGAGAAATGGTTGAAGGAACGGCTGGAGGGCCAGTTTCCGGGCCGCAAGCTGATCCACACCCGCCTGTCCAACATGACCGAGGACAAGCCCGACCAGAACCGTACCAAATGCCAGTTCCGCAACCAGTGCGGCAATGGCTGTTCCTTCGGCGCCTATTTCTCGACCCAGGCGGTGACGTTACCCGCCGCGCGTGCGACCGGGCGGCTGACGCTGCAATCCGACGCGGTGGTGACGGGGATCGACTATGATCCCGCCGCCAAGAAGGTCACCGGCGTTCGTTATGTGGATGCCAAGACCGGGCAGGCGCAGACGGTCGCGGCCAACCTGGTCTTCGTCTGCGCCTCGGCCATGGGGTCGGTGCAGATCCTGATGAACTCGCGTGCGCCGGGTGCGGAGCGCAGCCATTTCGACAGCAGCGGGACGCTGGGCCGCTATGTCATGGACCATATCTTCCGCGTCGGCGTGTCGGGCGAGATTCCCGGCATGGACGACCTGATCGAATATGGCCGTCGTCCGGGCGGGGTGTATGTGCCGCGCTTCCGCAACCTGAAGGGCGACGAGGGGCTCGGCTTCCGGCGCGGCTATGGTTATCAGGGCTCGGCCTATCGCAACGCCGCCAAGCCGGTCGGCTTCGGTGCGGAGATGAAGCACGGCATGCGCCGCTATGGCCCGTGGCAGTTCAGCATGGGCGCGTTCGGCGAATGCCTGCCCTATGAGGATAATCGTGTGTCGCTGCATTCCAGCAAGGTTGATCGGTTCGGGGTGCCGCTGATGACGTTCGACGTCACCTTCCGCGACAATGAGCTGAAGATGATGGCCGATGCCCGGCGCGAGGGCGAGGCGATGCTGCGCGCGGCGGGCCTGAAGAACGTGACCAGCGGCGAGTCCGAGCATGTGCCGGGCGACGCGATCCACGAAATGGGCGGCGCGCGCATGGGGGCGGACCCGCGCCAGTCGGTGCTCAATAAATGGAGCCAGGCGCATGATGCGTCCAACCTCTATGTGACGGACGGCGCGCAGATGGCGTCGGTGTCGTGCGTGAACCCCTCGCTGACCTTCATGGCGCTGACCGCGCGTGCGGCGGACCATGCGGTCAAGGGGCTGAAGGCGGGGGCGGTTTGAGGTTGAGCACGACTCGTATTCCTCCCCTGCAAGGGGAGGGGACCATCCGAAGGATGGTGGAGGGGTGTCCCGCTATCGAGAGGGCGACACCCCTCCGTCAGGGCTTCGCCCTGCCACCTCCCCTTGCAGGGGAGGAATAGGTTGAATGTCCATCGCTAAACGTCCCGAAGGCGTCACCATCCGCGCGGTCGGCGAGCGGGCGGGCGTGTCGGCGATGACCGTCTCCAACGTCGTCAACGGTGCGGGGAAGGTCGGCCCCGCCACGCGCGCCGCCGTGCTCGCCGCGATCGAGGAACTGGGATACCGCCCCAATATCGCCGCGCGCCGCCTGGCCAAGGCACGGGTGACGACGCTCGGGCTGATCTATAGCGACCGTGGCACGCCGTTCATCGACTCGATCCTGCTCGGCGCGCTGCGCGCAACCAATGCGCGGGGGCTGCAGTTCATCGCCCAGGCCGAGGAGCGACTGACCCGCGACGCGGCCGAAGCCGCCGTGCGTGCGCTGGTGCAGAGCGGCGCGTCGGCGGTGCTGCTGGTGCCGCCCTTCGCCGAACTGCTCAGCGGATCGGGGCTGTTCGCCGAGCTGGGCGTCGCGGCGGCGGCGATCGCGACGGGGCAGCCCATGGCCGATATTTCGACTGTGCGGATCGACAATCGCGCCGCGATGGCGGCGGTGACGGCGCATGTCGCGCAGGCGGGGCACCGGCGGATCGGCTTTCTCGCCGGGCCGGAGAGTTTCTCGGTCGCGGCCGAGCGGCTGGCGGGATTTCGCGACGGGCTGGCGGCGAGCGGGATCGCCGATGACCCAGCGCTGATCGTGCGGTGCGGTTTCGATCCACTATCGGGGGCGGAGGCGGGGCGGACGCTCCTGGCCCTTGAGAACCGCCCGAGCGCGATCCTGTGCAGCAGTGACGATATGGCGGCGGGCCTGATCGGGGCGGCGCAGCGGATGGGGCTGTCCCTGCCGGGCGACCTGACGGTGACGGGCTTCGACGATACCGCGATCGCTGCCCGGCTCTGGCCGCCGCTGACCGTGATCCGTCAGCCGGTGGGCGACATGGCGTTCCAGGCGGTCGAGCAGGTCCTCGCCGCGTTGCGGTCGCGGGTGGTGGAGGACCGGGTGCTGGACTTTGAACTGGTGATGCGGGAGTCGGTGGGGCGGCGGTAATTCCGTCCATCCGTTCGCCCTGAGCGAAGTCGAAGTGCATGTCCCGGACCGTGCGGCAAGGATTCCCGTGGCCTTCGACTTCGCTCAGGCGGGACGGGGTGAGGGGGGAGGGGCTCCGTTTTACAAACCCCCGTTCCCCGGCGGAGGCCGGGGCCCAGGCTCCATCAACTATGTAGAGCGGAAGACGAGGCGGGGGAGGCCAATCCATCCCGCCCCTCATGGTTCACCGCAACTGAGCCCCGGCCTTCGCCGGGGAACAGCGGGCGGGGTTATCCCGTGCGCCCATAGTCCGCGATCCGCGCCACTTCCTCCGGATCGCCCAGCACCACGC
Organism: uncultured Sphingomonas sp.; assembly: GCF_913062585.1. Lineage (GTDB taxonomy): Bacteria > Pseudomonadota > Alphaproteobacteria > Sphingomonadales > Sphingomonadaceae > Sphingomonas. The sequence continues at coordinate 57,163 of NZ_CAJXWX010000015.1, read as the reverse complement.
CGACGCGCTGGTGGAGCCCGATCGCCTCGACATCCATGATCGGGATCGCCCCGTCGATCGAGGCGCCGCCCGCCTGTTCGATCAGGAAGCTCATCGGGTTCGCCTCATAGAGCAGGCGCAGCTTGGCCTTGCCGTCCTTGCGGTGGTCGGCCGGATAGAGGAACACGCCGCCGCGCTTCAGGATGCGGTGGATGTCGGCGACCATCGAGGCGGTCCAGCGCATATTATAGTCGACGCCGCACGGCCTCTCGGTGCCCAGGATACACTCCTCGACATAGCGCGCGATGCCGGGCGACCATTGGCGGCGGCGCGCCATGTTGATCGCGAATTCCTTCGTGCCGGTCGGAATGCGCATCGGCCCGTCGGTCAGCCGCCACGACCCGATCTCGCGGTCGAGCGTGAATTCATAGACGCCGGTGCCGACCGTCAGGACCAGCAGCGTCTGCGGGCCGTAAATGGCATAGCCCGCCGCCACCTGCGAACGGCCGGTCTGGAGGAAGTCCTCCTCGGTCACTTCGCGGCCCGCGCAATCCTCGGGCGCCTTCAGGACCGAGAAGATGGTGCCCACCGACAGGTCGACATCGACATTGCTCGACCCGTCGATCGGATCGAACAGAAGGAGATATTCGCCGCGCGGGAAGCGGTTGGGAATGCGGTGGATGGTCTCCATCTCCTCCGACGCCATCGCGGCCAGGTGCCCGCCCCATTCATTGGCGTCGAGCAGCAGGTCGTTGGCGATCACGTCCAGCTTCTTCTGGACCTCGCCCTGGACGTTTTCGCTGCCCAGCGAGCCCAGCACATCGCCCAGCGCGCCCTTGGAGATCGCCTGGTTCACCGCCTTGCACGCCCGCGCGACGGTTTCGATCAGCAGGCGAAGTTCGGCGGGGCAGGTTTCCTCGGAGCGCCGCTGCTCCTCGATCAGGAAACGGGTCAGCGTCGTCTGGCGCGGGGTCGTCATCGTCGCATAGGCTCCAGGAGGGGACCAGGAAGGATCGGCCCCGCAGGCTCCCTCCCGCCGGACCGTGCTATGGTGTCGGGCGGACCATGGACCGCGCCGTTCCCGATCGCAATCGGCTGTTAAGGCAGGCCGTGCTTTATTGGGGCGTAGCATTTCTGTTATATCCTATTATCCAAGTGGGATATGATGGAGGTCGGAGGATCGCCCATGTCGACCAAGCCGTTCATTGCTGCCGCCCCGAAAGGGGATATGTCCGCGACCGGGATCGACGGGGTCGTGTCGGGCCTGCGCGCCGCACGGCAGGACTGGCGGGCACGGCAGGACGGGACCCGCGACGTCGAGCGTTTCCCGTCGCGCGCCGGGGTCGAGGACGTGGTGGCGCTGGTCGCTGCCGCGCTCTATCCGCGCCGCCCGGGCCATTTTCGCGGCGGCGTGGCCGAAGAGGATCGGTTCGTCGCCGCCAAGCTGCTCGCCGCGCTGACCGCGCTGGAGCGCGAGGTGGGTGCCGAACTCGCCTATTGGCAGAGCGATGCGGACGCGGCCTTTCCGCCCGAACAGGCGGCGTTGGTCGCCCGGCTGTTCGGCGCGACCCTGCCGCAGGTGCGGATGCTGATCGACAGCGATGTCGAGGCGGCGTTCTTGGCCGATCCGGCGGCGCGCAGCGTCGATGAGATCCTGCTCTGCTATCCCGGTGCGATCGCCAGCCTGCATCACCGGATTGCGCATGAACTGAACGGCCTGGGCGCGCCGATCGTCGCGCGGATGATCTCCGAACTCGCCAATGAGCGGACCGGGATCGACATCCATCCGGGGGCGACCATCGGGCGGCATTTCTTCGTCGACCATGGCACCGGCGTCGTCGTCGGCGAGACCGCGATCATCGGCGAGCGGGTCCGCGTCTATCAGCATGTGACGCTGGGCGCGCGGTCGGCGCTGGGCACCGCGCCGCGTTCGCCGCGCGATCGCTTCGCGCGCCATCCGGTCGTCGAGGACGACGTCATCATTTACGCTGGTGCGACCATACTCGGTCGTGTCACCATCGGCGCGCGCTCGGTGATCGGGGGCAATGTCTGGCTGCTGACCGATGTCGCGCCCGACAGCGTCCTCGTCCAGCCCGAGGCTTTGCATCTGCCGCGCGCCGAGGGGAGGGCGCTGCGCCAGGAACTGGAGGGAACGGCATGACGGGGGGACGCAAGCCGATCATCGGCCTGATGTGCGGCAATGAGGTGGCGAACCGCCCGATCCAGGCGGTCGCGACGCGCTTCATCGACCCGCTGATCCGCCTGTGCAACGCCAACGTGGTGATCGTCCCCGCGATTCCCGAAGCGGTCGACACGGTGATGATGGCCGACATGCTCGACGGGCTGCTGCTGACCGGCGGCCGGTCGCATGTCGCCCCCGCGCAATATGGCGACTGTGCGCAACTGGCGGCCTCCGCCTGCGACCCGCAGCGCGACTCGGTGGCGCTGGCGCTGGCCGGGCGGATGATCGACCGGGGCAAGACGGTCTTCGGCATCTGCCGGGGAATGCAGGAGATCAATGTGCTGTTCGGCGGATCGCTGACCTGCCTGGGTGGCCTGCCGCGCCATCATCGCGGTAGCTGGGACGCCGATTATGAATCGCTGTTCGACCATCACCACAGCGTCGACCTGATGCCCGGCGGCGCGCTGGCGGGGCGGAGCGCGCAGCGGCGGGTGCAGGTCAATTCGGTGCATCAGCAGGGCGTCGACCGGCTGGGCTATGGCCTGGTGGTCGAGGCGCGCGATGCCGAGGACGGCCTGATCGAGGCGTTTCGTGCGCCTGGCTGCGACGCCGATGTGCTGGCGGTGCAATGGCATCCCGAATGGGACATCGCGACCTGCGGCGTGGCGCAGGGTTTCTTCAGCCTGATGGGCGAGTCGATCCGCGGCCACGCCTGATCGGCATTTGCGAGCGGACTATCATATTGGCGAGTGACATCGCCTGATCGGGCTGCATAAGAGGCTTATCCACCTCTTATGGGAGACCGCGTCGATGAAGCTGCTGCGTTACGGAGATTATGGGCAGGAGCGCGCCGGGCTGTTGGACGCGGACGGCCACATCCGGGCGTTGCCGGAGTCGCTGGGCGATCTGGGCGGCGATCGTCTGACGCCGCAGGGCCTGGCCGCGATCGCCGCGCTCGATCCCGCCACATTGCCGCTGGTCGAGGGCAGCCCGCGCCTGGGTGCGTGCATCACGCGGCCGGGCAAGTTCGTGTGCATCGGCCTCAACTATCGCGACCATGCCGCCGAGAGCAATCTGCCCATCCCGGCCGAACCCGTCATCTTCGGAAAATGGTCGAGCGCCATCGTCGGCCCGAACGACGATGTCGAAATCCCGCGCGGCTCGGAAAAGACCGACTGGGAAGTCGAACTGGGCGTCGTGATCGGCACCCGCGCGCGCTATGTCGCGCAGGACGAGGCGCTGTCGCATGTCGCGGGCTATTGCGTCGTCCATGACGTCAGCGAGCGCGCCTTCCAGCTGGAGCGCGGCGGCACCTGGGACAAGGGCAAGGGCTGCGACACCTTCGGCCCCACCGGCCCCTGGCTGGTGACGGCGGACGAGGTCGGCGATCCGCATACGCTCCGCCTGTGGCTGGAGGTCGACGGCCATCGCTATCAGGACGGCAACACCTCGGACATGATCTTCACGGTCGCCGAGATCGTTTCCTATGTCAGCCAGTTCTGCACGCTGGAGCCGGGCGACATCATCACCACCGGTACGCCCAAGGGCGTCGGCATGGGCCAGACCCCGCCGACCTATCTACGCGCGGGCCAGACGGTGCGTCTGGGCATTGACGGCCTGGGCGAGCAGACCCAGCGCTTCGTCGCCGCCGCCTGAGCCATGGTCGCGCCCGGCCGCCATCGGAGCGGCCGGGCGCTTTCCCCTCCGATAGCCCTTGCCATGACAGGATCTGCCGCCTTAAGATCGCACTCATAAAATATAAGTTTCATGGAGAAGGAGCCGTGATGACGGCAGTCGGAGCCGGCCAAGGCCGTGGAGGGCATGGGTAATGCCGATGCATATCGACATGGCGGACGCCCGCATGGGCCGGCCCTGCGAGTGTGCGGGCACCGTGGCACGCAGCTATCTGCCCGCGCTGGTCATCACGGTCAGCCTCTTCTTCCTGTGGGGGATGGCTAACAACCTGAACGACATCCTGATCGCGCAGTTTCGTAAGGCGTTCACGCTGAGCGACTTCGGGACCAGCTTCGTCCAGCAGGTCTTCTATCTCGGCTATTTCCTGCTCGCGGTGCCCGCTTCGCTGGTCATGCGGCGGTTCGGGTACAAGATGGCGATCGTGCTGGGCCTGGTGCTGTACGGCACCGGCGCGCTGCTCTTCTATCCGGCGGCGGCGGCGAGCCTGTACCAGCTGTTCCTGCTCGGGCTGTTCGTGATCGCGGCGGGGCTGGCGTTTCTGGAGACCTCGGCCAATCCGTTGATGGGCGAGCTGGGCGATCCGGCGGGGGCGACCCGGCGGCTGAACTGGGCGCAGGCGGCCAATCCGCTGGGCGCGATCACCGGCGTGCTGATCGGCCGCTTCTTCATCCTGTCGGGTATCGAGCATGACGAGCGGGCGCTGGCGACCATGGATGCCGCCGCGCGTACCGCCTTCTACAAGGCCGAGGTGCAGGCGATCGCGCCGCCCTATGTCGGGATCGCGATCGTCGTGCTGCTGTTCGCGCTGGCCGCGGCGCTGGTCCGCTTCCCCAGCGGCGCGCCCGTCCAGGCCGACGGCCCGAGCGGCGGCGGTCGCTTCCTCGACATATTCGGCAAGCCCCGCCTGCTGGGCGCGGTGGTGGCGCAATTCTTCTATGTCGGCGCGCAGGTCGGGGTGTGGAGCTACACGATCCGCTATGCGCAGGCGAATGCGGGGCTGAACGAGCGGGGCGGGGCGGATGCGCTGTTCGTGTCGCTGGTGCTGTTCGCCGCCGGGCGCTTCCTGGGCAGCGCGCTGATGGGCCGGGCCGCGCCGGTGAGGCTGCTGGCGCTGTTCGCGGGGCTGTCCGTCCTGCTGACCGCGGCGGCGGGCATGCTGGGCGGCTGGCCGGGCCTGATCGCGCTGGTCGCCGCGAGCTTCTTCATGTCGATCCAGTTCCCGACGATCTTCGCGCTGGGGATCGAGGGGCTGGGTCCGCTGCGCCGCGCCGGGGCCTCGCTGATCGTGATGGCGATCATCGGCGGGGCCGGGCTGACCGCGCTGATGGGGCTGGTGTCGGATCATAGGGGCATCACCAGCGCGATGTTCGTGCCCATGGTCAGCTTTGCCGTCGTTACGGGTTTCGCCGTCCTGATCGGACGCCACAAGGAGAAGCATGGATGAACCGTCTGCAGGGTAAGCGGGCGATCGTGACGGGCGCGGGCCAGGGCATCGGCCGGGCCGCCGCCGAGCTGTTCGCCGCCGAGGGCGCGCAGGTGATCGCGGTCGACCGCAATGCCGAGGCGCTGGCGAGCCTTCGGGGTTGCACCGCCGAAACGCTCGACCTGCTCGATCCGGCGGCGATCGCGGCGTTCGGCGAGCGGACGGGGGCGGTGGACGTGCTGTTCAACTGCGCGGGTTATGTCGATGCGGGCGACCTGCTGACGACGAAGGACGCGGGCTATCGCCTGTCCTTCGACCTGAACGTCCATGCGATCACCCATATGCTCCAGGCCTTCCTGCCCGCGATGATCTCGAACGGGGGCGGCGCGATCGTCAACATGGCGTCGGTCGCAGGCGCGGTGATCGGCGTCGGCAATCGCTATGCCTATTGCGCGTCCAAGGCGGCGGTGGCGGGGATCACCCGCTCGGTCGCGCTCGACTATGTCGGTCAGGGCATACGCTGCAACGCGATCTGCCCGGGCACCGTCCAGTCGCCCAGCCTGGACGAGCGGCTCGCCGCGACGGGCGATGCCCAGGCGGCGCGCGCGGCCTTTATCGCGCGCCAGCCGATGGGCCGTCTGGGCCGCGCCGAGGAGATCGCCGCGCTAACCCTGTATCTCGCCTCGGACGAGAGCGCCTATACGACCGGACAGTTGCACGTCATCGACGGCGGATGGACGATGGCGTGAACGCCGCCCGGCCGCCCTTTGTCGATGCGCATTTCCACCTGTGGGACCATGGCGTGCTGCGCTACCCTTGGCTCGATGCGGCCGAGGTCGCGCCGATCGCCGCGACCTATCGCATCGCCGATTACCGGGCGGAGCTGGCGGCGTGGAATCTGGTCGGCGCGGTGCATGTCGATGCGGGCGCCGATCCGGGGCAGGGGGCGGACGAGACGGTGTGGCTCAACCGGGTCGCGCATGACGACGGCCTGCCCAGCGCCATCGTCGCGCGGGTCGAGCTGAACCATCCGGCGGTCGAGCCGCAACTGGCCTGGCAGGCCGGGCACGCGCGGGTGAAGGGTATCCGCCACCTGATCAACTGGCACCCGAGCGATCCCGCCCGCCGCGCCTATGCCATGGATCTGACCCGCGATCCCCGCTGGCGCGAGGGCTATGCGCTGCTCGGCCGCTATGGGTTGAGCTACGACTTTCACGGCTTTCCGCCCCAACTGGCCGGGTTGGCCGAGGTCGCGGCGCGGCGTCCCGAGGTGCCGGTGATCCTCAACCATCTGGCGCTGCCGATCCCGGCGGATGGGCTGGAGGCATGGCGCGCCGGGCTGAACGCCTTTGCCGCCATGTCCCATGCCGCGATCAAGCTGTCGGGCGCGGGCTTTATCGGCCCGCGCTTCGACCCCGCCGGTTTCGCCGCTATCGTCGCCGAAGTGATCGACCGGTTCGGTACGGACCGCGTGATGGTCGCGTCGAATTTCCCGACCGACCGTCTGGCGGCCGATCTCGACCGGACGCTGGGCGCCTATGAGACGCTGCTGGCCGGATTTTCCGATGACGAGCGGCGGGACCTGTGGGGGCGCAACGCCAACCGCATCTATCGACTTGGTCTCGACCTGTGACCGATACCGGAGCAAGCGCATGAGTGTGGCCGCAATTCGCCTGACCCCGACCGACAATGTCGCCGTCTGCTGCCGCACGGTCGAGCCGGGCGAGCGGATCGGCGTCGACGGCCATGACCTGCTCGTCACCGAACAGGTGGCACTGGGCCACAAGCTGGCGGTCGTGCCGCTGAGGACCGGTGACAAGGTCATCAAATATGGCATGCCGATCGGCTCGATGACGCATGACGCGCCCGCCGGGGGCTGGGTTCACATGCACAATATGCAAAGCGACTATATTCCCGCCCATCTGCGCGACGCGCATGGAGATCACGCATGAACGGGGGCATGACCGAGCGGACCTGGCAGGCTTGGGCGCGCCCCGATGGACGCAAGGGCATTCGCGACGCCATCGTCGTCGTCTATCTGGTCGAGTGCGCGCACCATGTGGCGCGCCGCATCGTCGACAAGATGGACGATCCGCGCGTGCAACTGATCGGCTTTCCCGGCTGCTACCCCAATGACTATGCGCTGGCGATGATGAAGGCGCTGACGACGCATCCCAATGTCGGGGGCGTGGTGCTGCTCTCGCTGGGCTGCGAGAGTTTCAATCGCGAGGCGCTGGCCGCCAATGCGCGTGAGCAGGGGCGCCCCGTGGAGACGATCGTCATCCAGCAATCGGGCGGCACGCGCGGCGCGATGGAGGCGGGGATCGCTGCCGTCGAACGCGTCCGCGCGGCGGCGGACGCGCAGGCGGTGCGCGTGCCGATGACCCTGTCGGAGCTGGTGATCGGCACCATCTGCGGCGGGTCGGACGGGACCAGCGGCATCACCGGCAATCCGGCGGTGGGCCGCGCGTTCGACACGCTCTACGACGCGGGTGCGATCTGCATCTTCGAGGAAACGGGCGAGATGATCGGCTGCGAAGGCCATATGGCCGAGCGCGCCGCGACGCCGGAGGTAGCCGAGGCGTTGATCGCGTCGGTCGCGCAGGCCGAACGTTATTACCGGGCGATGGGCTATGGCAGCTTCGCGCCGGGTAATGCCGAGGGAGGCCTGACCAGCCAGGAGGAGAAGTCGGCGGGCGCCTATGCCAAGTCGGGCAGCCGTCCGATCACCGGCGTGATCCTGCCCGCCGAACAGGCACCGGGACCGGGCCTGTACCTGCTCGACGTGGTGCCCGCGGGCGATCCGAAGTTCGGCTTCCCCAACATCGTCGACAATGCCGAGATCGGCGAGCTGATCGCGTGCGGCGCGCATATCAACCTGTTCGTGACCGGACGCGGCTCGGTCGTGGGCTCGGCCATCTCGCCGGTCATCAAGATCGCCGCCAATCCGGAAATGTATGCCCGGATGGAAGGGGACATGGACGTCAATGCCGGTCGCATCCTCTATGGTGAGGCGACGCTGGACGCGGTGGGGGCGGAGATCGTCGACTTGATCGTCGCGGTATCGGGCGGGGCGCAAACCAAGTCGGAAGCGCTGGGGCATCAGGAATTCGTCCTGACCTACAAGGCGGCCGGGGCCAAGGGGCCTGGCTGTTTGCCGCAGGCGGCGTAACGGCTGCGGCTGTGCGGTCGGGGCGTGCGCTTCGACTTCGCTCAGCGTGAACGGATGTCGGTATCCAGACCCGATCCCCCCGCCCGTTCAGCCTGAGCGACGTCGAAGGCCACGAGACAGGCTATCAGCAAGCGCGGCATTCCCGGGCGATCAGCCCGATTGCGCCGCCAGAGCCCGCAATTCCGGCATCGCGACCTTCTGCCCCGAGCCGTCCACCCATCGGATGAACCCGCCGATCCGCTTCTCCACCTTCGCCGCATGACCGCCGAAGATGTCCGACAGCCTGTGGTCGAGAAAGGGATTGGCGAAGCGCTCCAGCGTCGTCGCGATATAGTCCCGTGCTTCATCCTCCATCCCGTGGGCGGCAAAGCCCGGCAGCACCTCCTGCGCCATCACGCGGTCGAGCGCGCGCCGCGTGTCCGCATTGGCCAGCGCCGCGCGGACCGTCTGTCCCTCGGGCGCGCCCTGTGCACGCCATCGTCCGGCCAGCCATGTATGGCCAAGGTTCAATATGTGCAGCTTCAGCCGCTCATAGCGCTCCAGTTCGTCGGTCGGCACGATGTCGGGATGGGTGAAGGGCAGGGTGAGACCCGGCTGCCGCTCGATCGCCCAGAGGGCATAGGGCTCGGCGACGGCGCCCGCCGGCGATAGGGGCTCGCTGACGATCCGGTCGACCAGCGTGTTGGCCCAGACGCATTCGCGCTCCAGCCACGCGATGAAAGCCGCGTCGCGCCGCTGGTCGCGCGCCAGCCCGGTGATTGCCGCGCGCAGGACATCGCCGTTTCGCACCACCAGTTCGCAGGGCAGCATCGTCAGGCCCGGTTCGCCCGCCCGCCATCGCCGGTGGAGCAACGCGGTCAACAAGCCGCAAAAGCTGGTCGGCACCGCATCATCGGCCGGTGCCGTCCGGTCGCTGTCGGGGATCGCATAGCCCGTATCGCCGGTGTTGGAGACGATATGCGTCGCCCGCCCAGCCAATGCCGTCAACCGCTCCCAGTCCGCACCGGCGCTCAGCCCTTCGCGCACGCTGCGCACCTGGACGGTCCGCTCATACCGGGCGCCGTCGCGAAGGCCGCGCAGGATGACCGGGAAACCCGCCGGATCGGCAAAGCCCGCCAGACGCTTGGCCCGTTCGGGATCGTTGGTCGTCTGGACGATGACGATCGGCGGCACCGCCTGTCCGGCGGCGCGCGCCTCCTCGGCGAACAGGTCGACATGCGCCTGGAGGAAGCGGCTGGTGCCGAATTGCAGGATGACGGGGGCGGTCGCGGTCGTGGTCACGGTCACGGTCTCGGTCGCGGCTGCGGTCACTGGGCGTCCAACGAATAGATACGCTCCATCGCGACCCATTTCTCCCCCGGTGCGGCGTGGGGCAGCGGCTTTTGGAAACGGTCCATCGCCGCTTCCCATCGGGTATCCACGGCCGCCAGCTCAGCCGGGATCGCGCGGGGCCAGTCGTCCGTCACTTCGGCGATCATGACCAGCCGGTCGCCGGTGCGCCAGATTTCCATCGCGGTGAACCCCTTGGCCCGGATCGCCGCCGTCACCTCGGGCCAGGCGGCCCCGGCGGCATGAGCCTTTTCATAGTCGGCGATCAGCGCCGCATCGGCGACCAGGTCCAGCGCGAAGCATATCCGTCGGGCCATATCGAGCCTCCTCTCTCTTTTCGTGTCGTTTTAGCGTTCCCACACCTGTGCATCAATGGCATATGTGAGAGCATGATTGCATATAGGATTGCGGAGAGGGTGACATGAAGGCGCTGGTCTGTGTGCGTCCCCAGGATATTCGCGTCGAGGAGCGGCCTCGGCCGGAGCGGGGACCGGGCCATGTCCTGCTGCGGATGCGGCGCGCCGGCATCTGTGGCACCGACTATCACATCTATGCTGGCAAGCACCCGTTCCTGGAATATCCCCGGCTGATCGGCCATGAGCTGGCGGGCGAGGTTGTCGAGGCGCCCGAGGGCTCGGCGCTGACCCCGGGGCAGGTGGTGACGATCAACCCCTATCTCGCCTGTGGAACCTGCCGCGCCTGTCGCCGGGGCAAGCCCAATTGCTGCGCGCGGATCAGCGTGCTGGGCGTCCATGCCGATGGCGGCATGTGCGAATGGCTGTCGGTCCCCGAAAGCGCGGTGATCGACGCCACCGGCCTGTCGCTCGACCAGGCGGCGATGGTCGAGTTCCTGGCGATCGGCGCCCATGCCGTCCGCCGCTCCGGCCTGTCGGCGGGGGACGAGGCGGTGGTGATCGGCGCGGGACCGATCGGCATCGCGGTCGCTCTGTTCGCACGGATCGCGGGGGCGGGGCGGATCGTGCTGGCGGATACCCGTGCGCCGCGCCTGGCCTATGCCCGCGATCATCTGGGTTTCGACGAGGGCGTGGTGGCGGATGATCGGCTGGGCGAGACGCTGGCCGCGATGACCGGCGCCGAGATGTTCGACCATGTCTTCGACGCGACCGGCAATATCCATGCGATGCGCGCCGGGCTGAACTGGGTGGCGCATGGCGGCAGCTATACGCTGGTCGGGGTGTGCAAGGACGATCTGGTCTTTGCCGATCCCGAATTCCACAAGCGCGAGACGACGATGATCGCCAGCCGCAACGCGCTGTCGGTCGATTTTGACCATGTCATCGCCAGCATCCGATCGGGCGCGATCCCGACCGACGCGATCCGCACGCATGGTCTCACCCTGGACGACGCGCCACGGCGGCTGCCCGAGCTGATCGCGGAGGCGGATTCGGTGCTGAAGGCGATCGTCACCATTGCCTGAGGGGAGCCTGCGACCGCCTTGCCCGATGTCCGCCATCGTCCTAATCGACGGACTGGTTTGGGAGGCGCTATGACGGCTGAGGGCGGCAAGACGGGGGAGGGGCGCACCCGCAAGGGCAGCTATGCCGCGCCCGCGCTGGACAAGGCGTTCCTCATCATCGAACTGCTCGCCAGCCACCCGCAGGGCATGTTGGTCAGCGAAATGGCGACCGCGCTCGGCCGCTCGCTGGGCGAGCTGTTCCGCATCGTGGTAGTGATGGAGGAGGCGCGCTATCTGGAAAAGTCGCCGATCGACGACCGGTACCGCGTCACCTATAAATTCCTCGACATCGCCTATCGCGCGACGCCCGCGCGCCAGCTGACCGCCGCGGCCCTCCCTGAGATGCAGTCGCTGGCGCTGACCGTCGGCCAATCCTGTCACCTGGTGGTGATCGAGGGCGGGGCGGGGCTGGTCATCGCGCGCGAGGAAAATCCCGGCACGCGCGGCTTTGCGCTGCGCATGGGCGCTTCGATCGACATCGTCGCGAGCTGTTCGGGCAAGGTGCTGCTGGCCTTTGCGCCGCCCGCACAGCTTGGCCGTATCATCGATCGGGCCGAGCTGGTCCAGGGGCGGCCCATCGGGCGCGCGCGGCTGACCGAGGAACTGGAGCGGGTGCGGACGCAGGGCTATGAACTGCGCGAGAGCCCGGTCACGCGCGGCGTGACCGACATCAGCTATCCGGTCTTCGGCTTCGGTGGCGATTGCATGGCGGCGCTGACCATCCCCTTTCTGGAGACGATCGACGGGTCGCAATCGGTGACGATCCCCGAGGCGCGGCGGATCCTGGCCGAGGCGACCGCGCGCATCTCGCAACAACTGGGCTATCGCCCCGAGGACGGCGCGGCGGGGTCCTGAGCGGCCGGCCGGTCAGCCCGGCCGCCCGGGGGGCGTGCGGCGTTCCTCCCCCATGGTCAGGTACAGGTGGCGCAGCATCGCGGTCATCGCCTCGGTGCCGCGCTGGGTCAGGGTGACGGCCAGGCGCCGGTGATCCGCAGGATCCGTCCGCCGCCGCAACAGCCCAGCACCCTCCAGCCGGTCGATCCGTCGCAGCGCGCTGGTCGAGCTTTCGCCGGATACCAGGATCAGTTCCTTCACGCAGAGCGGCCGATTCTGTTCTTCCGCGATGAACAGCTCCAGCATCATGTCCCAGGCGGAATCGCGGAACACGTCGCGGGGAAAGAATTGCGCGATATGGGCGCGCATCGCCTTGGTCTGGCGGGCCAGGTCGAGCAGGCTGGGCGCGCGATCCAGCATGGGCGGCGGCATGGCGCTGCGCTGCGCGGGCGGGTGGTAACGGGCGGCCATTTCCTTGGGCATGGGACTTGTCCTTTTGCTGAGGGCGGCGGATGGGAAACGAAGCCGTTCATCGCTCGCGCATCGCCTCGCGCGCGCGGTTGAGCGGTTTGAGCAGATATTGGAGGACCGTCTTCTGGCCGGTATGGATGTCGGCGGTGGCGATCATGCCGGGCACGATCGGAAAGCGCTTGCCCGCCTTGTTGACCAGCGAGTCCGCCGTCGTGCGCACGAAGACGCGATAATAATAGACGTCCGGGTTCACCTCGTCGCGGATGGTGTCGGGCGAGATGCTGCTGACCCGTCCCTCCAGCCCGCCGAAGATCGCATAGTCATAGGCGGTGATCTTGACGCTGGCGCGCTGGCCGGGGCGGATGAAGGCGATGTCGCGCGGCGAGATACGCGCCTCGACCAGCAGGCGTTCGTCGAGCGGCACGATCTCCATGATCTTGCCGTTCGGGGGAATGACGCCGCCGATGGTCGACACCTCGATATTCTTGACCACGCCGCGCACCGGCGAGCGTAGCGTCAGGCGCTGGAGCGTGTCGGAGCGGCCGCGCACGACGGGGGCGAGCGCCTCGACCTCCTCGCTGACCTTGGCCAGGTCCTGCCGCGCCTCGACGACATATTGTGAGCGCAGGTCGGATTTCTTGAGGTCCAGTTCGGCCCGCTGCCGCTTCAGGCGCAGCACCTCGACATTGCTGGCCGCGCCGACGTCGATCAGGGACTCGCCGATCCCGACCTCGCGCCCGATCAGCGCCAGGGACTCGTCGATCAGGCCGACCGAACTGGTCAGACTGCGGCGGCGCGCGTCGTACAGCCTTTGCTGCTCGGCCTTGAGCGCGGGGAAGGCGTCGAGTTCGGGCGAGAAGGTCAGGGGGGTGCCGTTGACCTCCGCCTGCAACCGGGCCTGGGCGGCCAGTGCGGCGCGGTATTTGGCGGCGCTTTCCTCGACGGTCGATCCAGCCTGGGTCGGGTCGAGCTGGGCGAGGATCTGGCCCGGTTTCACGATATCGTCCTGGCGGACCAGCATCTTGGCGAGGATGCCGCCCTCCAGCGATTGCAGCACTTGTTCGCGGCTGGTGGGTACGACGCGGCCGGTGCCGGTGGCGACCTCGTCCAGTTCGGCGAACCAGGCCCAGGCCAGGAAGGTGACGAACAGCGCGGCGAGCACCCAGGTCATCCGCTTGGCCGCCAGCAGGGGTGCTGCCCCCTCGTCGGCGAAGGGCAGGTCGGCGGGATGGGCGAGCGCGGTCATGCCGCCTGGCTCCGACCTGGCTGGGCTGGTGCGGCACCCTGCATGGTGGCGAGGGCCGCCGCCTTGGGCTGGTCGAGCAGTATCTGGCCCTGGTCGATCACCACGATCCGGTCGACCATGTCGAGCACCCGCATCCGGTGGGTGGCGATGACGACGGTACGCCCCCGGCTCCAGTCGCGGAAGCGGTCGATGAACAGGCGCTCGGCCCCTTCGTCCATCGCGGCGGTGGGCTCGTCGAGCAGCATCACCTGCGGCTGGCGGATCAGCAGCCGGGCAAGCAGCAGCGCCTGTTGCTGCCCGCCCGACAGGCCCAGCCCGCCTTCGAGCACGACATGCTCCAGCCCGTCGCGAAGGCGGCGGATGAAGTCGATCGCGCCGACCATCTCCAGCGCGGCGAGGATCGCCTCGTGACTGGCCACCGGCGCACCCATGGTCAGATTCTCGTGCAAGGTGCCGTGGAAGAGGCGACTGTTCTGGGTCAGGAGCGCGACGTCGCGGCGGACGTCGCCGGGGTCGATCTGGTGCAGCGCCAGATCGTCGAGCAGGATCTCGCCCGACACGGGCTGCAACATCCCCGACAGACCTTGCAGCAACGTCGACTTGCCCGCGCCGTTACGGCCCAGCAGCGCGATCGTCTCGCCGCCCACGATATCCAGCTTCGGCACGGTCAGCGCGGGCGGGGCATTGGGGTCGGCATAGCTGAACACCGCGCCGCGAAGGGCGAAACGCCCATCGACCGCGGGCAGGGGGATGCGATGCTCGGCATCCGGATTGTCGACCGGCAGCGCCATGATCTGGTCCAGGCTGCCCGCCGCGACTTTGGCATGTTGATAGCGGCCGAGCAGGTGCGAGACCTGGCCCATCGGGGCCATCATCCGGCTGGCCAGCATCGAGGTGGCGACCAGCGCGCCGGTCGTGATGTCGCCCGCAATCACCATCGGCGCGCCGACGAAGATGACGGTGGCGTAGACCGCGTTCTGCACGCTCTGCGCCCAGGTCGACAGGCTGGCGGTCAGACCGCGAAGGCGCAGTTGCGCTTCGCCTGCCACCGCGTTGCAATGGTTCCACTGGCGCTGGAAACGCTCCTCGGCCTGAAGCGTCTTGATGTCCTCGATGCCTTGCACCGCCTCGACCAGCAGGGCGTTGCGCAGCGAGGTCTCGCGCATCGACTCGGTCGCATGGGCGCGCAGCCGCCGCTGGGCGAGCAGGCTGGGCACCAGCAATGCGACCAGCGCCACCACGGGCACCAGCGCCAGCGAGCCGCCGATAAAGGCTAGGATCACCAGGAACAGCAGGAAGAAGGGCAGGTCGGCCACCGCCGCGACGGTGGTCGAGGTCAGCATATCGCGCACCTGATCCAAGTCGCGGAGCTGCGCGATGAAGGTGCCGGTCGAGGTCGGCCGTGCCCGGTTTCGTACGCGCAGCGCATGGCCGAACACCAGGTCCGACAGGCGCAGATCGGCGCGCTTGCCCAGAATATCGGTGATCCCGACGCGCAACCGGCGCAGCACGAAGTCGAACCCGGTCGCCAGGATCACGCCGATGAACAGGATGTAGAGCGTCGGCATCGACTGGGCGGGGACGACGCGGTCATAGACCTGCATCGAGAACAACACCCCCGCCAGACCCAGGCAGTTGGTGACGATCGAGGCGATGGCGACATGGCCATAGCCCCTCATATCCTGAAGCAGCAGGCGGCGGAGCCAATGCTCCTGGAAGGGGCGGATATAGCTGTCGACCCGAATATCGGCCGCCGAGCGTGCGGGGCGGGGCACGACGAACAGCCGCGTCTGTTCGACCACCGTGGCGAGCGGGCGCTGGGCGGATTGGCCATCCTCGCCCGCCACGGTGAACAGCGCCTGGCCGTCCGCGTCGATGCCGGTGATCAGCGCCAGCTCGCCATCGTTCAGCCAGGCGATGACCGGCAGGCGCCAGCTGGTCAGCCGCATCGCGCCGGGCATCACGAAGCGCACGGACAGGCCGCTCGCGCGCGCCAGCGCCCGGACCCGCATTTCGTCATCCCCACCCGCCTGCCACAGCGTCGTCAGGCGCGCCCGCTGCTCGGCAAAGGACATGCGGTAATGGCGTGCCACCTGGCCCATCATGTCGATCCAGGCGAGCGGATCGGTGGTGGCGGCCGTCACAGCGTCACACCCCGGATCGACGTGCCGGTCAGCCCGAAATCGTCGCGTGCCCGGCCCGAATAATAGAGGCAGTCGAGCGCGAGCCGCCGCAGGTCGTGCGCCGTGTTGACCGCATCGAACCGCGCCTGTTGCAGTTCCTGTTCGGCATTGAGCAGGTCGACCAGCGTACGCGTGCCCATGTCGAGATATTGCAGGCGATAGAGCTTGCCCGTCTCGATCATATTGTCCTGCCGCGCCGCCAGGGTGCCCAGCAATTGCGATAGGCCCGCCATCTGCGTCTGTCCGGCGGCCAGCTCCTGGGCGACGTCGTTGCGGGCGGCCTGTTCGGCGGCCTGCGCGGCACGGACGCCGTAATCGGCGCTGCGCACGCGGGCGCGGACCGCATTGCCGCCGAACACGTCGCTGCTGACGTTCAGCCCGAAATTATACAGGCTGCGGTCGGAAAAGGGCGCCGCGACATCGGTCGAGGCATCGCCCGCCAGCGCGACGGTGGGCAGGCGCGCGGCATGGACGCGGCGGCTTTCGGCGCTCGCCTGCTCATATTGCGCACGGGCGCGCATGATCGCGGGCACATCCGCCCACTCGACCGTGGTGGCACGGGTGCAACTCGCCATCAGCCAGTCGGGGACGCCGGGATCGACCGCAGGCGGGGTGTCGCGACCCAGCAGATAGGCGAGGCCCGTGGTCCAGCGGCGCTGCTCCGCCTCGATCCGGGTCAGCGTCGCCTGCGCGGCGGCCACGCGCGACTGGGCCTGGAGCGCATCGGACCGGGTCGTCGCGCCCTTGCCGAAGCGCTTCTCGACCAGTGCGCTGATCTCCTGAATACGGGTCAGCTGTTCGACCGCGATCCCGCGCAGGGCGGCGTTGCGCTGAACCTCGACCAGCGCATAGCCGGTGTCGCGGATCAGCCCGTCGATCGCCAGCAGCATGTCCGCCCGCCCGATCCGGGTGCCCGCCCGCGCGGACTCGACCGCGCCCGCGACCTTGCCGAAGTCGTAGAGCATCTGCGACGCCGACAGCTGAGGCCGCGGCCGCCAGACGCTGCCCAGCCGATTGTCGTAGCCGCTGCCGACGCCCGCGCTGATCCGGGGCAGATAGCCCGCACGGGCGACGGTCACGTCCTCGCCCCGCGCTTCGACCGTCGCGGCGGCCTGGGCGACGGAGGGGTGCCAGGCCATGACCTCATGCATGGCGCTCTCCAGCGTGACCGCTCTCATATTGGCCGGTACGACCGCGACGGACGGCTGCGCGGCGGCGGTCGCCAGCAGCCCGCCTATCGCCCATGTCATCATTTCCAGCCTCCCCGATTGCCCATGGTAGCGTTCGCGCCACTCGTGATTCGTCAACCGTCCCAACCTGTCCGACATGGGAGAGGATTGAACTAAACTATTTAAAGAAAAGGGATTAAACGCCAAAGGGAAGCCCCCTTGGCGCTTGAAATCAACTCCGTTTTCGGATCGTTGCGCAAGATGGTCAGATGGTGTGGAGCATGACGGGCTTTTCATGCTCCGGATCGACGGAAACGGTCAGATAGCCCAGCGGGTCGAGCGGTAGGTCCGGCGTCGCAATGGGATCGGTAACGACCGGATTCGCATGGAGTTCGACATTCGCCGCCAGGCCGGTTCCGGCGCCGGTGTCCGGGCCGAGTGCATCCAGATAGCGGGACAGCACATCCTCGACGCTGCCCTGACCCTCCATCAGCGACAGTGCCAGCCGGGCGTCCGCATGATCCGCCGTGGCGACGGGATGGTCGGCCGCCATCAGCGTCATCGGCACCACATCGGCGTGTAGCGTCACCGCATCATCGGCCGACAAAGCGGTGATCGTCGCGGTCGGGAAGGCGGGGGCAACGCCGTTGTTGGCGATGTCGATCGCGACGTCCAGCCGCGCGGTCGAGACCTGCCCGTCGGGCTGCACGATCTGATAGGTGAAGCTGTCGATCGGATCGGTCGCAGCATAGGCGACCGGCGTCGTCGGCTGATAGGTGTAGCGGCCGACCTCGTCGATGGTCAGCGTGCCGTGCGCGCCGGTCAGCGTCTGTCCGGCATCGCCGACATCGACGAAGCTGCCGCCGACCAGCACCTTGATCCCCAGGAACGGGCTGCCCAGCGTGTCGTTGGCCAGCAATTCGCCGCTGACCGGGGTCGCACCGGTAAAGGTGAACCGGTCGAGATGGGTGACCGTCTCGGCGACATAGACGCTGGTGGTGAAGCTCGCGCCCAAGGGGTTGGTGCTGGTGATCGTGTAGTTATAGGTCCCCGAGGGCAGGCCGTTCATCGTGACGCTGATGCCCGATCCGACCAGTCCGCCGACCCCTGCCAGCGCCGTGCCGGAGGCGGTGCCGACGACCGCGCCCGCCGCATTGGTGACCGTGATCGTATAGCTGGGCAGGACCGACAGGCCCGGTGCGATCGCCGCCGTCAGGGTGACGTTCGACACGCTGTTGGCATCGACGGTGAAGCTGTCGGTGATCCGGGCGGTCTGCGGCCCGGTGAACAGCCCTGCGGTCGGTGTGGGGAAGGTCGTGTCGACCGCCGGCGCGCGGGTCTCCACCTGGTTGACGAAGGTGGCATTCGCCGTCGCGACATCGTTCACCGCGACGGGCGCGCCGGTCACGTCCGGGCTGCCGATCGTGATCGCCAGCGTCGCGCTTTCCCGCTCGCCGTCGCTGGCGTCGAGCAGCGTGTAGGAGAAGCGGTCGACCTTGCCGATCACCGCGGCATCGGCATTGGGCGTGTAGCTGTAGCTGCCATCGCGGTCGATGGTCAGCGTACCCCATTGCCCGATCACCACCGTGTCGTCGGCGGTGATCGCGGTGGTGACGCCGTTCAGCGTGACGCTTTCCACCCGGGTCTGCGGGCTGACCACATCGACCTGGCCGGTGGGGCCGGGATCGGTGATGACATTGCCGATGGTCGCCCCGGCCACGACCTGGCCGATATCGGTGAAGTCGGAATTGACACCCGCGACGCTTAAGCCCCCGAGCAGCCCGATGCCCAGCGTATTGTCGAAGGTGACGAAGGCCCGGTACTGGCCCGGCCCCAGATCGGCATTGGCGACCAGGTTGCCGTTCAGCAGGCGGACCTCCAGCAGCGAGGAATTGCCGCTGCCCTCGACCGCGACCCAGTTGGTGCCGTCCAAACGCTGGACCACCACCGAATAGCCGCTGGCGACGCCCAGCGACAGCGTCGCGTTATAGGTGAAGGTCGCGTCCAAGGTGTGGCCCGGCTGGACCGTGAACTGGACGTTGGGGATGGCCAGCACCTGCGCGTCGAGATTGATGAGGCCGAGCGAGACGAGCGCGGTGTAATTGGCGTTGCCCAGCGTCTCGTTCGTCTGGACCGGCAGCAGGTCGACGGTCGCCGAGGCGGCATTGTCGAAGGCGCTGATGTCGAACGGGGCGGTGATCGATACGGTGGTCGAGGCATTGCCCGCCCCGTCGCGCAAGCCGATATTCAGCGTCTCGCCCGCGACCTGGGGGGGCGTCAGCGTGACCGCATAGATACCGCCGGTTGCCACCGTGCCGGTGCCGATGACGGTGCCCGCCGCATTGCGGACCTCCACGCTCGCGCCGACCTCTCCGGTGCCGGTCACGATCGTGCCGGTGGCGTTGATCGCGGCGGTCGGCGGGGCGGGCGGCGTGATGTCCGGGGCACTTAGCGGCGTCGGGGCCGATATGTTGCCCGCCGCATCGACCTGGGTCACGGTCAGCGCCTGGCCATTGGCCTGCGGCGTGGTCAGCGTCGCGCTATAGCCGCCGTCGCTGCCGACGACTGCGCTGCCGACCTGCTGCCCCAGCGGATCGAGGATGCGCACCGTGGCACCCGCTTCGCCGGTGCCGGTGACGACCGTGCCCGTCCCGTTGACCAGCGCGACCGGCGCGGCGGGCGGGGTAATGTCGGGGGCGGTCAGCGGGCTGGGCGGCGAGGCGTTCCCGGCCGCGTCGGCCTGAATGACGGTGAGCGCCTGGCCATTGGCCTGGGCGGTCGTCAGCGTGACCGCATAGCTGCCATTGGCGGCCACGGTCGCGGTGCCGATCGCATTGCCCAGCGCATCGCGCACGGTGACGGTCGCGCCCGCCTCTCCGGTGCCGCTGACCAGCGTACCGACGCCGTTGATGGCGGCGGTCAGGCCGGTCGGCGCGGTGATGTCGGGCGCGGTCGCCTGCGCGACGGCCGATACATTGCCCGCCGCATCGGCCTGGGTCAGCGTCAGCGCCTGTCCATTGGCCTGGGCGGGCGTGAGCGGCGCGGTGAAAATGCCGTCCGCACCGACCAGCGCGCTACCGATCACCGCGCCGCCGGGGTCGCGAATGGTGACGGTCGCGCCGACCTCGCCGGTGCCGCTCAGGCTGGTGCCGTCGCCCGCGACCAGCCCGGTGGGGGCGAGCGGGGCGGTCAGGTCGGGCGCGGTCAGCGGGGCGGCGGGGGATGTGTTGCCCGCCACGTCCGCCTGCACCACGCTCAGCGCCTGGCCGTTGATCTGGGCGGTCGGCAGGACCACGGCATAGCTGCCGCCGGCGCCGACCGTCGCGCTGCCCAGTTGCGTACCGCTTGCGTCGAGCACGCGGACGGTTGCGCCGACCTCACCCGTGCCGCTGACCACCGTGCCGGTGGCGTCGATCGTCGCCGCCGGAAGGGCGGGCGGCGTCAGGTCGGGCGCGGTCGCGGTGGCGGGGGGCGAGACATCGCCCTCCGCATCGGTCTGGGTCACGCGCACGATCTCGCCGTTGCGCTGCGGCGTGGTCAGGGTCGCGGTGTAGCTGCCGTCCCCCGCGACGATGCCGGTGCCGATGATCGTACCGTCCGCATCGCGCACGGTGATCGCGGTCCCCGCCTGGCCGGTGCCGCTGACGCTCGCGCCATCGGCGGCGACGGTCGCGGTCGGGGCGAGGGGCGTGTCGTTGGGGATCAGGTCGGGCGCGGTCGCATTGCCGGGGGCCGAGACGTTGCCCGCCGCATCGGCCTGGGTCAGCGTCAGGATCTGGCCGTTGGTCAGCGGCGGCGACAGGGTCACGCCGAAGCTGCCATCCGCACCGACGGGCACGGTCGCGAGGACCAGGCCGACCGGGTCGGTCACGGTGACGACCGCACCGACCTCGCCCGTGCCGGTCAGGGTCGCGCCGTCGCCGGACACGCTGCCCAGCGGGGCGGCAGGCGGCGTGCGGTCGAGCGCGACGATGCTGGTCGCGGGCGATCCGTTGCCCGCCGCATCCGCCTGCGTCACGCTGAGCACCTGGCTGTCGAGCTGCGCGGCGGACAGCGTCACGGCATAGCCGCCCTGCGTGCCGACCAGAGCGCTGCCCAGCACTGCACCGTTCGCGTCGCGCACGGTGACGGTCGCACCCGCTTCTCCCGTACCCGACACGATCGTGCCAGTCGCATCCAGCGCCGCGATGGGGGCCACCGGAGGCGTGATGTCGGGCGCGAAGACCGTCACCACCGGCGAGACATTGCCGGCCGCGTCGGTCAGCGTCGCGGTCACCGTCCCGCCATTGGCCTGGGCCGGGGTCAGAGGCACGGCGAAACGGCCGTCCGCCTCCACCACGCCGGTCCCGATCACGGTGCCGCCCGCGTCACGCAGCGTCACGGTCGCGCCGACCTCGCCGGTGCCGATGGCATTGGCGCCCGTCGCGTCGAGGGCGATCAGCGGCGCGGCGGGCGGCGTGATGTCGGGCGCTATGGCCGGGCTGGGCGCG
Source organism: uncultured Sphingomonas sp. (assembly GCF_913062585.1). Taxonomy (GTDB): domain Bacteria; phylum Pseudomonadota; class Alphaproteobacteria; order Sphingomonadales; family Sphingomonadaceae; genus Sphingomonas. The sequence continues at coordinate 35,513 of NZ_CAJXWX010000015.1, read as the reverse complement.
GAGACGTTCCCGGCGGCATCGGCCTGGGTCGCCTGAAGCACCTCGCCATTCACCTGCGCCGTGGTGAGCGTCACCGCATAGGCGCCGGTCGCGCCCGCGGTGCCGGTGCCGATCACCTGACCCGAGGGATCGCGGATCGTCACGGTCGCGCCCGCTTCCGCCTGGCCGCTGACGATCGTGCCGTCGCCGCTGATCGCGGCGGTCAGGCCCGTGGGCGCCGTGATGTCCGGCGCGGTCAGCGACGTGCTGGCCGAGACGTTGCCGCCGCGATCGGCCTGGTCGAGGGACAGCACCTCGCCATTGGCCTGGGGCGGGGTCAGCGTGGCGGCATAGCTGCCATTCGCGTCGACCTGCGCGCTGCCGATCACGACGCCGCCGGGACCGCGCACCGTCACGGTGGCGAAGGGCTCGCCGGTCCCGCTCACCACGCTACCGTCGACGGAGATGGTCGCGACCGGCGCATCGGGCGCGGTGACGTCCGGCGCGGCAACGATGCTGGGTGGCGAGACATTGCCCGCCGCATCGCTCTGGTCGGCGGAGAGGATCTGGCCATTGGTCTGCGGCGTGGCCAGCGTCACCACGAACAGGCCATCGCTGCCGACGACCGCGCTGCCCAGCGTCGTGCCGCCCGCATCGACGACCCGCACCGTCGCGCCGGGCTCGCCATTGCCATAGACCGAGGCGCCGTCGCTCGACAGCGTCGCGATGGGCGCGTCGGGCGCGGTCGTATCGGGCGCGGTCACCGTGATCGCCGGCGAGACATTGCCCGCCGCGTCCGTCTGGCTGACGATCAGCGTCTCGCCATTCGCCTGTGGCGTGGCGAGGGGTGCGGTGAAGGCGCCTTGCGGATCGACCGTCGCGCGGCCGATGACGGTGCCTGCGGCGTCGCGTATCTCGACCGTCGCGCCGGGCTCGCCGGTGCCGGACAGGCTCGTTCCGCCCGGCGCCAGCGTAGCGGTCGGTGCAGCGGGCGCGACCAGATCGGGCGTCACCGTCGCGGTGGCGGGCGAGACATTGCCAGCCGCATCGCTCTGTACCACCGACAGCGTCTGGCCGTTCGCGATGCCGCCGGGTAGCGCGACGCTGAAACCGCCGTCGCTGCCCACCGTGGCGGTACCGACCGGCTGGCCCGCCGCGTCCCGAACCGTCACGGTTGCGCCGACCTCGCCCGAGCCAATCAGGCTGGTCCCATCCGCGCTGACCGTCGCCAGGGGCGCGGCAGGCGGCGTGATGTCGGGCGCCGTCACGCTGGTCGCGGGCGAAGTGTTACCGGCCGGGTCGCTCTGGCTGACGCTCAGCGTGCCGCCATTGGCCTGAGGCGAGCTGAGCGGGACGGAGTAGTTGCCATCCGTCCCGACGGTGGCAGTGCCAAGTGGTTGGCCGGTAGCGTCGCGGACCGTGACGGTCGCGCCGGGCTCGCCGGTGCCGGTGATGCTGGTGCCATCGGCCGCGATGGTCGCGGTCGGTGCAGCAGGTGCGGTCGTATCACGCGCCGTCACGGTGGTGGCGGGCGAGATGTTCCCAGCCGAATCGCTCTGCGAAACGGTCAAGGTGCCGCCGTTCGCCTGCGGCGAGGTTAGCGGAACGGAGTAGCTGCCGTCCGATCCGACGGTCGCGGTACCAAGCGGCTGGCCGATGGCGTCGCGAACCGTGACGGTTGCGCCGGGCTCGCCGGTGCCGGTGATGCTGGTGCCATCGGCCGCGATTGTCGCGGTAGGCGCAGCAGGTGCGGTCGTATCAGGCGCCGTCACGGTGGTGGCGGGCGAGGCGTTACCGGCAGGGTCGCTCTGCGAAACGCTCAGCGTACCGCCGTTCGCCTGAGGCGAGGCCAGCGGAACGGAGTAGCTGCCGTCCGTCCCAACGGTTGCGCTGCCAAGTGGCTGGCCGGTGGCGTCGCGGACCGTGACGGTTGCGCCGGGCTCGCCGGTGCCGGAGACGCTGGTGCCATCGGCCGCGATGGTCGCGGTCGGCGCAGCAGGTGCGGTCGTATCCGGAGCCGTCACAGTGGTGGCGGGCGAGATGTTTCCGGCCGGATCGCTCTGCGAAACGGTCAAGGTACCGCCGTTCGCCTGAGGCGAGGCCAGCGAAACGGAGTAGCTGCCGTCGGTTCCGACGGTCGCGGTACCAAGCGGCTGGCCGGTGGCGTCGCGAACCGTGACGGTTGCGCCGGGCTCGCCGGTGCCGGTGATGCTGGTGCCATCGGCTGCGATGGTCGCAGTCGGCGCAGCAGGTGCGGTCGTATCAGGAGCCGTCACGGTCGTGGCGGGCGAGGCGTTGCCGGCAGGATCGCTCTGGCTGACGCTCAGCGTGCCGCCGTTCGCCTGAGGCGAGGTCAGCGGGACAGAGTAGCTCCCGTTGGTCCCGACGGTCGCGGTACCGAGCGGCTGGCCGGCGGCGTCGCGAACCGTGACGGTTGCGCCGGGCTCGCCGGTGCCGCTGACGCTGGTGCCATCGGCTGCGATGGTCGCAGTCGGCGCAGCAGGTGCCGTCGTATCGGGTGCCGTCACGGTGGTGGTGGGCGAGGCGTTACCGGCAGGGTCGCTCTGGCTGACGCTCAGCGTGCCGCCATTGGCCTGCGGCGAGGTCAGCGGGACGGAGTAGCTGCCGTCGGTCCCGACGGTCGCGGTACCGAGCAGTTGGCCGGTGGTGTCGCGAACCGTGACGGTCGCGCCGGGTTCGCCGGTGCCGGTGATCGTGGCGCCATCGGCCGCGATGGTCGCGGTCGGCGCAGCGGGTGCGGTCGTATCGGGCGCCGTCACGGTGGTGGTGGGCGAGATGTTCCCGGCCGGATCGCTCTGCGAAACGGTTAAGGTACCGCCATTGGCTTGGGGCGACGTCAGCGGGACGGTATAATTCCCGTCGGTCCCGACGGTCGCGGTGCCGAGTGCTTGGCCGGTTGCGTCGCGGACCGTGACGGTCGCGCCGGGCTCGCCGGTGCCGGTGATGCTGGCGCCGTCGGCCGCAATCGTCGCGGTCGGTGCATCGGGGGCGGTCATGTCCGGCGTGGTCAGACTCATCGGGGGCGATGCGTTGCCCGCCGGGTCGCTCTGCGAGACGATCAGTGTCCCGCCATCGGTCTGTGGGGTGGTCAGCGACAGCGTGTAGGTGCCGCCCGCGCCGACGATCGCGGTGCCGAGCGACTGACCGGTGGCGTCGCGCACGGTGACGGTCGCGCCCGGCTCGCCGGTGCCGGTGATGCCGGTGCCATCGCCCGTGATCGTTGCGGTCGGGGCGGCGGGGGGCGTGATGTCCGGGGCGGTCAGCGTGATGGCGGGCGATATGTTGCCCGCCGGATCGCTTTGGGTGACGGTCAGGGTGCCGCCATTGGCTTGGGGCGTGGTCAGCGACAGGGTGTAGGTCCCGCCCGCGCCGACGATTGAGGTCCCGAGCGACTGACCGGTGGCGTCGCGCACGGTGACGGTCGCGCCGGGCTCGCCGGTGCCGGTGATCGTCGTGCCCTGTTCGTTCAGGGTCGCGACCGGGGCGGCGGGGGGCGTGATGTCCGGCGCGGTCGCGGTGGCGGCGGGGGAGACGTTGCCGGCCGCATCGGTCTGGGTCACCGTCACCGGCTGGCCATTGGCCTGGGGCGGGTTGACCGGTACGGTGAAGCGGCCATCGGCGCCGACCGTGCCGGTGCCGATCACATTGCCCGCGGGATCGGTCACGCGCACCGTGGCTCCGGCCTCGCCGGTCCCGCTGACGCTCTCGCCCCGCGCGGTGAAGCTGGCGGTAGGCTGCGCAGGAGGCTGGGTATCGGCGGTGGCGTCGGGCGTCCGGTCCTTGCCGCCACCGCCCGACACCGCCGCGACCAGGCCGCCCACGCCCGCAACGCCCAGCACGGCGGGCAGGATGAAGCCCGACGCGCCGCCATCGCCATGCCCTGCGCCGATCAGTTCGTCGATATCGCTCAGCGGCGTGAAACGTCCCGTCCCGCTGGCGGCGGGATGGGCCAGCCACTGGCCGCCGCGATCGTCGCGCAGCACCAGGTCGCTCACCATGCCCTGCTGCGTGGCGTAGAAATGGTCGATGCGGATCGTCTGTCCATCGGTCAGGCGCAGGATCAGGTCGTCGCCCTGCCGCTCCATCGCGGCGACCCGGGACCGGTCGAGGTCGAGCCGCACGACGCTGGGTACGGTGAGTTCGATGACGTCACCGCTGGCGGTGGTGGTGGTGCCGGTCGCTTTGGCGATGATCTCGGTCTGCATGGCCTGTTCCTCCCGTTCGCATGTCGACATGGACCCGGCGCAGGGCCGGGCGGGAGGGCGCGCATGGTTGTCCGCACGCACGCGCATGACCTCCTCTTTGCGAAGGACAAAACCCGGCACGACCCGCGAGCGATGCTGAAATTCCGATTTCGGAACTGATTGAGATGGTTAACGAAAATTAATCGCGGGTGGCCGGGGCGGGGGAATCGCCATCGGGAAAGGGCATCCAGCGGGCGGCGCAGTCCCCGGGCGCCGCGGGCGCTGGCGGCACGGTCAGGCCCGGCGGGACGGGCGAAACGCCGCCGGGCCCCGCCGACAGCAGGGCGTTGTCGATCTGCCACCGGGCGCTCCGGTCGAAATGCACCCCGTCCAGCGTCACCTGCATCGGATGGGCGGGATCGTGCCCGCGCAGCACCAGCGTGCCGCCGGCGCCACTCACGTCGTGCAGCGTGATGTCGCGGTACACCGGGATCGCCATGCCGATCGCTCCGGCATCATAGCGCGTGTCGAAGTCGATCGGCCGCTGATTGTCGCGCAGGCAGACGCCCTCATAGCGTACCCGCGTCACCAGCCCGCCCCGGCTGGCGTCGCTCTTGATGCGAAGGCCGGAGGTCGTGCCGTCCAGCGTCACGTCGCGGACCAATATGTCGCTGACCCCGGCATTGGTCTCGCTGCCGATCGAGACGCCGTGGCCGGAATAGAAATGATCGTCGAGGATCGAGACGTACCGCGTGGGGCCATGCCCCGCCTTGATCGCGATATCGTCGTCGCCGGTCCGGATGAAGCTGTGCGCGATCGTCACGTCCTGCGACGCGCCGGGATCGACGCCATCGGTATTGCGCGCATCGGCGGGCGTATCGATCCGGATGCCCCAGATGGTCGCGCCGCGCACACCGTCAAGTACGAGATGGAAGTTGGGCGCGTCGTGCAGCGTCACGCGGTAGAAGACCAGGTCGCGCGCATCGGTGGCCTCGATCAGCCGCGGGTTGTTCTGCTTACCGCCCTCGCGCTGGGCCCGGCGGGCGCGTTGCCACCAGCTTTCGTCGAGCCCCGCCAGCTTCGCGCCGCCCGCACCGTCGATCATGCCTTCGCCGACGATGCCGCCGCCGCGCGTGCCGGTAAAGGAGAGGAAGGGCAGGCAGCCATTGCCCTTGGCCGCGATCGTGCCGCACAGACCCTGTCCCCGGTCATAGGCGCGCGGGTCGGGCACCGCCGTCAGGACCGCGCCGCGATCGAGCCACAGGGTCACGCCCGACTTCATCCGCAACGGCCCGCTGACGAAGCGTCCCGCACCGGTCAGGCGCACGGCACCGCCGGGTGCGCAATGGTCGATCGCCGACTGAAGCCGCCGCATCTCCCTGGGCCAGTCCTGGCCATCGGGGGCCAGGCTGGTGCAGACCCGATCGGGTAGGCCGGGTTCCTGGACCACCCGCCGGTCCTGCGCGCTCGCCGGGACGGCCGCCAGCATGAGCAGCGGCAGGATGGTGGCGCAGAGCCGAGAGGGCAGGGCTTCGTTCATGCCCGCCAACCTGCCATGACCGCCCCCAACGCGGCATGGCCGGTTGAGGACGGTTCGTTCATGCCGTCACGTAGCGAGGCGGTAGAGCCCCGATCCATGCGGCGGCAGCGTCTGTCCGAACCGGTCCCGCGCGCGGCCCAGGCTCTGGCCCGCCCACAGGTCGACGACCTCGACCGCGCCCGACAGGCCGAGCTGCGACAGGGCGATCCCCACCGCCTTGGGCTTGTCGGTGGTGTTGAACAGCGCGAGATAGCGGTCGGCGGGCGCACCTTCGGGGCTGGCGGACCAGATGCGGGTGCCGTCCTCGACGAAATGCGGCCGATTGTCGGTCGAGGCCTGATTGACCGCCAGTACCGCGCGATTGGTCAGCAGCGCCAGCGTGGGTGCGTCGAGATGGCGCAGGTCGCCGCCCATGATCAGCGGCGACCGCGCGATCGACCAGAGCGTCATCAGCGTGCGCTGCTCGTCGGGCGTAAACTTGGTATCGCGCTTGCCGAGCGCCAGTCGCCCGAGCGGCAGCATATCGGCGTCGGGCCAGGAGCCCGGCCCGCGATAGGGCGTCCAGTTTTCCAGCCGGGTGAACTGTGCCTCCAGCATGGCCCATTCGTCCCAGAAATCGTCCGAGATCCGCCACATCTGCGCAAAGCGGCGGACATGGGGCCCGCGCAGCACCGGCGTTTCGCCCGGCGACAGGCTGAGGGTGATCGGGCGGCCGCAGGCGCCGATCGCCTTGTGCGCCGCCTCGATCTCGGGCGCATGAGCGTCATAGGGGCGGCTCATATCGTCCATCTTGACGAAATCGACGCCCCAGGACGCATAGAGCCGGAAGACGCTGTCATAATAGGCCTGGGCACCGGGCCTGGTCATGTCGACGCCGTACATGTCCGGATTCCAGGGGCAGATGCTGGTGATGTCCGCAATGTCGGCGGCGCGGTAGCGGGTGCCCAGGATCGGCAGGTTGCGCTTCACCGCCAGCCGGGGAATGCCGCGCATCAGGTGGATGCCGAACGTCATGCCCATGGCGTGCACATCGGCGGCGAGCCTAATGAAGCCCGACCCATCGGCGCTGGAGGGAAAGCGGTTGGGCGCGGGGATCAGTCGGCCATAGCCGTCCATCGCGGGTACCGGCGCGGCGTTATAGGTATAGCTGGACGCGTCGGGCTCATACCATTGGATGTCGACGGTGAAGACGTTGTACCCAAAGGGCAGCAGCTTGTCGCGCATGATGGCGGCGGTTTCGCGCGCCTGGGCCTCGGTGATGGTGGTGGCGAAGCTGTTCCAGCTGTTCCAGCCCATCGGCGGACGTGGCGCCAGCATGGCGGTCTGTCCCGCCGCCGCACCGACCGGCATCGCCTGCGCCCCCAGCATCGCGCCACCGGTCAGCGCCGCGCCGGCGAGCGCCTGGCGGCGATTGATTCCGCCCTTATCGTCCGTCATCCTCCACTCCCTTGGTCTGTCTTATATTAGTCGTACAATTGTAGACGCTGAGCGGGATCGGGCAAGCCGGGCGATAGGGGGATGCCGGGGATTGCGATCGGCACCGGAGCGGATAGGGGCACGGGAGATGCAGAACGCCGAAGACGAAGATCAGCAGCGCGCCAGCGCCGTCGAATTGCAGGCCAGCCACGCGCTGTTGCAGGCCACCATGGACGCGTCGACCGACATGATCCAGGTGTTCGTCGCGATCCGTGACGCGGCGGGCCGGATCGTCGACTTCCGCTGGGTGCTGAACAACCACACTTCGGCAAGCAAATATGGCGAGGTGCGCGGCGAGAGCCTGTTGCAGCGCAATCCCGGCGTCGTGCAGGAGGGTATTTTCGACGCCTTTTGCCGCGTGACCGAAACCGGCGTGCCCGAACAGGCCGAGCATCATTATACCCATGAACAGTTTGACGGCTGGTTCTATCAGACGGTCGTCAAGCTGGGCGACGGGGTTGCGACGACGACCCGCGACATCTCCGAGTGGAAGGCGACGCAGGCGGAGATCCTGCGGCTTCGCGAAGAGGTGGTGCAGGTCAAGCTGGCCGATACCGAAAGCCAGCTGGCGGCGATCTTCGCAACCGCGCCGGTCGGGCTGTCGGTCATCACCCCGGACGGACGCTTCCTGCGGGTCAACGACGAACTCTGCCGGATCCTGGGCCGCCCGGCCGAAGAGCTGCTGCGCTCCAGCGTCGCCGACGTCACGCACCCGGACGATATTCCGCCCAGCCTGGTCGCGATCGAGCAGGCGGTCGCGACGGGGCGCCCCAGCACGCTCGACAAACGCTATTTCGCGCCCGATGGCGCGCAGGTGTGGGCGAGCAGCACCATCTCGCTGCTGCCGCCGGTCGGCGGGCAGGGCAATCGGTTCCTGGTCGTCACCGCCGACCTGACCGAGCGGCACAAGGCCGAGGCGGCGTTGCGCCGGAGCGAGGCATCGCAACGCGTGCTGATCGCCGAATTGCAGCACCGGACCAGCAACCTGATGGGCGTGGTCCGCTCGATCGCCGACCATACGGCGCGCGGCACGGACGATCTGGCCGATTTCCTGGTGCAGTTCGACGACCGCATGGCAGCGCTGTCGCGCGTGCAGGGGCTGTTGTCGCGGTTGAACGATCAGGACCGGGTGCCGTTCGAGGACCTGATCCAGGCCGAATTGACGGCGATGGGCGGTGACGTGGAGCGGGTGACGCTGAATGGTCCCGCGGGCGTGCGCCTTCGGTCTTCGACGGTCCACACGCTGGCGATGGCGATCCATGAACTGGCGACGAACGCCATCAAATATGGCGCGCTGGGCCAGCCCGACGGGCGGCTGTCGATCCTGTGGTGCCTGGATCCGGTCGGGGGAGACGGCAAGCCCTGGTTGCATATCGACTGGCGCGAAAGCGGCGTCGCGATGCCGCCGCGGGAGGCGGAGCGGCAGCGCAGCGGGCAGGGGCGCGAGCTTATCGAGCGGGCGCTGCCCTATCAGCTGAACGCGCGGACCACCTATGCCTTGGGACCGGACGGGGTGCACTGCACGATCGCCATTCCCGTGTCCGCCAGCACGGTGGAGGGCCCGATCTAAGGCGCGTCGACAGTCAGCTATGCCTATTCGTCCCTCGCCCCTCGCAGAGGGGAGAGGGTTGCGCAGACTTGGTCTTTGCGTAGCAAAGGCTTAGTCGGAGCTGGGTGAGGGGTGGGCGCTCGTCAGAGCGAGCGCGCGAGCCGGAGGCTCGCTCGACCCCTCACCCAAGCTGCGCTAGCCAGCACGCTGGCAAGCTTCGCTAACCCTCTCCCCTGTCCAGGGGAGAGGGAAAGGAAATATATCATGAACGTCGATCCGGGCTAGCCGATCAACCCTGCCAGCCTAGGCGGAGGGCGATGCGGAGGATTCGGTCATTGGCCGCCATGAACAGCGCGCGGCCGCCTTCGCCGAAGGCGCAGTTGGCGATCGGCGTGCCCTGTTCGATCAGGCCAAGCGGCTCCGCCTCGGATGTCATCAGCATCATGCCGCCCGGCACCGAACAGACGAGCGTGCCGTCGCGCGCGACCTTCATGCCGTCGGGCAGTCCCGCGCCGCCCGCCGCCAGCATCGCCTTGGCGTCGAGCAGCACATGCCGCCCGCTCACGCCTCCCCGCTGATCGACGTCATAGACCATGATCCGGGGCGCCGCCTCGTCGGATACCGAGACGTAGAGTTGCCGCTCGTCGGGCGACATCGCGATGCCGTTGGGGCGGGTCAGCCCGCCGTCGATCAGGTCGATCCGGCCATCGGGGCGACGGCGATAGACGCCGTTGACCGGCTGTTCCTTCAGCGGCGAGGAATCGCCGTCCTGAAAGCCGTAAGGCGGGTCGGTGAACCAGATCGCCCCGTCGCGCGCGACATGCAGGTCGTTGGGGCTGCTGAAGCGCTTGCCCGCATAGCGATCGGCCAGCACGGTGCGGCGCCCCGTCGCGAGATCGACCCGGTCGATGCTTCCGCCGCCGCTATTGGCGATCAGCAATGCGCCGTCCCGGTCGAGCGTCAGGCCGTTGGCGCCGGGCTCGCGAACGAGCCGGGGATCGGTGTTCGCCGCGCCCGAGGGGTTCAGCGCGACCGACACGCCCCGTCCGCGCTGCCAGCGGCGCACGATATTCGCGGGCGGATCGGAAAACAGGAGATAATCCCCGCGCGGCACCCAGACCGGTCCTTCCGCCCAGCGAATGCCGGTCGCGATCACCTCCGGCTCGGTGCCTGGCGCGATCATCCGGTCGAGCCGGGGCGACAGGCGACGCAGGCGCGGCGTGGTCTCCGCCGCGACCTCCGGGGCGGCCATGAGCGCGAGACCGGCGGCGAGGACGGAGCGGCGGGTGGTCGTCATGCGCGCGATGATGTCACGCAAGTCCGTGCAACGTAAGAGAAGATCTTTGCGTCACTTCGCCTCGTCCGTTCCCGCCATGCCCCGGCTTAGCATTTGCCGGAGTTCTGCGTTTGGCCAGCGTCGGTCGTGGAACCCTTTGCGCCGATCGACGCTCCGACCAACAGGCGAAAAGGGAGACGAGAATGGCAGAGCAAAAGACGGCAATCCTCTATCGGATGGTCCTGCCGGAGCATACATGCCCGTTCGGCGTCCGCGCGAAGCAGATGCTGGAGGCGGCGGGCTTTACGGTCGACGACCGCATCCTGGCGTCGCGCGACGAGGTCGAGGCGTTCAAGGCGGAACAGGGCGTCGCGACCACGCCGCAGATTTTCATCGACGATGCGCGGATCGGTGGCAGCGACGAGCTGGAACGCTATCTGGCCGCGTGATCCGGGGCGGGGTGCCGCCGCTTGGCGGCGCCCTCAAAGCCAACCATTGGCCCGCGCCATCCGCCCCGCCTCGATCCGGTTGGCGGCCCCCAGCTTGGCGGCGGCATCGGACAGGTAGTTGCGGACGGTGCCGGGCGACAGGCCCAGGCGGCGGGCGATGTCCTTGTTCGACAGCCCTTCCTCGGCCAGGCGCAGCGTGTCGCGCTCGCGATCGGTCAGCGGATCGTCGCCGACCTCCCACGCCGCCGCTGCCAGATGCGCTGGGATGGCGCGGCCTCCGCCCGCGACGCTACGGATCGCGGCGGCCAGATCGTCGACCGGTGCGTCCTTCAGCAGATAGCCGCGTACCCCGGCCGCTCGTGCGCGGGCGAGATAGCCGGGGCGGGCGAAGGTCGTGACGATGACGACCGCCGTGCCCGGCATCTCCTTCGACACGATCTGCGCCAGGTCCAGGCCGGTCCGTCCCGGCATCTCGATATCGGTCAGCAATATGTCGGGGCGCAGTTGCCGCACCAGATCGAGCGCGGCATCGCCATCGGCGGCCCGGCCGATAATCGCAAAATCCGGCTCCAGTGCCAGCAACGCCGCGATCGCGCCGAGCACCATCACTTGGTCCTCGGCGATGACGATACGGATGGGGTCGGGGCGGATGGATGTCATGCGGGCACTCGCGCCTCGATCCGGGTGCCGGGACGGGTGGTGGAGAGCGCCAGCGCACCGCCCGCCGCGACCAGCCGCTGGCGCATACCGGTCAGGCCGTTGCCTTCGCGAAAGGACAGGCCACTGCCGTCATCCTCGACCACCAGCATCGCGTCCTCCGGCCCCATGGCGACCGCGATGGCGCAGCGATGGGCACCGGCATGACGGATCACGTTGGTCACCGCCTCGCGCAGGGTCATGGCCAGCACCGCGCCCGCATTGGCGGGAATATCGGCGGGATCGCCCGTCAGCGTCGCTGTCACCCCTGCCGTCCGCAGCGCGGCGAGCGAGGCGGCGGCCTCCTGCACCAGCCCGCCGCCCGCCTGGCCCGCCAGTGCGGCGCGAACCTCGGCCAGCCCGGCGCGTGCCGCCGCCGCGATCTCGCCGATCTCGGCACGGGCGCTATCGGTATCGCGGTCGAGCATCCGTGTCGCCAGATCGGCCTTCAGCGCGACCAGCGTCAGGGTGCGGCCGACCACGTCGTGAAGGTCGCGCGCGATCCGCTCGCGCTCGGCCATGCCCGCGAGGCGGCGTACCTCCTCCTGCGTCGCGATCAGCGCCTGGGTGCGTTCGTAGAAAGCCTGACGCGAGATGGTGGCGCCACCGGTCATCGCGACCAGCAAGACGCCCGGCAGCCACCACAGCAGCGGCTGGCCCTGAAGCAGCCCGGTCGCGGCGGTCAGCGCGGCGATGACGATCAGCCCTCGGATCGCGGCCCGCCGGGGCGACAGGGTGCCCATCTCGGCCGCGCCATAGATGGAAAAGGTCGTCCACCCGACCGGCAGCGGCGAGAGCGCGATGCCGATCGCCGTGATCGCCATGCAGGCGGCGATCAGGCGCGGCCCCCTGACCCGGTGCGCCAGTGCATAGAGCGGCAGGAACACGGCCATCGCCAGCAGCGTCCACAGGATCGTCGCCGCTTTGGGCGACGCCCAAAGCCAGGGCAGCGGCACGAAGATCAGATAGATCAGCCAGGGCCAGGGGCCATCCCACCACCGCTCGCCCGCCGTTCGCATGACCGGCTTTTCGCCGAGCAGGGCCCGGCCGGTCAAGCAGGGCTCTTTCGCCAGCCGGTCCAGGCCCAGGCGATGGCCGCCGCCGTCATCGCCGCCACCGCGAACAGGTGGCCGCCGGGCGTCCCGATCGTGTCGACACCGATGATCGCGCGTGCCAGCTGGCCCAGATGATAGGAGGGCGTGACCTCTCCCAGCGAACGCATCCAGCCGGGCAGCATCGCGCTGGGGATCCACAGCCCGCCCAGCACCGACCCGCCCAGGAACAGCGCATTGGCGATCGCCACCGCGCCCTTGCCGCTCATCCGCATTCCCATGCCGAAGCCGATCAGCGCGAATGGGATGGCGGACCCCAGATGCAGCAAGGTCAGCGCGACCCAGGTCTCCGCGGACAGCCGCACGCCCGCCAAGATCGCCAGCGCGTCGATCAGCGCCAGGGCCAGCGCGGTCGTGACGACCGAGGCGACCAGCTTGGCGACGACATAGGCCCCGGCGGGCATGGGCGAGACGCGCTTCAGCTCGATCAATCCCTGCTCGCGCTCCATCGCGACGCCCGCGCCAAAGCCGAACAGGGCCGGGCCCGTGGCGGCGAACACGCCATATCCGGCCAGCGTCGCGGCGGCGAAGGCGGGCGATGGCGACTTGGCGACCGCCAGCGTGAAGAGGCCGTAAAAGGCCGCGGGCGTCAGCACGGTCGGCAACAGGAATTGCGGCAGGCGCGCGGTGCGCTTCAGCTCGGCGACGACTTCCCGATACCAGATGCCCGAGGGCGGCCTATATATCGGGGACAGGGTGGCGGCGGTCATGCGGCGATCCTTTCCTGCCCAGCGGCGAGTAGCGCCGCGATCGCGTCCTCCAGCGTGGCGTCGGCGATGCGCAGATCGGTGAGCGCCGGATCGACGTCGAGCAGCGCCCGCGCGGTCGCGACCGCGTCCGCCGTGACGATGCGCAGGTCTGCACCTTCCCGATCACCCTCTCGGGCGGCGGGCAGATGTGCGGCGACGGCGGTGGTCAGCGTACTGCGGCAGCGGATCACCGAACCGCCCGCCCTTGCGCGGATCGCGGCGGAGGTATCGTCGGCGACGATCCGTCCGGCGTCCATCACCACGATCCGGTCGGCCAGCGCATCCGCCTCTGCCAGATCATGGCTGGTCAGCAATATCGCCGCGCCCTCATCGGCGAGGGTGCGGACGGTACTCCACAGCGCCCGGGCCGCACCGCGATCCATCGCGGCGGTCGGTTCGTCCAGGACGAGCAGGTCGGGCCGTCCACAGATCGCCAGCGCATAATGGACGCGCCGTGCCTGTCCGCCCGACAGCGCGGCGCAGCGCCGTTCCGCCAGATCGCTCAGCCCGGCCAGCGCCAGCGTCTCGGCCAGCGGGCGCGGATCGGGATAATAGCCGGACTGGAGCGTCACCACCTCCGCGACGGTCAGCACATCGGGCAACCCTGCGCTTTGCAGCATGACGCCCATTCGCCGCCGCGCGGCGGGGCGCCGGGGATCGAGCCCGAACAGCGTCGCCGCACCGTCATCGGGCGCGATCCGCCCGGTCAGCAGCGAGACCGAGGTGGTCTTGCCCGCACCATTGGGGCCGAGCAGCGCGGTCACTTCCCCTGCGCGCACGCCCAGGTCCAGTCCGGCCAGCACCGGGCGACCGCCCAGCCGCTTCGACACGCGGGTCAGCCGCGCGACATCGCCGAGATGGTCGGTCATCGCGCCTCTCCCGGCCGGAGCACCCGGTCGAGCGCGGCCAGCACCTTGGTCCAGCTGTCGGTCCGTGCGGCGATCACGCCGTCCGTCGTGCCGCCCAGGCTTGCCAGCCGCGCCGCATCGGGACTGCCTGTGTCAACCGGCGTTCCGAAGACGAAATGCCCGGCATCGGCATAGGACAGCACCGTGACGCCCGGTCGATATTGCGCCTGTCGCAATCGCGCCTCGACGGCATGGGCCATGGGGCAGGCGGGCCAGAGCGTGTCGGCTTCGCCGCACACCAGGATGATCGCCGCGCGGCTGCGCTCCACCGGAATGGTGCCGAGCGCGCCCTTGGCCGGGTCGGCCAGCCCATCGGCGTAGAGCGCGTGAATGCCCTTCCACGCGCCGGTCCAGCCATAGGGGGTGAAGGGCACCGGCTGTCCGCCTTCGGTCCAGGAGGATTCGGTGACCATTTCGGCACCGCCGATCCCCGGCCAGACGACGCTTGACGGCGCGGCCATGACGGCGATCTTCAGGTCTGGTCGGCGCGACGCGACCAGCAATGCGGCCTCGGCGCCCTTGGAGGTGCCGATGATGCCGATCCGGTCGGCCGCGACCTCGGGCCGGGCCTTCAGCCAGTCGAGCGCATGGGTGAAGGTTTCGATCGGAATGGATTTCAGCGCGGGCGGCTGTCCGGGGCTGCCGAAATAGCTCAGTTGCAGCACGACATAGCCATGCGCGGCCAGCGCCGCTGCTTCCCGCGCGGTCGCCTGGCCCAGCCCGCCCTCCGACCCGCCGAGCAGCAGGATCGCGGGCGCCCGGCCGGTCCGGTCGGGCAGATACAGGTTGCCGATCAGGTCGGGCTGGCGGATCGGGCGCGGGGCGATGGCGATCGCCTCGGGCGGGACGATCGGCGGTAGCGTCGCGATTGGAAGGGCGGCGGCGAGCGCCAGGGCGGTCAGAAGCATCGGTCGATCCCCCGATTGAAGATACGCCTCTTGTGCTTCGCCATGGCCTCACGCGGCAGTGACATATGTCATGGCCGCATCCCGTCCCTCGTCACTTTTCCTTCGCCCGGCGTTATGCTGCCAAAGGAGACGAACGCGTGTCGACCAGGGTTCTGATCACCGGCGCCAGCATCGCGGGCAACGCCTTGGCCTGGTGGCTCAGCCGCGCCGGATATGAGGTGGCGGTGGTCGAACGCGCCCCCGCCTTTCGCGATGGCGGGCAGAATGTCGATGTGCGCGGCGCGGGACGATCGGTGCTGCGCGAGATGGGGCTGGAGGCGGCGGCGCTGGCGGCGGGCACCGGCGAGAAGGGCACCGCCTGGATCGACGGGCGCGGACGGATCGCCGCGCGGTTCCTGACCGCCGAGCTGGGCCAGGACGGGCCGACGGCGGAAATGGAGATCCTGCGCGGCGATCTGGCCCAGCTGTTGTTCGAGGCGGCGCGGGGCACGGCCCGCTATCGCTTCGGCGACCATGTGGTGGCGATCGACCAGCGCGACGACGTGGCGATCGTGCGTTTCGCGAGCGGCGCGACGGAGCGGTTCGATGCGGTACTGGTGGCCGAGGGCGTGGGCTCGGCGACGCGCGAACTGGTCTTTCCGGGCGAGAACCGGCCGCGCTGGATGCACATGACCATGGCCTATTTCACCATCCCGCGTGTCGCCGAGGATGACCGGCTCTGGCGCTGGTATCATGCACCGGGCGGGCGCAGCGTGTCGCTCCGCCCCGATCGGCATGGCACGACCCGCGCGATGTTGTGCGTGCAGAAGCCGCCCGAAGGCGAACAGGATTGGGATGTCGCGCGGCAAAAAACATGGCTGCGCGAAACCTTTGCCGATGTCGGTTGGCAGGGGCCCCGCGTGCTGGCGGGCATGGCGGACACGTCCGACTTTTATTTCGACGTGCTCCGCCAGGTACGAATGCCGCGCTGGTCGAAGGGCAGGGTGGCGCTGTGCGGCGATGCGGCGTGGTGCGTCACGCCGCTGGGCGGCGTCGGCGCGACGCTCGCCGTGACGGGCGCGCGGGTGCTGGCGGGCGAGATGATCCGCGCGGCATCGCTCGGCACGGCCTTCGGTGCCTATGACAAGGCGATGCGGCCGATGGTCGACAAGGCGCAGGGCATCCCGCGTTTCGTCCCCCGGCTGGCGAACCCGCATAGCCGGACCGGCATCCATATCCTCCATGCGATACTGTCACTCACCAGCCAGCCGATCGTCGCCCGGGCCGCCGCCCGGCTGTTCGGCGGAGGCGACGCGCACGAGCCCGACCTGTCGCGCTACACCCCGCAATCCGAAAGCATGGCCCGATGAAGCCCGATCCCGTCGCCCCCGGTCAGGAAAGCGTCTGGTCCTATCCGCGTCCCGCCATTGCCGAGCGGAGCGACCGCCATATCCGCATCGAGCATCGCGGCATCCTTCTCGCCGACAGCCGCGCAGCGGTCCGCACGCTGGAGACCAGCCATCCACCCAGCTGGTACCTGCCGCCCGCCGATATCGTGCCCGGCGTGCTGCGCCCGTCCGACCGGCGATCCTTTTGCGAGTGGAAGGGGCAGGCGGTCTATTGGCATGTCGAAATCGGCGGCCAGCTGCTGCGCGATGTGGCGTGGAGCTATCCCAATCCCACGCCCGCTTTCGCGATCCTGCGCGACCATGTCGCATTCTACGCCGCGCCGCTCGACCGGTGCAGCGTGGATGGCGAGACGGTGCGGCCCCAGCCGGGCGGCTTTTACGGCGGCTGGATCACCGCCGATCTGGCCGGGCCGTTCAAGGGCGGCCCCGGCAGCATGGGCTGGTAGGCGGAGTCAAGCGCCGCCCGCTTCCCGCTGGCGCGCGGCGCGTTCGGTCAGCGTCTTCAGCGTTTCGTCGAACCGCCCCTCGCGCTCCGCCTGGCGCAGGAACTGGACTTCGTCGACCAGGATTTCGGAAGGGGTGGGCGACTGGGCGAACTGCGCCACGACCGCATCGGCAAAGGCGTCGAGCGGCATATAGCCGGGGCGGTTGGCCTGGCCCGGGGTCAGGTCAGTCTGCACGCCCGGCGGTGCTACTTCGATCACCTCCACCTTGCCTGCCAGCTGGGTGCGCAGCGACACGGTATAGGAATGGATCGCTGCCTTGGTCGCCGAATAGGTCGGGGTCGCGACCAGTGGCACGAAGGCCAGGCCCGAGGTCACGTTGACGATGGCCGCATCCGGCTGTGCCGTCAGATGCTCGATCAGCGCGTTCGTCAGCCGGATCGGTCCCAGCAAGTTGGTGGTCAGCGTGGCTTCGGCATCCGACAGGTCACGCCGCCGGGTCAGGTCCTCGAACCGCATGATCCCGGCATTGTTGAAAAGCACGTTGAGTGCGGGGAAGTCGGCGACGACCTTTGCGGCAAAGGCGTCGACCGCCGCGCCGTCCTCGACGTCCAGCGTGACGACATGGATGCGATCCCGTCCCCTGGCTGCGGCCTCCAGCGCATCGCGGCGACGCCCCGCGATGATGACCGTGTCGCCCCGATCATGGAAACGATGCGCCAGCGCTTCCCCGATACCGCTGCCACCGCCGGTCATCAGGATGGTGTTGCCACTGGTCTTCATGGTCGCAAGGCTCCGGAGCTATGGTGTTGTCACCAAGGGAAAATGCTCTTGGCACATGATCGTTCACCGCCCCGAGGCAACCGGACGGGTCGGCACAGGTTGCCCTCCTCCTGTCCTACCCCATTGCGCGGGCCATGGAGTCCTATCGTTCGATCCAGATCGGGTTGGTGATCGCCGGGGTCGTCTGGCTCGTCCTCATCGTCCTGGGCACCCGGCGGTTGGCGGGCGGCATCGCGAAGCCGATCGCGGCCCTGGATGCGGCGGCCCGGCTGCTCGAAAATGGGGAGCGGCATGAGGTCGAGGTGGTCAGCCAGGACGAGGTCGGGCGGCTGGCGTCATCATTCAATCGCATGTCGCTGGGCATCAAGGAGCGCGAGCAGCGCATCTCGCATCTGGCATTCCATGACGGCCTGACCGACCTGCCGAACCGGGCCTTCTTTCAACAGACGCTCGACCAGGCGGTGGCGCGCGCGCAGCGGCTGGGCGAGGAGGTCGCGGTCCTGTGCCTGGACCTGGATGGCTTCAAAGGTGTCAACGACACGCTGGGCCACCCGGTCGGCGATGCGCTTCTGCGCGATGTCGGCCAGTTGCTGTTGCGGTTGGCGGACGGCGCGATGGTCGCACGACTGGGCGGAGACGAGTTCGCGATCATCATTGGCGTAGAGGCCCATTCCGAACGCCCCCGGCGGCTGGCACAGGCAATTGTGAAGGCGCTGGCCGAGCCGTGGGACGTGGGCGGTCACACGACCGTCGTCGGCGCAAGTGTCGGTATCGCCATGTTCCCGACCGACGGTCGCGACGGCATGACCCTGCTGAAGAATGCGGACCTGGCGCTGTACCGGGCCAAGTCCGATGGGCGTGGCGGTTTCCGCTTCTTCGAGCAATCGTTGGACGAGGCCGCGCGACGACGTCGTCAGATCGAGACGGATTTGCGCGTCGCGATCCGGTCCGGCGATCTCCGCCTGTATTTCCAGCCGATCGTCGCGGGCGACAATGGCGCGATCAAGGGGTTCGAAGCGCTGCTGCGGTGGCCGCACCCTCAGCAGGGCCATATTTCGCCGGCCGATTTCATCCCTATCGCCGAAGAATGCGGCTTGATCCTCCAGATTGGCGAATGGGTGATGCATGAAGCTTGCCGGATCGCGGCGGCATGGCCGACGCATATCCGCATCGCGGTCAATGTCTCGCCGCTTCAGTTCCGCGCGCAAGGCTTCAGCGCGATCGTGCTCCAAGCCCTCTCCAAAAGCGGCCTGGCTCCGGAGCGGTTGGAAATCGAGATCACGGAATCGGTCTTTTTGGATGGCGAGTCCAACGTCCTGCAAATCCTCCACATGCTCAAGGCGCTCGGGGTGCGAATAGCGCTGGACGACTTCGGAACGGGATATTCCTCGCTTAGCTATTTGCGGTCCTTCCCATTCGACAAGATCAAGATCGATCGCTCGTTCGTCACCAACGTGGCCAACGATGCCAGCGCCGCTGCCATCGTCAAAGCGATCGTCGACCTCGCCACCGCGCTGAAGATGGATACGACGGCAGAAGGGGTCGAAGACGATCGACAGTTCGCTCAACTTCGCAAGAATGGATGCACGACGCTGCAGGGCTATCTGTTCAGTCGTCCTGTCGATGAGATGAGAGCGATGAAATTATTGTCGCAAACTGATGGCGGCGAGCAGAAACTTAGAGCATTGGGTTGATAAGATAGGCGTGGCTTGCGTAGGGGGTCGTTCCCTGCATCTGGTGGATCGGATAGACGATGAACCGGTCTGGCTCTGACGTCGAGATCTTGGTGATGTATTCGTAGGGTGTGAGGCCGATGAGAGTTTTGAGCTGGCGAGCGAAGTTGTAGGCAGCCATGAAGTCGGCGAGGTGCGTTCGGAGCTGGTCATGGCTCTGATAACCGAACCGTGAAACCCGCCTTGCGCGCCGTGACGTCGCCGACGCGCATGAGGCGTCGTGGCCCCCGCTGGTGCGGTGCTTCCGGCATCCGAGCGGCGTTATTCGGGTGATCGCTTTGCACTGCGCACTGTTGGCTGCATTGTTTCGGCCCATGCTGAAAATCGTCGTGCTAAGGCTGAGACTCCAGCAGAGCCAGAAGGCGAGCGCGGTTGCGACGGCGACGCCGGACAGGAAGTTGGCGGCGAGTTTGTCATAGCGGGTGGCGACACGGCGGAGGTCCTTAAGACGGCAGAACGCGTTCTCGATAAGGTGGCGGGCGCGGTACCTGTCCTTGTCGTAGCGGATTGTGCGTTTGCGGTTTCGTCGCCCCGCAATGACGGGAACGGCTCCAGCGTCACGGAGCGAGCGGCGCAGCCGGTCGGCATCGTAGCCTTTGTCAGAAAGGAGGTAACACATGCGGCCGGCCCGTTCGAGAAGCACAGGTGCCGCTTTCACGTCGCTGATGTTGCCGGCCGTCAGCATCAGGACATAGGGGCGGCCGATAACATCGGTAGCGCGTGAATCTTGGTCGTCCATCCGCCGCGCGAGCGACCGATCGCCTGGATATGGCGCGCCCTTTTCCGCCAAATGCCGCGCGTTGTGCCTTGATGTAGGGGCTGTCGATCGCTGTGCTCTTTGCAACCACGCCAGCATCCACCAGCGCGTCGAGCAGCTTGAGCCAGAAGCCACGGCGTGACCAGCGGTTGAACCGGTTGCAGATCGTCGTGGATGGCCCGTAATCGACCGGGCAATCGCACCAGCGGCAGCCAACCTTCAGCACGTGCACCATGCCCGAGATTACCCACCGGTCGTCAACCCGCCGGGCACCGGGCTGGTTCCTGGGTAAATGCGGCTCGATCGCCGCCCACGCTTCATCCGACAACCAGAACAGCGCTATGCGTCACTCCTCCTGATTCATGCCCCGGTGAATCAGGAAAATCAGCATCCCTCAAGGGGCTGATTGGGTTTCGACCCTAATGGGTGTCCGAAGTTGGAACTCGGAAGATGACACCTGAATGTCCTGATGTGGGTCAAGACCTGCTGGGACTGTTTGCGTCGAAAACCGCCGCTCGTGCTGTTCTATGCGGCCCATCGGCATTGCGCCCAACTTTATCGTTCGGCGTGTCGCCGACGATTCCTGGAATCGGTTGTTCGGCCACATCTTGCAATCGCGTTCGGGCGCGGACGTCACCGGGGCGGCGACACCATCGCCAGCAAGGCCGTCACCGACTGCGCTTCGAAGCGGTCGATTGCCGCGCGCAGGCGTCCGGCGGCGGCGGCGCCGATCCGCGGCGCGACGAGCGCGTCGAACTTGGCGGCGAGCCGAGGCGCCGCGACGCCGGGCGTCAGGCGCTGGGCGGCCATGTCGTGCATGGCACGGAGCGTCCGGCCGTCGCCGAGGTCGATCTCGACCGCGGTCATGTCCTCCGGCCAGTCGCCGGATGCCAGTATGACGGTGACACGGTCGTGCAGGCGACGGATCGCCGCATCCGCGACGATTGTGTCCGCATGGGTGCGGATATCGCCGGTAGGGCGGCCGGCCAGCGCCAGCGCGGCGTTGAAGCGCAGGCTGAACTTGGCGGCATGGCCGTCCTGCGGTTCGGACAGGTTGCACATCGCATTGAGTGACGGATGCACCGTCAGTCGCACCGCCCGAACGTCGTCCGCGGCAAAGCCATGCTCATGCCGCAACGCGCCGATCGCCTCCAGCGTACCATGCACCCCGAAGCAGGCGGCATGGAATTTGAAGCGATTGTCGCGCAGGTGATAGCCGGTCCAGACGGGCGCCGTCGCCGGCCAGCCATCGCCGAGCGTGTCGGCGAAACCCTGCCGCGCCTCCAGCATGGTCGCGCAGCCGGTGATGCCGCGCTCGGCGCGTAGCGCGGCGAGCAGACCGGCCTCCGCCGCCCGGCCGGCATGCATCGGCTTCGCCATCGTGCCGAACTGCGCCTTCAGGCCCGCGGCCATCGATGCGGCCAGCCCTAGCGCGCGTGCCTGTCCCGCATCGTCGAGGCCAAGCGCATGAGCGCACCCCATTGCCGCGCCCAGCGCCCCGATCGTGCCGGTCGCGTGGAAGCCGCGGGCGTAATGCGGCCCACTGATCGCCGCACCGATCATCCCCGCGGCCTCATACCCCGCCACGAATCCCCGCAGCACCGCTGCGCCGTCCAGCGCCCGCATCTCGGCCAGCGCCAGCAGCGGTGGCAGCAGCACGGTCGTGGGATGGACGTGCATCGCGAGGTTCACGTCGTCATAGTCGAGCGCATGGCCGGCGACGCCATGTACCAGTGCCGCCTGGCGCCCGCTGAACCGGTGCCCCGCACCCAGGATCGTCGCGACCGGCGTCGCCCCTTCTTCGTGTACCTCCGCCAGCAACAGCCGGGTAACCGGCTCTTGCTGGCCGGCGATGGCAAGCCCGAACCAGTCGAGCATGCAGAGCTTCGCCATCGCTTGGACGTCGGGCGGCACGTTCGCCGCCGCGGCGGTGCTCAGGCGGACGACCGCGGCGGTCGCACCTCCGGTCACGCGAGGTCCGTCGCGGCCGCCGCAGCGTCGAAGTCGTGCGCGAAGTCCGCCTGCCACCGGTCCCTTTGTGCCGGCGTGGCCCAGCTTCCCGCGATGCCGTTGAGCATCATGGCGCGCAACGCCGCCAGATCGAAGCCGAGGTGCGAATACATCAGCTCCCACGCCCCGGCCGGTGTGACGTTGTGCAACGTCGGGTCGTCGGTATTGGGGTGCAGCCGCAGCCCCAGCTCGGCCATGCGGCGGATCGGGTGATCCAGCGCCCAGCGCTCGCGCGGCAGCGTGCGCAGATACCAGCTATTGGTCGGGACGATGGTGAACACCGTGCCCGCCTCGGCGTAGCGTTGCGCCAGCGCCGGATTGTCGACGATCGTATAGCCATGGTCGATCCGGTCGACCCCCAGCCGATCGACCGCCGTTTCGACATTGGTCCATGGCTCCCCGAACTCACCGGCATGGGCGGTGGCGCGCAGGCCGGACTCCCGGGCGAGCGTATAGGCTTCGATGAACCGTTCGGGCGGGTTGTCGGTTTCGCGATAATCGATGCCGATCCCCGCAACGCGCGGGTCGCGATGCGCGACCATCGCGGTCACCATGTCGAGCGCGGCCTCCGCGCCCGCCTCGCGGTCGATGCTGGGGATCAGCAGCGACGAGATGCCATGATCCGCCTCGGCCCGCGTCATGCCGGCGAAGATGGCCGCCTGCATCTCGGCATAGGCCAGGCCCTGGTCGCGCATGCTGGCGGTCGGGTTCCAGAAGAACTCCGCGTGCCGGACATTCTCCGCCGCCGCATCCGCCAGATATTCATAGGCGATGCGCTCGAACGCCTCGGGCTCCAGCAGCAGATGCCGTTCCAGCGTGCGCAGGACATGGAGCACACCGACCGGCTTCTCGCCGCGGGTGTAGAAGCCGGCGATCTCGTCGGGCGTCACCGGGGCGCGGTGGCGTGCGGCGAGCTCGGCGAAGGTGTCGTGGCGGACTGCGCCCAGCAGATGGCAGTGCAGTTCCACCTTGGGGATGGCACGGAAGAAGGCGCGCTGCTCGGGCGAGACGGGACGGCCGATGGGGCTCTCGGGAACGTTCCCGAGCTGGGCAGGCTGAGGCATGAGGGGTCAATGTCCGGTGGCGGCAGTGTAGAAATAATAGCCCAGCGGGATGCTGAGGACGATCAGGCCGAGCGGCAGCTCGCGAACCCGCCCGGCCAGCAGCATGACCAGAACATGCGCGAGCAGCCCACCGGCGATACCGGTGCCGAAGCTGTTGGAGATCAGCGTCAGCAGCACCATCGCCATCGCGGGCAACTGGTCGAGCGCATCGCCCTGGTGCGCGCGGGCCAGCGTGCCGAACATCGAGATGCCGATGAGGATCAGCGCCGGCGCGGTGGCGGCACGGGGGATCGCCATCGCGACCGGCAGCAGCGCCAGGGTCATGAGGAAGCAGAGCGCGGCGACCAGTGGCGTCAGCCCGGTCCGCCCGCCCGCCTCGACCCCGGCGGCGGATTCGACCAGCGCGGTGCCGGCGGGAATGCCGATCAGCGGGCCGACGGTCGCCGCGATCGAATCGATCAGGAACGGCCGCTCGATTCCGGGCAGGTTGCCCTCGTCATCGGTCAGCCCGGCCTTGGCGCCGATCGCCAGCGTCGTGCCCAGCGTCGAGAAGAATTCGCCCGCAAAGAAGGCGAACATATAGGGCAGCGCGGCGAGCGTCAGCGCCCCGACCGGATCGAGCCGGAAGGCGACCGGCGCGATGCCGTGCGGCAGCGAGACAGCGCCGTGCAGCGTGGTCAGCCCATAGGGAATGCCCGCCAGCGCGGCGGCGGCGATGCCGGCAAGGATCGCCCCCGGCACGCGCCGCGCCTGCAAGGCGACCGCAACGGCCAGCCCGATCAACGCGACGATCGGGCCGGGGGCGGCGAAATCGCCCAGCGCCAGCGCATTCGACCGGGCGTTGACCGCCACCATGCCGGCGTCGCGGCATCCCAGCAACGCGATGAACAGGCCGATCGACGCCCCCAGCCCCAGCTTGATCTGCGGGGGGATCATCCGAACCACCAGTTCGCGCGCGCCGGTAAGCGTCAGGGCAAGGAACGCCAGACCCGAGCATAATGCGATGCCCAGCCCGACCGGCCAGGGCACGCCCTCCACCTGCGCCAGCGTCACGCCGAGGATCGCCGATCCGCCGATGCCGGGACCGACCAGGAAGGGCAGGTTGGCATAGAGCCCCATCGCCGCGCTGCCGCCCGCGAGCAGCAGGATCGCGGCGGTGGTGGCGGCGCCCCGATCCATGCCGCCGCTCGACAACAGCGACGGGATGACGACGATCAGATAGGCCGCGGCGAGGAAGCTGGTCAGCCCTGCCATCGCTTCGCGCGCGGGCGTGGTGCCTCGGGCGGCAAGGTCGAAGCGATGCTCCAGCAGGCGGGCAACGCTCATCGCCCGGCCTGTTCGACGAAGCGGCGGGTAAAGCGTTGGGCGTCGATCGCCCGCACCAGATGCACCTCGCGCGTCCCGGCGGGGGCCATGTCCGGCTTCCAGATCAACGGCTGGCCATAGCTGGCGCTGCGCTGCGTCTCGACGTCGAGATGCGCGACGACGTCTTCGGTGACGATGCTCGGGTCGATGGCGACGGCGACGGTGATCTCGTCCCACAGCGGCTGGCCCAGGCGGGCGTAGCGCTTCACATAGTCGCCTACCGGCTTGCCCGAGGCGGCGATACGGTCGGCGAGTTCGGGCGTCATCTTGACGCTGGACGATACGTTGCCGACCGCGGTGATCCGTTTCCACGGTGCGGTCAGGACGATGTGCGCGGCCTCCGGATCGAACAGGAAGTTGAAATCGGTGGCATAATCGGTGTTGCCCGTCGCGCGGCCGAAGCCGGTATCGACCTTGCCCGCCTCGATCACGATGCCCTTGGCGAGATCCGCCAGATCGGGGGCGATGCGCAGTGCAAGCGCGATGTTGGTCAGGGGGCCCGCCGCGACGATCGTCACCTCCCCCGGATGCGCGCGGACGGTGCGGATCAGCGCGGTGACGGCATCGTCTGCCGCCGGCTTCAGCGCGGGCGTGCCTTCCGGCATCGGCGGTATCAGCCTGGGCTGATCGGGGTGATAGCTGCGGCCCGGTCGCGGCGCGTTCCAGGCACCCTTGAACGGCACCTTGCCGAACGCCGCCTCCCAATTGGCCATTTCCGCAGGCGTGCGCAGCAACGGCATCTCGGCCCCGGCATGAACCTTGACGTCGGAGCGCCGCGCGATTTCGAGGAAGCGCAACAGATGCTGCACCTCCTCGGTCAGCCAGGCATCGCCGGTGACGACGCCCACGCCGTCCAGCACGACCCGCTCGTCGCGCAACAACGGGATCATCGCCTGGATATTGCTCTGGCCGGGACCGAGAAAGTCGTTGTCGAAGAAGATGCGGACCGGTCCCGCGGATGCCGGCTGCTGCGCGGTGGTGGCAGGCGCCGACAGGGCGGCGACCAGCGCCGCCCCCATGCCCACCAGCCGACGCCTGACGCCGCGCATCAGAACCGCGCGCTCACGCCGGCGAACACATAGCGGCCGAGCGCATCGTAAATGCCCGCATAGAAGGGACCGTTGCTCACCTGGCCGGTGCCGGTGCTGGCGGTCAGCGGCGGATCCTTGTCGAACACGTTGTTCACTCCCAGCCGCAGCGTGTAGCGGCGCGCGACGGCGATCGACACGCCCAGGTCGAGATAATCCATGGTCGGCAGGTATTTGTCATAGGCGTAATAGGTGCCGCTCAGATAGGGCGCGCTGCTCGACCGGTCATTGCGCACTTCGCTGAGGTGCCGCCAGGTGGCCGAGAGTGCCACGCCGTCAGGCAGCGTATAGGTGACGAGCACACGGTGCCGCCACTTGGGGATCGGCACGCCGCAGGTCACGCCGAAATAGCCGTCGCAGCGATAGGGTGGCGATCCCGGCAGGATCTGCGTCTCGTATTTGCGCGTCGACGTGCCAGCCGCATTGATCGTCAGGCGGCCCGGATTGCCGCCGAAGATGTCGGCGAGATTCTGGTCGGCGGCGACCGACAGGTCGATGCCGCTGGTCTTCAGATAGCCCGAATTGATGCTGGTGGTGGTCACGAAGCCGCCCGTCACCAGCGATCCCGTCGCCGGGTTGCGGCGGATCAGGTCGCAGAACACGCCCTGCGTGATGCACTGGTTCAGCGTGATGCCCGCGGGCACCGTGGTGATGAGTTTCTTGACGTCGATGTCGAAATAGTCGGCGGTCATCGTGATGCCGCGCAGCCAGCGCGGGGTAAGCTGCACGCCGAACGACGTGGTGTTGCTGGTTTCCGGTTCCAGCCGCGGATTGCCGCCGATCAGCGCGCCCGACTGCTGCCCCGCGGCGGGCGCGATCAGGCCATATTGCGTCGCGGTGACGCCGCTCTGGGCGCATTGCGCGGCGGTCGCGCGCGGGGTGGTGCCTTCGCAAGGGTCCGAGATGCTGGCCGTCACCTGCCGCTGCGGACCGAACAGCTCGACCAGATTGGGCGCCCGCACCGCGCGCTGGTAACTGCCGCGGAAGCGGATGTCGCTGACCGGCGACCAGTCGGCGCCGGCCTTGTATGCCCAGGTGTTTCCGGCCGTGCTATAGCTGGAATAGCGCACGCCGCCCTCGACGTTCAGGCTGCGGACGAACGGCTTGTCCTCGACCAGCGGCACGCGGACCTCGCCATAGACTTCCTTCACGTCGAACGATCCGGCGATCGGAAACTCGCCACCCGAATTGCCGGCGACGTCGCGGCTCGAATAGAATTGGTCGGGCGTGAAGCGGATTTCCTCGCGGCGATATTCCGCACCGATCGCGACGCCGACACCGTGGCTGGCGAACGGGCTCGTGACGCCCAGATTGCCGGTCAACGACGCGCTGGCGATCGCTTCCTCGGTATAGCCGGTGCGGGTCACGGTGTTCTGGACGTAGTTCAGCGCGTCCGGCGTGATGCCGCCGATCGCGAAGATGTTGATCGGTACGCACGACGGATTGGTCGCCGCCGATTCGCACACGATCTGCCCATTGCCGTTGGTGACGGCGCGAAGCGCGTTGCGGAAGCGGGCCAGCGAATAATCGTTGATCAGGCGCGAATCGTAATTGGTCCGGCCATACTGACCGTAAATGTCATAATGCCAGTTTGACGACACGTCGCCGCGCAGGCCGAGCACGCCGCGATAGCTTTCATGGTTGGTGTAATCGTGGCGCGACCCGCCTGCGGCATTGCGCAGCGAGACGATCACCGTCGCGCTTTGCGCATTGGTCAGGCCGACCGAGGTGCAGATCTGGTTGCGCTCCGACGCCGACAGAAAGGGATTGGAGCAATTGACGCTGAACGGCACCGAAAAGGTCGCGGTCGGCGACAGGCGGATGTCCGCTTCGTCGCGCATGAACATGAATTCACCATAGGCTTCGGCGGCGTCGGAGAATTTGTAGTTGGCGAACAGGTCGGCATTGATGCGCTTGTCCGGCGCCTGCAGGTCGTAGGTGTTGCCGTTGTTGAAGCCGTCCGAACTGCGATAGGCGCGCAGGCTGTTGCCGGTTGCCGAATCCAGCGTGAAGCTGCCACGCACTGCGCCGGTCACGGGGTTGGTCAACTGGAATTGCGCGGGCGAGGTCGCGCTCGACAGCGAACAGGCATAGCCGGCGGCGGTCGCATTGAGGTTGCAGCTCGAAAAGTCGCGCGCGGCGGTGCCGACGCCGTCGATCGAGCGATAGCCGACAAAGGCGGTGACGTTGCCGCGGCCGCCGGCAAAGTTCTTGCCGAACGTCAGCGATACGCTCTGCTGGCCGCCGTCCTTGTTGTCGCCGCTATAAGGAGCGACGCCGGCGGCGCGCGCGACGCTGCTGATCGGATTGTCGTTGGTGTGGGTGAACAGGCCGGCGGTGGCGTCGAGCTGGAGGCCGTCGAAGTCGCGCTTCAGAATGAAGTTGACGACGCCGGCCAGGGCGTCCGAGCCATAGACGGCGGAGGCGCCGCCGGTGACGATGTCGACGCGTTGGATCAGCGCCGCCGGCACGTTGTTGATGTCGGCGGCCTGCGCCGCGCCGCGGGCGGGGTCGCCCTGCATCAATCGGCGACCGTCGATCAGCACCAGCGTGCGCTGGTTGCCCAGGTTGCGCAGGTTTATCGTCGCGGTGCCGCTGGCGCCGACCGTGCCGCCGCGATTGCCGCCCCCCTGATCCGCATAGGCCTGGGGAAGGGTGTTGATCAGGTCCTCCACCCGCGTTGCGCCACGCGCGCTGATCTCGGCGCCGGACACGGTGTTGATCGGGCTGACGCTGGTCGCATTCGGGGTGCGGATGCGCGATCCGGTGACGACGATATCGTTCGCGGGCGGTGCGGCATCGGGGGCGTCAGAGGCTGACGCGACCTGCTGCGCAGTATCCTGCTGCCGGGCGTCCTGGGCCGCGGCGGGCAGCGCCACGCCAAGGGCGGCGAGCAACGCGCTGGTCGATACGGTCAGGCGGCTCATGCCGCGGGTCGAGGTCAGGAAAACGGAACGGTTCAACATCGGCGGCGCCCCCACATGACTCGCCAGCCGGCACCGCATGGCACCGTCTCGCGCGTGTTACCGGCCGCAGGCGGGTTCTCCCGCTCGACGGCCACTCATGTCCACCTGCATTGCCCTGGCTGGTCCGCCGCTTGTCGCGGCCGGGTGTCATCCCCCCGTCCTCCGTGATCCTCTCAGGGGGATTCATCGGACGACGGGGGCAGGATAATGGGTCGGTCAGCAATCGCTATGATTTTCATCCTATCTGCTTATCATCATTCCTTATGACCGACGGGTGGCAGCCGAGGAGATGATGGCGATGCGGGCGGATCAACTGGCGACGCGCCTCCAGGCGCTGTCGTTGCGGCAGTTGCGCAGTTTCGCCGCGGTGGCGCGGTTCGGCAGCTTCAGTCGTGCAGCGGCCGACCTGGCGGTGACGCAACCCGCGCTCAGCGCGACGATCCGTCAGATGGAGGGGCGGCTGGAGATCGTGCTGTTCGACCGCACCACCCATGCGGTCGCGCTGAGCGAGGCGGGCCGCGCCATGCTGCCGCATGTCGAGCGGCTGCTCACCACTGCTGGCCATGCCTTCGTCGACATGCGCGCGGCGCTGACGCACCAGCGGCCGGCGATCCGCATCGGCGTGATGCCGTCGGCCATGGCGATGGTGGCGCAGGCGGTCGCGGCGCTCGACGCGGACGACGCGGCGCCGGACGTGCACCTGTCGGACGGGCGCAGCGACGAGCTGGTGCAGGGGCTGCGCGAGGCGCGGCTCGACATGATCGTCAGCGCGGCATCGGCCGCCGACGCGCCGTTCGACCGGCACCTGCTGGTGGAGGACGACCTGTTGCTCGTCGCCAGCGACGCGCATCCGCTCGCCCGCCGCGACGCCCAGCCCTGGCGTGCGCTGGCGGCGTCGCAGATCGTGCATTTCGCCGGCGGCAGCATCGGCGAACTCGCCGCCGCCGCGCTGCTGCCCTACGGCCTCGCCGCCTCGCCGCGCTATCGCGTCGACCACGTCGAATCGCTCTACGGGTTGGTGCGCAGCGGGCTCGCCGTCGGCATCTTGCCGCGCCTCTACACCCATATGGTGCACCATCAGGACGGCATCCGCCTGATCCGCCTCGTCGCGCCGGTCATCACCCGCAAGATCATGCTGCTGAGCCGCCCGACACTGGGCGCCGAGCACCCCTTGGCGGCTGACTACGCCCTGCGCCTGCATGCCCGGCTGGCCGCGGCACCGGGAGCCGCGGCCCCGGACTCGGCGGAATACTGATGTAGGCTAAAGCGAAAGCCGGCTTAGCCTTCTGGGCGGTTTTGTCACCGGGAACGGGTCGCAACGATACAGGTGGCGGCCATGTCCCTTTGGCAGCACGTCCAGATACCCCCGACGGTCCGCCCTGTCGAAGCGGCGGCTCACGATCCTCGCATAGGCGGCCGAGTGGCTTCCGCGCGCCGACGATCCCGCGCGGATGTCGGTCGCTGTCGCCGATCTTGGCATCGAGACAGGCACGGAGAGGTGTTTGATGTGTAAAGATAGGCAGTTCGCTGAATATGGTTGTCGCACTCTTCGCTGATGGGATAACGAGCGCAGAAGCGGCCTTTGCGCCTGGGCATGCTTCACCTTTGCTGCGACCAGGCAAACGAAGCACGAGATCCCCATTGCCGCCGATCCTGGCCGCCTCTGTACCGGGCGTTGGCTGAGGCGACGACGTCAGGTCGTTGTGCACATTGGCGGTGACGTGACCCCGGTCTTTCATCCAGCGGCAACCAGAGACCGACCGGTGTTGTCGCGCATGGGCGCAGGTGAAGCAACGGGCGGGGTTAACCCCGCCCGTTGCTGTTCGAGCCCGGCAGCGAAGGCTGCCGGAGTGGCGTAGCCGAGCGACGAGTGCGGTCGCTCGGTGTTGTAGTCGTCGACGCAGCGGGCGAGGATCGAGCGGGCCTGACCGATGGTGAAGAACAGCGTCTCGTTGAGCAGCTCGTCGCGGATGCGACCGTTGAAGCTCTCGACGAACCCATTCTGTGTGGGCTTGCCCGGCGCGATGTAATGCCATTCGACGCCTGCATCGCCTGACCAGGCGAGCACCGCGTTCGACGTCAGTCCGGTCCCGTTGTCGCTGACGATCATCTTCGGCTTGCCCCGCTCGGCGATCAGATCGTTCAACTCGCGCACGACCCGCCGGCCCGAGATCGAGGTGTCTACCACCGCTCGGAGGCATTCGCGTGTCACGTCGTCGACGATGTTGAGCACGCGGAACCGCCGGCCGGTGACGAACTGGTCGTGCACAAAGTCCAGGCTCCAGCGCTGGTTGGGAAGCGCCAGCACCGGCGCGGGCGCCCGTGCGCCAACCGCGCGCCTCCGTCTCTTCCGGCGCCTGACCGTCAGTCATGCCGGGTCATCGATCCCCCGGATCGATGCCTGTTCCGGCACGATCCTCGCGGTAGAGCCGCTGGGTCTTCTTGCGGTTGATCGTGATCCCGTCCCGGCGCAGCAGGATGTGCAGACGCCGATAGCCGAACCGCCGGCGCTGCTGCGCCAGCTCACGCAAACGCGACCGCAGGTCGCCATCATCTGCCCGGCAGGAGCGATACCGCATGCTCGTGCGATCCGCTCCGACAACCGCACATGCCCGCCGCTCGCTCATCCCCAACGTCGCCTGGAGATGCGCGACCGCTTGTCGCTTCGCGGCGGGCGTCACCACTTTTTTGACAGCAGGTCTTTCAACCCCGCATTGTCCAGCATCGTGTCCGCGAGCAGCCGCTTGAGCCGGGCATTCTCATCCTCGAGCGACCGCAACCGCTTTGCGTCAGATACCTCCAGGCCGCCGAACTTCGCCTTCCATGCATAGTAGGTCGCGCTCGACATGCCGTGCTTGCGGCATAGCTCCGTCACCACCGCACCCGCCTCGGCCTCCTTCAAAATGCCGATGATCTGCTCTTCCGAAAACTGCTTCCGCTTCATTCCGTCCGTCCCTTCAAGGGCCGGTCTCTAGTTCCAAGTGGATGAAGAAACGGGGCGCATGTCACCGGATCGTCATGCCCTCCGCATCGCAGGGACGCGGCACGATCGCGGCGCCTGCCGCAGCAAAGATGTCGCGGGCAGTGCGATACCCCGGTTCCTCCAGCCAAGCGGTCTGGCCAGGAGCCGGCAGCAGCACCCGCGCGAGCAGCGCCAGGATGGCCGCCGTCGACGGCTTGATGACGACCTGTTCGGGATCGGCCAGCACGGCCCGTGCCCGCGTGACATGATCGACGATCGCCTGCCGCAACGCCGGCAAACCGTTCTCATCGCGGTAGCCGAGGTCATGGATATGCAGATGGCGCGCACGGGCGCTCAGGCAGCGGGACCATCCCTCGTGCGGGAAGCTGTCGAGATCGGGCAGGCCCGGCCGGAACGGCAGGAACCGTTCCGGCTCCGGTTCCGGCGGTGATAATCGCGGCAGCGGCGCTGCACGTGCACCGTCGAGAGCCGGCGGCAGGTCGGCCACCCGCATCGCCGACCCCGCCCGCCCGGTCACGAAGCCCTCCGCACGCAGCAACTCATAGCCCGCCACGACCGTCGATCGCGCCACCCCCAGCATCGCCGCCAACGCGCGCGAGGAGGGCAGGCGTTCGCCTCCCACGAGCTGCCCCGCCAACACCCGGTCGCGGATGGCAGCATGGATCTGCCGTTCCAGATGCCCGGCGCGGCGGTCGATCAGGATCCAGGTGGCAGGATATGTAGCGGCCATGCCTCCTTCAACTGGACTGCCGATCTTTGCGCAAGTGGCATTGGGCAGCGATCCGCTTTCCCGACATGGCAGTCCCGCGACAGGCAAGGGGGCCACATGACACCGACCGATCATTCATCCGACAAGGAAGCCTATCCGATCACCGAACGCAGCCGGGTGCGGCGTGGGCATCGCCGCGCGGACTATGCCGCCGGCACGGTCCATGCGGTGCTCGACGCCGCGCCGATCTGCCATGTCGGTTATGTCATCGATGGCGAGCCCTATGTCACGCCGACCATCCACTGGCGCGAGGGGGAACGGGTCTATTGGCACGGCTCCGCCGCCAGTCGCTTCCTGCGTCAGGCCGAAGGACAGCGCGTCTGCCTGACCGTCAGCCATATGGATGGCTATGTGCTGGCGCGGTCGGCCTTCAATCATTCGGTCAACTACCGCTCGGCGATGGTCTTCGGCATCGCGCGGGTCGTCGAGGAGCCAGACGCGATCGCCGACGCGCTGCGGCGGTTCACCGACGGCTTGTTCCCTGGTCGCTGGGAGACATTGCGGCCGATGACCACGCAGGAACTGAAGGCAACCAGTGTCCTGTACCTCGACATTGAGGAAGCCAGCGTGAAGGCACGGGCCGAGCCGCCCAGCGACGGCGATGAGGCGGCGCACCCGGTCTGGGCCGGGGTGCTGCCGATCCGCAGCGCCTTCGCTGCGCCCGAACCCGCCCCCGAACTGAGCGGGGATATCGTCTTTCCAGCAGGTCTTTCCGCCCTGCTCGCATCGGGGCGGCTAAGGTGACCGCCGGCCCCGCGCCGGATCGGACCGACGACCTGCCGCTCGGTGCCGTCGTCACCGGTGCGGCTCCGCCATTGCCGGGGTTCGATATCCATGCCGGTCGCGCCGTTACGCTCGAACCGCTCGGGATGGCGCACGCGGCCGATCTCTGGCGTGTCGCGCAAGGGGCGGATCGCTCCTTCACCTATCTGCGCTATGGGCCGTTCGCGACGGAGGAGGCGTTCGCCGCGCATGTCGCGGGATTGTCCGGGATCGGCCGGCAACCCTTCTTCGCCGTGATCCCGCGAGCCAGCGGAACGGCTGCGGGCTGGGCCTCCTTCTGTGATATCGCGCCGGACGATGCGGCCATCGAGATCGGCAGCATCTGGTTCTCACCCGTCCTGCAACGCACCCGCGCCGCGACCGAGGCGATATTTCTGATGATGAACCATGCCTACGCGCTCGGCTATCACCGGGTCGCCTGGCGCTGCAACGCCCTGAACGCAGCGTCTATCCGGGCCGCCAGCCGCTTCGGTTTCACCCATGAAGGGACATGGCGGTGTGACGGAATCGTGAAGGGCCGTCGTCGTGATACCGCGTGGTTCTCCCTCCTGGCGCCTGAGTGGCCTGCACAACGTGATCGTTTCACGGCCTGGCTCGACGACGACAATTTCGACGAGAATGGCGTCGCCAGAAACCCGCTGTGAGGGTGATCCAGCCTACCGGTGCTTTTTCATTGGAGCGGCGGCCGGCATAGCCGAGACATTCTCATTCGATCCCAATCGGGACGCTTTAACGGCGCGGTGACGGGGCGTCATGCGTGGTCGTGCCGCACCCATGACGTACCTGTCCCATGCGACATCCTTCCATTCCAACGAAAGGATCGCACCAGCAAACTGTAAGATCAAACACCTGGGCATGCCTTACCGAGAGGAGTTTTGCGGATCATTTGAGCTTGGATCGACGCTCGGTATATTTTTGGCATAGATGTCCCAGCGGGCGAGCAGTTCGTGGACGACAGGAACGCCAACGCGGTAATTGGCTTCGTAAGCTGCCATTTGTCCTGGCCCTTCATCACCGACACTGGCGATTGCCGACGTGCCGGGCGGCGGCATTGACGGATTGCTGCCCGTGCGCAGGACCATGACGCGTGCCGGATCCACCAGCTTGAGTTTCCCGCCAAGTTCGATGGCACCGGCCAATGTCTGGCTTTCCATATTGGTCATAGCGAACACACCCTTGTTATGCGTCCACAATTTGACCCAATCGCGCGCCCACTTGGTGCGCCCCGGACCATGCCAGTAGCGGCGCGACCCCAGCGTTTCACCCATTAGGACAAACGGCGGGCGCTGGGCGTTGGGATATCCTTTCCATGCGGCGCGCGCCTCACGAAGCGAGGGAGAATCGGGAATTGGGATCGAACGTGTCCGTTCAAATGCCCAGCGTGCCAATCCCTGGTTCAACTCGATCGCCATGCCCAGCCCAGACGTGTCGTCGCTTCCGCCAAAGCTGTTACCATTGGTCGGCAGCATATCGGGCCTGTCCGCACCAATCGCGAAAAGTCCATAGGGCCAAGATTTTGGCACTTCGCGATCGTCGAACTCGCGCAAAGTATCGCCCTGTACTACCCAGCGCGCCCATGCCGCGCTACCGACGGATGCAACGGCAGGATCGACACCCGAGATACCCGTGAACAGCCAATATGTCCTGGTGAAGTCGAAACGGGGGTCCATCAACAGACCGATCAATTGCTGGCCATTGTCGCTGAATAGGGTGCCGGTACCGCCCCAGACCATGCCGTAAAGTCCCTGCGCATTTCGTCGCAGGGGGTGTGTCGTACCCGGCAACGGGATGACTTCATCCAGATGTTCGCGTTCGGCCCATAATTGGAATTCGCCGGGAACGTCACCTGTGTCCTTCCCCGGCTCAAAATTTGCAACGACGATAACCTTCACCGGTATTCGCTGGTTCACGGGCAAGGAGGGTACCGACGGCTCCTGCGCCATTGCTGGCGTTAGCAGTGAGACAGCAAAGGCAAGGGAGATGATAGATGATCGAACGATAGATTGCATTGCTATGTCTCGCACTCTGGAAATCGGAAAACCTATAAAGTCGAATGCCCCGATTTAATTTGCAGAAATGGCCTAAGATTTGTGAAAATTTCGCGCAGCGCTTCCGGCGAAGGGTAATAATTAATCACCAAGCGCGCACATACAAACGCCATGAATTTGACGCGCCGTTGCAATAAATAGGTCGGCCTTGAATGAAGCGGCAGTGTAATCAAACCCTCCGTCCTCTATCCTAAACGGTAAGTGAGCGTCGTCGCGCGAACAGAGGTGCGGCAGCTTCGCAGAATGCCTCAGCGCCTGACTCTCACTGCGCCCGTCTTCGACAAGTATGACGCCGCGTCCTCATTACACTGAAGCGAGCCAAGTTGCCCACAAACGAACGGCCCGAGAGACGGCCGGGGCATTCCCATTAGGGTCAGGACTCGTTGATCATAGCCAGAAGATGACGGTTGCGGCGAGGGCGATGGCCGAGAAGAAGGCGGTGGGGCAGCGGTCGTAGCGGGTGGCGACGCGGCGCCAGTCTTTGAG
>NZ_CAJXWX010000014.1 GCF_913062585.1 uncultured Sphingomonas sp. | reverse complement strand
TTTTTCAAGCAGAAGACGGCATACGAGATCTAGTACGGTCTCGTGGGCTCGGAGATGTGTATAAGAGACAGGGCTACCTCTATCGAAACCCATAAGCCCTGTTCGTCTTCCCGGTTCGCCCGCAAATGCTATCTTCAAGAACCGTGCGCCGGACGAAGAGCGCGGGTCTTTCGGCGCCAAACCTTTTGCGCCTGATTGGGGGTCATAACGCAGATACGCAGCCATCGCGAACGAAATCGTGCGAACGGCTCTCGCTTTGCCGCGAACGAAGCAGATTGCGTCGGAATTGTGGCCGAAACTCCACAAGTTTTCGCGGAAAGCGGCGAATCACCCCTCCCCCTTTCGCGCGATCCCGGTTGAGGCTTCGCCCCCCGGCCGCTAGGGCAGGCGGATGACCGTTCATCTGCATGAAGAAGACATTCCCGCCGATCTGTTCGCGCCCGGCGCGTCGATCGCCGTCGATACCGAGACGATGGGCCTGATCACGCCGCGCGACCGGCTGTGCGTCGTCCAGCTTTCGGACGGCGGCCCGGACGAGCATCTGGTGCGCTTTTCGCCCGAAAGCGACTATGCCGCGCCGAACCTGCGGGCATTGCTCGCCGATCCGGCCCGGCTGAAGCTCTATCATTTCGGGCGCTTCGACATCGCCGCGATCCGCCATTATCTGGGCGTCGTCGCCGCCCCCGTCTATTGCACCAAGATCGCCTCGCGGCTGGTGCGGACCTATACCGACCGCCACGGCCTGAAGGAGCTGGTCCGCGAACTGCTCGGCGTCGAGCTGTCCAAGGCGCAGCAGTCGTCCGACTGGGGTGCGCCCGACCTGTCCGATGCGCAGCGCGAATATGCCGCGTCCGACGTGCGCTACCTGCACCGCATGAAGGTCGAGCTCGACAAGCGGCTGGAGCGTGAAGGCCGGATGGAACTGGCGCAGGCCTGTTTCGATTTCCTGCCGGCGCGCGCCGAGCTGGACCTCGCCGGCTGGCCCGAGGTCGATATCTTCGCCCACGCCTGATTCGGTCCGCCCAGGGAGCCTGCATGTCCGAGATCGCCGACCGCGCCCGTACCCAGCGTCAGCGCTGGGCCGCGCCCGGCAGCCGCCACGACCGATTCGTGCGGGTGGCGCGCTGGATGCTGCCCAGCGCGATCGGCGTGCTGTCGGCGTTCCTGGTAATGGCGCCGATCTATTCGTCGAGCGAGGTGTCCTTCGTCCTCGACAAGAAGAAGGTCGAGGTCGCCAAGGAGCGGCTGAAGATCCAGGCGGCGCAGTATCGCGGCGTCGACGACAAGGGGCAGCCCTTCGTGCTCGACGCAGGCTCCGCGATCCAGCGCAGCTCGGCCGAGCCGGTGGTGCAATTGAACAAGCTGGCCGCCGCGATCCGGCTGTCGGACGGCCCCGCCACGGTCAGCGCCGATTCGGGCCGCTACGACATGCGCACCGAACAGGTGAAGCTGGACGGGCCGCTCGATTTCAAGTCGGCGGGCGGATACGACCTCCAGACCCAGAATGCGACGATCGACCTGCAGCAGCGGACGATGGTGTCGGGCGGCGCGGTGACGGGCCGCGTGCCGCAGGGGACGTTCAGCGCGAACCGGATGCGGGCGGACCTGGAAAACCGCACCGTCCGGCTGGAAGGCAACGCACGCTTGCGCATCGTGCCGTAAAGCACGAAATAGCCGCCCATGCACAAGCTCCTCGCCGCTGCGGCTCCGGCCCTTCTCGTCCTGGCAGTGTCCGCCACCGCGCAGGGCAAGCATGACAGCCGTGCGCCCGTCGATTTCGGCGCGGACGTCATCGAATTGCAGGACAAGCAGAATCGCGGCGTCCTGTCCGGCAATGTCTCGCTGCGCCAGGCGGAGATGACGCTGACCGCCGCGCGCGTCGTCATCATCTATACCGGCCAGGTGATCGGCGGAAAGCCGCAGGTCTCGCGGTTCGAGGCGTCGGGCAATGTCGTCGTGAAGCGGCCCAACCAGACCGCGCGCGCCAATTACGGCATCTACGACCTCAACCGCCGGGTCATCACGATGCTGGGCAACGTCACCCTGACCCAGGACGGCAACACGGTGAATGGCGGCCGCCTGACCATCAACCTCGACACCGGCCGCGCGGTGATCGACGGATCGTCGGTGGCGGGCGGGGCGTCGTCGGGGAATGGCGGTGCGGTCGCGCGCGCGCCGTCGGGCCGGGTCACGGGCACCTTCTCGGTCCCCGATCGCAACTGAGGCGTGACGCGGGCGGTAAGTGCGCGCTAACGTCCCGTGATGTAAGG
The DNA here is from genome assembly GCF_913062585.1 of uncultured Sphingomonas sp. Classification (GTDB taxonomy): domain Bacteria; phylum Pseudomonadota; class Alphaproteobacteria; order Sphingomonadales; family Sphingomonadaceae; genus Sphingomonas. Next base: position 97,791 of record NZ_CAJXWX010000014.1, on the reverse strand, counting down.
CCATCAGGTAAGGAAAGAACGGGCCGATGGACATGGAAACCCCGATTCGCGAGGCCGGTCAGCGCACCGGCCACCGCACCGCGCCCGTGTCGGAGCCGCCGGTCGCCAACGGCCTGCAGGTCGTCTCGATTGCCAAAAGCTATGACAAGCGCACCGTCCTGACCGACGTGTCGGTCTCGGTCGGGCGCGGCGAGGTGATCGGGCTGCTGGGGCCGAACGGCGCGGGCAAGACGACCTGCTTCTATTCGGTCATGGGTCTGGTGAAGCCCGATTCGGGCCGCATCATGCTGGACGGCGAGGATATCACCGGCCTGCCCATGTATCGCCGCGCGATCCTGGGCCTGGGCTATCTGCCGCAGGAAACCTCGATCTTCCGGGGCCTGTCGATCGAGAAGAACATCCTGACCGTGCTGGAGCTGGCCGAGCCGGACCCGGCCGAGCGCGCGCGCAAGCTGGACAAGCTGCTGGAGGAATTCGGCCTGACCCGCCTGCGTGCCGCGCCCGCCATGGCCCTGTCGGGCGGCGAGCGGCGCCGCGCAGAGATCGCCCGCGCGCTGGCCGCCGACCCGTCGATCATGCTGCTCGACGAACCGTTCGCGGGCATCGACCCGATCTCGATCGCCGACATCCGCGACCTGGTGAAGGACCTGAAGCGGCGCGACATCGGTGTCCTCATCACCGACCATAATGTCCGCGAGACGCTGGACATCGTCGACCGCGCCTACATCATCTATGACGGGCGCGTGCTGTTCACCGGATCGCCGGAGGAACTGGTCGCCGACGCCAATGTCCGCCGCCTCTATCTGGGCGAGGGCTTTTCGCTCTGATCTGATGAGAAGTGCGCCCCGATCCGCTCCGTTCCGCTTCATCGCCCTTACCGGGCGATGGGCACGGGGCGTCGGACGGGCAGCGGTAATATGAGTCTCGCGCCGCGTCTCGACATCCGCCAGTCGCAGTCGCTGGTCATGACGCCGCAGCTTCAGCAGGCGATCAAGCTGCTGACGCTGTCCAATCTGGAGGTCGAGGCGTTCATCGCCGAAGAGGTCGAGAAGAACCCCCTGCTCGACGCGACGGCGGTGCGCGAGGTGGCGACGCCGGAGCGGCCCGAGCGCGAGGCGCCGGCGGGCGCGGACGAGCTGGTGACGGGCACCGCCCCGGCGGAGGATCGCGGGCTCGACCTGGACTATGCGACCGAGAGCCATCAGCAGGACAGCGTCGCCGATGGCGGCACCGGGCCCGATGGCGGCCTGTCGCTGAACGGGACGGGAAGCGGCGGTGGCCTGGGCGGCGAAGACGGCCCCGACTGGGATTCGCTGCCCGGCGATGCGCCCAATCTGGCCGAGCATCTGGGCGAGCAGGTCGCCTTGATCCTGTCCGGCGTCGAGCTGACCGTTGCGGCGCACATCATCGACCAGCTGGACGAGGCGGGCTATCTGACCGTGCCGCTGGGCGAGATCGCCGAGCGGCTGGGCGTCCCGATCGCCCGGGTCGAGTCGGTGCTGTCGGTGGTCCAGAGCCTCGACCCCACCGGCGTCGGCGCCCGCGATCTGGCCGAATGCCTGGCGCTCCAGGCCAAAGAGGCCGACCGCTACGATCCCTGCATGGCCAAGCTGATCGCCAATCTCGACCTGCTGGCGCGCGGCGACCTGGTCCGGCTGAAGCGCCTGTGCGGCGTGGATGACGAGGACATGGCCGACATGATCCGCGAGCTGCGCGGCTATGATCCCAAGCCCGGCTGTCGCTATGGCGGCGAGCCTGCCCAGGCCGTCATCCCCGACCTGTTCGTTACGCGGACCAAGGCGGGCTGGGGAATCGAGCTCAATACCGCCACCCTGCCCCGCGTGCTGGTCAACCGCCGTTATTATCAGGAGCTGCGCCTCGGTCCCCAGGACAAGGGGTCCAAGGCGTGGCTGGCCGATTGCCTGGCCAGCGCCAACTGGCTGATGAAGGCCCTCGACCAGCGCCAGCGCACGATCATCCGCGTCGCGACCGAGATCGTGAAGGTGCAGGACGCGTTCTTCCTCCACGGCATCGCGCATCTGAAACCGCTGACCCTGGCGCGAGTCGCCGAGGCGATCGGGATGCACGAATCGACCGTCAGCCGGGTCACGAGCAACAAATATCTGAGCTGCGCGCGCGGGCTGTTCGAGCTGAAATTCTTCTTCACCAGCGGCATCGCGGCAGCCGACGGCGGCGATGCCGTATCGGCCGAGGCGGTGAAGAGCGCGATCAAGGCGCTGATCGCCAATGAGGGCACCAAGATCCTGTCCGACGACACGCTGGTCGAGCTGCTCCAGGCCAAGGGCTTCGACATCGCCAGGCGTACGGTCGCCAAATATCGCGAGGCGATGGGGATCGGCAGCTCGGTCCAGCGGCGTCGCGCGCGCACCTTGAACGGCTGATCGACCGCATGGGTTGAACCGGCCCTCAGGTGTATTATATTACAAATACACATTGGGAGCCTGGCCATGGGCAAGAAGAAGCAGAAGAAAAAGCAGAAAAAGGCGGCGCAGGATGCACAGGCCGCGGCGCCCGGCCCCTCCCCCTTGCACCGGATCGGCCAGGTCCTGCTGGATCAGGCGCGCAGTCCGGCGGGGCGGCAGTTGCTGGCCACCGGTCTGATCGTTGCGGCCTCCGCCCTGGCGCGCGATGCCGGTCGGACCAGCGAGCCATCCCCCGCGCCGCCGCCAGGTCCGTCACCCGACCCCGCGGTCGAGCCGCCGAAAGTGACCGACTCCACCAGGCCTGGCCCGTCCGAGGCCGCAGCCTGGGCCGGAATGGCGCTGTCGGCGCTGAATCATTTTATCCATCGCGATCCGCCCGCCGAGCGGAAATAACGCGTGGGGGGCACTACGGGGGGAGCGAAGTGTCGCTCAACCCCCGGCACCGACGCGCGGGTGCCGGTCTTCCCGGCGGCTTCCACTCCTGCTTGTCTTTATATTTGGTGCGCGGCGATCATTTCAGCCTAGGCCGATCCGCGCCCGACGCAAGCCAAAAAAAAGGCCGGTCCGAAGACCAGCCATGAAAGTTTTTAGGAGAGGATGCCTGAAAGGCCCGTTCCTTCTGGCCGAATCCGACGATTAGCACAACTGCAACCTAATCAATTTTTCTTGCATTTTTTGCAATCGTAGACCGGGGCGTCGTCCCCTGGTTCGGCATCGCGCGTGACGAACCCGTCATCATCCGCCCGGACGAGCGCAATATCCGTGCTGTATTGAAACCTTAGCCGGATCGCGAATGTCGCCGCACGGCGATGATCATCCGTTTCCGGATCGCTTCCTGAAATTCTGCGACAGGTTGCGACAAGTAAATCGGATCCGTTTTTTGATAGATTTTGATTAGGATCCCAACTCAATGGTTGACCTCACGCGATTGACGGTTAGGTCAAGGTCAAAATAACAGGAGCGTATCATGGCCGACGACCCTATCGATGTGAATGCCGTAGAACTGGCAACCGAACTGACCATTGCGTGGTTGGGCAATCCCAATACCCGCACCTCGTCGGAAGAGGTTCCGGCTTTCCTCCACAAGATGCATGAGACCGTGTCTTCGCTGCTGGGCTCTGCACCGCAGGCCGCGGACGTCGAGGCGCCGACCGAATATGTTCCGGCCGTCTCGGTGCGCAAGTCGCTGGCGTCGAAGGATCATATCGTGTCGATGATCGACGGCAAGCCGTACAAGACGCTGCGCCGCCATCTGGCCACCCATGGCCTGACGCCGGAAGAATATCGCGAGCGCTATGGCCTGAAGCCCGACTATCCGATGGTCGCCGAAAGCTATTCGGAAAGCCGTCGCGCGATGGCGAAGAAGATCGGCCTGGGCCGCAAGCCCGGTCCGCGCAACGCCGCCGGCGCTGCCGCTACTCCGGGCCGCAAGCGCAAGGCCGAAGCGACCGCCGACGCCGAATAAGCGCCGCCGCGATCGACTGATCGCACCAAGGCCCGCCCGACCCCCCGCCTCTCTCCCAGAGTGCGCGAGGTCGGGCGGGCCTTGTCGTATCGGCGGCACGGGCGCGGCGCTTGACCGATGGGACATGGCCCAGGAAAACCGGCTATCGCAGACGGACTGCAAAAAGCGGGGGACCACCATGCGCCTGATCGGAATGCTCGACTCACCCTATGTTCGCCGGGTGGCGATATCGCTGCGGCTGCTCGACCTGCCGTTCGCGCATGTCCCGCTCTCCGTCTTTCGCGACTTCGACGCCTTTGCGGCGATCAATCCGGTGGTGAAGGCGCCGACGCTGGTCATGGATGACGGAAGCGTCCTGCTGGACTCGACCCTGATCCTGGACACGCTGGATCGGCTGGCATCACCCGCGCTGCGCCTCACGCCGCAGGACGGGCCGGATTTCGTCCGGTCGCAACGCCTGATCGGGCTTGCCCTCGCCGCCTGCGAGAAGAGCGTCCAGATCGTCTATGAACGCAATTTGCGGCCTGCCGAAAAACAGCACCAGCCCTGGCTCGACCGGGTCGAGGGACAATTGCGGGCCGCTTATGCCCTGTTGGAAACCGAATTCGCCGCGACGCCAGGCTGGCAATTCGGACCGCGCGCCATGCAGGCCGACGTCACGACGTCCGTGAGCTGGCGCTTCACCCAGTTCGTCCTGCCCGATCTGCTATCCGCCGCCGATCATCCCGCGCTGGCCGCGCTGAGCGAGCGGGCCGAAGCAACGGCCGCGTTCCAGGCCTCACCGATCGCCTGATCGCCCGGCGGGCGCACGGGCAGCCGGCGCCGCGCGCCTACTGCCCGAAATGCCCCTTGCGATAGAGCAGGGTGATCGCCACGCGCCGGTTGCGCGGGTCCGACGGATTGTCGGCAATGATCGGTTCGCGGTCGGCGACGCCTTCGATCCGCTCGAAACGCGACTCGGGGATGCCCCCGGCGGCCAGGCGACGGCGAGTCGACTCGGCGCGGCTGGACGACAGCATCCAGTTGTTCATCGCGCGCGGATCGCCGTAACCGACGCCGTCGGTATGACCACGGATCATGATCGTGTTGGGCAGGCCGGCGATCGACTGGGCGATGGTGCCGATCAGCGCCGATGCCTCGGGCTCGAGCGAGGTCGTACCGCTGGCGAACATCGAATAATCGGCATTGTCGACCAGGTCGATGCGCAGGCCGTCCTGGGTCGGGATGAAGCGGATATGCTTGGCCAGACGCTTCAGGTCGGGCGTCATGTCCATCTTCTTCTCGAGCGCCTTTTGCAGCTCGGCGAATTTCTTGCGGTCCACAGCCTCGGCATTGGGATTGCGCAGCGATCCCTTGTCGCCGGTCCCGGCCCGGTCGCCGCCATCGTCCGATATCTTGGGGACGATCAACTGCATCAGGCCGTTGGTGCCGGACATCTTCTGGCCCGCGCCCGGCCCGCCGTTCAGCGCGCCGCCGCCGATCCCGGCGGAATGGGTGTCGAGCAGGGTCGGCGCGAAGTAATCGGCAATGCCCTTGCGCTGTTTCTCGGTGGTGGCGCCCAGCAGCCAGAGCAGCAGGAAGAACGCCATCATCGCGGTCACGAAGTCGGCATAGGCGACCTTCCACGCGCCGCCATGATGCCCGCCATGACCATCGGCGATGATCTTCTTGACGATGATGATCTTGGGCGGCTCGTTCTTGCCGTGCGGTGCGCGCGCCATGGCTTACTTGCCCCGCAGGCCGTCGAACACCTCGGCGAAGCCGGGCTGGTCCTTGTGCTTGATGCCCGAGCGCGCGGCTTCGATCACCAGCGGCTGCGGATGGCCGTGGAGCGAGGCGATGATGATCTGCTTGACGACGTGATAGATGGCGGCGTCGGCGTCGATCACCTGCTTCAGGCGGCCCGCGAACGGGTTCACGATGCCGTATGCGAGCAACACGCCCATGAAGGTGCCGACCAGCGCCGAGCCGATCATGCCGCCCAGCACGCTCGGCGGCTTGTCGATCGAACCCATGGTCTTCACGATGCCGAGCACGGCCGCGACGATGCCGAGCGCGGGGAGCGAGTCGGCGAGGCTCTGGAGCGTGCCCTGCGGTCCCTCGACCTCGTGGTGGTGGGTCTTGATGGCGTTGTCCATGACCTCCTCGACCGCGTGCACGTCGAGCGTGCCCGACGACACGACGACCAGGCGCAGCGTGTCGGCGATCAGGTTGACCAACGTATGGTCGGCGACGAGACGCGGATATTCGGCGAAGACCGAGGAGGACTTCGGGTCCTCGACATGCGGCTCCAGCGCGATCGGCCCCTCGGTGCGCAGCATCTTCATCAGCTTCGAGACGAGGAAGATGACGTCCAGATAGTCCTGCTTCTTGTATTTGGGCCCCTTGAAGATCTTGCCCATGGCGCCGCCCAGCGCCTTCAGCTCGGCACCGCTATTGCCGATGACGAGCGCGCCGACGGCCGCGCCGCCGATGATGAGCATCTCGTGGGGAATCGCCTCGAACACGGGTCCCAGCTGGCCGCCAGTGATGGCGAAGCCGCCGAAGACCATGCCGAGCAGGATGACAAGGCCGATGGCAGGAAACATGGTGAACCGATTCTCCAGCAGGGAGCGGCACAAGGGCCGTCAGATGTCTGGACTAGCGCGATTTGGTCACCATAGGGTTACCGCACCGGAAAGCATGCGGCGAACCGTGACGATTATTTCAGATAATCGAACAGCGACAGGCTGGACAGCTTGGTGAAGCTGGCCTGGGTCGCCTGCAACACGGTCATCGTCTGCTGCAGCTGGGCGATGTTGCTGGCGATGTCGGCATCCGACACAGCGGAGCGCAGCGACGCGCGGTCGGTCGCCGCGGTCGTCATCAGCGTCTGCTGCAGTTCGACCCGGGTCTGGCGCGCGCCGATCGACGCCTGGACCACGCCGACATTGTTGTTGGCCGCGTTCAGCTGGTCGATCGAGTTGCGGATCGTATCGCTGGCGGCGCTGCCGCCGGTGGCCTTCGGCGTCTTGAGCGCGGTGATCAGATTGTTCAGCACGGTGAAGGTGTCGGTGCCGCCCGACTGGAAGATCTGCTGCGCGCCCGCGGTGATCTCGACCGTCTGGTCCCGGTCGATCGGCACGGCCGAGACCTTGGGCTCGGAATAGGTGATGGTGCCGCCGTTCGACTGAACCGGATCGGTGCCGTCGACCGTGCCGAACAGCGGCTGGTTGCGGATGTCGCGGGTATTGCCAAGCTGCACGAGCTGGTCGCGGATCGCCGCCACCTGATCGCCGATCACCGAGCGGTCGTAATCGTTGAGCGTGCCGTTGGCCGCCTTGGTCGCCAGTTCGACCGCATTCTTCAGCTGGTCGCCGATCGACCCGAGCGTCGTGTCGACCTGTTGCAGCACCGACTTGGCCAGCGACAAATTGCTCGTATAGACGGCGGCGTCCGCATCGGCCCGGTCCAGCTGCGCGACCTGCGCGGCGGCGGTGGGATCGTCGGACGGCTTGACGAACCGCTTGCCGGTCGCGTTCTGCGTCATCAGGTCGTTGGCCTTGCTCTGCAAGGCGGACATGCGCCGCAGCGCGCTGTCATACATGGTGGAGGTCGAAACCTGTATCGCCATCACCGAATATCCAAAATGGTTTGAAGGGTTTCGCGCGCGACCTGAATGACGCGACCGGACGCGGAATAAGCCTGTTGGAAGCGCATCAGCGACACCGCCTCATTGTCGAGCGTCACGCCCGTCGCGCTGGACAGGGCCGAATTGGCGCCGTCGAGGATCGAGGTCTGGGCATCGGCGATCGTCTGCTTCTGCTGCAACGTGGAAGCATTGTCGCTGATGATCTGGGTCAGGCGGCCTTCGAACTTGCCGGTATAGCGCGACGCTTCGATCGCCGAGAGATTGTCGGTATTGCGCGGGCCCTTGCCGACCCCCGCCGCCGCGATCTGCGACGGATCGGTCAGCGCGACGGTCATCGCGGCGGAACCGCTCGTCAGGCTGAAGAGAGGCTGGCCGGCGTTGCCGTTGGCATCCTGGCCCTGGGCCTGGATGGTGTTGACCGTCGTGACGAAATCCTGCGCGACGGTGTTGAAGCTGTTGCGCATCGCAGCGATCCGCTCCGCCCCGTCGAGCAACCCGCCGATCGTCCCGCCGGAGGGCACGAAGGCCGAGGACTGCCCCTCGGACATGACCGAGAAGCTGACGCCGCCGCCGGCATCGCGCGAATAGCTGACCGCGCCCAATACGGTGGGAGAGACCAGGACCGGCCCCGCCCGGTCGCCCAGCCGCACGGTGGCGCGGCCCAGCTCGTCGGTGCTGACGCTGACATCGGACAGGCCGCTCATCTGCGACATCAGCTGGTCGCGCTGGTCGGCCAGCTGGGCCGCCGCCGCCGAATTGGGCTGGGTCCGGGTCAGCCCGTCATTGACCGCGGTCAGCGAGGCCGCCAGCGACGACAGCTGGCGCGCCGAGTCGCGCGCCTGGCTGTCGAAATCGGCGTTCATCGAATCGAACGCCTTGTTGGTCGCCGTAAAGGCGAAGGCCGCCGAATTGGCGGCTTCCATCATCGACGTGCGCAGCGCGCCCGATGTCGGGTCGGCGGCCAGGCCGCGCGCGGCGGTGAAGAAACTGGTCAACCGTTCGGACACCTGGTCCCCGGTCATCACGTCCTGGATACGGTTCAGCCAGGTCACGCCCGACTGGGTCCGCTTCAGGTCGGCGGTCGCGCTGCGCACCCCGGCGCTGGCATAGCTGTCGGTCGAACGGGCGATGCCGGTGACGATGACGCCCGATCCGGCGGTCAGCGTGTTGCTGATCCGGCCCGCCACATTGCCGACCTCGGTCAGATTGGTCGTACGACGCGAATAGCCGTCCGTCCCGGTATTGGCGATATTCTCGCCAACCACGTTCAGCGCAGTCTGATATGCGCGTACGCCCGAAGCGCCAATGGAGAGCAGGTCGCTCATACGACTCGGCCTAGATCATCCTTGGTTAAGATCCGGTTTCGATTTGGCCAGGAATGCGGTCACCGCCTTGCCGATGCCCATCGGGGCATGTTCGGCCATGGTCTGGGCCACCTGCTGGTCCTGCATGTCCCGGAACGTGTCGAGAGCCTTGGATTCGAACAGCGTGTCGCCCAGCTTGGTCTGGCGCATCGCCTTCAGCATCATGCCGGTGAAGATCGCCTCGAACTGGGTGCCCGCCTTGTCCAGATTGGCGCCGTTCGCCAGCCGCTTGGTATCGGTGGAGACCGATCCCGCGACGGGGCTGGCGGCGGGTGTAGCAGTGATGCCCTGCGTCACAGGATGATCAACTCCGCTTTGAGCGCACCCGCTTCCTTCAGCGCCTCCAGAATGGCGACCAGGTCGGACGGGGCCGCGCCGATCGCGTTCACCGCCTTGACCACGTCGGCCAGCTTGGGACCAGGGGCCATGATGAACATCGGGCGCTTCTCCTCCTCGACCGAGACACCCGATTTCTGGGTGATGGCGGTCTGGCCGCCGCTCAGCGGACCGGGCTGGCTGACCCGCTGATTCTCGTCGATCTTCACGGTCAGCTTGCCGTGCGTGACGGCCGCCGGGCCGACGCGGACCGCCGAGTTGATGACGACGGTGCCGGTACGGGCATTGACGATGACCTTGGCCGGCGGTTCGGCCGAGGTGACGTCCAGATTCTCGATCTCGGACATCAGGGTCGCGCGGACATCGGCGCCCATCGGCGCGCGGACCGCGACCGACACGGCGTCCATCGCCTGCGCGATGCCCATGCCCAGCCGCGCATTGATCGCCTGGGCGACATTCTGCGCGGTGGTGAAATCGGCTCGCGCCAGGTTGAAGGTCAGCATCGGCGCGGTGTCGAAACCGGTCGCGACCGCGCGTTCGACCGTCGCCCCCTCGGGGATACGACCTGTCGAGGGCACGTTGACCACGATCTTCGACCCGTCCGCACCCTCCGCGCCCAGACCGCCGACCGCCAGATTGCCCTGCGCCATCGCATAGATCTGGCCATCGGCACCCTGGAGCGGGGTGAGGATCAGGCTGCCGCCGCGAAGCGACTTGGCCTTGCCCATCGAGGCGACGGTGATGTCCAGCTTCTGGCCCGGCTTGGCGAAGGGCGGCAGCTCGGCCGTGACCATCACGACGGCGGCGTTCTTCATGCCCGGATTGGCGTTGGGCGGCAGTTGCAGCCCGAAGCGCGACACCACGGCCTTCAGCGACTGGACGGTATATTCCAGATTGTCGTCGCCCGTTCCCGGCAGGCCGACCACGATGCCATAACCCGTCAGCTGGTTGGTACGGATGCCCTGAAACCCGCCCAGGTCCTTGATCCGGTCCGCCGAAGCCGGGGCCGCGATTCCGAAGGTCGCGGCGAAGATGGCGAGAAGCGCGAGCAGGAAACGGAACATCATGTCTCTCATGCCTCAGAAGGGGCTGACGGCCTGGAAGAAACGGCTGAGCCAGCCCTGGCGACTGGCGCGGGCGACGTCGCCCTTGCCGGTATAGGCGATCTGCGCGTCGGCGACGCGGGTCGATTCGACCCGGTTGTCGATGCCGACATCCGCCATACGGACCAGCCCTTTAATTTGGATGAATTCATCGCCGCGGTTCAGCGTCACGCGCTTCTGGCCCTGGACCAGCATGGTGCCGTTGGGAAACACCTGTGCGACGGTCACGCTGATCTCGCCCGACAGCGAGTTGGACTGGTCGGCGGCGCCCGATCCGTTGAAGTTGCGGCTGCCGCTCATGCCGATATCGGTCGACTTCAACAGCGAGCCCAGCGGACCGGTCGTCGGCGGGGCCAGGCCCAGATCGCCCTTCGAGCCGAGCTTGGAATTGGCCGACTTGGACGCCGCCGTGCGCTCGACGAGCACGATGGTCAGCGGGTCGCCGACCCGGCGCGCGCGCCAGCCTTCGTAGAGCGCGGCATAGCCGTCCGACACCTGGAAGATCGACCCCGTTGGCTGGGCCGCAGGCGGTACCGGCATCGCCGCGGGGCGGACGGTGGTGAAGTCCTCGGCGGGCTTCTTCTTGCCGAACAGGCTGGCATGGGCCGGGACCGGCACCAGCGCGGCGGCGACCAGCGTGCCCGCCGCCGCCGACAGCGCCAGCTCGGTCCAATAGGCGAAGCGGATGGTGGGGATGCGGATGGTCATGGTCACAGATTCTGGTTGGCGTATTGGAGCATTTCGTCGGTCGACTTGATCATCTTCGAGTTGACCTCATAGGCGCGCTGGGTCTCGATCATGTCGACCAGCTCCTCGACGACGTTGACGTTCGACCCTTCGAGCATCCCCTGGCGGACCTGGCCGCGCCCCTCGAGCCCGGCGACGCCCATATTGGCGACGCCCGACGCGGCGGTCTCGGTCAGGTAATTGTCGCCCTTGGCCTGCAACCCGGCGGGGTTGGGGAAGCTGGCGATCTGGATCTGGCCGATCTGCGCGGGCGTGGTCTGCCCCGGCAGGGTCGCCGAGACGGTGCCGTCGGGGCCGATCGTCACCTGGGTCGTGCCCTCGGGGATCGTGATGCCCGGCATCACCTGATACCCCTCGGACGTGACCAGCTGCCCTTCGGCCGAGCGCGAGAAATTGCCCGCCCGGGTATAGCCCAGCGTGCCGCCCGGCATCTGCACCTGGAAATAGCCGTCGCCGTCGAGCGCCAGATCCAGGCTGTTGTTGGTCGTCTGCATCGCGCCCTGCGTGGTGATGGTCGCGGTGCCCTGGATACGCACGCCGGTGCCCAGGTTCAGGCCGGTCGCGTACTTGCTCTCGGTCGAGCTGGCGGCACCCGGCGCGGTGACGGTCTGATAGGCCAGCGTCTCGAACGCGGCCCGATCGCGCTTGAACGCGGTGGTGTTCACGTTGGCGAGATTGTTCGAAATGACCCGCATACGCATATCCTGGGCATCGAGCCCGGTGCGCGCGACGTGCATGGCGGCGGAAGACATAAACCCCTAATCCTCAGCTCGGCAGCCGCATCAGCGATGCGCTGTTCTCGTCCATCGACTTGGCCTCTTTCATGAGGTTGGCCTGCACCTCGTAACTGCGCTGGTTCTCGATCATGTCGACCAGCGTCTGGGTCATGTTGACGTTCGACCCCTCCAGCGCGCCGGACTGGACGGTGGCGTCCATGTCCTGCGGCAGGGCGCCCCCGCCCTTCACGCGCAGCAGGTTGTCGAGACCCTTGACCGTCTGCGACCCCCTGGTGTCGGCCAGCTTCAGCCGGTCGATCACCTGGGGCTGGGTGTCCGGCCCCGCGCCCAGCGGCACGATCGACACGGTCCCGTCGGGCGCCACGGTCAGCGAATTATAGGGCGGCACCGTGATCGGCCCGTTCTGGCCGACCAGCGGATAGCCGTCGCCGGTCTGCATCACGCCGGTGGCCGTCACCTCCAGATCGCCACGCCGCGTATAGGCCTCCGACCCGTCGGGCGCCTGCACCGCCAGCCAGGCGGTGCCGGTCGCGATCGCGACATCGAGCGGGTTGCCCGTATGCTGCACGGTGCCCGGCTGACGATCGGCGTCGGTCACTTCCTCGGCGGTCGGCATCCGCGCCTCGAACGCCGCGCCGCCGCCCTTCAGGTCGATGCGGTCGAACACGACGCGGTCGGAGCGAAAGCCGATCGTCGAGGCGTTCGCCATGTTGTTGGCGATCGCGGTCTGCGCCGCCATGTGCGCACGCAGGCCCGTCGCCGCCGTATAGACCAGCTTGTCCATCGCTGCCCCCTGTTACCCCGGCCGCCTAGGATCAGCTGCGCAGGTTGAAGATGGTCTGCGAGATCTGGTTCGACGTATCGAGCGCCTTGGCATTCGCCTGGAAATTGCGCTGCGCCGAGATCAGGTTGACCAGTTCCTCGGTGATGTCGACGTTGGAGCCTTCCAGCGTGCTCGACTTGATCTGGCCGAAGCTGCCTTCATTGGCGCTGCCGAAGCTCGGATTGCCCGACAGGCCCGTCGCCTGCCAATAGCTGTCGCCTTCCTGGCGGAGGCCCGGCATGTTGACGAAGCTGGCGAGCGCGACCTTGCCCAGCTTGGCGGTCTGGCCGTTCGAGAAGGACGCCGTCACCAGGCCGTCGGTCCCCACCGACACGCCCGACAGGATGCCGACCGACTGGCCGTCCTGGCTGCGGGAGGCGACCGAGAAGATCGAACCCGCCACCGAGCTGCCCGCATAGTCCAGCGACAGCGGCTGCGACACGGTGGAGTTGACCGAGGTGAAATTGTCGAAGGCGATCGCGCCCGTGGGCGAGGTCTTGTTGCCGTTCTTGTCGAAGGTCAGCTCGACCGGCGCCGCCGACCCGCCGACGGTCAGCTGCTGGTTGTCGACGAAGCTGTAGACCTGCCAGGTGGTGCTGCCGTCCGCGGGCTGGATCGCATTGCCCGAGGAATCGACCGGCAACGGCTTGCGGACATAATAATTGGTCAGCGTCATGGCGTTGCCAGCCGGATCATAGATCTTGGTCTGGGTGGCGTTGTTGTACGTGCCCATGTTGGTGCGGTTGAACGCCAGGGTCGGCGCCTGGGCGGTGGCCGACAGGTTGATGTCCATCTGCACCTTCTTGGTGGCGACGGGCGTGCCGCTGGTGGCGGGCAGCTGCAGGCTGGTCAGGCCGTCCAGCCCGTTGGCGGTGACGTTGCCGTCGCTGTCGACCGGCAGCACCTGGATCCGGCCGCCACTGGCGTCGGTCACGTAATTCTGCTGGTCGACCTGAAAGGCGCCGTTGCGGGTATATTGCAGCAGGCCCTTGGATCCCGGCGCCTGTACCGCGAAGAAGCCGTCGCCCTGGATCGCCAGGTCGAGCGCGTTGGACGAGCTGTTGTAATTGCCTTCGCCGAACTGCTGGCGATTGGCCTTGACCATCACGCCCGAACCCACCTGCTTGGTCGGATCGGTGGCGAAATTGGCCGCCATCAGGTCGGAGAATTGCGCGTCGCTCTTCTTGAATCCGTTGGTCGACGCATTGGCGATGTTGTGGGAAATCACCGACAGGTCGGTCTGCGAGGCCTGGAGACCGCTCAGCGAAGTATAGAAGGACATGGGCTCTGTACCTTGATGGGGAAAGGGATCAGCCGACCGAGCGGACGGCGGTGAGTTTGACCTGGCCAAGGCCGGCGACGGTCAGGACGGGATCGCCGGTGGTGGGCATCGACACCGACTGGACGGGCGCCCAGACGAGGGGACGGCCCGACACCGCGCTGTAGCCGCTATTGGCGGTCATCGTGACGGTGAAGGGGCCGCTGCCCGCATCCGCGCCGGTGCCGGTCTTGCCGTCCCAGTCGAAGCTGGTGGTCCCGGCCTTCTGAGCGCCCAGCGACAGCGTCTTGAGCGGGCTGCCCTGCGCGTCGGAAATGGTGACGGAGACGTCGGTGGCGTCCTGGTCCAGCTCGACCGCGCCCGCGATGCCGCCGGTCGACCGGCCATAGGCGACCGATCCGGAGGTCAGCACCGTCTTGCCGACATAGCTCATCGCGTCGGCCTTGGTGGTGCCGCCCAGCTTGGCCGAGATCGCCGACAGCGTGGTGTTCATGTCGGAAATGCCCGCCACGCTGGAGAACTGCGCCATCTGGGCGACCATCTGGGTGTTGTCCATCGGCGAGAACGGGTCCTGGTTCTTCAGCTGCGCGGTCAGCAGCTTCAGGAAATCGGCCTGGCCCAGCGTGCCGGACTTCTTGGTCGACGTCGTCGCGGCCGCGCCGCTGGCCGTACCGGAACGCCGGACGCCGATCGCGTCGAGCGTCGAGTCCAAGGTGGTGGATGTGGTCATGATCAGCGGCCCAGCTTGAGGGTATCGAGGATCAGCGACTTGGCCGTCTGCATCACCTCGACATTGTTCTGATAGGTGCGCGCCGTCTCCATCATGTCGACCAGCTCGCGGGTCTCGTCGACGGCGGCTTCGTAGATATTGCCGTCCTTGTCGGCCAAGGGGTTGTTCGGATCGTGGCGCTTGGTCGGGTCTTCCCCGGCGGTCACGATCTTCTCGACATCGACGGTGGACAGGCCGGTCGCGGCGTCGAAGCTGGTGCGGAAGACCGGCTTCATCGTCTTGTACGCGGTATCGGCCGACCCCGCGACGCCCCCGGCATTGGCCAGGTTGGACGCGGTGGTGTTCATCCGGATCAGCTGCGCCGACATGGCGCGACCGGCGACCTGGAAGATGGAAAGGGGATTGCTCGCCATGGCTTATTCGCCCTTCAGCGCACGGGTGATGGTGGAGATGCGGCCGTTCAGGAAGGACAGCGTCGTCTGATACTGGACCGCGTTCTCGGCGAAGGCCGTCTGCTCCTGGTTGAGTTCGACCGTATTGCCGTCGAGCGAGGTCTGGATCGGCACGCGGTATTTCAGCGCCCCCTCGATTCCTTGAGCGCCGATGCCGCCCGCCTGATCCTGGCTGCCTTCGACGGCGGCCAGCGCCGACTTGAAGTCGATGTCGCGCGCCTTGAAGCCGGGGGTGGAGGCGTTGGCGATGTTGGACGCCAGCACGCCCATGCGTTGCGCCCGCACCTCCAGTGCGGCCCCGTGCACCCCGAACAGCGTTTCATTGGCCATCGTCATTCCTCCTTTCCGGCGCGGACGCTCGACATGGAGCATTGCGCCAGCGGGGACACGCAACACCCGTGCCAACTTGGCCGGACACCGGGAAAGACGAGGAGAGGCGGGGTGCCGCCAGGGGCCATCCGGCAAGGGCTTGCCGCCCGGTTGCCGGTGGAGCGGCAATCACCGGCAATCGCACCCGGCAGGGCCAGCGGGGCGAAATCCGCACAAAATCGCGGTTAACGGCCCCTTGCGACGCGAAGACGAAAAATGGCCCGG
The DNA here is from genome assembly GCF_913062585.1 of uncultured Sphingomonas sp. Lineage (GTDB taxonomy): Bacteria > Pseudomonadota > Alphaproteobacteria > Sphingomonadales > Sphingomonadaceae > Sphingomonas. The sequence continues at coordinate 82,086 of NZ_CAJXWX010000014.1, read as the reverse complement.
CTTTTGCAACGCACAGGCCATGAACGGATTGCCACCCCTCTCGCAATTTTTCGACCCCGCCGCGCTCGCGATCGTGCTCGGCGGAACGCTGGTCGCGACGCTGCTCCGGACGCCCTGGCGCGACACGATACGCAGCATCCTGGCGCTGCGCGCGCTGGTCCGGGCGCCCTATTCGGCCGAGCCGCTGCTCGACCAGATCACCCATCTCGCCCGCATCGCGCGGCGCCACGGCGTGGTCCAGCTGGACCGTTCGGTCATCACCGACCCCGACCTGGCCGAGGCGATCGCCGCGATCGTCGATGGCGAGCGGCCCGAGACCGTGACCGCCTGTACCCGCCATGCCCGCCTGGCGCGGGTCGAGCGGCATCTGGCGGTCGTCGACGTCTGGGCCGGCGCTGCCGAGGCCGCCCCCGCCATGGGCATGGTCGGCACGCTGATCGGGCTGGCCGCGATGTTCGCGACGATGAACGATCCGCAGCGGATCGGCGGCGCGATGGCGATCGCGCTGCTCGCCACCCTGTACGGCGCGCTGTTCGCCAACCTGGTCGCGCAGCCGATCGCCACCCGCCTGCGCCGTGCCGCGCGGATCGAGGCGTTCGAGCGGGCGCGGATCGAACAGCCGCTGGCGACGCTGGCCGCGCGCGAGGCGCCCGCCGTCTCGGTCAGCCCGCCGACCCCGCCCCGCCGTCCGCTGGCGACCGTCGCATGACCGAGTTCGATTTTCCCGCCCCCGCCCCCGCCCGGCCGATCTGGCTGGTGACGCTGGCCGACCTGGCCCTGCTGCTGGTCGGTTTCCTCGTCCTCGTGCAGGCGATGGGGGCGGAGCGTCGCCCCGCCCTGGTCAACGCGCTACGCGCCGAATTCGGCACCATGAGCCCCGCCGCCCAGGCCCTGCGCCCGGCGGCGCCGGTGATGCCGGTCGCCGCCGCCGCCCTGCGTTTCGCGCCCGGTTCGGCCGAGCCGGTCGATCCCGACCCCAATCTCGTGCCCTGGGCGCGTGAGGCGCTGGCCGACCCGCGCGTCCGGCTGTCGGTCGTGGCCGCGACCGATGGCAGCGCGGCCGATGTCGATCCCGTCACCCATAGCGCGGTGGTGCTGGCCGCCGATCGTGCGCGCGCCGCCGCCGCACTGATCGGTCCGGTCGCCGCCAACCGCCTGACCCTCTCCACCGCCACCACTCCCGGCCAGAGGACCGCGCTGGTCACTCTGGTCTTCGCCGGTGAACCCCGAAGGAAGTCTCAATGATTCTGCCCCTGCTCCTCGCCGCCGCCGGATTCCAGAATATCGGCGCGCTCGATGCCGCCGTTGCCGCCTTTACCGGGCGGCCGGTCGGCGCAGAAGGCGGTGCCCGCTCCCCCGTCGATGCGCGGTTGAAACTGGCGCAATGCCCCACTGTCACGATGTCATGGCGGACCGAGGCGCATGACGCGGTCGTCATCGCCTGCCCGGCACCGCAATGGCGCATCTTCGTGCCCGTCGTCACCGTGCCCCGCACCGCCGCGCCGATGGCCACGCCCGCCGTCATCGCCAAGCAGGAACCGGTGATCCGACGCGGCGACCCGGTGACGATCGAGGCGGGCTCGGACGGCTTCTCGATCACGCGGGAGGGCATCGCCATGGCCGACGCCGCCCCCGGTGCGCATTTCCCGGTCCGCATCGACACCGCCCGCACGCCGGTCCAGGCGGTCGCCCTCACCAGCGGTCGCGCCACCCTGCCCGGCTGGGCCGACTGACCCGGGCCATAGCGGGGAAGCGGAGGCGAATTTCCTGCTAAAAGATTTCACCGCCCGGCCGTTTCATGGGATGTCAGCGGAACCGATAGGTGCGGGCATGGTGGAATTAACAACTTCAAGGCTGAATGCCGGAGAGACGCGCATGGCGCGGATCGCCGGCGCGCCGCGGGCGGCAGCGACGCCCGAGACGGGTCCCGATACGGGTCCAGCCTCGGCCACCGCTTCGCCCCGGGCCCTCGGTGGCGATGGAAGCGTTCTGAGCGGTCTGGCCGGTGCGATGGCCGAACAGCCGCCGGTCAATTCCGATCGCGTCGCCCAGATCAAGAAGGCGATCGCCGATGGTCATTTCCCGATCCTGCCGGCGACCATCGCCGACCAGATGATCGCCCTGAAGCTCAATTGGAACGGTAAATGACGCGTCGGGACGCTTTGATCCGGGTCATCGAGGCCCTTCATCGTGAGATCGCCGCGCTGAAGGTGAACGACGTCGCCGCGCTGGAGCGGGCGACCTCCGACAAGCTGGCAGCGATCGAGGAAGTCGCGTCGCTCGGCATCGGTCCGGCGGGCCCCGAACTGCGCGAACTGGCCGACGAGGCCAATCGCCTGAACGAGACGTGCCGCATCTATGTCAACCTGATGGCGGCCAATGTCCGTCGCCGGTTGCAGACCCTGACCGGTGACATCGGGGCTGGCTATCGCCCAATGATGCGCGCCTATGCCTGATTGCCGCTTGCCGGGCGGCAAGAGCTTGCCGCTTTGCCGAATCCGCCCGGTGCCGGGCTTTGCCGCATCCTGACGACCCCGCCGCCACCCCATCGCCGATACGCCCGAAAGCCCGGATTTCCGGGCTTTTTTGTTGCCCGCGCCGATTTCCCCGGCTGCGCCGTGCCGACTTGAGAGAAATTGGCACGCCCTTTGCTGAGTGAAGCCCGAACAGAGGCTTTAACCATTCAGCATGACCGTCCAACCCGTTTCCCAAGCCAGAGTCCAATCGGCCATCGCGCTGGCGTCCAGCCGCACGGGCGTCGATTTCGGCTATCTGCTCGGCCAGGCCAAGCTGGAATCGGGGCTGAACGCGAACGCGCGGGCGGGCACCTCTTCGGCCTCGGGCCTCTATCAGTTCGTCGAACAAAGCTGGCTCGCGGTCGTGAAGAAGCATGGCGCCGAGCATGGCCTGGGCTGGGCAGCGGATTCGATCAGCCAGTCGGGCGGCCGCTATCATGTGACCGGCGGCGCGCGCGCGGCGATCATGGGGCTGCGCAACGATCCCACCGCCGCCTCGCTGATGGCGGCCGAGCACGCCTCCGACAACAAGGCCGCGCTGGAATCGACGCTGGGTCGTGAAGCCAATGGCACCGACCTGTACATGGCGCATTTCCTGGGCCTGGGCGGCGCGACCAAGTTCCTGGGCACGATGGCAAGCAACCCGGAGGCGAGCGCCGCGTCGCTCTTCCCCGCCGCCGCCCGTGCCAACCGCTCGATCTTCTATGCCGCGAACGGCCAGCCGCGCTCGCTCTCGGACATTTACGACCGTTTCGCCACCAAGCTGGCGGGCAGCCAGGCCGATAGCGACGAGACGCGCGCGGCGAACCTCCAGTTCGCCGCGCAGGCGCTGGCGCTGCAGGGCATGAACGGCGACGCGACCGTCGTCACCGGCAACAACGAAAGCGCCGCCGACGCCATCGCCTGGGCGACCAGCACGATGAACCAGCTCGGCCTGCGCAACGCCGCAACCACGACAGGCGACAGCGTGCTGCGTCCGAAACCCGATCATGCGCGCCTGGCGTACATGATGCTCGCGCGCATGGGGGGCTAAGCGATGGGCAAGTTCTTCTCGAGCGGCCGCACCATGGCCCTGCCCGCGGCGATCCTGCTGCTGGTGCTGGTCATGGTCGTGCCGATCCCGCCGGCGCTGCTCGACATCTTCTTCGTCGCCAATATCGCGATCAGCCTGGCCGTGCTGATGGTCGCGCTGAACGCCGAAAAGCCGCTCGACTTCTCGGCCTTCCCGACCGTCCTCCTGTTCGCCACGCTGTTCCGCCTGGGCCTGAACGTCGCTTCGACGCGCATCGTGCTGGTGCACGGCCATGAGGGCGAGAGCGCGGCGGGTCATGTCATCGAGGCGTTCGGCACCTTCCTGATCGGCGGCGACTATGTCGTCGGCCTCTTCGTCTTCGCGATCCTGATGATCATCAACCTGATCGTCGTGACCAAGGGCGCCGGGCGCGTGTCGGAAGTGTCGGCGCGCTTCACCCTGGACGCCCTGCCCGGCAAGCAGATGGCGATCGACGCCGACCTGAATGCCGGCCTCATCACGCCCGACCAGGCCAAGGCGCGCCGCGTCGAGGTGTCGACCGAGGCCGATTTCTACGGCTCGATGGACGGTTCGTCCAAGTTCGTGAAGGGCGACGCGGTCGCCGCGATGCTGATCCTGGCGGCCAACATCATCGGCGGCCTGATCCTGGGTCCGGTCAGCCATGGCATGGGTATCGCCGACGCCGCCAAGACCTATATCCTGCTCGCCATCGGCGACGCGCTGGTCGCGCAGCTCCCCAGCCTGATGCTCTCCATCGCCGCCGCCGCGATCGTGACCCGAGTCTCGTCCGACAAGGACCTGGCGGGCCAGATCGGGTCGCAGTTCGGCGCGTCCAAGACCTGGATCCCGGTCGCCGTCATCCTGGGCCTGCTCGGCGTGCTGCCCGGCATGCCGCACCTGATCCTGCTGCCCGCCGCCGCCATCGCCGGTTTCACCGCGTGGAAGCTGCGCCAGATCGAGAAGCGCCCGGTCATCGCGCCCCCCGCCCCGGCCCCCGAGCCGGTCGATCCCTCGCGCATCACCTGGGACGAGGTCATCGACGGGATGCAGGTGCATATCGACATCGGTTACGGCTTGGTGCCGCTGGTCGACGAGCGTCGCGGCGCACCGCTGATGGCCCGCATCACCGGCGTCCGCCGCCAGCTGTCCAAGGATCTGGGCTTCGTCGTGCCGCAGGCCCGCGTCCGCGACGACATCAGCCTGGCGCCCTATAGCTATCGCATCCTCATCAACGGCGTGGTCGTCGCCGAGGACCAGGTCTCGCCCGACGAGATGCTGGCGCTCGACACCGGCCAGGCGTTCGGCACGCTGAACGGCAAGCCGGTGAAGGACCCGACCTTCGGCCTGCCCGCGACCTGGATCCTGAAGGGCGATGCGGATGCCGCGACCGGCATGGGCTATCTGGTGGTCGATCCGGGCACCGTCATGGCGACCCATCTGAACCATATCCTGGGTTCCAACTCGTCCGAGCTGCTCGGCCCCGACGAGGTCCAGTCGCTGCTCGACGGGCTGAAGGAGCGCGCAGCCCAGCTCGCCGCCTCGCTCTGCCCGACGCCGCTGCCGCTGACCACGCTGACCCAGGTGCTCAAGGGCCTGCTGGCGGAGAATATCTCCCTCAAGGAGTTCCGCCGCATCGCCAGCGCCATCGCGGTCGCCGCACAGAAGTCCGCGGATGCCGAGGAGATCATCGAGCTGATCCGTCCGCAACTGGGCGGCCTGATCATCCAGAAGCTGTGCGGCGTGCGCGAACCGCTGCGCGTCATGACGCTGGACGGTCAGCTCGAAGGGCTGCTCGGCCAGGCGATGCGCGCCGATGTCGGTCGCCGCCACGTGATCGAGCCCGATCTGGGCCAGCGCATCACCGCCGCGCTGACCCAGGCGGCCGAACCCCTGATCGCCGAGGCCAAGCCCTTTGCCCTCGTCGTTCAGCCGGGCGTGCGCCTGGCGATGCGCAAGCTGCTGCGCACCTGCCTGCCCGACGTGCCCGTCCTCTCGTTCTTCGAAGTACCGGAAGAAAAGCCGGTCGAAGTCGTCGCCGTCATCGGCGCCCCCCATCACTCCCAGCAACAGGCGATTGCTGCATGACCTCGCACCCTCTCAGCGGCGCATTCATGAATGCCCAGCCGATCAACCCGGCGAGCTTCGACCCCGCGCTGGTCAACCCCACGATCGCGGACCAGCCGCTGACCTATCGCCCTGCCCCGCGCGGGCCCGCGACCGACTCCGGCGCGCTGATCCGGCGGCATTTGCCGCTGGTCCGCCGCATCGCGTGGCATGTCCATGGATCCATGTCGAACCTGGTCGAGATCGAGGATCTGGTCCAGATCGGCCTGGTCGCCCTGGTCGAGGCCGCCGCCTCGTTCGAGGAGCGCGGCGTCGAGTTCGGTCATTATCTGAAGGCCCGCCTGCGCGGCGCGATGATCGACGAGCTGCGTCGCCAGGCGACGACGACGCGCGGCGCGATGCGCCGCCGCCGCGACTATGCCAAGGCGGTCGCCGCGCTGACCCAGGGCAACGGCCAGGCACCGACCGACGAGGCGGTGGCGACTAAGCTGGGCGTCACGGTCGAGAAGCTGCGCGCCGAATACAAGACGGCCGAGGCCGTGCGGATGGATTCGATCGACGACGTCTATTCGGACGATCTGCCCTGGTTCGCCGACGACACGCCCAATGCCTTCGACCAGCTGGCCGAAAGCGACCTGCGCGAGGCGCTGATCGCCGCCATCTCCGACCTGCCCGAGCGCGAGGCGATGGTGATCCAGCTTTATTATGTCGAGGAACTCAATCTGGAGGAAATCGGCCAGGTGCTGGGCGTCGGCGCCGCGCGCGTCTGCCAGATCAAGAGCGCCGCGCACGCGAAGCTGAAAAAGGCGCTCGCCAGCCGGGCGTGAAGGGCATGGGCGGGGCCCGCCACCCCGCCGCCCGCATAATCGGCTTTCCCGCCACACATCCCTGCGCCTAAGCCTTCCCCCTTCACCGGGGGAAGAGCATGTTCGCATCCCATGAACGTCGACTGATCGCACGCTATCTCTGGCCGGGTGCCGGGGGGCGGCTGGTCCTGCTGGTGGGTGCCATCGGATGCATCGGGGTGGCGATCGGCGTCGCCTCGCTGGTGCTGGTCATCGCGGTGATGAACGGCGCGCAGGCCAAGCTCGCCAGTACCGTCGCGCCGATCGACGGCCATCTCAGTGTCACGACCGCTGCGCACCAGCGCATGGACGAGGGACAGGTCGCCGCGATCGTCGCGGGCCTGCCCGGAGTCCTGCGCGCCGAGCCGCTGCGCGAACTGACCGCCGCACTGTCCATCGACGGCCGGATGAGCCCGGTCCGCATCCAGGGACTGACCCCCGACGGCATGGCGCGCAGCCCGGCGCTGGCCCGCCCGACCATGGGGGTGCGCCCCACCGCGCCCGGCACCATCGCCGTCGGCGAGAATGCGGCATTCCAGCTGGGCCTGCTGCCCGGCTCGCCGGTGGCGATCGGCCGGGTCGCGGTCGCGCCCGACCGCGCGATCGGCCTGCAACTGTTCGAGGCCCGGGTGTCGGGCCTATATCGCGACGAGGATGCGGTCGGCGGCCAGGCGCCGGTCGTGCTGGGCCCCGCTGATAGGCTAGGCGTGCTGGACGGCCCTGGCGTCACCCGGCGCGTGGCCGTGACCCTCGCCCATCCGGAGGACGAAGCGCACGTGACCGCCGCGATTCGCCGCCGCCTGGGCTCCCGCTATCGCATCACCAGCTGGACGCAGGCGAACCGGTCGCTGCTCGCCGCGCTGGCGACCGAGAAGGTCGGCATGTCGATCGCGGTCGGCCTGGTCACGGTGATCGCGCTCTTCAACGTCTTGTCGTCCATGACCCTGCTCGCCCGTTCGAAACGGCGCGAGATCGCAGTGTTGCGCAGCATGGGCATGACGGCGGGCGGTATCGCGCGGGTCTTCACCGGCGTGGGCAGCATCATCGCGGGCGTCGGCGCGCTGGCGGGCCTGGCGCTGGCCGGGATGCTGCTGCTCGAGCGGACACGGATCACCGCTTTGGCGCGGTGGCTGGCGCCGTCCCGCGACGGCGAGCTGGACGTCTTCCTGGCGCTGCCCATCGGGATCGCCACGCATGAGGTCGTGACGATCGGCCTGTGCGTGATGGCGGGCGCGGTGCTGGCCAGCCTGTATCCGGCCTGGGCGGCGGCGCGGATATCACCCGCGCTGGTGCTGCGCGGCGAATAGACGCAAGTAAACCCCGGCGACCCGAAGGTCGCCGGGGTTTGTCCTGCAAACCGGTCCGCTAAGGCGCAGCCGGTTGGCCCCGGCACCCGAGTGGGGGCGCGGTGCCAGGGCGCTCAGGAACCTGGTGTTACTGTCCGAGAAGCTTGAGCACGCCCTGCTGCGACTGGTTCGCCTGGCTGAGCATGGCGGTCGACGCCTGGCTCAGGATCTGGGACTTGGCGAGCGCGGTCGTTTCCGCCGAGAAGTCCGTATCCTCGATGCGGCTGCGCGCTTCGGCCAGGTTGGTCGAGTTCGAGGTCAGGTTGTTCATCGCCGACTGAAGCCGGTTCTGCACGGCACCCAGGCCGGCCCGGAAATTCGCGACCTTGGCGATCGCGGTATCGAAATCCTCCAGCGCCGGTGCCGGCTTCATCGTCGCGGGCGTCGTGGTGAAGTTGACGATCGTGGCGAGATCGGCATCGGTCTTCAGGTTGCCGAAGGTCATGGTCAGCGCATCGGACGTATAGGCGCCCGCCTGGATCTGGACCGCGCCGCTAGTGCCCGCCGTCCCGTCGAACAGATGCTGTCCGTTGAAGGTCGTGTTGGTCAGGATGGTCGCGATCTGTGCCGACAGGGCGTCCTGTTCGGACGTGATGCTGGCCTTGTCCTGCGTCGAATAGGTGGCGTTGGCCTTCTGCACGGACAATTCGCGCATCCGCTGCAGCATGTTGCTGACTTCCTGCAGCGCGCCTTCCGCCGTCTGCGCCATCGAGATACCGTCATTCGCGTTGCGAATGCCCTGGTTCATGCCGCGAATCTGCGAGGTCATCGAGGACGTGATGGCGAGGCCCGCCGCATCGTCCATGGCCGAGTTGATCCGCTTGCCGGTCGACAGGCGCTGCATCGACACGTCCAGCCCATGTTGGGCGGTGACCGATGCATTGGCGGCCCGTAAGGCCGTAACATTTGTGGCGATAACCGTCATGGTCGTTCTCCGAAGCTGGAGCTCTCCGCCGCCCCCAAGGCGAAGGTCGAGCTGCCACCACGGAAAACGGCCGCCTTTCGCCGCACTTTAGAAAAAAAGTGAAGCGGGCGACGTTTTTTCTTGGCTGCCCCCCGCCATCTCATTGAAATGGCGGGGGAACAGTTATCGGGGGTTCAGGGGATCAACCCCCGATCCGGGGATTAACCGAGCAGCTTGAGCACACCCTGCTGCGACTGATTGGCCTGGCTGAGCATCGCGGTCGACGCCTGGCTCAGGATCTGCGCCTTGGCGAGCGCGGTCGTTTCGGTCGAGAAGTCGGTGTCCTGGATGCGGCTCTGCGCTTCCGACAGGTTGGTCATGGTCGTGGTCGTGTTGTTGACCGCCGACTGCAGCTGGTTCTGGGTGGCGCCCAGGCCGGCCCGCGCCGTCGACACCGCGCTGATCGCCGCGTCGTACTTGTCGAGCGTGAGGGCGCCGACCGAAGCCGCGGTCGGCGCGGTGCCACCGACGCCGCCCGTCACGGCCTTCATGGCGGCGTTGCCAGTCGCGGCAGTGAAGTCGGTCGACTTCATCGTGATCGTATCATTGAGGCCCGCACCGGTCTGGATGGTGAAGCCGGTCGCGCCGGCGTTGGCGTCGAACAAGGCCTTGTTGTTGAACGTGGTGTTGCCGAGCACGTTGTTGATCTGAGTGGCCAGCGCCAGCTGTTCGTTGTTGATGTTGGTGGTGTCGCTGCTCTGATAGGTGCCGTTCTTCGCCTGGACCGCCAGTTCGCGCATCCGCTGCAGCATGTTGTTGACCTCGTCCATCGCGCCTTCGGCGGTCTGGGCCATCGAGATGCCGTCATTGGCGTTGCGGATGCCCTGCGCCATGCCGCGGATCTGCGAGGTCATCGAGGACGAAATCGCCAGGCCCGCCGAGTCGTCGGCCGCCGAGTTGATGCGCTTGCCGGTCGACAGGCGCTGCATCGAGGTGCTCAGCGCGTTCGAGGCCATGGCAGAAGCGGCAGTGGCACGCATCGCATTCACGTTCGTCGCAATAACAGTCATCGTTCGTCCTCCGAGTAGCTTGACGGGTCCCTCGCTGTCCCCTGGGACCGTCGAGCCGTCGAAGTGGAGAACGGCCGCATTCCGGCAGGTTTTAGCCGGGGTCCGGCAAATATCCGCCGTAAAGTTTTGCCGGTTTTGCCGTTTACCGCGGGCGCGAGCGGGCAGGCGGGCGCGCGCCGCCCGGGCCCGCGCACCCGCCCGCCCGCGCCCGGAAAAAAGTTGCCGCCGCAATTGCCGCATTAACCCGCGTTTTACCAAGGAGAGGGCATTGACGAGTCACGAAAGGACTTGTCGCCGATGCCGTCGATTCACCCCTCCCCCGCGCTGTTGAAGCAGAAATATGCGCTGATCTCCGCCTTGCGCGCCCAGGGTATGGCCGTTGCCGAACCCGGTGCCGCGCCCCAGGCGGGGGACATGTTCCTGCTGGCGCCGGGCGATGCAGTGACGCACCCGGCCCGCACGGTGGTCATCGCCGATGGTCCCGAGGCCTCGGTCGTACCGATGCGCGACGGTCGCCCGACGACGGTCACCTATCCCTCGAGCGAAGCGGGCGTCGGCAACAGCTTCGTCCGCGCCCTGGTCGCGGGCCCGGCAATGCCGACCGCCGCCGATCCGGAAAGCCTGGCGCTCTTCACCCTGGCGGAGCGGGTCGCCCAGTCGGACATCACCGTCCTGATCAACGGCCCGACCGGCACCGGCAAGGAAGTCGTCGCACGCACCATCCATGCGCAGTCGGCCCGCGCGTCCAAGCCCTTCGTCGCGATCAATTGCGCCGCGCTGCCGGAATCGATGCTGGAGGCGCTGCTCTTCGGCCACCAGAAGGGCGCCTTCACCGGTGCGGCCCAGGCGGGCGAGGGCTTCTTCCGCGCGGCGGACGGCGGCACCCTGCTGCTCGACGAGATCGCAGAGATGCCGCTCCAGCTCCAGGCCAAGCTCCTTCGCGTGCTGCAGGAGCGTGAGGTGATCCCGCTCGGCGCGTCGATGCCACAGGCGGTCGATGTCCGCGTCATCGCCTGCGCCAACCGCGACCTGCAGGCCGAAGTGGCCGCGGGCCGGTTCCGCGCCGACCTTTACTACCGCCTGTCGGTCTTCCCGCTGACCACCAAGGCGCTGGCCGAGCGTCGCATGGACATTCCCGCGCTCGCCGCGACGATGATCCTGCGCCACGCCGCCGGCCGGACCATGGTGCCCTGGCCCAGCGCCGCCGCGATCGAGAAGCTCGCCATGCACAACTGGCCGGGCAATGTCCGCGAGCTGGAAAACGTCATCCAGCGCGCTCTGCTCTTTGCCGGCGGCGCGACGATCGAGCCCGAGCATATCGTATTCGACCGCCCGATGGTCGCCAACGACCTGGACGATACCGCACCCAGCCTGTCCGTCGCCGAGGCGACGCTGGGCAAGGTGGTGCAGATGAGCGAATTCGCCGCGATCCGCGAGATGCTGGCCGCGTGCGGCGGCAACCGGATCGAGACCGCCAAGCGGCTGGGCATTTCGGAACGCACCCTGCGCTATCGCCTGGCCAAGGCGCGCGAGCAGGGCGAGGAGATCATCCGTCCGTCTAGCCGGGCCATGACCGCATGAGCGTGGGTGGTGTCGGCGGTGCGATGAGCGTCGACCGGGTGATGGCGCTGCGCGCCCAGATCCTGGAACGCAATCAGGCACTCAAGGCGGCAAGCCAGGCCGGTGCCAACCAGGCGGCACAGGCCGCCCAGACTCAAGCTCCCGCGGCGCCCACCAGCTTTGCCGATACGCTGGAATCCGCGCTGAAGGGCGTCAACGAAGGCCAGCAACAGGCCGCCCGCCTGTCCGAAAGCTATGAACGCGGCGAAACGGTCGACATCGCCAAGGTGATGATGGCCCGCCAGCAGGCATCGGTCGGCTTCGAGGCGACCCTGCAGGTCCGCAACAAACTCCTGTCCGCCTATAAGGACATCATGAGCATGCCGGTGTAAGATGAGCACAGCCCTCACCCCCGCATCCAACACGTCGCCGCCGGCAACCTTGCCGCCGTTGCCGGAAAAATTCGCCAACCCGCTTCGCCAGATCAAGTCGGTGATGGCGCAGCCCGCGGTTCGCCGTTCGGCGCCGATGGCGCTGCTCGTCGGGCTGATCGCCGCCGCCGCGCTCGCCTGGATGGCCTTGTCCAGCGCGCCGCAGAAGACGCTGTTCGACAATCTGTCGGACGCGGACAAGCAGGCGGTGACCTCGGCGCTGTCGACGGCGAACATCAAGAGCAAGATCGACGACGGCACCGGCGCGCTGACCGTCAACGAAGAGGATTATTCGCGGGCGCGGATGCTGCTGGCGAGCCAGGGGCTGCCGAAGCAGGCGCCGGGCGGCTATGCCATTCTCGACCAGCTGCCGATGGGCGTCAGCCGCGCGGTCGAGGGCGAACGGCTTCGCCAGGCGCGCGAGAGCGAACTGGCCCGCTCGATCCAGGAGATCGACGCGGTGGCCGAGGCGCGCGTGCACCTTGCCACACCCGACGCCTCGCCCTTCATCCGCGACAAGTCCTCGCCCTCCGCCTCGGTGGTGCTGAAGCTCAATGCCGGGCGCTCGCTGTCGGACGCGCAGGTCCAGTCGATCGTCAATCTCGTCGCCTCGTCGGTGCCGGGCATGAAGCCCGAGGACGTGACCGTGGTCGACCAGATGGGCGCGCTGCTTTCCAAGAAGGGCGCGGACGGCGCGAGCGGCGATGATCGCCGCATCGAATTCCAGCGCCGCCTGGAGGAAAAGTACCGCACCCAGCTGATCCAGCTGCTGACGCCGCTGGTCGGCGCGGGCAACTTCACCGCCGAGGTGCAGGCCGACGTCAATCTCGACGAAACCAGCGCGACCAGCGAACGCTATGACAAGGACGGCGCGCTGCGCGCCGAAACCGGCAACTGGACCGGCAACCAGAAGGACCCGACCACGCCCGGCGGCATTCCGGGCGCCCTGTCCAACACGCCCCCGCCCGCCAGCACGCTGCAACAGCCGCAGCCCGCCAACGGCGCGAGCGGTGCGCCGCCCGCCGATGGCAAGCCGGTCGCCGGTGGTCCGGGCGTCAACCCCGAGAAACAGTCCGACGCCTTCCAGCGCGCCTATGACCTGAACAAGGAAGTGTCGGTGACGCGTGCCGCGCCGGGTTCGATCAAGCGGCTGACCGTCGCCGTCCTGCTGCGCGACCCCGCCACCGGCAAGCGCAGCCAGATGGAGATCAGCCAGATTTCCGACCTGGTGAAGTCGGCGGTCGGCTTCAATGCGCAGCGCCAGGACAATGTCACCGTCATCAGCCGCAAGTTCGCCGATACCGCCATCGACGACAAGCGCGCCTGGTATGACGCCAGCTGGATGCCGGTGGCCGCGCGCAACGCGACCGCGCTGGTGATCGCACTGCTCGTGCTGCTGCTCGGCGTGCGTCCGCTGGTCAAGGCGATGACCAAGAAGAAGGACGAGCCCGAGACCAAGGCGCTGCCCATGGGCGCCGCCGACGGAGCCGCCAAAAAGCCCGGCGAGATTTTCGCAGGCGCCAATGGCGCGGCGATGGTCGTCAATGCCGAGGGCGTGGCCGTGCCGCTCGACGCCGATGCGATCGCCGCGCTGGCCGCCGCCGGGATCGACATCGCCAAGGTGAACGCGCTGCTGACCGGGGGCGAGGTCGAGCCCGCCGTCCTGCCGCCGGTGACGCTGGACGATATCGAACAGTCGACCCATCTCGACGAGCGTATCGTCAAGGTGCGCGGCTTCACCCGCGACAATCCGGCCCGCGCCGCGCTGGCCGTACGTGACATGATCCGCACCTCGACGGAGGAAGCCGCGTGACGACCGCTCTCGATTCCGAACGGACCTATAGCGGGGTCGAACGCGCCGCCGTCCTGATGATGCTGGTCGGCGAGGACGAGGCCGCCGCCATACTGCAGAAGCTGGACCCGGAGGAGGTCCGCGAGCTGGGCCGCGCGATGTATTCGATCGCCGATGTCAGCGAGAATGAGGTGGATGCCGTGCTCGACAATTTCGTCGGCTGCGCCCGCGCCCGCACCTCGATCGCCTTCCAGCCCAAGCCGCTGGTCGAGAATATGATGAACCGCGCGCTCGGGCCCGAACGCGCCGACACCGTGCTGTCGCGCATCGTGCCCCCGGAGGCGCAGTGCGAGATCGACATGCTCGACTGGCTGGACGCCAGCGACATCGCCAAGATCGTCGAGAAGGAACATCTGCAGATCGGCGCGGTCATCATCGCCAATTGCGATCCGGTCGTCGCGGGCCAGGTGCTCGAAATGCTGCCCGAGGCGATGCAGCCCGACATCCTGCACCGCGTCGCCCGGCTGGGCCCGGTGACGCCGCAAGCGGTCGAGACGCTGAACGCCGTGCTGCAGCGCCGTCGCGGCGGCGGTGGCGGCAGCGGCGGCGGCAACGGCCTGGCCATGGGCGGATCGCGCGAGGCGGCCAAGATCCTGTCGAGCGCGCGCAAGTCGACCGAACAGCGGGTCATGCCCAAGCTGTTCAAGATCGACCGCGACGTCGCCAAGCAGATCGAAGAGGCGCTGTTCATCTTCGAGAATCTGCTGGAGATGGACGACAAGAATCTGGGCACCCTTATCCGCAACGTCGACGGCGAAGTCCTTATCCGCTCGCTCAAGGGCGCGGACGAGGCGGCGCGCGAACGCTTCCTGGGCTGCATGTCGTCGCGTGCGGCAGCGGGCATCCGCGACGAGATGGAAGGTCGCGGGCCGATGAAGCTGTCCGAGGTGCTGGAGGCGCAGAAGGCGATGATCGCGGTCGCGCGCAACCTGGCCAAGGAAGGCACGATCATGATGGGTGGCGGCGAGGACGACTATGTCTGATTTCGTCGCCGGCTTTTCCGCCCGGCAGAATGCGGCCGCCGCCGCGCTGCAACAGGCCTTCACCCCGCCGGGCGACTTCGCCCGGACGGACCTGCCCGGACTGGCGGGCCTGGGGATCGACCTGGGATCGGAGGCGATGCCGTTCCGCGCCCGCTCGCCGATGCCGGGCGGCCAGCCCGAAGCCGAGGAGGTGAAGCCCCGCCATTTCCACCCGGTCGACCCCGAACGGGACCCGACCGAAGGCTGGGATCCCCTCGCCGCGTGCGAGGATATTCCGGAAGCCACCGTCGCCGATCCGATCGCGATGGCGCGCGCCGCCGGCTATGCCGAGGGCGTCGAGGCCGCGACCCACGAATATCAGGCGCTGCTCGAAAGCCAGGCGCGCGACGGCCAGTTGCTGGAGGGCATCGCCCAGGCCTTCACCTCGCGCGTCGACCGCGAGATGATGGCGGGACAGCTTCGCCAGACGGTCATGGCGCTCGTCACCCGGCTGGTCGGCGAGGTCGGCATCGACGCCGACCGCCTGACCGCGCGGGTCGAGGGGGCGATCGAACTGCTGACCGACGCCCAGGAATCGGCGATGCTGCGCGTCCATCCGGACGATGTCGCGCTGCTCGACGGTCGCCTGCCGCAAACCATCTTCCCGGTCGGCGATGCGACCATCGAACGGGGCAGCTTCGTGCTCGAAAGCGCCTCGACCATCGTCGAGGACGGTCCGCGCCTGTGGCTGGACCAGCTGGCCGCCATCATCGACAAGGTGCCCGTTCCCCAATGCTGAACCGTTTCACCGCCGATTATCTGGAGACGCTGGCGAGCGCGAATTTCGCGCCCCGCGCCACGGTTTGCGGTCGCCTGTCCTCTTATGACGGGCTGCTGATGGAAGCGGTCGGCCTGTCGTTGCCGGTTGGCACCGTCTGCGCCATTGGCGATGCACCGGAGAGCCGGGTCGAGGCCGAGGTCATCGGTTTCCGCAACGGCCGCACGCTCCTGATGAATCTGGGCGGCCCCGCCCCCCTCCTCCCGCGCGCGCCGGTGCGCCCGCTGGGTCCTCCGGGCGAGGCCGAGGTGGGTGCGGCGATGCTGGGCCGCGTGGTCGACGGGTCGGGCAAGCCGATCGACGGGCTTGGCCCCATTCGCGGCGCCGGGCGCTGGCCGCTGGCGGGCAAGATGCAGTCGCCGCTCGATCGCGGCCGGGTGCGCGAGCCGCTGGACGTCGGCGTGCGCGCGATCAATGGCCTGCTGACCATCGGCCAGGGCCAGCGCGTCGGCATCATGGCGGGCTCGGGCGTCGGCAAGTCGGTCCTGCTGGGCATGATGGTCCGCGCCGCGCGCGCCGACGTCATCGTCATCGGCCTGATCGGCGAGCGCAGCCGCGAGGTCGCCGACTTTCTGGAAACCAAGGTCGCGGGCGAAGCGCGCGCACGCTCGGTCGTCGTCGCGGTCCCCGCCAACCACTCGCCGGTGCTGCGCATCCGCGGCGCGCTGCGCGCCACCGCCATTGCCGAGGCGTTCCGCGCCGAGGGCAAGAAGGTGCTGCTCATCATGGATTCGCTGACCCGCGTCGCCCATGCGGGCCGCGAGATCGGGCTGGCGCTGGGCGAACCCGCCTCGGCCCGCGGCTATCCGCCCTCGGCCATCGCGATGCTGCCGAACCTGATCGAGCGCGCGGGCGCAGACGCGCATGGCACCGGTTCGATCACCGCCATCTATACCGTGCTGGCGGACGGCGACGACGGCAACGATCCGGTCGTCGACTCGGCACGCTCGATCCTGGACGGCCATATCGTGCTCAACCGCCATCTGGCCGAGCGCGGCGTCTATCCCGCGATCGACATCGGCCCCTCGGTCAGCCGCGTCATGACCGACATCGTCGGCAAGCCGCACGCCATGGCCGCGCGGACGCTGCGCCGCCATCTGGCGACCTATGAGGAAAATCGCGACCTGGTGCTGATGGGCGCCTATCGCGCGGGCGCGGACCCGGCGATCGACGCCGCCATCGCCTGCCACCCGGCGGTGATGGAATATATCCGCCAGGATGCCGATGAGATCGTGCCGCTCGACCATGCGGTCGAGGAGCTGGTCGGCGTCTTCGGCCAGCCCGGCGTCTGATCAGGGGGTAGAACGTCATGGCCACCCGGCAACAGGCGATGCTGAACCGGCTGCACCGGGTCCGCACGCTGCAACTCAACCTGACCATGGCCGAGGAAGCGCGCGCGCAGGAGCGCGTCACGACCGAGCAGCAATTGTCGCAACGTATCGCGCAACTGGTCGAGGCGGTGGCGCCCGCCCCCGCGCCGCCGACCGCCGCCGCCGGGCTGATGGCGCGCGCGCATTTCCGCAGCCGGTTGCACGAATCGGCCGATGCCGCCGCCGCCCGCGTCATCGCGGCCGAACGGCGCGCCGAACAGGCCGCCGAGCAGACGCGCGAGGCCAAGCGCGACCAGACGGCGGTCGAAAAACTGCTGGAGCGCGCACGCGCCGCCGCGATCCGCGCCGAAATGCGGGCGCTGGAAGACATGCCGGCCACGGGCGGACGACGCTCGCAAAATCGGCACGATCCTTGCTGAGCACGACCCGTCATGTCAGCTATTTCATCTTTGCTCACGCCGGACGCCTCGACCGCAGGCCGGACGACGCCCGGTAGGCCCCGGACGGGCAACGCCGCCGCGCCCGGACAACTGACGAATTTCGCTGACTTTTTGAACGCCGCGCCGGGTGACGGCGAAGCGACGGGCGACAAGACCGGCCGCGTTCCCGGCAAGGCGCCGGCGACCGGCGACGGCGATGTGGCCGACAGCCCGGCCATCACCGACGGCATGATCGCGCCCCTGCCCGGCAATGGCTTGCCGACCGATGCCGCCACCTTGCCGGTCGGCCCCGCCTTCCTGCCGCCAGCCGCGAAGGCCGACACACCCTCCCTGCCCGCCCGCTTCACCGAGTTGCTGAACGCCACGCCGAACCCGGTCACTCCGACAACCGCCAAGACGGCGACGTCTCAGGTGCAGGAGCACGAGGATCAGGACGACCCGTCGACCGCGACGGACGACGAAACGGCCACCCCTTCCGGCACGGTCGCGCCGATCGCCCCCGCCAGCGTGCCGGTCGCCGCCGCCCTGATGCCGCTGCCAGCGAATGCCGCCCTACCGGGTGAGCCCGCCGCCACGTCCGTGCGCACCGCCGAAGCTTCGAAACTCGCCACAGCAGGCAAGACCGGGCCCCGCGCGTCCAGGCAAGAGGCCGCAACCGATTCCGATGCCGATCAGGATGACATCGCTACCGGGACGGATGATGCGGCGGATGACGGGACGGACAACCCCTCCGGCCCGGCCCTATCGACCGACACCGCACCTGCCGATGGCCTTGGCGTGCCTATCATCGTGCCGCCGACACCCCAGATGGCGGCATCCCCGACGACGGCCACAG
Source organism: uncultured Sphingomonas sp. (assembly GCF_913062585.1). Taxonomy (GTDB): domain Bacteria; phylum Pseudomonadota; class Alphaproteobacteria; order Sphingomonadales; family Sphingomonadaceae; genus Sphingomonas. Next base: position 64,059 of record NZ_CAJXWX010000014.1, on the reverse strand, counting down.
GCACAACCAGCCCGTCCGACACGACCCTGTCGACCAACATGGCGCGGGCCGATGGCGTGCGCTCGACCGTCATCATGCCACTCTCCGTCCAGACGACGGCCTCGCCCGTAACGACGGCGTCGCCGGTGACGACGGACATCGGGCGCGACGCCGGCGCTCCCCGCGTCATGCCGGATAGCGCACGCCCGACCGATGGGGCGACAGGTGCGGCCACGGCGCAACAGGTCGAGGCGGCATCGGTGCGCCCGTCCGATCCGAAGATCCTCGACCTGCTACGCCAGGGCGCGAGCGATGGCGTATCGGCTCCAGCCTCGCCCATGTCCGCCACGACGCCCTCGGCATCGGCACTCGCCAGCGGCGGCGCGATGCCTGCCTTCCGGCTGGTCGCAGCGTCGGTTCCGTCCTCCGCCCCGACGACATCGAGCGCCCCGCCCCTAGCCTCGCTCCCCAGCGGCCCGCTGACCGTCACGCAGCCGGGTCGGGGTACGGCGACGCTCGGTATGCTGGCGGGTGCGCTGCGCGGCCTGTCCTCGGCGCAGGCCAAGGACGAGGAGCCGCGCGATTCGCGCACGCCCGTCGCCGCGACCGGAATCGCCGCCGCGTCGCTGGGCGCGACTGACCTGACCCGTTCGGTGGCTGCAACGAACGCCACCGATCAGGCGCCGCTCGACATGACGCAGCAACACTGGCCCCAGGCGATGATCGACCGCATCGACCGGATGCGCGAGGACGCCGCGACCGCCGATACCCGCATCCAGCTGTCACCCGACGCGCTGGGCGGCATCGCGGTCGCGATTCGCCATAGCGACGGGGCGACCCATATCCATTTCACCGCCGAGCAATCGAGCACGGCGACGATCCTGGCCGATGCCCATCACACGCTGAACCAGCTGGCCGAGGACAAGGGCATGCGGCTGGGTGACGTGGCGGTTTCGGCGGGCGGCACCACCGGATCCGATCTGGGCCAATCGGCGCGCGACCAGCGGGCGCCCGCCCAGCCGGTGCCCGTGATCCCGAACCGGCCACGCGGCGGCGATCCCGAGCCGTCCGGCGAGGACGCAGCGGCATCGCCCGGCACCACGGTTTCTTCTCCATCCATCCGAATCGCCTGAGGAACTGACATATGAGCGACGCGAAAGAGACGCCCAACGACGAAGCGCCCAAGAAGAAGAAGGGCAAGCTGGGCAAGATCATCATCATGGTCGTCGGGGTCCTCGTCCTGCTGGGCGGCGGCGTCGGCGCAGGGCTCTATGCCGCGAACTCCGGCCTGATCGGCGGCGGCCATGCCGAATCCGAGAAGGACAAGGCCGCCAAGGAGGAAGCCGAGGCCGATGCCAGCCATCCCGGCCCCAAGCTGGTCCCCAAGGCCGAGCAGAAGCGCGCCGGCGAAGGCGGTGAAGGTGGCGAAGGCGGTCATGGCGGCGGCGGAGAGGGCGGCGAAGGCGGCGAGAAGCACGAGAATGTCGGCATGAAGACGCCGGTCGGCGATGGCGGCGAACGCTATGCGTCCAACTATTACCAGTTGCCCAAGGACTTCACCTCGAACCTGCGCGACTCGGTGCATATCGTCCAGATCGGCCTGGCCGTCTCCACCCCCTATGACGACACGGTCATCAACAATCTGAAGACCAACGACCTGGCGGTCCGCTCGGCCATCCTGCTGACGCTGGGCGATGCCAGCGAGGAGATGGTGACCACCGGCGAGGGCAAGCGCCAGCTGCAGCGCCGCCTGGTCGACGCGATCAACGAGATTCTTCGCCAAAAGGAGGGATTCGGCGGCATCGCTAACGTCTACTTTACCAATTTCGTTGTTCAGTGAGGCATGGTTAACGCCGCCCCTCAGGTTGAACGACGCGAACGCCCGCGTGATCAGTATGTCGCTGATCACTCGGTGCTGGGTTCGCACAAGATCAACCCGTTCGGTGACCTTCACACGATGCAGCATCTGTCCGCGCGTCTGGCACGGATGCTGCGGGGCCTGTTCGAACCGCTGCTGCGCGAGGAACTGCGCTGTTGGGCGGAGCCGCTGGTCGTCCAGCGTTTCACCGATTACCGTGCGGAACGCGGCGACGGGCTGAGCGCCTGGGTGCCGATGGCCATGTCGTCGCAGGGCGGCATGGCCGCCGACGCGCAGGCGCTGATCGTCATCGAGGGCGGCTTCGGCCTGTCGATGATCGACCTGTCCTTCGGCGGCACGGGCAACGTGCCCGATATGCTGCCGCCCGAATTCTCGCCCGCCAGCGAGGCGATGATCGGCCAGCTGGGCCGGATGATGGCGACGCCGATGCGCAACGCCTGGGAATCGCTCGCCAAGCTCGACTTCCGCGCCGGACGTCCCGAATCCTCGCCATCCCTGTTGTCGGGGATCGAGGGCGAGGATGCGATGATCGTCACCCGTTTCGGCATTGCCGGGCAGAATCGCCGCCCGTCGATGCTCGACATCCTCTATCCGGTCAGCGCGTTGAAGCCGCACGGCTCCGCGCTCACCGGCAAGGTCGTCGACAAGCAGGCCGAGGCGCATCCCACCTGGCGCGGCGACCTGACCCGCGCGGTGATGACGGTGCGTTTCCCGGTTCGCTCAGTGCTCGCCGAACCCGTCGTGCCGCTGAGCCGCCTGATGGAGCTGAAGACCGGCGACGTGATTCCGATCAGCTTCGGCCCGGAAGTCCCGGTGATGGTCGGCGGCGACCTGCTCGGCACCGGTACCGTCGGCACCGCCAATGGCCGTGCCGCCGTCCAGCTCACCTCGCTCGCCCGTCCGCCCGAAGCGGTGGCGCAATCCTATAAAGGACCCGAAGAATGAACGATATGGCCGGGGGTTTCCCCGTCGACACGTCGGTCGCGGCCAATTTCCGGCTGCTCCAGGACGTCGACGTCAAGCTGACCGTGGAGATCGGCTCGACCCAGCTGTCGCTGCGCGAATTGCTGGCGCTGTCCGAATCGAGCGTCATCGAGCTGGACCGTCAGGCCAATGAGCTGCTCGACGTGCTGGTCAACGGCACGCTGATCGGACGCGGCGAGGTGGTGACGGTCGGCGATCGCTTCGGCGTGCGCATGACCGAGCTGGTCAACCCCGACAAGCGCGGCTGATCCATTCCATGCTCTGGTCCTATATCCTGAAACTGGTCGTCCTGCTGCCGCTGATCTGTGGCCTGATGATCGGGTGCCTGTATCTATGGCGGCGGCTGGAAAGCCGGATGCCGGGGCGGCCCGCGACGCGGCTGATCCATGTGCGCGAGACGATGATGATCTCGCCCGGCCTGCGCCTGGCGGTCATCGAGTTCGAGGGGCGCAACCTGCTCGTCTCGGTCGGGCGCGGCGGCGTGCAGCTGGTCGACAAGGTCGAGGGTAAGGGCTCGAGCGCACCGACGCCGGTGACGCCGACGCCGATGGACCAGGCGGCCCCGCGCGCCCGCGACTTCGTGTCGCGCTTCGCACCGAAGAAGTTCGACCAATGAGCATCTCCGTCACCCGCCACGGCACCGGCCCCGCGCTGATCCGCGCGCGCCAGGCCGCCGCGCCGAAGCGCAGCCTGAAGCCGCTGTGGATCGTCCTGGCCCTGCTGCTGGCGCTGGTCATCGCGATGCCCGCCTTTGCCCAGGCGACCCCGGCGGTCACGCCCGCCGCCGCGCCCGCCGCACCCGCGCCGGGTGTCGGCGATGCGGTCGACCGCGCGCTGGGCCAGCTGGGCGGCGGCAATAACGGTACGTCGGGATCGCTGAGCCTGTCGCTCCAGGTCCTGATCATCATGGGTCTGCTGACGATCCTGCCGGGCATCATCCTGATGATGACCAGCTTTACCCGGATCGTCATCGTGCTCGCCATCCTGCGCCAGGCGCTGGGCCTGCAACAGACGCCGCCCAACCAGGTGCTGATCGGCCTGTCGGTCTTTCTGTCGCTATTCATCATGGCGCCCACGATCAGCCAGATGAACACCCAGGCCATCCAGCCCTATGCCGAGGGCAAATTGCCCGGCACCGAGATGATCAAGGCCGCAGGGGCGCCGCTCCACGCCTTCATGGCCAAGCAGACCCGGATCAAGGACGTGACGATGTTCGCCGAAATGGCGAAGTCGGGTCCCTATGCCAACCCCAACGACATTCCCTATTCGGTGCTGCTGCCCGCGTTCGTCACCTCGGAGCTGAAGACCGCGTTCCAGATCGGCTTCCTGATCTTCCTGCCCTTCATCGTCATAGACCTGGTTGTCGCCACCGTACTGATGGCGCTGGGCATGATGATGCTGTCGCCCTCGATCATCTCGCTCCCCTTCAAGCTGCTGCTCTTCGTCCTGGTCGACGGCTGGGCGCTGACCATGGGCAGCCTGGCCAATAGTTTCGCGACATAGGGGGGCGTGGGCTTCGACGTCGCTCAGCCTGAACGGCTGATGGGGAAAGACGTCCATCACGCAAACCTACAGTCCGCCTGAACGGCCCGACGGAAGGCCTTCGTTAACCATTCTCGCCCCATAAGTCCGTTCAGCCTGAGCGACGTCGAAGGCTACGGGAATCCCTCACCCACACGGGACGAAGACCGCATCATGGACGCCGATTATTTCCTGACGCTGGCCAACCAGACCATGTGGGTGCTGGCGCTTGCCGCAGCCCCCATCCTGTTGCCGGTGCTGGTCTCCGGCCTGGTGATCGGCATGGTGCAGGCCGCGACCTCGATCAACGAACAGACCCTGTCCTTCGTCCCCAAGCTGATCGTCGTCGCCCTGTCGATCCTGATCTTCGGCAGCCTGATCGTCGGCCTGCTCAGCGACTTCACCGTCAGCATGTTCGAGCGCATCCCGGATCTCGTTAAATAGGATGCTCGGCTTCGGCCTCTCGATCGAGCCGCAGGCCTGGGCGATCCTGTTCATCATGGTCCGGATCGGCGCGGCGTTCATCACCGCGCCCGTGTTCGGCGCGGTGTCGATTCCCCTGCCCGTGCGGATCAGCCTGGCGGGCGCGATCGCCTTTCTGGTGAACTCGGTCCATCCGGTCGTGCCGCCGCCCGTGATCTTCGCGGTGCCCACCATCATGTCGGTCGTCGCCGAGGCGCTTGTCGGCCTGGCGCTCGGCCTGATCCTGCAGGTCGCCTTTACCGCGCCGCTGGTCGCCAGCGAGCTGATCGGCGGGTCGATGGGGATCAACTTCGCGGCCACCATGGACCCGCTGAACGGTCGTTCGACCCAAGCGCTGGGCCAGTTCTTCACGGTGATGCTGACCCTGTTGTTCCTGTCGGTCGACGGGCATCTCGTGCTGGTCGAGACGATCGTCAAAAGCTATGAGGCGCTGCCGCCCGGCCATGCCTGGATGGGTCCTGCCCAGCTACGCGCCATCGCGCTGTTCGGCTCCTACGCGTTCCTCGCCGGGCTGCTGCTCGCCCTGCCGGTCGGCTTCCTGCTGCTCTGCCTCAACATCGTCATGGGGATGATGAGCCGCGCCGCGCCGTCGCTCAACCTCTTCTCGGTCGGCCTGCCCGCCTCGCTGACCATCGGCGTCATCGCCATCGCGATCGCCTTCCCCGCCATGGGCGACTATATGCTGGTCATCATCCGCGAAGGCCTGGCCGCCACCGAAACCCTGGTGCTCGGCTGATGTCGGAGGGCGGCGAAAAGACAGAAGCCCCAACCCAGAAGCGCCGCCAAAAGGCGCGCGAGGATGGGCAGATCCTGCGCAGCAAGGACCTGGCGGCGGCGCTGGTCATGATGGCGGGTATCGCCTGGCTGATGTTCGCAGGCCCGACACTATTGGGCGCGTGCAAGGCGGTGATGGCGACGAGCTTCCAGTTCGGCCGCGCCGATGTCGAGGATTTCGAACCCTTTCGCCCGCTGCTCGAGGCGGGGTGGAAGATCCTGCCCTCGCTCGCCTCGCTCTTCGCGGTGACGATCGTCGCGACCATCGCGTCGCAGGCGGGGCTGGGCTCGCTGCAATTCAATCCCAAGGCGCTGGCGCCCAAGCCGTCCAAGCTGAACCCCGCCTCCGGCCTGAAGCGCATTTTCGGCACCCAGGGCTGGACCGAGCTGGGCAAGTCGCTGCTGAAGGTCGTGCTGCTGGGTGCGATGGGCGCCTATATGCTGTGGCGTTCGACCCGTGCCACGCTGGGGCTGGCGCAAAGCGACCTGAACGGCGCGATCGGGTCGATGGGCGATACCTTCATCACCATCCTGCTGGTCATGGGGTTCGGCCTGGTCCTGATCGCGGGCTTCGACGTGCCGATCCAGATCTTCCAGCTCTTCTCCAAGCTGAAAATGACCAAGCAGGAGATCAAGGACGAGCATAAGGAAAGCGAGGGCAATCCCGAGGCCAAGGCGCATATCCGTGGCAAGCAGCGCGAAATGTCGCGGCGCGCGGTGCGCGCGGCGGTGCAGCAGGCGCATGTCATCCTGACCAACCCGACCCATTTCGCGGTCGCCCTGCGCTACGAACGCGGCCAGGACGAGGTGCCGGTGGTCGTCGCCAAGGGCCGCGGCGCGACCGCGCTGGCCATTCGCGAGATGGCGACCGAGTTGGCCACCCCGGTGCTGGAATATCCGCAGCTCGCCCGCGCCGTCTATTATACCAGCCGCGAGGGGCAGGAAGTGCGCCCCGACCTGTACCAGGCGATCGCGGTCGTGCTCGCCTTCGTCTTCGGCCTCAATGCCGGCGCGGGCGGCACGGCGCAGCCGCCGGTCGACGTGCCGGTCGGCGCCCGCTTCGACGAGAATGGCGCGCCCCAGCCATGATGTGTTTTGCGCTCAGCTTACCGCATCGCGCTAAATCCTGGCGGTCCGGTGCCGTTAACGATGGTGTACCCGTGTCGGAGCCCTGTCGATGACGACCATTTCCTCGACTTCATCGACGTCATCGACGTCCAGCAGTTCGACGTCGAGCACGACGCCGTCGGCGACGGATGCCGCCAAGAGCGCCGCACAATCGCTTTTCACCTCGCTGCAGACGGGCTCGGGCATCGACCTGTCGTCGCTGGTCCCCTCGCTGGTCCAGGCGCAGTTCGCCGCACGCGTCGCGGCGCTGAAGGCCAAGGGCGACACGCTGACCGCGCAAATCTCGGCGACCTCCACGGTCATGAGCTCGATCACCGACTTCGCCAGCTCGCTCGCCACGCGGACGAGGGACGGCTCGCTGGCGACCCAGGCGACCAGCAGCAACAGCGCGGTGCTGAGCGTGTCGACCCAGGCGGGCGCGAAGCTGGCGGGCCTGTCCAAGTCGATCACCGTGTCGGCGCTGGCGACGGCGCAGACCAATGTGACGAAGGCCAGCTATGACCGTACCGCCTCGATGGGCAGCGGCAAGCTGAGCATCAAGGTCGGCTCGAACGCCGCCGTCGACATCACCTTCGCCGACGGCAGCAACCCGACGATCGACCAGGTCGCCGCGCAGATCAACGCGGCCAAGACCGGCGTCACCGCCTCGGTGATCTCCGATGTCGACGGCAAGGCCTATCTGTCGTTCACCGGCCCGACCGGCACGGCCAACAGCTTCACGATCAGCGCGACCGAAGGCGCGCAGGCGGGACTGTCCAACTTCGCGGTCGGCAACGGCGCCACCGTCACCAACAGCGTGTCGACCGCCGGCAACGCCCAGATGACCGTCGACGGCGTGTCGATCCAGCGCGCCAGCAACAGCTTCAGCGACCTGGTGCCCGGCGTCGTGATGACGCTGAACGCGGTTTCGACCGCGCCCGTCTCGCTGACCGGTACGCGCCCCACCGCCGCGCTGTCGCAGATCGTGTCGGACTTCGTCACGACGTTCAACGACAAGATCACCGAGCTGAACAAGGCACTCGATCCCAAGTCGGGCGACTTGCGGAGCAATTTGTCGGCGCGCTCGCTGGCCCAGTCGCTGGGGCGGCTGACCACGTCGAAGATCGTACCGGGCGACGATTCGGCGCCCGGGCCGAAGACGCTGGCGGATTTGGGCGTCGGCACCAACAAGGACGGCACGCTGACCGTCGATACGACGCGATTGTCGCAGGTGATGGCGCAATATCCCGACGCGGTCGAACAGATGTTCCAGGCCAGCGGCGACAATATCATCGGCCTGTCGGCACAGATGAACACCATCCAGATGAACGCGACCAGCACCTTTTCCGGCCTGGGCGCGTCGGCGAAGCAGCTGGCCCAGGACCAGAGCGCGAACACGACCGCCCAGGCCGACCTGGCGGACGACCAGAGCGCGACGCAGGACCGGATGACGGCACAGTTCGCCGCGATGAACGCCCGTGTCTCCAACTACAAGTCGGTCCAGGCCTTCCTGACGCAGCAGGTCAATATGTGGACGAAGAGCAGCAACTGACATGGCCTATGCAACCGGACTGCTCGCGGATCCCGCGGCCACCTATCGCCAGATCGACGTCGTCGGCCGGACCGCCATGGCGGACGGCCCCGAACTCGTGCAGTTGCTGTACGAGGAACTGATCTCCGCGCTGCGCTCGGCGGCCTGGGCGACCGAACATGGCCAGCTGGCGCGCAAGAGCGAGCGGGTGACGCGCGCCACCGCAATCCTGTTCGCGCTGGAGGCGGGGCTCGACTTCGAGAATGGCGGCGATATCTCGATCACCTTCGCCCGGCTCTATGCCGGTGCACGGCGCCAGATCGTCGACGGATCGCTCGACAAGAACCCGCAGGTGTTCCGCGACGTGGCGACCAACATCGCCGACATCGCCGAGGCCTGGGAAACGGTGCGGCAGATGAACAAGAAGGGGAAGTAAGGGGCACGCCCTTTCCCCACGCACCGTTCGCACGGCGCATAGCCTTGGTTTCGCGTTACCGCCGGAACCAGTGTTTCTGCACGAAATAGACCACGATCCCCGCCGCGATCAGCGCGCAGGCGCCCAGGATCGCGTCGAAGGCCCAGGGTTCCTCGGCATAGGGCAGGGTCTTGACGTTCATCCCGTAGAGGCCGGTGATGAAGGTCAGCGGCAGGAACACCATCGCCACGATCGAGATCACGAGCGCGCGATTGTCGATCTGCTCGGCGCGCATGTCGCTGAGCGTCTCGTGGATCAGCGCGGAGCGTTCGCGGATCGACTCCAGTTCCTCGGCCATGCGCGCGGCGCGATCGGCGGCGGCGGACAAATGCAGCCGGTCGTCATCGGCCAGCCAGTCGCCGGGCAACGCCGCCAGCTTCTCCAGCGCCGCCCGCTGCGGATTGAGGAAGCGGCGATAGCCGATCGCGGCGACGCGCACCCGGCTGACCGTGCGGCGCAGCTGGAACACGCGGTGTTCGTCCAGCTGCTCCTCGCACCCGTCCAGCTCGTCGCCCAGATTGGCGACATCGGGGTCCATGTCGCTGGTGATCGCGGTGGCGAAGGCGGTGATCAGGTCGCCCGGATCGGTGACGATGCCCTTCTCCACCTCCTGCCGCACCGTATCCACTGCGAGGAGCGGGCGGCGCGTGACCGAATAGACCTTGCCCTTCACCGCCCAGATACGGACCGAGGCGAGCATGTCCGATCCGTCGAGCGGCTCGCTGCTCCGCCCGCGCAGGTTGAGGAACGCCCCCTCGCCCACCGCTTCGCAGCGCGGCCGCGTTTCGGTCGCGGTCAGCGAGTCGATGACATAGTCGGCCAGATGCGCCGCGTCGCGCAGCCAGCGTTGCGCGACCGCGTCATTGGTCTCCAGATGCACCCAGACCAGCCGCGCCTTGGCCTCGACCGCCTCGCGGATCGGGATAGCCTGTGCCTCGCCGCCCTCGATGCGATAGGCGAAACCGGTCATGCGCGCGCGTCCATGGTCAGGTCGACGATTTGCCCCTCGCCCGGTTCCATGGGCAGCGCCTCGCTTTCGATTCGCACCGCATCGGCGCGCGCGCGGTCCAGGATTGCGGGCGGCACGTCGGCGCGGTGATAGACCCGGTCCGCCGCCGCCAGCGCGCGTGCCTGGCGCAGGGTCAGGTCGTCGGGATCGGGCGAGGCAAGGACAAAGGCCGCGACATTGGCCGCCGGACGCTCGGCACTGGCCAGCCAGTCCGCGACATCGCTGTCCTTCACCAGCGGATCGAGCGCACCGCCGGGCGACAGCGCCGCTCCGATCGCCCGCCGCCGCTCCGCCCCGTCGGGGAAGCGCGCGCGCAGGGCGGCGCGGGCGGCGTACAGCCCCTCGGCCAGCGCGCCCAGTCCGGCGGGGAGCAACGTCTCCAGCCGCTGGCGCAGCGCCGCCGCCAGCCCCGCCGACACGCCGCCGGTGCCGATCGCGACGATCACCGGCCCGCGCTCGACGATGGCGGGCAGGGTGAAATCGCAGGCCGCCGGACGGTCGACCGCGTTGACCAATATCCCGCGCGCCTTCAGCCGGGCGATGGCGGCTTGCGCCTCTTCCTCCTCCTCGATCGCGACGATGGCGAGCGCGGCCTCCGCCTCCTCGCCCACGACATGCGCTCCCGCCCGATCGAGCAGACGGCGCTTGGCATCGGCGGGTTCGCCCTCGCCCAGCAGGATCACCGGGCGACCGCCCAGCCGGACGAACAAGGGCAGGCTGGCGAGGCTCACCAAATCCTCCCCAACCTATGCTTGGGGAGGGGGACCGCCGCGAAGCGGTGGCGGAGGGGCAAATGTCCCCTGCCCCTCCACCACGCCCTGCGGACGCGGTCCCCCTCCCCATCGCCGATGGGGAGGAATGGGGCCGTCAGGTTCACTTCTTCAGCCACTCCGGCACGCGCTCGGCGGCGATGATCGTCTCGGCGGCGATGCGGTCGGCGACGATGGCGAAGCGGTCGCCCTCGACCATCACCTCGGGCACCAGCGGGCGGCTGTTATAGGTCGACGCCATGGTCGCACCATATGCGCCCGCCGTGCGGAACACCGCCAGGTCGCCCGACTGCACCGCGTCGATCTCGCGGTTCATCGCAAAGGTGTCGCCGGTCTCGCACACGGGACCTGCGATATTCGCCATCATCCGCTCGCCGGTCGGCTTCACCGCGACGAAATCGTGATAGGCGTCATACAGCGCGGGCCGCATCAGGTCGTTCATCGCCGCATCGACGATGACGTAGGGATTGGCGACGCCGGGCTTCACCCAGACGACTTCGGTCGCCAGGATCCCGGAATTGCCCGCGATCACCCGGCCGGGCTCGAACATCAGCTCGACATCCCAGTCCTTGGTCACGCGCGCCACCATCTCGCCATAAGCGGCGGGGGCGGGCATCACGTCGCCCGGCTTGTACGGCACGCCCAGGCCACCGCCCAGGTCGACGCGGGTGATACGGTGCCCCGCCCCGCGCAGCTCGGCGACCAGCTCGCCGACGCGCTTATACGCGGCCTCCAGCGGGGCAAGGTCGCCCAGCTGGCTGCCGATGTGGCAGGCGACACCCTTCAGGTCGATGCCGGGCAGGCCCGCCAGACGGTCGAACATGCCGAGCGCCTGGTCGATCGGCACGCCGAACTTGTTCTCCTTGCGGCCCGTGGAGATCTTGGCGTGGGTGCCCGCATCCACGTCCGGGTTCACCCGCAACGTGGCAGGCGCGACGAGGCCACGCTCATGCGCCAGCTCGGCAAGGACCGCGCCCTCTTCCTCCAGCTCCAGGTTGAACTGGCCGATCCCGGCCTCCAGTGCGGCGATCAGTTCGGCGCGCGTCTTGCCGACGCCGGAGAAGACGATGTCCTCCGCCTTCATGCCCGCCGCCAGCGCACGGCGCATCTCGCCGACCGATACGACGTCCGCGCCATATCCCTCGTCCGCCAGCACGCGCAGCACGGCGATGTTCGGGTTCGCCTTGATCGCATAGGCCAGGTGGACGCGCGGCAGGGCGCTCAGCCCTTCGCGGAACACCTGCGCATGACGACGGAAGGTCGAGGCGGAATAGATATAGACCGGCGTACCGACCTCCGCCGCGATCCGGGATACGGGCACATCCTCCACATGGAGTTCGCCGTTCGAGAAATGAAAATGGTCCATCAGCGGGGGGGCAAATCAAATTCGTCCGAGCGCCGGTCCTGCGACTGGGTCATCAGTTCGTCGGAGCGCTGCGGGCGTTGTTGGGGGGTGGCCGTCAGCAATTGCTGCGGCGTCGGAGTGGCGGTCGCGCCGCGCGGTGCCACGGGCAGGCTCTCGCCCTTGGCCGGTTGCAGCCGGTTGGCGGCACCGCAACCGGTCAGCGCCAGTGCGACCAGCAGGGCGATGGCGGGCTTCATGCCCGCAAGCCCCGCGCGGTCGCGATGGCGGCGCGGACATTGGCGGGCGCGGTGCCGCCGAAGCTGATCCGGCTGGCGACCGAGGCATCGACCGACAGGACATCATAGATGCTGTCGTTGATCCGCGCGTCGATGCCGGTCAGGTCGTCGATGGACAGCTGGTGCAGCATCACGCCCTTCTCCTCGGCCAGTTTCACCGCGCGCCCGGTAATGTGGTGCGCCTCGCGGAAGGGGACGCCGCCGACGCGCACCAGCCAGTCGGCCAGATCGGTCGCGGTCGAGAAGCCTGCCTCCGCGACCGCGCGCATCCGCTCCGTCCGGAAAGTCGCACTCTCAACCATGCCGGTCATCGCCGCGATCGACAGCGCCAGCAGGTCGTGCGCCTCGAACACCGGCGGCTTGTCGTCCTGCATGTCCTTGGAATAGGCGAGCGGCAGGCCCTTCATCGTGACCATCAGGCTGGTCATGCAGCCCATGATCCGCCCGGCATGGCCGCGCACCAGCTCGGCCGCGTCCGGGTTGCGCTTCTGCGGCATGATCGAGCTGCCGGTCGACCACTGGTCGGACAGCGCCACGAAGCCGAAGGGCTGCGACGCCCAGAGCACGAACTCTTCCGCCAGCCGCGACAGATGCAGCGAGCAGTTGGTCGCCGCCTGCAGATAGTCGATCGCGAAGTCCCGGTCGCTGACCGCATCGAGCGAGTTGCGCGTCGGCGCGTCGAAGCCCAGCGCCTCGGCCGTCATGTGGCGGTCGACCGGGAAGCCCGTCCCCGCCAGCGCCGCCGAGCCCAGCGGACACTGGTTCATCCGCGCCCGCGCATCGGCAAAGCGGCTGGCGTCGCGCACGATCATCTCGTGATAGGCCATCAGGTGATGGCCCAAAGTCACCGGCTGCGCGGACTGAAGATGGGTGAAGCCGGGCATCACGCTGTCGGCATGATCCTCGGCGCGGGTCAGCAACGCCTCGCGCAGGGCACCCAATGCAGTCAGCGTCTCGTCGATCGCGTCGCGCACCCACAGGCGGAAATCGGTCGCCACCTGGTCGTTGCGCGACCGTGCGGTGTGCAGACGTCCCGCGACCGGGCCGATCAGTGCGGCCAGCTTCGCCTCGGTCTGCATATGGATGTCTTCGAGGGTCAGGTCCTCGGCCACGCCGTTCGCGGCATAATCCTCGGCCACCTTGTCCAGCCCGGCGGAAATCGTCGCGGCGTCCTCGGCCGAGACGATGCCCTGTTTGCCCAGCATGGCGACATGCGCTTTCGATCCGGCGATGTCCTGTTTCCACAGTCGCTTGTCGAAGGGGATGGACGCGTTTATCTCGCGCATCACCGCGGCGGGACCTTCTGCGAAGCGCCCGCCCCACATTGCGTTGGAGCCGCCCATGTCGTCGCGTACCGTGATCGCCTGTCTCCTGGGGCTGATGGTCGCCGGGTGCGATAAGCAAAGCCCCGCCCCGGAGCAAGCCGCCAACACCACCAGCGGGGAAGTTTCAAGCGGCGAAGTGACCAGCGGCGAGGCCACCACCCCCGCGACCGAAGCCCCCAAGCCGGCCGGTGCCGTCGACCGCAGCCACAAGGGCGAGGCCGCCCCGACGCTGGGCTTCACCACGCTGGACGGCAAGCCCGCCAGCCTCGCCGATTTCCGGGGCAAGCCGGTGCTGGTCAATCTCTGGGCCACCTGGTGCGGGCCGTGCATCGCCGAGATGCCGACGCTTGCCGCGACGGCGGATCGGTTGAAGGGCAAGATCGCGGTGATCGCGGTGGCGCAGGACGATGCGACGAAGGTGAAGCCCTTCCTCGCGGGCAAGACGCTGGGCGCACTGCCCATCTATCTCGACCCCAAGCTGACCCTGAGCGTCCATTACAAGGCGAACCTGCCGACCACGATCCTTTACGGTGCGGACGGCAAGGAGATCTGGCGCGTGACCGGCGGGTTCGACTGGGCCGGTGCCGAGGCGGGGAAATTGCTGGCCGAGGCTTGAGGTAGCCCCTGCTTTCCCTCTCCCCTGGATAGGGGAGAGGGTTAGCGAAGCTTGCCAGCTTTGCTGGCTAGCGCAGCTTGGGTGAGGGGTTGAGCGAGCCATCGGCTCGCGCGCTCGCACATGCGAGCGCACGCCCCTCACCCAGCTCCGACTAAGCCTTTGCTTTCGCAAAGCCTAAGTCTGCGCAACCCTCTCCCCTTTGCGAGGGGCGAGGGAATAAGTGGCGATCCCGAACGCCCCGCCCCGTTTCGGCATTTGAAAGCGCCCCGGCAACCGATCGCCGCATGTTGCGTTGCAACAGTCATGCCGGGCGCGCAGCGCCTGTCCGGTTCGCCATGGGAGATGCCGCAGCCGATGATACAGGCCAATCGTCGAGAACTCGTCGCGGCCTTTGCCGCCTTGGGCCTTGCCCCGACCGTCGCCCTGCGCGCCGCCGCGCAAGCCATGCCGAATGGCGTGATGCTAGGCGCGGCCAGGCCCTTTTCCTGGGCGGCCCTGCAAACCCGGGCCGAGGCGCTCGCCCGCCAGCCCTACCGCGCCCAGGCCAAGGTCGCGGCGGCCGCCGCGATCGATTACGATGCGGTGGGCACCATCCGCTACCGCGACGACAAGACGCTGCTCGGCGGCATCCGCCTGTTCCCGCTGGGCCGCTATGCCCCCAATCCGGTCGGCATCCACATCGTCGAAAACGGCCAGGCACGCGACCTTCCCTTCGCGACCAGCCTGTTCACCGCCGAGGCGGGCCATGCGCCGCCGCTGGGCATCGCCGGTTTCCGCGCGATGACGGCGGACGGCAAGAGCGACTGGCTCGCCTTTCAGGGCGCCTCCTATTTCCGCACCGCCGGCGCGCAGGACCAGTACGGCCTGTCGGCACGCGGTATCGCGATCGACACCGGCATCGATGGGCGCGAGGAATTTCCTGCCTTCACCGATTTCTGGATCGAGCGGACCGGCGCGCAAGCCTATACCGTCCATGCGCTGCTCGACGGGCCCAGCGTCACCGGTGCCTATCGCATCGAGTCGGTGAAGGGCGCGGGCGGGGTCGAGCAACGCGTCTCGGCCGTCCTGTTCTTCCGCCGCGATGTCGAGCGGCTGGGCATCGCGCCCGCGACCAGCATGTTCTGGTATGGCGAGGGCAACCGGGCGGCGGGCAGCGACTGGCGGCCCGAGATCCATGATTCGGATGGCCTGGCGCTGCTGACCGGCGCGGGCGAGCGGCTGTGGCGACCGCTGGTCAATCCGCCGCGCCCCACGCTCGACAGCTTCGCCGACACCAATCCGCGCGGCTTCGGCCTGCTCCAGCGCGACCGGGATTTCGACCATTATCAGGACGACGGCGCCTTTTACGACCGGCGCGCGAACCTGTGGGTGCAGCCTCAGGGCGATTGGGGCCGGGGGCAGGTGATGCTCTATGCTTTCCCGACCGCATCGGAGACGGTCGACAATATCGTCGCCTTCTGGAACCCCGCCGACGCGCCCAAGGCGGGGCAGAAGCGGCAGTTCGACTATCGGCTGAGCTGGGGGTCGACCGACCCGACCGTCGTGCCCGCCGTTGCCCATGCGGTCGACAGCTGGACCGGCGCCGCCGGACGCCCCGGTGCCGAGCCGACACCCGGCGCGCGCAAGCTGGTGGTCGACTTTGTCGGCCCGGCGCTGGCGGGGCTCGACCGGCAGAGCGGCGTCACCGCCGAGATCGGCGTGGCGCGCGGCAAGCTGCTGGCCCAGGCGGCCTATCCGGTGGTCGGCCAGCAGAATCGCTGGCGCGTCACCGCCGACATCGCCCCCGAGGCACCCGGCCCAGCCGATGTCCGCCTGTTCCTGAAGCGAGGTTCCAAGGCGCTGACCGAGACGGTGCTGATGCCGGTTTTCTTACCGTGACCGACACCCGCGCCATCATGCCGCCGCCCGCGCCGCTGGACATGCCGGTCCAGCGGTTCGATGGTCCGCCCCCGCCGCACACCGCGCCCGATCCCCGGCCCGGCGTCAACCTGTCGCCCGACGACATCCTGACGCGCCGGCTGCTGCTGATCCTGCTGACCGGGTTGCTGGCGACCGCCGCCTCCGCTTCGGTCAAGGAAGCGTTGCTCAGCGACGGGTTGAGCCTGCTCGACGCGCTGTTGCTGCTGCTGTTCTTTCCGCTGTTCGCCTGGATCTCGTTCGGCTTCGTGACGGCGGCGATCGGCTTCATCCTACTGATTTCGGGCGCGCATCCCGGCATCACCCCCGCGCCCAAGGGCAGCGCCCCGCCCTCTGCCCGGACGGCGGTGCTGGTGCCGGTGCATAACGAGGATGTCGAGGCGGTCTTCGACCGGATCGCGCGGATGGCGACGATGATCGACCGTGCCGGGGCCGCCGATCGCTTCGCCTTTTTCGTGCTCTCCGATTCGGGCGAGGCGGCCGAGGTCGAGGAGCGCGCCGCCTGGGCGCGGCTCGCCCCCTGGCTGAAGGTGCCGCTCTATTATCGCCGCCGGACCGAGAATGTCGGGCGCAAGCCCGGCAATGTCGCCGACTGGGTGCGCAACCAGGGCGGTGCCTATGACTTCATGCTGATGCTCGACGCCGACAGCCTGATGGGCGGCAATACGATCGTCGGCATGGCGCAGATCATGGAGCAGCGCCCCTCGATCGCACTCCTTCAAACCGTACCGATGATCATCGGCGCGACGACCTTCTTCCAGCGCTGGATGCAGTTCGCCAGCCGCTTCTATGGGCCGGTATCGACGGCGGGGCTGGTCTGGTGGTCGGGGTCCGAATCAACCTTCTGGGGCCATAACGCGCTGATCCGTATCCAGGCCTTTGCGGAAAGCTGCGGCCTGCCCGACCTTCCCGGCCGGCCGCCCTTCGGGGGTACGATCATGAGCCACGACATGGTCGAGGCGGCACTGCTGCGGCGGCGCGGCTGGCGGCTGCACATGCTGATGGTCGAGGACAGTTTCGAGGAGTTTCCGCCGACCCTGATCGACCAGGCGGTGCGCGACCGACGCTGGGCGCAGGGCAATATCCAGCATCTGAAGCTTCTGGTGGCGAGCGGCTTTCATGGGATCAGCCGGTTGCAGTTGCTGATCGGCGCCTCGGCCTATCTGATGTCGCCCGCCTGGCTGGTGCTGATCGTGACATCCATCGCGCAGAGCCTGTCCGACGACGATCGCACGGTGCACGCCGTGACCTCGGCGCAGGTGCTGGGGGTGACGCTGGTCCTGTTGTTCGGGCCGAAGCTGCTCAGCATGATCTGGGCGATGGCCGATCGCGACCGGCGGGCGAGCTATGGCGGGGTGCGTGGCATCCTGGCCTCGGTGGCGCTGGACGTGCCGCTGTCGATCCTGACCGCGCCGGTGATCGCGCTGACCCAGACGATCGACCTGATCAACATCGTGCGCGGCAAGCCGTCGGGCTGGAGCCCGCAGAGCCGGGTGCGCGACGGGCTGGCGGCGGCGGATGCGATGCCGCGTTATTATTGGCATCTGGCGATCGGGGTCGCGCTGCTCGGCGTGTCGTTCCTGAACCCGATGCTGGGGGCTTGGCTGTCGCCGGTAACGCTGGGGCTGCTGCTGGCGCCGTGGCTGGCGATGGAGACGGCGAAGGTCCGACCGGGGGAGCGACTGGCCAAGAAGGGCGTGTTCGTGGTGCCGGGATCGGTGGTGGCGGAACCGGTTCGGCCTTTGGCCTTGGCGTGATTCCCTTGGGCTTCGACTTCGCTCAGCCTGAACGGGGTTAAGGGACAAATCTCCGTTCAGGCTGAGCGAAGTCGAAGCCCACGCCCCGCCCTATCAATCATCCTCATCCTCAAACCCCACCAGCGCCAGGGCCCGCGCCTTCATCTGCCGCGTCTCGCACCAATGGACCAGCGCCTCCTCGCGCCCATGCGTCACCCACACCTCACGCGGGGCGATCTCGGTCAGGGTCTGGGTCAGCTCGTCCCAATCGGCATGGTCGGACAGGATCAGCGGCAGTTCGACATTCTTCTGCCGCGCACGCTGGCGCACCCGCATCCAGCCGCTGGCCATGGCGGTGATCGGGTCGGGCAGCCGCCGCGACCAGCGATCGTTGAGCGCGCCGGGCGGGCACATGACGACATGCCCCGCCATCTCGGCCTTGGGCGTATCGGCCACCATGCGAAGCTCGCCCAGATCGACGCCCCATTCCTGATAGAGCGCACATAACCGCGCCAGTGCGCCGTGGAGATAGATGGGCGCCTCATGCCCGCGCACCCGCAATTCCGCGATCACCCGCTGCGCCTTGCCCAGCGCATAGGCACCGACCAGCACGCAGCGCGTCGGATTGGCGTGGAGCCGCGCGATCAGCTTGTCGATCTCGTCCCCCGTTTCCGGGTGGCGAAAGACCGGCAGCGCGAAAGTCGCCTCGGTGACGAACACGTCGCACGGCACCGGCTCGAACGGCGTACAGGTCGGGTCGGCGCGGCGTTTGTAATCGCCCGACACCACCACCCGCTCGCCCCGATAGTCGAGCACGATCTGCGCCGATCCCAGCACATGGCCCGCGGGCACGAAGCCTACCTCCACCTCGCCCAGCCGCATCGTCTCGCCATAGGCGACCGCGACGCCGTTTTGCGGGCCATAGCGCGCCGCCATGATCGCCAGCGTCTCGGGCGTCGCCCAGACCGTGCCATGGCCGCCGCGCGCATGATCGGCATGGCCGTGCGTCACCAGCGCCTTGGCCTCCGGCTCGGACGGATCGACCCACACATCGGCGGGGGCCACGTAAATCCCGTGTTTATGGGGCTGTATCCAGTCGCCGAGCTTGGCCATGCTACCTATATCCCTGGATATGCCTCCCGGTTCCCTTCCGCCCGCCCTGACCGACTGGTTCGCCGCCAAGGGCTGGCACCCGCGCTCGCACCAGCTGGCCATGCTGGAGGAAGCGCGCGCCGGGCGCCACGCGCTGCTGGTCGCGACGACGGGTGCGGGCAAGACGCTGGCGGGGTTTCTGCCGACCCTGACCGAGTTGATCGAGCAGCCGACCGAAGGGCTGCACACCCTCTACGTCTCGCCGCTGAAGGCACTGGCGGTCGACATTCGTCGCAACCTCGTGACCCCGATCGAGGAGATGGGCCTCGACATCCGGGTCGAGACGCGCACCGGCGACACCTCGTCGGACAAGAAGGCGCGGCAGCGGGTGAAGCCGCCGCAGATATTGCTGACCACCCCAGAATCGCTGTCGCTGCTCCTCAGCTACCCCGATGCGGCGACGATGTTCGCGGGCCTCAAGACCATCGTGGTGGACGAGGTCCATGCCTTCGCCACCGGCAAGCGCGGCGACCTGCTGTCCCTGTGCATGGCGCGGTTGCAGCGCCTTTCACCCGGCTTACGCCGCGTCGCGCTGTCGGCGACGGTGGCGGACCCGGACGGTTATCGCGCCTGGCTGGCGCCCGATGGCGACATCGATGCAGTCGGCCTCGTCACCGGCGAGCCCGGCGCGCCGCCGGACATAACGATCCTGTTGCCCGAGGACCGCATCCCCTGGGCCGGCCATTCGGGCCGCTACGCCGCCGCGCAGGTGATGCGAGTGATCGAGGCGAACCGGACCACCATCGTCTTCTGCAATACGCGCAGCCTCGCCGAACTCATCTTCCAGGATTTATGGAAGGCGAACGACAAGAGCCTGCCGATCGGTGTCCATCACGGCTCGCTCTCGTTGGAAGCGCGGCAGAAGGTGGAAGGCGCGATGGCGGACGGGCAGCTCCGGGCGCTGGTCGCGACCGCCAGCCTCGACCTCGGCGTCGACTGGGGCGATGTCGATTGCGTGATCCAGATGGGCGCGCCCAAGGGCTCGTCGCGGCTGCTCCAGCGGATCGGCCGCGCCAATCACCGGCTGGACGAATCGAGCCGCGCGATTCTCGTCCCCGGCAACCGCTTCGAATATCTGGAGGCGCGCGCCGCACTCGACGCGGTGGAGGCGGGCGAGCTGGACCCCGACCTCTTCCGTCCCGGCGCGCTCGACGTACTGGCGCAGCATGTCATGGCGTGCGCCTGCGCCGCGCCGTTCGAGCAGGGTGCGCTGCTCGATGAAATCCGCTCGGCCATGCCCTATTCGGCGCTGGACGACGCGACCTTCGACCGGGTGCTGCGCTTCATCGCGGATGGCGGCTATGCGCTGAAGGCCTATGATCGCTTCAAGCGGCTGGTCCAGCAGCCGGACGGGACGTGGCGCGTCACCCATCCGCAGTTCGTCACGCAGCACCGGCTGAACGCCGGGATCATCGTCGAGGCGACGATGCTGAAGGTCCGTTTCCGCAACGGCCGCCAACTGGGCCGCGTGGAGGAGGGATTCGCCGCCACCCTCGCGCCGGGCGACACCTTCTTCTTCGCCGGGCTCAGCCTGGAGGTGGAGTCGATCGACGGCGAGGACCTGATCGTCCGCGCCACCTCCCGGCCCGCGCGCATCCCGACCTATGGCGGCGCGCGGATGCCGCTTTCGACGAGTCTCGCCGACCGGGTCCGCGAATTCCTGGCCGACCGGCGCGCATGGGATCGCTTTCCCCCCGACGTGCATGACTGGCTGGAGATGCAGGACCGCCGCTCGGTCCTGCCCCGCCCCGGCCAGCTTTTGGTGGAGACCTTCCCGCGCGAGGGGCGGCACTACATGGTCGCCTATAGCTTCGAGGGGTGGAATGCGCATCAGTCGTTGGGGATGCTGATCACCCGGCGGATGGAGGCGCAGGGGCTGAAACCGCTGGGCTTCGTCGCCAGCGACTATGCGCTGGCGTGCTATGGGCTGGAGAAGGTGACCGATCCGGCGAGCCTCTTCTCGCCCGACATTCTCGAAAACGAGTTCGTCGACTGGGTGCAGCAATCGCACCTGCTCAAGCGCGCCTTTCGCGAGGTGGCGGTGATCGGCGGGCTGGTCGAGCGCCAGCATCCCGGCAAGCGCAAGACCGGGCGGCAGGTGACCTTTTCGACCGACCTGATCTACGACGTCCTGCGCAAATACGAGCCCGGCCATCTGCTGCTCCAGGCCGCGTGGGACGATGCGCGGGCGCGGATGACCGATGTGGGGCGGCTGGCGAATTTGCTCGACCGGGCGGGCGGCACGATGCTGCATGTCGATCTGGAGCGGGTGAGCCCGCTCGCCGTGCCGGTGCTGGTGCTGATCGGGCGCGAGCGGGTCGCGACGGGGAGTGCGGATGACGACCTGCTGATCGAGGCGGAGGCGATGGCGGCGGAGGCGATGGGAGAGTGAGTCCCTTGGCCTTCGACTTCGCTCAGGCTGAACGGAGCGGGGGAAGACCAATTTTCAAACATCCGTTCAGCCTGAGCGAAGTCGAAGGCCACGCCCCAACGCTCGCCTCTAGCCGCTCCCCTCCCGCAGGCGGGAGGGGATGGGGGAGGGAAAGCCACAGGCGACCAGCTCGGTGAGACACCCTGCCCTCCCCAAACCCCTCCCGCCTGCGGGAGGGGCTTCAGAAGGGCGCACTCGCGGCATTTCGATCACCCTGATCGCATCAAAAATGTTGCAATGCCGATCCCCCTTACGCAAATCTGATCCCGTGCTCCGCCAGTATGAACTCGTCGACCGCGTGCTCGACTATGACCCCCAGGCCGACGAGGCGCTGCTGAACCGTGCCTATGTCTTCTCGATGAAGGCGCATGGCAGCCAGAAGCGTGCCTCGGGCGATCCCTATTTCAGCCATCCGATCGAGGTGGCCGGCATCCTGACCGACATCCATCTGGATGACGAGACGATCGCCACCGCCATCCTGCACGACACGATCGAGGATACGGTCGCGACCTATGAGGAGATCGAACGCCTGTTCGGTCCCAATGTCGCGCGGCTGGTCGACGGCGTCACCAAGCTGTCCAAGATCGAGGCGCAGACCGAGAGCGAGCGCGCCGCCGAGAATCTGCGCAAGTTCCTGCTCGCCATGTCGGACGACATCCGCGTCCTCCTGGTGAAGCTGGCCGACCGGCTGCACAATATGCGCACGCTCCACCACATCGCGAAGCCGGAGAAGCGCCGCCGCATCGCGAAGGAGACGATGGACATCTACGCCCCGCTCGCCGAGCGGATCGGCATGTACGAGTTCATGAAGGAGATGCAGATGCTCGCCTTCCAGCAGCTCGAGCCCGAGGCGTATGAGTCGATTTCGCTGCGCCTGGCGCAGATGAAGGAGGGCGGCGGCGACCGGATTTCGCGGATCGCCTCGGGCCTGAAACTCCTCATGTCGCGCGGCGGGGTCGAGGCGGATGTGACCGGGCGCGAAAAGTCCGCCTTCTCGATCTTCCGCAAGATGAACGAGCGGCATATCAGCTTCGAGCAGCTGTCCGACGTCATGGCCTTCCGCGCGATCGTGCCGACCGAGGAGGATTGCTACCGCGCGCTGGGGCTGATCCACCGCCGCTGGCCGATGGTGCCGGGGCGGTTCAAGGACTATATCTCCACCCCCAAGCGCAACGGATACCGATCGCTGCACACATCCGTCATCCATGCCGACAATGCGCGTATCGAGATCCAGATCCGCACGCCCGAAATGCATGCCGAGGCGGATTTCGGCCTCGCCGCCCACTGGACCTACAAACAGGCGACCCGCCACGACGCGCAGGTCAGCTGGATTCGCGATCTGGTCGAGATTCTCGATACCGCGGGCAGCCCGGAAGAGCTGATCGAGCATACCAAGATGGCGATGTACCAGGATCGCATCTTCGCCTTCACGCCGAAGGGCGAGCTGATCCAGCTGCCGAAAGGGGCCACGCCGATCGACTTCGCCTATGCCGTGCACACCGATCTGGGCGACCAGGCGGTAGGAGCCAAGCTGAACGGGCGCGTCGTTCCGCTGTCGACCGTCATCTCGAACGGCGACCAGGTGCAGATATTGCGCTCGGCGGGTCAGACACCGCAGGCCAACTGGCTGAACCTGGCGATCACCGGCAAGGCGCTGGCCGCGATCCGCCGCCATCTGCGCCACGCCGAACGCGCCGAGCAGGTGACGCTGGGTCACAAGCTCTATGAGGATATCGTCCGCCGCCTGCCGGCCCAGATCGGCGCCGACGCGCTGACCCATGCGCTGCAACGGCTGAAGATGTCCGACGAGGCGCATCTGATGATCGCGATCGCCAGGCGGACGGTGTCGGATGCCGCGGTAATGGAGGCGCTGATGCCCGGATCGGCGGGCGCGGATGTCGCTGCGCTGCCGCCGCAGTCGAGCGCGATCTCGATCAAAGGGCTGACGCCCGGCGTCGCCTATGACCTGGCGCAATGCTGTCACCCGGTGCCGGGCGACCGCATCGTCGGCCTGCGCCGCCCCGATGCGGGGATCGAGGTGCACGCGATCCAGTGCCCGGTGCTCGCCGAACTGGCCGACCGCACCGACGAGGAAACCGACTGGGTCGACGTGTCCTGGGGCGACGAGAGCGAAGGCGCGACCGCGCGTATCTCGGTGATGGTCAAGAACGAACCGGGCGCGCTGGGCATCCTGGCGACGATCATCGGCCAGCATAAGGCGAACATCATCAACGTCCGGCTGGATACGCGCGACACGCGCTTCCACACGAACCTGATCGATGTCGAGGTGCATGATCTGCAACACCTGATGCGCCTGATCGCGGCCCTGCGCGCGGCCGATGTGGTGAGTTCGGTCGAGCGGGTTTAGGTTCGGGCAGAGGCGCGGAGGACGCAGAGATGTCCGGCGCGCGGAACGCGTATCCTGTCATCTTCGACGCTGAATGATGACGGTCGCCGAGGTGGTTGAACGAACCCCTCTGCGTCCTCCGCGCCTCTGCCCGAACAAATTCGTCTGTATTCCCCGGCGAAGGCCGGGGCCCAGTTGCGGTGCACGATCGAAGGTGCTGGGCGGATGCCTCCCCCGCATCGTTTCGTGCCTCCTAAGCCGCCAAGAAACTGGACCCCGGCCTTCGCCGGGGAACAATGCGGCATTGGATTTCCTGACACCCGGATGACGCCCGCGTAACAAAAAGCTGGAACCCCCGACGCGCCTACGCTTTGGAGACCCCAAACAGGGGAGCCTTAACATGCGTTTCGTCACCGCCGCCGCCATGCTCGCGCTCGTCGCGGCCCCCGTCGCGGCGCAGCAAGCCCGGTCGATCTCCGCCTCCGACAAGGCGCAGGGTGCGCAGGCCAACCCGGAACTCGTGAAGCAATATGGCGGTCGCTATACCGGCCCGCAGGCGGCGTTCGTCGAGCGGGTCGGCAAGCGGGTCGCGGTCCAGTCGGGCCTGTCGAATGCGCAGGGCGACTTCACCGTCACCACGCTCAACTCGCCGGTCGAGAACGCCTTCGCCATCCCCGGCGGCTATATCTATGTCACCCGCCAGTTGCTCGCGCTGATGAACTCCGAGGCCGAGCTTGCCTCGGTGCTGGGCCACGAAGTCGGCCATGTCGCCGCCCGCCATTCGCAGAGCCGCAACACCCGCTCGATCATCGGATCGATCCTGGCGGCGGGGGCGGGACTGTTGACCGGCAGCAATATCGCGACCCAGCTCGTCGGTACGGGCGCCCAGCTCTACACGCTGAAATATGGCCGCGATCAGGAATATCAGGCCGATGGGCTGGGCATCCGCTACATGACCGCCGCCGGCTATGATCCCTATGCCTCGGCCGACATGCTCACCTCGCTGGCCGCGTCGAGCAACCTCGCCGCGCGCACATCCGGCAAGGACGCCAACACCATTCCGACCTGGGCCTCCACCCATCCCAACAGCGCCGACCGGGTCCGCCGCGCCGCCGCGCTGGCGCAAGCGACCGGCCGCCCGGAGACCACCCCGCCGCAGGACACCGCCTTCCTGCGGATGCTCGACGGCCTGCCCTATGGCGACGATCCCAAGGAGGGTATCGTCGACGGCCAGACCTTCCGCCATCCCGGCCTCAAGCTGAAATTCACCGCGCCCAGCGGCTATGCCATCGCCAATGGCAGCGACGCGGTGAGCGTCGTCGGCCAGGGCGGACAGGCCGAGATGCGCTTGGCCCAGAGCAGCGACCTGTCCCAGGCGATCACCCAGCGTTTCGGCCAGCTCGGCACCGGCACGCCCTCGGGCCAACTCCAGAATGGCACCGCGAACGGCATTCCCTATGCCTGGGTGACGACCCGCGCCGCCGCCAATAACCGTGCGGTCGATGCGACCGTAGTCGCGTATCGTTTCCCCTCGGCGACCTATACCTTCACGCTGGTCACGCCTGCGGGCTCGGGCATCGGGCCGTTCCAGCCGCTGCTCGCCTCGGTCGCGCCACTTTCCACCGCCGAGGCCAATGCTATTCGCGGCAAGAAGATCAGCATCGTCACCGTCAAGGCCGGCGACACGATCGACAGCCTGTCGGCGCGCATGGCCTATCCCGATTACCGGCGCGAGCGGTTCGTGACGCTGAACGGGCTCGACCCGGAACAAGCGCTGGTGCCGGGTCGTTTGGTCAAGTTGGTCGTGAACGGGTGACGGACGGCTTCGACGCCGCTAAACCGGCGGCGTCATGAAGCGCCCTGCCCTGTCCGTCGTCGTCCCCTGCTATAACGAAGCCGCCTGCCTGGACGTGCTGCACGCGCGCATCTCGGGCGCGGCGCGCGCGGCGGTGGGCGAGGATTATGAGATCGTCTTCATCAACGACGGCTCGCGCGACGACAGCTGGCCGGTGATGCAGCGGCTGGCCGCCGCCGACCCGCATCTGGTCGCGATCAACCTGTCGCGCAATCATGGCCACCAGTTGGCGCTGACCGCGGGTCTCGACCTGTGCGCGGGCGAGCAGATCCTGATCATCGACGCCGATCTACAGGATCCGCCCGAACTCCTCACCGACATGCGCGCGACGATGGCGGCGCAGGGGGCGGACGTGGTCTATGCCGTGCGGCGCAAGCGCGCGGGCGAGACGCTGTTCAAGAAGGCGACGGCGGCGGTCTTCTACCGGATGCTCGACCGGCTGACCGACACGCCGATCCCGCTCGACACCGGCGATTTTCGCCTGATGAGCCGCCGCGCGCTTGACGCCCTGCAGTCCTTGCCCGAACAGGCGCGCTTCATTCGCGGCATGGTCGCCTGGGTCGGCTTCCGCCAGGTCCCCTTCCCCTATGATCGCGCCGAGCGCCATGCGGGCGAGACCCATTATCCGCTGGGCAAGATGATCGCGCTCGCCTTCGACGCGGTGACGGGGTTTTCGACCGCGCCCTTGCGCTGGGCCAGCCATATCGGCCTGGCGCTGACGGCCGCCTCGCTGTTGTTGATCGTCTATATCGCGATCGGCTGGCTGACCGGCACGGCGGTGCAGGGCTGGACCTCGACCATGCTCGTCACCGTGATCCTGGGCGCGGTGCAGATGTTCGTGCTGGGCATGATCGGCGAATATCTGGGGCGGCTCTACATCGAATCGAAGCGGCGGCCGCTCTACCTCGTCGCCGATGTGGTGGGGCCGGTGCAGGGCCATGCGCGGCTGGGCTATAGCGCGCATGAGGGGGCCAAGGACTTAGGCTGACGCCCTATCGCGATGGCCAGGTCCAGCGCGGGCGTTCGACATCCTCGACCAGCGTCTCGCCCAGTTCCTTGTGCAGGCGGAGGCTTCGCGCGTCCGGGCTCCGCTCGAGCGCTTCGACCAGCGGAGCGGCGTGCGACACCAGGATGATCTGGCACCGCGCCGAGGCCTTGACGATCAACCGCGCCAGGGGGCCGAGCAGATCGGGATGCAGGCTTGCCTCCGGCTCGTTGAGGATCATCAGCTCGGGCGGGCGCGGGGAGAGGAGCGCCGCGGCAAGCAATATGTAGCGCAGCGTGCCGTCGGACAGCTCGGTCACGGACAGCGGCCGCAACAGGCCGTGCTGGCGCATCTCCACCTCGAACCGCTCGCCGACCTGGAGCGTCGCGCCGTCAAAGGCGTCGGCGATGGTATCGGCCAGCGCCTCACGCTCGCCGATCTCGAAGATGGTCTGGATCGCCGCGCCGATATCGGCACCGTCGCCCGATAGAACCGGCGTGAAAGTCCCCACCTGCGCCCGGCGGGCGGGCGCGTCGCGATCGGTACGCAGATCGTCATAGAAGCGCCACCCGCGCATCCGCTCGCGCAATTGCAGCAGTTCCAGGCCGTCGCGACTGTCGGCGCAGTGAGTCACCATCGAGTCGACCGCCGGGATCGACCGCGCCCCGTCGCGCCAGCTGCCGCTATCGGCGTCGCGTAAGCGCACGAAATCGCCCCGCCGCTCGGCAAGCAGGTTGGACCGGCCGATCGCCGGACCCATCCACAGCGCCTCCAACTTGATCTCCGGGTCATGGTCGAAGCGCGAATTGCCGGGAATCGGCAGGCCCAGGTCGATCGCATAGCCATGATCGGCGGAGGAAAAGCCGAGCTTCAGGCTGACCGGTCCGTCGCGCCGCGTGCCCTGCACCGGCATATCGCCGCTCTTCATCGCCCGGCTGAACTTCTCCGGCCCTGCCCATAGGGTGGAGGACAATCCGCCTTCGCTCGCCAGCGAGGCGATCACCCGCCCCTGCGCGACATCGGACAACAGGCGGAGCGCCCGGTAGAGGCTCGACTTGCCGCTGCCATTGGCCCCCGTGACGACGGTCAGCGGCCCCAGCGGCACGACTAGGTCCCGCAGCGAGCGGTATCCGGATATGGCCAGTGTCTCGATCACGGCGGCCCGCTGTCCCCCTGCCCGTATCTTGTCGGTTTCCGGGTACAGCTTAGGATGGCACCGCTCGCCCTGTCCATCTTCGGCCCGTGTTCAGCCAGGACCGTCGATAAGGGGGAACCGCTTCGAGGGACATGATGATGACGCTCCTTACTCTTCTGGCCGCAACCGCGATCGCCGCGCAGCCGGCGCATGACGTGGTGGTCGACCTGACCCCATCCGGCGGTCAGCCCCAGCGCGCGCTCGTGTCGGTGCCCCCTGGCGCGCACGGCATGATCGTGATGCTGCCCGGCGGATCGGGTGAGGTCGGGATCGGGCGCGACGGTAGCATCGCGCATGGCGACAATTTCACCGTGCGCACCCGCACGCTCTGGGCGGCGAAGGGCTATGGCGTGGTGATCCCCGATGCGATCGGCGGCACCAACCAGCGCGGCCTGCGCAGTGCGCCCGCTTATGCCCAGATGATCGACCGCATGGTCACGCTGGCCCATCGCCAGGGGGTGGGACCGGTCTTCCTGCTGGGCACCAGCCAGGGGTCGATCGCGGCGATGAACGGCGCTGCGCACGCCGCGCCGGGGCGTATCGCGGGCGTCGTGCTGACCGAGTCGGTGTCGGTACTGGGGGGCAGCCATGAGACGGTGTTCGATGCCGATCCGAGCGGCGTCAGCGTGCCCGCGCTGGTCGTCGCCAATCGGGACGACGCCTGCAAGGTCGCGCCGCCCGACAATGCGCCGCGGATCGCCGCCGCGATGACGCACAGCCCGGACGTGAAGGTGCTGACCGTGTCGGGCGGGGTGACGCGGTCGGACAATGACTGCGGCTCGCTGACCCCGCATGGCTATTACGGGATCGAGGACAAGGTGGTGGGCGCGATCGTGCAGTGGATGGACGCGCATTCGGGGTGAGAATGGGGCTTGGCCTTCGACTTCGCTCAGGCTGAACGGGGTTTTGGAGCCAAGTCTATTCCCACCCTCCGTTCAGCCTGAGCGAAGTCAAAGCCTGTCCTGAGCCCGGCTTGGCAGGCAGCCGAAGGAGCCACGGGAAGGTCCCGCCCCTCCACCACCGCTGCGCGGTGGTCCCCCTCCCCAAGCATAGCTTGGGGAGGAATGGGTTCTCCAAATCCTCCCCATCCCCGATGGGGAGGGGGACCGCCCGGCGCAGCCGGGGGGTGGAGGGGCATCCCCCAAACGAAAAAGGGCCCGGGGTTTCCCCCGAGCCCTTCTCCTACCTCACGGCAAAGGATCAGTCGCGATCGCCGGTCAGGAAGGCCGGTGCGAATTCCGGATTCCCCTGCTCGCCGCCTTCGCGACGGGGACGGTCGCCACGGTCGCGGCGCGGGCCGCTGCGGCCTTCGCCGCCGCGTTCACCACCACGGTCGCCACCGTCACGGCGCGGACCGCGACCGCCTTCACGGTCGCCGCGCGGGCCACGGTCGCCGCGCGGTTCGCGCGGTTCGCGCGCCGGACGATTGTCCTCCAGCTCGGCGCCGGTTTCCTGGTCAACGACGCGCATCGACAGGCGAACCTTGCCGCGCGGGTCGATCTCGAGGACCTTGACCTTCACTTCCTGGCCTTCGCTCAGGACGTCCGAGACCTTCTCGACGCGCTCGTTCTTGATCTCCGAGACGTGGACCAGACCGTCCTTGCCGCCCATGAAGTTCACGAACGCACCGAAATCGACCAGGTTGACGACCTTGCCGTTGTAGATCTTGCCGACCTCGGCCTCTTCGACGATGCCCTTGATCCAGTTCATCGCGGCTTCGATCTGCGAACCATCCGACGAGCTGATCTTGATCACGCCCTCGTCGTCGATGTCGACCTTGGCGCCGGTGGTGGCGACGATCTCGCGGATCACCTTGCCGCCGGTGCCGATCACGTCGCGGATCTTCGACTTGTCGATCGTCATCGTCTCGATGCGCGGCGCGTGGGCCGACAGCTCGGTGCGGGTCGACGACAGCGCCTTGTTCATCTCGCCCAGGATGTGCGCACGGCCTTCCTTGGCCTGTGCCAGCGCGACCTTCATGATCTCCTCGGTGATACCGGCGATCTTGATGTCCATCTGGAGCGAGGTGATGCCCTCGGAGGTGCCCGCCACCTTGAAGTCCATGTCGCCCAGGTGATCCTCGTCACCCAGGATGTCGGACAGGACGGCGAAGTCCTTGCCTTCCAGGATCAGGCCCATGGCGATGCCCGAGACCGGACGCTTCAGCGGAACGCCCGCATCCATCAGCGACAGCGAGCCGCCGCAGACGGTGGCCATCGACGACGAGCCGTTCGACTCGGTGATGTCGCTGGTCACGCGGATGGTGTAGGGGAATTCTTCCTTGGTCGGCAGCACCGGGTGCAACGCACGCCAGGCCAGCTTGCCATGGCCGATCTCGCGACGGCCCGGCGCGCCGAAGCGGCCCACTTCGCCGACCGAATAGGGCGGGAAGTTATAGTGCAGCATGAAGTGCTGGTACGACAGGCCGTTCAGGCCGTCGATCATCTGCTCGGCGTCGCGGGTGCCCAGCGTGGTGGTCGCGATCGTCTGGGTCTCGCCGCGCGTGAACAGCGCCGAGCCGTGCGAACGCGGCAGGAAGTGGACTTCGGCCTCGATCGGACGGATCTGCGTGGTCGAGCGACCGTCGATACGGCGGCCGTCCTTCAGGATCGCGGTGCGGACGATCTCGGCTTCCAGCTTCTTGACCAGCTTGGCGGCGACCAGCTGCTCCTGCGGGGTGCGCTCGGCCATGGCGGCCTTCGCCTTGGCGCGGGCCTCGCCCAGCGCGGTCTGGCGCGCCTGCTTGTCGGTCAGCTTATAGGCGGCGGTGATGTCCTTGCCGACCAGCTTCTTCAGCTCGGCCTTCACGGTCTTCTGGTCGTCGCCGACCTTCAGCTCCCACGGATCCTTGGCGGCCTGCTCGGCCAGGTCGATGATCGCGTCGATGATCTGCTGCGATGCCTTGTGCGCGAACATGACCGCGCCCAGCATCACTTCCTCGGACAGCTCCTTGGCTTCCGACTCGACCATCATCACCGCATTGTGGGTGGCGGCGACGACCAGGTCCAGGTCACCGGCCAGCGCCTCGGCGTCGGTCGGGTTCAGCTGATACTCGCCATCGACATAACCGACGCGCGCGGCGCCGATCGGGCCCATGAAGGGCACGCCCGAGATGGTGAGCGCGGCCGACGCGGCGACCAGCGCCAGGATGTCGGGCTCGTTCTCGCCGTCATAGGAGAGCACCTGACAGATGCAGTTGATCTCGTTGTAGAAACCTTCGGGGAACAGCGGGCGGATCGGACGGTCGATCAGGCGGCTGATCAGCGTCTCACGCTCGGTCGCACCGCGCTCGCGCTTGAAGAAACCGCCGGGGATGCGGCCCGCCGACGAGAACTTCTCCTGATAGTGAACGGTGAGCGGGAAGAAGTCCTGGCCTTCCTTCACGGTCTTCGCGGCCGTCACGGCGCACAGCACCACCGTCTCGCCGAGCGTCGCGATCACCGCGCCGTCGGCCTGACGGGCCACCTTGCCGGTTTCGAGGGTCAGCGTCTTGCCGCCCCACTCGATGGCCACTTTCTTGGTATTGAACATGGAATATCCTTCACTCCGACGGGCCTATCCCGCCGGGGCCTATGGGTTGAGCCAAAATTGGCTCTGGAGGTCGGCCGAATTGCCGCCCTTCCGATTGCTCTACCCGGCCTTTGTACCGGGTTTGATGACATGAGGCTTTGGGGATGCGCCTTTGCGGCATCCGGTCGGCCCGGTGCTTCATACACCAGCCGATAAAAAAAGGGCACCCCCCGATGGGAGTGCCCTTTTTGGGTGGCTTAGCGCCCCGCTCTTACTTGCGGAGGCCGAGCTTGGCGATCAGCGCCAGATAGCGGTCGCCATCCTTGTGACGCAGATAGTCGAGCAGCGAGCGGCGCTTGTTGACCAGCATCAGCAGACCGCGGCGCGAATGATTGTCCTTCGCGTGCGTCTTGAAGTGCTCGGTCAGGTTCTGAATACGCTGGGTCAGGATCGCGACCTGGACTTCGGGCGAACCCGTGTCACCCTCGGCGCGGGCATGAT
The DNA here is from genome assembly GCF_913062585.1 of uncultured Sphingomonas sp. Classification (GTDB taxonomy): domain Bacteria; phylum Pseudomonadota; class Alphaproteobacteria; order Sphingomonadales; family Sphingomonadaceae; genus Sphingomonas. The sequence goes on along the minus strand of NZ_CAJXWX010000014.1, from coordinate 32,336 downwards.
CCTTGATGATTTCCTGGCGGCGTTCAGCGGTGATCGACATCGTGATCCTTTCTTCAATCGAGGTTGAAGCCGCGCACGACCCGGACGTTTCCGTCCAGCGCCTCTACCAGCGCCACCGGGTTCGCACCCAGCATCGCGAAATATTGGCCATCGTCCACGGCAATCCCGGCCAGCACACGCCCCTGACGGAGCGCCCCTGCCTGGTCGGGGTCGAGAGCAAGAGCCGGGATGTCGTCCAGCCCCGCCCTCAGCGGCAGGAGTATCTGTTCAAGGGTGCGCGCCTGCCCCATTTCGTTCAATTTGTCCAGCGTTATTGCCGGGGCGATTGTGAAGGGTCCGGCCTTGATCCGGCGGAGCATGGTGACATGGCCGACCGTGCCCAGCGCGAGGGCGATGTCGCGGGCGAGGGAGCGGATATAGGTGCCCTTCGAGACATGCGCGGTGAGGGTGATTTCAAACAATTCCTCCCCGGCACGGGGAGGGGGACCATCCGAAGGATGGTGGAGGGGGGCTTCCTCCACGGAATCACCTAGAGGCTTCCCCCCTCCACCATTCGCTGGCGCGAACGGTCCCCCTCCCCGTTCCGGGGAGGATTGGAGCGAATGAATCGTCACGGCGCGACTCGCCAGCACCACTTCTTCCCCGGCGCGCGCCAGGTCATAGGCGCGCTCGCCGTCGATCTTCAGCGCCGAATAGGCGGGCGGCACCTGGTCGATCGGCCCGGTGAAACGCGGCAGCACCGCCTCCAGCGCGTCGCGCGTGGGGCGCACGTCGCTGGTCGCCACTACCTCGCCCTCCGCATCCAGCGTCGACGTCTGTTCGCCGAAACGGATGGTGAAATCATACACCTTGTCGCTGTCGAGCATCCGCCCGGCCAGCTTCGTCGCCTCGCCCACCGCGATCGGCAACACGCCGGTCGCCAGCGGATCGAGCGTGCCGCCATGGCCGACCTTGATGCCCTTGCCATAGCCGCCCTGGCGCAGCACGCGCTTGACCGCGCTCACCCCTTGCGTCGAGCCGAGCCCCAGCGGCTTGTCGAGAATGATCCATCCATGCATCGGACGGCGTTAGTCGGGCTTCGCCATCCCCTCAAGCACCGGCGCGCCTGCCAGCGCCTCGCCGAAATGGCGGCGGCACAGCGCGACATAACGGTCGTTGCCGCCAATCTCGGTTTGCGCGCCCTCGGCGATCGCGCGGCCTTCGCCGTCGACGCGCAGGTTCATCGTCGCCTTGGCGCCGCAAACGCACACCGACTTGATCTCGCTGAGCGCATCGGCCAGCGCCAGCAGTCGCGCGGAACCGGGGAAGAGCTGCCCCTTGAAATCGGTGCGCAGACCGTAGCACAGCACCGGGATGCGGTGTCGGTCCGCCAGCCGCGCCAGCTGGTCCACCTGATCCGGCGTCAGGAACTGCGCCTCGTCGACCAGGATACAGGCCAGCGGCGTCCGGCCATGCCGCTCGAGCGCGCAGGCCTCCAGATCGGTCGTCGCCTGAAAGGGCGTCGCGGGCTGCGATAGGCCGATGCGCGAGGCGATCGTGCCATACGCAAAACGGTCATCGATCGCGGCGGTGAACAGCATCGTGTTCATCCCCCGCTCGCGATAGTTGAAATCGGCCTGCAACAGCATGGTCGATTTCCCGGCATTCATGCTGGCATAGTAGAAATAGAGCTTGGCCATAGGCCGCCCTTATCGGAAGGCGGCCCGTTTTTCGAGCGGGGCGAATCAAGGATGAACAGGGCGATGCGTATGGCCATGGCGGCGGCGCTGCTGACGACCAGTGCCGCGCCGACCGGCGGCATCGCCTATCATATCGACCCGACCCGTGCGCGGGTGCAGGCGAAGGTCGGGTTTTTCGGCCTGGGCAGCAAGACGGCGCTTTTCCCCAGGCTGGACGGGCGAGTCTCGCTGTCCGAGCGGGATGCGCAAGGCGTGACGCTCGACGTGCGGATCGACGCCCAGGCGCTGGAGGCGGGGGATTCGCTGACCCGCTCGCGGCTGCGCGGGCCCGATTTCTTCGATGTCGATCGCTATCCGCAGGTGATCTTTCACGGCGCGACCATGACTCGCACCGGACCGCACAGCGCGCAAGTGTCGGGGACCATCGCGGCGCGCGGCGTGACCCGCCCCGCGACGCTGGCCGTCGACTTTTCGCGCGACTTCGCCGCGATGACGGGGCGGGAGCCGGTGCATATCGCGGCATCTACGCGGATCGACCGGCGGGACTTCGGGATGGCCGCCTATCCGCTGATCGTCGGGCGACAGGTGACGATCATGATCGACGCCGATCTGGTGCCTGGGCGGGAATAGAGCCGGCCCCAATGGCCGTTCGGCCTTAGCGTACTCGACGGTGAAGGGTTTCGGTCCAATCTTGGTTCGCGCAGAGGCGCAGAGGACGCAGAGGAGCTTTCTCCGAATCCCCCCAGTGCCCCACTCCGGCGAAGGCCGGGGTCCAGTTGCTATGGACAGGCGGAGGCGCAGAGCGATTGCCTCCCTCGGCGCAGCGCGCCATCTACGACAGGGAGACTGGGCCCCGGCCTTCGCCGGGGTGGGGCGACGTTTAAACGTGGGGTGCTTCTTCTCTGCGCACTCCGCGCCTCTGCGCGAACCTTTTCCCTTGGCCTTCGACTTCGCTCAGGCTGAACGGAGGTAGGGATAGGCCAAAGTCACAATTCCGGGCCGGAAAGCGATCACGCCTCCCCTGCATCCTCTTCCAGATCCTGCGACACCTTGGGCGAGCGGAGCAGCGAGTCGATATGGCTGCCCTCGTCGAAGCTCTCGTCCGCCAGGAATTTCAGCTTTGCGGCATATTTCATCTTTACCCGGTGCGCGACCTCGCGCTGCAAATAGGCGGTGTTGGTGCGCAGCGCCTTGATCACCACCTCCTCGTCCTTGCCCAGCAGCGGCTTCACGAAGACGGTCGCGTGGCGCAGGTCGGGGGACATGCGCACCTCGGTCACGCTGACCATGTGCTTGGCCAGCGTATCGTCATGCACGTCGCCGCGCGCGAGGATTTCAGACAGGATGTGACGGACCTGCTCGCCCACGCGCAGCAGGCGGACCGAGGGTTCGGCGGGGTTTTTGGACTGGACCATATGTTTCTTCTCAAACGAAAATCGCGGCCGCCGGACGGGCGACCGCGATTCATTCCGGCATGAAGCGTGGGCGGCAGGACCTGTCCTGCCGCCCCGCGATCATCAGAGCGAACGCTCGCGCAGTTCGACCTCGAAGGTTTCGAGATAGTCGCCCGGCTTGATGTCGGTGAAGTTCTGCGTGAACGTCACACCGCACTCCAGACCGGCGCGAACCTCGGCGACATCGTCCTTGAACCGGCGGAGCGAGTTGATCTCGCCCTGGTAGATAATGACGTCGTTGCGCGTGATGCGGGCCTTCAGCGCCTTGCGGATGACACCCTCGGTGACCAGCAGACCGGCGGCCTTGCCGATCTTGCCCGCCGAGAAGACCTCGCGGATTTCGGCGCGGCCGACGACCGTTTCGAACGCCTCGGGGCCCAGCTCACCGGCCATGCCCGCCCGGATCTCGTCGATCAGGTCGTAGATGACGTCGTAGTACTTCAACGCCACCTTGTTCCGCTCGGCGATCTCGCGCGCCTTGGCATTGGCACGGACGTTGAAGCCGATGATCGGCGCGCCCGAAGCCGCCGCCAGCGTCACGTCCGACTCGGTGATACCACCGACGCCCGAGTGCAGGATGCGCGCCTTGATCAGATCCGACTGGATCTTGGTAATCGACGCCACGATCGCCTCGACCGTGCCCTGCGTATCCGCCTTCACGACCAGCGGATATTCCTTGGCCTGGTTCGCCTTCAGTGCCGAGAACATCGACTCCAGGCTGGCCGGGGCCGAGGTGGTGCGCTTCTGGAGCACAACGCTCTGGCGATACTCGGCGACTTCACGAGCGCGCGCCTCGTTCTCGACGACCTGCAACAGGTCGCCCGCCTGGGGTACGCCCGACAGGCCGAGAACCTCGACCGGCATCGCCGGACCCGCTTCCTTCACCTGACGGCCCTTGTCGTCGACCAGCGCGCGGACCTTCCCGCTTTCCGCGCCGACGACGAACACGTCGCCGACCTTCAGCGTGCCGCGCGTGACGAGCACGGTCGCGACCGGACCACGGCCCTTGTCGAGCTTGGCCTCGACCACGCTGCCTTCGGCAGGACGGTCGGGGTTGGCGGACAGTTCGAGCAGTTCGGCCTGAAGCTGGATCTTCTCGATCAGCGTATCCAGACCGATCTTCTTGAGCGCCGAGACTTCGACGTCCTGGGTTTCACCGCCCATGTCCTCGACCTGCACGTCATGCTCGAGCAGGCGCTCGCGGACGCGCTGGGCATTGGCGTCGTGCTTGTCGATCTTGTTGATCGCCACGATCATCGGCTTGCCCGCCGCCTTGGTGTGGTTGATCGCCTCGATCGTCTGCGGCATCAGCCCGTCATCGGCCGCGACCACCAGCACCACGATATCCGTGACGTCGGCACCACGGGCACGCATCTGGGTAAAGGCCTCGTGGCCCGGCGTGTCGAGGAAGGTAATCTTCGACTTGTCCTTCAGCGTGACCTGATAGGCGCCGATATGCTGGGTGATGCCACCGGCCTCGCCACGCACCACGTCGGTGCCGCGCAGCGCGTCGAGCAGCGAAGTCTTGCCATGGTCGACATGGCCCATGATCGTCACGACCGGCGGGCGTGGGCGCAGCGATTCCGCCGCATCCTCGCTGGTGTCGAGCGCCAGATCGATGTCGCTGTCCGAGACGCGGACGATGTTGTGACCGAATTCGGTCACCAGCAGCTCGGCCGTGTCCTGGTCGATGGTCTGCGTCATCGTGACGGGCATGCCCATCTTGAACAGCGCCTTGACCAGGTCCGCGCCCTTTTCGGCCATGCGGTTGGCCAGTTCCTGGACGGTGATCGCTTCCGGCACCTGCACGTCGCGGACCTGCTTGACCTGCGGCTCACGCGGGCCGCCAAAGCCACGCTTTTCCTTTTCGCGGGCACGCTTCAGCGCAGCGAGCGAGCGGGCGCGGGCGCCGTCCTCGTTCAGAGCGCGCGTGACGGTCAGCTTGCCGCCGCGACGCTCGTCACCCTTGCGATCACGCTGCTGCGGACGGCTGGGTGGCGCATTGCGCGGAGTCGGCTGGCCTGCGGGCATGGCACGCGGCGCGCCGCCCGACGGGGCCGAAGCGGTGTTGCTGGCCGGCTGCGCCGCCGGAGCCGCCGCGGCGGCCGGAGCAGGCGCGGGCTTGGGCGCGGGCTTCGGGATTTCGGGACGCTGCACCGGCGAGAAGCGGCGCGGCGCGGGCATCGACGGATCGCGACCCAGGACCGGCGGGGTCTGCACCACGGGCGCAGGGACCGGAGCGGGCGCAGGCGCGGGCTTTGCCGCAACCGGCGCGGGGGCGGGCGCCGGTGCCGGTGCCGGTGCGGATACCGCGACCTTCGGTTCCTCGACCTTGGGCTCGGGCGCCGGGATCACCGGACGCTCGACCGGGCGGAAGGGACGCGCCTGGACCGAGATGGTCGGCGCGGCCTCCACCGGCTGTACCGGGGTTTCGACCGGCACTTCGGCGACGGGCTCGGGCGCAGGGGCCGGAGTCGGCTCCGGAGCGGGCGCAGGCGCCTTGGCGGCTTCCGCCTCGGCGCGGGCGCGTTCCTCGGCACGGGCACGCTCTTCCTCGGCGCGCTGCTGACGCTCGGCGTCCTCGCGGCGACGCATCTCTTCCTGCATCGCCAGGCGCTGCTCCTCGGCCTCGCGCAGCAGACGGGCCTGACGCTCCTGCGCCGTCTCGTTCGACGGAACCGGGCGCGGCGGGGCGACCGGTGCGGGCGCAGGCGCGGCCACCGGTGCCGGGGTCGGCGCAGGGGCAGCCGCCTCGGGCGCTCCACCCTGCGGGCCCAGGACGCGACGGCGCTTCGTCTCGACGATCACGGTGTTCGAGCGGCCGTGGCTGAAGCTCTGCTTCACCTTGCCGGTCTCGACCGTGCGCTTCAGCCCCAGGGGCTGGCGCATTCCGAGTTTCGGCTTGTCGTTGTCGGTCTCGCTCACTCAAAATCCTCGTGTACGGTCACGGCCGGTCGGTCACCAGTAAGGTCGGACGCCGATGCGCCTTGCGAGGCCGTTTCGCAAGGCGTTGCCACAGGGTCGGGTCCGATAAAATGCAGCCAGCGGTCGAGCGCTTCGCTCACCCGCTTTGCCGCGTTACGATCTGTCAGGCCGATGTGTACCACATTTTCGCGGCCCAACGCCATTGACAATATGGGGCGTGTGGCGGGCAGTGCCAACCCCTTGAGATCGGAACCTTCACGCCCCGATCCCACGCGCCACGCCTGCGCCAGCTTGCGACAGCCATCCTCGCCCGCATCCGCCGCATGATAGAGCGCGTGCAATTGCCCCGAGCGCGCCGCCGTCGCGATCTTGTCCGATCCGGTCAACAGCATCCCCGAACGCGACTCGAGTCCCAGCCGGTCGAGCGCGTTGCGCTCCAGCGCGGCGGTGATCAGCGCGGGCAGGTCGTCCGGGATGGTGAACTCGCCCGTCTTGAACGCGCGCGCCAGTGCCCCCTTCAACTTGCCCTTGGCGATGGCCGCCTCAAGCTCGGCACGGGTCACGGCGATCCAGCCGCCCCGCCCCGGCGCTTTCGCCCGAACATCGGGCAGCACCCGACCGTCGGGCGCCAGCGCCAGACGGATCAGGTGCGGCCGTGCGTCATGCTCGCCCGACAGGATGCAGCGGCGGACCGGCCCGTCGATCGAGTCGCGGGCGGCCTTCGCGGCATTGCGGGGGCTCCGGCCCTTGGAGGCCGGAGTATCGTTTACGCCAGCGCGCTCATTGTCCCGGTTCCGCATGTGCGTCTCCCCGGGGGCTAGTGGGCGCATCACGGTCGGCGATCAGCTGACCGCCCGCGCCGTAATTTTCAGGAGAGACCTCCTCGATCACGATCTGGACGGCGGCCGGGTTCTTGCCCAGCCGCTCCACCAGCGAACGAGTCACGTCGGCGACGATCTCGGCCTTTTGCTGCTTGGAGGCGGTGCCCGCCAGACGGATCGAGACGAACGGCATCAGGCTTCGTCGCCCTCCGCTTCGGCCGCCTCGGCAACGGGCTCTTCCTCATCGGTGAACCAGTGGGCGCGCGCGGCCATGATGATCTCGTTGCCCTGCTCGTCGCTCAGGCCGTACTCGGCGAGGATGCCGCCCTTCGGCGCGGCGCGCGGGGTATCGTCGCCACGACGACGCGGCTCGGTACGCTTCTTCTCGACCAGTTCGTCGGTCGCGAGGTCGGCGAGATCGTCGAGCGTCTTGATGCCCGCCTTGCCCAGCGTGACCAGCATCGCCTCGGTCAGGTAAGGCATCTCGGCCAGCGCGTCCTCGACGCCCAGCGCACGACGTTCATCACGCGCAGCCTGCTCGCGGCGGTCGAGCGCTTCCTGCGCCCGGCTCTGCAGCTCCTGCGCCAGGTCCTCGTCGAAGCCTTCGATCGCGGCCAGCTCGTCGAGCTCGACATAGGCGACCTCTTCCAGCGCGCCGAAGCCTTCGGCGACCAGCAGCTGGGCCAGCGTCTCGTCCACGTCCAGTTCGTTCTGGAACAGCTCGGAGTTCGCCACGAACTCCTTCTGACGCTTCTCGGAGGCATCGGCCTCGGTCAGAATGTCGATCGCCTTGGCGGTCAGCTGGCTGGCGAGGCGGACATTCTGGCCGCGACGGCCGATGGCGAGCGACAGCTGATCGTCGGGAACGACGACCTCGATCCGGTCCTCTTCCTCGTCGATCACGACGCGGCTGACGTTCGCGGGCTGAAGCGCGTTGACCACGAAGGTTGCGGTGTCGGGCGACCAGGGGATGATGTCGATCTTCTCGCCCTGCATTTCCTGCACGACGGCCTGCACGCGGCTGCCCTTCATGCCGACGCAGGCGCCAACCGGGTCGATGCTCGAGTCGTGCGAAATCACGCCGATCTTGGCGCGGCTGCCCGGATCGCGCGCGGCGGCCTTGATCTCGATGATGCCGTCATAGATTTCGGGCACTTCCTGCGCGAACAGCTTCTTCATGAAGTCCGGATGCGCACGGGACAGGAAGATCTGCGGCCCGCGATTCTCGCGACGCACGTTCAGGATCAGCGAGCGGATGCGGTCGTTCACGCGGACGACTTCGCGCGGGATCTGCTGGTCGCGACGGATCACGCCCTCGGCGCGGCCCAGATCGACGACGATGTGGCCGAACTCGACGCGCTTGACGACGCCGGTGATGATCTCGCCCTGGCGGTCCTTGAACTCATCATACTGACGGTCGCGCTCGGCGTCGCGGACCTTCTGGAAGATGACCTGCTTGGCCGCCTGCGCCGCGATGCGACCGAATTCGATCGGGGGCAGCGGATCGACGATGAAGTCGCCGATCGCGGCACCCTTTTGCAGCTTCTCGGCCCCCTTCAGGTCGATCTGCTTATAATAGTCATCGACCTGCTCGACCACCTCGACGACGCGCCACAGGCGCAGGTCGCCCGAGTTCGGATCGAGCTTGGCGCGAATGTCGTTCTCGGCACCGTAGCGGGCACGGGCGGCGCGCTGGATCGCGTCCTCCATCGCCTCGATGACGATGCCCTTGTCGATCATCTTTTCCGAGGCGACCGCATTCGCGATCGCGATCAGTTCCGCCTTGTTGGCGGAAATGGCGGTAGCCATCAGTGCCGTCCTTCCGTGGTGGCGCCGTCCTGTTCGGGCGCGTCCTGATAATAAACCTCTTCCGCGCCCTCGAAGGACAGCGGCACCGTCGCGGCGATCAGCCGGTCGGTCATGACGAGCTTGGCGTCCTCAATGGCGGCGAAGGGCAGTTCGTGGCGAACCTCTTCCCCGTCGACGATGATAACGGTGTCGCCCTCGACCCCGGCCAGATCACCCTTGAACTGCTTGCGGCCGTTCAGCTTCTCGGCGAGCGTGATCCGCGCCTCATGCCCCGACCAGTCGGCGAAATCCTTCAGCCGGGTCAGCGGGCGGTCGATACCGGGCGAGGAGACCTCCAGCCGGTACGCATGGTCGATCGGATCGCGGCCCTGCTCCTCCAGCGCGTCCATCACGTCCGAGATGCGGCGCGACAGGTCGGCGCAGTCGTCGATGTTGAGCTGGCGCGTGTCGGGACGCTCGGCCATCACCTGCAGCGTGGGGTCCGACGTGCCGCCATACATCTTCACGCGCACGAGCTCGAAGCCGAGCGCTTTCGCCTCGGGTTCGATGAGTTGCGTCAGAAGGGCGATGTCCGCCATGAAAGCTCCAGATGTGCCGGTGCGCCGCCGCGGAACCCGTCCCGCAGCCTCTTTCACCCGACGATGTAAGAGAATGCCGCAGTCTATACACGTGAAGCGCTGACGAAACAAGCGTCCCTGTCGAAGCGTTGGCGGCCCATCGGGCCGGTCAGGGGCCCACCGGGAGAGTTGATCATGAAACTGCCGTTGTTTGCCGCCCTGCCGGTGGCCCTTCTCGCCTGTTCGGGCAACGGGCCCGTGCCCGATGAGGCCGGGGGCACGCCTCCCGTGGCCGTGACGCCCGGGGGCACGCCGTCCCCCTCGCCGTCCGCCACCGCCACGCCGCCCGCGACGGTGGTCGACGGCCAGCCCTTTGGACGCACCGTGATCGCCGATTTCGATGCACCCTGGGCGATGACCTTCCTGCCCGACCGACGGATGCTGGTCACGGAGAAGGACGGGCGGATGCTGCTGGTCAGCGCGGACGGGCAACAGCGCCAGACGATCGCGCGGATCGCGGTCGATTCGGCGGGCCAGGGCGGATTGATGGACGTGGTCCTTGCCCCCGACTTCGCGCAGTCGGGCCGCGTCTATTTCAGCTATTCGGCCGCGACCGATGGCGGCAAACATGTCGTGCTGGCGCGCGGTCGCCTGCAGGAGGCGAACGGTACGGCCCAGCTGACGGGCATCGAGACGCTCTGGGGCGCGAGCCCCGCCGTCACCGGCGACGGCCATTATTCGGGCCGCATCGCCTTCTCCCCCGATGGCCGATATCTGTTCTTCACGGCAGGCGAGCGACAGAAATTCACGCCCGCCCAGGATCCCAAGGCGACGCTGGGCAAGGTCCTTCGCCTGACCCCGGACGGCAAGCCCGCCGCCGGCAATCCGCTGGCGGCGCAGGGGTTCGACCCGGCGGTCTGGTCCTATGGCCATCGCAACCTGCTCGGCCTCGCCTTCGATGCTTCGGGTAATCTCTGGGAGCAGGAAATGGGGCCCAAGGGCGGCGACGAGGTCAATCTGATCCTGCCGGGCCGCAATTATGGCTGGCCCAACGCCTCCAACGGATCGCATTATGACGGCCGCGACATTCCCGACCACCGCGCGGGCGACGGATATGAAGCGCCCAAGGTCTGGTGGAACCCGGTCATCTCGCCAGGCGGGCTGATGATCTATTCGGGATCGCTGTTCCCGCAATGGCGCGGCGATGCGTTCATCGGCGGCCTGTCGAGCAAGTCGCTGGTCCGTGTCGACCTGAACGGTACCGAGGCGAGCAAGGGCGACCAGTGGGATATGGGCGCCCGCATCCGCGAGGTCGAACAGGGCCCCGACGGTGCCATCTATGTCCTGGAGGATGGCGGCGAATCGCAGGGGCGCCTCATCCGGCTGACACCCGCCTGAGCGCCCTTCGCCCCGGCATGGCCATCATCGCCGGGGCGGTTTTCTTTTGGTCTTACAATAGGTCTTGACCTCACGCGCCCCGCGCGGCGATCCTGAGGAAAAGACGGGCGATCCGGGATTCGCTCCACCCTAGGGAGACGAATCATATGCGACCGCCGCAGCCCATGCCGCCCGAGCGGGAGCTTGCCGTCGAGGCCCATTCGCGCGACTCGCGCCTGTCGCGGGGATTGTCCGGCACCAATCTGGAACGCGCGGGCGACTATAATCTGCGCACCGTCCTGCAGGTCATCCGCCTGCACCGCGAAACGACGCGGATCGCCATTTCCAACCAGACCGGGCTGACCCCGCCAACCATCGCCAACATCACCGGGCGGCTGATCGAGATGGGGCTGATCCGCACCGCCGGACGACTGCATCGCGGGCGCGGGCAACCGGCACTGCGCATCGAGCTCTGCCCGGACGGCGCCTATGGCATCGGCCTGACCATCGACCGTGACCATCTGGCCATCGCGATCCTCGACCTGAGCGGCGCGGTGCGCGCCCGTGCCACGCGCGAGATCGCCTTTCCCAGCCCGGATGACGTGCTCGCCTTTATCGGTGACGCATTGGAACCGGCGCTGGCCGGGGGGGCGGTCGACCGGGCTCGCGTGCTGGGCGTCGGCGTCGCGATGCCCGACGGGGTCGACCGCTCGCTCCCCAACCAGACACGGGGTTACGACGCCTGGGTCGGGGTCGATCTGGAGACGTTGCTGGCACCGTTGCTGCCCTGGCCGATGTACCGCGACAACGACGCCGCCGCCGCCGCACTGGGCGAGGCACAGCACGACCATGACTTTGCCAGCCCTAGCTTCTTCTACCTGCTGATCACCGCGGGGCTGGGCGGCGGGCTGGTCATCGACCGCACCTATCATCGCGGCGCGCATCACCGGTCGGGTGAGATCGGGCTGATTCCCGACCCCACGGCGGGGCGACCCGGCGCGATCGTGCAGGATACGGTGTCGCTGGCGGGGCTGGAGGTGCGGCTGAAGGCGGCGGGCTACCGACTCGATTCGCCCGAGACGCTGGGCGATGGCGACGACCCGATGCTGTGTTCGGTCATCGACCGGTGGATCGAGGATTCGATCGCGTCGCTGCTCCAGCCCATCGTCGCGGTCACCACGCTATTCGATCCCCATGCGATCCTGATCGGCGGGCGCCTGCCCGGCTGGCTGCTCCACCGACTGACCGAGGGGTTGAGCATGGCGCTGGCCGGGATCGAACTGCCCGCCCGTCCCGCGATCCGCCCCGCCCGCAGCGCGCAGGACGCCCCCGCGATCGGCGCGGCGATGCTGCCCTTCATGGACCAGCTCTTGCCGTCGGACTCGATCCTGATCCAGGCCGGGCGGGGTTAAAGCCCCACCCCCGAACCTCCGTTCCGCCTGAGCGAAGTCGAAGGCCAGGCCGGCCCCTCTCCGCGGGCTTTTGGCCAACATGTCCCCTTGGCCTTCGACTTCGCGCAGGCGGAACGGGGCGAGGGAAGCCAAAGAAAAAAGGCCCGCCTCCTCGTGGGAAGCGGGCCTTGTCGGCTCTCAGCGACGGGATGATCAGCCCGCCATGTCCTCCAACTCGCGCCCCCGCGTCTCGTTGACCATCGCGCGGACGAAGAAGAACGACACCGCCGCAAAGAAGGCATAGCCGAAATAGGTCACGCTCAGCCCCGGCGACACCGCCAGCGCGGGGAAGCTGACCGAGATCGCGGCATTGGCGATCCACTGCGCAAAACCCGACACCGCCAGGCCCGAGCCGCGGATCTGGTTCGGGAACATCTCGCCCAGCATCACCCACATGACCGGGCCCCAGCTGGCGTTGAAGAAGATGACGTACAGATTCGCCGCAACCAGCGCGATCACGCCATTATTGCCGGGCAGGCTGACCGCCCCGTTCGCGCCGGTGACGGCGGTCGAAAAGGCATAGGCGACGATCGCCAGCGTCACCGCCATGCCCGCCGAACCGATCAGCAGCAGCGGCTTGCGGCCGATCTTGTCGACGGTCGCGATGGTGAACAGGCACGCGCCGATCGACAACACACCCGACAGGATGTTGGTCTGGAGCGCATAATCCTCCGAAAAGCCGACCGCTTCCCACAGGGTCGCGCCATAATAGAAGACGACGTTGATGCCGACCAGCTGCTGGAACACGGCCAGGCCGATGCCCGCCCACAGGATCGGGCGGATCTTGCCGGTGGTCTTGTCGACCAGGTCGGACAGCTTGGGCTTGTGCTGGTCGGCGGCCAGCGAGCGGCGGATGTCCGCCACCTTGCGGGTCGCCTCGGCCTCGCCGAACAGCTTGGTCAGCACGATGTGCGCATCGGCCTCACGACCCTTGGCGACCAGGAAGCGCGGGCTCTCCGGAATGATCGAGAGCGCCAGGAAATAGATCGCCGCCGGGATCGCCTGAAGCCAGAACATCCAGCGCCACGCCGGAAAGCCCAGCCAGAACTCGGCGGTCGAGCCACCGGCATAGCGGGCCAGCGCGAAATTCGCGACGAAGGCGCCGGTCAGGCCGGTGATGATCATCACCTGCTGCACGCTCGACAGCCGTCCGCGAATCGAGGCGGGGGTCACTTCGGAGATATAGACGGGCGAGATGACGCTGGCCGCGCCGACGCCCAGGCCGCCGATGATGCGCGCCAGGATGAAGATCGCCGAGCTGCTGGCGGCACCGGCGAGCAGCGCGCTGACCAGGAAGAGCCCGGCGGCCAGCATCATGACGTTGCGGCGGCCGATCGCATCGGCCAGCCGTCCGGCGCCGAACGCACCGATCGCCGAGCCGACCAGGATCGCGCCGACATTGACGCCTACGCCCAGACGGCCAAGGTCGAACGCGGCTTCCAGCCCCTTTTGGGTGCCGTTGATCACGCCCGAGTCATAGCCGAACATGAAACCGCCGATGGTCGCGACAACGACGATCGCGGCGATGAATCCATGGTTGACGCTTTCCGCGCCCCCATTTCTGGTCGTATCGGTCACTTCGGGCCCTCTCCTCATCCGCACGGTAGCGTCTTCGCCTATCCGCACGTTTCTGTCCTGTCACCAGCGCACATGCGCACGGCTCTGAATGGTAACGCTATCTTAAAACACCGCCCCGTCAAGCGGGTGCGTATGCGGTTCGTGCCCAAAGGCGGGATCGAACCATGGCGTCAGATCCCGCGCGGTCGCCGACGCGGCGCGGCGTCCGACTGGCGGCGGATCAGGCTATAGTCGAGCCTCCGGTGGGGTGCGGCGTCGATCTTCTTCTGGCGGATCACGGTCGCAATCATCTCCACCGCCGCGCGCGCCATGTCGGCGATCGGCTGGTGAATGGTGGTCAGCTCGGGCCAGATGGTCGTCGACAGGGTCGTGTCGTCGAAGCCGCACACGGTCAGGTCGCTCGGCACGTCCAGCCCCCGGCGATGCGCCACCGCGACGGTCGCGGCCGCCATGTCGTCGTTCGACGCGATGATCGCGGTCGGCGGCTCGGCCAGGTCGAGCAACCGCTCGGCCGCGTCCAGGCCGGAGCGATAGGTGTAGAGCCCCGGCGCGACCAGTTCCTCGTCGAACGGCACGCCCACCGCGTCCAGCGCGGCGCGAAATCCCTCATATCGCCGGGCGCTGGCGGTCAGATTGGGGTTGCCGCAGATGAAGCCGACGCGGCGATGGCCCAGCGTCATGACGTGGCGGGTCATTTCCTCGGCAGCGGCGCGGTCGTCGATCTGCACCGCCATCGCCGAGTCGGGCATCTCCTCGGGCGAACGACCGGTCGCGACGACCACCGTCGGCACCCCCGCCGCGTGCAGCAGCGACAGCACGGGTCCCGCCTCGCATAGCGGCGGCGGCAGGATGACGCCGTCGATCCCGCCCTTGATCAGATGCCGCGCGACCTCGACCTCATGGTCGCCGATCTCGCATTTCTCGACCACCATCTGCACGTCCAGCCGCGACGCCTGGTCCAGCGTGCCGAGCAGGAATTCGCTCAGGAAGCCCTGGCTGGGATTGCTGTAGAGCATGCCGACCCGGATCTGCGCCGCGCCCGCCAGGCTGCGCGCGGCGGGGTTGGGGGCATAGTTCAGCTGCGCGATCGCCGCCTCGACCTTTTCGCGGGTCGCGGGGCGGACATTGGCCTCGTTATTGATGACGCGCGATACGGTCATCAACGAGACGCCGGCGGCGCGCGCGACATCGCTGATGGTGGGAGCGCTGCTGCCGCGGCGCGAAGTCCTGATAGTCATGTCCCCTACGCTTCCACCTTTCACGGCCGATACGCAATGCTTTGCGGGCCGAAAGTCGGTGCACTGCGGTCACGGCGCTTGCGAATCCCGGTACGGGGCGCTAACGCCCGCGCCAGCATCAAGAGTCGGGCCATTGCCCGGCACCAACCTGCCTCCCGGCAAGGTGGTGCCCCTCCATGGAGGGGGATGTGGCCGAACCGGCAATAACGGGACGAACCGCCACTTTCCTCATCCGACTCGCCCGAATGGACGAAGGATTTGTGATGGAAACGCCCGCACCCCAGCAGTTCGCAAGCGACAATTACGCCGGCATCTGTCCCGAAGCCTGGGCTGCGATGGACGAGGCCAATCGCGGTTACGTGCCCGCTTATGGCGAGGACCCCTATACCGAGCGCGCCGCCGACGCCTTCCGCACGCTGTTCCAGACCAAGTGCGAGGTGTTCTTCGCCTTCAATGGCACGGCGGCCAACTCGCTGGCGCTGGCGGCGCTCTGCCAGAGCTATCACAGCGTGATCTGCTCGGCCTCCGCCCATGTCGAGACCGACGAGTGCGGCGCGCCCGAATTCTTCTCCAATGGGTCCAAGCTGCTCGTCGCGCAGACCGAGGACGGCAAGCTGACCCCCGACGCGGTGCGTGCGCTGGCTACGGGCCGCTCGGACATCCACTTCCCCAAGCCGCGCGCGGTGACGATCACCCAGCCGACCGAGACGGGCCAGGTCTATAGCCTGGCCGAGATCCACGCACTGTCGGCAGTGTGCCGCGAGCTGGGCCTGCGCCTGCACATGGACGGGGCGCGCTTCGCCAATGCCTGCGCGGCGTTGGGCTGCTCGCCCGCCGACATGACGTGGCGCGCGGGCGTCGACGTGCTGTGCTTCGGCGGCACCAAGAACGGCATGGCGGTCGGCGAGGCTATCCTGTTCTTCGACCCCGTGCTGGCGCAGGATTTCGACTATCGCTGCAAACAGGCGGGGCAGCTGGCGTCCAAGATGCGCTATCTGGCCGCGCCCTGGATCGGGATGCTCGACAGCGGCGCCTGGCTGTCCAACGCGGCCCACGCCAATGCCTGTGCGCGAGCGTTGGCGGCGCGGGTTGCCGGGCTGCCCGGTATCGAACCGATGTTCCCGGTCGAAGCGAATGCCGTGTTCCTGAGCGCCCCGGCGGCGGTGCTGGATGGCCTGCGCGCGCGGGGCTGGCGCTTCTATACCTTCATCGGCGGCGGCGCGCGCTTCATGTTCGCCTGGGACGCCGACCCGGCGCGGGTCGACCAGCTGGGCGACGACATCGCTGCCGTCGCTGCGGGCGCGGCGCAGGCGGCGTAAGGCCGATCGACATTCATAACGCTTTTTCTTTCCCTCGCCCCTGGACAGGGGAGAGGGTTAGCGGAGCTTGCCAGTTTACTGGCTAGCGCAGCTTGGGTGAGGGGTTGAGCGAGCCCGAAGGGCTCGCGCGCTCGGTTCCCGAGCGCCCACCCCTCACCCAGCTCCGACTAAGCCTTTGCTTTTGCAAAGCCTAAGTCTGCGCACCCCTCTCCCCTCAGAGAGGGGCGAGGGAAGGATGGGTATGGCCGAATGTCGATCCGACCTAGGCGTCGGGCGTCGTTACAGCCAGGCGATCCAGCCAGGCCTGCGCCTGTTTGGGTTCGCCGACGGCTTCGGGCCCCACGGGCCCGCGCGAGGCGAGGAATTCGGCATGCAGATCGAATGGCGGCAGGCCCAGCTGGGCGCGGGCCGCGTCGATCTCCTCGCCCATCTCGGTCAGAGCCGACACGATCGGCTGGGCCGCAGCGCGCGCGATCCGGTCCTTGCGGTGGTCGAACAGTCCCCATCTGCCTGCCGCCGTCGTCCGCAGCGCCGCGATCAGTGCCACGCGATAATCGCGTTCCATGTCCTCGCGGAGCGCGTCGAGCCGCGCCAGTCGATCACCCTTGGCCATGGCCGTGCCATAGGACGGGGAAGGCCGGGTCGGCAATCGCCGCTCGACGCACGCCCTCACGCTGCGGGCAGCAACTCGATCTCCACCCGGCGGTTACGAGCGCGACCCGCTTTGTCGTCGCTGCCGTCGGGTTTGGCGTTGGGGGCAATGGGGCGCGTCTCGCCCAGCGCGATGACCTTCATCCGGTCGCGCGACAGCCCCTTGCGGGCCAGATAGTCGCGCACCGCCTCCGCCCGTTTGCGCGACGTGATGCGATTGGCCGCGTCATCACCCTCGCTGTCCGAATTGCCCCGCAGGACCAGGCCGGCCTTCTTGACCGTCGCATCACTGGCCAGCCGGTCGAGCATCGCCTTCGCCGCGCCGTTCAGCACCGCGCCGCCGTCCGGAAAGCCGATCGTCGCGAGGGTCGCCCCCGGATGCGCGGCGATCGCGCCGGGCATCGTGTCGGCCGGGGGAGATGCGGCGGCCAGGCCGGGCTTGCCGCCGGATGAGGGCGAAGGATCGGGGACCGGCATCTCGATCGTCGCGCCGTTCGTACCCGCCGCGCGCGCGACCACCCCGTCGCCCTTGTCGCACCCGACCAGCATCAAGGCGAGCGCGATCGTCGTCGCCCCAGTCCCCGATCGCATCCGCATTCGCTTCCCCCCTGCCCGGCCACGATCCGGCCACCCGCCCGGGCGCGGACCTTAGGGAGCCGATTGCTGCACTGCAAATCGGCTTTGCGCCCCACCTCCCCATAATGGGGCGCAGGCATGGCCGAAGGGGCGGATCAGGCCGGGTCGACCGGCGGCAGCGTGACGCCGCGCTCCTCGCTCAGGATCCGCCAGCCCGCCAGGAAGAGCGCGGCGACCACCGGGCCGACGACGATCCCGCTCAGCCCCAGCAGCTCGATCCCGCCCAGCGTGGCCAGCAGCACGATCCAGTCGGGCAGGCCGGTATCGCGCCCGACCAGAATAGGGCGCAGGATATTGTCGGCAAGACCGATGACCAGCACGCCCGAAGCGACGACCACCGCCCCCTGCCACACCGCGCCGGTCGCCAGCAGATAGATGGCGACCGGCCCCCAGATGATCGCCGGGCCGATCGCGGGCAGCAGCGCCGCGATCGCCATCAGCACGCCCCAGAGCAGCGCGGCGGGCACGCCGACGATCCAGAAGGTGATCGCCCCCAGCGCGCCCTGCACCAGCCCGACGATCACCGACCCCTTGATGGTCGCGCGCACCACCGCGACGAAGGTGTCGGCCAGCCGGGCGGCGACGCCCTGCTCCAGCGGCAAGGCGCGGACAAAGACAGGCCCCAGCCGCTCGCCGTCACGGATCAGGAAGAAGGCGACATAGAGCCCGACGCCGAACGCCAGCGCAAAGGCAAAGGCATTGCGGCCGATCGACAGGGCCTGGGAGGCGATCTGGCTGACGCTGCTGCTGAGCGTGCGCGAGACGCGCTGTTGCAGCCCCTCGAAACTGCCGATGCCCGAATTGTCCATCGCCTGGCGCAGCCGCTGGGGCAAAGCGTCGCGCACCTGCTGGAAATATTGCGCGAAGTCGATCTGGCCGCTGCGCATCTTCAGATAGACGCCGGAGGCCTGGTCGACGACCATGCTGCCGATCAGCAGGGTCGGCACCACCACCGCAAAGGTGATGATGAGCATGGTCAGCCCGGCCGCCAGATTGCGCCGCCCGCCGGTCTTGGTGAGCAGCCACTGGAACAGCGACCGGAACAGGATCGCCGCAAGGGCCGCCCAGAGCAGCGCGACCAGGAAGCTGGAAACGACCGCGATCAACCCGATGGTGATGAGCGCGAGGAAGAGGATGAATCCTCCGCGTTCGATTTTCTGGCGGTCGATGGTCACTGGCCCCTCCCCTTTCTGCATCGCGGCGTAACCGTCACGGTCACGCAACGGTTCCGTGAGGGCGGTTCATGGGATGACGGGGATGTCATGCGGAAGTCCAGCTGCCCCACCCTCCGTTCAGCCTGATCGCAGTCGAAGGCCACGCCAGAACCTCTCCCCCATCCCTGTGGCAAGGGAGCCCCTTGGCCTTCGACTTCGCTCAGGCTGAACGGAGGTTAGGAGAAATTCCTCCCCTGCAAGGGGAGGGGGACCAGCGAAGCTGGTGGAGGGGTGTCGCCGGTCGCGAGGAAATCCCTCACGCACCAACCGCGACACCCCTCCGTCAGGTCTTCGACCTGCCACCTCCCCTTACAGGGGAGGAAAGGGCACCTTACTCCGCCGCGACCGCCTCGACCGAGTCGTCCAGCGGATGCGCCAAGCGGGTCAGCATTTCCTTCGGGCACACCTGCCAGAAATGCCCCGCGACCCGGTCCCAGTCCTCCAGCAGGCCCTTCGACCATTTGCTGTCGGTGCGCGCCGCATGGTCCTCGACCAGGCCACGCAAAACACCTTCCCAATGCGCCGAGGCGATGCGCTGCCACACGATATTCTCGGGGTTGGCACGGCGGGGGAAGCGTTCCTCGGGGTCGTAGATGAACGCCATGCCGCCGGTCATGCCCGCACCGAAGTTCGCGCCGACCTCGCCCAGCACCACCGCGGTGCCGCCGGTCATGTATTCGCAGCCATTCGCGCCGCAGCCCTCGACCACCACCGTCGCGCCCGAATTGCGGACCGCGAAGCGCTCGCCCGCCTGGCCCGCCGCGAACAGCTTGCCGGAGGTCGCGCCGTACAGGACGGTGTTGCCGATGATCGTGTTCTTCTGGCTGGCCAGCGGCGAGCTGACCGCCGGGCGCACGATGATGGTGCCGCCCGACAGGCCCTTGCCGACATAGTCGTTGGCATCGCCGAACACTTCCAGCGTCACGCCCTTGCACAGGAACGCGCCCAGCGACTGGCCCGCGCTCCCCCGCAGCCGCACGGTGACGTGCCCGTCGGCCAGCTTGCTCATGCCGAACTTGCGCGTGATCTCCGACGACAGGCGGGTGCCGACCGCGCGGTGCGTGTTGCGCACCGAATAGGTCAGCTGCATCTTCTCACCGCGCGAGAAGACCGCGGCCGCGTCCTTGATGATCTGCGCATCCAGGCTGTCGGGCACTTCGTTGCGGAAGGTCGACAGGCTGAACCGCCGCTCGGCATCGGTCGCATCGACCTTGGCCAGCACCGGGTTGAGGTCGAGATCGTCGAGATGCTCGGCGCCACGGCTGACCTGGCGCAGCAACTCGGTCCGCCCGATCACCTCGTCCAGCGAGCGCACGCCCAGGCGCGCCAGGATGTCGCGGACTTCCTCGGCGATGAAGGTCATCAGATTGATGACCTTTTCCGGCGTGCCGGTGAACTTGGCGCGAAGCCGCTCGTCCTGCACGCAGACGCCGACCGGGCAGGTGTTGCTATGGCACTGGCGCACCATGATGCAGCCCATCGCGACGAGGCTGAGCGTGCCGATACCGAACTCCTCGGCGCCCAGGATCGCCGCGATCACGATGTCGCGCCCGGTCTTGAGGCCGCCGTCCGCACGCAGGCGGATGCGCCCGCGCAGACCGTTCAGGGTCAGCGTCTGGTTGACCTCCGACAGGCCCATTTCCCAGGGCGTGCCGGCATATTTGATCGAGGTCTGGGGCGAGGCACCCGTACCGCCGACATGGCCCGACACCAGGATGACGTCGGCATGGGCCTTGGCCACGCCCGCCGCGACCGTGCCGATGCCTGCCGAGGACACCAGCTTCACGCAGACGCGCGCACGCGGGTTGATCTGCTTGCAGTCATAGATGAGCTGCGCGAGATCCTCGATCGAGTAGATGTCGTGGTGCGGCGGCGGCGAGATCAGCGTCACGCCCGGCGTCGCATGGCGCAGCTTGGCGATGAACTCGGTCACCTTGAAGCCGGGCAGCTGCCCGCCCTCGCCCGGCTTGGCACCTTGGGCGACCTTGATCTCGATCTCGTCACAGGCGTTCAGATATTCCGCCGTCACGCCGAAACGACCCGACGCGATCTGCTTGATCGTCGAGTTGGCGTTGTCGCCATTGTCATAGGGCTGATAGCGCAGCTTGTCCTCGCCGCCCTCGCCCGACACGGCCTTGGCGCCGATCCGGTTCATCGCGATCGCTAGCGTCTCATGCGCTTCCGGCGACAGCGCGCCCAGCGACATGCCCGGCGTCACGAAGCGCTTGCGGATTTCGGTGATCGCCTCGACCTGATCGACGGGCACGCCCTCGTTCGGGAAGTTGAACTGGAGCAGGTCGCGCAAATAGACCGGCGGCAGGTCGCCGACCCCGCGTGCGAATTGCAGATAGGTCGAATAGCTGTCGGTCGCCACCGCCGTCTGGAGCAGGTGCATCAGCTGCGCCGAATAGGCATGGGTCTCGCCACCGTCGCGCTGGCGATAGAAGCCGCCGATCGGCAGCGTCGCGACATGCTGGTCCCAGGCCGCTTCGTGGCGCAGCATCGCCGAGTAATGGAGCGAGTTGTAGCCCTCGCCCGAAATCTTGGCGGGCATACCGGGGAACAGGTCGTTGACCAGCGCGCGCGACAGGCCGACCGCCTCGAAATTATAGCCGCCGCGATAGCTGGAGATCACCGCGATCCCCATTTTGGCCATGATCTTGAGCAGCCCGTCCTCGATCGCGGTACGATGGTTGGTCAGGCACTGGTCGATGGTCAGGTCGCCGAACAGCCCACGGCCATGACGGTCGACGATCGCAGCCTCGGCCAGATAGGCGTTCACCGTGGTCGCACCGACGCCGATCAGCACCGCATAATAATGGGTGTCGAGGCACTCGGCCGAGCGGACGTTGATCGACGCATAGCTGCGCAGGCCCCGCCGGACGAGATGCGTGTGCACCGCCGCCGCCGCCAGCACGCCCGCGATCGCGACGCGGCCCTCGGAGACATGCTCGTCGGTCAGGAACAGCTCCGACCGGCCCTCACGCACCGCCTGTTCGGCCTGGTTGCGGATACGCTGGATCGCGGCGCGCAGACGGTCTGGGCCGCCATCCGCCTCGAAGGTGCAGTCGATCTCGGCGGCCGAACGTCCGAAATGCGTCTTCAGGCGGTGCCAGTCCGCGCCGGTCAGGACCGGGGACGGCAGGACCAGCACGCGCTCACGCCGATCCTCGGTGTCGAGGATGTTGGCGAGATTGCCGAACCGGGTCTTGAGCGACATCACATAGCGCTCGCGAAGCGAGTCGATCGGTGGGTTCGTCACCTGGCTGAAATTCTGGCGGAAGAACTGGCTGATCAGGCGCGGCTTGTCGGAGATGACGGCCAGCGGCGTGTCGTCACCCATCGATCCGATCGCTTCCTTGCCGCCCTCGGCCATGGGCGACAGGATCAGCTCCATATCCTCCATGGTCTGGCCGGCGGCGACCTGGCGGCGCAGCATTTCCGCGCGCGGCATCCGCACCAGCGCTTCTTCCTCGGAAGGCTGGGGCAGCTGGTCCATGGTCAGGAACTCGCCGATCATCGCGGCATAGTCCTGCTCGCCCGAGATCTTGTCCTTGATCGCGCGGTCGTCGTACAGCTTGCCCTGCGCCAGATCGACCGCGATCATCTGCCCCGGCCCCAGACGGCCCTTGGCGGTGACGGTCGATTCCGGCACCACGACCATGCCGCTCTCCGAACCCACGATCAGCAGGCCGTCGGCGGTCAGCGTATAGCGTAGCGGACGCAGCGCGTTGCGGTCCATGCCCGCCACCGCCCAGCGGCCATCGGTCATGGCGAGCGCGGCGGGACCGTCCCACGGCTCCATGACGGAGGCGAGATACTGGTACATGTCGGCATGCGCCTTGGGCGCGTCGAGGTCCTTCTGCCACGCCTCGGGCACCAGCATCAGCTTGGCGGTCGGCGCGTCGCGGCCGGAGCGGCAGATCGCCTCGAACACGGCATCCAGCGCGGCGGTATCGGACGCGCCCGCCGGTATCACCGGCTTGATGTCCTCCGAATTGTCGCCGAACGCGATCGAGGCCATGCGGATCTCGTGGCTGAGCATCCAGTTCTTGTTGCCACGGATCGTGTTGATCTCCCCGTTATGCGCCAGGCAGCGAAAGGGCTGCGCCAGCCACCATTGCGGGAAGGTGTTGGTCGAATAACGCTGGTGGAAGATCGCGACGCGGCTCTCGAACCGGTGGTCCTGCAGGTCGGGATAGAAGACCGACAGGCTCTCGGCGAGGAACAGCCCCTTGTAGATGATCGAGCGGCAGGACAGCGAACAGATATAGAAGCCGCTGATCTGCGCCGCGATCACCCGCTTTTCGATGCGACGGCGGATCAGGTACAGATTCTTCTCGAACTCGGCCGCGTCGACCTCGTCGGGCATCGGCCCGGCGATCATGATCTGCTCGATCTCGGGCCGGGTCGCCTGCGCCTTCAGGCCGATGACCGACACGTCGACCGGCACCTGGCGCCAGCCATAGATGGTATAGCCCGCCTCGATGATGACGCTCTCGACGATGGTGCGGCAGGTCTCCTGCGCGCCCAGATCGGTGCGCGGCATGAAGATCATGCCGACCGCCAGGCGGTTGGGCAGCACCTTGTGCCCCGATGCGGCGATCGCATCGTCGAAGAAGCGGTGCGGCAGGTCGACATGGAGCCCTGCGCCATCACCGGTCTTGCCGTCCGCATCGACCGCGCCGCGATGCCATACGGCCTTCAGCGCGTCGATCGCCGACTGGACGACCCGGCGCGAGGGCCGGCCATCGGTGGCCGCGACCATGCCGACGCCGCACGCATCGCCCTCGAACTCGGGGCGGTACATGCCATGCTCGGCGAGATATTGGCGCTGGTCGGTCATCATGTCTTGTCCTGCTGGAACGTCCTGCATCGTGGCGTCGCGCATCATGCTGCCACCTTCTCGCGCGCGGCGGTCTTCGCCCGCGCCTTCAGCCACTTGTGCATCGCCTGCGCCACGTCGCGGCCGTCGCGGATCGCCCAGACGACCAGCGAGGCGCCGCGCACGATGTCGCCCGCCGCGAACACGCCGTCCAGGCTGGTCATCAGCGTGCGGCCATCGACCAGCACCGTGCCCCAGCGGCTGACGCCCAGTTCGGCGGTGCCGAACAGGCTGGGCAGATCCTCGGCATCGAAGCCCAGCGCCTTGATGACCATGTCCGCTTCCAGCAGATGGTCGGCACCCGGCTCGGCCTCCGGCGCGCGGCGGCCGCTGGCGTCGGGGGCACCCAGGCGCATCTTGGCCGCGCGCACGCCCGTCACCGTCTCGCCACCCTCGAAGCCGAGCGGGGCGGAGAGCCAGACGAACTCGGCGCCCTCTTCCTCGGCATTGGCGACTTCGCGCTGCGAGCCCGGCATGTTGGCGCGGTCACGGCGATAGAGGCACTTCACCGACTTGGCGCCCTGGCGGATCGCGGTGCGGACACAGTCCATCGCGGTGTCGCCACCGCCGATCACGACGACATTCTTGCCCTCGGCGTTGAGCGAGCCATTCTCGAACGCCTCGACCGTATCGCCGAAGCTCTTGCGGTTGGACGCGGTCAGATAGTCGAGCGCGGCGATCACGCCGTTCGCGCCCGCACCGTCCACATCGACATTGCGCGCCTTGTACACGCCGGTCGCGATCAGCACCGCGTCATGACGGCGGCGCAGCTCCTCCAGCGTCGCGTCCTCACCGACCGAGAAGCCCTCATGGAAGACGATGCCGCCCGCCTTCAGCCGCTCGACCCGGCGCATGACGACGGGCTTTTCCAGCTTGAAGCCGGGGATGCCATAGGTCAGCAGCCCGCCCGCCCGGTCGTGCCGGTCATAGACATGGACCTCATAACCCGACACGCGCAGATATTCGGCCGCGGTCAGGCCGGCAGGCCCCGCGCCGATCACCGCGACCGACTGGCCGCGCGCGGGTCCGGGCACCAGCGGCTCGACCCAGCCCTCTTCCCAGGCGGTGTCGGTGATGAACTTCTCGACCGAGCCGATCGTGACCGCGCCGTGGCCCGAAAATTCGATGACGCAATTGCCCTCGCACAGCCGGTCCTGCGGGCAGATGCGGCCGCAGATCTCGGGCATGGTCGAGGTGCTGTTCGAGAGTTCATAGGCTTCGCGGAGCCGCCCCTCGGCCGTCAGGCGCAGCCAGTCGGGGATATGGTTGTGCAGCGGGCAATGGACCGAGCAGTAAGGTACGCCGCATTGCGAGCAGCGCCCGGCCTGATCCTCCGCCGCCGGGGGCGCATAGCGTTCGGCGATCTCGCGGAAATCCTCCGCACGAACCGTCGCAGCCCGCTTCGCAGGATAAGCCTGATCACGGCCTACAAACTTCAGCATAGAATCGTTCGCCATATGCGCCTCCGAAGATGCGGATATTGCGCGAACGACCCTATGTCACCGGCAAATCGACATATGAGACAGTCTATATGCCCTATTTAACTAGCATTTTGGACCAGCCACCCCCTTATTGCGAGTGGAACGCAATAAACTAGGGCCGCTTCGGCATCAATGCAGCGTCAGCAGGGCGAGAGCGATGCTGCCCGCGACGATTCGATACCAGGCAAAGGGCCCGAAGCCATGCTTGCCGACGATCCCGACGAACCAGCGCACGACCAGCAAGGCGACGATGAACGCCACGACGAAGCCGATCGCGATCTCCAGCGGCCCGACGCTGTTCCCAGCCCGCATCTGGTCGAGATGTCCCGCCGTCTCGACCACGCTCGCGCCCAGCATGGTGGGGATGGCGAGGAAGAAGCTGAACTCGGCCGCCGTGCGCCGCTCGACCCCCAGGGTCAGCGCACCCAGGATCGTCGCGCCCGAACGGCTGACGCCCGGGATCATCGCCAGGCACTGAAGGAAACCGACGCCCAGCGCGGTCTTCGCCGGGACCGCCGCGATGCCGCGCGTATTGCCGGGCTTGACCAGCCGCTCGATCACCAGGATCGCGATGCCGCCGACGATCAGCGCGATCGCGACCACCTTGGGCTGGAGCAGCAGCGCCTCGATATGTTTCTTCGCCAGCACGCCGATGACCGCGGCGGGAATGAAGGCGATCAGCAGGTTGCGCACGAAGCGGATCGAGCCGGGATCACCCTTGGCGAGCCCCACCATGACCGTCCAGAAGGTCCGCCAGTAGAGGACGACGACCGCCAGGATCGCGCCCAGCTGGATGACGATGTTGAACATCTGCCACCGCGCATCGTCATAGCCGAGCAGCGCGCCCGCCAGGATGAGGTGGCCGGTGGAGGACACCGGCAGGAATTCGGTGACACCCTCGACGATCCCGAGGATGATGGCGGCTATCAGGTCGTTCACGAGGGGTCCCCCAGCAATAAAGCCCCGCCGCCATAAGGCGACGGGGCTGTCAGCGAAATGATAAAGACTGTTAAGGTGGGACGGTTCAGGCCGCCAGCGTCTCGGCCCGTCGCCCGAACCGACCCGCCTTGCGGAAACGGATCAGATATTCGGGCGCCACGGTCGCCAGCGGCTCCGCCGTCACGCCCAGCTCGGCCAGGCCCGGCTGACCGGCGGACACGACATTGTCCGCCTGCAGCATCAGCCACTGGTCCCGGCTGATCGGCGAGCCCGGCAGCCGGGCGAGCAGCGCGCCCGCAACGTCCGGCAGCTCGACGAAGTTCGGCTTGCGACCCAGCGTCTTGGCGATCCAGCGGACCAGCTCGCCCATCGAAATCACGTCCGGCCCGCCCAGCTCATAGGTCTTGCCGCCATGCGATTCGGGATCGCGCAGCGCATTCGCCACCGCCTCGCCGACATCGCCGGCGAACACCGGCTGGAATTTCACGCCCGGGCGCAGGATCGGCACGATCGGCGCCGAGACCATACCCGCGAACCGGTTCACGAACTGATCCTCGCGCCCGAACACGATCGAGGGGCGCAGGATGGTGGCGTTCGGAAAGGCCTGGCGCACGGCGGCCTCACCCTGCCCCTTGGACCGCGCATAGGCGGCCGCGCCATGCTCGTCCGCGCCGATCGCCGAGACATGGACCAGCGCCTGCGCGCCCGCCTTGTACGCCGCCTCGGCCACGGTGCGCGCGCCCTCGACATGGATGGCCTGCATATTGCCGCCCATCACGCCGACCAGATTGACGACCGCATCCGCGCCCTCGACCGCGCGCGCGACCGTATCCGGCCGGGCGATATCGACGGCGACGAACTGGGTCTGGCCCAGCCCGCCCTGGGTGCGCAGGAAATAGGCCTGGCGCGGATCGCGCTGCGCCACCCGCACCCGGGTTCCATCGCGCATCAGTTCGCGTGCGACATAGCGACCCAGGAACCCCCCGCCGCCGATCAACGTCACCAGCTTGTTCGTCATGCCCGTCCTTATTCGCCAAATTTTTTGTGCCCCGCCCCTTTGCCCCGCAAAAAAGCCGTTGACAAGGATTCGAACCCTACCCTAAAGGCGCGGGCCTACCCCGTGCCCAGATGGCGGAATTGGTAGACGCACCAGCTTCAGGTGCTGGCGATCGCAAGGTCGTGGAGGTTCGAGTCCTCTTCTGGGCACCACTTTCCAACATTGGTGGAAAATGTGAGGCGGCTGTCGAAAGACAGCCGCCGACACGTGTTTGTCGCGTTGCTTTCGGAACACGGCCCAAGGACTGCGCAGGTCCTGTCCTTTGTCGAATCACGCAGGCGCATCGTCTTGGCAGCGCGCGTCGACCGGGTCACAAATTCTTATGGGGGGCAGGATCGCCATAGCGGCTCTCGCGGAAGACGGCTTGCCCGTGGCGAACCGATTTTCGCTCCCGGCTTTCATTCGGCCCGGATCGCGATCCCTAGATACGATAGCGACCCGCGGGAACAATGCCGCACCATCTGACCGACGCACGGATCGGCTGCCCTGGATCAGAGCAAGATGCGATCTGGATTTTTCGGAAGGATCTGGATGCCCCGTGAGGATTCGAACCTCAATTAACGGAGTCAGAGTCCGTGGTCTTACCTTTAGACGACGGGGCATCGGACAGGGGCGTGCCTCTAGGCGGGCGAATCGGGGATGTCAACCCGATTTGCGGGGCTTGGGGCTCCACCCGTCTTGTCGCGGCGGTGCCGACTCGCTACCTTGGGGACCAAGCACCGGCGAACGCTCATGTTCGTGACGGATAGAACAGAATAAGCGAGATACGGCGATGGGGGATGTTCCCACCCGAAGGCCGTACCGGCAGGCCAAGCCCCCTGCCCGTTCGGCACCGCCTCCCCGGCCCCAGCGTGGCCGGTGGTCGGATGCGCAGGCCTATGCCGCGCTCGACCTGGGCACCAATAATTGCCGCCTGCTGATCGCGCGGCCGCAGGGCGGCGGCTTTGCCGTCGTCGACGCCTTTTCGCGGATCGTACGGCTAGGCGAAGGGCTGGCGACGACCGGCCGGCTGTCCGACGCGGCGATCGACCGGACCATCGCCGCGCTTCGCGTCTGCGCCGACAAACTGAAGCGCCGCAACGTCACCTTGTCACGCGCGGTTGCGACCGAGGCGTGCCGCCGCGCCGCCAACGGCCCGGCCTTCATCGCGCGCGCGCTGGCGGAGACGGGCATCCATCTGGACATCATCTCCGCCGAGGAAGAGGCGCGGCTGGCGGTGCTCGGCTGCCACGCGCTGATCGAGCCGGGCGAGGATCCGGCCCTGGTCTTCGACATCGGCGGCGGGTCGACCGAACTGGTGCTGGTCGACACGCGCGGGGCAGTGCCGCGTATCCTCGACTGGCATTCGGCGCCCTGGGGCGTCGTCTCGCTGACCGAAAGCGCGGGCGGCGGCGAGGGCGAGGCGGGGCGACTGGCCGCCTATGGGCGGATGCGCGGGATCGTTGCGGACAGCTTCGCCGATTTCGCCGCGCGGCTGCCGAAGAATCTGAAGCGGCCGCGGCTACTCGGCACCAGCGGCACGGTGACGACGCTGGGCAGCGTGCATCTGGGGCTCAGCCATTATGACCGTAACGCGGTCGACGGGCTGATCGTGCCGACCTCCGCGATGCGCGAGATCAGCGCCGACCTGTCGAAGAAGAGCCTGGCCGCGCGCGGCAAGGTGGCGTGCATCGGCCCCGAACGCGCCGATCTGGTGGTGGCGGGCTGCGCCATCCTGGAGACGATATTGGACCTCTGGCCCGCCGAGCGGCTAGGGATCGCCGACCGTGGGATTCGCGAGGGAATCCTGCGCCGTTTGATGGGAATCGCCAGACCGTGAGCAGAGGCAATGCAGGGCTGCACCAGCGCGTGCGCACCGCCCGGAAGCGGACCGCCCAATCGACCCGCTGGCTCGAGCGCCAGCTGAACGACCCCTATGTCCGCCGTGCCAAGGCGGAGGGGTATCGCAGCCGTGCGGCGTACAAGCTGATCGAACTGGACGAACGATTCGGCTTCCTGCGCGGCAAGAAGCGGATCATCGACCTCGGCATCGCGCCGGGCGGCTGGAGCCAGGTGGTGCGACGCAAGCTGCCCAACGCCAGCGTGGTCGGCATCGACCTGTTGCCGGTCGACCCGATCGACGGCGTCACCATCTTCGAGATGGACTTCATGGACGATGCCGCGCCGGGCAAGCTGATGGAAGCGCTGGGGGGGACGCCCGATCTGGTGATGTCGGACATGGCGGCCAACACCGTCGGCCATCCGCAGACCGATGCTTTGCGCACCATGGGCCTGGTCGAGACGGCCTTCGCCTTTGCCTGCGACGTGCTGGCGCCCGGCGGGGTGTTCGTGTCGAAGGTGTTCGCGGGTGGCGCCGACTCGCAACTCGTCGCCGAAATGAAGCGCCACTTCGCGACCGTGAAGCACGCCAAGCCGCCGTCGAGCCGCAAGGGCTCGGTGGAATGGTTCGTCGTGGCGCAGGGGTTCAAGGGGCGGAAGGCGGCGGTGGTCGAGGATGATTCGGAGGACTGAGGGTGGGGCGGCGGGGTCCGCTTTCGCCCGATTGTGTTGAAAAACTCCCGCGGTCCGGATGGTGAGCCCCACAGCAAAACTATCGATTATCGAACGGCCGCGAAGCGCAATCTAACTGCGGTGACATTGTCGTTGGCACAGCATAATTGTGCACCATCGACGATGGTCGATCCCCGGTGGAGTTTTTCAACACAATCGCCCAGTTGCGGACTTATCGCACTGAGGGCAAAGTGGGGCATGGCGCGCCTGATCTGCATCGCTTTAGCCCTCGCGCTCCTCTTTGCCGGCTGGTTGGCGTTCGAGCTCACAAATGTCTGGCCGTTCAATGACGGAAAAATCCCAACATTGCGCGCTATCTTTGCTTTAGGCTCCGTGGGCAGCCTTTCGTCTTTAATCCTCACCCGCTCTCGCGTTCTCCCGCCTCTAAGCTTGGCAATTTCGTACATGGTGATCGGCTTCTTGACGAACTCGTCACATCCAAGACCGTACATTATCTCATGTGCAGTCCTTGTAATTCTATTGGCAATCTTGGGCACGGTTGTTCGTCGGCCGCTTTATGCCCGCTAACCACCATAGCGGGCATTTTGCTCGCCCCACCCCCCGTTCAGCCTGAGCGAAGTCGAAGGCCATGGGATGACGCGCGCGGCATAGGTTCGGGGCGTGCACTTCGACTTCGCTCAGTGCGAACGGGCGGTGGGAGTGAGACAGGCGCAGTGGGGGCCCCTCACAACAAACCGTTCACCGCCTCCATGAAGCGCATCAGACTAATCGGCTTGGACACATAGGAATCCGCCCCCGCCGCGCGGATCCGGTCCTCGTCGTCGCGGCCGGCATAAGCGGTCACCGCCATCACCGGGATGCGGCGCAGGTCCTCGTCGGCCTTCAGCTCCAGGATCAGCTCGTATCCGGTCACATGCGGCATCTGGATGTCCATGATGATCAGGTCGGGCTGCACCTCGCGCGCGCGCGCGACGGCCTCGCGCCCGTCGCGCACCGGCTCGGCGATGAAGCCGTGGGCGCGCAGCAGGTCGCAGAAGAGTTTCAGATTGAGTTCGTTGTCCTCGACAACGAGCACCTTTCTTGTCACGCGGGCTCCACCATTTAGCGAGGGGACGATAGGCAATGCCCGGACCGGATACAATCGAGCGCGCGATGCCGCTGGCGCTTCAGGCACTGGTCTGGACGCTGCAAAGCCCGTCGCGGGCCGAGCGGCTGCTGGCGCTGACCGGCCTGTCGGTCGAGGAACTGCGCGGCGGGGCGGGCGAGCCGGGCGTGCTGGCCGCGATCCTGTCGTTCCTGGAGGGGCATGAGGCCGACCTGATCGAATGCGCCGATTCGCTGGGCGTCCGCCCCGAGGCGCTGGTCGCCGCGCGCCGGACGCTGGAGGCCGCATGAAGCCGCTGCTGATCTGCGACTGCGACGAGGTGCTCGTCCATATGGTCCGCCATTTCCGCACCTGGCTGGACGAATCGCACGACATCGACTTCGCGCTCGACCGGCATGACTTTTTCGGCGCGATGACCCGGCGGAGCGGCGGGCCGGAATTGAGCCATGCCGAGACCTGGGACCTGCTCCACGGCTTCTTCCCCGGCCAGATGGAGCGCCAGACGCTCGTTCCCCATGCCGCCGAAGCGCTGGGAGTGCTGGCCGAAACCGCCGACATCGTCATCCTGACCAATCTGATCGAGGAATGCCGCAGCCCGCGCATCGAGCAGCTGGCGCGATTCGGCATCCATCACCGCGTCCAGTGCAATTCGGGCGGCAAGGGCGAGCCGGTGGCGAAGCTGGTCGCCGAGCACGGCAACCCCGTCACCGTCTTCGTCGACGACCTCCCGCAGCATCACGCCTCGGTCGCCGAACATGCGCCGCAGGTCCACCGGCTGCACATGGTATCGGAGCCGGAAATGGCACCGCATGTGCCGCCCGCGCCCGATGCCCATGCCCGGATCGACGACTGGCGGATGGCGGAACGCTGGATCGCCGCCCGCTTTGCCGAAGGGCAGCTTGCCGACGCCTGATCCGACGGCTTGACGGAAACGGGGCGGGCGCGCCATGTCTCGCGCCATGACCACGCATATCGATCGCGCGCTCGAGCAGCTCGGCCTCACCCTGCCGGAGGCTGCCGCCCCCGTCGCCGCCTATGTCCCCGTCGTCGAGGCGGGCGGGCTTCTCCACATTTCGGGGCAGCTGCCCTTTATCGACGGCCAGCTCGTCACCGGGCGGCTGGGCGACGGCGTCTCGCTGGAGGATGGGCAGAAGGCGGCGCAGGCGTGCGGCCTGATGCTGGTCGCGCAGATCAAGAAATATCTGGGCGGCGACCTCGCCCGCGTGAAGCGGATCGTGAAGCTGGGCGTGTTCGTGAACTCGGCCGGTGACTTCACCGACCAGCCCAAGGTCGCCAATGGCGCGTCGGAGCTGATGGTGTCGCTGTTCGGCGATGCCGGGCGTCATGCGCGCTCGGCGGTCGGCGTGCCGGTGCTGCCGCTCGGTGCGGCGGTCGAGGTGGATGCGATCGTTCAGTTGGGGTGATCCTCTCGGGCGGCGGCCCTTGCGGCCCTGCCCTCCCCCATCCCCTCCCGCTTGCGGGAGGGGTGCGTTACCGGAAGAGCGTTTCCCACCATCGCGACGGTGGCCTGTCGCTGCCACCAAGCACGCCCCTCCCGCAAGCGGGAGGGGATGGGGGCTGTCTCTTATACACATCTGACGCTGCCGACGAATAGAGAGGTGTAGATCTCGGTGGTCGCCGTATCATTA
>NZ_CAJXWX010000013.1 GCF_913062585.1 uncultured Sphingomonas sp. | reverse complement strand
GCGCGCCCGGAACGATTCGAACGTCCGACCCTCAGATTCGTAGTCTGATGCTCTATCCAGCTGAGCTACGGGCGCGCTGTGGAGGTGGGCTCTTAGAAGCGCTGCGAAAGCATGGCAACCCCCTTGCTGGGGTTATCCACATTTTTTCGGCGGCGGAGCGATAAGCGCCTTCACGGCATTTTGCCCGCGCCCCGTTCCGCGTCTAGGATGATCGCGATGATCCAGTTTCGCTTATGCCCGCCCCGCCCCGCCGCCTTGCTCGCGACCACTGTCATGCTCGCCACCGTGCCGCTGGGCGGATGCGCGCGGGACCGGGATACGACGCCCTATCCTTCGCTTGGCGTGCGACCGGTCGAGAAACAGGGCTTTGCCGAACCCACCGCCAAGCCGGTCGTGCTGCGTCCCGATCCCGCCCTCGACGCGAAGATCGCCGAGATCGGCGGACGGCTGGAAGCGGTCGCGGCGGAATTCGACAAGGCACATGACCGGGCACGGACAAGTGCGACCAAGGCACGCGGACAGGCCGTCGGCAGCGATGCGTGGCTGAACGCGCAGACCGAACTGGCGACGCTGGACGAAATCCGGGCACGCAGTTCAGCCGTCCTGACTGAGATAGACGATCTCGCGATCCAGCGCGCCGCCGCGCTGGAACCCGAATACCCGTCGCTGGTCGCCCTGCGAACGCGCGCGGCGGCGCTGAACACCCGCCAGAGTGAACAGATCAAAACGCTGTCCGCCAGCCTGCCCGCCGGCTGACGCGCTCAGAACCGGCGGATGAAGGGCAGGATGCTGGAATAATCGTCGGTCCAGGCGGCGAGCCCCGGCGGCGCGACCGCCGGGTTCCAGTCGCCGCCCTGCGCCTCCAGCGCCTTCAGCACCCTGCCATCGCGCGACAGAGCCAGCCAGACCGAGGCCGTCGCCGAATATTCGCGGTCCAGATCGGTCGGGACATAGTTGAGCCGGGCGATCGCCCAGCCCTCGTCCCGCGCCGCCGCCGCGACCAGCGGCTCCAGATCGACGAAGCGGTTGGAGATATGGACCAGCAGCAGCCCACGCGACGAAAGAACCCGCGCATAGGTTGCAAAGGCCTCGCGGGTCAGGAGATGCGCGGGCACGGCGTCGGAGGAAAAGGCGTCGAGCGCGAGCAAATCCAGGCTTGCCGGAGCCTCGGCGGCGAGCCGGATACGCGCGTCGCCGATGCGGATGACCGGATCGGGCTGGCATCGGCGCAGATAGCTGAACTGCCCGGTATCGCGCGCGATCCGGACGATGACGGGGTCGATCTCGTAGAAGCGCCAGCTTTGCCCGGAGCGGGCATAACAGGCGAGCGTGCCCGTCCCGAGCCCGACCACACCGATCCGCGCCGCCGGGCCATAGAGCATCGGCGCCGCGCGCATTGCCCGCCCGACGCCCGAATAGGGGGCGTAATAGGTGGTCGGCATACGCTCCCGCGCCTCTGTGCCGCGAAGCTGGATGCCGTGCACCGTCGATCCATGGTCGAGCTCGCGATACCCGGCCCCCTCCCGCACCGTATAGACGCCGAAATAGCTGCGCATCCGGGCGTCGCGCTCCATCGACAGGGAGAGCGCGCGATAGCCGCCGAACAGGACCAGCGCGGCCGCCAACAGCAGGACGAACCCGCGCCGTGCGCCGATGGTCAGGAAGCCCAGCGCCGCGATGACCAGAAAGGCCGTGCCCTGCCGCTCCTCGCCGAACCATGCGGCGGGCCCCATCACTCGCAGGTCCAGCAGCAGAGCAAGGGCGACCGCCAGCGCGATCAGCATCGTACGCGGGTGGCGACGCCACAGGTCGCGGATCGCGGGCAACAGGAATTGCTGCGGAATGAGCGCGCCCGCCGCCAGGATCAGCAGCGGATATTCATAGGTCCAGTCGAACAGCACCGGCGCCAATATCCCGGCGAACACGCCGCCCAGCGCGCCACCGACCGCCATCGACAGATAGAATCCGGTCAGCCGGTCGACCGCCGGTCGCGCCCGGTACAGCGCGGTATGCAGCGCAACCGATACCATGAACAGCAGCAGCAGCGCGACGACGACATTGGAATAGGGCCGCTCCGAATAGCCGCCCATGATGACCCCGCCGAACAGCAGCAGGGTCACCGGCGCGATCCGGGTCAGCGTGTCGGCCGCCCCGCGCCTGGCGGCAAAGGCGATGATGAAGCTCGCCAGATAAAGCCCCAGCGGCAACACCCAGAGCAGGGGCATCGCGACGATATCGGTCGTGATATAGGTGGACGTCGCCAGCACCAGTCCCGACGGCACAGCCGACAGCGCGATCCACAACCCGATACGCCGCCATCCCGGCGACCGGGACGTCGGCGCCACCGCCTCGCCCTTGTCGGTTGAGGGCAGTTGCGCGGCGCAGGCGAGGACCAGCAGCGCGAGCAGGCCATAACCCGCGCTCCACAAACGGCTCTGACCGTGCAGCGTCATCGCGGGCTCGACCAGCAGCGGATAGGCGATCAGTCCGGCGAAACTGCCGAGATTGGATGCCGCATAAAGTGCATAGGGATTGCGCCCCGGCTGCGACGCGGCGAACCAGCGCTGGATCAACGGGGCCTGGGCGGACACGGCGAAGAACAGCGGCCCGATCGACAGGCCGAGCAACCAGGGCACCCACAGCACGGGCTCGGCATCGGCGGGCAGCTCGACCGCCATCAGCCCGATCGGCAACCACAAAGCCGCGACCGCCAGTACCCCGACATGCACCGCCGCCTGCACACGCGGTCGCCACCGCCCCAGCGCATGGGCATAGGCATAGCCGCCCAGCAGCAGCGCCTGATAGACGAACATCGCCGAATTCCAGACGGCGGGCGCCCCGCCCAGCCGGGGCAGCGCCATGCGCGCGACCAGCGGCTGGACCAGGAACAGCAGGAACGATCCCGTCAGGATCGTCGCCACGAACAGCGCGCGCGCCGCCAGGTTTCGGGGTCGGCCGAGCACTAGAGGGAGGATCAGGCGGTCAGCAGTCGCGCCGCATGGGCGGCATGATAGGTCAGGACACCCGCGCATCCGGCGCGCTTGAACGCCATCAGCGTCTCCAGCACCATCGCGTCACGATCCGCCGCGCCCGCCGCCACCGCGGTCTCGATCATCGCATATTCGCCCGACACCTGATAGGCGAAGGTCGGCACGCGGAACTCCTCCTTCACCCGGCGGATGATGTCGAGGTAAGGCAGGCCCGGCTTCACCATCACGCTGTCCGCCCCCTCGGCCAGGTCGAGCGCGACTTCGCGCAGCGCCTCCTCGGCATTGGCGTGATCCATCTGATAGGTGCGCTTGTCACCCTTCAACAGGCCGCGCGTGTTCACCGCATCGCGAAACGGTCCGTAAAAGGCGCTCGCATATTTGGCGGCATAGGCCATGATCTGGACATTGTGGAAACCCTCGGTCTCCAGCGCGGCACGGATCATGCCGACCCGGCCGTCCATCATGTCGGACGGGGCGATCACGTCGGAGCCGGCCCGCGCCTGGGTCAGCGCCTGCTGGACGAGCGCATCCGCCGTCCGGTCGTTCACGACGTAACCGGCCGCATCGACCAGCCCGTCATGCCCATGGGTGGTATAGGGGTCGAGCGCGACATCGGTCAGCACCCCGATTTCGGGCACCGCATCCTTGATCGCCGCGATCGCCCGGCACATCAAATTATCGGGGTTCAGCGCCTCGTGCCCGTCATCGGTGCGCAGGTGCGAGGGGGTGTTGGGAAACAGCGCCAGGCAGGGTATGCCCAGATCCGCCGCTTCCCGCGCCCGCGCGACGATGCCGTCCAGCGACCAGCGCGATACACCGGGCAGGCTGGCGATCGGTTCCTCCACCCCCTGCCCCTCGGTCACGAACAGCGGCCAGATCAGATCGGCCGGAGTCAGCACCGTTTCGGCATGTAGCCTGCGGCTCCACTGCGAAGCGCGGGTACGACGAAGGCGAAGCGCGGGATAAGATGCAGTCATCCCGACAGCATTTGGGGGATCATACCCGACTTGCCAAGCGTTGGATGAAAGCGTTCCGGGTGCGAAAGGAAGCCAGGTTGAGAGAGATACGATCGGCGGCGATGGTGGTGAACGCCAAGTCGCGGCGCGGACAGGCGCTGTTCCGTCGCGCCTGCAGTGCGCTGGCGGGCCTTCCCTACAAGGTCGACGCGCGCGCGGTGGAGGACCCGAAGGACCTGGAGCCGACGGTCCGCGAACTGCTGGCCGCCAAGCCCGACCTGCTGATCCTGGGCGGAGGCGACGGCACGATTTCCGGGCTCGTCGACCTGATGGTCGGGCATGACGTGATGCTGGGCGTGCTGCCGCTCGGCACCGCCAACAGCTTCGCGCGCTCGCTCGGCATCCCGCTGGACATCGAGGGAGCGGTGGAGGTCATCCGGACCGGCCGCCCGCGCCGCATCGACCTGGGCATGATCGACCAGGATTATTACGCCAACTGCGCCGCGATGGGCATCAGCCCGAAGATCGCCGAGACGGTGCCGCACACCCTGAAGCGCGTCGCGGGTCGGCTCGGCTATCTGGGCTGGGCGGCGTATCAGTTCCTGCGCTTCCGTCCCTTCACCCTGATCGTCGAGCAGGATGGGCAGCGCGAGCGGCTGCGCGTCGTGGAGGTCCGCATCTCCAACGGGCCCTATCATGGCGGCACCGAGTTGGTGGAATCGGCCGCCGTCGATTCCGGCGAGATCGTCGTGCAGGCGGTCTGCGGCCATGTGAAGCGCCGCCTGATCGTCAACTGGGCGGCGAGCATCCTGCGCAGCGACTATCGCAAGGAAAAGGTCCGCGAATTCCGGGGGCGCGAGATCAAGTTGAACACCATCCCGCCGCTGCCCATCTCGATCGACGGCGAAGTCCTGGCCCACACGCCTGTCACCGCCAGGATCGCCCCGGGTATCATCGAGGTCATGGCGCCGGCCGCGTAACCCGTTCCTCCGCATCACCGCCCAGGATCAGCCGACGGGCATCGCCTTGTTCGTCGGCTGCCCCTCGGCCAGCGCCTGTCCCTCGCACGCCTCCCGCTCCGCCGGAGCGGTCATGCGCACCTTGCGCCAGCCACCATAGCGATAATAGCCGATCGTCATCACCATCGACGCCAGCGAGCCCGCCGGAAAGCTCCACCAGATCGCGTCTGATCCCAGCATCGGCTCAAACAGATTGGCCAGGCCGAAGCGGACGGGGAACATCGAGATCGCCAGGATCACGAGTGGCCCAACCACCGCCCCGTTCGCCCGCACCGTGGCGGCCAGCACCATCGACACCCCGAACAGGATGAAGCTCCATCCGCCGATCAGGTTGATGCGGGTGGCGATCCCGATCGCGTCCGTCTCGCTCCCCAGGAACAGCCAGAGGACGTGGCGATCGAGCAGCGTGACCACCAGCACCAGCACGCCGGTCAGCAGAAGGTTCATGCGCAACCCGGCCTGGGTGATCTTGCCGACCCGGTCCCACTGCCCTGCGCCGATATTCTGCGCCGCCATCGCGCTGACCGCCGCGCCGACCGCCATGGCGGGCATCTGGATATAGGTCCAGAGCTGGTTCGCCGCGCCATAAGCCGCCGTGGTCGCCGTGCCGTGGCGGTTGACCAGCCCCATCATCGCCAGCGCCGAGGTGGAGACGACCAGCATCTGCAGCCCCATCGGAAAGCCCTTGACCACGATGGTCTTGAGTAGCGTCCGCGTCGGGATCAGATAGCGCCACTCCGCCCCCCGCAGCCGGACGACCAGATCCTTGGCATAGCAATAGGTGACGAGCGCCAGCAGCGAGCCCATATTGGCGATAAGCGTCGCGATCGCCGATCCCTCGATCCCCAGCGCGGGCGCAGGCCCCAGCCCCAGGATGAAGACGGGGTTCAGCACCACGTCCAAGACCGAGCCCAGCGCCATGAACTTCAGCGGCGTGACCGAGTCACCGACCCCGCGCAACGCCATGGTCAGAAGAACCGAAATAAAGCCCGGCGGCATCGCGACGAAGATGACCCGTAAGTAAGCCAGCGCCAGCGGGTAGACCTCAGCCGGGGTCGCCAGCGCGCGAAGAATGGTGGGGGCGGCCAGCCAGCCGACGACCACGGTCGCGGTCGAGATCACCGCAAACAGCCCCAGCGCCGAGCCGAGGACACGGCGCACCGCATCCACGTCGCGCCGCCCCATATTCTGGCCGATCAGGATCGTCGCCGCCATGCCGAAGCCGAAGGTTGCCGCGACCAGCAGGAACATGATGATATTGGCGTTGGTCGTCGCGGCCAGCGCGCGCTCGCCCAGAAACTGGCCGATCCAGATCGCGTTGATCGAACCGTTCAGCGACTGCAGCACGCTGGACCCCAGAGTAGGCAACGCGAACAGCAACAGCGTCTTGCCGATCGGCCCCGCAGTCAGGTCACGACGTCCGGCGTCGGGCTTCACGGCTTCTTGTCTCCGGCCATCAGTTCCTTCTCGATCGAACGCGCCATATCGGCATATTGCGCCGAGGTCCGTCGCGTGGCCCGCCCCGAATACAGCCCGGTCAGATAGCCCCAGTCATAGGCCGTCAGCTGCGCCGGAACCTCGCCGCCGTGAAACAGGGACAGGATCGTGGAGGCGCGATCGCCTTCCAATATGCTGGGGCGTGGGTCGACGACGGCCAGTGTGCGCATCGTCGCATAATCCGCAATCTGGTCGATGCTATGCCCCAGAACGGCCGAACGGTCGATCAGGATGACCGCCGC
This sequence comes from uncultured Sphingomonas sp., assembly GCF_913062585.1. GTDB lineage: Bacteria > Pseudomonadota > Alphaproteobacteria > Sphingomonadales > Sphingomonadaceae > Sphingomonas. The sequence continues at coordinate 95,703 of NZ_CAJXWX010000013.1, read as the reverse complement.
CACGATCAGAGACTGGATGGGCGCGTCGATACGGCTCGCGCTCGGGATACGCAGGGTCGGGAAGCCGCCATCACCCTGCACGACCTTGTCGCCATCCCGGCTGGCGATCGCGGTCAGATGCCAGGCATGGACCGGGCCGTGATCGCGCCGCAGCGCCCCGACGACGGACGCAGGCAGGTCGCCGAAGATACCGGGCCGATGGTTGACCAGCCAATCGACCTGCGCCGCGCCGTTATCGACGAACAGGATCAGAATATTGGGATGGCATTTGTTCCCCGCCAGAGGGATCTTCAGCCGTTCGGCATTGGCCAGTACGCGGTCGGCCAGCGGCTTTCCCAGCGATGCCGCCAGCCCCGCCGTGGCGACACATAAAGGTTCGCTCACGCGGGCCATGGGATCGTCCGATCCACTTCTGACCGAAAGATCACGCACCCATTTGTCGACGGCCTTTCGCGTGGGCAGCGGCCGGGCGGTCACGACAACGGGATCGCCCGTGGTCTGCGCGGCGGCCGATACCGCCGGCAAGGCCCCTGCCAAGAAGGCAAGCCATGCCAAAGCCGTCCAAACCGTCCTTCGCATCGCCTGCTCCTCCTGTTCGTCGTGTCAGCTGGCGAGCGCGTCCCGAACCGCCTGCAACGCCTCGGCACCCTTGGTACCGTCGGGGCCGCCGCCCTGCGCCATGTCGGGACGGCCGCCGCCGCCCTGCCCGCCCAGCGCCGCCACCGCCTTGCGTAGCAGCTCGACGGCATTGTGCTTGCCCGTCAGGTCGTCGGTGACGCCGACCGCGACCGAGGCGCGGCCATCGTTCACCGCGACCATCACCGCGACGCCCGAACCGCCGAGACGCTGCTTGGCATCGTCCACCGCACCGCGCAGCCCCTTGGCCTCGAAACCTTCGAGCACCTGACCGATGAACGCGACATCGCCGATCTGCTCCGGCCCGGCCGCAGCACCACCGGCGCCCCCACCCATGGCGAGCGCCTTCTTGGCCTCGGCCAGTTCGCGCTCCAGACGGCGGCGATCCTCGACCAATGCGGTGATGCGCGCCGGCACCTCGTCGGGGGTGGTCTTCAGCGTAGCGGCAGCGGCCTTCAGCATGTCGTCACGGTGCGAGAGATACGCGCGCGCGCCCTCGCCGGTCAGCGCCTCGACCCGGCGTACGCCGCTCGACACCGCGCCTTCGGACACGATCTTGAACACGCCGATCTCGCCCAGCGCGCTGACGTGCGTGCCGCCGCAGAGTTCGAGGGAATAGGTGCCGTCGGCATCCTCACCCATCGACACGACGCGAACCTCGTCACCGTACTTTTCACCGAACAGCGCCATCGCGCCCATTTCAATCGCTTCGTCTGGCGTCATCAGGCGGGTGACGACGGGGCCGTTGCCGCGCACCTGCTCGTTCACCTTGGCCTCGACCTCGGCAATGTCGTCGGCGGTCATGCCGACCGGCTGCGAGAAGTCGAAGCGCAGGCGTTCGGGCGCGACCATCGAACCCTTCTGCGCGACATGGGTGCCCAGCCGCTGGCGAAGCGCCTCGTGCAGCAGGTGCGTCGCCGAGTGGTTCGCACGGATCGCGGCGCGGCGGGTGGTGTCGATCGCCAGCTTCACGCTGTCGCCGACCTTGATGCCGCCTTCCTGGATCTCGGCATTGTGCACGAACACGCGGCCGAGTTGCTTGGAGGTGTCGGTGACGACCGCCTTCAGCCCGGTATCGCTGGAGATGGTGCCGCTATCGCCGACCTGGCCGCCGCTTTCGCCATAGAAAGGCGTCTGGTTGACGATCACCGACACGGTGTCGCCTGCGCCAGCGCTATCCACCCGCGCACCGTCCTTGACCAGCGCGAGCACCTCGCCCTCGCCGGTGTCCGAGGCATAGCCAAGGAACTCGGTCGAGCCCGTCTCTTCGGCGATGTCGAACCAGACATCGTCCGACGCCTTGGCACCCGAGCCCTTCCAGGCCGCGCGCGCGGCGCGCTTCTGCTCGGCCATCGCGGCGTCGAAGCCCGCACGGTCGACCGACAGGTTCTGCGCCCGCAGCGCATCCTCGGTCAGGTCATAGGGGAAGCCGAACGTGTCATAGAGCTTGAACGCCGTCTCACCCGCCAGCGTCGCGCCGGGCGCCATGCCCGCCGTCGCCTCGTCGAGCAGCTTCAGCCCCTTGTCGAGCGTCTGGCGGAAGCGGGTTTCTTCCTGCTTCAACGTCGCTTCGATCAGCGGCTGCGCACGGACCAGCTCGGGATAGGCGGCGCCCATCTCGGCGACCAGCGCCGGGACCAGCCGGTGCATCAACGGCTCCTTGGCGCCCAGCAGATGCGCGTGACGCATCGCGCGGCGCATGATGCGACGGAGCACGTAACCACGTCCCTCATTGGCGGGCAGCACGCCGTCCGCCACCAGGAACCCGGCCGAGCGCAGATGGTCGGCGATGACGCGATGCGACGCCTTCTGGCCATTCTCGGCCTTGGTATGGGTCAGCTCGCAAGACGCGGCGATCAGCGCCTTGAACGTGTCGGTGTCGTAATTGTCGTGCACGCCCTGAAGCACGGCCGCGATCCGCTCCAGCCCCATGCCCGTGTCGATCGACTTCTTGGGCAACTCGCCCACGATCTCATTGGCTTCCTGCTCGAACTGCATGAAGACCAGGTTCCAGATTTCGACGAATCGGTCGCCATCCTCCTCCGGGCTGCCGGGAGGGCCGCCATAGATATGGTCGCCGTGATCGTAGAAGATTTCCGAGCACGGACCGCACGGCCCGTTCTCGCCCATCGCCCAGAAATTGTCCTTGGTCGGAATGCGGATGATCTTGTGATCGGGCAGCCCCGCGATCTTCTTCCACAGCGCGAACGCCTCGTCATCGGTGTGATAGACGGTGGCGGTCAGCTTTTCGGCGGGAATGCCCCAGACCTTGGTCAGCAGGGTCCAGGCATGGGTGATCGCCTGTTCCTTGAAATAGTCGCCGAACGAGAAATTGCCGAGCATTTCAAAGAAGGTATGGTGGCGCGCGGTATAGCCGACATTGTCGAGATCGTTATGCTTGCCGCCGGCGCGCACGCATTTCTGCGAGCTGGTCGCGGTGACATAGGGGCGCGATTCCAGGCCGGTGAACACGTTCTTGAACGGCACCATGCCCGCATTCACGAACATCAGCGTCGGGTCGTTCTGCGGCACGAGCGGCGCGGAGGGCACGATCTGATGCCCCTGCGAACCGAAATAGTCGAGAAAGCCGCGGCGGATGTCGTTGGTCGAGGTCATGAGCAGCGACTTAGGCGAGGTTTCATGCGCGCTCAAGCGCCCGCGCGTTCGGGGCGCTCCGTCGCATCGTCAAGCGACCGCATTCTCCCCGGTCGCCCATTGCAATCCGCCGGGCAGCGCGTCGTCGGACAGGTCGATCTGCAACACGCGACGATGCCGCCCCGGTCGTGCGCGGGCCGATCCGTGCAGGATCAGCGTGCGGTAGAGCCAGACGGACCCCGCCCCGGCCAGGCACGTCGCCTCGCCGCAGCGCGCGACCACCGCCTCGATCGACGCCTCCGGTATCAATCCCTCGCGATGCGAACCCGGTGCCACCAGCAGCGGCGCATTCTCGGCATCGACCGGATCGAGATGGAAGCGAACCGTCACCATGCGGTCCAGGAGCGCCACAGGCGGCGCGACATGCACGCGCCCCTGCTTGACCGTCCAGGGACCGAAGCCCGCAACCTCGCGCCGTTCCGCCACTTCGATGGTTCGATCCTGATGCCAGGCGAGCGCCCAATTCGCCGTATCGGTCTTGTCGAACAGCAACGCACGAACCGGCCGCATGGGCGGCGCGACATCCGCGATCAGCCGCCGGACGCCGGAAAGCGCCGCCGCTCGCAACGGGTCGATCCGCAGGCCCGGCCGCCCGGCGGGCCAGTCCGCGAACAAGGCGGCCAGTTGCGCCAACTCGGCGGCGCACAATGGCGACGGCCAAAGCGCATAGCCCCGCTCGTCCAGCGCCTCCATCACCCGATCGGTGCCTCGATCGACCTGGGCGGCGTCGAGAACCAGACCGGCGCGCTGTCGGTCATATGGAAGCAATCCTCCAGCCGGATGCCGAACTTGCCCGGCAGGTAGAGCCCCGGCTCGTTGGAAAAGCACATGCCCGGCGCCAGCGTCGTCGCCTCGCCGCGCACCAGATTGACGGGTTCATGCCCGTCCATGCCGATGCCATGGCCTGTCCGATGCGACAGGCCCGGCAGGCGGTAATCGGGGCCGAAGCCTTGCGCCGTGTAGAAACGCCGGACCGCATCGTCGATGCTGCCCGCCAGCGCGCCGATCCGCGCCGCCGCGCTCGCCACCTGCTGGCCTTTGGCGACCATATCCCAGACCTTGCGCTGCTCGGCGCTCGGGCTGCCATGCACCCAGCTGCGCGATACGTCGGACTGATAACCCTCGACCGTGCAGCCGCAATCCATCAGCACGACCTGGCCGTCTGCCACCCGGTGCACCTGTTTGCTGCCATGCGGATAGGCCGAAGCTTCGCCGATCAGTGCCATGCTGAACTCCGGACTGCCGCCCAGCTTGCGTGTGGCGGCGCTCATCAGCGCCCCGATCTCCGCGCCCGTCATGCCCGCCTCGACGCGGGGATAGACCCAGCGATAGGCCGCCATCGTCACATCGGTCGCCAGCTGCATCAGCGCGATCTCGGGCGGCGTCTTGACCATACGGCACCCGCGCACGACCGGATTGGCCGAGACGAGCCGCGTGTCCGGCAGCACCTTTTGCAGCCCGTCGAATGCGAAGAAGCGCGCGGTCTCCTCGATGCCGACCGGGCGCCCGGTCAGCTTGCGGTCGCGCAGGAACCCGGCGACGACGGCCAGCGGGTTCTGATCCTCCTGCCACACCCGCACCTCGGCGGGCACGGCCAGCGTCTCGCGGACCGAGGGTTCCTCGAAAAAGGGCGTGACGATGCACGGCTCGCCCTCGACCGGCAGGATCGCGGCCGTCAGCCTTTCGCTGCGCCACCATTGCACGCCGGTAAAATAGACCATGGTCGATCCCGGCTCGATCAGGATCGCCCCGATATCGTTCGCCTTCATCAGGCTTTGCGCCCGCGCCAGCCGCCGTGTCCGCTCGGCCGGGCCGATCGGCACCGCCTTGGCCGTCATGTCGGACAGGCCGGAGAGGTCCGGCTCGGCCGCGCGGAGCAGCCCCGGGCGGATCAGCAGCGGCAGGGCGGTGGCGGCGGCGACCAGAGCGCGGCGGGACAACAGGGTCTGCATGACGGGCACGATAGAATTCTTGACCTGAGCGCCGCAATGCCCTTGGCTCGCGCGCGAAACTTATATTGGGGTATGCATGGCCAAGCGGCTGACCTTGTACATCTTCATCGGGCTGGTCCTGGGCCTGATCGTCGGGCTCTCGCTCAACCTGTCGTTGAACGACGGCAGCGCGGCCGCCGCCGCGCAACTGAAGGCGATCGCTGGCTATTTCGCGATCGTCACCGGGCTGTTCCTGCGCCTGATCAAGATGATCATCGCGCCGCTGGTCTTTGCGACCCTGGTCTCGGGCATCGCGCAGATGGGGGATACCAAAGCGCTGGGGCGGATCGGCTTCCGCTCGCTCGCCTGGTTCATTTCGGCGAGCCTGGTGTCGCTCAGCCTGGGGATGCTGCTGGTCAATCTGCTCCACCCGGGCGTCGGCCTGAACCTGCCGCTGCCCGCCGTCACCGCCGATAGCGGGGTGGTGAAGACCGGCTTCGATCTTCAGAAATTCGTGACCCACCTCGTCCCCGCCTCGCTGATCGAGGCGATGGCGACCAACGAGGTGTTGCAGATCGTTATCGGTTCGCTGTTCCTGGGCGTCGCCATCACGGCGGTGGGCGAGCGCGCCGCGCCGTTGGTCCGGGCGGTCGACGCGCTGGTCGCGGTGATGCTGCAGGTGACGGATTATGTCATGCGCGTCGCACCGATCGCGGTGTTTGCAGCCGTCGCGGGCACGCTGACCGAGCAGGGGCCGTCGGTGATCGGCAAGCTCGCCATCTTCATGGGCAGCTTCTATCTGGGCCTGTTGCTGCTGTGGTGCGTGCTGCTGGGCATCGCCGCCCTTTTCATCGGGCCGCGCGTCCGCGACCTGATCGCGCATATCCGCGCGCCGTTGATCCTGGCCTTCTCGACCGCTTCTTCCGAAGCCGCCTACCCGCGCATCCTGGAGGGGCTGGACCGGTTCGGCGTGCCGCCGCGCATCGCCAGCTTCGTGCTGCCGCTGGGCTATTCGTTCAACCTCGACGGCTCGATGATGTACATGACCTTCGCGTCGCTGTTCATCGCCCAGGCTTACGGCATCGACCTGTCGATCGGGCAGCAGATCACGATGCTGCTGGTCCTGATGGTTACGTCGAAGGGGATTGCGGGCGTACCGCGCGCCTCGCTGGTGGTCATCGCGGCGACGATGCCGTTGTTCCACATCCCCGAGGCCGGGTTGCTACTGATCCTGGCGGTCGACCACTTCCTCGACATGGGCCGTTCGGCGACGAACGTGATCGGCAATGCGGTGGCGAGCGCGGTCATCGCGAAATGGGAAGGTCCGCTCGACGCGCCCGAGCCGGTCGACGTTCCGTCGCTGCACGCACCTTCGGGCACACCGGCAAAGGACGCCCCCGACAGTTTCCGTCAGATCGGGGGGCATTGATCGCAGGCCCTATGCCTCACGCATAGGCATAGGGCCCGCCCTTCGCGAGCGCGGCCTGATAGGCGGGGCGGGCATGGACCCGTTCCAGCCAGCCGATCGTCGCGGGGCGGCGGCCGTCGAGCCCGGCGCGGGCCCTTGCTGCCTCCAGCGGAAAGCTCATCATGATATCGGCGGCCGTCATCTGGTCGCCCGCGAACCAGGGCGAGCGGGCCAGCTCGCTCTCGACATAATCGAGATGACGGTCGATCATCGGGTGAAAGCGCTTGATCGCTACCTTGCCCATCACCGGAATGCGGCTGAGCACGAGCAGGACGAAGAGCGGCGGCATCAGCGACCCTTCGGCATAATGCAGCCAGAAGCGCCAGCGCTGCATCGCCTCGCGGTGGGCGGGCGGCCCCAGGCGCCCATCACCCTTGCCGATCAGATATTCGACGATGGCCCCCGTCTCGGCGATCACCAGCCCGTCATCCTCGATGACCGGCGACTTGCCGAGCGGGTGGACGGCCCGCAGCTCGCGCGGGGCCAGCATCGTCCTGGGATCGCGCTCATAGCGTTTCACGTCATAGGGCAGGCCGAGTTCCTCCAGCATCCAGAGAATACGCTGCGACCGGCTGTTTTCGAGATGATGGACGATGATCGTCATGCCTGGTTCCCCTTCATGCGGACAGGGTAACGCATCATAACGACAGCAAGGCCCGAGCACTCCGGTCCGAGCCCGCGCTGCGGACCTATCTCGCCCTGATTCGCCAGATCCATGCCGATGCGGGCAATGCCACCCGGTCTTCGGTCCGGTGATGCGACAGTGCCTCGCGCAGCGCCGTCACGATCCGCGCGCGCTCGTCCGGCGTCGCCGTCGCGATCGCCCGCGCGGCCGGACCGATATGGGACAGGAAATCGACCGCCTCCTCGACCGCGCCCTCCCCTTCGCCGACGATATAGTCGAAGCCGACCCGCGCGGCGCTGTCGATCGTCCAGCCTGCCCGTTCCAGCCACGCGCCGGTCCGGTGAAGATCGGCAAAGGCGAACGGCCCCGGCGCGTAATCGCTCGTCGTCGCCGGAGCATCACCGATCACCTCGTCCGCCAGGGTCGCGAACCGGTTATGCCCGCGCTCGTCGAAGCAGGAAAAGACCATCATCGCGCCCGGCGCCGCCGCCGCGCGAAGCCCGGCAAAGGCGACGACGGGATCGGGAAAGAACATCACGCCGTGGCGCGAAACGAACAGGTCGAACGGCCCTTCGGCCGCCGCCACCGTCACGGCATCGCCGCAGACGAAGCGCGGCGGGTTGCCCGATACCCCGGACAACCACTCGTCGGCACGGGCCTGCGCCAGCGCGAGCAGACCCGGCGACAGGTCGCCCCCGACCAGCGCGAGGTCGGGACGGGCCGCCCGGAGCGCCAGCCCGGTCGATCCCACCCCGCAGCCGATATCGAGTACCCGCCCCTGAGCGGGGGCGACGGCGGCGATCACCGCGTCCAGCTGGGTCGTCAGATGGGTGAAACTACGCTCGGTCCGCCGCCACTGGGCCGCCCAGACATCGCCGACCCGGCCCTGCCAATCCATTCCGCTGGTCACCGCACCGCCCCTTCACAAAGAAATACGGCCCGCCGTTTCCGGCGGGCCGTATCGGCCTTTAGCGCATCGCGCCTCAGATATCGTCCTCGGCATCGGGGCCGGTCATCATCTCCTCGGCGACCTGCTCGGTCCGCTGCCGGATGGCACGTTCCAGCCGGTCGGCCATGTCCGGATTCTCGCGCAGGTAATTCTTGGCGTTCTCACGCCCCTGCCCGATCCGCACCGAGTCGTAGGAGAACCAGCTGCCCGACTTCTCGACCAGGCCGGCCTTCACGCCCAGGTCGAGGATCTCGCCGATCTTCGAAATGCCTTCGCCATACATGATGTCGAATTCGACCTGCTTGAACGGCGGCGCGACCTTGTTCTTCACCACCTTCACACGGGTCGTGTTGCCGGTGATGTCCTCGCGGTCCTTGATCTGGCCGGTACGACGGATGTCGAGCCGGACCGAGGCGTAGAATTTCAGCGCATTGCCGCCCGTCGTCGTCTCCGGGTTGCCGTACATCACGCCGATCTTCATGCGCAGCTGGTTGATGAAGATCACCATGCAGCGCGAACGGCTGATCGAGCCGGTCAGCTTGCGCAAGCTCTGCGACATCAAGCGGGCCTGGAGGCCGACATGGCTGTCGCCCATCTCGCCTTCGATCTCGGCGCGCGGCACGAGCGCGGCGACCGAGTCGACCACCAGCACGTCGATCGCGTTCGAACGGACCAGCGTGTCGGTGATTTCCAGCGCCTGCTCGCCGGTATCCGGCTGCGACACGATCAGTTCGTCGATATTGACGCCCAGCTTCTTGGCATAGACGGGATCGAGCGCGTGTTCGGCGTCGACGAAGGCGGCGGTGCCGCCCATCTTCTGCGCCTCGGCGATGACGTGCAGCGCCAGCGTCGTCTTACCCGACGATTCGGGGCCATAGACCTCGATCACGCGGCCGCGCGGCAAGCCGCCGACGCCGAGTGCGATGTCGAGGCCAAGCGAGCCGGTCGAGATCGCCTCGACCTGCATCGTCTCCTTCTGCCCCAGCTTCATCGCCGAGCCCTTGCCGAAGGCCCGGTCGATCTGCGCGAGCGCGGCGTCCAGCGCCTTTTGACGGTCTGCGTTTGCGGTTGCCATGCCGGTTTCGATCACTTTCAGATTGGCGGCCATCAGATGCTTCCTTCGCTAGACCAAGCGCGTGGTCCATTCAACGCATCTGCAATGTATGCGCTTTGTTCCATGAGAACAAGATGCGAACAAAGCCTATCGTAAAAAAGTCGCCAAGGCCCACCATCCCCTTGCCCGGGCCAGCTCGGCCGCCGCATCACGGGCAGCGACGTCCCCAAACAGCGCGAAACAGGTCGCACCCGAGCCGGACATCCGCGCCAGCGCCACGCCGGGCGCCGCCGCCAGCAGCGCCAGCACCGCGTCGATCTGCGGCGCGATCGCGCGGGCGGGCGGCTCCAGGTCATTGCGGCCGGCCGCGGCGATCGCCATCACCTCGCCCTGGCCCAGCGCCCCCCGATCCACACCGTCCCAGCGCCCGAACACCGCCGCCGTCGATACGCCGACGCCCGGATTGACGAGCAGCACCGGCCGATCGCCCAGCGGCGCCAGCGGTTGCAGCGCATCGCCCTTCCCCTCGCCGCGCGCGGTCTGGCCCAGCAGGCAGGCGGGAACATCCGCGCCCAGCGCCGTCGCCAACGCGAACAGATCGGGATGATCGACCGCCACGCCGTGCAGCCGCGCCAGCGCCCGCAGCGTCGCCGCCGCATCGGCCGAACCGCCCCCTATCCCGGAGGCGACGGGCAAATGCTTGTCCAGCGTGATCGCATGCGACTGCGTGATGCCGAAGCGCTCGCAAAAGCCGCGCGCCGCCCGCATCACCAGATTGTCGTCCCGCGACTCATCTGCCAGCACGGCGGCAAACGGCCCGGTCAGGGTCAGGCGGGTGACATCCGCCGCCTCGACCGTCACCACATCGCCGTCCCGGCAAAAAGCGAACAGCGTTTCCAGCTCGTGATAGCCATCGGGCCGACGCCGTCGCACATGCAGCGCCAGGTTGATCTTGGCCGGGGCGGTTTCGACGATCGCGGTCATGCCCCGCCCATGCGTCGCGCTGCCCGTCGCGGCAAGAGCGTTCACCGCGCCAGCTTGGCCTGGATCGCCGCCTGCGCATCGCCCTCCGCCGTCAGCGCCGCCGCGCGCCAGGCGTAACGCGCCTCGTAATGCCGCCCCAGCGCCCAGTAGATGTCGCCCAGATGATCGTTGATCTCGCTATTGGCGGGTTCCGCCTCGGCCGCGCCTTCGACCAGCGGCAGCGCGCGTTTAGGCTGCCCCGCCTTGTAATAGCCCCAGCCGAGCGAATCGGTGATCGAGGCATTGTCAGGCGCCAGCTTGCTGGCCTTTTCCAGAAGCGCCAGCGATCCGGGGACATCCTTGCCCCGTTCGATCCGTGCATAGCCCAGATAGTTGAGCGCGAGCGGCTCGTCCGGACCCAGTTCGACCGCCTTGGCCAACGCTGCATCGGCCTCATCCGCGCGGCCCGCCTGATCCAGTGCACCGCCATATTGCAGCCAGGCCGCCCAGGGGATGGCGGGATCGGTGCGGGTGACGCGCTCGTACCAGACAGCGGCGTCGGCCGGGCGCTTGGCGGCGATCAGCTGGTCGCCGTAAAGCTGCCAGTCATCGGTCGTCGCCCCCTTCGAGGTGGCCAGCCCCTTGGCCAGCATCAGCGCCTCGCCACCCCGATCGTCCGCGCCGAGCAGGCCGATCCGGACCACGGCGGCACGATGCGCAAAGGCACCGCGTGGATTGATACCCTCCAGCGCGGCGAGGGCCGAGGTCCACGCCTCATCCTTGGACAGCGCCTCGGCCATCAGCAGGCGGGCACGGTCGTTCTTCGGGTCGGCGATCAGGGCGGTTCGGGCGAGCGCGATGACCAGCGGACGCGGCCCGTCACTCGCCAACTCCGCCCCGATCCGGGTGAACAGGCGGGACACGCCGAAGCCGAGATCGGGTTTCGCCCCCAGCGCGCGGCGGTCCACCGACACCAGCGGATCGCTCAACAAACTGCGCGCCACGGTTTCGTCACCCCGCGCCGCCATGATCTGCGCCGCCGCGATCCGCGTGTCGGCGGGCGCACGCAGCGTCGTGAGCAGGATGGCCGCCGCCGCGTCGTCCATCTTGCGCGAGGCCAGCGCGATCAGGATGCGGTGTTCATCGGCGAGACGCCGGGCGACTGGTTCCTTGCCTGCGCTGTCCAGCGCCGCCTCGACCGGCTGCTTGCGGTCCCAGGCTGCCCAGGCCCGCAAGGCGGGGGCGAGGATGCGTAAGGCGCCGTCGTCGATCCGCGCCAGCGCGGCGTCATAGCCCGCCCGATCATCCTTGCGCGCCGCGATCGCCAGGTCGAGCAGCGCGACGTCGATCGGCGCGACCTTTTCGGCCTCCATCACGCGCGCCGCGCGCAGCGCCAGGCTCACGTCGCCGCTCATCATCGCCTCGCGATAGGCGCGGACGGCCACCGCCGGATCGTCGGGCCAGGTCGCCAGGGCAATCGCATAATCCCCGCTCGCCTCCGCCGCACGGCCCTCATCCGACGCCACCCGCGCCGACAGATAGGCGGAAAGGGGCGACCGGCCGGGAACGACCGCCGCCAGCGACGCGGTCGGCCAGCCGCCCATGACCGCCCCTGTGACCGCCAGCGTTACGGTCATCAGGCGGAACGGGGTACGCTTACATATTGGGATAATTGGGTCCTCCGCCGCCTTCCGGCACGACCCAGTTGATATTCTGGGTCGGGTCCTTGATGTCGCACGTCTTGCAGTGGACGCAGTTCTGGGCGTTGATCACGAACTTCGGATCGCCCTCTTCCACGCCCACCACTTCATAAACACCGGCGGGACAGTAGCGTTGCGCGGGCTCGTCGAACAAGGGCAGGTTGTGCGCGATCGGCACCGACGCATCCTTCAGCGTCAGGTGAACCGGCTGATCCTCCTCATGATTGGTGTTCGACAGGAACACCGAGGAAAGGCGGTCGAAGGTCAGCACGCCGTCGGGCTTGGGATAATCGGGCTTCTTCACCTGATCCTTGCGCCACAGGCTCTCGTGATCGGGCTTGTGCTTCATGGTGAAGGGCATCTTGAGCCCGAAATGCTCGGCCCACATGGTCGCGCCCGCCAGGCCGGAGCCCAGCGTATCACCATATTTCTTGACCAGCGGCACGACGTTGCGGACGGTCGACAGCTCCTTGTAGAGCCAGGACGCGCGGAAAGCCTCGGGGTAATCGGTCAGCTCGTCGCCCTCGCGGCCCGCCTGCACCGCCGCGAATGCCGCCTCGGCCGCCAGCATCGCCGACTTCATCGCGCCGTGCGTGCCCTTGATCCGGGGCACGTTCAGGAAACCCGCCGAACAGCCGACCAGCACGCCGCCAGGGAAGGTCAGCTTCGGGATCGCCTGCAGCCCACCGTCATTGATCGCCCGCGCACCGTAGGAGACGCGCTTGCCGCCCTTCAGCAGCTCGGCAATGACGGGGTGGGTCTTCCACTTCTGCATCTCCTGGAACGGGGAGATATAGGGGTTGGTATAGTTCAGCCACGTCACGAAGCCGAGCGCGACCTGCCCGCCCGCCTGGTGATAGATGAAGCCGCCGCCATTGGCGTCATGGCCCAGCGGCCAGCCCTGCGTATGGATCACCCGGCCCGGCAAATGCTTGGCGGGGTCGATGTCCCACAGCTCCTTGATGCCAAGGCCATAGACCTGCGGCTGGCTCTCGCGGGCGAGGTCGAACTGGCGGATGATCTCCTTCGACAGGTGCCCGCGTACGCCCTCGGCGAAGAAGGTGTACTTGGCGTGCAGCTCCAAGCCGGGCTGGTAATCGGACTTGTGCGTGCCGTCGCGCGCGATGCCCATGTCGCCGGTCGCCACGCCCTTAACCCGGCCATCCTCGTGGAACAGGATTTCGGCCGCCGCGAAACCGGGGAAGATCTCGACCCCCAGCTCCTCGGCCTTGCCCGCCAGCCAGCGGCACAGATTGCCCAGGCTCCCGGTATAGGTGCCCTTATTGTGCATGAAGGGCGGGGTCAGCGCGTGCGGCAGGTTGCGGTGCTTGCTCGCGCTCAGTATCCAGTGGAGATTTTCCGTCACCGGCACCTCGGCCAGCGGACAGCCATCGTCACGCCAGTCGGGCAGCAACTCGTCGAGCGCGATCGGGTCGATCACCGCGCCCGACAGGATATGCGCGCCGACCTCCGATCCCTTTTCGAGGACGCAGACGGCCAGTTCGCCGCCCTGCTCCGCCGCGAGCTGCTTCAGCCGGATCGCCGCCGACAGGCCCGCCGGGCCTGCGCCGACGATCACCACGTCATAAGGCATCGATTCGCGTTCGCTCATGGCATCCTCGCTTCTTGACCGCACCACTGCCGTAGCGTCCCGTGTGATGGGCTCGTCCGGGCGCGGACGGTAAACATCCTGTCCTGACAGCCGATCCGACAGATTGACGCGAACGTCAACCTTGCAGCATGGGTTGACCCGATATGGGGGCTCTTCCGACGTTCGATACCGCATTGGCGGCCAGCGTGCTCGATTGGTGGCATGACGCGGGCGTCGACCTGCTCGTGGAGGACGATCCGCGCGACTGGATGGCGCCCGAACCGTCGCGTGCGCTTGTGTTCGCGCCCGCCACCGGCCAGGCCGCTGCTGTTCCGGTCTCGGCGTCCGCCGCGGTCGCGCAGTTGCCCGATACGCTGGAGGCGTTCCTGGCCTGGCGCATCTCGGACGCTGTCCCCGAAGCGAGTTGGGACGGCGTCTCGCTGAGCGCGACCGGCCCGGCCGATGCCGCCCTGATGGTGCTGGTCGACTGTCCCGACCGCGACGATGGCGAGGCAGGGCAGATCCTGTCGGGCGCGCCGGGCCGGTTGTTCGACCGCATGCTGGCGGCGATCGGGCTTTCGCGCGAGACGGTACATATCGCCTCCGTCTGCACGCGGCGACCGCTCGCGGGGCGGACGCCCGCCGATCTGGAGGCGCGGCTGTCCGAAATCGCGCTGCATCATGTCGGGCTGGTCCGCCCGCGTGGCCTGTTGCTGCTCGGCAATGCGGCGAGCCGTGCCGTGCTCGGGACCGAACTCACCAGCGCACGCGGACTTTCACACGCCGTTGACCATAAAAGCGGAAAAGCTTCGGCCATCGCCAGCTTTCATCCGCGCTTCCTGATCGAGAAGCCGATGGCGAAGGCGGAAAGCTGGAAGGATTTGCAAAGGGTCATGGGGGAATTGCGCGCATGAAGCTGGGCCGGGCGATCGCGAAGGGAGCGACCATCGGTGCTTTGCTGGCGGGAGCGAGTGCCGCTGCCGCCGCCGAACCAGCCACCACCCCCGACGCCCGCAGCCCGGCCGCGCTGAAAGCGCCGCCCAGCATTCCCGCACTCCTCGATCCAGACCAGAAGGCCGGTTACGCCCGCGTCTTCGCCGCGATCCGCGAAAGCCGCTGGACCGATGCGCAGTTGCAGCTCGACGCGCTGAAGCCCGGCCCCCTTCACGCCATCGCGCGCGCCGAACTCTACACCGCCAAGGGCTCGCCCAAGGTCGATGTCGAGCGACTGGTCGCCCTGCTCAACGAAGCGCCCGAGCTGCCCCAGGCGGACCAGCTCGCCCGCCTGGCCCGGTCGCGCGGCGCACGGGACCTGCCCCCCTTGCCGGAGGCGCATGACCTGATCTGGCAGGACGGCGCGCCCCGCCGCCTGCGCGCCAAGAGCGTGAAGAGCGACCTGATCGCCGCCGAACTGGCGGTGAAGATGCAGCCCTTCATCAAGGCCGATGACGGCCCCTCCGCCCAGGCGCTGCTCGAATCGACCCAGGGCCTGTCGCCCGAGGCGCTAACCGAGTGGCAGCAGCGGGTCGCCTGGATCTATTTCCTGATGGGCGACGATGCCAATGCCCGGACCCTGGCGACCAAGGCGGCCGATGGGGCTGGCGAATGGGCGATCCAGGGCCGCTGGACGACCGCGCTGTCGGCCTGGCGGCAGAATGACTGCCAGGCTGCCGAGACCGCGTTCGAAGGCACGGCGGCGCGCGCCACCGATGTCGACCTGCGCGCCGCCGCGCTCTATTGGGCCGCGCGGGCCGACATGGTCTGCGGTCGCCCGGACAAGGTCGAGGGGCGACTGCGCTCCGCATCGCAGTTCCGCGAAAGCTTTTACGGCCAGCTGGCCCGCCAGGCGCTGGGGATGCGTGGCGAGCGCGAACCGCGCGGACAGCTTGTCGCGACCGACTGGGCCGCGCTCGATCGGCGCCCCAACATCCTGGTCGCCGCCGCCCTGGTCGAGATCGGCGAGACCGACCTCGCCGATCAGGTCATCCGCCAGCAGGCCCGGATCGGCCAGCCGACCGAATTCCGCAACCTGGTCCGCCTCGCCGAATCGCTCGACCTGCCCGCGACCACCGTCTGGCTGGCGCATAACTGCCCGGCGGGCGTGACGGCCACCGCAGAGGCGCGCTATCCGACGCCAAACTGGGCCCCCGACAGCGGCTGGCGCGTCGACAAGGCGCTGGTCTATGCCCATACGCTCCAGGAAAGCGGCTTTCGCAACAAGGTGGTCAGCCCGGCCGGCGCCTACGGCCTGATGCAGATCATGCCCGCCGCCGCGACCGATTTTGCGCGCGAGCGGGGCGTGTCGATCGACCGATCGGCGCTGACCAAGCCGTCGACCAACATGGATATCGGCCAGCGACATCTGGAGCGGCTGCGCGACATGACGGGCGTGACCGGCGGGCTGCTGCCCAAGGTGATCGCGGCCTATAATGCCGGCCCCAAGCCGGTCGGCGAGTGGAACAGCCTGGTCCGCGACAATGGCGATCCGCTGCTCTATATCGAGAGCATTCCCTATTGGGAGACGCGCGGATACGTCACCATGGTCCTGCGCAACTACTGGATGTACGAAAGCCAGACCGGCAAGACCAAGTCGCCCAGCCGCGCCGCACTGGCCCAGGGCATGTGGCCGCGCTTCCCCGGCCTGCCGGGGGCGAGCGCGGTGCGGCTCCAGCGTCCCAACATCGCTCAGGCGAGCGTGGCGCGCAGGACCACGATCGCGCTGAACGCGACGGTCGGCCCGCAGTCGAACACCGCGGTGCCTCAGGCGAATTGAGCGGCTTTGGAGGCTCGATGGATTTCCTTGGCCTTCGACTTCGCTCAGGCTGAACGGAGGGGGGATTGGGGTCGGCCGCAACCCTCCTCGCCAGTCGTGACACCCCTCCGTCAGGCCTTCGGCCTGCCACCTCCCCTTACAGGGGAGGAATGGCGATGGGCTTCAAGTCCTACCTCCGTTCAGCCTGAGCGAAGTCGAAGGCCACGCCCCACCGCCAACCAAGCCGCCCCCAAAATCTCGACAGAGACGTTCCGCCCCCATGCCCATCGACACCACCCGCCGCTTCACCCCCATCCGCATCGCGGTGCTGACCGTCTCCGACACCCGCTCGCTAGCGGAGGACCGCTCGGGCGACACGCTGGTCGGTCTGCTGGCCGAAGCCGGACATGAGCTGGCCGCACGCACCATCCTGCGCGACGATGCCAACGCGATCGTCGCACAGCTGAACCAGTGGATCGACGAAGCCAGCATCGACTGCATCCTGACCACCGGCGGCACCGGCGTGACGGGGCGCGACGTCACCCCCGAGGCGGTCGAGCGGGTCGCGACCAAGATGATCCCGGGCTTTGGCGAACTGTTCCGCTGGCTCAGCTTCCAGACGATCGGCACCTCGACCATCCAGTCGCGCGCCTGCGCCTGTGTCGCGCGCGGCACCTATATCTTCGCGCTGCCCGGCTCGACCGGCGCGGTCAAGGACGCGTGGAACGGCATATTGCGCGACCAGCTCGACAGCCGCCACCGCCCCTGCAACTTCGTCGAGCTGATGCCCCGCCTGCTCGAGCGCTGATCAGTCGGGCTGCATCGCGGCCAGTTCATGGCCGTCGACATCGCGAAAATGAAAGCGACGCCCGCCGGGAAAAGCGAAGATCGGCACCGCAATCGTGCCGCCCGCCGCCGTAACCGCCGCCAGCGTGGCCTCCAGATCCTCGACCCGGATCACGGGCAGCGGCGCCTTGACCTTCTCTGGCGCGGCGTCGAGCCCGACATCGGTATCGCCGCTCATCGTCGCGGCATAGTCGGGTCCGAAATCGGTGAAGCGCCAGCCGAAGGCCTTGGCATAAAAATGCTTTGCGGCCTCGCGGTCCCCAACCGGCAGTTCGAGATATTCCAGACGCGCCATCACCACCTCCATTGTTCTTGCTATGTTCCGATGACTGGCATAATTTTGGGCCATGGACAAGCCGGTTCGATCATCACCGCGACGGAATGCGTCAGCGCTTGCGGACCTCGATCAGCTTTTCGACCAGGACCGTCCGCGTGCCATCGCCGAGATACCGCTTTTCATGGGGTTCGACGCTGACGCGACCGTAGAGACGGACCGTGAAGACGCCCCAGACGGGCTCAACATGGGCCCAGTGCGCGACACGCCGCGCGCGTGTTTCGAGTTCGGCGCAAAGGTGGTCGAGACAGGCCAGCGACGCCCCGTCTTCCGGGACGGCCTCGACCCCATTGGCCGTCCGGCATTGCTCGAATCGGCTGTTTTCGAAGTTGGAAAACCATCGGCAGGTCAGCAGCATTCCAGGGCCATAGGCGACGCCGCGATGGACCAGGCCATGATCCGGTGGAGCGGCTGCGGTTATCGCGAGCAGAGCAAGCAAAGGTCCCATGCGATCAAGCTATCCCCGCCGCTGCCGAATGCAACGGCACGGCCATGGTAAACCGCGGCGCAACCGGGAATGCGACCAGCACGCGCTTCCGCCTGCCCGCGCGCGAAGCGGACGGCGACTGGCTGGACGCCCAGTTGCTGGTAGACGGTACGCCCCCACCACTCCGGACCAGCGTGACGGTGGTGAAGCCGCGGACCATCCTGACCCGCAACACATCCCCCGACGTGCCGTTTATGCAGTCCATCAATGCCTATGGTGGCTGCGAGCATGGCTGCATCTATTGCTTCGCGCGGCCGACCCATGCCTATCACGACCTGTCGCCGGGGCTGGATTTCGAGAGCCGATTGTTCGCCAAGCCCGATGCCGCCGAACTGCTCCGCGTCGAACTGGCCAAGCCGGGGTATCGCGTCGCACCGATCGCGCTGGGCACCAATACCGATCCCTATCAGCCGATCGAAGCCGAATGGCGGATCACGCGGGCGATCCTGGAGGTGCTCGCGGAGACGAACCATCCCGTCGCGATCACGACCAAGTCCGATCGCGTGGTGCATGATATCGACATACTCGGACCGATGGCAGCGAAGGGGCTCGCCACGGTCTGCGTCTCGGTGACGTCGCTGGATGCGAAGGTCGCGCGGACCGTCGAGCCCCGCGCGCCGACGCCCGAGCGACGGCTGGCGGCGGTGGCGAAGCTCGCGGACGCGGGCATTCCGACCTATGTCTCGATCGCGCCGGTCATTCCCGCGATCACCGATCACGAGATCGAGCATCTGGTCGAGCGCGCCGCTCGGGCGGGCGCGCGCCACGCCTTTTTCATTCCCGTGCGTCTGCCCCATGAAGTTGCACCGCTGTTCCGCGCATGGCTGACGGAGCATTATCCGGATCGCGCGGGCAAGGTGATGTCGATCATCCAGTCCTTGCGCGGCGGCCGCGACAATGATCCGGATTTCTTCACCCGGATGAAGGGACAGGGGCCCTGGGCCGATCTGCTACGCGTCCGCTTCCACCGGGCCTGTCGGCTGCATGGCCTCAACCGCGACCGGCTGCGGCTCGACACCAGCCAGTTTCGTCTGCCGAGCGGCCCACAGGGCGAGCTGTTCTGAGGATCATCCTTGTCGGCCAACGCGTTGGTGGCAGGAAGGAGAGCGATGATGATCCACGATCCCGAACCGACCCAGACCGACGAGATTCCGAACGAGGACGATGCCGACAGCTCCGGCGCAGGCTATGGCAATCACGGCGACGCCGATGAGGAACAGGACCCGCGCAAAGTCGGCGGTTGACCAGCCGCCGCCTCCACCCCGGCCAAGGCCGGGGTGGAGAATTTATCCGACCAGCGCCAGTCGCGCTTCGGACGACTTCATCGCCACGGCCTTCACGCCCGGCAGATCCTCGATATGGCTCGCCAGTTCCGCGTCGAGCAGGAAATTGCGGCCGAGCGTCAGCAGCGTGTCGCCCTCCGCCCCCTTGATCCGCGCACGGACTTCGCCGCGTCCGTTGCGCAAGGGATCCAGCATCGCGTGCAGCGCCTTGAACGCGACCTTGTCCGTCACCGTCACCTCGACCACGAACTTGGCCGTACTGGCCAGACCGTCGAACAGCTGCACCCGCTTGATGCTGACGCGCGGCGCTTCCTCGCCCGGACGGCGATCCAGCTCGACGGTGATGAGGGCGCAATCGCCTTCCTTCGCCGCCTTTTCTAGATCGGCGGCGACCGAGTCGTCGAAACAAGTCGCCAGGAACTGCCCCGTCGCATCCGATAGCTGCGCCATCATGTAGCGCTTGCCGCGCGCGGAGGTCCGCCAGCGCGCATCCTCGACCAGGGCAGCCATGGTGGCCCCGATCCGTGCGCCGTCGTCGGGGATCACCAATTCGGTCAGCGAGGTATAGGTCCGCGCGCCGTGCATCTTGGCGATATGCGCATGCCGGTCGACCGGGTGCGCAGAGAAATAGAAGCCGAACGCCTCCTTCTCCTGCTCCATCCGCTGCGACAGCGTCCAGCGGGTGCCGGTCGGCAGCTTGATCGCGTCGCCCGCCACCTCGGTTTCGCCGAATAGCCCACCCTGCCCGCTGGTCCGCCCCTCATGGGTGCGCGCGGCGATGGCGAGGATGGTCTCGGCTACGGCATGGACGCCCGCCCGATTGGGCTCGATCCCGTCGAACCCGCCCGCGGATGCCAGCGTCTCCAACTGGCGCTTGTTCATCAGGCGCGGATCGACCCGTTTGGCCAGCGCATCGAGCGAGGCGAAGGGACCGCCCGCATTGCGCTCGACGACCAGCTTCTCCATCGCGCCCTCGCCGACCGACTTCAGCGCGCCCAGCGCATAGCGGACGGCGAGGCCATCCTCATGCGCCTCGACATCGAACTCGGCCTGGCTGGCGTTGATGCAGGGCGGCAGCATCGTCACGCCCATGCGGCGCGCATCGTCGACGAAGATTGCCAGCTTATCGGTCAGCGCCATGTCGTAGCACATCGACGCGGCATAGAATTCATGCGGGTGATGCGCCTTCAGCCACGCGGTCTGATAGGCGAGCAGCGCATAGGCCGCCGCGTGGCTCTTGTTGAAGCCATAGCCGGCGAACTTGTCGATCAAGTCGAACAGTTCATTGGCCTTTTGCGCGGGGATGCCATTCACCTCCTGGCAGCCCTTCACGAAGATGGCGCGCTGCGCGTCCATCTCCGCCTTCACCTTCTTGCCCATCGCGCGGCGCAGCAGGTCGGCGCCGCCCAGCGAATAGCCCGCCAGGATCTGGGCGGCCTGCATCACCTGTTCCTGATAGACAAAAATGCCATAGGTTTCGGACAGGATCTGTTCGAGCAGCGCGTGCGGGTAGATGATCTCCTCGGTGCCCTGCTTGCGGCGACCGAAGCTGGGGATATTGTCCATCGGGCCCGGTCGGTACAGCGACACGAGCGCGATGATGTCGCCGAAATTGGTCGGGCGCACGGCGGACAGGGTGCGCCGCATCCCTTCCGATTCCAGCTGGAACACGCCGACCGTGTCGCCCTTTTGGAGCAGGCCGTAAGTGGCTTCGTCGTCCCAGGCCAAAGCGCCGAGATCGACCTCGACCCCGCGCTTGGCGAGCAGCTGCACCGCCTTTTGCAGCACCGACAGGGTCTTGAGGCCCAGGAAGTCGAACTTCACCAGCCCCGCGCCTTCGACGAACTTCATGTCGAACTGCGTGACCGGCATATCCGAGCGCGGATCGCGGTAGAGCGGGACCAGCTGCGCCAGCGGCCGGTCGCCGATCACCACACCGGCGGCGTGGGTCGAGGAGTGGCGCGGCAGGCCCTCTAGCTTGGTCGCCAGGTCGAGCAACCGGCGGACCTGGTTGTCGTTGGCGTACTCCTTCGCCAGCTCCGGCACGCCGTTCAGCGCACGCTTCAGGTCCCACGGGTCGGTCGGGTGGTTGGGGACCAGCTTGGCGAGGCGGTCGACCTGGCCATAGCTCATCTGCAGCACGCGGCCGGTGTCCTTCAGCACCGCGCGCGCCTTCAGCTTACCGAAGGTGATGATCTGTGCGACCTGATCGCGGCCGTACTTTTCCTGGACGTAGCGGATGACCTCGCCACGCCGGGTTTCGCAAAAGTCGATGTCGAAGTCGGGCATCGACACGCGTTCCGGGTTCAGGAAGCGCTCGAACAGCAGGCCCAGTTTCAGCGGATCGAGATCGGTGATGGTCAGCGCCCAGGCGACGACCGAGCCCGCGCCCGAACCACGGCCCGGACCGACGGGAATATCGTGATCCTTGGCCCATTTGATGAAGTCGGCGACGATCAGGAAGTAACCGGGGAAGCCCATCTGGATGATGATATCGACCTCGAACGTCAGCCGCTCGTGATAGGCCTCGCGCCAGCCGGGTTCGCCTTCGCCCTCCAGTTCGGCGATACGGTCGAGGCGGGCGTCGAGCCCGGCGGTCGCGTCGCGGCGGAGCATCGCCGCCTCGCCCTCACGGTCGCCCGCCAGGCTGGGCAGGATCGGCTTGCGCCACGGGGCCATCACCGCACACCGCTGCGCCACGACCAGCGTATTGTCGATCGCCTCGGGCAGGTCGGCGAACAGCTGCTTCATCACCTCGGCGGGCTTCAGCCACGCTTCGGGGCTGCTCTTGGGCCGATCGTCCATTTCGACATAGGTCGAATTGGCGATGCACAACATGGCGTCATGCGCGTCGCGGAACCCGCTATCGGCGAAACAGCAGGGATTGGTCGCGACCAAAGGCAGGTCGCGGTCATAGGCCAGGTCGATCAGCTCCTGCTCGGCCGCCATCTCGATGGGATCGTCGCGGCGCGCGAGTTCGACATAGAGCCGATCGCCGAAGATCGCCTGAAGCCGGTCGGCATAGGCTTTTGCGCGGTCCGGCTGGCCCTCCGCGAACAGCCGCGCGATGCCGCCCTCGCCGCCCGCCGTCAGCGCGATCAGGCCGGTGCTGAATTTCTCCAGCGTGTCGAAGCCGACATGCGCGGCCAGCTCGATCGGCCGGTCAAGATGCGCCGCCGACACAAGCGCGCACAGATTGTCATAGCCGGTCACATCCTGCGCATAAAGCGCGACCCAGTCGACCACCGCGCCGACATTTTCTGGCATGTCGGGCCGCGCGACGCCCAGCATCGTGCCAATGATCGGCTGCACCCCCGCCTTCTTCGCGGCGTCCGAAAAGGCCATCGCGGCGTAAAGCCCGTTGCGGTCGGTCAGCCCGGCGGCGGGAAAGGCGTTCGCCTTGGCCTGCGCCGCAATCGCCTTGGGATCGATCGCGCCGTCGAGCATCGTGAAGGAGGAAAAAATGCGGAGCGGCACATATCCGGAATGCATCGCCCACCCCTACCCGCTCGTGCGTGATTCGACCAGAGCGGAACCCGGCGCAAGGCGATCCGTTACGCCTACAGAAGGATCACCCGAGCGCAGGACAGAGACGATGACCGATATGGACCGTGGCTTTGGCACAGCATTCCGCCCGGGTGCGGGCTGGGGCTGGATTCTGGCATATGGCGTGCTGTCGGCGCTGCTCGGGTTGGCCGCGTTTCTCTTCCCCGTGCCCGCCACGCTCGCCGCGACGCTGGTGATCGGGGCCTTCTTCATCGCCTCCGGCCTGGTGTCGATCGGCGCGGGCATTTTTGGCAAAGGGCATGAAGGACGCGGCTATGCCAGCGGGTTCGGCATCCTGTCGCTGGTCATCGGCCTGATCATGGCCTTCGAGCCCGCGACGGGGGCGATCTCGATCACGCTGCTGGTCGCGGTGTGGCTGGGCCTTCGCGGCGTCCTTGAGATCGTGCTCGGCACCCGGATCCGGCGGCGGCGCGGCTGGATGATCGCGCTCGGCGTGCTTAACATCATCCTGGCGGTCTTCGTGCTCGCGACGCTGCCGTGGAGCGCGATGACGCTGCCGGGTTATATCCTGGGGCTCAGCTTCCTGTTCGGCGGGATCACCGCCATTGCCTCGGCGCTGGATCATAAGAAGGGGGCGAGTGCGTTCGCACTTTGAAGTCGGTCGAGTGGCCTTCGACTTCGCTCAGGCTGAACGGGCGGCCTGAGCGAAGATGGGGTTACAGCAGCCCCTCTATATCCTTCGCCAGATCCTCCGGCTCGGTGGTCGGGGCGTAGCGGCCGACCACCTTACCCGAACGATCCACCAGGAATTTAGTAAAGTTCCACTTGATCGCCTTGGTCCCCAACACGCCCGGCGCCTGCGCTTTCAGCCACTGGAACAGGGGATCGGCGCCGTCGCCATTGACCTCGACCTTCGCCATCACCGGAAAGGTCACGTCATAGGTCAGCGAACAGAAATTCGCGATTTCTATCGCATCGCCCGGCTCCTGCGCACCGAACTGGTTGCAGGGGAAACCGATCACCGTCAGCCCCTGCGCCTCGTAGCGGCGGTGGAGCGCCTCCAGCCCCTCATATTGCGGGGTGAAGCCGCATTTGGACGCCGTGTTGACGATCAGGAGCACCCGGCCCGCATAGCCGCCCAGGTCGACCGGCGCGCCATCCGCCGCCGCGACGGTGAAATCCGCGATACCGCTCATGCGTGTTTCCCCAGCAGATAGTCGAGATTGGCGCGAACGCCCGGCCATTCGCGGTCGATGATCGAATAGACGACGCTGTCGCGGATGCGCCCATCGGCCATCACCTGATGCCCGCGCAGCACGCCGTCCTTCTTCGCGCCCAGCCGTTCGATGGCGGCCTGGCTGCGCTTGTTGAGTGCGTCGGTGCGGATCTGGACCGCCTGCGTCTTCATCACCTCAAAGGCATATGCGAGCAGCATCCGCTTCGCCTCGGTATTCACGCCGGTCCGCTGGACGCGGGTGGCATAGAAGGTGCCGCCGATTTCCAGCCGCCGATGCTGCGGCGCGATCCGCATATAGCGCGTCGTACCGACCACCTCGCCGCCCGGCGTCTCGACCGTGAAGAGCAGCGCACGGCCGACATCCCGCTCCTTCAGCGCCGCCGCCAGCCAACGCTCGGGCACCTTCATCATCGACACATTGGCGTAGAAGATGTTCCAGAGATCGCCCTCGCGCGCCGCCTCGACCAGCGCGGGCAGGTCGTCCTCCCTGAACGGGCGAAGCGTGACATGGCGACCGGTCAGCACGGGCGTCTCGGTCCAGACGCTCATTGCAGGCGCCCTTCATGCAGCCGGACGATGCGGTCCATCTTCATCGCCAGCCGCTCGTTATGCGTCGCGATCAACGCCGCCGAGCCCTCGCCGCGCACCAGCCGCAGGAACTCGGCCAGCACCACCTCCGAGGTATGTTCGTCCAGATTGCCGGTCGGCTCGTCCGCCAGCACCAGGGGCGGCTGGTTGGCGAGCGCGCGGGCAACCGCTACACGCTGCTGCTCGCCGCCCGACAGCTGGCTGGGGCGATGGGTCAACCGGTGGCCCAGGCCGAGCGCGGTCAGCAGTCCCTTCGCCCGCGTCTCGGCTTCGCCGGACAGCTTGCCCTTCACCAGCTGCGGCAGGACGACATTCTCGGTCGCGTTGAAGTCGGGCAGCAGATGATGGAACTGGTACACGAAGCCCAGATAGTCGCGCCGCGCCACGGTGCGGCCATGCGCGTCGAGCTTCGACACCTCCTCGCCCGCGATCCGGATCGAGCCGGAAAAGCCCCCCTCCAGCAGGCCGACCGCTTGCAGCAGGGTCGACTTGCCCGAACCCGACGGCCCCAGCAGCGCCACGATCTCACCGGGCGCGATGGCCAGGTCGACGCCGCGCAGCACTTCGATCGTCTGCCCGCCTTGCGTGAAACTGCGCGACAGCTCGCGCGTCTCCAGCACCGGCTGGGCCGCGCGCGGCTCGATCACGGTACCCATGCGGATGATCGGGTCATTCATAGCGCAGCACCTGAACCGGGTCCGTGCTCGCCGCCTTCCAGGCGGGGTAGAGCGTGGCGAGGAAGGAAAAGACGAGCGCCATCGACGCGATCACGATGACTTCGACCGGATCGGTCTTGGATGGCAGCTCGGTCAGATAGCGGATCGAGGGATCCCACAGATTCTGCCCCGTCACGAACTGGACGAAGTTCACCACGCCCTGGCGGTAGAACAGGAACACCGCGCCCAGCCCCAGCCCCGCGACCGTGCCCAACGCGCCGATCGTCGTACCCACCGTCATGAAGATGCGCATCAGCCCGCCGCGCGTCGCGCCCATCGTGCGCAGGATCGCGATGTCGCGCGTCTTGGCGCGGACCAGCATGATGAGGGAGGATAGGATGTTGAACACCGCGACCAGGATGATGATCGACAGCACGGTGAACATCGCCACCCGCTCGACCGCCAGCGCCTCGAAAAGCTGCGCGTTCATCGTCCGCCAGTCGGCGATCACCGCGCGCCCGCCCAGCTTGTCGGCCAGCGGCGCCAGGATCTGACCGACCCGGTCGGCGTCGACCGTCTGGATCTCGACCATGCCGACCGTATCGCCCATCAGGAGAAGCGTCTGCGCATCCTCGATGGGCATGATGACGTACGCCTTGTCATAGTCGTACACCCCGATCTCGAAGATCGCGCCCACCGTATAGCTGACGATGCGCGGCACCGTGCCGAAGGGGGTCGTCTGCCCCTGCGGGCTGATCAGCGAAATTTCCGAACCCACGCTCGCGCCCAGCGCCTCGGCCAGGCGGCTGCCGATCGCGATGCGGCCGCTGCCCGGCGTGATGCTGTTCAGGCCGCCCATGACGATCTTCGACCCGATGGCCGAATTGCCGCGAATATCGGCGACGCGCATACCGCGCACCAGCACCGCCTCGACCCGGCCATTATAGCTGGACATCAGCGGCTGTTCGATCATCGGCACCGCGCTGGTCACGCCGGGCGTCGCCCTGGCCTCACGCACGATGTCGCGCCAGTCGGGCAGACGACCGCCGACGCCCTGCACCACCGCATGGCCGTTCAGCCCGACGATCTTGTCGAACAGCTCGGCGCGAAAGCCGTTCATCACGCTCATGACGATCACCAGCGCGGCGACGCCCAGCATCACCGCGACCAGGCTGATCGAAGCGACCAGGAAGATGAACGCCTCCCCCTTGCCCGGCAGCAGATAGCGCCGGGCGATCATCCGTTCATAACGAGACAGGATCATGCAGGTCCGATCGATCCATGGAGAAACTGAGTAGCCCAGCGGCTGTACGGGCGGCACCGGACGCTGGCAATGCCGTGCCCGAAGCCGGCGGCAAAACGGCCGACTCCGGCAATTGTTGCCCGCACGCCACACAAGCGCGGCAATCGTAGCGCGGATGCCGCAAGAGGGATGACAAGCCGCCCTGCCGTACCGTAACACACTCTCACTGAGACACAGGCAGCAACGGCCGTGGTTCGGGGATTGCTCCAACGCTCACCCAACGAGGTTGATGCGGGAGCGGGAAAAGGGGGCTGACGAGCGATCGTCACGCAGGCGCCCGGATCGGAAACGATCCGGGCGTTTGTCATTTCAGCCGTGGCGCCATGCCCTCCCTCGGAAAATGCCGCCGGAACCGACGAGGAAACGGGGAGCTTCCAGACTCCGTCTCCAGATGCCGGCCCGGCGCCCGTTCACGGGACTGTCGCTATACCAGATCAAGATGAACCGAATGTGGACGAATCATGGGATTCGCCAGACGGCGGCATGCCCCACCACCACCGGGCTGGCGCCCGCATCAGAACGACTTGGAAATCGTGAACCCATAGGTCCGCGGATCACCCGGCTGGCCCACGATCAGCCCGGTCGACCCCGACTGCGTCGCCAACAGCTCGTAATAATTGTGATCGAACAGGTTGCGGACCCAGACGAACGCGTTCCAGCTGCCCGGCGCCTTGAACCCCGCACGCACGTTCGACAGGCTGTAGCCGTTGATGTCGGTATAGGCCGATCGCGACGGATTGGACGAGAATTTCGACCGATAGCTGCCGTCATAGCCTAGATAGAATTGCCCCTCCGTCCCTGCCACGGTCGCGGGCAGGTCATATTCGGCACCGTAAGAAAAGGCCCAGCGCGAAACGCCCGGCAGCCATTGGCCCGAGATATTGCAATAGGGCAGCGAATTGCCCGGCGTCCCCGCCGCCGCAGGGGTACCCACGATCTGGCCGTTCACCACCGGCAGCGCGGTGCCGCCCGACAGCTCGGGCGGGCACGGCGCGTTGGTGAAACGGGTATAGCGCGCATCGGTGAAGGCGCCGTTCGCATAGACGTTGAACCGCTCGGTCGGGCGGAAGGCCGAGTCGATCTCGATCCCACGCGTCCGCACCCGGCCCGCATTGGCCAGGTATCCACGCAGGACGTTGACCTGAAGATTGTTCACCGTCGCCTGATAATCGCCGATCTCTGTCCAGAAGCCCGCGATGTTCACCGTCGCGCGGCGGTCGGCGAACTGGGTCTTCAGGCCAAGTTCGAAATGATTCACCTTTTCGGGCCGCACGGTCTGCGTGGCGAGGATCGGATTGTTCTGCCCGTCGAGCGGCAGGCCGGACAGGTTGATGCCACCCGACTTATAGCTCCGCGCATAGGTCGCATAATAATGGACGTTCGGGTTGAACTCGTATGCGACGGTCAGGTCGCCCGACAGGTTCCAGTTGGTGAAGGAGGGCGTGTAATTCTGCGGCGCGAGCACCCCGCGCTGGTCGCTGGTCAGGCTGGTCGAGCCTGCGCCATTGGTCACGACCGAGACATAGGAGCCGTCCTTGCGGTCGTAATTCAACCGCAGCCCCGGCGACACCGACAGGCGGTCGTCGACATGCCAGGTCAGCTTGCCGAACAGCGCCGCCGAGGTATTGGTGAAGCCGATCGTGTTGCGCGCGGTCAGGCCGTTCAGCGTCGCCGGATTGCGCCCGCCCGTGCTGGTCGGATTAAGCAGGAAGGCGCTCGCCGCCGGGCCCTGCACCTGCAAGCCTTGCGTGTCGATCGACTGCCAGAAATAAAAGGCGCCCAGCACATAATCGAGCGTCCGCTTGCCGTTCGACGCAATGCGGATCTCCTGCGTCACCTGGCTCTGCTGCGACGGATTGGCCGAAACGGTCGTGATCGGCAGGCCGATGAAATCGCGATCATTCGACGGATCCCAGTGCCAGAACCGCCAAGCCGACACACTGGTCAGCGTCGCCGATCCGACATCCCAATTCGCGACCAGCGACAGCCCGCCCAATTCCTGCTTGGCGCGCAGATCGGTGTCGACATCGGTCAGCCGGTCGAAGGCGTTGGTCGAGGGAACGGCATAACCCTGCGCCGCCGCCAGCGCCGCATATTGCCGGATGAGCGGCCGCTGCGTCGCGCCCACCCGCGCATAATATTGGACGCAGCAATTGGGGTTCTGCCGCGCATAATCGCCCGACAGTGTCAGGTCGAGCGTCGGCGTGGCGTGCCACAGAAACTGGCTGCGCAGCGACAGATTGTCCTGGCTGTTCTGCCATTCCTGCTGGCGCGTGTTCCAGATGGTCCCGCGCCGCGTAGTAATCGACGTCGACAGCCGCACCGCGACCTTGTCGTCGACCAGCGGGCCGGACACCGACGCCTTGGCCTGGAAAAAGTCGTAATTGCCTGCGCTTAGCTCAACCCGCGCCTCGGGCGTGAAGCTGGGCGGGCGGGTGATGATGTTGATCGCGCCCGCCGTGGTGTTCTTGCCATAGAGCGTACCCTGCGGCCCACGCAGCACCTCGATCCGCTCGGTATCGGTAAAGTCGAACGTCGCCGAGGCGATGCGGCTGTAATAGACCTGATCGACATAGATGCCGACGCCCTGCTCGATCCCGTCATTAGTCAGCCCGAACGGCGCGCCGAGCCCGCGGATATTCGCCGCCGAGTTGCGCGGGTTGGTCGAGTAGAATTGCAGCGTGGGCTGGATCTGGGTCAGCCGGTTGACATTGTATGTCCCCGTCTCGGCCAGCGCGGTGCCGCCGATCACCGACATGGCGATGGGCACGCTCTGGATCGTCTCGGCCCGGCGGCGCGCGGTGACGACGACATCGCCCCCACCCTGCTGCGCGGTGCCCAGCCGTCCTTCGGCACGGTTCTGCTGGGCAGCCGGTGCGGTTACGACCGACGTCGCCTGCGGATCGGTCGGCGGCGTGGTGGCCTGGGCGGCCAGGACAAGCGCGAGGGTCAAGGACATGGAAGCTCCCCTTTTGGTTTCATCTCCCATTCACACATCGTTTTAGTGGGCATTCAAGCCCACATGGCTTTGGCCATCCGAAGTTTTGCTTTTCGATCCACAGAGGCTCTTGAAGGCGATTTTTATAGAACCATATGGGTTCGCGTGCGGTGCCGATGACGGGCCGCACGGATGGGTCGGACCACCCCGCGCCGGGGCGATCCGACCGATCCCGTTTCAATTCGCTTCTGATGGAGGTTTTGACATGCGTATCGATCTGACTCCGTATCGCCGCTCGACTATCGGCTTTGACCGGCTGTTCGATCTGCTGGAGGCCAATTCGCGGGCTCATTCGGCGGAGAATTATCCCCCCTTCAACCTCGAGCGTCTGGCCGACGACCGTTATCGCATCACCCTGGCGGTGGCGGGCTTCAGCCGCGACGAGATCGAGATCACCGCGCAGCAGAACATGCTGCTCGTCACCGGCAAGAAGGATGACAAGGCGGGCTCGCCCAACTTCCTGCATGTCGGCATCGCCAATCGCTCGTTCGAGCGGCGCTTCGAACTGGCAGACTTCGTGTTCGTCGAGGATGCGCGCCTGAACGACGGCCTGCTCGTCATCGACCTCGTTCGCGAGGTGCCCGAGGCGATGAAGCCCAAGACGATCGCGATCAAGACGGGCCA
This sequence comes from uncultured Sphingomonas sp., assembly GCF_913062585.1. Classification (GTDB taxonomy): domain Bacteria; phylum Pseudomonadota; class Alphaproteobacteria; order Sphingomonadales; family Sphingomonadaceae; genus Sphingomonas. The sequence goes on along the minus strand of NZ_CAJXWX010000013.1, from coordinate 65,516 downwards.
GCCGCTCGCCGCGGTGGAACATCACGCCGACGACAAGGCCGACGAGGCCAAGGCGGCGTAAACGACTCGACGTCTTTCCCTCCCTGAAGACGTCGCGGGGCGTCCGGGCCGACGGGTCCGGGCGCCTTTTGTCTTAGGGTCGAGCGCACGGAGCAAGCCCTGCTCCTCCCCAAGCTTGCTTGGGGAGGGGGACCATCGCGCCAGCGATGGTGGAGGGGCGATGACGGACCGGCCATGCCCCTCCACCACGCCCTTCGGGCGCGGTCCCCCTCCCCGAGCGAAGCTCAGGGAGGAATCAATTTGCCCCCGTTCACGCCCCGCCAAAAAGAAACCCGGCCTCCATAGTCTGGAGGCCGGGTTCCGAGATCACACCAACCGGCTCTGCTTCACCGCCGCTTCGACGAAGCTGGCGAAGAGCGGGTGCGGGTCGAAGGGCTTGGACTTCAGCTCCGGGTGGAACTGTACGCCGACGAACCAAGGATGGTCGGGCCGCTCGACGATCTCGGGCAGCGTACCGTCGGGCGACATGCCGCTAAACACCAGGCCGCCCTTTTCGAGCGCGTCCTTATAGGTGGTGTTCACCTCGTAACGGTGGCGGTGGCGCTCGGAAATATCCTCGCCGCCATAGATCGACGCGACGACGCTGTTGCCCGCCAGCTTGGCGTCATAGGCGCCCAGCCGCATCGTGCCGCCCATGTCGCCGCTCGCCTCGCGCTTCTCGAGACCGTCGCGGCCCATCCACTCGGTGATGAGGCCGACGATCGGCTCGGAGGTCGGGCCGAACTCGGTCGAGGAGGCGTCCGCGATGCCCGCCAGGTTCCGCGCGCCTTCGACGCACGCCATCTGCATCCCGAAGCAAATGCCGAAATAGGGCACCCGCCGTTCGCGGGCGAAGCGGACCGCTTCGATCTTGCCCTGCGCACCACGCTCGCCGAACGCGCCGGGGACCAGGATGGCGTGGCAGGGTTCGAGTTGCTGCGCGATTTCGCTCTCGTCGCCCTCGAACAACTCGGCGTCGATCCAGCGGATATGGACCTTCACCTTGTTGGCGATGCCACCATGCACCAGCGCTTCGTTGAGCGACTTATAGGCGTCCTGCAGGCCGACATATTTGCCGACCACGCCGATCGTCACTTCGCCTTCGGGATTGACCAGGCGATCGACGATATCGGTCCAGCGCGACAGGTCCGGCGCGCCCTCTGGCTCGATGCCGAATGCGCGCAGCACCTCCGAATCGAGACCCTCGGCATGATATTGCAGCGGCACCGCATAGATGCTCTTGGCGTCCAGCGCCGGGATGACGGCCGAGGGCGGCACGTTGCAGAACAGGCCGATCTTGGCGCGGTCCGAGGCGGGCAGCGGATGCTCGCAGCGGCAGACCAACACGTCGGGCGCGACGCCAAGCGCAGCGATCTCTCGCACCGAATGCTGGGTCGGCTTGGTCTTCAGCTCGCCCGCCGCCGCGATATACGGCACCAGCGTGACGTGGATGCTGATCGACTTGCCGCGGCCCAGCTCGTTCTTCAGCTGGCGGATGGCCTCGATGAAGGGCAGCGACTCGATATCGCCAACGGTGCCGCCGATCTCACAAAGGATGAAGTCGATCTCTTCGCCATTCTCGTCGAGCGTATCGGCCTTGGCGAACGCCTTGATCGCGTCGGTGACGTGCGGGATCACTTGGACGGTCGCGCCCAGATAGTCGCCGCGCCGCTCGCGCTCGATGATCGTCTTGTAGATCCGGCCCGAGGTGACGTTGTCCGATTGGCGCGAGGACACGCCGGTGAACCGTTCATAGTGACCAAGGTCGAGGTCGGTTTCGGCCCCGTCGTCGGTCACATAGACTTCGCCATGCTGATACGGGCTCATCGTGCCCGGATCGACGTTGAGATAGGGATCGAACTTGCGGATGCGCACGCTGTAGCCGCGCGCCTGCAAGAGAGCTGCAAGAGAGGCCGCCATGAGGCCTTTGCCGAGCGACGAAACCACGCCGCCGGTGATGAAGATATACCGCGCCATGGGGAGAATCGCCTAGCTTGGATGGGGTGGATACGACAACAGCAAAGATGCGCGCCGCCGACGATTTGCGGCGGCGCGTTGGCCTAAGCTGCGGGGAAAGCCCGGTTTAGCGGGCGAGCGGAACCGCCGAATTGTCGGCCGGGCTCGTGGCGGCCGGGGCCGCCGCATTGCCCGACGGCGCGGTCGCGGGCACGGGCTGGGTGACCGGCGCCTGAGTCGCGGGGGTCCGGGCCAGCGAGGTATCGATGGCGGGGGCACCGCGCGTCGCGGCCATCACCGCCAGGACGATCGAAAAGCCGATGAACAGCGTCGCCAGCACGGCGGTCGCACGGCTGAGAAAATCCGCCGCGCCGCGCGCCGACATCAACCCCGCCGGGCTGCCCCCCGTGCCCAGACCGCCGCCTTCCGACCGCTGCATGAGAATCACCGTGACCAGGGTCGCGGCGATGATGGCGTGGATGACGAGCAGGAATGCGAACATGAGGCGCGTGTGATCCCGATGGAGGGTGTGCGAAAGCGCGCACATAGGCGAGCATGGCGGCAGGATCAACCATTTGGCCAACTGCTCTCATTCCTCCCCATCGCATGATGGGGAGGGGAACCGCGCCCGCCAGGGCGTGGTGGAGGGGCATGGCCGGTCCGTCTCGCCCCTCCACCACGCTCTCCGAGCGCGGTCCCCCTCCCCAAGCGAGCTTGGGGAGGAATTTGGAGGAACATCCGTGGAAACCACCACGGTTAAAGGGCGTTATGACCTCGAAACAACGCCCGGCAAAGCCCGGCACAGCCATTGGAATCGCCATCGTGTCCAATCCACACGACCCGCAGTCGCTGTTCGCCTGGATGAGCGCCCTTGTCGATTATGTCCGGTCGGGCGAGCCCGATCTGACCAATCGACAGATGGCGTTGCTGCTCGTCGTTTACCTGCGTCCCGGGCCGCATACGGTGCGCGGTTTGGCGCGCGCATTGAACGTCTCGAAACCTGTCGTCACCCGCGCCTTGAATAGACTAGGAACGCTGGGCTATCTGCGCCGTCAACGCGATGATAGCGACAAGCGGAACATCTTTGTCGCCAGGACACCTGAAGGGGCGGACTTTCTTGAAGAATTCGGACATTTCATCGGCGCCGGCGACGCCCCCGGCCTCCAGCGAGCCAACGCGTAAGAGTTTCGCCCTGCAGGGGCGCACCGTCAGCCTTGACCCGCGCACCCATGCGGTCCGGCCCGATCTGGCCGATGTTCGGCTGGCCGCATACGTATTCGCCCCGCATTATGCCGCGCCTCTACCCTATAGGACCAACGCGCCCGTGACCTTGCGCGAAGGCAGGGCGGCTGGCACCCCGGTGCTCGCCGAACTGACCCGCGGCGAGACGTTCGAGGTCCTTGAGTTGGCGGGTGGTCATGCCTGGGGCATTGCGCCGCAGCTTGGGCTGGTCGGCTATTGTGATGCGGATTTGCTGGAGCGGGTGCAGTGACCAAGACGGTGTTCATCGACGGCGGCGCCGGGACTACAGGCCTGGAGATCGCGGACCGGCTCGCCGGTCGCCCGGACCTGGCGATCCTGACCCTGCCCGATGATCGCCGCAAGGATGCGACGGCCCGGCGCGAGGCGATCAACGACGCCGACTTCGTGATCCTTTGCCTGCCCGACGATGCGGCGCGCGAAGCGGTCTCGCTGATCGCCAACGACCGGACGCGGGTGGTCGACGCATCGACCGCGCACCGGACCGCCCAAGGCTGGGTCTATGGCTTTGCCGAGCTGGAACCGGACCAACAGGACCGCATCGCGGCCGCACGTTTCGTCTCCAATCCCGGCTGCTATCCGACCGGCTTCCTGGCGCTGGTCCGCCCGCTGGTGCGCGCCGGTATCATCCCCGCCGACTGGCCGGTGACGGTCAACGCCGCGTCGGGCTATTCGGGTGGCGGCAAGGCGATGATCGCCGAATATGAAACGGCGACCGAGCGGGCCTTCCGCCCCTATGGCCTGAGCCTGGCGCACAAACATGCGCCGGAGATGAAGCGACATTCCGGCCTGAGCCATGCGCCCATCTTCGCCCCGTCGGTGGTCGATACCTATCGCGGCATGGTCGTCGAGGTGCCCCTGCCCCTCTATGCCCTGCCCGGCGCGCCGACGCTCGACCGCGTCGCCGACACGCTGGCCGAGGCCTATGCGGGCAGCCGGATCGTGACCTTCGGCGCCGGCGATGTCGCGGCGGTGAATATCGAGGAAAATGCCGGAACCGACCGGATGACCTTGCGTGTGTGCGGCAATCCGGCCACGGGTCAGGTGAGACTGATCGCCACGCTCGACAATCTGGGCAAGGGTGCCGGGGGTGCGGCGGTCCAGAATTTGAACATCATGGCCGGACTCGATCCGACCGCAGGCCTCGTGCTCTAAGGAGACGTCATGACGCGCAATCCCGTTGGCAAAGTGCTGCTGTTCGGCGCGACCGGCGATTTGTCGCAGCGAATGCTGCTTCCGTCGCTGTTCAACCTTCACTCGGACGGGCTGCTGCCCGATGGCCTGACGATCACCGGGACCGCGCGGTCCGATTATGACGATGCCAGCTTCCGGGATTTCGCGGCCAAGGCGCTCGACACCTTCCTGCCCGATGACCGGAAGGATGGCGAAAAAATTGCCGGCTTCTTAAATCGATTGCAATACCAGTCGCTGGACGCATCCTCGACGGACGGCTTTCCCGCGCTGGCGGAGAAGGTCGGCGACGTGTCGAACGGCCTGGCCATCTATCTGTCGACCGCGCCCAGCCTGTTCGAATCGACCATCAAGGGGCTCGAATCGGTCGGCCTGGCGGGCGAGACGGTACGGATCGGCCTGGAAAAGCCGCTCGGCTACGACCTGGCCTCGTCCAAGGAGATCAACGACGCGGTCGCGTTCGGCTTCCCCGAGGAGCGGACCTTCCGCATCGACCATTATCTGGGCAAGGAAACCGTCCAGAACATCCTGGCGCTGCGCTTCGGCAATTTCTTCTTCGAGCCGATCTGGAACGCGAACGGCATCGACAATATCCAGATCACCATTGCCGAGACGGTCGGGCTGGAGGATCGCGCGGGCTATTACGAAGGCGCCGGTGCGCTGCGCGACATGGTGCAGAACCATATCCTGCAGCTGCTCGCCCTCGTCGCGATGGAGCCGCCCGCGCGCTATGACGGCAATTCGATCCGCGACGAAAAGGCCAAGGTCTTCCGCTCGCTGCGCCTGATGTCGCCGGAGGACGTGCCCAACAACACCGTCACCGGCCAATATGCGGACGGTGCGGTCGGCGGCAAGATCGTCGGCTCCTATGCCGATGAACTGGGCAAGCCGTCCAAGACCGAGACCTTCGTCGCGATCAAGGCGCATGTCGACAATTGGCGCTGGCAGGGCGTGCCCTTCTACCTGCGCACCGGCAAGCGCATGGCGGCGCGTCGGTCCGAGATCGCCATCCAGTTCAAGCCCGTGCCGCACTCGATGTTCGCGGGGCGCGGCGGGCTCCTCCAGCCCAACACGCTGGTCATCCGCCTGCAGCCCGAGGAATATATCCAGCTGCTCGTGATGGCGAAGGAGCCGGGCCTCGACCGCGACGGCATCCGCCTGCGCGAGGTGCCGCTGAACCTGTCGTTGGATGCCGAGTTCGCGGGCACCCGTCGCCGCATCGCCTATGAGCGGCTGCTGCTCGACCTGATCGAGGGCGACCAGACGCTGTTCGTGCGCCGCGACGAGGTGGAGGCGCAATGGACCTGGGTCGACGCCATCCGCGCCGGTTGGGACGCCAATGACGTGAAGCCCAAATCCTATCCCAGCGGCAGCTGGGGCCCCTCCTCCGCCATCGCGCTGACCGAGCGGGACGGCGTGCACTGGCAGGACGACTAATTGCCTCGCCTTCCACCGTGAAGGCGAACGACACCGACGCAAGCGTGGCCCGCCCCGAGCGTGGGCCGCCCTTGCGCCCGGATATTCTAGGACAGGATGACATGACCGACGAAATCGAATGGTGGGATTATGAAGACACCACCGAAATGGCCGACGCGCTCGCGGGCGACATCCAGTTCATCATCGAAAGCGCGATTGAGGCACGCGGCGCGGCGGTGATCGCGCTGTCGGGCGGCAAGACGCCGATCCCGGTCTATGAGAAGCTGGCCAAGGCCAAGCTGGACTGGAAGCGGGTGACGATCGTGCCCGCCGACGAGCGTATCGTGCCGCTGGGCGATCCGCTGTCCAACGTGACGATGATCGGCAAGATCTTCCTGCCCAAGGGCGCGCGGGTGATGCCGATCGTGCCGCAGGCGACCGCCGACTATAAGGCGGCAGGGCGCTCGGCCGACGCGCTGATGCAGGAACTGCACTGGCCGCTCGACCTGGTCCTGCTGGGCATGGGCGGCGACGGGCATACCGCCTCGATCTTCCCCGGCCCCGATTATGACGAGGCGCTCAACGGCCCCAAGGAGCGCCGCGCGCTGGGCCTGATGCCCGACCCGCTGCCGCCCGAGGCGCCTGTGGCGCGCGTGACGCTGAGCCGTGCCGGGATCGTCTCGGCCCGCTCGATCATGATCGCGATTTCGGGGCCTGCGAAGAAGAAGGTCCTTGAGGATGCGATCAAGGAAGGCGCATCCTCGCCCTATCCGATCGGCCGCGTGCTGGCCGAAGTCGAACTGCCGATCGATATCCACTGGAGCGAGCAATGAGCCTGAACGCCGTCGTCTCGGCCGTCACCGACCGGGTCATCGAACGATCCCGGCCGGGCCGCCAGGCCTATCTCGACCTGATCGCGCACGAGGCCGAGACGGCGGTGCGCCGCCCCAATCTGGGCTGCGCCAACCTCGCCCATGCCTATGCCGGGACCGAGGAAGACCGCGACGCCATGAAGGCGGATCGCGGCATGAATATCGGCATCGTGTCGGCCTATAACGACATGCTGTCGGCGCACGCCGTCTATTATCGCTATCCCGAACTCATGAAGGTCTGGGCGCGCGAAGTCGGCGCGACGGCGCAGGTGGCGGGCGGCGTGCCCGCCATGTGCGACGGTGTGACGCAAGGCTATGCGGGCATGGAGCTGTCGCTGTTCAGCCGCGACACCATCGCGCTGTCGACGGCGGTGGCGCTAAGCCACGGCACGTTCGAGGGGGCCGCGCTGCTGGGCATCTGCGACAAGATCGTGCCCGGCCTGCTGATGGGGGCGCTGCGCTTCGGCCATCTGCCGATGATCCTGGTTCCCGGCGGCCCGATGCCGACCGGCCTGCCCAACAAGCAGAAGGCCGCCGTTCGCGAGGCCTTTGCCGAGGGCAAGGCGGGGCGCGACGAGCTGCTCGACGCCGAGATCGCGGCCTATCATTCCAAGGGCACCTGCACCTTCTACGGCACCGCCAACACCAACCAGATGATGATGGAGGTGATGGGCCTGCACATGCCGGGCGCCGCCTTCGTCAATCCGGGCACCAAGCTGCGCCAGGAACTCAGCCGCGCCGCCGTCCACCGGCTGGCCGCGATCGGGCAGCGGGGCGAGGATTATCGCCCGCTGGGACGCTGCGTCGATGAAAAGGCGATCGTCAACGCGGCGGTCGGCCTGCTGGCGACCGGCGGCTCGACCAATCACCTGATCCACCTGCCCGCCATCGCGCGCGCGGCGGGGATCATCATCGACTGGGAGGATATGGACCGCCTGTCGGCCGCCGTGCCGCTGATCGCGCGGGTCTATCCCAACGGTTCGGCGGACGTGAACGGCTTCGAGGCGGCGGGCGGCATGCCCTATGTCATCCGCGAGCTGCTGTCGGCCGGGCTGCTCCACCGCGACATCCTGACCGTCGCGGGCAAGGACCTGTCGGACTACGGCCAGACGGCGGTGATTGCCGACGACAAGCTCGCCTGGACCCCGGTCGGCGACAGCGGCGACGAGACGATCCTGCGCCCCGCCGCCGCGCCCTTCTCGGCCGATGGCGGGATGCGCATCCTGTCGGGCAATCTGGGCCGCGCCTGCATCAAGGTGTCGGCGGTCGAGCGGGAGCGCTGGATCATCGAGGCCCCCGCCCGCGTGTTCTCCGACCAGTCCGAAGTCCAGGCCGCGTTCAAGGCGGGCGAGCTGGAGCGCGACGTCGTGGTCGTGGTCCGCTTCCAGGGGCCGAAGGCGAACGGGATGCCCGAGCTCCACAAGCTGACCCCGCCGCTCGGCGTGCTTCAGAACCGCGGCTTCAAGGTCGCGCTGGTCACGGATGGCCGCATGTCGGGGGCCAGCGGCAAGGTGCCCTGCGCCATCCATCTCAGCCCCGAGGCGATCGGCGGCGGCGCGATCGGCCTGATCCGTGACGGCGACATCGTCCGTCTGGATGCGGTCGAGGGAACGCTCAACGCGCTGGTCGATCCGGCCGAATGGGCCTCGCGCCAACAGGCAGAGACGCCCGCCCCGATCCAGGGCATGGGTCGCGAGCTGTTCGCGCTGTTCCGCCAGGCCGCCGACGAAGCCGAGAAGGGCGCATCGCCCATTCTCGCCGGTGCGGGCCTGTAAAGAGTCAAGGGGGAGGGTATCATGGAAATCGTCGCTGCCGATATCGGGGGCACCCACGCACGCTTCGCGCTCGCCGAGGTCGAGAATGGACGCGTCGTCAAACTGGGCGAGCCCTGCACGCAGAAGACCGCCGAGCACGCCTCGCTTCAGACCGCGTGGCAGGCCTTCGCCGCGCATGTCGGACGCCCACTTCCCAACGCGGCGTCGCTGGCCATCGCCTCGCCGATCACCAGCGACGTGATCCGCATGACCAACAATCCCTGGGTCATCCGCCCCTCGCTGATCCCCGAGCGACTGGGCGCGGACACCTATACCGTCATCAACGATTTCGGTGCGATCGGCCACGCCGTCGCGCAGGTACCCGAGGAGGATTTCCTCCATATCTGCGGCCCGGAAGAGCCAATACCCGAACAGGGCGTTGTCACCGTCTGCGGCCCCGGCACGGGCCTGGGCGTCGCACAGGTGCTGATGACGCCGCAGCGTTACCATGTGATCGAAACCGAGGGCGGGCATATGGACTATGCTCCGCTCGACGGGATCGAGGATGCCATCCTCAAGCGGCTGCGCCGTACCTTCACCCGCGTGTCGTGCGAGCGCATCTGTTCGGGGCCAGGCATCATCGCGATCTATGAGACGCTCGCCTCGCTCGAAGGCCGCGCGGTGCCCAGCCGCGACGATCGCGAAATCTGGACCGAGGCGCTGGAAGGCACCGACTCGATCGCACTCGCCGCGCTTGACCGGTTCTGCCTCGCGCTTGGTGCCGTTGCAGGCGACTTCGCGCTGGCGCAAGGCGCCAAGACCGTGGTGATCGCGGGCGGCCTGGGCTATCGTATCAAGGACAAGCTGCTTCGCTCAGGCTTCGACCAGCGCTTCATGGCCAAGGGACGCTTTCAGTCGCTGATGGCGAAAATCCCCGTCAAGCTCATCACCCATCCCCAGCCCGGCCTGTTCGGTGCAGCCGCGGCCTTCGCACAGGAGCATACATGACCGACATCGCCACCATCATGCGCACCAGCGCGGTCATTCCCGTGCTGGTCATCGACGACGCCGCCACCGCCAAACCGCTGGCCGAGGCGCTGGTCGCGGGCGGGCTGAAGGTGCTGGAGGTGACGTTGCGCACCCCCGCCGCGCTGGAAGCCATGGCCGAGATGAAGAAGGTCCCCGGCGCGATCGTCGGTGCCGGCACCGTCGTCAACGAGCAGCAGCTGCGCGACGTGGCCGATGCGGGTGCGGAGTTCATCGTTTCGCCCGGCCTGACCGATCGGCTTGGCGCGGCGGTAATCGACAGCGGCATCCCCTATCTGCCCGGCATCGCCAATGCGGGCGACATCATGCGCGGGCTCGATCTGGGCCTGACCCATTTCAAGTTCTTTCCCGCCGAGACCAGCGGCGGGCTGAAGGCGCTGAAGGCGCTGGCCGCGCCCTTTTATCAGGCGCGCTTCTGCCCGACCGGTGGCATCACCGAAGCGAGCGCCCCCGACTGGCTGGCGTTCGACCGCGTGCTGTGCGTCGGCGGCAGCTGGGTCACGGGCGGGTCGATGGCGGACGTCGAGGCCAAGGCGCGCGCCGCGGCGGCGCTGCGCGGCTGATCCAAATCCTCCCCAAGCTATGCTTGGGGAGGGGGACCGCCCGGCAAAGCCGGGTGGTGGAGGGGCGTGGCATCCGCGATTGTCGACCGCGACATCCGTCCGTCAGGCCTGACGGCCTGCCACCTCCCCTACAGGGGAGGAATATCCACCGCCCCTAGCACCCACTGGCGAAACGCCTTCATCGCCAGTCCCTCTTTCCGCAACAGCAATCGCGTCAACCAATAGCACCCGGCGTCAATTTCCACGTCGAACGGCTGCACGAGCCGCTCCGTTGTCAATTCATGTCCGAACATCACCTTTGGCGCGAGCGCTACGCCCAGCCCCGCCATCGCGGCCCCCACCATCAGTGCCGAGCTGTCGAACATCGGCCCGCGCAAGGTCGGCGGCTGCGCACCCGCCGCCGCGAACCAGCTTTCCCATTCGCTGACCCGATAGGATCGCAACAGCCGTTCGCGCGCCAGATCCCCCGGCGCTTGCAGCCGAGCCGCCACCAGCGGCGCGCAGAGCGGTGTCAGCGGCGCAGCCATCAGCCGCTCGGCATGGGTGCCATGCCACGCCCCGTCGCCAAAGCGGATCGCATAATCTAGCCCCTCCCCCGCCAGATCGACCCGGTTGTTGTTGATCGACACGCGCAGGTCGATATGCGGATGGGTCGCGGCGAAATCGTCCAGCCGCGCGAGCAGCCAGCCGGTGGCAAAAGTCCCGACCACCCCGATATTCAGCACATATTGGAACCGACCATCGGCAAAGCGATCCAGCGTCGCCCCGATCCGGTCGAACGTCTCGGCCAGCACCGGCACCAGCGCCTGTCCGTCGTCGGTCAAGGCCAGCCCGCGCGGCAGCCGGTGGAACAGCCGCGCGCCCAGTCTTTTCTCGAGCGTCGCGACCTGATGGCTGACTGCCCCCTGGCTGACGCATAGCTCGATCGCGGCCCGGGTGAAGTTCAGATGCCGTGCCGCCGCCTCGAATGCGCGAAGGGCGTTGAGCGGCAGTTGGGCACGGTCCATGGCCCACCATGAATTCTGCTCATGGCTCTGTCGAGCGAAGATGCTTTGTCGGCGCGCCCGAAGCGATCCATCATGCCGGGCAAGGAGACCCATCATGCTCGCCAGGCCGACCCTCTTCTCGCTGATCGCGCTCGTCACCGCAACCGCCAGCCCTCAGGCGCCGGATCCGCTGACCCGGCCGATCGTGACCGACCGCACCGCCGGATGGCTGACGCCGCGTCCGCCGGTAAGGGTCTTCGGCAATACCTATCTGGTCGGTTTCGGGGGCCTGAACGTCGCGCTGATCAATACCGGCAAGGGCCTGATCCTCATCGACGGCGCGCTGCCCCAGGCCGCACCCGCGATCCTGGCCAACGTCTCCAGGCTCGGTTTCCGGCCGCACGACATCAAATATATTCTCAGTACCGAGCCGCATTTCGATCATGCGGGCGGCATCGCGGCCCTGGCGCGAGACACCGGCGCGACCGTCATCGCCAGCGCGCGCGGCGCCGAACGATTGCGGACCGGCCGTCTGGCCGCCGACGACCCACAGCGGGCTTATGACAGCCGCTTTCCCGCCGTGGCTTCGGTCCGCGTCATCCATGACGGCGAAAAACTACGACTGGGCGACACGGTCGTGACGGCCCGTGCGACGCCGGGCCATACCATGGGCAGCATGAGCTGGAGCTGGCCCGCCTGCCAGGCTGGATCATGCCGCGCGATCGTCTTCGCCGCCAGCCTGAACCCGGTGTCGGCCGAGGATTATCGCTTCTCGGCCCCGGCGAATCGTTCCGTCGTCATGGCCTTCGCACGCGGGCAGGCGGCGATGGCGCGCCTGCCCTGCGATATATTGATCACCGCCCATGCCGATCAGGACGGCGCCACCGACCGCTTCCGCGATTCTCCCGGTGCGTGCCGGGCCTATGCCCGTTCCTCAAGAGAGGCGTTGCAGGCTCGGTTGCGCCGGGAGGCCGCATCGCCGCGCTGATTACTCGACCGTCAGGTTGCTCAGCGAGCGGACCGAGACCTCGTGCTGGAGGCGGTTATAGCTGCGCGGCGTGCCGTTGATCACGTTGACGATCGGCATCAGCTTCAACATGCCCTTCACCCGCACGGTACGGCCGATCAGCGCGGTTTCGGGGGCCGCGCCCAGCTTTTCCTGCAGCTTGCGCGCGGCTTGAGGGGTCAGCCGGAAGGTCAGGTCGTCCGGCGAGCGGTAATCGGCATTCGAGTTGAGGTACAGCGCCTCGCGCGTCCGCTGGGCCGCGGCGACCGTCATCTCGAACGTGCCCGTGACACCCCGGCCACGCCGCGCATCGGCCAGCGCCATGGCCTCGGTAGGCTGCATTACCGCGCCAGCCTGCGGCATGGCGGCGACCAGAAGTACGGAACCCAGCAACGTGATCATCGAACAGTCCTCCCAACCAGAAGCCATGGTCTGGCAGGAAGATGCTACAGGTCCGAGTCCAAGTTGAAAGTGGGCGAAAGGCGCTGGTTACATTTCCCCGCGCTGGCGACGGATCGCGTACCATTTCTGAACATTGGCATTATGCTCGGCCAGCGTGTCGGCAAAGACATGGCCACCGGACCCGTCCGCGACGAAATACAAGGCCTTGCTGTCCGCCGGATCCAGCACCGCGTCGATCGAGGCACGCCCCGGATTGGCGATCGGCCCGACCGGCAGGCCGGGGCTGGCATAGGTGTTGTACCCGTTCTTGGCGTGCAGCTCCGAACGCAGGATACGGCGGCCGAGCGGACGCCCCTTGGTGATCGGGTAGATGACGGTCGGGTCGGCCTGAAGCGGCATTCCGATGCGCAGACGGTTGCCATAGACCGCCGCCACCGTCCGGCGTTCGGAGGGCTTGCCCGTCTCCTTCTCGACGATCGAGGCGAGGATGATCGCCTCCTGCGGCGTCTTGACCGCGATGCCGGGCTTACGGTCGGCCCAGGCCTGGGCAAGATAGTCCTTCATCGCCTTCTGCATCCGCGCGACCACCGAGGCGCGGGTGTCGCCCTTCTGGTACGCATAGCTGTCGGGCAGGATCGAACCCTCGGCAGGGACCGGCACATCGCCGGTCAGCCCGTCGGCGCGTATCAGGGCGTCATAGACCAGGACAGACGGGTATCCCTCGGGCACCGGCACCAGCCGCTGGCGGACCTTTCCTTCCTGCAGCAGGGTCAGGACGTCATGGGCGCTGGCATGTTCGGGAATGGCATATTCGCCCGCCTGGATTGCGCTGCCCTTGCCGAAGAGCCGCGCATAGAGGCGGAACCGCCCGGCGGAACGGATCGCACCGGCCTTTTGGAGGGCATTGGCGGCCCGCGCCAGGCTGGCGCCCTCGGGCACGACGACGGCGAGGGGCTTCTGCGCCGGTCCGCTGCCCGCCCAGTCATGCGCGACCCAGGCGAATACGGCGATGCCGATCAGCCCCAGCAGCAACCCGATACAGCCGACCTTGCGCATATCTCACCCGGTTTTGACTAGGGCGCACAGGCCCGGACAGGAAACAACCCCGGCACCGATCCGGGCCCGCTTGCGTGCCAGCCCGATGGCGCGGGCCGATCCATATTGCAAGCGGACCCCGAACGATGCCGGGGTTGGCATTTCAAACGGCCTGCACTTCGTTCGCACTGAGCGAAGTCGAAGTGCATGCCCTGCGTGCACCCCTGATCCCGTGGCCTTCGACTTCGCTCAGGCTGAACGGAGGTTGGGGAGCGTGGCACAATATAACCGCCGTTCAGCCTGAGCGTAGTCGAAGGCCAAGGGAAACCCCTGGAACGCAACGACTCCGCCCCACCCGAACGGCGGAGGAGCGTCAGATCGCCTTCATCACCAGCGAAGCATTGGTGCCGCCGAAGCCGAACGAGTTGTTCAGCACCGCCTTCACTTCGCGCTTCTTGGCCGTGTGCGGGACCAGGTCGACGCCCTCGGTGCCCTCGTCGGGGTCATCCAGGTTCAGCGTGGGCGGCACGATCTGGTCGCGCAGCGCCAGGATGCAGAAGATGCTCTCCACCGCACCGGCGCCGCCCAGAAGATGGCCGATCGCCGACTTGGTGCTCGACATCGACGCGCCCGACAGGTCGTCGCCGAACACGCGCTTGGCGGCGGCCAGTTCAATCGTGTCGGCCATGGTCGAGGTGCCATGCGCGTTGATATAGTCGATGTCCGACGGCTCCATGCCCGCCTTGCGCAGCGCCATGCGCATCGCATTCTCGGCGCCCTTGCCCTCGGGGTGCGGCGCGGTGACGTGATAGGCGTCGCCCGACAGGCCGTAGCCTACGACCTCGGCATAGATCTTCGCGCCGCGCGCCTTGGCGTGCTCATATTCCTCGAGCACGACGACGCCCGCGCCCTCGCCCATCACGAAGCCGTCGCGGTTCTTGTCATAGGGACGGCTCGCCTCGGTCGGGCGGTCGTTCATGCTCATGTTGAGCGCCCGCGCCTGCGCGAAACCGGCGACGCCCAGTGGGTTGATCGTGCTTTCCGAACCACCCGCCAGCATGATGTCGGCATCGTCGTCGCGGATCATCCGCGCCGCGTCACCGATCGAATGCGCGCCGGTCGAGCAGGCGGTGACGACCGCATGGTTCGGGCCCATCAGGCCGTATTTGATGCTGACCTGACCCGAGATCAGGTTGATCAGACGACCGTGGACGAAGTGCGGGCTGACCCGGCCGGGGCCGCGCTCGTGCAGATTGACCGATTCGATCTCGATGCCCGGCAGGCCGCCGATGCCCGAGCCGATCGACACGCCGGCACGCAGCTTCGTCGCCTCGTCCATCTCGGTCAGGCCGGCATCTTCCAGCGCCTGTCCGGCGGCGTCGATGCCATAGACGATGAACGGATCGACCTGGCGCTGGACCTTGTGGTCGACGCGCTTGTCGGGGTCGAAGCCATATTCATGATCCTTGGGCTTCACCTCGCACGCGATGGTGCATTTCTGCCCGGTGGTATCGAACCGCGTGATCGGACCGGCGCCGGACTTGCCAGCGATCAGATTGGCCCAGGCGGTTTCCACGTCCGCGCCCAGAGGCGTGACAAGACCCAGTCCGGTGACGACGACGCGCCGCATATTCCACTCCATTCAGAACGAAAACGGCTCCCCGCCCGCTAGTCGGGGTCGGGGAGCCGCTTGAAACCTGGCCTGTTACGGCCTGATCGGCCCGCATGACGGCGGGCCGAGTGGCCCCGTTATCAGGCCTTGTTCTCGTCGATGTACGTGATCGCGTCCTTGACGGTCGTGATCTTCTCGGCGGCATCGTCCGGGATTTCGACACCGAACTCTTCCTCGAACGCCATGACGAGCTCGACGATGTCGAGGCTGTCGGCACCGAGATCGTCGATGAAGCTCGCGTCCTCGGTCACCTTGTCGGCTTCGACGCCGAGATGCTCGACGACGATCTTCTTCACGCGGTCGGCGGTCTCGCTCATGGTAATCCCTTCTCGTATCTAATCGGGGGTTGGTAATTCCTGAACGCACGTAGAACGCGCGCCCATGTCTGGCAAGCCCGTCCAGCGACGGACTTGGTTTAGTATCGGATCATTCGAGCCCTGGCAGGGCTCAGAGCATCGCCATGCCGCCATTGACGTGCAGCGTCTGGCCGGTGACATAGCCCGCTTCCTTCGACGCCAGGTACACGACGGCGGCGCCGATATCCTCGCCCTTGCCCAGGTCGCCCGCCGGAATCTTGCCGAGCAGCGCGGCCTTCTGCGCCTCGGGCAGCACGTCGGTCATCGCCGAGCGCATGAAGCCCGGTGCAACGCAGTTGACGGTGACGTTGCGGCTGGCGAGTTCCTGCGCCACCGCCTTCGACATGCCGACGATGCCCGCCTTGGACGCGGCATAGTTCGCCTGGCCCGGATTGCCGGTCGCGCCGACGATCGAGGTGATCGAGATGATACGGCCGAAGCGCGCCTTCATCATCGGCTTGGCGGCGGCGCGGATCAGGCGGAAGGTCGCCTCCAGGTTGACGCTGATGACCTGGTCCCACTCCTCGTCCTTCATCCGCATGGTCAGGTTGTCGCGGGTGACGCCCGCATTGTTGACCAGGATGTCGAGCTTGCCGCCCAGCGCTTCCACCGCCTGCGGGACCAGCGCGTCGACGGCAGCGGGGTCGGAGAGGTTGCACGGCACCGCGACATGATCGCCGCCCAGCTCGGCACGAAACGCCTCCAGCTTGTCGATATTGGAGCCGGACAGCGCCAGCTTCGCCCCCTGCGCGGCCAACGCCTTCGCGACCGCCGAGCCAAGGCCACCGGACGCGCCGGTCACGAGGGCTGTCATTCCTGTCAGGTCGAACATTGGAAACTCCCTAGAAATTTTGTTCGCGCAGACGCGCGGAGGACGCAGAGGGGTTATGGCAGAGGGGTTATGGTTGTTGACGAGGCGACGTATACCCTCGCGCAACGTCTCCCCTCCGAAGTTGATCAACAGCCCAACGGGCTGACCAGTCAGACGCAGATAGGTCAGTAGTTGTTTGGCGTGAACAGGAGCCAAGCGTTCCACCGATTTGATTTCGACCACAAGGCGCTCATCAACCAAAAGGTCGATCTTGAACGCTCCCTCGATACGCACGCCTTCAAATTCGATGTCGATACTGCGCTGGCGCGCGACCGAGTAGCCCATAGCCGCCAATCTGGCGGCCAGGACAATCTCATAGACACTTTCCAGGAGACCGGGACCCAACTCGCGGTGCAGCCGCAAGGCCACATCGACGACATCCCCGCTGATGAGATCGATGTCACGCAATGGCCCCAATCCCCCTCTGCGTCCTCCGCGCCTCTGCGCGCAAAAATCAGAGCTTGGCGAGAAGCCCCTCGATATCGTCCATCGTCACGACACTCACCGCGTCCGCATCCGGCGCGATGCGCTTGACCATGGGGCCGAGCACCTTGCCGCCGAACTCGACGAAATTCGCGACACCCGCATCCTGCATCGCCAGCACCGATTCGCGCCAGCGGACCATGCCCGTCACCTGCGCCACCAGCAGCGCGCGGATCGCGCCGGGATCGGCGACCGGTGCCGCCTCGACATTGGCATAGACCGGCACCAGCGGCGCGCGGATCTTCGCCTCGGCGAGCGCGGCGTCCATCGCATCGGCGGCGGGCTGCATCAGCGGGCAGTGGAACGGCGCCGACACCGGCAGCAGGACCGCGCGCTTGGCGCCCAGATCCTTGGCCAGCGCCACGGCCTTCTCGATCGCGGCGCGGTGGCCGGAGATCACGACCTGGCTGGGATCATTGTCGTTCGCCACGGTGCAGACCAACTCCTCGCCACCCTCGGCCAGGATCGAGTCGACCGCCGCGCCCGCGATGGTCTTCGCCTTTTCCAGGTCCGCGCCGAGCAGAGCGGCCATCGCCCCCTCGCCCACCGGCACCGCCGCCTGCATCGCCCGGCCGCGCAGCTTGAGGAGACGCGCGGTCGTCGCCAGGTCGATCGCATCGGCCGCGCACAATGCGGTATATTCGCCCAGCGAGTGGCCCGCGACGAAATCGACCTTTTCCGACAGGCGGACGCCGCCTTCCTTTTCCAGCACGCGCAGGGTCGCGATGGCGTTCGCCATGATCGCGGGTTGCGCATTCTCGGTCAGGGTCAGCTCGTCGGCTGGCCCCTCGACCATCAGGCGATAGAGATGCTGGCCCAGCGCCTCGTCGACCTCCTGGAACACCTCGCGGGCGACGGGGCTCGCCTCGGCCAGCGCCTTGCCCATGCCGACGGCCTGGCTGCCCTGGCCCGGAAAGATGAATGCACGCATATGTCGTTCTGCCATGAAACGGTAATAGGATGGCCCGCGCGGTAGAAAGGTCGCCCGCCGCTGGCAAGTGCGAGGCCCCTTAGCCGCTTGCCTTTTGCCGCCAAATCGCTATGAGCCAGCGCACCATTGGGCGGGAAGCACCTGCTTCACCCGCCCTCATGCCATTTTGGCGTGACGGTATTGAAGTATGGAAGACAGCCGGAGGGGCGTCCCACATGGGGTGGGCGTCAGCGATCGGCCAACATAAGGTAAGCTGCATGGCTCTTTACGAGCACGTGTTCCTTGCGCGCCAGGATCTGGCACAGGCGCAGGTGGACGCGCTGGCGGAAGCCGCCACGAAGATCGTCGAGGACAATCAGGGCAAGGTCGTGAAGACCGAGACCTGGGGCCTGCGTTCGCTGGCGTACAAGATCGCCAAGAACCGCAAGGCGCATTACGTCATGCTCGAAATCGACGCCCCCGCGGGTGTCGTCGCCGAGCTGGAGCGCCAGACCCAGATCAACGAAGACGTGATCCGCTACATGACCGTCAAGGTTGACGGCCATGAAGAAGGTCCGTCGGTGATGATGCGCAAGCAGGAGCGCGACCGCGAGCGTCGTGCCGATCGTGGCGAACGCCCCGACCGTGCTGACCGCCCCCGTCGTGATCGTGAAGAGGAAGCCGCATAATGGCCCGCCCGTTTTTCCGTCGCCGCAAGAGCTGCCCCTTCTCCGCGAAGGACGCGCCCCGGATCGACTATAAGGACGTCCGTCTGCTGCAGGGCTTCGTGTCCGAGCGCGGCAAGATCGTTCCGTCGCGCATCACCAGCGTGTCGGCCAAGAAGCAGCGCGAACTCGCCCAGGCGATCAAGCGCGCGCGTCATCTGGGCCTCCTGCCCTACGTCGTGAAGTAAGGGGTCTTACAGATGAACGTTATTCTGCTTGAGCGCGTCGAGAAGCTCGGTGCCATTGGCGACGTGGTTTCGGTGAAGGACGGCTATGCCCGTAACTTCCTGCTGCCGCGCAAGAAGGCGCTGCGCGCCAACGAAGCCAACAAGAAGGTGTTCGAGGCCAACCGCGCCCGCATCGAAGCCGAGAACGCGAACCGTCGCGCCGAGGCTGAAGTCGAGTCGAAGACCTTCGAGAACGCCACCGTCACCCTGATCCGTCAGGCGTCGAACGTCGGCCAGCTGTACGGCTCGGTCGCGGTGCGTGACCTGGTCGAGGCGCTGGTCACCGACGGCCACAAGGTTAACAAGAGCCAGATCGTGCTCGACCGTCCGATCAAGGCGATCGGCCTGTACGACGTGCGCGTCGCGCTTCACCCGGAAGTGGCCGTGACCGTCAAGGTCAACGTCGCCCGTTCGCCGGAAGAAGCCGAGATGCAGGCGCAGGGCGTCGACGTCATGGCCTCGATGTTCGAGCGTGACGAAGCCGGCTTCACCGAGGATTACGATCCCAACGCAGAGCCCGGCGCCACCGCCGAGGTTCAGCCGGAGCAGGAAGAAGAAGTGCAGGGCTAAACCCTTACCGCTTCGGCCTTCCGCCGATAAAAAGAGGGCCGTCCGGGATGACCGGGCGGCCCTTTTTGCGTCTTGGGAGACAGCAACCGGATGCGCACCCTATGGGCGCGCGAATGACCTCAGGGGCAACTGACGCAGGCGCTGACGACAGCGGCCAGAGGGATCAAGGCGAAGATGAGCGGCATTATCTTTTTCATGGTCAAAACTGCCAAAGCCTATCCATGGCCAGTAAATACACGGCCGAGTGCAAAAGTTTCGTTACGATAAACGCACGAGCGAAAAATTCTTCGCTTCGTCGCCATATGGGCTCGGCTCATCGCTAAAACAAGGACTGTTTAGCCTGGGTTAAGCGAGAGCGATGCGCTGCACTGCGCCCGGCGGTAGCGACCGGCATTCTCCCGTGAACGCAAGGCCGACGGTCCGATCCGACTTTACGACACGCCTATCCGCCTGCATCGTCCGCCTCGTTTCCGTCGATAGGGGTGTCGCATGAGTTGGGGAGCCTATCGTTGGAAAGCGCGACTTTTTGGCATGCTGTCCATGAGGAGGGGATTTCGGCTGCGGGCAGGCTGGCCTCTCACGTGGCGACATGCGGCGACACATGAGTGGCCACCCCTGCCGATCACCGCAGATGATTTTGCCTGGTCCCGGGAGGCGGGAATCGGCCTTGTCGCCGAATATGGCGACGAGACGCTGTTTCTGATCGACCGCGACTGGTTCGGATGGCCCGATCCGCCCCAATGGGGCCTGGCATCCTACGATCGAAACCGGAACAGATGGGCGATGTGGGGTGATTTCGACGAATGGCCTGCGGCTTGGCAACGTCCCGCACCGATGGGCTGACCCTGCGGAGCACCTATACCCGCCACATCTCCAAGACGGCGCCACCCAGAGCGATCGTAACGAATAGGAACGGTAATTTGGCATGATAGGCCGAGCAACGCTGACCCACGCCCTCGCCGCCGTAGCGGCGGCCTATGCCGCTCCCCCAGAGCCATTAAAGGGGCAATTTCTGGCGGCGATTTGGGCGGACCTTCAACTCAACGCGACGATCGGAAACGATAATGGGATCGCGTCACTTTGGTATCAGGCAGGGAGCGGTACAGCGCCCGACCTCCATATCCAGGATCTCGCCTGCACTCGAAAGCAGTCGCAATATCGGTGCTCTTTTGTGCTGCATCGGGACGGTGGCCCAAAGATAATATCGGGCCAGGCTGCCCCAGCCAGATTGGCCTGCACCGCGTCCTTCCATGCCACCGGCGAGGGCTGGTCCGTCGTCCATGAAGCTCCGCGTCGCATGGGCCACAGCAGGACCTCAATGCTCTGCAAAAGCCTGTCGGGCTGATCCTCCCTGCGGCGCTTCGTTTGAAGGCCCACGTCGAACTATGTGTCGCGCTTGAAACACAGGATACAGATGGGGATCGGGGAAAGCGCGATTGTCACGAACACCAGTAGTTCATCCAGGTGCCATTGTTGATTCCAGCCCGCCCATGCAAGCGTGAACCACGCCCCGCTCGCGACTACGACGGTGTAGCCGATTGCGGCGACCCGCGCCGAAACATTTGGTTTACCTGCCATCCGTGCGGAATATCATGAGCCTCCATGCACGCGAAGGGGCCTAACTGCCTCGACCATCATATGGACTGTCGATCGCCATCCGTTCTGTTGCAAAAGGGTTGAGCGATCGCGGAGTATCTCCATGATCTGACGGCACGCTCATCACTTCCGCCCGAACAGCTTCTCGATATCCCCATGCTGTAATTTCACCCAGGTCGGGCGGCCATGGTTGCACTGGCCGGAATGCGGCGTGACCTCCATTTCGCGGAGCAGCGCGTTCATCTCGGCGACCGACAGGATTCGACCCGCCCGGACCGAGCCGTGGCAGGCCATGGTGGCCGCGACATGGTCCAGCCGCTCGCGCAAGGACAGCGCCTGGTCGAACGCCGCCAGTTCGTCGGCTAGATCGGCGACCAGCCCCTTGGGATCGCTCTGTCCCAAGAGCGCAGGCGTGGCGCGGACCAGCATCGCGGTCGGGCCGAAACGTTCTAGGTCGAGGCCAAACTCGGCCAATTCCTCGCCTCGCGCCTCCAGGCGGTCGCAGGCGGGTTCGTCCAGTTCGACGACTTCGGGGATCAGCATCGCCTGTGATGCGACCCGCCCGCCAGTCAGCGCGGCACGCATCCGCTCGAGCACCAGACGTTCGTGCGCGGCGTGCTGGTCGACCAGTACCAGGCCGTCCTCGGCTTCGGCGACGATATAGGTCTTGGCGACCTGTCCGCGTGCGACGCCCATCGGATATTGTCGCATTTCGGGCGGGGGAGTGAAGGCGGCTTCGGCGCGGGCGAGCGGCGGCGGTGCCGCGAAGCCGGGGCGAGCCGCGAAGAGCGACTGGCGCTCCATCACGCGCGTTTCCGGTGCGGCGGCGGACCAGTCATCGGCTATCGGAGCCGCCGCCAGGGGTGAGGCAACACTCTCGGCCTGCCACATGGCCAGCGCCGAGTCGGGCGGACGCTGGACGCTGCGATGGCCCGCTTCGTCCAGGGCGCGACGCAGGCCCGAGACGATCATGCCCCGGATCAGCGCGGGATCGCGAAAACGCACCTCGGTCTTGGCCGGATGGACGTTCACATCGACTTCCGATGGCGGCATGTCGAGGAAGAGCGCGACCACCGCGTGGCGATCGCGCGGCAGCATCTCGGCATAGGCGCCGCGGATCGCGCCCATCAGCAGCCGGTCGCGCACAGGCCGCCCGTTGACGAACAGATATTGATGGTCGGCAATGCCCCGGTTGAAGGTCGGCAGCCCTGCGACACCGCCAAGTGTCACCGAGTCGCGTACCCAATCGATCGCGACGGAATTTTCTGCCAGCGCCCGGTCGGTAAGCCCCGCCACCCGGCCCGGACGCTCCTCGCCGCCCGGTACGGTCAGCACCCGCCGCCCGTCATGCTCCAGCGTGAAGGCGATATCCGGCCGCGCCATCGCCAGGCGGCGTATCATGTCGAGACAGGCGGCATATTCGGATCGCGGCGAACGCAGGAATTTGCGCCGGGCGGGGACGCGTGCGAACAGGTCCTCGACCACGATCCGCGTTCCCGGCGGCACGGCGGCGGGGCCGTCGCGCAGCACCTCGCCATTGTCGACCACCCGCGCCCAGCCATCGCGGCCCGCCGGTCGGCTTTCGATCGTCACCCGCGCGACGCTGGCGATCGACGGCAGGGCTTCGCCGCGAAATCCGAGGGTTAGGACCGATTCGATCGCCTCGTCCGGCAATTTCGAGGTGCAATGCCGCTCCAGCGCCAGCGCCATGTCGTCGGCCGTCATGCCGCAACCATCGTCCGCCACCTCGATCCGGCCGATCCCGCCCTGCCCGATCGACACGGCAATCCGTGTCGCCCCCGCGTCGATCGAATTTTCGACCAATTCCTTCAACGCACTGGCGGGCCTTTCCACCACTTCACCGGCCGCGATACGATTGACGAGATGGGGAGGCAGACGCCGTATTGACATGCGGCAAACCCTAGCCCAAGCGACGGCATCCCGCGACCCCGCAAATGACGGTGCAGGCGCCTGTGACGGCTCTTGGCGGCGGTTCGGGATATGAGTCCACGCCCACCCGGTCCACAGACGGAACGAAAGCTTCGATGCCCCTCCCCCGCTTCCTGAAATTCATGTCGCAAGACATGGCGATCGACCTCGGCACCGCGAACACCGTGGTCTATGTCCGCGGACGCGGCATCGTGCTGAACGAGCCGTCCGTCGTCGCGGTCGAGACGATCAACGGCATCAAGCGGGTGAAGGCGGTCGGTGACGACGCCAAGCTGATGATGGGCAAGACCCCCGGCAATATCGAGGCGATCCGCCCGCTTCGCGACGGCGTGATCGCCGACATCGACGTCGCCGAACAGATGATCAAGCACTTCATCCTGAAGGTGCACGGCCCGCGCAAGTTCGCGCGCTGGCCAGAGATCGTGATCTGCGTGCCGTCGGGTTCGACCAAGGTCGAGCGCCGCGCGATCCGCGACGCCGCCTCGAACGCGGGTGCGAGCCAGGTCTTCCTGATCGAAGAGCCGATGGCCGCCGCGATCGGCGCCGACATGCCCGTCACCGAGCCGATCGGCTCGATGGTGGTCGACATTGGCGGCGGCACGACCGAAGTCGCGGTGCTGTCGCTGCGCGGTCTCGCCTACACCACCTCGGTCCGCGTCGGCGGCGACAAGATGGACGAGTCGATCGTCTCTTACGTTCGCCGCAACCATAACCTGCTGATCGGCGAAGCCACCGCCGAGCGGATCAAGCAGGAAGTCGGCATCGCGCGTCCCCCGGCGGACGGCATCGGCGTGACCATCCAGATCAAGGGTCGCGACCTGGTCAACGGCGTGCCCAAGGAAATCCAGATCAACCAGGGCCAGATCGCCGAGGCCCTGTCCGAGCCGGTTGCGACCATCGTCGAGGGCGTCCGTGTTGCCCTGGAGAACACCGCGCCCGAACTGGCCGCCGACATCGTCGACCAGGGCATCGTCCTGACCGGCGGCGGCGCGCTGCTTGAGGGGCTGGACGAGGTCCTGCGCGACGAGACCGGCCTGCCGGTGACGGTGGCGGAGGATCCGCTGACCTGCGTGGCATTGGGCACCGGCCGCGCGCTGGAAGACCCGATGTATCGCGGCGTCCTACTGAACGGCTAACCTCCAGCATAAGGGGACCGGCGCATGGCGCCTGCCCGCGACCGTCGCACCGGTTTCTCGCGACGGCGGCAATATGGGGCTTTCCTGGCCTATGTGCTCGCGGTGGCGGGTGCGGTGGTGGGTGCGGTGCTGCTTGTCGCATCGACCTTCAACCCGCCCGTCTTTGGCAGCTTGCGCATGACGCTGGGCAGCGTGACCGCCCCGATCTCCGGCGCGTTCGTCGCGGTCGGCGATGCTGTCAGCGGCGTGCCCGACGCCATCGGCCATTATTTCTTCGTCCATTCCGAGAACGACCGCCTGCGCGCCGAACTCGACCGGTCGCGCAAGCTGCTCCAGACCGCACGGACCATCTCCTATGACAATGTCCGGCTGCGGCGTCTGCTGGCGGTCCGGGACCGCACCGCCGATACGGTCATCACCGCGCGGCTGGTCAGCTCGACCGGCTCAAGCGGCCGTCGCTTCGCGCTGCTCAATGCCGGGCGGTGGCAGAATGTGACGCCGGGCATGGCGGTGCGCGGGCCGGAAGGGCTGATCGGCCGGGTGGTCGAGGCGGGGCCCGCCGCCGCGCGTGTGCTGCTGCTCACCGATCCCGAAAGCATCGTGCCGGTCCGCCGCACCCGTGACGGCCTGCCCGCGATCGCGGTCGGGCGGGGTGACGGCACGCTCGACGTGCGGTCGGTCAACACCAATGTCCGGCTGGCCAAGGGCGATCTGTTCGTCACATCGGGCACCGGCGGCCTTTACGCGCCCAACATCCCGGTTGCGCGCATCCAGAGCGACGGCGGCGACGTCGCCATCGCCCAGCCTTTCATCCAGCCCGATACGCTGGACTTCGCGATCGTTCAGCGCGCCTTCATGCCGATGCCGTCACCTGCGCCGGCACCCCGGCCGTGACCCTCGACACCAGCAACCCCTTCGACCCCGGACTACCACCCGCCCGCGCCCGGGCCCTGCCGTGGCTGACCGTGATGGCCGGTTCGCTTTTCGCCATCGTGCCGGTGGTGGCGATCGTGCCGTTGCAGCCGCCCATGGGGCTGCTGATGCTGCTCGCCTGGCGGCTGGTCGCGCGCTTCGCGTTGCGGCTCTGGGCCGCCGCGCCGCTCGGGTTATTCGACGATCTGGTGTCGGGCCAGCCGCTGGGCTCGGCGATGCTGCTCTGGTCGCTGACCTCGCTCGCCATCGACCTGTTCGAGCATCGGCTGGTGTTTCGCGATTTCTGGCAGGACTGGCTGATCGCCAGCGGGGCCATCGCCTTCTGCCTGATCGCCGGGCGCTTCCTGGCGGTGCCGGTGGGCGCGCAGGTGGACGCGCCGCTGATCGTCCAGATCGGGATCACCATCCTGCTGTTCCCGATGGCGACGCGCCTCGTCGCGTGGATCGATCGCAAACGCGGCCGAAATGAGGTAGGGGCCTGACCATGGAACGCCAGGGGCGGATCATGACCGAGGCCGCGCAGGCCTATAGCTTCTCCCGCCGCGCCTTCGTGCTGGGCGCTGCGCAGGCCGGTGTCGGCCTGTTGCTGGCCGGGCGCATGGCCTGGCTGTCGATCGCGCAGAACGAGAAGTATAATCTTCTCTCTGAGAGCAACCGCGTCAACACGACGATGATCCCGCCGCGGCGTGGCTGGCTGATCGACCGGCACGGCATTCCGATCGCCAACAACCGGACCGATTTCCGGGTCGACATCATCCCCGACCGGCTGGACGACAAGGACAAGGACCGCGTCCTGGGCCTGCTCCGCCAGATCCTGAAGCTCGACGACGAGGCGATGAACCGCATCCGCCTGGACCTGGAACATGCCGCCGGGTTCCAGCCGGTGCAAGTCGCCGAACGGCTCGACTGGGAGCGGTTCGCCGCCGTCAGCGTCCGTCTGCCCGAGCTGCCCGGCGTCCAGCCTACGCGGGGCTTTGCGCGCTTCTATCCGGCCGGCCCGGCGGTGGCGCATCTGACCGGCTATGTCGGCACGCCCACCGCCGAACAGTTCAAGGCCACGCACGACCAGCTGCTCGTCACCCCCGGCTTCAAGCTGGGCAAGGACGGGCTGGAAAAGATGCTGGAGCCCTATCTGCGTGGCAAGCCCGGCGCCAAGCGCGTCGAGGTGACGGCGCGTGGCAAGGTGGTGGCGGAGCTCGCCACCCGCCCCGACGTGCCCGGCCGCAACATCCGCCTGACCATCGACTCCGGGCTTCAGGAATATGCCGCGCGCCGGCTGGGTACCAATTCGGGCTCGGCCGTGGTGCTCGACTGCCGCACCGGCGAGACGCTGGCGATGGTGTCGATGCCCGCTTACGATCCGAACAGCTTTTCGGACGGGATCAGCCATCTGGAATGGTCGATGCTGTCGGAAAACGACCATGTGCCCCTGATGAACAAGGTGACGCAGGGGCTCTATCCGCCGGGCTCGACGGTCAAGCCGATGAACGGCCTGGCCCTGCTGGAGGCCGGTGTCAGTGCGGACGACCGGGTGTTGTGCACGGGCGCGATGCGCGTCGGCACCGGCATCTTCCATTGCCACAAAAAGGGCGGTCACGGCGCGCTGAACCTGAAGGGCGCGATCGAGCAGAGCTGCGACATCTATTTCTATGAGATGATCCGCCGCATGGGCTATGACCGCATCGCGCCCGTCGCGAAGATGGTCGGGCTGGGTCAGAAATTCGACCTGCCGCTCAGCACCCAGCGTTACGGCACCGTACCCGATGCAGCGTGGAAGCTGAAGAAATATAAGTCAAAATGGACCGTGGCGGACGGCCTGAACGCGTCGATCGGCCAGGGCTATGTGCTGGCCAATCCGCTGCAGCTGGCGGTCATGGCGGCGCGGATCGCATCGGGACGCGATCTCCAGCCCAGCCTGTTGTCGCATCAGGTCCATCTCGACTCCCCCGCCCTGCCCGTCGCCTCCGAGCATCTGGCGGTGGTGCGCGACGCGATGTTCGGCGTGGTCAATCAGGGCGGCACCGGCGGCGCGGCGCGGATGCTGGTCCCGGGCGTCAGCCTGGCGGCCAAAACCGGCACCGCGCAGGTGCGCCGCATCACCATGGCCGAGCGGCGCAGCACCGGCGTGCTGAAGAATGGGCAACTGCCCTTCAAGTTGCGCGACCATGCGCTGCTGGTCTGCTTCGCGCCCGCCGACAATCCGCGCTATGCCGCCGCCGTGGTCTTGGAACATAACGGCCATACCGTGCGCAATCTGGACGCGCCGCTGATCGGGCGCGACATCATGACCTATTTGTTCGATCGCGATCGTGCGCTGGCCTCGCTGGCCGAGGCGGAGCCGACCTGGGGTGGCGATATCGCGACCCGGATGCGTGCCGAGGAAGCCGCCTACCGCGCCGAACATACCCCCAAGCCCGCCTCCGCCGCGACCAAGACCGATGCCGGCGCCGCCACCGACGCCCCCGCCGTGTCGGCGGCGACCAACATGTCGGACGCGCAGGCGGAGGCGATGGCGACGCGCGAAACCGATCCCGGCGACGATGTGGGCGATCCCAATCCATGAACGGCCCCCGCATCATTCCCGAACCCATCGCGCAGCTTCCATGGCGCGTGATCCTGCTCGTCACCGCGATCGGCTGTTTCGGGCTGGTCGTGCTCTATTCGGCCGCTGGCGGCTCGCTGACCCCCTGGGCCAAGCCGCAGGGGGTGCGCTTCTTCGTACTGCTGGCGGGTTCGCTGATGCTCTCGCGCCTGCCGCTCGACCTGTGGCGGCGGATCGCGATGCCGGGCTATCTGATCCTCGTCGTGCTGCTCGTGCTAGTCGAATTGCTGGGCGCGGTACGCGGGGGCAGCCAGCGATGGCTCGACGTCGGGTTCATCCGGCTGCAACCCTCCGAGCTGATGAAGCTGTTCATCGTACTGGGCGCGGCGCGCTTCTATGAACTGATGCCGCCGGGCGAGACGCGGCGCTTCTCAGGGATATGGCCGGTCGCGGCGATGATCGCCGTCCCCGCCGCCCTCGTCATGAAGCAGCCCGACCTCGGCACCGCGCTGATGATCTGCGCGGGCGGTGCGACGGTCATGTTCCTGGCGGGCGTGCCCCTTCGCCTGTTCATCGGCGGCGCGATGGCGCTGGCGGTGGCCGCACCGCTGGCCGTCAATTTCGTGTTGCACGACTATCAGCGCAACCGCGTGCTCATCTTCCTCGACCCCGAAAGCGATCCGCTGGGTACCGGCTATCATATCAGCCAGTCGAAGATCGCGATCGGGTCGGGCGGCATCTGGGGCAAGGGTTTCTTGAACGGCACCCAAAGCCATCTCGACTATCTGCCCGAGGGGCATACCGACTTCGTCTTTGCGACCATGGCGGAGGAATGGGGGCTGGTCGGCGGGTGTTTCCTGATCCTGGCCTTCCTGCTCGTCATCCGCTGGGGCCTGAACGTGGCACAGGCCGCGCCGACACGCTTTGCCCGGCTGACGGCGGCGGGGCTGTCCACGACGATCTTCATCTATGTCATGGTCAACCTCATGATGGTCATGGGGCTGGCGCCGGTAGTCGGCATCCCCCTGCCCCTGGTCAGCTATGGCGGGTCGTCGCAGATGACGGTGCTGTTGTGCCTGGGCATATTGATGGCGATCGACCGGGAAAATCGTCGCTCCACCCGCTGGTAACGGCAAAAATCGACGGAAAGCCGCAAAAAGCATTTGCAAAGCCCGGGAGCGATGCTAAAGGCGCGCCTCCCGATCACGAGGCGGGCCGCCGGACGGCCTGACGAGCGTGACGAACGGACGCATAGCTCAGTTGGTAGAGCAGCTGACTCTTAATCAGCGGGTCCTTGGTTCGAGCCCAAGTGCGTCCACCAGTTTCTCCAACGGCCCTGCAGCGATGCGGGGCCGTTGTGCATTGGGCTCCCATGGCCCTCCAGCGGGATGATGATGAATGGCAGGATATAAGGTTCCCGGTTTCGCCGATCGTGCGGCCGCCTCGCGTGACGCCAAGGCCGCCGCGCTCGAGCGGCTGCGCAACAAGGCCGCGCCCGACCCGGCGGTGGTCGCTGCCCGCGCCGCGGCCCGCGAAGCCAAGCAGGCGGCCGAGGCCGAGCGCCGCGCCGCGCACAAGGCCGCGATCGAGCAGGAAAAGGCCGCGCGCGAGGAAGCCCGCGCCAAGGCCCAGGCCGAGGCGGAAGCCGCTGCCGAGGCCGCAGCCGCCGCTGCGCGCCCGCCGGTCGTCCCGACCGCTGCCGAGCTGAAGGCCGCGCGCGACGCCCGCTACGCCGCTCGCAAGGCGCGCCAGGGCAAATGACCCCGCGCGAGCTGCTGGGCATCGCCGAGGTGCCCGGCGGCGAGCCCCTGCGACTGTTCCGCCGGGGCCGTGACTTCATGATCGTGCTCGACCGCAACGAGCTGATGAGCACGCGCATGAGCGGCTCGGAAGTGGCGCTCGGCACCATGACCTGCGACCGGCTGGGCGGACGCAACGCGCCGCACCTGCTGATCGGCGGCTATGGCATGGGGTTCACCCTGCGCGCCGTGCTCGCCCGGCTGGGCCGCGATGCGCGGATCACGGTCGCCGAGCTGGTCCCCGGCATCATCGAATGGGCGCGCGGACCGATGGCCGAGCTTACCGCCGGATGCCTGGACGATCCCCGCGTCACGCTGGCGATGGGCGATGTCGGCAATGCGATCTATGCGGGGCGTGGGGCTTATGACGCGATCCTGCTCGACGTCGACAATGGCCCCGACGGGCTGACCCGCCCGGCCAATGACGGGCTCTACTCAAACCGGGGGCTGGACGAGGCGCGCATGGCGCTACGCCCCGGTGGGGTGCTGGCCATCTGGTCGGCCGCACCCGACCCGGTCTTCACCCGGCGCTTGTCGCGGGCGGGCTTCCTGGTCGATGAGGTCAAGGTCCGTGCCCGCGAAAACGGCAAGGGCGCGACCCATACCATCTGGTTCGCCACGCCGCGCTGATCCCTTTTCCTCCCTTTTAAGGGGAGGTGGCGCGCGCAGCGCGTCGGAGGGGTGTCCCGCTATCGAGGGGGCGCCCCCACCATGCTGCGCTTGGTCCCGCTCCCCTTACAGGGGAGGAATCTCGTCCCGCTTGGCTCCGTCCAGCTCTTTACGAAGCCGCTCCTGCTCCGCGGCATCCCGCTGCTTTTCCGCCTTGGTCCGCCCGAAGCGCGCCCGATTCTCCGCCGCCTGTTGCTCGGCGGCCTTGCGCGCCAAGCCTTTGCGCGCCTGGCGGAAACTGACGACCTCGCCCATCAGCGCCGCCGCAGCCGCCGGAACAGCCCCTTGCGACGGCTGAGCGCCTCGAACATCTCCTCGGGGCCTTCGGGGTCGAGTACCTCGTTATCCGCGAGCCATTCCTCGACGCTCGACAGGTCGGGCACCTCATAGGGCCGCAAGCTCCGCCCCTCCGTTCCCCGCAGCGCTTCGACGGCCGCGATCAGCGAGCCGGTCCGCGCCACCGTTTCCGCAACCTGCGAAGGCGCCACACCCAGATGCTCGCCGAGCAGATCGTCCCGGATCGCCGCGATCCGTCGCCCCGCCTCGCTGTCCGGCTCGACCGCGATCGCCAGGTCGCATTCCGTATCCAGCCGCATCGAACGGTTGTTGAGGTTCGACGAGCCCAGGCGGAACACCCGATCGTCGGCGATCAGGATCTTGGCGTGGCAATAAATGGGCTCGCCCCCCGCCGTGAACGGGTGATAGATCCGCATCCGTCCATACCGGTCGCGCCGCCGCAGCGCCTCGAACAACCGGGCGCGCGCCGTATCCATCGCGATTGGCTCCAGCCAGCCTTGCGCGGTCAGCGGGTTGATGATGACGAACTCGGGCCCATCCGCCTCGTCCAGGCGCCGGGCGATCGCCTCGGCCACCCGGCGCGAGGCGAAATACTGGCTCTCGATATAGACGTAGCGTTCCGCCCGCGCGATCTGGGCGAGGAACAGCGCCTCGTTTTCGTGGATCGGGGTCTGATCGTCCATCTCGGGCATGGTGCGCGCAATGGCGACGGGCTGGTCGGTGAAGTCGGGCTCCAGCCCCTCCGGCCAGCAGCTTTCGCCCGGCGCAGCGGGGGCCATGCGCTTGCCGCCGGCCGCGTGCCAGCGTTCGCGGAATAGCTCGCCCAGCGCATGGGTAACTGGCCCCTCCACCGCGCTGATCGCATCATGCCAGGGCTTATAGGGCTGTCCGCCAGGCCGCTTGCGACCGGGATCGTCGTCGCGGTGTTCGCGCGTGTCCCAACGGTCGCTGGTCATGTCGATCCCGCCGCAAAAGGCCAGCTTGTCGTCGATGATGACGATCTTCTGATGGTGCGAGGCTGCAATCGGGTGATGGCCGTCCAGCTTGGTATGGATGCGCTTGTGCGCCATCCACTTCATCACCGTGAAGAATGTCCGCCCCCGGAACAGTGACTTGATCGCACCCGTGTCCCAGCGGAGCAGGAAGATTTCCAGCTCCGGGTTACGCTCGACCAGCGAATAGATGAAATCGCCGACGGACTCGTGGGGGGCTTCCTCGTGATCGAGGACGATGCGCGCGTCGAAATCCCATCCGATCAGCAAAATCTGCTTACGGGCGTTCAGCATCGCGCGGCGGGCCATCCGGAAATACTTTTCCGCATCGATGATGACCGCCATTTGCTCGGCCTGCTCGATCCGCCAGCATTCCTGTCCGACCTTCAAACCCGATCTCCCGTTTGCATCCGCCTGCGACCATCTCATGCCCGCACCCTGCCGGGCTGGCAAATGGCCAAACGGTTGCGATGGCGAAATGGTCCGTGGGATCAAATCTTTGCGAATATCCGATAGTGGGTCGGGCGCAGGTTCAGCACATCGCCCGTCGCGGCGCTGGCGTCGACGGGCAGGTCGAAGGTCAACGGCTCGGCCAACCCCGCCATCGCGACGGTGATGCGACGCGACCGGCCGATCGGGCGGCTCGTCACCACCGTGACGGTTAACGCGTCGGGCGCGCCCGGTGCGGCCAGTTCGACATCATGCGGGCGGATGTGAAGCTCGCCCGCCCCCTCCCCCCGGCTCGTATCGGGCAGCACCGCCAGCCCCTGCACGACCATTGCCGAGCCGCTTGCCCGCGTGACGGGAAGGCAGTTGGTTTCACCGATGAAGGACGACACGAAGGCGGTGGCCGGTTCGGCCTGCACCTCACGCGGGGTGCCGACCTGTTCGATCACGCCGCCGCGCATCACGACGATGCGGTCGGCGATTTCCAGTGCCTCTTCCTGGTCGTGCGTCACGAAGATCGACGTCAGCCCCGTCTCGTCATGGATGCGCCGCAGCCAGCCGCGCAGGTCCTTGCGCACCTGCGCATCGAGCGCGCCGAACGGCTCGTCCAGAAGGAGCAACTGCGGCTCGATGGCGAGCGCACGGGCCAGTGCCACCCGCTGGCGCTGGCCGCCCGACAGCTGCGCGGGGTAGCGATCGCCCAGTTGGGGCAGCTGGATCAGTTCCAGCAATTCGGCGACCTTGGCGGCGATCACCGCCTTGGCAGGCCGATCGCGCCGCTTGCGCACCGTCAGGCCGAAGGCGATATTGTCCGCCACCGTCATGTGACGGAACAGCGCGTAATTCTGGAACACGAAACCGATCCGCCGCTCGGCGGCCGGAGTGCCCGTCATGTCCTGCCCGTCGAACAGGACATGACCCTCATCCGCAAAGTCCAGCCCGGCGATGGTCCGCAGCAGCGTCGTCTTGCCCGATCCCGAGGGGCCGAGCAGCGCCAGGAACTCGCCCGGCTTCGTCTCCAGCGAGACGCGATCCAGCGCGGTGAAACCGCCGAAGCGGCGGGAGATATTCTCGACGACGATGCTCAATGCGCGGCTCCCGCCCGGTGGATGCCGAAACGCCATTCCAGCACGGTCTTCGCTCCCAAGGTCACCAGCGCGAGCGAGGCGAGCAGAGACGCCACCGCGAACGCGCCGACAAAGTCATATTCATTGTACAGGATCTCGACATGCAGCGGCATGGTGTTGGTCAGCCCCCGAATATGCCCCGACACGACCGACACCGCGCCGAACTCGCCCATCGCGCGGGCATTGCACAACAGCACGCCGTAGAGCAGCCCCCAGCGGATATTCGGCAAGGTGACGTGCCAGAAGGTCTGCCAGCCGCTCGCCCCCAGCGACCGCGCCGCTTCCTCGTCGTCGCGGCCCTGTTCGGCCATGAGCGGGATCAACTCGCGCGCGACGAAGGGGAAGGTCACGAAGACGGTGGCCAGTACGATGCCGGGCACCGCGAAGATGATCCGCACGCCATGTGCGGTCAGCCAAGGGCCCAGCCATCCTTGCGCCCCGAACAGCAGCACGAAGATCAGACCCGACACCACCGGCGACACGGAAAAAGGCAGATCGATCAGTGAGATGAGCAGGCTTTTTCCACGAAAATCGAACTTGGCGATGGCCCAGGAGGCCGCAACGCCGAACACCGCATTGATCGGCACCGATATAGCCGCCACCAGCAGGGTCAGACGGATCGCCACCAGCGCATCCGGATCGACCAGCGCCTCGACGAACACCTGCCATCCCTTGGCAAGACCACCCGCGAAGACCATGATAAGTGGCAGAAACAGGAAAAGCGCCAGGAACAGGAAGCCGACCGCGATCAGCGTCCGCCGTGCCCAGCGGCTTTCATGGGTGGTCGGATTGGAGGCGCTCATCGCGTCCCCCGCTTGGCGCGCCACGCCTGAAGCAGATTGACGAACAGCAGTAGCGCAAAGGACAGGACCAGCATCACGCAGGCGATGGCCGTCGCGCCGTCATAGTCGAACTGCTCGAGCTGGGTGATGATCAGCAGCGGCGCGATCTCCGACTTGAAGGGGGCATTGCCCGCGATGAAGATGATCGAGCCATATTCGCCCACGCCGCGCGCAAAGGCGAGCGCGAAGCCGGTCAGCAATGCCGGTGCGATGGCCGGCAATATGACCCGGTGGAATGTCTGAGCACGCGTGGCGCCCAGGGTCGCGGCGGCCTCTTCCACATCCCGGCCCAGATCGGCCAGGACCGGCTGAACCGAGCGAACAATGAATGGCAAACCAATGAAAACCAACGCGATCGTCACGCCAAGCGGCGTATAGGCGACCTTAATCCCCAACGGCGCGAGCAGCGATCCCACCCAGCCATTGTCCGAATAGAGCGCGACGAGCGCGATACCCGCCACCGCCGTCGGCAGCGCGAAGGGCAGGTCCACCGCCGCGTCGATCAGCTTCTTGCCCGGGAACTCATACCGGACAAGGATCCAGGCGATCAGCAGCCCGAACACCGAATTGACCGCCGCCGCCGCCAGCGCCGCGCCGAAGCTCAGGCGATAGGCCGCCAGCGCGCGCGGCGATAGCCCGACCTCGGCAAAAGCGTCCCAGCCCATGCCCGCCGCCCGGATAACCAGCGCCGACAAGGGTATGAGTACGACCAGCCCGAGCCAAAGGATCGTCATCCCCATGGTCAGGCCGAAGCCCGGCAAGGCGGATCGTCGCGTCGAACGCCCCATCCCGGTCAGCGCTTCCTGCTGCCGGCATAGATGCTGTCGAACACGCCGCCATCGGCAAAGAAACGCTTCTGCGCCGCACCCCAGCCGCCAAAGTCCTGGATCGTCACCATCTCCAGCTTGGGGAAGGTCGCGGCATATTTCGCCAGCACCGCCTGATCGCGGGGGCGGTAGAAGTTGCGCGCGGCGATCTCCTGCCCTTCCGGCGTATAGAGGAACTTCAGATATTCGGTCGCGACCTGCTCGGTGCCATGCGCCTTGGCGTTGGCATCGACCACCGCGACCGGCGGCTCGGCGAGGACCGAGATGGAGGGCACGACGATGTCGAACTTGCCCGCGCCCAGTTCCTTCTCGGACAGCAGCGCTTCATTCTCCCAGGCGATCAGCACATCGCCCAAGCCGCGCTCGACAAAGGTCGTGGTCGCGCCGCGCGCACCGGAGTCGAGCACCGGCACATGGCCATAGAGGTCCGCCACATATTTCTGCGCCGCCGCATCGGAGCCGCCCGCCTTCTTGCCATAGGCCCAGGCGGCCAGGAAATTCCAACGCGCCCCGCCGCTGGTCTTGGGGCTGGGCGTGATGACCTGCACGCCCGGCTTCACCAGATCGGCCCAGTCGCGAATGCCCTTGGGATTGCCCTTGCGGACCAGAAACACGATTGTCGAGGTATAGGGCGCGCTATTGTCCGGCAGGCGGCTCTGCCAGTTGGCCGGAAGCAGCTTGGCCCGTTCGGCGATCGCGTCGATGTCATAGGCGAGCGCCAGCGTCACGACATCGGCCGATAGCCCGTCGATCACCGATCGCGACTGCTTGCCCGACCCGCCATGGCTCATGCGGAACGATACGGTCTGGCCGGTCTTCGCCTTATACGCCTTCGCGAACGCGGCGTTGACGTCTTTGTACAGCTCGCGCGTCGGGTCATAGCTGACGTTCAGCAGCTCGACCGAGCCCTTGCCGCCGCCATTCCCGCCCGAACAGCCCGACAGGCCGGTCGCTCCGATCATCAACGCGGCAATAGCTGCCCGAAATGGTGCTCGCATCTGGACCCGTCCCTTTCGTTTCGGCGCGTAACCTATCTCGATCCTCCCGATAGGAAATGCCGGAAAGCTTGGGACGCACAAAGCCCTGCTTTTGCTCCCCCGATCCCGACAGAAGGCCGGTCCGGCGGCGTTCGCCCTTGCATCCATGGCGAACAGGGCCGATCTCCCGCCCGCATAAACCTCTCACCTTCCCTGGAAAGGACGCGCATGACCGCCCTCGATTTCGACGTGAAGACCGGCCTGTATATCGCTGGCGAATGGCTGGGTGCGGCAGGGCGCGATACCCAGGCGGTGCTGAACCCCGCGACCGGCCAGCCGCTGGGCGACCTGCCGCTTGCCACCACCGCCGACATGGACCGCGCGCTGGAGGCCGCCGCGCGCGGGTTCGAGACGTGGCGGAAAGTCTCGCCGCAGGAGCGCGCCGCCGTCCTGCTACGCACCGCCGCGCTGGTCCGCGAGCGTGCCGAGGATCTCGCCCGCCTCGCCACGCTGGAGGAAGGCAAGCCGATCGTCGAGGCGCGCGGTGAGGTCGCCGCGACCGCCGCGTTGCTGGAATTCCATGCGGGCGAGGCGGTGCGCATCTATGGCCGCGTCCTGCCGCGTCCGACCGGCACCCGCTCGCTGGTGCTGCACCAGCCGGTCGGCCCGGTCGCGGCCTTCTGCGCGTGGAACTTCCCGGTGATGAACCCGGTGCGCAAGCTGTCGCCCGCCATCGCCGCAGGCTGTTCGGTCATCCTGAAGCCCAGCGAGGAAACCCCCGCCAGCGCCATCGCGATCCTGCGCTGCTTCCAGGATGCGGGCCTGCCCGGCGACGTCGCGCAGCTGGTCTTCGGCGTGCCCGATGCGGTGTCGCGCCACCTGCTCGCCTCGCCGATCACCCGCAAGCTCAGCTTCACCGGATCGGTGCCGGTCGGCAAGCATCTGCTCAAGCTCGCCGCCGATACGGTGATGAAGTCGACCATGGAGCTGGGCGGTCACGGCCCGGTGCTGGTTTTCGACGATTGCGATCTCGACAAGACGCTCGATACGCTCGTTACCCACAAGTTCCGCAATGCGGGCCAGGTCTGCGTCGCCCCCACCCGCTTCCATGTGCAGGAAGGCATTTACGAGCGCTTCGCCAAGGGCTTTGCCGAGCGCGCCGCCGCGCTGAAGATCGGTGACGGCCTGTCGAGCGATACGCAGATGGGCCCGATGGCCAATCCCCGCCGCCCCGAAGCGATCGGCGCGATGATCGAGGATGCGGTGAAGAACGGCGCGCGCAAGCTGACCGGCGGTGAAGCCAAGGCAGACGGTGACGGCTTCTTCTTCGCGCCCACCGTGCTGGCGGACGTGTCGCTCGACGCCAAGGCGATGAACGAGGAGCCGTTCGGCCCGATCGCACTGATCCGCCCCTTCGCCACGACCGAGGACGCGATCGCCGAGGCGAACCGCCTGCCCTTCGGCCTGGGCGCCTATTGCTTCACCGAGAATGGCCGCCGCCAGAACCAGCTGGGCGACGAGATCGAGGCGGGCATGATCGCGATCAACACCGTACGGCTCAGCTGGGGCGATGCGCCCTTCGGCGGGGTCAAGGAAAGCGGATACGGTTCGGAAGACGGACCGGAGGGCATCGCCAACCATATGATCACCAAGGCGGTTCACATCGCCTGAGGCCCTGCCCCTCCACCACCGGGCTTGCGCCCGGCGGTCCCCCTCCCCAAGCATAGCTTGGGGAGGAATGGGCTGCTCAATATCGTACCGGAACGCGACCGCGAGCGCAGGTCATGGTGGCGGCGCCACGCCCTTCACTCGCGTGCCCGATACGCCGCCCGCGCCGCCTCCACCTCCGCCTGATGCATGTCCGCCCAGCGGACCAGCCCCTGCATCGGCTCTAGGAACGATCGGCCCAGTTCGGTCAGCCGATACTCCACACGCGGCGGTACCTCCGCATAGACGGTGCGCTCGACGAACCCGTCCTCCTCCAAGCGCCGGAGCGTGCGCGACAGCATCTGCTTCGACACGTCCCCGATCCGGCGCAGCAACACGTTGAACCGCAATGTCTCCGGTTCCAGCGCGGAAAGGACGAGCAGGCTCCACTGGTCCCCGATCCGGTCGAGAACGTCACGAACCGGACAGCCATTCTCCCCGGTCAGGTCGATGTGACCTGGTCCCTGAAAAGGGACGTCTTGCGGTGTTGCGCGGCCTTGCATAGCTCCACGGTCTACAAAGTGGACCATGAAAAGGAAAGACCATGAAGATTGCGCTGATCGGAGCATCGGGCCAGGCGGGCTCGCGTATCCTGAAGGAATTGTCGGATCGCGGCCATCAGGTGACCGCCATCGCCCGCCATGCCGAGCGGATTGCCGATCTGCCCGGCGTCACGCCGACCGCTGGCGATATGAACGACGCTCACGCCCTGGCTGACACGCTGCGGGGCCATGACGCAGTCGTCAGCTCGGTCCATTTCCTGGTAACCGATGCCAAGGCATTGATCGACACGGTACGCGCGGCGGGCGTGAAGCGCTATCTTGTCGTCGGCGGCGCGGGCAGCCTGGAGGTCGCGCCCGGCCAGCGGCTGATCGACCAGCCCGGCTTCCCGGACGAATATAAGGCCGAGGCGAGCGCGGGCACCGCCTTTCTCGACCTGCTGCGCGACGTCGAGGATCTGGACTGGACGTTCCTGTCGCCCTCCGCGATGTTCGTGCCCGGCGAGCGTACCGGTCGGTTCCGGCTCGGCACCGATCAGCTGTTGGCGAACGAACAGGGCAGCAGCATCTCGTTCGAGGATTACGCCATCGCACTGGCCGACGAGATCGAGCAGCCCCGCCACATCCGCCAGCGCTTCACCGTCGGCTATTGAGCCGCTTGATGGCCGGGATCGGAGTGTCGATCCCGGCCACAATAAAAATGTCAAAAAACCCCTTGGCAGGTCGGAGTCGCTCCGCTAACAGCGCCCGACCAGACGGGGACATCGCTTCCCCGCCATGCCGCAGACCGGCATCGGACGCATAGCTCAGTTGGTAGAGCAGCTGACTCTTAATCAGCGGGTCCTTGGTTCGAGCCCAAGTGCGTCCACCATTTCCACGATTTTTCCGTGAATTGCTCGACAGCGATAGCTGCCGCTCGCGACGTTGCGCCCAACGGGTGGCGACGGTCCGACCGCCACCGCCCCATTGTCGCCCTTCAGTCCGATAGAGCGCGGGTGGAGGACTTTGCCCCCTGCCCCGAAGGTGGCACCGGCGGGGTCGCCGATTTCGCATCGCTCACCGCCTCGTCATACCAGCGCGACAGGTCCGCCTTCATGCTGTGCAGCGCATCGGGGTTCAGGTACGTCATGTGCCCGGCCGGATAATAAGCGAAGCGCAGGTTCGCCTGTTGTGCGGGCTCCAGCATCATGTGGCCAAGGTCGTTCTCGGTCCCGAAGAACGGCGTGGCCATGTCGTAATAGCCGTTCATCGACAGCACCTTCAGATACGGGTTCGCCCGCATTGCGGCCGCCAGGTCGATCGCTGTGTTGGGGTTGTTCTGGCCGCCATCGGGCGACTTGTGCTTCCAGTTCCAGGTCCAGCCCGCCGCATCACGCGCCGACAGGCGGTAGGGCAGCTCGGTCTGGTAGCCGAGCGTTGATTGCAGATAGTCCTGGAAGGACGCGATATAAGCCCCGGAGATCGCGTCCGACGAGGCATCCGTCTCCGGCCGATCGCCCGCCGCGTCGGTGTCGATGCCCAGATAGCGCGAATCGAACCGCCCCACGGTCCGCGCCTGCGACCGCAGCAATTCCTTCTGGAACCGCGGCAGGTCGATACGCAGGTTCGCACGCTTGATATAATCGGGCGAGAGGCCGATCAGGCGGCTCATCTGCTCGGCGATCTGGTCGCGCTCCTGGGGCGAGATGCCCTGCCCCTTGGCCAGCGCCGACATGTACGGCCCGACCGCAAAGGCCCGCGCCTGCGCCACCACCGTCGCGACATCGGCGGGGCGGTCGGTCAGGCGATTATGGTACCAGGCGGTCGCCGCATAGCTGGGCAGATAATTGATATAGACCTGATCCAGCCCCGGCTGGCGATAGCCGTAATTCATGATCGAGCTGAGCAGCACCACGCCGTTCAGCGCCATGCCCCGTTCCTGCAACTGATAGGCCAGCGCCCCCGAACGCAGCGTGCCATAGCTCTCGCCCAGCAGGAATTTGGGGCTCATCCACCGGCCATATCTGGTGACGTAGCGCTGGATCGCGCCCGCGAACGCGTCGACATCCTCGTCCACGCCGTAGAATTGCGCCGGCTTCATATCGCCCAGCGGGCGCGAATAGCCGGTGCCGATCGCGTCGAGGAAGACGAGGTCGGTCTTGTCGAGCAGCGAGTCCGGATTGGGCCCGACATCATAGGGTGCAGGGCGCACGAATTCCGGGCTGGTGGTACGGATGCGGATCGGCGCGAACGACCCCATGCGCAGCCAGAGGGAGGGCGAACCCGGCCCGCCATTATACAGGAAAGTCACCGGGCGCTTCGTACCCGGCTTCACCCCGTCCAGCGTATAGGCGGTATAGAACATCGAGGCGGTCGGCTTGCCCTCGATATCGCGGATAGTCAGCGTGCCCGCCGACGCGACATAGGGATAGACGCGGCCGTTGATGGTCACGCTGTCGCGGTGCCGCACCTCGGCCTCGTCGAGCGGCGCGCGGACCCAGGCAGCCTCTACCTCGGCCTTGGCGGCTTCGTGATGCGCGGCCTTTTTCTCTCCCTCCTCCTGCGCGGCGAGCGGCGCGGTCAAAGCAGTGGCGGCGAGGAGAAGGACGAGAGTATTGCGGATCACGGAGCGCTCACGAAAGACTGACAGTTGCGTCAAAGTTCCCCCGTTTTGGTCGGGAAGGCAAGCGCTTCGCTTTCGCCCTTTCCCTTAGTCCTCCCCATCTTTGATGGGGAGGGGGACCATCGCGTCAGCGATGGTGGAGGGGCATATCCCTCCCCGACCGCCATCACCCGGAGCAAGTGACAGGGCATCGCCCCTCCACCACCCGGCGTTGCCGGGCGGTCCCCCTCCCCAAGCGTAGCTTGGGGAGGATTGTGGGATCAGCGGGCCAGCCAGGTCTGGACCGCAGGCTTCAGGCGATCCGCCACCGCCTTGCGCACCGCGATCTGGGCCAGGGCGCGCTTGGCGCCGCCGCGCGATCCTTCGGGCAGGTTGGCCGCAGCCCAGCTCTCGATCTTGCCCGGCATGGCGGGGTCGTTCGATCCGGCCCCCAGACCGACGATGAAGGTCGCCCGGTTGCTTTCCTCCAGGAAGCTGTCGACCAGCGGCTTGTTCGCCACCGCCCAGTCGAACGCCATGTCGGGATGCGCGCCCGCGATCGCACTGAGCAGCGCGGCCCGCTGCGGCGGGGTGAAGCTGTTGCCCTTCAACAGGCCCAGCGCCCGGCGTGCCGCATTTTCATCCTCGGCATAGCCCAGCAGGCGGACATAGCGGTTCTTGACCACGGGATTGCGCTCGTCTTTGGCCAGGTCGAGCAGCTTGTCCCACTCGGCGGACGTCGCGCGGGTGGCGTAGGTGGCCAGAATCGGCTGGCGGATCGCCGCCGGGATCGCGTCGGGGTTCTTCGCCAGCGCGGCGACATAGCCGCGCGCGCGGGCCGCGACCATCGCATCGCCGCTGGTGCCGAGCTGGCCGATCAGCGTCTCGCGCAGATTGGAGATCAGCGCACCCTCATTCGGCTGCGCCTCGAAGCCGACCCGCGCCAGGACGGGCGACAGGATCGCGGCCGTCTTCGCACGCAACGGCTGCTCTAGCGGCGTGCCCTTGTACAAGCCGTTCAGCCGGGCCAGCTCGCCCGCCACCGTCTGCCATTCCAGCGGATCCGCCTCGGGCTGGACGCGTGCCATCAGGTCGAACCAGCGGCCCAGATCCTGATAACCGCCCGCCGCCAGCGCATAATCGTCACCCAGCGTGCCCAGGCGATCCTCCAGCGTCAGCCGGGTATAGTCGCGCACGATCGCGGCATGGCCCGCATCGTCATACAGGACGCGGGTATAGGAGCCCTTGCCCTGATTGAGGACCAGCGTGCCGCATCCGCCGACGCTGACCGGCATCGGGGTCGCGCCCGTCACGATCGTGCTGGTTTCCCCGCCGCCAATCGTGGCGACGCGGATGGGGACGTGCCAGGTCTGCGGCACCTTGGACGCCTGGTCCAGGCCGAAGCGGCCCTGAGCCAGCATCGCAACCGTTTTGCCG
The DNA here is from genome assembly GCF_913062585.1 of uncultured Sphingomonas sp. Taxonomy (GTDB): domain Bacteria; phylum Pseudomonadota; class Alphaproteobacteria; order Sphingomonadales; family Sphingomonadaceae; genus Sphingomonas. The sequence goes on along the minus strand of NZ_CAJXWX010000013.1, from coordinate 23,816 downwards.
CCCTCGCAACGGCTGCCCGACAGGGTGATCAGCGGCACGCCGCTTTGCAGCGTGAAGTCGTGCGCGATGGTGGCGACATTGGTGCCCGACGCCTTGGACAGTTCCTCCCACAACTGGTCGGTCACGGTGTTCTGATATTTATACTTCGCCATATAGGCGCGGATGCCCTTGCGGAACGTGTCCGCGCCAAGCGTGGATTCGAGCATCCCGATCACCGCCTGCCCCTTCAGATAGGTGATGCTGTCGAACGCCTCGCCGATCTGGTCGACCGTCTCGACCTTGCGGATGATCGGGTGGCTCGCGGCGGTCGCGTCGATGCCCATCGCGGACTCGCGCTCACCCGACACATTCGCTGCGGCGGCCTTCCAGCTGGGGTTGAGGTCGTTGGACGCCTTGCCCTCCATCCAGGAGGCGAAGCCCTCGTTCAGCCACAGATCGTCCCACCAGCGCGGCGTCACCAGGTCGCCGAACCACTGATGCGCCATTTCATGCGCGACGACGGTGTGGATGCGCTGGCGGTTGCTCTCGGTCATGACCTTGGGGTCGAAGAGCAGCTCGTTCTCGAAATAGAAGATCGCGCCCCAATTCTCCATCGCGCCGAAAAACTGGCTGGAGCCCGGCCCCGCGATCATGTCCATCTTGGGTAGCGGATAGGGCGTGCCGAAATAGTCGTTATAATAGGAAAGCAGCTTGGTCGCCGCGCCCAGCGCATAATCGCCCTGGTCGACCACGCCCTTGCGGCTGACCACGCCGATCTGGACGCCGCTCGCATCCACCGTCTTGCGGTCGAGATTGCCGGAGCCGAAATACAGCAGATAGCTCGACATGACCGGCGTCTCGTCGAACCGGTAGAGCTGGCTGCCATCGGCCTGGGGCGTGATCGAGGCGGCGGGCATGTTGCTGATCGCGCGCTGGCCCTTGGGGGCGGTGGCGGCCAGGCGGAACTTCGCCTTGAAGGCGGGCTCGTCCCACATCGGCGCGAAGCGGCGCGCGTCGGGCGCCTCGAACTGGGTCGCCAGCATCCGGTCTGGCGTGCCGTCCGCATTGGTATAGTCGATCGCGAACAGGCCGTTGGCCGAACGATTGATCGTACCCGTCCAGGCAAAGCCGACCTTGTGCCGCCCGACCGACGCCGCCTGCGGCAGGGTCAGCGTCAGGGTCTGCGCCGTCTTGTCCAGCGCAAATGGCACCGGCTTGCCGTCGAAGGTCGCGGTGGAGACGGTCAGTTCGGCGGCGTTGAGCACGATGCTGGCGGTCGCCTGTCGCACATCGACATCGACCGTCTCCTCACCCGAAAAGGTCATCGCCTTGGCATCGGGGCGAATGGTGATGTCGTACAGGACGGGGGCGACCGTCTGGGGCAATTGCCCCGCCGCCAGCGCGGGGCTTGATACGGTCAGGGCCAGCAGGACCGAAAGTGCGGACTTCATGGGCAAAAGGGCCTCTCTCAGGGGAATGGCCCGATACCTACGCCCTCCCCATCCCAAAGCAAATGTCAGTCATGTCATAATATGTCATCGGGCTGCGGCTAGACACGCTTTACCTTTACGTTATCGTCAAGCCATGAGCCTGCCATCCGCCCTGAGTCGTCTCGCCCTGCCCGTCATCGGGTCGCCGCTGTTCATCATCTCCAACCCGGATCTGGTCATCGCCCAGTGCAAGGCGGGGATCGTCGGATCCTTCCCGGCGCTGAACGCGCGGCCCGCGAGCCTGCTCGACGAATGGCTGCATCGCATCACCGAGGAGCTGGCCGCGCACGACCGTGCGCATCCCGATCGCCCGGCGGCGCCCTTCGCGGTCAACCAGATCGTCCACCGCTCCAACGACCGGCTGGAGGCCGATCTGGCGGTCTGCGCCAAATGGAAGGTGCCGATCGTCATCACCTCGCTGGGCGCGCGCGAGGACGTCAATGCGGGCGTGCACGACTGGGGCGGGATCACGCTGCACGACGTGATCGACGACCGTTTCGCACGCAAGGCGGTGGAGAAAGGCGCAGATGGCCTGATCGCGGTGGCGACCGGTGCGGGCGGCCATGCGGGGCGCCTCTCGCCCTTCGCGCTGGTCCAGGAAATCCGGGCGTGGTTCGACGGGCCGCTCGCGCTGGCGGGGGCGATCGCGACCGGCGATGCGGTGCTGGCGGCGCAGGCCATGGGCGCCGACTTCGCCTATATCGGCTCCCCCTTCATCGCGACGGTCGAGGCCAATGCGGCACAGGCCTATAAGCAGGCGGTGGTCGATGGCCGGGCCAGCGACATCGTCTATTCCAGCCTGTTCACCGGCGTGCACGGCAATTATCTGCGCGCCTCGATCACTGCCGCGGGGCTTGACCCCGATCATCTGCCCGAGGGCGATGTGGCGGCGATGAATTTCGGCGGCGGCCAGGCGGCCAAGGCGTGGCGCGACATCTGGGGCGCGGGCCAGGGCATCGGCGCGGTCGACCGGATCGTGCCGGCTGCCGAGCGGGTCGCGACGCTGGCCCGCCAATATGCCGCGGCGCGCGCGCGCCTGTCGCTCAGGGATTGAGGATCAGAATGCCTGGTCGAGCCGGGCGTGGAGCATTCGCGCGGGGCTGACGACCGGCATCTCGCTGTCGGCGAGCTGGTCCAGCCGCTCGACCCGGCGGTGCAGGTCCAGGCTGGCATGGGTCAGCGACCGGGCATGTTTGGGCAACGTCTCCACCTGCTCCACCTCTGACTCGGGCGAACGGCCCAGCCGCCGGACGGGATGGCGCGCATCGTCCCAGCCCATTTCCCCCGCCTCGACCGCGCGCTGGGTCAGGACCCAGGCGATGATGTGCATCAGCCGCGTCGTGACCTTCAGCGATTCGCAGGAAAAGGCCACCCGCGCGACCGGATCGAGCGATTCGCGCTCAATGCGTCCGATGCCGTCGAAATAGCCCCGCGCATCCTCGGCCAGCGCCATGGCCTCGCCATAAAGGCCGTCGATCAGTCGGGCGTGGAAGGGGGAGTCAGGGGCGGCGCGCAACATAGCGCTTCGCTCGCATGAGCCGGCGATCCGACACAAGACCCGACGACCGCCCCCCTGTCCCGATACGGCGCGCGATCAGGCGATGATGTCGGGGATCAGGCGATCCTCCAGCTCGGCCAGCTCGTCGCGCAGGCGCAATTTGCGCTTCTTGAGGCGGGCGATCTGCAGCTGGTCCGGGGTGTTGGACTGCAGCAGCGCGGCGATCGCGTCGTCCAGATCGCGATGCTCGACGCGCAATATGTCGATCCGCGCACGCGCCAGCGTGATGTCCATCCTGCTACCCCCATGCCGGGCCGGCGCGCGGAACGTCCGACGCCTGGCGAGCCCCTGTAGCAAGCCCGGGCGGGCGCGGCGAGAGGCCCAGGCATCTGCTCGACGCGTCTCCAACGCGTCATCCCGCCAAATGCTTCGACCGGTCGATTTCAACCAAAATCAGGGGGGACAAGCGCGCGATTTGGTGATTTAATCCTATCCCCAAAGCAACGACAGGAGGTTGAAGCCCTATGCATACGGCGCATCAAACGGCCCTGGAGACCAAGCACGCCACGCTTGATCGGCGAATCAGCGCCGAATCGCAGCGTCCCGTACCGGACCCTATCGTCCTGGCGGGTCTCAAAAAGCAGAAGCTTAAGCTGAAGGAAGAAATGCTGGGCCTGTAAGCCCCGCTCGGCCGCGCGGGTCCGGTGACCCGCCGCGGCCCTTATTGCGGTCGCCGCGACACCGGGCGCGGCCATCGCCGCCTCACGCATTTCAGCGCGGTAGCGCGCGACGCCAGAACGACATCGCTGACATTCCCGCTTTCCACCCCTTTTTCCCGGGGTAGAAATGCCGATCCCGCCGAACCGGGATCGGTTCAGTGGTTGAAAGGCCGGGTTTTCGGCGTCGTGGCGGCCTTGGCATATTCGGGCGTCGATGTGCCGCCGCCGACCGGCTTGCGCGCCAGTTTGGGATCAATCTGACGGTCGAAGGCAACACCGACGCGCCCCTGCGTGCACCAGGCGATCCGACCCGTGATCGGGCCCACGCCGCGCAGGTCGAGTTGGACCGACGAGTTGATTTCCACCGATACCGGCAATTCGGCCATCAGGCCGCCTTCGGAAATATTGCGCACGCGGACCTCGCGTGGACTGTTCTCGCCTTCCAGCGTCATTTGCGCCATCATCAAAAGGCTGTCGCGCTGTCCGGTGCGGTCTGCCCGCTCCAGTTCCTCTTCGGCCATTTTTGCCCCATTACCGGGCATGCGGTTCATCGCGTCCATATCGCTTCCGGTGCCCGAACGTTTCCATGCGCCCCTGACGTAGCCGGGGCTGCGTTGCCATTTCATTAATATGGTTGGGAAACGCCTGATCGCAACGGACGGGCAATACGGATTTGCGCCCATTCGATGGAGGCACTGCGCCCCGAACCTAATCAGGACTTTTCCTGATTAGGGCCGTCTCGGGTCGGGGCAGCCCCGGAATTGGGGCAGGACCGGCTGCGCCGGCTCAATCGTCGCGGGAAACCTTTTCGTTGCGCTCGTGACGCTCCTGCGCCTCGACCGTCATCGTCGCGATCGGCCGGGCTTCCAGCCGACCCAGGCTGATCGGCTCGCCGGTGACTTCGCAATAGCCATATTCACCCTCGTCGATCCGGCGCAGCGCGGCGTCGATCTTGGAGATCAGCTTGCGCTGGCGATCGCGGGTCCGCAGTTCGATCGACCAGTCGGTCTCGCTCGATGCGCGATCGGTCAGGTCGGGTTCGCGGAGCGAATCAATCTGCAGCTGCGACAGGGTACCCTGCGCCTCCCGCTGGATCGATTCCTTCCATTCCAGCAGTTTGCGGCGGAAATAGGCCTGCTGCTTCAGACTCATGAACGGCTCGTCCGCGCTCGGACGATAATTTTCGTCGATATCGTTGGCCGCATCCGGCCCAGTGGAATCTTTCACGCGATTAAACACCGTCGCCATACCACTCTCCCAAAGGGCCCGTCGGAGCGACGTTCGGCACCGAGTTCGTCGGGACCGCCCCCTGATGGTTGATAGCGCCTATAGTCGGTGCCACCTTTTGTCGCAAGCGACCGACATTTCATCGTAATCGTAATTTCTATAATAATATTGCGGCATGAACAGAATATGGACAAAGCGGGCCCTAGGCACGGGGTTTGCACACCCGATCATCGAACCCGCCGGTCCGTCGCCTCGTCTCGACGTTCGGCCGTAATGGTTCCCGGGGCCCGAATCCCAAAGCCGGACGTTACGCCGCACGACGGGGGTTGGAGCTTAAGCCTTTCTTGGTCAGTATGATGACATATGCGGCCCCATAACTGCCGTGCGGGCGGCCGGGCGGCGATGTCGTCCCAGCGCGCGGCTTGAGGCTTGCACGGTTTGAGGATGGGACGATGTCAGTGCGAATGGCCTTGGCGAAGCTGACGGCATGTGCCGCGGGCGGCGCCGTGATCGGCGGGGGGGCGGTCCATATGGTGGACAATCCCACGCGGCCGCCCCTGGTCAAGCAGACAAAGGTCAAGAAGCGGATCGTGCACAGGGATCCTCCGGCCCGTGTCGCACGCCGTGCCGTCACCCGTCGCACCACCACCACGACCACCCCGCCGCCGACCATCGTCACCGTCACGACGCAGTCGCCGCCAGTTCCCGTTCCCCTGCCCCCCGGCGGCCCGTCGGTTGCGACCGGCGGCGGCTATGTGCCTGCCGTGATCGGTGGCTGGGGCGGTGGCTTCGGTGGCGGCTGGGGCGGCGGTTTTGGCGGCGGCTTCGGCTTTGGCGGCGGCGGATCGAGCGGCAGCATCGTCATCTCCTCGACCAGCAGCGGCGGGTCGACCTCCACTTCGTCCGCCTCGGGCGGATCGGGTGGCTCGTCCACATCCTCGGCGTCGGGCGGCTCGGGCGGCTCCTCGACCTCGACGGGCGGCTCCTCGACCTCCACCGGCGGGTCTTCGACGTCGTCGGGCAATATCTCCTCGACCAGCGCATCGTCGGGCAATGTCAGTTCGTCGAGCGCCTCGAGCACTTCTTCGGCCTCGTCGAGCGGCTATACGTCCAGCAGCAACGGCTGGTCGTCCAACGGCTCGTCGGCGAGTTCGGCGTCGAGCGCCTCGTCCGCGTCCAGCGCCTCCAGCGCCTCCTCTTCGGGCAATGGCGAAACGCACCCGCCCACGCCTGTCCCCGCGCCGCCGATGGTCCTGCTGTTCGGCAGCGCGGCTGCGGCCCTGGTCATCCGGCGGCGCCTGACCAGGCCAAAGGCGGCCTGAGCGTCGGCACCGCCGGACCGGCACCTTAGGCCTTTTGCAGCGCGGCCTCGATGTCGGGCACCGGATGGCCGGTCAGGTCCTTGGCCAGTTCGCCGACCAGCCGGTCCTCGACCGCCTTGTGATAATGTTTGCGCAGTTCGCCCAGCGTCTTGGGCGGCGCCACGACGATCAGCGCTTCATACTCGTTGGCCAGCGCGCGACGCTTGAGCATGTCGGCGGTTTCGGCCGCGAAGCGATCCTCTTCCTGCTGGTGGAAATCGGCCTCGCCCATCGTCCCGCCCAGGGTGGAGGAGGCCTGCCCGGCCCGGTCGGTCTTCTGGTCGCGATCGGCGGGATTGGGATGCTCCACCGCCGTCTCGACGATCAAATTAGGATATTCGGCATCCCCATCATTGCGGAAGAACAGGCTCTTCTGGCCATCGACCACCAGCACGAAGCTGTTATGCGGCACTCGCATCGCGTTTCTCCTTCTATGGACGGGCGGATAACGCGGGCGCTTCGCCACGGGTTGCGTGACGGCGGAGCGGAGGCCATAGCCTCGCCCCCATGCACGACATTCGCCTGATCCGGGACGACCCCGCCGCCTTCGACGCCGCCCTTGCCAAGCGGGGCGCCGCCCCCCAGGCCGAGACGCTGATCGCGACCGACGAACGCCGCCGCACGATCATCGCCGAGGCGCAGGCCGCGCAGACCCGCCGCAACGACCTGTCCAAGCAGATCGGCCAGGCCAAGGCCGCGCGCGACGAGGCGCGGGCCCAGGCGCTGATGGACGAGGTTGCGGCACTCAAGGCGAAGCTGCCCGAGCTGGAAGAGCAGGAACGCGTGGTCGAGGCCGAGCTGAACACCGCGCTCGCCGCTATTCCCAATCTGCCCGCCGCCGACGTGCCGCCCGGCGCGGACGAGAATGACAATGCGCTGGTCCATCAGAAGGGCGAGCCGACTACCTTCGCCTTCGAGGCGCGCGAGCATGACGCGATCGCGCCCGCGCTGGGCATGGATTTCGAGACCGGCGTGGCGCTGTCGGGCGCGCGCTTCACCCTGCTGCGCGGGCCGATGGCGCGCCTGTCGCGTGCGCTCGGCCAATATATGCTCGATCGGATGACCGAGGAGAACGGGTTCGAGCTGGTCCAGCCGCCGCTCTTGGTCCGCGACGAGGCCGCCTTCGGCACTGGCCAGTTGCCGAAGTTCGCCGAGGATCTGTTTCGCACCACCGATGGCCGCTGGCTGATCCCCACCGCCGAGGTATCGCTGACCAACATCGTCCGCGAGGCGATCCTGAGCGAGGCGGAGCTGCCGCTGCGCTTCACTGCGCTCACCCCCTGTTTCCGTTCGGAAGCGGGTGCTGCGGGGCGCGACACGCGCGGCCTGATCCGCCAGCATCAGTTCGACAAGGTCGAGATGGTGTCGATCACCACCCCCGACCAGTCGGATGCCGAGCATGAGCGGATGACGGCCTGTGCCGAGGGCGTGCTGGAGGCGCTGGGCCTGCCCTATCGCCGGATGCTGCTGTGCACCGGGGACATGGGCTTCTCGGCGGCGCGCACCTATGACCTGGAGGTCTGGCTGCCTGGCCAGGCGCGCTACCGCGAGATTTCGTCCTGCTCGACCTGCACCGATTTCCAGGCGCGGCGCATGATGGCGCGCTATCGCCCGACCGAGGGCAAGGGGACGCGGTTCGTCCATACGCTCAACGGCTCGGGGCTGGCGGTCGGCCGGACCCTCGTCGCGGTGATCGAGAATTACCAGCAGGCCGATGGCTCGGTCGTCGTGCCGGAGGTGCTGCGCCCCTATCTGGGCGGACAGGCGGTGCTGGAGCCGCGCTGATGCGCATCCTCCTGACCAATGACGATGGCTATCACGCGCCGGGGCTCGCCGCGCTGGAACGGATCGCGGCAACGCTGTCCGACGATGTCTGGATCGTCGCGCCGGCCGAGGATCAGTCGGGGACCAGTCGCTCGCTGACCCTGACCCGGCCGATGCGGCTCCGTCAGTTCGGCGAGCGGCGCTTTGCGGTCACCGGCACGCCGACCGATTCGGTCCTGATGGCGCTGGGCGAGGTGATGAAGGACGCCAAGCCCGACCTGATCCTGTCAGGCGTCAATCGCGGCGCCAATCTGGGCGAGGACGTGTTCTATTCCGGGACAGTCTCCGCTGCCATGGAAGGCGCGCTGGCGGGCATCCGCGCGATCGCGCTCAGCCAGCGTTACCCGACGCAAGGAGTCGGGGACCGGGTATCCTTCGCGACCGCAGAGGCTTGGGGCGAACGGGTCTTGCGGCCGTTGCTGGCACTCGATTTCGCACCGCGCACGCTCGTCAATGTCAACTTCCCGCCGGTCGCGCCGGAGGCGGTCAAGGGTATTCGGGTCGCGCGCCAGGGTCTGCGCGACTATGGCCGCGCCCGGCTCGACCGGCGCAGCGATCCGCGCGGCTATGACTATTACTGGCTGGCGCTTGGTCGCCTGCCGCACCAGCCGGGCGACGATACCGACCTGGATGCGATCGCGGACGATCATATCGCCGTCACGCCCTTGCATCTCGACCTGACGCATGGCCCTTCGCTTGCTATGCTTAACGAAGCGTATCGCTGAGTTGAGCCGGGGGGACTGGGGCGTGGGGCGGAATGTGGCATCCATCGGGGGCGTGATTGGTATCGGCCTGCTGGTATCGGCCTGTATCCCCAATATGGAGCCGCCCATGGCAGCGCCACAGCCGGTCGCTCCGCCCATCCCGGCGCCCGTCCAGACCACTCCGGCGGCGCGTGAGACGGCCGTCGCGCCTCCGCCGCGTCCGGTCGGCATGCGTCCGACCATCCGCCGCTCGGTGCCCGCCACGACCACCCGGACACTCCGCCGCACGCCGCTCGCATCGCCGGTGACCGACACGCCGCAGCCGGTCGGTGCCGAGCGCCAGCGCGTTTCCACCCTGCCCGCACCCCGCCCCTCCTGGGAGGTACGGCCCGTCACCCCCGACGCGCGTGCGATCGCGGAGACGAGCTATGTGGTGCAGCCCGGCGACACGCTGCGCGGCGTCGCCGACAAGACCGGCGCAGGGTCCGAGGCGATCGCCCGCGCCAATGGCCTGACCCCGCCCTTCGTCATCAAGGCGGGGCAGAAGCTCACCATTCCCGGTGGCCGCTATCATCTGGTCCGCTCCGGCGAGAGCGGCATCGCCATTGCCCGCGCTTACGGTGTCGAATGGTCCCGCATCGTCGAGGCGAACGGGCTGACCGAACCCTTTGTCCTGCGCGCGGGACAGCGTATCGTGATCCCCGGTGCGGCAACCGCCACGGCGAGCGGCACTCCGCCCAGCAGCGCGGCCGAGCGCGCGGCGGCCTTCACGCTCGACGTCGACGACATCCTGACCGGCGGCGAGCCCGCGCTGGCCAGCAACCAGGCCCCCGCCAAGCCCAGCCCCACCCCGCGCCGCGTCCTGCCGCCGACCGCCGTGGTCGCCGCGCCCAGCCGCCTGCGCTCGGGCTTTGCCTGGCCGGTCGACGGCAAGGTGGTGAAGCGCTTCGGCGCCGGCTCCAGCGGCGAGCGCAATGACGGCATCAAGATCGCCACACCGGTCGGCACGCCGATCAAGGCGACCGCCGACGGCGTCGTCGCCTATGTCGGCGACGGCATCGCCGCGCTGGGCGGCCTGGTCATCGTCAAGCATGGCGACGGCTGGACCAGCGTCTATGGCCATGCCTCCAAGCTGATGGTCCAGCGCGGCCAGAGCGTGAAGCGCGGCCAGACGCTGGCGCTGTCGGGCCAGAGCGGCTTTGCCGACCGACCCGAACTGCATTTCGAACTGCGCCGGGGCCGTGCGCCCGTCGATCCGCTGAGCCAATTGCCCGCCCGCTGAAGATGAACATCGCCTAACGGGCGGTTCAGGATACGGAACGCCACGACCTGCCATAGGTTGAAAACGAACTTGGGGCCGCTGCCCCTGGGAGTTGGCGTATGAAGAAGATGTTCCGAACTCTGGCCATGATCGGCCTTTCGGTGGCGGGCGTTGCGACGACGACGGCGCTGCCTATGTCCTCGGCCCAGGCCCAGTCCTGGCGCGACGATGGCTATCGTCACGACCGTGATCGCCGCGACGACCGTCGCGACTGGCGCGGTGATCGGGGGGATCGGGGCGACTGGCGGGGCGAGCGGCGCGGCTGGCGTGACGATCGCGGCTGGCGCGGCGACAATTGGCGGGCCCGGCGCGAAGCGCGCGTCGCTCGCGAATATGATCGCGCGCGTCGCACCCCCGGCTATGTCGATCCGCGCTCGCAGGGCGACTATACCAACTATACCGGACCGGGCTCGGGCTACCGCCCCTGCCACTATGTCCGACAGAATGGCCGTACCCTCTGTCGGTAACAGCGATATGGCGCGCGGGACTTGGGTCCGCGCGCCCTTTACCATCCGCGGAGGGTGACGAACGCGGATCGGCGGTGTAACGGCCAGTCGTTATGGCATATACCTCCGATCTGCTTCGCACCCTGGATGAACGGGGTTACGTCCACCAGATGACCGACGCCGCCGCGCTCGACCGGCTGGCCGTGTCGCAGGTGGTGCCCGGCTATATCGGCTTCGACCCGACCGCGCCGTCGCTGCATGTCGGCAGCCTGGTGCAGATCATGCTCCTGCGCCGGATGCAGCAGACCGGCCACAAGCCGATCGTCCTGATGGGCGGCGGCACCGGCAAGATCGGCGATCCCAGCTTCAAGGACGAGGCGCGCAAGCTGCTTGGTGAGGACGGGATCAAGGATAATGTCGCCTCGATCAAGCGCATCTTCGAGCGGTTCCTGACCTTTGGTGACGGGCCGACCGATGCGGTGATGGTCGACAATGCCGACTGGCTCGACAAGCTCGAGTATATCCCCTTCCTGCGCGAAGTGGGGCAGCATTTCTCGGTCAATCGGATGCTGTCGTTCGACTCGGTGAAGCTACGGCTCGACCGCGAACAGTCGCTCAGCTTCCTCGAATTCAACTATATGATCCTCCAGGCCTACGACTTCCGCGAACTGGCGCAGCGTCATGGCTGCCGCTTGCAGATGGGCGGGTCGGACCAGTGGGGCAATATCGTCAACGGTATCGAGCTGGCCCGCCGCATGGACGGGACCGAGGTGTTCGGCGTGACCACCCCGCTGATCACCACGGCGGACGGCGGCAAGATGGGCAAGACCATGGCGGGCGCGGTCTGGCTGCACGAGGATCAGCTGCCGCATTTCGATTACTGGCAGTTCTGGCGCAACACCGACGACCGTGACGTGGGCCGCTTCCTGCGCCTGTTCACCGACCTGCCGCTGGACGAGATCGCGCGGCTGGAAAAGCTGGAAGGCGCGGAGATCAACGAGGCGAAGAAGATCCTCGCCAACGAAGCCACCGCCATGTGCCGTGGCCGTGTGGCGGCGGAGGAGGCGGCGGAGACGGCGCGGCGGACCTTCGAGGAAGGTGCGGCGGGTGCGGCGTTGCCGAACTTTGCGGTTTCGGGCGGATCGGTGACCATCGTCGATGCGCTGATCGGGCTGGGCTTTGCCAAATCGAAGGGCGAAGCACGTCGCCTGATCGCAGGCGGCGGTGCCCGCGTGGACGGCGAGAAGGTGGCGGACGAGAATGCCGTCATCGCGGTCGGCGGGGAGCCGGTAAAGGTCTCTTCGGGGAAGAAAAACCACGGGTTGCTGACGGCGGGGTAATTCCCTTGGCCTTCGACTTCGCTCAGGCTGAACGGCGGTTTGCAGGAACACCCCTCTAAACCTCTGTTCCCCGGCGAAGGCCGGGGCCCAGTTTCTACGTCGCCGAGGAAGCGGGACAACGATGCGTGGGAGGCATCCTCCTCCCACCCCCACCACCAACGCCTAGCAACTGGACCCCGGCCTCCGCCGGGTTACGGCTCGGTCGATGCGCCAGCGCCCTCACCCCCGCCGAACCACCACCGCGCCCGCGATCACCAGCGCGACGCCGACGATCTTGCCGATCGAAACCGGCTCAACCTTGACGTCGAACAGACCGAAATGGTCCACGATCAACGCCGCCACCAACTGGCTGGCGATCGCCGCCGTCAAAGCCACCGAAATCCCAAGCCTCGGCGCGGCATAGGCCAACACCGCCACGAACCCCGCGCCATAGAATCCGCCCAGCCACGCCCAACCTGGCGCCCCCTTAAGCGCCGCCGGACTGGTCCGGTCCATCGCCACCCAGGCGATCGCGAGCACCAATGTCCCGATCAGGAACGAGGTCAGCGCCGCCAGCACCACCGACCCCGACACCTTGGCGAGTTCGGCATTGGTCGGCGGCTGGATGGCCAGACCGATACCGGCGATCAGGACGAGGATGAGCGGAAAGACAGCAGCCATCAGCGCCCAACGCCACGAACGCGTCTTCGTTCAGCCCGATCGCAACAGCGCGACGCCCGCATCCCGCTCGAACAGATAAAGCGCCGTCCGCGCCGCCTGTCCACGCGGAGCCTCCAGCCCACCATCCCGGTCGATCAGCAGCCGCGCATCGTCCTGCGCGCATTGCATCAGGTCGGCCATGTTCTCCGGCGTCGCGAGCCGGAACGCCATCTCCCCCGATTGCCGCGTGCCGAGCAGCTCGCCCGCCCCGCGCAGCCGCAGATCCTCCTCGGCGATGCGGAAGCCGTCATTGGTCTCGCGCATCAACGCCAGCCGCGCGCGCGACGTCTCCGACAGATGCGAGCCGCGCAGCAACAGGCACCGCGACAGCCCCCCGCCCCGCCCGACACGCCCGCGCAACTGGTGCAACTGCGCCAGCCCGAAGCGGTCGGCATGTTCGATCACGATCAGCGTGGCGTTGGGCACGTCCACCCCCACCTCGATCACCGTCGTAGCGACCAGCACCCCCAGCCGCCCGCCCGCGAACGCCTCCATCACCGCGTCCTTCTCGGCGGGCTTCATCTTGCCATGGACCAGGCCGACCCGCTCGCCGAACCGCGCCCGAAGGGTTTCGGCGCGCATCTCGGCCGCGGCGAGGTCGGACTTCTCGCTTTCCTCGACCAGCGGGCACACCCAATAGGCCTGTCCGCCCTCCGACAAATGGCGGCCGAGCGCGTTGACCACCTCGTCCAGCCGGTCCTCCGACACCACCCGCGTCTCGATCGGCTGGCGGCCGGGGGGCATCTCGTCCAGCCGGCTGACATCCATCTCGCCATAATTGGCCAGCGTCAGCGTGCGTGGGATCGGCGTCGCGGTCATCGCCAGCAGATGCGGCGGCGTCTTGCCCTTGGCCGACAGCATCATCCGCTGCGCCACGCCGAAGCGATGCTGCTCGTCCACCACCACCAAAGCCAGGTCGCGATAGGTCACGGTTTCCTGAAAAATGGCGTGGGTGCCGACGAGGATGTCGATCTGGCCCGCCGCGAGCGCCATCAACGTGGCCTCCCGCGCCTTGCCCTTGTCGCGGCCCGTCAGCACCGCGATCTCGACCGGCAGCCCGGCAAGCGTCTTGCGCAGCGTATCATAATGCTGGCGCGCCAGGATTTCGGTCGGGGCCAGCATCGCGGCCTGCGCCCCCGCCTCGACCGCGATCAGCATCGCCATCGCCGCGACCAGCGTCTTGCCTGCGCCCACATCGCCCTGAAGAAGCCGCAGCATCGGCGCGTCCTGCGCCAGATCGCCCTCAATCTCGCGCACCGTCCGGCTCTGCGCGCCGGTCAGCGTATAGGGCAGCTTGAGCATGTCGCGCAGCCGCCCGTCACCGTTCAGCGCCCGCCCGCGCCGCTTGCGGGTATCGGCGCGGACCAGGGTCATCGCCAGCTGGTTGGCGAATACCTCGTCATAGCCCAGCCGCTCGCGCGCCTTGGCATCGGCCGGATCGGCATGGATGCGGGCGAGCGCCTCCTTCCAGTCGGGCCAGCCGCGCTGCGCCTTCAGCCCCGGCTCGATCCATTCGGGCAGTTCGGGCGAACGCTCCACCGCCTGCGCCGCCAGCGCGCCCAGCCGCCGCGAGGTGATCCCCTCCGACAGCGGATAGATCGCCTCGCGCTCGCGGAAATCGTCATTGCTGTCGCCCAGATCGGGGTGCACGATCTGCAAATCCTGGCCGTACAGGTCGAGGCGACCTGACACGATCTTCGTCTCACCGATCGGCAACAGCTTCTTCACCCAGCCCGAATTGCCGCCGAAATAGACGAGCGCCACGCTGTTGCCCGCCGTATCCTCGGCCCGCACGCGTGTCGGGCCGCGCGGCGAGGACGACACGCGGTGCTCCTTCACGGTCAGCGGGATGGCGATGACCCGCCCGGCATCCGACACCATCAACTCGTCGCGCGGAAAGCGGTCGATATGCCCGGTCGGCAAATGAAAGGCGACATCGACCACGCGCGCGATGCGCAGGCGTTCGAGCGGCTTGGCGAGACCGGGCCCGACGCCTTTCAGCGACGTGACCTCGGCGAACAGCGGATTGAGGATATCGGGACGCATGACTAGATGGGTCTGTATAGCCTACCCGCCGCATGTCGCTAGAGCGTGCGCGCAATCTCGTTGGATCGGAACCCCATGGACCACGAAACCCGTATCAAGCGCCTCCGCTTCCGCGCATGGCATCGCGGCACCAAGGAAGCCGATCTGATGATCGGCGGCTTCTTCGATGCGCATCATGAGACGCTGAGCCCCGAAGAGCTCGACTGGTTCGAGGCGCTGCTGGAGGAACAGGATGTCGACATCATGGCCTGGGCCATCGGCACGCAGCCCTGCCCGCCTGAGTGGGACGGCCCGGTGATGCAGCGGATGCGCGCGCTGAATTTCGTGCCGATCGCCCGGTAACTTCCTGCCACTTCTCCCGTTTCGGAACCCCATGCCCGATATCAAGACGATCCTGACCGCCAAGAGCCCGCTGACCCTGTCGGGCGTTCCGGCGGGGTTCCTGCCCGTGCTGCTCGCCGACCTGTCGCGCGCCGCGACGACGCGCGCGGTCTTCATCTGCGCCGACGAAGCGCAGATGCGCGAGCTGGCCTCGACCGCGACCTATTTCGCGCCCGAGCTGGAGGTGGTGCAGATCCCGGCCTGGGACTGCCTGCCCTATGACCGCGCCTCGCCGACCTTGCGCGTCATGGCGGAACGGATCGCGGGGCTGCACCGATTGCAGGCCAAGCCGAAGACGCCGCAACTGGTCCTGACCACCGCCAATGCCGCGACCCAGCGCGTGCTGACCCCGTTCCGCATCCGGCAACTGGTCGCGCGCCTTGCTCCCGGTGAGCGGATCGGGCTGGAGAAGCTGTCCGCCCTGCTCCAGGCGAACGGCTATGTCCGTACCGAGACGGTCCACGATCAGGGCGAGTTCGCGGTGCGCGGCGGGCTGGTCGACCTGTTCCCCAGCGGCGAGGAACAGGCACTGCGGCTCGATTTCTTCGGCGACGAGATCGAGAGCGTCCGCACCTTCGACCCCGCCGACCAGCGGACCACGGGGCGGATCGACGGCTTCACCCTGCTCCCCGCGTCGGAAGCCTTGCTCGACGAGGAATCGATCAAGCGCTTTCGCACCCGCTACCGCGAGACCTTCGGCGCGACAGCGACCGGCGACCCGCTCTATCAGGCGGTGTCCGAGGGGCGGCGGATGGCGGGGATGGAGCATTGGCTTCCGCTGTTCGAGGAGAAGCTGTCGACGCTGTTCGACCATCTCGGTGACGGTGCGGTGGTGGTGCGCGACAATGGCGTCGCGGCGGCGGCGACCGGCCGGTTCGACGCGATCGCCGACTATTATGAGAATCGCAAGCGTGCCGAGGCCGCCCAGCCGGGCAGCTTCCGCCCGCTGCCCGCCAAGGCGCTCTATCTCGCCCCCAAGGAATGGGGCGAAGGACTAGACGCAGCCACCGCGCATCTCGCTTCCCCCTTCCACGAGCCGGAAAGCACCACCGTCCTTGATTTCGAGGTGGACGGCGCGCGCGACTTCGCCCCCGAACGCGCGGCGCACGCCAATATCTATGAGGCGGTGGTCGACCATGTCGAGGCGCTTCGCAAGGAAGGCCGCAAGCCCGTCCTCGCCAGCTACTCCGTCGGCGCGCGTGAGCGGCTCGGCAGCCTGCTGAAGGATCACGGACTGAAGGGCGCCAAGGCCGCCGAAACCTGGCAGGAAGCGCTAGGTATCGCCGATACGTCGAAAAGCTTCGGCGTCGCACTCGTCGTCCTGCCGCTCGACCATGGTTTTACCGCGCCGGGCATCGCAGTTCTGACCGAGCAGGACATGCTGGGCGACCGGCTGATCCGGCGGCAGAAGCGGCGCAAGTCGGCCGACGCCTTCCTGGCGGAGCTGGCGACGCTCTCGCCCGGCGATCTGGTTGTGCATTCGGATCACGGCATCGGCCGCTATGAGGGGCTGACCTCGATCCCCGTCGGCAAGAGCCCGCATGACTGCGTCGCGCTCTCCTATGCGGGCGGCGACAAGCTCTATGTGCCGGTCGAGAATCTCGAAGTCCTGACCCGCTATGGCTCGGGCGAGGACGGCGCGACGCTCGACCGCCTGGGCGGTGAGGCGTGGCAGCGGCGCAAGTCGAAGATGAAGGAGCGCATCCGCGAGATCGCGGGTGAGCTGATCGCCACCGCCGCCGAACGCGCGCTGCGTCCCGGCGAAGTGGCCGAGCCCGACAGCGCGGGCTATCCGGCGTTCGTCGACCGTTTCCCCTATGAGGAAACTGACGATCAGGACCGTGCCATCGACGATGTGCTGGGCGACCTGACCGCTGGCAAGCCGATGGACCGGCTGGTCGTCGGCGATGTCGGCTTCGGCAAGACCGAAGTGGCGTTGCGCGCGGCCTTCGTCGCGGCGATGGCGGGGATGCAGGTGGCGGTGGTCTGCCCCACCACGCTGCTTGCCCGCCAGCATTACAACAACTTCGTCCAGCGGTTCGAGGGCTTTCCGATCAAGATCGGCCGCCTCTCCCGCCTCGTCACCGCGACCGAGGCGAAGAAGGTCAAGGACGGTGCAGCGTCGGGCGACATCGATATCGTCGTCGGCACCCATGCGCTGCTGGCGAAGAATGTCGAATTCAAGCGGCTCGGCCTCGTCATCGTCGACGAAGAACAGCGGTTCGGCGTCACCCACAAGGAACGGCTGAAGGCGCTGAAGGCCGATGTCCATATGCTGACGCTGACCGCCACGCCGATCCCGCGCACGCTGCAAATGGCGATGTCGGGCCTGCGCGAATTGTCGGTGATCCAGACGCCGCCGGTCGATCGGCTGGCGGTGCGCACCTATATCATGCCCTGGGACCCGGTGGTGCTGCGCGAGGCGCTGCTGCGCGAACATTATCGCGGCGGGCAGAGCTTCCTCGTCACACCGCGCGTCGCCGACCTGCCGGACATCGAGGAATATTTGCGCAAGGAGGTGCCCGAGGTCCGCTATGTCGTCGCGCACGGCCAGATGTCGCCCACCGAGGTCGAGGAGCGCATGTCCGCCTTCTACGACCGCAAGTTCGAGGTGCTGGTGTCGACCACCATCATCGAGAGCGGCATCGACATTCCCTCCGCCAATACGATGATCGTCAACCGCGCCGACCGTTTCGGCTTGGCCCAGCTCTATCAGTTGCGCGGGCGGGTCGGCCGGTCGAAGACGCGCGCCTATGCCTATATGGTCACCCCGCCCGAACGGATGATGACCGAGGCGGCGGAGAAAAGGCTGAAGGTGCTGTCCGACCTGGATTCGCTGGGCGCGGGGTTCCAGCTCGCCAGCCATGACCTCGACATTCGCGGCGCGGGCAATCTGCTCGGCGACGAACAGTCGGGGCATATCAAGGAGGTCGGCTACGAACTTTACCAGTCGATGCTGGAAGAGGCGATCCTGGAGGCCAAGGCGGGCGGTGCGTTCGAGAAGAAGCGCGACTTCTCGCCGCAGATCACCGTCGATGCACCAATCCTGATCCCGGACGATTACGTCCCCGATCTCGACCTTCGCATGGGGCTTTATCGCCGCCTCAACGATCTGGAAAAGAACAGGGAAGTGGAGGAATTCGCCGCCGAGATGATCGACCGCTTCGGTCCGCTGCCCGAGGCGACCGACAATCTGATCCAGGTCATCAAGATCAAGCTGAACGCCAAAAAGGCCTGCATCGCCAAAATGGATGTCGGCCCGCGCGGCGTGCTGGTCGCCTTCCACGACAACCGCCCCCCCAATGTCGACGGGCTGTTCGCCTATGTCGAGCGGCTGGGCGACCTCGCCAAGCTGCGCCCCGATGGCAAGCTGGTCCTCAACCGCGCCTGGCCCGACGCCAAGGCCCGGCTGCACGGCGCACTGCAATTGTCGAAGGGCCTGGCAAAGGCAGCGGGATAACGCTCCAATCCTCCCCATCTCCGATGGGGAGGGGGACCGCGCCCGAAGGGCGTGGTGGAGGGGCGGGTTCCCGAACGAACCTCATCGCCCGTCGAAACAGAACCGCCCTGCCCCTCCACCATCCGGCTGCGCCGGGCGGTCCCCCTCCCCAAGCGCAGCTTGGGGAGGAATTGGGGGTCAGCTGCTATGGTCGGCGACGATCTTCCAGCCATCGGCGCGGCGCTCGAACAACAGCGAGGTCATGCCGCTTTCGCCGCCCGACAGGTTCCATCGGGCGATCAGGAACCGGCGCTCGCCCAGCCGCTTCCACTCCAGAAAGTCGAAGCGGAGCTGGCCCCGGCTGTTGCCGTCGCCCGTAAAGCTGCGCTGGAAATTCTGCGTGATCGCGGCCTTGCCACGGGTCAGCCCGCTCTTGCCGACGAACACCGCATCAGGGGCGTAGATCGCGACGAAGCGGTTCAGATCGCCCTTGTTCCACCCCTCCGCGCTGTCGAGCATCGCGGCGCGGATCCCCACCTCGGCCGGGTCGGTGGCGGGCGCAGCGGCCTGGAGGGCGACGGGAGCCAGCATCAGTCCGCCGATCATCACCATGCTCATGCCGCGCATTCCATCTCCTCCTCGACCATCGTCCGCAACGCGTCTTCGTCCAGCGGCGCGGCGCGCAGGAAGCCTTGATAGGTCTCGCAACCCAGCCGTCCCAACAGCTCCGCCTGTTCATGGGTCTCCACGCCCTCGGCGATGATGCCCATGCCCAGTTGCGCGGCGATCCGGATGATCCCGCGCACCACCACCCGGTCGCGGCGCGAGGCGTCGACCTCGGTCACCAAGGCGCGGTCGAGCTTGATATAGTCGATCGGCAGGCTGGTCAGATAGGCCAGGCTGGAATAGCCGGTCCCGAAATCGTCGATCGCGATCCGCACACCGGCCTGGCGCAGCGTGTCCAGCACCGCGGCGGCGCGGTCCAGTTCGCGGATCAGGCCGGTTTCGGTGATCTCCGCGGTCAGCCGCTCGATCGGGAAGCCGCTGCTTGCAACCCGATCCAGGAACAGTCGCGCAAAACCCGCGCGGGCGACATCGGCGGCGGTGATGTTGATCGACAGGCGCAGATGCGACAGGCCCGCCGGCCAGCGCGCCGCCCGCTGCAGCGCGATCTGCTGGATATGATCCGACAAGGCGAGGCCCAGATCGGCGCGCTCGGCCGCTGCGAACAACGGATCGGCGCCCAGCGGCCCCAGCGTCGGATGCCGCCAGCGGGCCAGCGCCTCCACCCCGGTGATCCGCCCGGTCTTGATCGCGACCTGCGGCTGGAACACGATGTCGATCTCGCCCCGCTCGATGGCGTGATGCAGATCGGCGGCCAGGACGTCGAGCGGGGTCACATCGCCCGGATGCGCGAAACGCAGCATCACGCCGTCCCCCGCCTGTGCCTGACGCAGCGCCTCACCGGCACGCGCCAGCAGCCCGGCCGGGTCTTCGCTGGCCTGCGACGTGGCAAGGCCCAGCCGTGCGCCCAGCCGGATCGGCACCGCGCCGGCTAGGAACGGCTGGGCCAGCACCGCTTCCAACGTCTCGGCGACTGCCCGGGCGCGCGACGGATCGACGACGCAGGCCATGACGAATTCCGCGCCGCCGGACCGCGCGACGATGGCGCTGTCGCCGAACGCCTCGGCCGCCGCGGCCTGGATTCGCGCCTCGACCGCCCGCAGCAACATGGTCCCCGCCGGGCGGCCATGCGCCGCGTTGATCAGGTCGAGCCGCGAGAGCGCGACGATGATCGCCAGGCACGATTCGCCCCGATCCATCGCATCGGCGATCCAGCGATGCACTTCGCCCACTTCGCCATCGGCATGGGACCGCCGCCGCCGGACATCCAGCGTGCGCCGGGCATGGCGCTCCGCCAGCTTCAGCGCGGCGTGGAGCATCGCATCGTCCGCATCGGGCGCCAGGACATGCGTCGCACCCGCCGCGATGAAGGCCTCCAGCGTGTCGGGCTGGGCATCGGGCACGGCGACCAGCATCGCGGCGCCGGTCGCCGCGATCACCGCCCCCAGCGCCTGCGCCGCGCGCAATCCCGCATCGCTCGGTCCACGAGCGTCGATCAGCGCCACGCGCGCCTCGCTCGCCAGGAAGGAGCCGACCAGCAGGTCGCCCGCCGTGGCGTCGCCATCGCGCGGCGCCATCGACCAAATCGCCCAGCCCGCGCGGATGATCGCGGCGTCCAGGGTCGCAGGGTGGTGGAACGAAAGCGCGAACACCGCCGTTCCCCTGCGGTGGGCGTTAAAACCGAATTCATCCTGCGTCATGGGCGCACCCTATCCACCGGCCTGGGGATCACCAACGGCAATCCGTCTTGTCCGCGTCCCGCCTTGGGGCTACCCTCATGACGATGGGCGGTGCCAAAGCCTCGACTGCCGGATCGCTGGTCGATCAACATGGCCGCATGATCCGATACTTGCGCATTTCGGTGACCGATCGGTGCGACCTGCGCTGCCGCTATTGCATGGCCGAGCAGATGACATTTTTGCCACGCTCCAAGCTGCTCAGCCTGGACGAGATCGCGATCATTGCCGAACGCTTCATCGCGCGCGGCGTGACCCGAATCCGCCTGTCGGGCGGCGAGCCGCTGGTGCGGCGCGACGTGGTCGACCTTGTCAAGCGGCTGGGCGGCCATGTCGGGCACGGCCTGGACGAACTGACCATGACCACCAACGGCACCCGTCTGGCCGACCATGCAGAAGGGCTGGTCGCGGCGGGTATGCGGCGGATCAATGTCAGCCTGGACAGCCGCGATGCCGAGCGGTTCCGCTACATTACGCGTCATGGCGATGTCGACCAGGTCATCCATGGCATCCTTTCCGCACGCGACGCAGGCCTGTCGGTCAAGATCAACATGGTCGCGCTCAAGGGGCTCAACGAAGATGAGATCGCTTCGATGCTATCATGGTGCATTTCGGAGGCGTTGGATCTTTCGTTGATCGAGACGATGCCGCTGGGGGCGATCGGCGAGGATCGCGTCGACCGTTTCCTGCCGCTGACCACCGTGTTCGACCGGCTGGCGGCGGAATTTCCGCTGGTCCGCGCCGGGCATCGCACCGGCGGCCCGGCGCGATACTGGCAGGTGGAGGGCAGCGATACCCGGCTCGGCCTGATCTCGCCCCTGACCGCGAATTTTTGCGACGGCTGCAACCGCGTGAGGCTGACGACCGAGGGCAAGCTGTATATGTGTCTGGGTCATGAGGACCAGGTGGATTTGAAGGCCGCGCTGCGCGATGGCGGAGTCGACGGGCTGGATGCGGCGATCGACGCAGGGCTGGCCGCCAAGCCCGCCCGGCACGACTTCCGCATCGCGGCGGGATCGGCCCCGGCGGTGTCGCGTCACATGAGCGTGACCGGCGGATGACCCAGCCCGTACGGCGGGCGCTGGTCGCCTCGCCCACCGCGCCCGCGCAAGCCGCGGTCGCCGATCTGCAGAACAGCGCCGACTGGGTCGATTTCGACGAAGCCGATTACGTCATCGCGCTGGGTGGCGACGGCTTCATGCTCCAGACGCTGCACCGGATGCTGGAACGGCGGCGCGGACCGGTGCCGGTGTTCGGCATGAACCTGGGCACCGTCGGCTTTCTGATGAACGAGTGGCGCAGCTATGGGCTGGAGGATCGCCTGGCCCGTGCCAAGCCGTTCCGCGTCACCCCGCTTCAGATGACCGCGACCGGGATCGACGGGCGCATCCAACAGCTGCCCGCGATCAACGAGGTCTCGCTGCTGCGCGAAACCCGCCAGACCGCCAAGCTGGAAGTCGCGGTCAATGGTCGCATCGTCCTGCCCGAACTGGCGTGCGACGGGATATTGGCCGCGACCCCGGCGGGATCGACCGCTTATAATTTCTCGGCACAGGGGCCGATATTGCCGCTGGGTTCGGCCCTGATCGCCCTCACGCCGATCAGCCCCTTCCGCCCCCGGCGCTGGCGCGGCGCGATCCTGCCCGACAAGGCGCGCATCTCGATCAAGGTGCTCGACCCGGGCAAGCGCCCGGTGTCCGCCGTGGCCGACCAGCGCGAGGTGCGCGACGTGGCGCAGGTCGATATCTGCATGGACCGGTCGCGTGAACTGACCCTGATGTTCGACCCCGAACATGCGCTGGACGACCGCATCACGATGGAACAGTTCGTCGCCTGACCACCCATTTTATCCACAGCTTTGGCGGCGAGACTTACGCAAAACCGTCAAAAAGGGGGTTGCGGCTTTTTTCGAGCCCTTTATAGGACCCCTCCACAGCGCCGGACATTCCCTGATAGCTCAGCGGTAGAGCTCTCGACTGTTAATCGAGCGGCCGTAGGTTCGAATCCTACTCAGGGAGCCACCGGCGCTGTTTTGGATGGTGCACCCCCTTCAGGGGGAGTACCACCCCCTCCTGGCGAACCAACGTTAGCCAGTAAGTCGAATGGCTTACGGAACGTGGTAGACAGTTCGCCGCCTGCAAATGTGCAGTTCGATAGCACGAGATTCAGAGCCCTGCGCTTGCTGGAAAGAGGCAGCGTTTCAAACCGGTGATGAGCTGTGCGGGCAAAGTCGACGAGCGCGATTCCGTCGTCGATCACGTCATCTTCCGCCGAAGCAGGACTCTCTAGGTCGCGGACGCACCTGTCTCGCTCCTCCCTCCATGTAGTCGCTACGCGATCGTGAAACTCGCTCGTTACCCGCCCCTCAATTTTGTCCAGGTAGAGGGTGTCGAGTCGGTGCTGGAGGCGATCGGCTTTGAACAGCCCCCACCGAGTGGTCCGGCTTGTTAGTTAGTGCATTGTCGTCTCCGCCGCCATTGCCGGGCGTAGGTGGAGCGAAGCGGAACCGGAGGCCGGTAATGGCGGTGTCACCGCTTCCGGGGCCGGCGGGCGGTAGCCCAGGCTGCTGTGCGGCCGGACGGTGTTGTAGTGACGGCGCCATGCCTCGATCAGCACCCTGGCCTCCGCGAGGCTGTAGAAGATCTCGCCATTGAGCAGCTCGTCGCGAAGCGACCCGTTGAAGCTCTCGTTATAGCCGTTCTCCCATGGCGAGCCCGGGGCGATGTAGAGCGTCTTCACGCCGATCCGGCCGAGCCAGGTCTGGACGGCGGTGGCTATGAATTCGCTGCCATTGTCCGACCTGATGTGCGCTGGCGGACCACGTTCAATGAACAGGTCGGCCAACGCGGCCAGCACGTCTTCGTGGCGGAGCTGGCGTGACACGATCAGTGCCAGGCACTCGCGGCTAGCCTCGTCGATGATGGTCAGGATGCGGAACTTGCGCCCATCGTGGGTACGCTCCTCGACGAAATCATAGGCCCA
>NZ_CAJXWX010000012.1 GCF_913062585.1 uncultured Sphingomonas sp. | reverse complement strand
CGAAGGCCGTTGAACACCTCCCGCAGGTCATGCTCCCGCTGCCCGGCATCCTCGCGTTGCAGCAGCAGGTACGGTGCAACCAGCAACCATTCCTCGTCGCTCACGTCAGATGGATACGGCTTGCGGCAAATGCTCATCCCACCTTGGATGAAGCAGCAAACCTCTCAAGTCCATAACAGCCTCTAGCGGCAGCGCGCTATGGATCCGCAACCGGCGGCGGGCGAGTATAGCCGCTCAGAGATTGCGGTCTAGCGGCAGCTCAATGGCGCCTGGACCAAATGCGCTCGGAAGTATAGCCGCTCAGAGATTGCGGTCTAGCGGCAGCATGCCAAGGCACGCTTCATCGCGCAGGCGGAGTATAGCCGCTCAGAGATTGCGGTCTAGCGGCAGCCCTCTGAAGCGTGAGCCGACGTGGCGCGTGAGTATAGCCGCTCAGAGATTGCGGTCTAGCGGCAGCAGAAAATGACGACCAGCGCATGGGAGGCATAGTATAGCCGCTCAGAGATTGCGGTCCAACTGCAGACTGCCTTCTCCGGACACAGTAAACGCAATAATTTGCAGAATACAACTGCCGCCCCACAGCGCGCCCCTCCCGCAGAAGAACGATCAGGACCATCGCATTCATCGAAACGTGACAAAAAAAGGGGCAGACACCCCCGGTGTCCGCCCCCTACATTATCCGCTCGAAAGCCGATCAGATATGGATCGGCTTGCCCTGCACCGCCATGGCGGCTTCCTTGAGCGCCTCGGCATGGGTCGGGTGTGCGTGGCAGGTGTACGCGATGTCCTCGGACGTCGCGCCGAATTCCATCGCCTGGGCGGCCTGGGCGATCATCGTGCCGGCGAGCGACGAGATGATCCACACACCCAGCACGCGGTCGGTCTTGGCGTCGGCGATGACCTTCACGAAGCCGTCGGTGTCGCGGTTGGTCTTGGCACGGCTGTTCGCCATGAAGGGGAACTTGCCGACCTTGACCTCGCCGCGCGCCTTGGCGGCTTCTTCCGACAGGCCGACACCGGCGATTTCGGGCATGGTGTAGACGACGCTGGGGATGACGTCGTGGTTCACGATGCCGGTCTGGCCCGCGATGTTCTCGGCCACCGCAACGCCTTCGTCCTCGGCCTTGTGCGCGAGCATCAGGCCCGGCGCCACGTCGCCGATCGCCCAGACGCCGTCGACATTGGTCGCGAAGTCATGATCGATCTCGACCTGGCCACGCCCATTGAGCTTCACGCCCGCCGCTTCGAGGTTCAGCCCGTCAGTGTTCGGCTTGCGGCCGATCGCGACCAGTACGGCGTCGGCCGACAGCGTTTCCGCCGCGCCGCCAGCCGCCGGTTCGACCGACACGGTCGCGCGGTCGCCCTCGACGGTGACGCCGGTCACCTTGGTCGAGGTCTTCAGCTCCATGCCCTGCTTCTTGAACAGCTTGGCCGATTCCTTGCGGACCTCGCCGTCGAAGCCGGGGAGAATCTGATCGAGATATTCGACGACCGTGACCTTGGCCCCCAGACGACGCCAGACCGAGCCCAGCTCCAGCCCGATCACGCCGCCGCCGATGACGACCAGATGCTCCGGCACCTTGGGCAGTGCCAGCGCGCCGGTCGAGTCGACCACGACCTTCTGGTCGATAGTGACGCCCGGCAGCGGGGTCACGACCGAGCCGGTCGCGATCACGATGTCGCGCGCGGTGACGGTCTGGTCGCCGACCGTGACCGTGCTCGAATCCTGGAACGCGGCCTTGCCCTTCAGCCAGGTGACCTTGTTCTTCTTGAACAGATATTCGATGCCGCCGGTCAGCTCGCCGACCGCCTTGGCCTTTTCGGCGTGCATCTGGTCGAGGTTGAGCTTCGCGCCCGCGATCTCGACGCCGAACTTGGCGAAGGTGCCGTGGCTCGCTTCCTCGAACAGTTCGGAGGCGTGCAGCAGCGCCTTGGACGGGATGCAGCCGACATTGAGGCAGGTGCCGCCCAGCGTCTCGCGCGCCTCGGCGCACGCGGTCTTCAGGCCCAGCTGCGCCGCGCGGATCGCCGCGACATAGCCGCCGGGGCCAGCGCCGATCACCAGGACGTCATAGTCATACTCAGCCATTTGTCTCTCCCGTTCCCCGGCGTTCGGGGTCCAGCCTGCGGGCGCACCCGCCTATCACAGCAATAACGGACCCTCGCCGGTGCAAGGGTCCGTATAGATCACGAAACGATCAGAGGTCGATCAGGATGCGGGTCGGGTCCTGGATCGCATTCTTCAGCGCGACGAGGAAGGTCACCGCCTCGCGGCCGTCGATGATGCGGTGGTCATAGGACAGCGCCAGGTACATCATCGGGCGGATGACGATCTGGCCGTCGACGACGACCGGACGCTCCTCGATACGGTGGAGGCCCAGAACCGCCGACTGGGGTGGGTTGATGATCGGAGTCGACATCAGCGAACCGAACACGCCGCCGTTGGAGATGGTGAAGGTGCCGCCCTTCATCTCTTCCATCTTCAGCGTGCCGTCCTTGGCGCGCTTGCCGAAGTCGCCGATCGTCTTTTCGATGCCGGCAACCGTCAGGTCCTGCGCATCGCGGATGACCGGCACGACCAGGCCATTCGGGGCCGAGACGGCGACCGAGATGTCGGCATAGTCGTGATAGACGATCTCATCGCCCTCGATCGAGGCATTGACCGACGGAATGTCCTTCAGCGCCATCGTCGCGGCCTTCACGAAGAAGCCCATGAAGCCCAGGCGAACGCCATGCTTCTTCTCGAACAGATCCTTATACTTGGCGCGCGCTTCGATCACCGCGGTCATGTCGACGTCGTTGAACGTCGTCAGCATCGCGGCGGTGTTCTGCGCTTCCTTCAGGCGCTTGGCGATCGTCTGACGCAGGCGCGTCATCTTCACGCGCTCTTCCTTGCGCGCCGAACCGGCGGGGGCAGCGGCCGGAGCAGCGGCGGCCGGAGCCGGGGCGCTCGACTTGTTGGCGGCGGCGGCGGCAACGTCTTCCTTGGTGATGCGGCCGTCCTTGCCGGTGCCCTTGATCGTCGCGGGGTCGAGGCCATGCTCGAGCACCGCACGGCGGACCGACGGCGAGAGTGCTGCGGGCGAGTCGCTCGACTCGTCAGCGACCGGAGCCGCCGCAGGTGCCGGAGCAGCGGCCGGGGTCGCGGCAACGGCCGGGGTTGCCGCTTCAGTCTTGGCCGGCGCCGAGCCACCCGCATCGACGGTCGCCAGCAGCGCGCCGACCTGCACCGTGTCGCCGACCTTCACGGCATGCTCACCCATGACACCCGCCACCGGCGAGGGCACTTCGACCGAGACCTTGTCGGTCTCCAGGCTCGCGATCGGCTCGTCGACCGCCACCGCGTCACCCGGCTGCTTCAGCCATTCGCCCAGCGTCGCCTCGGAGATCGATTCGCCCAGCACCGGGACCAGAACTTCAGTCGCCATTTCCATTTCCTCCGCCCGGTCCACCGACCGGGGCTCTTACGCGGGCGGGCAAAGCGCCCGCGCCAGATTTCATCCCTCCCCGGCCCATCCAAGAGCCGGGGAACTCGGTTAAGATCAGTCCGCTGCCGCCGTGGTCGGCTTGGCGGTGGTGTTGCTGCCCTCGGCGCGCGTCCGGCGGATTTCCTCGCGGACATTGTGGCCCAGCGCATCGGCGACCAGCGCGCCCTGCTCGGCGGTGTGGCGCTTCATCAGGCCGGTGGCGGGCGATGCCGCCGCCGCACGACCCGCATAGCGCGCCCGCTTCACCGACGCCCCGGCCTCGGCCAGCGCTTCCTCGATCAGCGGCTCGACGAAGAACCAGTAACCATTGTTCTTCGGCTCTTCCTGCGCCCAGACCACGTCCTGCAGGTTCGGCATCCGAGCGATCCGCTTGGCGAGCGCATCGCTCGGGAACGGATAGAGCTGCTCGACACGCACGATCTGGGTCGTGGTATCGCCCGCCGCATCGCGTGCCTCGATCAGGTCATAGGCGACCTTGCCGGTGCACAGGACCAGCCGCGTCGTCGCCTCGTCGGCGGCACCGTTGGTGTCCGACAGCAGGCGGCGGAAGTGGCTCTCGCCCTGGAAATCCTCGGCCTTCGACACCGCCAGCTTGTGACGCAGCAGCGACTTGGGCGTGAAGATGATGAGGGGCTTGCGGAAATTGCGGTGCATCTGGCGGCGCAACAGGTGGAAATAGTTGGCCGGGGTGGTGCAGTTCGCAACCTGGATATTGTCGCCCGCGCAGGACTGGAGGAAGCGCTCGGGACGCGCGGAGGAGTGCTCCGGCCCCTGCCCTTCATAGCCATGCGGCAGCAGCATCACGAGGCCGTTGGCGCGCAGCCACTTGGACTCTCCGCTCGTGATGAACTGGTCGATCATGATCTGTGCGCCGTTGACGAAGTCGCCGAACTGCGCCTCCCACAGCACCAAAGTCTTCGGATCGGCCAGCGCATAGCCATATTCGAAGCCGAGTACGCCATACTCGGACAGCGGGCTGTCCAGCACCTCGAAGCTGCCATGCTCGACGGTCTTGAGCGGCACATATTTATGCTCGTCGGTCTGGTCGACCCAGACCGCGTGACGCTGCGAGAAGGTGCCGCGACCCGAATCCTGACCCGACAGGCGGACTCCGTAACCTTCCGACAGCAGCGAACCGAAGGCCAGCGCCTCGCCGGTCGCCCAGTCGAAATTCTCGCCGGTCGTGAACATCTGGCGCTTGGCATCGAGCACGCGGTTGAGCGTCTTGTGGACCTGCAACCCTTCTGGGATCGTGGTCAGCGTGCGGCCGATCGCGTCGAACAGCTTCTTGTCGAGGCCGGTCTCCACGTTGCGGCGGCCTTGATCGGTCTCCTTCGGCGCCGACAGGCCCGACCAGCGACCGGCGAACCAGTCGGCCTTGTTGGGCTTATAGCTCTGGCCCGCCTCGAACTCGCCTTCACAGCGCGTGGTGTACTGCTTGATGTTCTCGTCGACCCAGGCCTGGTCGACCACGCCCTCGGACACGAGGCGCTTCGAGTAGATCTCGCTGACACCGGGGTGCGAGCGGATCTTGTTATACATCAGCGGCTGGGTGAAGCCCGGCTCGTCGCCTTCGTTATGACCGAAGCGGCGATAGCACCACATGTCGATCACGATGTCGCGGTGAAACTTCTGGCGGAACTCGATCGCCATCTTGGTGGCGAAGGTCACCGCCTCGGGATCGTCGCCATTGACGTGGAAGACCGGCGCCTGGACGCCCTTGGCCACGTCCGACGGATAGGGCGAGGAGCGCGCGAACTGCGGCGAGGTGGTGAAGCCCACCTGGTTGTTGATGATGAAGTGGACGCAGCCGCCGGTGTTATAGCCACGGATGCCGGAGAAGCCGAGGCACTCCCACACGATGCCCTGGCCAGCGAACGCCGCGTCGCCATGGATCAGCACCGGCACCGAGGCGGCGTGATCGGTCAGGTCGCCCGCGATCGTCTGGATCGCGCGGGTCTTGCCCAGCACGACCGGGTTCACCGCCTCGAGGTGCGAGGGGTTGGCGACCAGCGACATATGGACCTTGTGGCCGTCGAACTCACGGTCGGTCGAGGTGCCGAGGTGGTACTTCACGTCGCCCGAACCGCCGATGTCATCAGGGTTGGCCGAGCCACCGGCGAATTCGTGGAAGATCACGCGCAACGGCTTGGCCATCACATTGGCCAGCACGTTCAGACGGCCGCGATGCGCCATGCCGAACACGATCTCGCGCACGCCCATCTGGCCACCGTACTTGATGACCGATTCCAGCGCGGGGATCATCGATTCGCCGCCGTCCAGGCCGAAGCGCTTGGTGCCGACGTACTTCTTGCCGAGGAACTTTTCCCACTGCTCAGCCTCGATGACCTTGTTCAGGATCGCCTTCTTGCCATCGACGGTGAAGTCGATCGCCTTGTTCTGGCCCTCCATCCGGTCCTGGAGGAAGCGACGCTCCTCCACGTCCGCGATGTGCATATATTCCAGGCCGATATTGCCGCAATAATTCTTGCGCAGCGTGTCGACCAGCTCGCGAACGGTCGCCCATTCGAAGCCCATCGTGCCGCCCAGATAGACCTTGCGGTCGAGATCGGCGTCGGTGAAGCCGTGATATTCGGTCTTCAAGTCCTCGGGCAACTCACGCAGGCCCGACAGGCCCAGCGGGTCGAGGTTCGCCGCCAGGTGACCGCGCACCCGGTAGGTGCGGATCAGCATCTGCGCGCGAATCGCGTCGCCCGCCGCCTTGACGATGTCGGCGGTCGAGGGCGCTGCGGCGGCCGCTGCCGCCGGGGCGGGCTTGCCACCCTTGGCGGGCTTGGGCGCGGGTTCCATCTGCGTCGGGTCGAGGCCCGCCGTCAGATCGTCGGTCGAGGTCAGCGGCCAGCGCTTGTTCTGCCAGCTGGGGGCGCCGACGCCCTGCTCCAGACCGTCGAAGAAGGTCCGCCAGCCCGCATCGACCGACGCGGAGTCGGCCTGATATTTGGCATAGAGCGCTTCGATGAAGGCGGGGCTGACGCCCGCCGCGATATCGCTGAAATCCTGGCCTTCGTAGCCCATGAGACGCTTCCTCGACCGCTCGACTTCTTCATGATCGCCACCCCGGCACATCCGCCTGGGGTCCGCAGCCGCGAGCGGCCCGCCTGCCGCCACGGACCCCGGCGGGTGTGCCGGGGTGACGCGATACGCCTTACTTGTTCAGCACCGACAGCAGGGTCGAGCCGAGTTCCGACGGGCTGGCCGCGACCTTGATCCCGGCCGCTTCCATCGCCGCGATCTTGTCCTCGGCGCCGCCCTGGCCGCCCGACACGATCGCACCGGCATGGCCCATGCGACGGCCCGGAGGCGCGGTGCGGCCCGCGATGAAGCCGGCCATCGGCTTCGAACGGCCGCGCTTGGCTTCGTCACGCAGGAACTGCGCGGCTTCCTCTTCCGCCGAGCCGCCGATCTCGCCGATCATGATGATCGACTGGGTCTCGTCATCGGCCAGGAACAACTCGAGCACGTCGATGAAGTTGGTGCCGTTGACGGGATCGCCGCCGATGCCGACCGCGGTCGTCTGACCGAGCCCTGCGTTCGAGGTCTGGAACACCGCCTCATAGGTCAGGGTTCCCGAACGCGACACGACGCCGACCGAGCCCTTCTTGAAGATCGAACCCGGCATGATGCCGATCTTGCACTCGCCCGGCGTCAGCACGCCCGGGCAGTTCGGACCGATCAGGCGCGACTTCGAACCCGACAGGGCACGCTTCACCTTGACCATGTCGAGGACCGGAATGCCCTCGGTGATCGCGACGATCAGCGGAATCTCCGCGTCGATCGCTTCCAGGATCGAGTCGGCCGCGAAGGGCGGCGGCACATAGATGACCGACGCATCGGCGCCCGTCTTCGACTTGGCTTCGGCGACGGTGTTGAAGACCGGCAGGCCGATATGCTCGGTGCCGCCCTTGCCCGGCGTCACGCCGCCGACCATCTGCGTGCCATACGCCAGCGCCTGCTGGGTGTGGAACGTGCCGGTTTCACCCGTCATGCCCTGGGTGATGACCTTGGTGTTCTTGTTGACGAGGATGCTCATCTAACTTCTCTTCCTCTTGTTCCCCGGCGAAGGCCGGGGCCCAGTTGGGGAAACGATCATGGCAGTGCGATCCGGTCGTAAAGATCATCCCAGTCGGGATTGAGCCCTTCGATTTCCCGCAGCTTCCAGGCCCGCTTCCATTCTTTCATCCGCAGCTCGCGCTGCCGTGCTGATTCGATGCTCTCATGCGCCTCGAACCAGACGAGGCGATGACAGCGATGTTTTCGCGTGAACCCGGCAACCACCCCGTCGCGATGCTGAAGCACGCGCCGGGCAAGGTTGCTGGTCACACCGAGATAGAGCGTCCCGTTGCGATCGCTGGCCATGATATAGACATAGCCCGGTCGCTCCATCTCAAACGCCTTCCCAACTGGGCCCCGGCCTTCGCCGGGGCACAAGGGAATGGATCAGGCCAGGCTCTCGTCGATGCCCTTGCAGGCCACGAGCAGTTCCTTGACCGCGTCGACCGAGACCTGAAGGTTGGCCTTCGCCTCGTCCGACAGCTTGACCTCGACGACCTTCTCGACGCCACCGGCGCCGATCACGACGGGCACGCCGACATAGAGGTTGTCGATACCATACTCACCCGACAGGTGCGCGGCGGCCGGCAGGATGCGCTTCTGGTCGTACAGATACGCCTCGGCCATCGCGATGCCGCTGGTGGCGGGCGCATAGTAAGCCGAGCCGGTCTTCAGCAGCGCGACGATCTCGCCGCCGCCGCCACGGGTGCGCTTGATGATCTCGTCGACCTTTTCCTTGGTCGAGAAGCCCATCTCGATCAGGTCGCTGACCGGGATGCCGCTGACGGTCGAATATTCCAGGACCGGGACCATCGTGTCGCCGTGCCCGCCGAGCACGAAGGTGTTCACGTCCTTCACCGACACGCCGAACTCTTCCGCAAGGAAGTGCGAGAAGCGCGCCGAGTCGAGCACGCCCGCCATGCCGACGACCTTGTTCGCGGGCAGACCCGAGAATTCGCGCAGCGCCCAGACCATCGCGTCGAGCGGGTTGGTGATGCAGATGACGAACGCGTCGGGGGCGTTGTCGCGGATGCCTTCGCCGACCGCCTTCATCACCTTCAGGTTGATGCCGAGCAGGTCGTCGCGGCTCATGCCGGGCTTGCGCGCGACACCGGCGGTGACGATGATGACATCGGCGCCCGCGATGTCGGCATAGTCGTTGGAGCCCTTGATATTCGCGTCGAAGCCTTCGACCGGGCCGCACTGCGACAGGTCGAGCGCCTTGCCCTGGGGCACGCCCTCGACGACGTCGAACAGGACGATATCGCCCAGCCCCTTGAGCGCGGCGAGGTGCGCGAGCGTGCCGCCGATGTTGCCGGCGCCGATCAGCGCGATCTTCTTGCGAGCCATTCCAATCCTACTCCGTAGTGGACGTACGTGATTGGTCACGCGGCCTACGCCTATTGGGGCGTCGGGGCAACCGTTATTCCACAGAGTTTAAGATTTTAAAAGATAATGGTTCGCAACTGCATTAAGGCGTCATTACCCCGTCATCGGAGCCGTGACCCTGGGCCAGATACTCCTCTGAGCGCATCTCTTCCAACCGGCTGATCGTGCGCTCGAACTCGAAGCGACCGTCCCCGGTTTCATAGAGTTCGGCGGGCTGCGCGTCCGCTGCGGCGAGCAGCTTGACCTTGTGTTCGTAGAGCGCGTCGATCAACTGGACGAAGCGCGCCGCCTCGTTGCGATTCTCCGGCCCCAGCTTGGGGATGCCGACCAAGATGACGGTGTGGAAACGCCGTGCCACCGCCAGATAATCCGCCGCCCCCCGCGCCTCGCCGCACAGCCGCTTGAAGGAGAAGACCGCGACGCCCTTCAGCGCCTTGGGGACATGCAGCACGCGCCCGCCGACCTTCAGGTCCTCGCTGGGCACATGCGCGGCATCCTCGACCGGATAGTCGGTCAGGCGGAAGAAGGCCGCCGACAGCGTCATCGTAGCCTTCGGCCCATTGGGCACCAGCCAGGTGTCGAGCCGCCCCAGCCGGTCGCGCCGGTAATCGGTCGGGCCGTTCAGGGCCAGCACGTCCAGCCGCTCCTCGATCAGCGCGATGAACGGCAGGAAATGCTCGCGGTTGAGCCCGTTCTTGTAGAGGTCCCTGGGCGGCCGGTTGGAGGTGGTGACGATCGTCACCCCCGCCTCGATCAACGCGGTGAACAGCCGCGACAGAATCATCGCATCGGGGCTGTTCGTCACCATCATCTCGTCGAACGCCAGCAGCCGGACTTCCTCGGCCAGCGCGGCGGCGACGGGCGCGATCGGGTCCCCCGCCTGCTTGGCGCGCTCGGTGGCGATGCGGGCGTGGACCTCCAGCATGAACTCGGCGAAATGGACGCGGCGCTTGGCCTCGACCGCGACATGGTCGAAGAACAGGTCCATCAGCATCGACTTGCCGCGCCCGACATCACCCCAGAGATAGACGCCCTTGGGCGCGGGCGTGCCCTTGCCGGTCAGGCGGGCGAGAAAGCCGGTCTTGCGCGGGGTTTCGAGTTCGGTCGCGAGTTGCTCGAGTCGGGCGGCGGCAGCGGCCTGTTCGGGATCGGGGCGAAGCTCTTCGGCGGAGACCAGGCGATGATAGGCGTTGAGGATGTCGGGCATGTTGGGGGCGATGTCTGCCCCGAGCCTGGTTCCGTCAACCCCATTCCTCCCCTGCAAGGGGAGGTGGCAGCCCGCAGGGCTGACGGAGGGGTGTCACCGCTTCGTTGAGGATACTGCCCCTCCACCATCGCTAACGCGTGTGCGAGCTTTGGCTTGCCCCCGGCAAGCCAAGATTGTGCCGGGGGCACAATTTCGCCCGCACACCCCCTCCCCAAGCTGTGCTTGGGGAGGAATGAAAAAAGGGGCCGTTTCCGACCCCCTTCCTGTTTCCATCGAACCCCGGCGGATCAGATGATCCGCTCGGCCTCCATCTTCTTGATTTCCGCGATCGCCTTGGCCGGGTTCAGACCCTTGGGGCAGACATTCGCGCAGTTCATGATCGTGTGGCAACGATACAGGCGGAAGGGATCTTCCAGCTCGTCCAGGCGCTCGCCGGTCATCTCGTCACGGCTGTCGGCCAGCCAGCGATAGGCCTGGAGCAGGATCGCTGGGCCCAGAAACTTGTCGCTGTTCCACCAATAGCTGGGGCACGAGGTCGAGCAGCAGGCGCACAGGATGCACTCGTACAGGCCGTCCAGCTTGGAGCGATCCTCCGGCGACTGGAGCCGCTCCTTGCCCGAGGGGGCGGGCGACACGGTCTGGAGCCACGGCTTGATCGACGCATACTGCGCGTAGAAATGGGTGAAATCGGGGACCAGGTCCTTGACCACGTCCATATGCGGCAGCGGGGTGATCTGGACCGTGCCCTTCACATCCTCGATCGCGGTGGTGCAGGCCAGGCCGTTGCGGCCGTCGATGTTCATCGCGCACGATCCGCAAATGCCCTCGCGGCACGAGCGGCGGAAGGTCAGCGAGCTGTCCTGCTCCGCCTTCATCTTGATCAGCGCGTCGAGCACCATCGGACCGCATTCGTCCAGATCGACCTCAAACGTGTCGTAGCGCGGGTTCTGGCCCGAGTCGGGGTCGTAGCGATAGACCTTGAACTTTTTCAGGCGGCCGCCGGTGGTCGCCTTGTGCGTTTCGCCCTTCTTGATGACGCTGTTCTTCGGCAGGGCAAATTCGGCCATGGTCACAAACCCGCTGGATGGGCCGACAGGCGTGTCGGCAAAGGATCGCTCCCGCCGATACATGACAGGGGCGCATGTCGCAAATGTCTTGACCGATTTAGGCGCTGCTTCAGATCACATCAAGGACGAGGCCCAGGTCGCGGGCCTCTTCGGCGTCGATGTACCAGTTGCTGCGCGCCTTTTCCTGCAGCGTCTCGAACGTCACCTGCGATCCGTTGACGATGGCGCGGAAGCCCTCCTCCTGGATCAGGACAGACTGCTCGATCTCGTGCAGCTTGGCCTTCAGCACCACCGGCAGGTTGGTCAGCGGGCCCGACAGGTCGATGCTGCCGCTCATCTGCCGCTCGTGCAGCATCAGCCGGGTGCCGCGCGTCAGGAAGCGATACTCGACCGGAAAGGCGGACATGAAGGTCGCCCCCGCCGAATAGACCGCGACCTTGCCCAGGAACAGCGTCTCGCGCCCCGTATAGTCGCGCAGCAGCCGGATCGAGTCGCCCATCGCCCGCGCCATCTCCGGGTCGCCGCCCAACGTGGTGATCGACACGACCAGCGGCCCGTCGGTCGGCGCGGCGGCGAGCTGGTCCTTGAACCCGGCATACATCATCTCGTCCACGGTGCCGTAGAGCTGGATATGGGGCTGAGCGAGCAGCGGGTATTTCACCGCTCTGTTGGGCTGGTCGTGCATGGGGGTGCGAACCGGGGTTGGGGGATAAGGTTCCGGTTCTGCGGTTCG
Source organism: uncultured Sphingomonas sp. (assembly GCF_913062585.1). Taxonomy (GTDB): domain Bacteria; phylum Pseudomonadota; class Alphaproteobacteria; order Sphingomonadales; family Sphingomonadaceae; genus Sphingomonas. Next base: position 99,174 of record NZ_CAJXWX010000012.1, on the reverse strand, counting down.
GGCGTGGCCTTCGACTTCGCTCAGGCTGAACGGATGCTGATATTAGCCCCCCGTTCAGGCTGAGCGAAGTCGAAGCCCAAGGGAAACCCTATCCCAGCTTACCCCTCGCATAATCTTGCGTCCCGTGCGTCACCACGTCATCGCCGTCCACAAACTCCGCTACCGGAATATCCGGCAGAGCCTTGATCTCTGCATAAAGCGGCGCGAAATCCGTCTCCAGCGTGCTGCGGAGCAATTCCTCATAGCTCGGGATCACGAAGTAATTCTGCTGGAAATCGTCGATCCGGTATTCGGTGCGCATCACCCGCTTCAGGTCGAAGCCGATCCGGTTGGGGCTCGGGTCCTCCAGCGCGAAACGGCTTTCGGCATAGCTCGACACGATCCCCGCGCCATAGATGCGCAAGTTCCCATCCTCGCGCACCAGCCCGAACTCGACCGTATACCAGTAAAGCCGCCCGAGATATTTCAGCGCGTCCATGCCCAGCGCCCGCTGTCCGCCGCGCCCATAGGCGGCGAGATAATCGGCGAAGACCGGATCGGCGAGCATCGGCACATGGCCGAACACGTCGTGGAAGACGTCCGGCTCCTGCAGGTAATCGAGCTGATCGGGCCGCCGGATGAAATTGCCCGCGACGAAACGGCGATTGGCCATATGGTCGAAGAACACATCGTCAGGCACCAGCCCTGGCACCGCCACCACCTGCCACCCGGTGAGTTTCATCAGCCGGTCGGACAATTCCTCAAAATCGGGAATGCCCGGCCGCGACAGCTTCAGCACGTCGAGGCCGCGCAGATACGCCTCCGATGCGCGCCCCGGCAGCAGTTTCGATTGGCGCGCGAACAGCGTATCCCAGGTCGCATGGTCCTCCGCCGTGTAATGGTCCCACCCTTGCGGGATCGTCCAGTCGGCGGCAGCCCCTTCGGGCGGAGCGGCGAGAACATGGGTATCCTGTGCCATTCGCGGAGCCTATCATGAGGGTGGTGACAAATGAAACCATATCGTGGCGACGGCTGGGGCGCGTTGCAAGGGAGGCGCTGGCCGCTATCGGCCTGATGCTGCTGGCCTATCTGGCCGCTGGGCTGGCCCTGGGGGCGATCCCGCGCGCGACCGTGCCGATGCCGGAGGCGGGCGCGGATGCCGTCACCATCTTTGTCGAGTCGAGCGCGATCCACACCGCGATCATCCTGCCCAAACAGGCGGCGGGCATCGACTGGCGCGACTGGGCGCCGGGACAGGATTTGCGCGATCCGCGCTATGCGGGCTTTCCCTTCCTCGCCATCGGCTGGGGCGAGGCGGGTTTCTTCCGCGAAACGCCGCATTGGCGCGACGTGAAGCCGGGAACGATCCTGCGCGCCGCGCTGGGCAGCGACCGGACGCTGATCCATGTCGATCACCTGCCCCTGCCCCGTGCCAATGGCAAGGATGTGCGGATGCTGCGCCTGTCGCCGGACGCCTATCGCCGCCTCGTCGGCTTCGTCCAATCGAGCTGGCGGCGTGGCGGGTCGCATTATCCGGGCTATGACGTGTATGATGCCTTTTACGACGCGAACGGGCGATACAGCGCCGCACATACCTGCAACAGCTGGACCGGCGATGCGCTGGCGGCGGCGGGGGTGCGGATGGGGTGGTGGACGCCCTTTCCGTGGACGGTGATGGGGTGGCTGTGATCCCGCCACCGTCGAAGGCGCTCTGGGCCGCCGAGCTGCCGCGTGCGCTGTGGATGGGCGTGACCTGGTGGCGGCACCGCGCACTACTCGCCGCCGCGCCGGAAGGAGACGGGCGGACGGTGATGGTGCTGCCCGGCCTGGTCAATACCGACAAGGCCACGGTCGTCCTGCGCCGGTACCTGACCGGCAAGGGCTATCGCGTCCATGACTGGGGGCTGGGCCGAAATCTGGGTATCCGTAGCGTCGGGCCGGATGCCGGGCGGCTGATCGCGCGCCTGGAATCGCTGGCCGACAACGGCCCGGTCACGCTGATCGGCATCAGCCTGGGCGGGATCATCGCACGGATGGTGGCGCAGGCCCGCCCGGATCTGGTCGCGGGGGTCATCACCATCGCCTCGCCCTATGCGGGCCCGGCGCGGGCGACCAATGTCTGGCGCGCCTTCGAGCATCTGACCGGCGAGCGGGTGGACGATCCCGCCGTCCTGGCCCGCTCGGCCGCGATCGCAGGGCCGCTGCCCTGTCCATCGGCGGCGATCTGGAGCCGTAGCGACGGGCTGGTCGCAGGCAATATCTGCCGCGACGACACGACCCCGGCGGTCGAGGTCACGTCCAGCCATTTATGGGTCCAGCACCGGCCGCAGGTGCTGGCGGCGGTGGCGACCATCCTCGCAGGATGGCCGCCGCCCGTCAGCGGTCAGTAACCGGCGCGATAGCCGTCATAGCCCTGCTGGCCTTGCTGACCCTGCTGCTGGCATTGCTCGGGGTGCTTGCGGCACTGCTTTTCATATTCGCGGCGCTCACGGCCTTCCTTGGCTTCCTGCTTGCGCATCTTGCGGCCATAATTGCGGTCCGCCTCCGACTGGCTGGTCGTCGTCCAGTCGACCACCTGCCCCGCCGCCTGGAACGGCGCCTTCACGACGCTGGCGACCGTCTTGACGCAACCTCCCAGGCTGAGCGGCAGGGTCAGGACGGCGAGTTTCAGGGCAAGATCACGCATGGTCGTTCGGTCTTTCAGCGGGCGCGCAAAAAAGCGTTGCGCGTTTCTACGCCGATTTGCGGGAAATCGGTGAAGAAACCGTCGATGCCCTGGCCCAGCGCGGCGCGAATCTCGCCCGCGACGTCGCCATGCGCCTTGGGATCGGTGCCCTTGCGGAAAGCCGGACGCACGAAAGCATTCTCCGCGCGATAGGTCCAGGGATGAACGCGCAGCCCCGCCTTATGGGCGTCCGCCACCAGCGTGGTGGGCGCATCGCCTTTCCACAGCATCGCCTTGTCGGGCCCGATGCCCCAGGCATAGGTCGCGACCTGTTTCAGCCCCTCGGGCGTCATCATCGCGGCATAGCTGGGCGCGGCCTTGTCCGCCGGGCCGTCCTCGCCCGCGACCAGCTGGATCAGGCGGATGCCGGTCATGGTCTTCAGGTGCTTCAGATTGTTCACCTCGAACGACTGGATGAACACCGGCGCATCCGCCGTCGTCCAGCCCGCCTTTTCTAGCGCGGCGACCAAAGGCGCATCGGTGCCCTTGCCGATCGACGCGAAATAGGTCGGGTGCTTGGTCTCGGGATAGATGGAGATGGTGCGCCCGGTCTCCTTCGTCCGCTGCTTGGCGAGCGCGATGATCTCCTCCAGCGTCGGAATCTGGAACTGGCCGTCATAGGCGGTCGAGCGCAGCTGCGGCAGGCGTTCGCGGGCGCGTAGGGTTTTCAGCTCGGCCAGCGTGAAATCCTCGGTGAACCAACCGGTTTCGGCCTGACCGTCGATCGTGTTGGTCGTCTTGCGATCGGCGAACTCCGGGTGTGACGCGACGTCGGTGGTGCCCGAAATCTCGTTCTCATGCCGCGCGACCAGATGGCCGTCCTTGGTCGGCACCAGATCGGGCTCGATCACGTCGGCGCCCTCACGGATGGCGAGGTCATAGGCGGCCAGCGTGTGCTCGGGGCGCTCTCCGCTGGCGCCGCGATGGGCGATGACGATGGGAGAGGAGAGCGGCTTGGGGGCGTCGGCGGACATGGCCTCACCCTGCCCCATGACGAGGACCGCGGCAATGAGAGTGGTTCGCAACGGGAAACGCAACAGATTCATGGCGTTGTTTCATCCAATTCTAATCCCAGAGGGGATGCGCCCATGCATTTCACAATCAATGGTCAATCGCATGACATCGACGTCGATGTCCGAACCTCGCTGCTCGACCTCTGCCGCGAGCATCTGGGGCTGACGGGCTCCAAAAAAGGCTGCGACCATGGCCAGTGCGGCGCCTGCACCATGCTGGTCAATGGCCGCCGGATCAACAGCTGCCTGACGCTGGCCGTGATGCATCAGGATGACGAGATCACCACCATCGAGGGGCTGGGCCAGCCGGGCAACCTCCATCCGCTCCAGGACGCATTCGTGCGACACGACGGCTTCCAGTGCGGCTATTGCACGCCGGGCCAGATCTGTTCGGCAGTCGGCATGATGGACGAAGTGGAGAAGGGCTGGCCCAGCCATGTCACCGAAGACCTTGGGCAGGCCGAGCTGACGCCAGAGGAAATCTCTGAGCGGATGAGCGGCAATCTGTGCCGCTGTGCCGCCTATCCCAATATCGTCGATGCGATCCGCGAGGTGGCGGGGCTGGGCGACCGCAACCCCAATGAGGATGTGGGTCGGGAGGTCGCGGCATGAAGCTGTTCGACTATGCCCGCGCCGACTCGGTCGAAACCGCCACCCGCGACGGCGCGGTGCCGGGTGCGCGCTTTATCGCAGGCGGCACCAACCTGCTCGACCTGATGAAATTGCAGGTCGAGACGCCCGACACGCTGATCGACATCACCCGCCTGGACTTGGGCGGAATCGAGGAGCGCGAGGATGGCGGGCTGACCATCGGCGCGCTGGTGCCCAATAGCGACCTCGCTGCCGACCCGCGCGTGATCGAGCATTACCCGATCCTCTCCCGTGCGCTGCTCGCAGGCGCCTCGGGACAGCTTCGAAACAAGGCCTCGACCGGGGGCAATCTGCTCCAGCGGACGCGCTGCTATTATTTCTACGACCCCGCTTGCGCCTGCAACAAGCGCGAGCCGGGCAGCGGCTGTTCGGCGATTAGCGGCGAGAACCGCATCCTCGCGATCCTCGGCACCTCCGACCAGTGTATCGCCACGCATCCCAGCGACATGGCCGTCGCCATGCGCGCGTTGGAGGCGGTGATCGTCACGCAAAAGCCAGACGGCGACCGCCGCCGCATCGCGATCGGCGACTTCTATCGCCTGCCCGGCGCCACGCCCGAGATCGAGAATGTGCTGGAGCCGGGCGAGCTCATCACCCATGTCGAACTGCCGCCTGCCCCGGAAGGCCGCCAGACCTATCGCAAGGTGCGCGACCGCGCCTCCTACGCCTTTGCGCTGGTCTCGGTCGCCGGGATCGTCGCGGTCGAGGGTGGCAAGATCGCCTCGGCGCGTCTAGCATTCGGCGGACTTGGTCCGATGCCCTGGCGCAATGAGGCGGTGGAGACCACGCTCGTCGGGCAGGCACCAACCGATGCGGTATTCAACGCCGCCGCCGATGCGCTGCTGGCCGATGCCAGGGGCTATGGCTCGAACGACTTCAAGATTCCGCTGACGCGCCGCACGCTGGTCGCGACGCTCCGCGAACTGACTCAGGAGGGCTGATCCCATGTTCGGACTCGGCAAGGACGACACGAACGCGCTGACCATGGATCGGCCGCATCCCGACAGCCTGCTCGATACGGGCGTGCAAGGGGTGATTTCCAAACCGCTCGACCGGGTGGACGGCCCGAAAAAGGTGACGGGCACCGCCACCTATGCCGCCGAATATGCGATCGAGAATATCGCGCACGGCGTCCTCGTCAGCGCGACCAAGGGCCATGCGAAGATCAAGGCGATCGACGCCGATGCGGCGAAGGCCATCCCCGGCGTCATCGACGTCATCACCGATTACGACACCTTCATCCGCAACTCGCAGCAGGGCGGGGAGACCGAGGCGCCAACCCAGGGCGTCCGCACCATCGACTATTTCGGCGAGATCATCGCGATCGTCGTCGCCGAGAGCTTCGAGGTCGCACGCGACGCCGCTAAGCGCCTGAAGGTCGAGTATGAACCGCTCGACGACGGCGCGTTCGATTACGAGGCGAACAAGGACAAGGCCGAACCCGCCCCCGATGGCCTGATCAAGGGCCATTACGACCAGGGCGATTTCGACCAGGCGTTCGAGAATGCCGCGGTCAAGGTCGACGTCACCTACACCACCCCCAGCCAGAACTCGGCGGCGATGGAGCCGCACGCCTCGATCGCGGTGTGGGAGGACGGCGCACTGACGCTCTACGGCGCATACCAGATGCCGACCTCCGACGCGCAGCAGCTGGCCAAGGCGCTGGGCGTATCGGAATCCAAGGTGCGGATCATCTCGCGCTATATCGGTGGCGGCTTCGGGTCGAAGCTGGGCATCGCGCCCGAAAGCGTCGCCGCCGCCATCGCCGCCAAGCGGCTGGGTCGCCCGGTCAAGGCGGTGATGCTGCGCCAGCAGGTGTTCGACGCGACCGTCCGCCGCTCCAACACCGAACAGCGGATGCGCCTAGGTGCCGAAGCAGGCGGCCGGCTCGTCGCGCTGGGGCATGAGGCGATCACCTCCAACCTGCCCGACGAGGATTTCTTCGAGCCCGTCGGGATCGGCACCCACTTCCTCTATGCGGGTGAAAATCGGCGGATCAATCATGACGTGGTCCGGCTGAACTGGACGCTGTCGGGCTCGATGCGTGCGCCGGGCGAGGCGGTCGGCATGGTCGGCATGGAATGCGCAATGGACGAGCTGGCCGAGGCGATCGGCATGGACCCGATCGCGCTGCGCAAGGTCAACGATCCCGAACAGGACCCGGAACTCAAGGTTCCCTATTCCTCGCGCAACCTGACCCGTTCGCTAGAGGAGGGCGCGAAGCATTTCGGCTGGGACTGGCGTCAGGCACCGGGCACGCGGCGCGAGGGCGAGTGGCTGATCGGCATGGGTGTCGCCGCTGCCTGCCGCTCCAACCAGTTGCAGCAGTCCGCCGCCAAGGTCGAACTCCATGCCGACGGGACCGCGACCGTGTCCTCGGCGATGACCGATATCGGCACGGGCAGCTATACGATCATGGCGCAGATCGCCGCCGAGATCCTGGGCCTGCCGGTCGAGAAGGTCAGCATGTCGCTGGGCGACACCAATGATCCCCCCGCCGCCGGTTCGGGTGGCTCCTGGGGCGCGGCTTCCGCCGGGTCGGCGGTGTACCTCGCCGCCGAGCGGGTGCGCGAGAAGCTGGCCAAGGCGATGGGTGTCGAGGCAGATGGCCTGACCCTGAAGGACGGCATGGCGATCGGCGACAACCGCTCGGTGCCGCTCAGCGAACTGGTCGGCCAGGACGGCCTGTCCGCGATCGGCGAGATCAAGCCGGGGCAGCAGGAAAAGCAGTTCCAGCAGGCCAGCTATGGCGCGCATTTCGCCGAGGTCGGCGTGAATGTCGTCACCGGCGAAGTGCGCGTGCGGCGGATGCTGGGCGTGTTCGCGGCGGGGCGCGTGCTCAACGCCAAAACGGCGCGCTCGCAGTGCCTGGGCGGCATGACCTTCGGCATCGGCACCGCGCTGACCGAGGAGCTGATCCACGATCCGCGCACTGGCAAGCTGGTCAATCACGACTTGGCCGAATATCATGTACCGGTGAATGCCGATGTGCCCCAGCTGGAAGTCCATTTCCTCGACGAGCGGGACATCCATGCCAATCCGATCCACGCCAAGGGGATCGGCGAGTTGGGCATTTCCGGCGCGGCGCCCGCCGTCGTCAACGCCATCTACAACGCGACCGGCATCCGGGTGCGCGAGATGCCGGTGACGCTCGACAAGCTGCTCGATCATCTCCCGGCGCTTTGATGAGCGAGAATGACAGCGTCCTCGCCGCCGCACGCGAATGGCGGGGCGAGAAGATGGCGATAGCGACGGTGGTGTCGACCTGGGGCTCAGCCCCGCGTCCGCGCGGCAGCCATATGCTGGTCCACGCCGACGGCCGGTTCGAGGGGTCGGTTTCGGGCGGCTGTGTCGAGAACGACATCCTGCACACCGCCGCCGAGGTGATCGCGGGCGCGCCGTTCCAGGTAAAGCGCTACGGCGTGGCGGACGCCTCCGCCTGGGAAGTCGGCCTGCCCTGTGGCGGCGAAATCGCGGTGATGGTGCAGCCGGTGTCGGCGGACGGCTTCGACCCCGAACTCTTCGACCGCATCGCCGAAGCGCGCGCGGCGGGCCGGTCGCTGACCGTCACCACCGACCTGGCGACCGGCCATGCGGACCTGCGCCCGGTCGAGACCGGCGAGGTCTTCGCCAATCGCTACGACCCGCCGCGTCGCTTGCTGATCGTCGGCGCGGTGCAGATCGCGCAGAGCCTGGCGCAACTCGCGCAGACGCTGGGTATCGCCACCACCGTCATCGACCCGCGCGCCCGCTTCCTGACCGAGGAGCGCTTTCCCGGCATCACGCTCGACGATCGCTGGCCGGACGAGGCGGTCGCCGCCTATGCCCCCGGCCCCGCCACCGCCGTGGTGACGCTGAGCCATGACACCAAGATCGACGATCCCGCCCTGGTCGCCGCCCTCGCCCACGACACCGCCTATGTCGGCGCGCTGGGCAGTCGTCGCAGCCATGCCGCGCGGCGGGAGCGTCTGGCGGCGATGGGCGTTCCCCTGGCAGCGATCGACCGGATCGACGGCCCGGTCGGGCTGGACATCGGGGCGATCGGTCCCTCCGAGATCGCCCTGTCGATCGCGGCGGCGATGATAGGAGCCTTTCATGATCGACGCTGAGGATGTGGTGCTGGTCCTGCTGGCGGCGGGACAGTCGAGCCGCTTCGGGATGGCGAACAAGCTGGAGGCCGAGTTCCTCGGCAAGCCGGTCGGCTTGCACGTCACCACCGCGCTGGAGAGCATTCCCTTTGCCGACCGGATCGTCGTGACGGACGGCTGCCAGCTCGACTTCGCCGCGCGCGGCTACCGCGTGATCCACAATGATGACATCGCCAAGGGCATGTCCTTCTCGCTGCATCTGGGAGTGCGAGAGGCGATGAAGGCCGGCCCCAAGGCGATATTGGTTGCGCTGGCCGATATGCCGCGCGTGACGGCGGCGCATATCTATCGCCTGTTCGACGCCTTTGACGGACCCGACGCGGTCGTCGTGTCGAGCAATGGCGAACACCCCACCCCGCCCGGCGTCTTCGGATCAGGCCGGTTCGACGCCCTGCTGCAACTGAAGGGCGACGAGGGCGCCCGCCAGTTGGTCGCCGGCGGACGCCATGTCGTCACTGCGCCCGCCGAGCTGATCGACATCGACACGCCCGAGGATCTGGAGCGCCTGCGCCAGCTCGTCCACGCGCCCGAGCGGATCACTCGTGCCGTAGAGCATCGATCGGATTGAGCGCCGCCGCCCGCCGCGCCGGGAAATAGCCGAAGACCACCCCGATCACCGCCGAGATCGCAAAGGCGACGACGTTGATCTGCAGGTCGAAGGTCCACGGCACCTGCATCAACGGCACCAGCGCGGCGATGATCGCCTGCGCCAGGATCAGGCCGATGATCCCGCCCAGGCAAGACAGCACCACCGCCTCGACCAGGAATTGCATCAGCACCTCGCGCGCGACCGCACCGATGGCCAGGCGGATGCCGATCTCGCGCGTCCGCTCGGTGACCGACACCAGCATGATGTTCATGATGCCGATGCCGCCCACCACCAGGCTGATCGCCGCCACCGCCGCGACGATGCGGGTCAGCATCGTCGTCGTGCTGGTCAGCGTGTCGCTGATCTGCTTGGTATCGAAGATGTTGAAATCCTCGGCCTTGTCGCCGGTGATGTTGCGCCGCTCGCGCAGCAGCGAGGTCAGCGAGGCCTGGACCGCGCTGGTCGAATAGGCCTGATCGACGCCGACCAGCATCAGGCGAATATCGCGACTGCCGGTGAAGCGCCGCTGCACCGCCTTGATCGGCATCAGGACGACATCGTCCTGGTCGCCGAAGCCCCCCTGCCCGCGCGTCGTCAGCACACCGACCACGTCGCAACTGATCGCGCCGATGCGGAAGCGCTTGCCGACCGCATCGGTGCTGGGGAACAGGTTCTTGCGCACCGTATTGCCGATGATGCACACCGCCTTGCCCGACGCCTGCTCGGCCGGGGTCCAGAGCCGCCTCGAGGCCAGCGGCCAGGGCTGGACGGTGAAATAGGCCAAGGTCGTGCCGGTGACGGTCGTCGACCAGTTCGCGCCCTCATAGATGGCGGTCGCGCTGGTCTGCGCCTGCGGGGCGACCGCCGTTACGCCCGCAATCTGATCGGCGATGGCCGAGACATCCTCGGGCTTGAAGTCGGGCGGGCGCGGGCCGCCGCCGCCGCGCCCGAAGCCCTGGCCGGGGCGGACCTGCAGGATGTTGGTGCCCAGCGACGAGATGGACTGCTGCACGGCGGCCGTGGTGGCCTTGCCCAGCGTCACCATGGTCACCACCGCGCCGACGCCGATAATGATGCCCAGCGTCGTCAGGAACGAGCGTAGAACGTGTCGCCGGATCGACCGGATCGCGAGAATGAGCGTGGTGCCGAACATCAGTGCCCATCCATTTCCGGTACGACACCTGGCCGGTGCTGTGCCTCAACACGATCGACCAGCCCGTCCTTGAAGTGGATGACGGTGCGCGCAAAGGCCGCCATATCGGGCTCGTGCGTGACCATCAGGACGGTGATGCCGCTGTCCCGGTTGAGCCCGGTCAGCAACTCCATGATCTCCACCGAACGTTCGGAATCGAGATTGCCGGTCGGCTCGTCAGCGAGCAGCACGTCGGGGCTGGTGACGATGGCGCGCGCGATCGCCACGCGCTGCTGCTGCCCGCCCGACAGTTCGGCGGGGGTATGGTCCCACCATTGGTCGAGCCCGACCTTCTCCAGCGCCGCCATGCCCAGGTCACGCCGGGTCTTCTTGTCCTCACCGCGATAGAGCAAGGGCAGCTCCACATTCTCCAGCGCGGTGGTGCGCGAGAGCAGGTTGAACCCCTGGAATACGAAGCCCAGATAGCGCCGCCGCAGCATCGCCCGCTGGTCGCGGTCCAGCGTCTCGACATGATGGCCGCGGAACAGGAAATTGCCGCCGCTGGGCACGTCGAGACAGCCCAGGATGTTCATCGTGGTCGACTTGCCCGATCCCGAGGGACCCATCACCGCGACGAAGTCCCCGGCGGCGATGTCCAGGTCGACGCCCTTCAGCGCCTGGAACTGGGTGGCCCCCATTCCATAGGTCTTGGTGACGCCGCGAAGCTGGATGAGCGGGGCGTCAGCGGCCACCACCGCCCCCGCCGCCCTGCTGGCCGCCACCCTGGCGCCGCTGGCCGCCGCCGCCACGCGGGGCGCTCTCGCCGCCCGCCAACTGGCTCGTGATGACTTGCATACCGGGTTTCAGATCCCCCGACAGCACTTCGGTCATCATGCCATTGGAGTCGCCGGTGACGATCTGCACCGGCTGCGGCTTGCCGTCCGCGCCCTGGACATAGACGGTCTGGGTCGCGCCGCGCTGCACGGTCGCGGTGCGGGCGGCCCGGTCGCGACGCGGGCGGAAGGTCAGCGAACCGGCGATGCCGCCGCCGCCCTGGCCCGCGCCGTCCGACGGCTGGAAGCGCAGAGCGGCGTTCGGGATCAGCATCACGTTCCGCTTGTCCGACGTCACGATATCGGCGGTCGCGGTCATGCCCGGCCGCAATTGCAGGTCGGGATTGGCCACCGTCAGGTCGGCGGCATAGCTGACCACCTGTCCGGTGGTCGACGTCGCCCCGCTGGTCGAGGACGAGGCGGACGAACTCGCCGCGCTGACCGTCAGGTTCGATCCCAGGTCGACCCGCGTGATGGTGGCGGGGAAGGTGCGCCCCGGAAAGGCGTCGACGGTGAAATTGGCCTTTTGCCCCATCTTCACCTGACCGACATCGGCCTCGTCGATCGCGACCTCCAGCTTCATCTTGGTCAGGTCTTCGGCGATGACGAACAGGGTCGGCGTATTGAACGACGCCGCGACCGTCTGGCCCGGATCGACCTGCCGCGCCAGCACCACGCCGGACACGGGCGAGCGGATGATCGCACGCTGGCGCTGCGTCTGCGACTGGGCCAGCTGCGCGCGGGCGGCGGCGACATTGGCCTCGGCCACCCGGAGCGCCGCGACCGCACGCTGCGCATCCGCGCGGCCCGCCTGGAGTTCGGTGGCGGAGGGCACGCGGCCGTTGGACAGCTTGTAGACCTGCTCCAGCCGCGCGAGTTGCGCCTGCGATTCCGCGACGGTCGCGCGGGCCTGTGCCACCTGCGCGACATTGGCGTTCAGCGTCGCCTGTCCGGCACGGATCTGGTCGTCAATCTGTTCGGGGTCGATCAGCGCCAGTGCCTCGCCCGCCTTTACCCGGTCGTTCACGTCCACCACGACCTTCGTCACCAGGCCGGACAGCTGCGAGCCCACCGTCACCTGGCTGGTCGGGGCGAGCTTGCCGGTGGCGGAGACGGTGACGGTCAGGTTGCCGCGCGTGACCGACGCGGTGGCATAGCCCGCATCCTTATTGCCGCCGAAACAGCTTTTCAGCGCCAGCGCCAGCAGCACGACGCCGATGACGACGACGCCCCACTGCACCCATTTGCGCCAGCGCGGCTGCGGCTTCACGCCCAGGAAATCGTCGAGAGTCTGGTCGGCCATCAGCGGTTGTCCGGGGTTGGCGCGCGCAGGGGCGCTTCGGGTGTGGTGGTCGCGTCCCAGCCGCCGCCGAGCGCGGCGAACAGCTGGACCTGCGCGGTCGCGGCGTCGGAGCGGGCCTGCACCAGCCCGTTTTGTGCGCTCAGCAGCGCCGCCTCCTGCTGCGACAGGGTGGTGAAGTCGGTCAGGCCGGTGCGATACTGGCTGCGCGCCAGGATCGCCGAGTTGCGCGCCGCATCCAGCTGGATCGCGAATTGCCGTTCCCGCTCCCGCGCGGTGTTGAGCGCGACGATCGCATTCTCGACATCCTCCAGCGCCAGCAGGACGGTGCCCTGATAGGCGGCATAGGCCTGGTCGGCGAGTGCCTGGGCGTTCCGCACCTGGCTGCGCAGTCGGCCGCCATTGAAGATCGCCTGGGTCAGGCCCGCAAACAGGCTGCCGGTGATCGCGTCGCCCAGCGAGCCGATGCTGGTCGCCGCGGTGTTGAGATTTCCCGAAATGGCGAGCGCAGGATAGAGCGCGGCCTGCGCCACGCCGATCCGCGCGGTCGCGGCGGCCAGGTTGCGCTCGGCCGCGCGGACATCGGGACGGCGGCGCAGCACATCGGCCGGGATGCCGACGCCGATCACGGCGGGGCCGTTCGGAATGGGCCGCACCGCCTCCAGCCGCGCCTTCAGCGCACCGGGGGCCTGTGCGGTCAGCACGCCCAGGCGCGAGACGGCGGCGTTATATTGCTGCTCGATGCTGGGGATCGTAGCAGCGGTCTGCGCCCGCTGGCTGCGCGCCTGTTCCGCATCGAGCGAGGAGACGAGGCCCGCCTGCACGCGGAACCCCGCAATCTCCAGATTGTCGTCCTGCAGCGCCAGGCTGGCCCGCGCATTGGCCAACTGCGCCTGATAGGCCCGCGCGAGCACATAGTTGCGCGCCAGTTCGCTTTCCACGGTCAGCAACGTGGCGGCATAGGTGAACCCGGCACCTTCATAGGTCGCCCGGCTGGCCTCGACCGTACGGCGGATCTCACCGAACAGGCCGACCTGATAGCTGGCCGACAAGCCCAGGGTGAAGCTGTTGCTGCCACCCCCGCCGGTATCGACCACCGTACCGTCGGGCAAAGTGAAGCTGCGCCCGCCGCCGCGCAGATTTTCGTTGCGCTGATAGCCGGTCGAACCCGAGACGTTGGGAAGCAACGTCGCGCGGCTCTGGACCAGGCTTTCGCGCGCCTGACGCAGCCGGGCGATGGCCTGCACCACATCGGTATTGGCGACCACCGCCCGCTCGACCAGTTCGGCGAGCAGCGGATCGTTGAACGAGCGCCACCAGCGGCTCAGATCCTGCGCCTGGGCATTGGCGGCGGGCACCGACCAGCTGGCGGGCACGCCCAGCGCATCCGGTGCGGCTGGGCGATAATCGGGACCGACCGTACAGGCCGACAGGGCCGCCAGCGTGATGGCTGGGGCCAAAAGAAGGACGCAGTTGCGAGGCTTCATGGGCGCGAACGTGCCGCGCGCTTACCGCCCCGTCCAGTGTGATTATGTCGCAAATTGTGACGGATGCGATAGATTTCCGTCATTTCGGCGAGCACGTTTTCAGAGCGATTTGGTTCCCGCCGCCGCCAGAAAATTCCTCCCCTGCAAGGGGAGGGGGACCATGCGCAGCATGGTGGAGGGGTGTCCCGCTCTCGATAGGGGGGACACCCCTCCGTCAGGCCTCCGGCCTGCCACCTCCCCTTACAGGGGAGGATCAACCTGTCTTACCGCCCCACCCAGTCCGCAACCTGCTGCGCGACCTGGTTGGCCGCCTGGTTCAGCGCCGGGCCGACGCTGTCGGCGTCGATGCGGCCGACCGGCACGCGGGCCTCGAAGCGGCGCTTTTCGATCCCGGTCTGGCCATTGCGCTGCAGCGCGGCGTCGAACATCACGATGGCCTCGCGCCGGGTCGCGTCCATGCCGAACTGGCGCAGCTCGCCGCCCAGCCGGTCGCCCGGATCGCCGATCGAGTCGCGCGCCGAGAGGACCACCCGGCCGACCCGCGCGGTCATGGTATCGGCCACCAGCCGCGCGAACAGCCGCGTCGGCGGCTCGGCCCATTGCGCGTTCTTCACATAGGCGATGCTGGTCGGCGTCTCCTGCACCGGCACGCGCGCGGTCGCCAGTTCCTGCGGCGACGACGGCACCTGGATCGTGATCGACTTGCCGGGCCCCGAATCCTGGGTCTGGCCCACCATGGGTGCCGACTGCGCCTGAAGCGTCAGCAGCGAGGGCGGCGGCTTGGCACCGAAGCTGATGCAGCCGGCGAGCGGAAGCGATGCGAGCATCACGATCAGCGGAGTCTTCATGACGGTCCTCATCGGCTTCCTCACTTGCCCTTATAGTCCGGCAGCTTCTGCTGCCCGATCAGCGACCCTGCACCCTGCTGGTCGACCTTTTCGGCGACTGCCGACAGCGACTGGGTCATCACGCGCAGGTCCTTCACCAGACGATCCACCTCCGGCACGGTCTGCTTCGAGAAGGTCTGCAGGCCCGGCCGCGCATCGCCGATCGCCGCATTCAGCGTGTCCGCGCTCTTCTGCGCCGAGGCGATCGTACGGTTCAGATTGGCGATCGTCGGCTTCACATCCTCGGCCAGGATGCCGTTGGTGGTCGCCGCCAGCTGGCCGATCGACTGCGCCGCGTCGCCCGCCTGCTGGATCGCCACGCGGGTCTGGGCCAGCGTCGCCGCGATCTCGGGCCCGCGATCGGCCAGCGCATCGGTCAGGCGGTTGGTATTGTCGAGGATACCCGCGATCGACGCTTGGTTACGATCCGAGAGCAGGCCGGTCAGCCGCTCGGTCAGGGTCGACAACCGCTCCAGCAGCTGCGGCGCGGAGTTCAGGATCGCGCCGATGCCGCCCTGCTTGGTCGGGATGACCGGCACGCCATAGGGGCAGACGGTCCGGTTCTCGGGCGTCGGGCAGGTGATCGGCGGTGCACCCTTGCGTGCGCCGTCCAGCGAGATGGTGCTGGTACCCGTGAAGCTGGCCGAGATGGACGCGGTCGTGCCCTGCAGGATCGGCGTCTGGTCGTTGACTGCGACGCGCACCCGCACGAACTGCGGATCGGGGCGCCACAGCGCGATTTCCTTCACCTGGCCCGAGGGCACACCCGAATAGGTGACCGCCGAGCCCTTGGCCAAGCCATCCACCGACTGGCGGAAGAAGATGTCATATTCCTTCTCCGACGTGCCGCCCAGACGGGCGATCCAGACGGTGAAGATGGCCAGCACTGCGAGCAGGATCAGCACGACAGAGCCGACTAGGACGTGGTTCGAACGGGTTTCCATCAGCGTGTCCCTGCTTCGCCTCTCGCATGGGCATCGGCCGCACTCCCCTGGCTATGCTGGCCGGTGGCGTGGGTTTCGACTTCGGTGGGGTGGCGCGCGGCGTCGGCATCGGCCGAACGGGGCCGGATATCGGCGACCTCGTCCTTCGCGGCGATGGCGGCGCGGCCGCGCGGGCCCTTGAAATATTCCTCGATCCACGGATGGTCGAGCGCGATCAGCTCGTCGATCGTGCCGACCGCGATCACCTTCTTGTCGGCCAGCACCGCCACCCGGTCACAGATCGCATAGAGCGTATCGAGGTCATGGGTGATCAGGAAGACGGTCAGCCCCAGCGTCTTCTGGAGCGAGGCGATCAACTGGTCGAACGCCGCCGCGCCGATCGGATCGAGGCCCGCGGTCGGCTCGTCGAGGAACAGGAGTTCCGGGTCGAGCGCCAGCGCACGCGCCAGCCCTGCCCGCTTCTTCATGCCCCCCGAAAGCTCGGCCGGATATTTGGGCCCCGCATCGGCAGGCAGGCCGGTCATCACGACCTTGTAGGACGCGATCTCGTCCATCAGCGCCTGGGGCAGCTCGCGGTAGAATTCGCGCAACGGGACCGCGACATTCTCGGCAACGGTCAGCGTCGAAAACAGCGCCCCGCCCTGGAACAGCACGCCCCAGCGCTTGCGCACATCGACCGCCTCGGTCGCGTCGCGGCCGATGGTCGGTTCACCGAACACGGTGATGTCGCCCGCGTCAGGCGTCTGCAGGCCGATGATCGTGCGCATCAGCACCGACTTGCCGGTGCCCGACCCGCCGACCACGCCCAGAATCTCACCGCGATGCACGTCGAGGTCGAGGCCGTCATGGATGACCTGCTCGCCGAAGCTGTTGCGCAGGCCCCGGATGTGGATGAGGATATCCTCCTGCTCGGCCATCAATCCCATCCGATCCAGGTAAAGAAGACCGCGAAGAACGCGTCGAGCACGATCACCAGGAAGATCGCCTGCACCACTGCGGCGGTGGTGCGCAGGCCGACCTGTTCGGCGTCGGACTTGACCTGCATCCCCTGGAAGCAGCCCGCGATCGCGATGATCGCGCCGAAGACGGGCGCCTTGATCAGGCCGACATACAGGTCGGTGATCGGCACGACTTCGCGGATGCGCGAGACGAAGGTGACGGGCGGAATGCCCAGCGACACCGCCGCCAGAAAGCCGCCGCCGATGATGGCGATCAGCGAGGAATAAAAGCCGAGCAGCGGCATCAGCGTCACCGCCGCCAAGGTGCGCGGCACGACCAGCGCCTCCATCGGCGACACGCCGATGACGCGCATCGCGTCGATTTCTTCCGTCAGCTTCATCGTGCCGAGCTGCGCCGCAAAGGCCGAGCCCGACCGCCCCGCGACCATGATCGCGGTCATCAGCACGCCCAGCTCGCGCAGCGTCAGGCGGCCGACCAGGTTGATGGTGAAGACCTCCGCACCGAACTGGCGAAGCTGCACCGCGCCCTGTTGCGCGATCACGATGCCGATCAGGAAGCTCATCAGACCGATGATGCCCAGCGCGGAGACGCCGACCGTCTCGAACTCATGCACCACCGCGTTGAAGCGGAAACGGCGCGGGTGCCGGATCACGGCCAGCCCGGCAAGCGTGGTGGCGCCGAGAAAGCCGAGCAGACCGTAGAGCGTCTGGAAAGCGGTGACGACCGCGTCGCCGACCTCGCCTGCCACGCGCGAAAAGGGGCTGATCGCCTTGGGCCGCATGGCGACCGGCTGGTCCGCCTCCGTGACCTTGGAGAACAGATGCCGCTGGTCGTCGTCCAGCCCCTCGATCTCGGCCTGGTTGCGCGCGGCGAAACGGTGGATCAGCCAGGCGCCGACCGTGTCGATCCGCTCGACCTGCGACAGGTCGATCCGCCGGACGGCCGCATCCTCGCGATCCAGCCGCTCGGGCAGGTCGCCCAGCGTCGCCAGCGACAGGCTGCCGGTGAAGCGCAGGGCCCCACCGTCTGCCGCATCGTGCTGATAATCGGCCTTGGCGTTCATCACCTGCCTCTTTGCGGGAAAGCGGGGGCATCGACAAGGCGCTTCCTATCCGCGACGAATCGACTGACCGCATTAATTAGACGAACAAGTGACGTTTTCATAGCAGACGATCCAGCAGATGCAGGATCAGGCCGACGCTGCCGCCGACCAGCGTCCCGTTGATCCGGATATATTGCAGGTCGCGACCCACCGCATTCTCCAGCCGCGCCGTCACGGTATCGGCGTCCCAGCCGCGCACCGTTTCCGACACCAGCCGGACGATGCCATCGCCATAATCCGCCGCGATCCCGGCGACGGCACGACGCACGAAGCGGTTGATCGTCGCGGCCAGCCGGGGATTGTCCTGAAGCGTCTGGCCCAGCTGGCGCAGCGTCTCGCCCAGCCGTCCGGCGGTCACCGCCTGCGGATCTCGGGCCATGCGCAGCAGCGCCTCACGCGCCTGTTCCCACAGGCCGTCCAGCCAGCGCTGCATCGCCGGGTTGGCGATCAGCTCGGCCTTCATCGCCTCCACCCGCTCGCGGGTCCGGCGGTCATATTGCAGGTCCCAGGCGAGGCGATCGAGCCCCTCCTCGATCTTCTGGCGCAGCGGATGCTCGCGATCCTCGGCGACATCGTGGAGCAGCTTGTGCAGCCCGTCGATCAGCTTGTCGGCCAGCGTCTCGTCCAGCCCGGTCCAGCGCAGGATCGCCCCGGCCCGCTCATGCACCATGTTGCGCACGATCGCCTCATTGGCATCCAGCGCCGACGCCGCCCAGCGCAGGACGGAGTCGAGCAGCGGCAGGTGCCGTCCCTGCGCGATGCTGGCCTTGAGCAACTGGCCCAGGATCGGCGACACCTCGGTCGCGCGCAGCCGCCCGGCGATCCCCGCCTTGACCATGCCGCCCAGCCGCTGCGGATCGAAGGCGGTCAGCATCTCGGCAAACAGGCGCGAGGCCCCCCGACGGATTCGCCCACCCTCCTGCGGCGGCTGCGCCAGCCAGCGGCCGGCGGCACCCGCCACGTCCAGCCGGTGCATCCGACGCGCCACGACGCGCGGGATCAGGAAATTGGTGCGCAGGAAATTGGCCAGCGTGTCGCCGATCCGGTCCTTGTTGCGCGGCACGATCGCGGTGTGCGGGATCGGCAGGCCCAGCGGATGGCGGAACAGCGCGGTGACGGCGAACCAGTCGGCCAGTCCACCGACCATCGCCGCCTCGGCAAAGGATCGGACATAACCCCATGCGGGATGGACCGGCTGCATCGTGCGCGACACCAGATACAGCGCCGCCATGCTGACCAACAGCCCGGTCGCCACCGCCCGCATCTTTCGCAGGGCGGCTGGAACGGGCTGGCTACCCCCCAATCGCATTGCGAGTTCCATCACCCATGACAATTCGCGGGACGCGACTTTGTTCAAGAAGAATCTTTCCCGAGCGTAACGAAACGGGGCGCTTTCCATTCCTCCCCTGCAAGGGGAGGTGGCAGGGCGCAAGCCCTGACGGAGGGGGGCATCCCCATTGGGCACCCCTTGCGGCTATCCCCCTCCACCACCGCTTTGCGGCGGTCCCCCTCCCCGTTCCGGGGAGGATTTCACTCCGCCGGATCGTAGCCCAGCTTGCCGGTCGCGGGCGGCAAGGCCGGCCCACCGGCCGGCCCCTCGATCACCGGCCCGCCGCCGAGCTCGTCGCCGGGCTTGTAGGTCAGCAGTCGCTTGCCCAGGCGCGGGCCGATCCAGCGCTCGACGCCCACCGCCAGGCTGAACGCGGCAGGCACGATCAACAGGGTCAGCACCGTCGACAGGGTCAGGCCGCCGATCACGGTCACGCCCATCGGGCTACGCCACGATCCGTCGCCGCCCAGCGACAATGCGGTCGGGATCATGCCCGCGACCATCGCGACCGTGGTCATCACGATCGGCTGGGCGCGCTTGTGACCCGCATCCAGCACCGCTTCGCGGATCGGCACACCCTTCGCGATCTCCTCCAGCGCGAAGTCGATCAGAAGGATCGAGTTCTTGGCGACGATGCCGAGCAGCATCAGCAACCCGATATAGACCGGCAGCGACAGCGGATTGCCGCTGAAATACAGCGCCAGCAACCCGCCCAGCGGCGCGAGCAGCAGCGAGGCCATGTTGACGAAGGGCGGCAGGAAGCGGCGATAGAGCAGCACCAGCACCGCAAAGACCAGAAACACCGCCGAGATGATGGCGGTGAAGAAGTTCTTCATCATCTCCGCCTGCATCTTGGCCTGACCCAGCACCATCTCGCTGACGCCCATGGGGAGGTTCTTCATGATCGGCAGGTCATGAACCTTCTTCATCGCATCGCCGCTGATGACGCCCTTGGCCAGGTCGGCGCCGACCGTCACCTGCCGCCGCTGGTTCACGCGGTCGATCTGGGTCGGGCCTGCACCCAGCCCGATGTCCGCCACGACGCTCAAGGGCACCGAGCCGCCGGTCTGGGTCTGCACCGGCAGGTTCTGGATCGTCGACATGCGCGCGCGGGCATTCTGGTCCAGCGCGACGCGAATCGGCACCTGACGGTCGGACAGCGAGAAGCGCGCCGAGTTCTGGTCGATATCGCCCAGCGTCGCGATGCGGATCGCGCTCGACAGCGCCTGGGTCGTCACGCCCAGATTGGCGGCGAGGTCGAGGCGCGGACGGATGACGATTTCCGGCCGATCGACATTGCCGACGATACGCGGCGCGATCAGGCCGGGCAGCGTGCCCATCTGCTGCACGATCTTGTTCGCGGTGTCGCGCAGCACGGCCGGATCGTCACCGCCCAGCGTGATGGTCAGGTCGCGCCCGCTCGAGCCCCAGCCGAATTGCGACTGAAAAGTCACGCGCGCATCGGGGATCGCGGCCAGTTCCGGCGCCAGCGAGCGTTCGAAGTCGGTGCTCTTCATCGAGCGATCCTCCTTCAGCGTCGCGACCACGCGGCCATTGCCGACCCCGGTGCGCGAATAGACCGATTCGACGTCCGGCTGCTTCTTCAGGAAGGCCGCGACCTGGCGCACGACCTGATCGGTCTGGCCCAGGGTCGTGCCCGGCACCATCTCGATCTTGGCGACCGCCTGGTCATTGTCCTGCGGCGGCTGGAAGGTCTTGGGGATGATCGCGAACATCGCCACGGTCAGGGCGAAGGCGCCGAAGCCGATGCCGATCACCCACAGGCGATGGTCGCGGAACCGGCCGAAGAAGCGCCGCACGACGCCGCGCCGCACCCCATCGGTCGGCCGGTCATAGCGCAACGACCAGCGCAGCGTCGCCATATAGGCGTCCATCAGACGCCCCTCGCCATGGCTGGCGTGACCCGCCGACTTCAGGAAATAGGCGGCGATCATCGGCGTGATGAGACGCGCGACGGCAAGGCTCATCAGCACCGAGACGACGACGGTCAGACCGAAATTCTTGAAATACTGGCCCGGCACGCCCGGCATCAGCGCGACGGGCAGGAACACCGCGACGATCGCCATGGTGGTGGCCAGCACCGCCAGCCCGATCTCGTCCGCCGCGTCGATCGACGCCTGATAGGCGGATTTGCCCATGCGCATATGGCGCACGATATTCTCGATCTCCACGATCGCATCGTCGACCAGCACGCCCGCCACCAGGCTGAGCGCCAGCAGCGTCATCTGGTTCAGTGTGAAGCCCAGCAGGTCCATGAACCAGAAGGCCGGGATCGCAGACAGCGGGATGGCCAGCGCCGAGATCACCGTCGCGCGCCAGTCGCGCAGGAAGATGAAGACGACGATGACGGCCAGCACCGCGCCCTCGATCATCGCATGGATGGCGCTTTCATATTGCGCCTCGGTATATTTCACGCTGTTCGAGCGGAGGACGAAGTGCACCTCCGGATTGCGCTTTTCCAGCGCCTTCAGCTTCTCGACCGCGCCGTTATAGACGCTGACGTCCGAGGCGCCCTTCGCGCGCTGGAAGTCGAAGCTGATGACCTGCTGCCCATTGACCGCCGCCTGCGAGCGCCGCTCGGCATAGAGGTCGCGCACGGTGGCGATGTCGGCCAGCCGCACGGTACGGCCGCCGCGCACGTTGATCTGGGTCTGGCCCAGGTCATAGGCATTGCGCGCATTGCCCAGCACGCGGACCGCCTGTTCGGTGCCGGCGATCTCGGCACGGCCACCGGCGGCGTTCAGGTTGGTCATGCGCAGCTGCGCATTGACCTCGCTGGCGGTCAGCCCTTGCGCCTGCAGCTTCAGCGGGTCGAGGATCACGCGGATCTCGCGCGTTACGCCGCCATTGCGGATGACCTTGGACAGCCCCGGAACCGACAACAGCTCCTTGGTGACATTGTTGTCGATATACCAGCTGAGCTGTTCGGGCGTCATGTTGGACGCGACCGCCGAATAGCTGGCCAGGTCGTTATCGGTCGAATCGACGCGAATGACCTGCGGCTCGAGAATGCCGTCGGGCAGCATCGAGCGGATCTGGGTGATCGCGTCGCGCGCATCGCTGACCGCGCGGTCGATCGGCGTGCCGATATCGAGCTGGACCAGGGTCTGCGACTGGCCCTCGGTCACGGTCGAGGTGATCTGGTCGACGCCCTGCAAGTTCCTGAGCGCCGCCTCGACCCGCTGGGTGACTTGCGTCTCCAGTTCGGTCGGCGCCGCGCCCGGCTGGCTGACGACGACGACGACGATCGGGAAGTCGATATCGGGGTCGTTGTTCACGTCCATCCGCATGAAGCTGACGATCCCCGCCAGCGTCAGCGCGACGAACAGGACGATCGGCGGAACGGGGTTCCGGATCGCCCAGGCCGAGATGTTGCGGAAACTCATCTTACTTGGCCTCCGAGCCAGCCAGGATGGGACGAACCAGCTGGCCCGCCGCCAGGAAGCCGCCCGCCGAGCGCACCACCCGCTCGTTGCCGGTCAGGCCGGAGGCGATGGTCACGCCACTATCCGACACCTGCCCGATCTTGATGTCGCGACGCGCCACCTTGTTGTCGGGGCCCACGATATAGACGAAGCTGCCCTTGTCGTCGCTCTGGATCGCCGAGTCCGGCAGGACCGGCGCATGGCCCGCACCGCCACGGATCGTCGCCGCCGCAAAGCCGCCCGGGCGCAGCGCCGGGTCATAGGACAGGGCGATGCGTGCCACGCCCTGCCGTGTCTGCGGGTCGATGACCGGCGACACCTGCCACACCTGCCCCTGGAAGCTCTTGTCGCCGCCGACCGGCGTCACGGTCGCGGGCGAACCCACGGCCAGGCCGACCAGATCGGTTTCGGCCAGCTGCGCGCGCAGCTCCATCTGGCCGCCCATCGCCATGCGGAACAGCACGCCCGAGCCCGAGCTGACGATCTGGCCCGGCTCGGCCGCACGGGTCAGGATCAGGCCTTCGGCGGGCGCGCGGATGTCGAGGCGACCGTTACGGGCCAGCGCTTCCTTATAGGAGGCCTGGGCCTGGCGGACGCGCGCGGCGGCGGCATCGCGGGTCGCCGCGCGACGCTGAAGATCGGCCTTCGAGATGAAGCCGCGATCAACCAGCTGCTGGGCGCGATCGAGTTCGGCCTGCGCGATCCGCTGGTCCGACTGCGCCACCGCGATCTGGGCGTTCAGCGCGGACGCGGTCTGGGTCTGGACCGACCGGTCGACGGTGGCCAGCACCTGCCCGGCGCGGACCCACTGGCCCGGCTCGACCAGGACGCGGGTGATCATCCCGCCCTCGCCCGCCACGCCGACCGGCATTTCGCGGCGCGCGGCCAGGGTGCCGGTGGCCGAGATCACACGGCTGACCGCCTGCTGGCCCGGCACGACGACGGTGATGTTGGGCACCTGCGTCCCCGCACCGGCGCCTTGCCCCGCGTCATGCTTCTTGGGGGCGAAGAACATCCAGCCGAGCACGGCCACCACGATGACTGCGACGACCACGCCGATCCAGCGGCGCCGCCGCTGGGGCACGGGGCCTTCCAGACCCAGCTGATGCCCGCCACCGATCGCGCCCGTCTCGTAATTCATGTTCGTCACCGATCCCCGTCCCGCATTCCCATTGCGCGAAATAGCGCACAGGATGCACCCATCGCCGCTGTGTTATAGAAATATATCACTAGGTACAAGTATCTTTGCCTACGCCCGAATTGAGGCGGCTCTAAGATGATTCCGGCGCGTTCATCGCACGTTTTGCCGAGGCTCGCCAAAGCATTGGCCTCATCGAAGGGAGAAGATGATGAACAAGTTCCTGCTCGCCGTCACGCTGGCACCGGCGGCGCTGCTGCCCGGCGCGGCACTGGCCCAGGCGGCGCCCACGCCGACCACCGTCGAGCCGCTGATCCCCGCTACGGGCACGATCCTCGACATCTCGGCCGAGGGGCGCACGACCCGCGTGCCCGACCTGGCGACGATTCGCGCCGGGGTGGTCAGCCAGGCGACGACCGCCGCCGCCGCGCTGAGCGACAATGCCCAGCGCATGGCGCGCGTCCTGGCGGCGGTGAAGCGCGCCGGGGTTGCCGACCGCGACCTGCAGACCGCGACCGTCCAACTCCAGCCGCAATATCGCTATGGAGAGAATGTCCCGCCGACGATCACCGGCTATCAGGCGACCAACACGCTCAGCATCCGATTCCGCGACGTCGCCAAGTCGGGCAGCATCCTGGATGCGCTGGTCGCGCAGGGGGCGAACCAGATCGACGGCCCCAATCTGTCGATCGACAAGCCCGACGCCGCGCTGGACGAGGCCCGGACCGACGCCATCCAGCGCGCCCGCGCCCGGGCCGAACTCTATGCCAAGGCGGCGGGGATGCGGGTCGTGCGGATCGTGTCGATCACCGAGAATGGCGCCGATGCCGGCGGCCCGGAACGCCCGATGATGATCCGCGCGATGGCGGCCCGTAGCGACGCCATGGAAAAGACCAGCATCGCGCCGGGCGAACGCGACGTGACCGTCAACGTCTCGGTCCGCTTCCTGCTGGGCTGATACGGATCGGGGCCGCGCCGCTATGTGTGCGGCCCCTTTCACCATACCCGAAACAGCAAAAAGGCCGCCCGGTTTCCCGGACGGCCCTTTCTGGCTCCGCTCTGAGCGTGTGAGTGCTTAGCGCACCCGACCGCGACGAACGAGGTTCACGATCGCCAGCAGGACGACGGCGCCCAGCAGCGAAACGAGGAACGAGGTCAGCGTCAGACCAGCGTTGTTGATCGAACCACCGGCGAAGATGAGGCCGCCGATGAATGCGCCGACCACGCCGACGACGATGTTCAGGAAGATGCCCTGCTGAGCATCAGTACGCATGATGATGCTGGCCAGCCAGCCAATGACACCACCGACGATAAGCCACAGGATAATACCCATTGTCTTTCCCTCCGTTGGGCCCGCGAGCGGGACACGGGGGAAAGACGTGCGAATACCGGTTATTGTTCCGTCCCCGTACCGTCGATTCGATGAACCGTTTTCACAAAGTCAATGATGCGATCGTTTTTATCGGGCCTTCAGTATTTTTGCTGGCGTTCGTAGAGCGAGCGATAATGCTGGATGCGGGTGACGCGCAGGCCGGGCATGCCCGACCGGTCGATCGCGCGTTGCCACCCGGCGAATTCCTCGACGGTCAGGCCATAGCGCTCGCACACCTCGTCCACCGACAGCAGGCCGCCATTGACGGCCGCGACCACCTCCGCCTTGCGACGGACGACCCAGCGGGTGGTGCTGGGCGGGGGCAGGCTTTCGAGCGTCAGCGGTTCGCCGAGTGGCCCGATAACCTTTGTTGGACGGATCTTCTGGTTCTCGATCATCATGCAACCTCACTGGGGCTCCCTACCCCATGTCGTCTGTTGGCCCTTCATATCACGGGCCCTTGAACATCGCCTAAAATCGAAAGGTTAACGCGTCATTCATGCCTGCCCCACCGTGCGAGGGCCCGTGCCATAGGCCCGTTGAACGCCCCGTCGATCGGGGCGAACAGGCTGGTGGCAGGGGCATCGCGGGTAAATCCGGCCTGGACCGCGGCGGTCCGGCTGGCGGCCTGCCGCGCGGTCGCGACGACCATCAGCACCGCCAGGTCGAGCGGCAACACCGTGAGTTCGGTATCCCGATCAAACCGGTTGAAGCTGAGGTCCAAAAGCGCGATCCAATCCCGACTGGTGAGCCCCCCTGTTATCGGTCGGATATGAAAGCCGGGTAAAGGCCGGAAAGCAGGTCGCCTTTTTTCCACACACCTGTCACGCCGCTGCATCGGTCGCCCCGCCCGTTTCCGGCTCCGCTTCTTTGCAAGCGCGGGCGGAAAGGCGTATGGAGCGCCCCATGGAGCAGATGGTGGATTTTCAGCTTGGGGGCGATCCCCGGGCGCGGCGCATCGTGGTGGCGATGTCGGGCGGCGTCGACAGTTCGGTGGTGGCCGCGCTCGCCCATGCCACCGGGGCCGAGACGATCGGCGTCACGCTGCAACTCTATGACCATGGCGAGGCGGTGGGCCGCGCCGGGGCCTGTTGCGCGGGCCGCGACATTCGCGACGCGCGCGCGGTCTGCGACCGGCTGGGCATCGCGCATTATGTCTTCGACCATGAGGACAGTTTCCGCACCCAGGTGGTCGATCGCTTCGCCGACGAATATCTGGCCGGGCGCACCCCCATCCCTTGCGTCCAGTGCAATATGGGGCCGAAATTCACCGACCTGCTGAAGCTCGCCCGCGACCTGGGTGCGGATTGCCTGGCGACCGGCCATTATGTCCGCCGGGTCGAGGGCATGAGCGGCGGCGGGGGCGGGGGCGGCGCGCAGCTGCATCGCGGGGCCGATCCGGCGCGCGACCAGAGCTATTTCCTGTTCGCGACGACGCAAGGCCAGCTCGACTTCCTGCGCTTCCCGCTCGGCGCGCTGCCGAAGTCGCGGGTGCGCGAGATCGCCGCCGAGCTGGGGCTTGGCGTCGCGGCCAAGCCGGACAGCCAGGACATCTGCTTCGTGCCGGACGGCGACTATGCCGGGCTGGTCAAGAAATTGCGTCCGGAATCGGATACGCGCGGCGATATCGTCGATCTGTCCGGCGTGAAGCTGGGCGAGCATCGCGGGCTGATCCATTACACGGTCGGCCAGCGGCGCGGGCTGGAGATCGGCGGCAGCCCCGAGCCGCTCTATGTCGTGCGGCTGGAGCCCGAGACGAAACGCGTCGTCGTCGGCCCGCGCACCGCGCTGGCGGTGGAGGCGGCGCGGCTGACCGGCATGAACGTGCTGGGGCCGCTGGACGGTCCGCTCTTCGCCAAGGTCCGCTCGATGGCCAAGCCCGTGCCCGCGCACATGGTCGGCGATCGGCTGGTCTTCGACGCACCCGAATATGGCGTGTCGCCGGGCCAGGCGGCCGTGCTGTACGATGGCGACCGGGTGCTGGGCGGCGGCTGGATCGCCGAGACCGAGGCGGCACGCATCGCCGCCTGAGGCGTTGACCGGTCCATGACCGGCCCGAATATCGAAGAGCTGCGCCGCCAGATGGAAGCGGCCGCCGAGCGCCTGGACTTCGAGGAAGCACGGGCCTTGCGCGACCGCATCACCCTGCTGCGCGGCGGGGCGGCGGATGCGGACGTCGACACCAGCGGCCTCACCCGCCAGCAACCGGGCGCCATGGGGCTGGGCACCAGCCAGTCCCGCCCCGAGCGGCCCGAAGGCTGGGTGCCGCCCAAAAAGCCCGACCCGATGACCAAGGGGCGCGGGCGGCGTCAAAAATGACGCTTCAGAAGCCTGCCCAATCCATTGCTCCTTATAGAAGGGGGAGTGAAAGGGCAGGCTTATAGATGCCAGTCCGCCCTACAACGCCGTTCCCGCCAGATGCCCGATCGCCGCCGTCGCCGACATGGCCAGCGCGCCCCAGATCAGGACGCGCACCGCGCCGCTCGTCTTGCTCGCCCCGCCCGCCGTCGCGCTGACCGCGCCCAGCACTGCGAGGCAGACCAGTACGCCCGCCACGGTCCCCGGCAGCGCTGCATCGTGCGGGACCAGGATGGCCAGCAACAGCGGCACCGCCGCCCCCACCGAGAAGGACGCGGCCGACGCCAGCGCCGCCTGGACCGGGCGCGCGGCGCCTTCATCGGTGATGCCCAGTTCGTCGCGGGCATGGGCGGCAAGCGCATCGCCCGCCATCAATTCCCGCGCGACGGCCCGCGCGGTCGGCTCGCTCAAACCCCGCGCGTGGTAGATCGCTGCCAGTTCCGCTTCCTCCGCAGCCGGATCGTCCGCCAGTTCGGCCTTTTCCCGCGCCAGATCGGCCGCTTCCAGATCGGCCTGCGAGCTGACCGAGACATATTCGCCCGCCGCCATCGAAAAGGCGCCCGCGACCAGCCCGGCCAGCCCCGCCACCAGGATCGCCGAGCGATCCGCGCCGCTGGCGGTCACGCCGACGACCAGGCTGGCGGTCGATAACAGACCGTCATTGGCCCCCAGCACCGACGCGCGCAGCCATCCGGCCCGGTCGATCCGATGCCGTTCGCGGTGCGGCCCGGTCACCGCTGCACCGCAAAGGCCGTGCGATAGGCAGGCTTCACCGCCGCGAGGATCGCACGCGTCACCGGCAACGTCACCTCATAGGCCCCCTCGGCATAGGAGCCCGCGACATAAGGGTCGGCGATCAGCCCGATCCGGTTGATCGCCCGGCCATCGGTGGAGCCCAGCAACAGGGTCAAATCCTTGACCGGCGGACAGATGTTCATGTCCGACACGCTCCCCTGGTTACGCCGCCGCTGCTCGGCCTTCAACCGCGCGCAATAGTCGGTCCGCGTCGCCGCCTGAAGCGCCGCGACCGAGGTGAACAGCGCCTTGGGCGCCAGCCGCTGCCCCGCCGCCTTGTCCCAGACCAGGCCGTAGGAGGCGGGCGCCCCATGCGCACCGCCGGTATAGTCATAGCTGTCGCCCGACAGGCTGACGAAGCGTGGCGTCTGCGTCACCAGCTTCCAGGTCTGGTCATAGGAGTAGCGGCGATAGGGGAAGCCCGACTTCGCCGCATCGCGCCGCGCCGCCGTGCCGTCGCGGGCGGTCTTGGCGCGAAGCCGGGCACGGTCGGCGTCCAGCCATGCCTTCAACCCCGGCACCCGCGCGGCGGCCGCCGGATAGGCATAGCCGAATTCGTAATCGGCGGTCGTCGCCTTGCTCGCCACGTCCTGCGCCCAAGTCGGGGCGGCGGTGCCCAGCAACGCCAGTGCGATCATCATCTTGCCCATCACCGATTTCCCCACGCTACCACGCTCGCTCGCCTGTACGGACGATAAGCCGGCCGGTGGAGCGGTTTTTTGAGATTGGCACTAACGATTGCGGTGAGGAAACCTCAAATTTTCAGAAAAACCGCGCAAATCCGCCATCCTAAGAGGGTATCGGTGCCAATCTCTATGTAATTGGGTTTCGCAATCAAAAGCCGCTGAAATGCGCGGTTTTTCCTTAAAGTTCGCCAGATTGCGAAACCTCTTGCGAAACCGATGTATGAAACATCATTCGGGGAGCAATCGACCGCGCGATAGCCCCCAAGGTATCAATTGTTGGCTGCTCGGGATCGTCGGTATCCGACACACCTAACCGCCACGCAACGAACAACCCAAGGCGGGCAAGCCCCCCCAAATACGCAGCGCAAATATCCGCCGCCTCTGAGTCGGACAGCCCCCGCAAACCGAACGGGTTGAAGGCGGATTGCTGAATCAGCCGGATAGCAATTCGAACGCCAGCATGTCGTAAATCGAACTGGGGGGCTGGTGGGGCAGTCAGTACGGCGTAAGCAAACTCGTTGCTGAACCAGTCGAGGTGCGTCGGAGGGATGGCACCCCGTGCCTTCCAACTCGAAACCGTTGCACGGGAAACCCTCAACGTTCGCGCTAAATCAGCCTCCCTCTGAGCGAGGGCAACGCCTGCTGCATATAGGAAGTCAGCTACGTCATCGGCAGATTTGGGCAACAGCCTTGCAAACGATGTTGACAAATCGCTTGCAAAGTTCGCATACACTGAAGCATCGGTTTTATGAGGCTTTGCCATGGCGCGGGGTATGCAACCACTGCCAAACATTCTGCAAGCTGTTCGAGCAGCTTTCATTCTGAACGGTGGGACACTTGGAGGGTGGTGCCGGTCTAACGGCGTAGAGCCCGGTCGGGCTTGGAAGGTTCTGCAAGGCAAAAATCCCGGCCCTAAAGCGATCGAGTTGCGCGCTCGCATCGTTGCCGCCAGTTCGAAAAGTGCCGCCTAATATGAGTGGCGCTGAACACTGGTTGACCATCAGCGAGTTGGCGCAACTCGCAGGCATCAGCGAACAGGCTGCAAGGAAGCGTGCTCGGAGAGCAATGCTTGACGCTACCGGAATGCGGGTCCGTCATGTTGAGGGGCGCGGCGGAAAGGCCGGAAAGCGGCATGAGATTGCTCTATCCAGCCTGCCACTGCCGATACAGGAAGCTTATTGGGGCGATGACCTGCCGCTGCCCGCGATCGGTTGCGGCTATCGTCCAGCGCCGAATCAAGGCGAGCGCGCGAACTATCGCTATCGGGTCATCCAAGAGGCGATCGAAGCGCCCCGCGGATCGCCGGAGCGCAAGGCGGAAGTCCTTCGCGCCTCGACCAAGTGGAACGAGCCGGTCCGCACCATCTACCGTTGGATAGAGCGGCTGGAACGGTCGGGCGGCGATAGCAACGCCCTGGCGCGCAAGCTGCCGTCTGACGCGGGCGTTCGTCGCGTGTGGGTGTCGCGGCAATTCGATGCGGCGTGGATCGCGTCGAAGCGGCCCACCGATGAACTGGCGGCGATCAGCGACGAAATCGACCTGCTGATACGTCGCGTATGGGCTTCCCCGGCGCAACGCGCCGGATGGGAACAGGTCCGCCGCGACACGCTGACGCTGTTCAAGCGCGACCTGAGGTTGCGGGGCATCGAACTGCCCGCACCGGCCTTCTACGTCTCGCAACGTCGCATCATGGAGGCGCAATCCGCCCGGTTGCTCGACGTGCGGGAGAACGACCGCAAGCGCTGGGACGATATGAAGCCGCGTATCACCCGCGATGCGTCTGGCCTCGCACCCATGGAAATCGTCGTGATGGACGTGAAGCCGCTCGACTGCATCGTGCGGCGCGCGGACGGCTCGACGACGTGGCCTAAAATGATCGCCTTCATGGACTGGGGGACGCATCGCGTGTTCCGCTACTTCGTCCTCTTGGCTCCGGGTGAAGGTGTCCGACAGGAACATGTAATCGAAGCCTTCAAGGCCATGGTGTCGCATCCCGAATGGGGCTTTCCGCAAAAGCTGTACCGCGACAACGGCACCGAATTTGCGATGTTCGACAAGATCAGGGCGGCTCTGGAACTTATCAACGATCCCGGCGCGCGAACGATCATCAGCGCAAAGCCCTATTCAGGCGCGTCGAAGCCGATCGAAAGCAAGTTCGCGACACTCGACCGCTTCGTATTTTCGCAGATGTTGGGTTGGGCTGGCGGCAACCGCATGGACAAAAAGACCCAGAACGTGGGCAAGCCTCCCAAGCCTTATCACGGTACGTTCGAGCAATTCTGTGTCGAGGCGAACGAGCGGATCGAAGTATTCGAGACGATCGCCATCAAGTCGGGCTATTTCAAGGGCCGCAGTCCAGCCGACTGGTACGCCGCTAAGGTCGAAGCCGGTTGGCGTCCGGTTCGCGTTGATCCGCTGGCGCTAGAGGCGGCGTTCGCTCGCCATGACACGCGTCGGGTGGATCGCGGGGCGGTATCGATCGGCGGTAAGCTGTATCGGCATCCCGAACTGCCCAATGGGGAAACCGTCTCGATCGCGTTCCCCTACCAGCGGGACGCGCTGCCGATGGTGGACCTTCCCGACTTCGGTTGGGCGGTTCTGCAACTCGATATGCCGTACCTGCCGATGGAACTGGCGGGGGCTGTCGCATCCGGCCGCGATCAGCGGGACAATGAGCGCGCGGCTCGCCAGCGCCGCCGCCAGTTGCGGCCGATCGCGCCCACCGAGGTTCACGCCGCCAACGTCACACAGTTGCCCACGCGTGCCGCGCCAGCGCCGCTTATCGACCTCGACATGTCCAGCGAAGCGAGCCGCTTTGCCGGGGCAAGGATCGAAGGCGCGAAAGATCAACCACCCGCGATGACAGAGAGCGAGCGCGCCAAGCGCCGTCGTCGCCTTATCGTAGAAGCAGAGGAGAAGCGCCTTGCAGCAAACAGTTAAGTTCGTGCCTACCTCCGTAGGCACCTCCATGCTTACGATGCTTCGTAAGGTCCATGAGCAGCGGCGTATCGCGATCTTTTCCGGTCCTCCGGGCATCGGAAAGACGACGGCTATCAACACCTTTTCAGAAGAGCAGAAGGGGAATGTTGTTGTCATTAAGCTGAACCGCACCGGAAAAACCGGCATGGGTGCCCGTATGGTCATGCAAAAGATCATTATGGCAATCCGGGAGATCACGACGGATTACAACAACTATGTGTACCATGACACATATCAGGTGCAGCGTCAGCTATCCCAATTGATCGGCCTTTGGGCTGAACAAATGGGTGCCAGCAACCTGCCGCATCGGACTATCATATTTGATGAAGCCCAATGCCTGTCGCGTGATGCTATCGAAACCCTGCGCTACTGGAACGACGTGGATCGCTGCTACGGCCCCGTTCCGATAGGCTTGGTCTTCGTCGGCAACAACGAATTTGCGCTGTCATCTTCCAAAGGCAAGAAGTCGGTTATCTCGGACGCGGTTGCGGATCGTGCCCGCTATATCGAAGAGTTCGATTATAGCTGTGTTGAAAATGACGACATAAAGATGATACTTGAAGCGCACGGCATTGCGGATAGTCGCGCAATTTCGGCTGTCATAAAGCATTACTCTTCGTCACGGACGAGCAGGAGTCTGCGTAGTCTGGTAGACTATAAAATTCCACTCATGCGCGATCTATCGGGCGGCGGCGTCATTGATGCCTCGATAGTTGCGGAGGCTCTGGCGGCTTAATTATATATTGGGAGAGAGTGACATGGCATTCGCAGATTATACGCTGGATAACACGTTCAAGTCTTACGAGAGCCCGTACAACGCGCTCAATGATGTAGACTTGCTGGTTTCGCAAGCCGCTGACCTTCTTGTCCAGGCGCATGAGCTTGCGGACAATGACGGAGGAAAGAAAGCCGTCGATACGCTGCAAGCCCTGCTGAAAGCCACTCTGGCGTTGCTGGGCATGACCGGCCCGAACATCGATCGGCTGTACGAGTTGGTCAAGGATGGCGAGCTATCGGCCCAGTCTCGGACTTCCACCGGGCAACAGGCCGCCACGATGCAACGGCAGTGATTGCCGTTGCATGTTCCACACCCATTCTCTGACTCGGACTGGCGGCATTCGTCATGACTGAACGACACAGGGTCGCGGGCCAAGACGCCATGGACGAAATCGCCGATGCGATTGGCGAGGCGGCGGCCCGTGACCTTGCCCGCCAGTTCGGCGGTACTGGCCTGTACGTGCCGCGTACCATCGGCTCGCATCATCCGATTTGCGTCGCGATCGGGCGGGACGCCGCCGATCGCCTTGCCGCATGGGCTGGCGGCAGCGCAATTTCGATCCCTAAACAAGCGGAACTCAGGGCGCGCGTTCTGGAGATGAGAAAGCGGTCATTGACAATCGTACAGATTGCGCGCGAAACGGGTTATTCGGAACGCCATGTATATCGCCTCTTGCGTGAAGAGGATGATTATAGGCAGCCACAGTTGTTTGACTGAAAATCATTTCCTGACAGGTGTCAGGTCCTAACGTATCCTATCCCTCTCCATAGATCAGACAGAGCCATCATCCTTTCGGCTTTGCACCTATGGAGATTTCCGAATGTCTCATCAGACGGCTATCGCATCGTTCGCTAGCACGATCGAAAGCATCCGCAACGAAATCACGACCGTCGAAGGACAGATTACGACGCTCGAATATGAGCGTAATGACGTTGCGGCAGCGCCACCTCATACAGACGACATCATCGCCGTCTATATCCGTGGTCTTGCGGAAAGTGCTCGCACTTTCAAAACCCAACTGACCGCACAGTTGCGGGCTCGCTACGGCAGGCACGAGAAATACAGCAATCTCGATGCGCCGAACAACGCCAAAGGCAGTCTCCAGATTCTGACACTGGAGAAGCAGCAGCAGCAGCCCGGTTTCGGTGCGGGGCGGCAGATATCGACCGAGCTTAACATCGCGGCGCTGACCTGCCTGTTGGCGGATCGAATTGAGGTCATGATCCCCGACCTGGTGCGCGAGCTTTTCCCGGAGGCCGACGCCGGTATGCGGCAAGCCGACCGTGATGCCGCCCTCGCCAAGATCGATCGCGAGTTGGCGGAGCTCAAGCAGCGCAAGAGCCAATTGGTCGAAGACATCAACGCGGCCCGTCGCGCCGTGAACGGGCAGGGCTGATCTATGGCATCGCCCCCGGCTCTGATCCGGCTGGACGGCACGCCGATGCGTGCCGCCACACTGACTCAGGAAATCGCCGCGCCACAGACGATGGGCTTGCGTTCCATCTTGTCGGGGCATCCCGCGCAAGGGTTGACGCCCCGCCGCTTGGCTGGGCTTTTGCTGGCGGCAGAGCAGGGCGATGCCATCGGTTATCTCGAACTGGCAGAGGAGATGGAGGAAAAGGACCTCCATTATCTATCGGTCTTGGGAACGCGAAAGCGGCAGGTCGCACAGTTGCCAATCGAAGTCGTGGCGGCGGGCGATAGCGAGGAAGACAAGGCCGATGCCCAGTTGGTCCGCGACTGGATGACCCGCGACCTGATCCAGACTGAGATTTTCAATATCCTCGACGCGATCGGCAAGGGCTTCAGCGTCACGGAAATCATATGGGAGTTCACCGACGCCACGTGGTTGCCCGCTAAACTCATCTGGCGCGATCCCCGATTTTTCGAGTTCGATCGTGTGGACGGCACCACCCTTTGCCTGCGGGATATCAATGGCCCGCAACCCATGCCGCCGTGCAAGTTCATTACCCATTATCATCAAGCAAAGTCGGGCCTGCCGATCCGTGGCGGCATCGCGCGCGCGGCGGCATGGTCGTACATGTTCAAGAATTACGCGATCAAGGATTGGGTCGCGTTCCTCGAAAACTACGGAACGCCTCTCCGTATCGGCAAATACGATAATGGCGAAACCGAAACCAACATCAATGTCCTTTTGGACGCGCTGGCGACCTTGGGCAGCGACGCGGCGGCCGCCTTTCCCAAAACGATGGACGTCGAGTTCATTGACCCCAAGGTCGGGACGGCTCCGAATGACCTGTGGCGGTCCAAGGCGGAATATTGCGATGGGCAATTGTCCAAGGTCGTACTCGGTCAGACCGGCACCACCGATGGCAAGCAGGGCGGCTTGGGTGACGGCGGCAACAAGGTGCATGACGGGGTAAGAGAGGACATTGAGAGGGCGGACGCGGGACTGGTTGCCGCGACGCTCAATGACCAGCTCGTCAAGCCGATCGTGATGTTCAACCGGGGCGTGCGGCGGCGCTATCCGCGCTTGCGCATCGGGCGTCCTACCGCCGTGGACGTGAAGGCGCTGACGGAGGCCGCAACGGCGCTGGCGGCGCTTGGCGTCGAGATCGATGCGGATGAGGTGCGCGACCGTGCGGGCCTGCCCGCACCCAAGCCCGGTGGGCGCAAGCTGACCGTGGGCGGTGCCAGTGTGGGCCAGCCCGCTTTGCTGACCGGCTCACAACTGGCGTCGCTGAGCGAAATGGCTGCGGCCGTCGAGGCTGGCACCATGCCTATGGATCGCGCGCGGGCGTTGATGGCGGTCGCGTTCCCCATGCTTTCGGATGCGCAAGCCGATCGCCTGCTAGGCGGCGCTCAGGAGCGCGTCGGGGCGCCTCCAGCCCCCACCGGGGCGGAAAACGGTCGGGTGGCCTTCTTAGACCTTCTGAAACCTTCTGAATCGGCAATTCGGACTCGGGGCGGCGGTGCCGCTGTCGCAGATGCGGCACCCGTCGCGATCCGCGATAGCGTCGATAATGCGGTGGGACAGGCGCTCGACGGGTGGGAGCAACTGATGGAACCGGTACTCGACCCGGTGCGGCAGATCGTCGCGCAAGCGTCGAGCTTGGAGGAAATCAAGGCGACCTTGATCGATGCGATTGAGCGGATGGACCCTGCCGCACTGACCGAACGGCTGGCACGGGCGGGCTTTGGCGCTCGGCTGGCGGGTGACATCGATGTGCGGGGGCAGTCGTGAGTTTTGCGGCCCTTTTCGCGTTCCAGCGGCCTTCCGTTGCGCCCTATCGAAAATCGGACGGCACGCTTTCTGTCGCGCCCGCCGATGTTCCCCGGTTCGACCATGACGCGGGCGGTAGTCCACTGGGGTTGCTGGTCGAAGCGGGCGCGGAAATGGGACAGCATGATAGCATCGCCTTGCGAGCCCCTGTCCCGATCGAGGGGGCGGCAACGGTGTTTCATGAGGTCGCGAACGCTGACGGCATCCAGCGCCGGGCGCATTACACGCTCAATGCCACCGCCACCGTGAACGCTTGCCTAGCCCAAGTCTGCCATCATCGGGCGATCGGGGCGGTTGCTGGCTTTGTCGCGATCCGATCGGGCGTTGTGGCCTATCAAGGCAAGCGGTGGACGCCACCGGCGATCGTCACACTGGCGGACGGCAAAGCCATCACCCTCGCCAATGGCTTTCGGCTGCTGGCGTCCTGACCATGGCCGATCAGTCGATACCAGTCGCGCCGCCACGGGAAGCGGTAGACCGTTTCCAATCCAAAGGTTTCACCTTCGGCTATTCGTGGCAGGACGTTTGGCATGAGGAACATGGGCGGTCGTTCACCGTCGCAAAGGCCATGACGCGCGACGTGCTGGAGACGATCCGGGCGGAGGTGGATTCCGCGATCGTCAATGGCACGACCTTGGAGACGTTCCAGGCGAACTTGACCCCGACGCTACAGAAGCTGGGTTGGTGGGGTCGTCAGGAAATGGCGGACCCGCTGACTGGGGAGGTCAAGGAAGTCCAACTGGGGAGCCCGGCCCGGCTCGATACCATCTTTTCAGTCAATACCCGCGCATCCTATCAGGCGGGGCGGTGGGACCGCATAGAGCGGCAGAAAAAGGCATTTCCATACCTTCGATATGTGTCGGTCATGGATGGTCGGGAACGGCCGCAGCATCACGCATGGCATGGGACGATCAAGCCTGTGGATGATCCGTGGTGGGATACCCACTATGGACCATGCGGCTGGCGATGCCGCTGCACCGCCGTTGCCTATAGCGCCCGCCAGTTGGCGCAAAAGGGCTGGGAGGTCACGGAATCGCCGCCGTACTTTCCCGCTAAGGCGTGGGTGAACAACAGGACCGGGGAAGTCTCGGAACTGGAAGAGGGGATAGACGCCGGCTGGTCATACAATGTCGGCAAATCCCGTCTGAGCGGGCTGGCACCCGCCCCGTTGCCGCCAGCGCCCGGCGACCGAAAGCCGCCTGTCGCACGCCCTATGCGTGCAAATGGGGCTGCCGAATTAAAGGCGTTCTTCAAACCGTTCGGTATGGAAGCTGGCGACGTTCGCAAGGGGAAGGTGTTCACCGATCGCGGCGGATGGCCGCTCGCAATGTCCTTCGACTGGTTCAAACGGAATGGCGAAACCGTCATGCCGCAAGGCGATGTTGGCGGCGCTGGCGAGACGATCGCACACCCGCGCGAAATATGGTGGAGTTGGGGACGTGCGGCAAATGGCGCTGCCGTTCTTGTGCGGCGCTACGTCACGGTAGACAGCGAAGGTCGTGCGAGCCGCGTCGTGGACGTAGGTCGTGACGGCTGGACCGTGGATCACGGCGATATCGACCTAGATACGCTCCGTGTCGGCAAGCTGGCCTGGCAGGACGGTGCGCAGGGCTCGGGCTTAGCCGGAGGCGACGGAGAGAGCGAGCAGGAGGAATTTGCGGCGTTTGGCCTTCCAATGCCGATCAACCTGCAATCTCTGCCAGTGCATAGTCATGTTGGTTCTGAGGCACGAGGGAAAGGCCTGACCGCAGTCGGCTGCTGGTTCGACCTTAATGGCGGTGCGGGTTTGAGCGCCACAGGGTCAAATTTCGGGGGCATCGCCAGTGACAATGCACCGGAGTCTGTATGAGCACAGCGAAAAGCGGTTGCGCTGTCTTATGCACGAGGCCTAGACCGAACGCCCGAAACGGCGCGCAACGCCTGGTCTACATAGACCCCGGCGACGTCGTTCTCAATAGACGGGCAGTGGGCGCCGGTGTGTGGCGATACCTTCCCGCCCTTTCATACAGTCGCCTGACGTGCGTCATGTATATCGACAGCGCCGATACAGTGCATTCCGCCTGAAATAGTTCTGATGAGCGGTGGCATGGATGACGCGATTGACGATTACTGGGACGGTCGGCTGGACCTTCTGGAAGTCACCGAAAGACTGTTCGGGGCTGAGTGCCGTGATAGCGCGTGGGCGCGCTTTGGTGGACGCTCCATCTACATCCCGATCCACCCTCGACCGGATCACCCTCTCAGTGAAGCAATCGGCCATGACAGGGCAAAGGCCGTGGCCGGTGAATTGGGGGGTGTCGTCGTTCAACTCCCTCTCTGCCCATCGTCCGGCTGGAGAGGCCGTCGAGAGGTCATCCTTTCAGATGCGCTTCGAGGGGTGGCGGTCGTGGCGACAGCGCGGCGGCTCGGGTGCACTGAGCGGACAGTTTACCTCATCAGGCGATCCTTAAAGGAAAACGGGGAACTGCCTGAGAAGGTACAAAAGCGGGCCGGGGCCAATCGGGCATCACTCCAGGCATCGGTTTTACAGCGCCTGCAAGAAGGCGCTCCCGTCTCGAACATCGCCGCAGCGGTGAAGGTGTCCAAATCACGAATCTGGAAAATCCGGCGGGAATTGATCGCCGCCGGTCAACTTAACGAAGCGGAGAAAGCAGTATGAGCCAGCCCTATACCCTCCTCCATCCCCTTACACTCGACGCCAAAGGCGCGGCGTTGGTGGGGCTCCAGCAAGACGACAGAATTACCGAAGTTACGCTTCGTCGCGCGATCGGGAGTGACCTCAAGCTGATCGATCGGTTCCGTGACAAGCCGATTGAGTTGACGCTGAACATGATCGCAAAGCTTTCAGGTATCGACCTCTATGTCGTCGAGAAGTTCGACGCGGAGGATATCGGCCCTTTGGGGGACTTGGCCATGGCATCGTCACCGAATGGCCAATCAATTGGCGCGACTGCCTAGGCGAACTCGCACGCGCCTTCCGCTGGTCCCCGGCTGAACTCATGGCGCTCGAATGGTCTGACGTGGAAATGTGGCTCGATCAAAGGCCGGAGGTAATCGAAGCGTGAAACTGTCGCTGATCTTGGAGGCTGTGGACCGATGGAGCGCGCCAGCTCGTCGCGCTCAGCAGTCTACGCAGCGGCTGACCTCTGGTTTGGGTGGGCTGGCATCGCAATCGATGCGGGCGCGGAGCCAAAGCACGCAACTCGACCGTGTAGCGGGTCGCCTTCCGTCGATACTCACGCGAGCAAATGCCGCCGCCACCCGGTTCGCGCGTGCAGGGCTGACCGGCATCGAGCGGGGCGCAAGTCACGCAAGCCGCGCGATCGATGCGGTTGCATTACGAGCGGGGCGCTTCGCGATCGGCGGCGCTGGTCTGTTGGCCGCTGGCGGCGTTGCTGCGACGGGCATGTTCGCGCGCGGCGTCATCAGCAACGGCGCTCAGTTCGAGCAATACCGCGTGCAGTTGGAAACCGCGCTGCATTCCGCCAAAGCGGCGCAGGACGCTATCCGGTTTATCCAAAAGTTCGCGGCCGATACGCCTTACGAAATTGGCGAGGTCATGACGGCGTTCATTACCGCCAAGAATCAGGGCATCGATCCGTTCAATGGCGCGATGACCGATATCGGCGATAAGGCGTCATCCGTTGGTCGCAGCTTTGAGGACGTGGCCTTGGCGGTTGGCGACGCCATGCGCGCTCAGTGGGAGCGGTTGCTTGACCTGGGCATCGTGGGTTCGACCCATGGCAGCAAGGTCGCGCTTCAATATTTCGACCGCAACGGCAAGCAGGTTTCCAAATCGGTCGCCAAGGACGCGACCAAAATCCGGGA
Source organism: uncultured Sphingomonas sp. (assembly GCF_913062585.1). Classification (GTDB taxonomy): domain Bacteria; phylum Pseudomonadota; class Alphaproteobacteria; order Sphingomonadales; family Sphingomonadaceae; genus Sphingomonas. Next base: position 59,470 of record NZ_CAJXWX010000012.1, on the reverse strand, counting down.
TACTTTGCTGGGGATATTCCGTGAGTCCAGCGGTGGCGGCATGGCGCGGCAGTCCAAAACGCTGCTGGGTATATGGAGCAACCTGACGGACAAGGTGACGAACTTTGAGGTTTCCGTCGCCAACAAGGGCATTTTTGATCGCGTCAAAGGCCGGTTGCAGGAAGTCTTGGACTGGGCTGATCGTCTGGAAAAGGAAGGCAAGCTGGACGCATGGGCACAGCGCGCCTCGGACGAAATGACCAAGCTTTTCGACCGCGCCGATCGCTTTGTTCGGGAGGTCGATTGGAAGGCCGTTGCCGATGGTGTCGGTTCCATCACAAGCGCTCTTGTCACCACGGTCGAATGGATCGGCAAAGCGACGAAGGCTTGGGGCGAATTGAACCGTATCGGCGCTGGCATCGATAAGCGAGCGGGCTTCGATAACACCGGCAACAGCATCGAAAGCAAGATTTGGTCCGCGCTGACTTGGGACCCGTTCGACGCGATGATGAGTGGTCCGTCAAAGTCTACGCCTGCCCCGCAACCGGCAAAGCCGCGACCGGCTATCCCCAATCGTCGTGGCGTCTGGGAACGTGCATTGCAGAACGCCCCCAGTGCTTCGAGCCCGCTGATGAAACCGGCGCGGATGCAGGTCGATATCCATTTGAAGGGTGACGGTGCCAAGGGTGCGCAGGTTCAGAAAATCAGCACACCCGGTCACGTCACAGCAAGCGTGTCCCGTTCCGTCTCGCGCGGTCCTGCCATGGGAGGCGCGGCATAGTTTCGTCCTGGCGGTGCAAGCCGCTCAACGTCACCTCGACCGATGATTATCCATTCGGGTCGGTTCGGGGAACGAAGGACGATACGGCGGGGTCGGTGGCTTTCTCCTCCACCGGCCCCGCCCATCGTTCGGTCTATTTCCAGAAGGTTCTAAGACGTGTCTCAGCAGCTTCTTTTCACCCTCTCAGAACCTGTCACGATCGTCCTGAGTGGCGCGCATGGCCCGAAGCGTGAAAAGCAGATTGTCGACATCTCGCTACGCGGACTGGAACCGGGCGATATCCTGTTGCTCGACCGTTTCCGTCACCAACCGGCAACGCTCGGCTTGCAACTGGTTGCGACGTTGAGCGGCCTCACGGTGCCACAGGTAAAGCGCCTCGCCATGACGGACTTTGCGAAGATCGCGGACGCGGCATTAGCACGTTTGGCGGCGGCGGCGCGGCGCATGGGCATCCCGACCGAATGGTTTCGCGAACAGCCCGCCACGTGAACGGCCTATCTCGCTTTGTCTCATTTTGTCTCGGTTTATCCCGCCAGTGCCATTCTCTATGTCTCTCTCTACCGGTTCCTCTTGAGAGCCGAAATCAAAGAACGTATATCGAACAAATGGCGCAACTCGATACCCGTGAGAAGCTCGCGATCCTGGCGGATGCGGCGAAATATGACGCCTCCTGCGCCTCTTCGGGCACGTCGAAACGCAACAGCCGCGACGGCAAGGGGATCGGCTCGACCGAGGGCATGGGCATCTGCCACGCTTATGCGCCGGACGGTCGCTGCATCTCGCTGTTGAAGATCCTGCTGACCAATAGCTGCATCTTCGACTGCCATTATTGCATCAACCGCAAGTCGTCGAACGTCCGCCGCGCGCGCTTCACCGCGCAGGAGGTGGTGAACCTGACGCTGGCCTTCTATCGGCGCAATTATATCGAGGGGCTGTTCCTCTCCTCCGGCATCATCAAGTCCTCCAACTATACGATGGAGCAGATCGTCGAGGTCGCGCGGTCCCTGCGCGAGGATCACGGCTTTCGCGGTTATATCCATCTGAAGACCATCCCCGATGCCGATCCCGAGCTGGTGCGTCTGGCCGGGGTCCATGCCGACCGCGTGTCGATCAATGTCGAGCTGCCCACGGTCGGCGGCCTGCGGCGGCTCGCGCCCGAAAAGGATGCGGCCCGGATCGAAGGCGCGATGGCCGATGTGAAGACCGCCATCGAGGATCGGACGGACGCGGCGAAGAAGTACAAGTCCGCCCCCGGCTTCGCGCCCGCCGGCCAGTCGACCCAGATGATCGTCGGCGCCGATGCCGCGACCGACCGCGACATCGTCGGGCGCGCGGCGGCGCTGTACGACCGGTTCTCCTTGCGCCGCGTCTATTATTCGGCGTTCAGCCCGATCCCCGATGCGTCGGCCGTCCTGCCGCTGCAACGCCCGCCGCTGATGCGGGAGCACCGGCTATACCAGTCCGACTGGCTGATGCGCTTCTACGACTATCGCCCGAACGAAGTGGCGGCGGCGGCGGACGAGGCGACGGGGATGCTGCCGCTCGACATCGACCCCAAGCTCGCCTGGGCATTGAAATTCCGCCAGCATTTCCCGGTCGACGTGAACCGCGCGCCGCGCGAGATGCTGCTGCGCGTACCGGGGCTGGGGGTGAAGGCGGTGGACCGGATCATCGCCACCCGCAAATGGCGCAAGCTGCGGCTGGAGGATGTCGGGCGGCTGACCGTCTCGATCACCAAGCTGCGCCCCTTCCTGATCGCCGAGGACTGGCGGCCGGTGGCCTTGGCGGAGCGGGCCGACCTGAAGCCGCTGGTCCAGCCAAAAGGCAAACAGCTCGAACTCTTTGGCTGAGTGAGAGTGATTCGCGGGTGAAACGGGCGTCATGTTGCGCCGTTGGACCCCACGAAGGAGACGATCATGGCCACCGCCGACATCTATGCCGATCTGAAGCGGGATCACGACAAGCAGCGCGTGATGCTGAAGGAGCTTGCCGAGCTGAAGGGCGATGGCGCCAAGCGCAAGAAGCTGTTCGAGGCATTCCGCATCGAGATCCAGAGCCATGCCGCCGCCGAAGAAGAATCGCTCTACGCCACGATGCTCGCCGAACCGGACCTGCGCGACGATGCCCGCCATTCGGTGTCGGAGCATAAGGAGATCGACGATCTGCTCGGCGAGATGATGGACCTCGATTTCGCATCGGACGAGTGGGAATCCAAATTCTTCCACATGCGCCATCGCTATGAGCATCATATCGACGAGGAAGAGGAAGAGATGTTCCCCGCCGCCGAGAAGGAACTCGACGACGCGACCGAGGAAAAGCTGGCGGCCATCTATGAAGAGCGCAAGCCGATCGAGGAAAAGGAGGCCAAGGCCAACCCGCCCGGCGGAGACGAGCGCGATTGATCTTCGGGCGTAAGCTATCCCTGCCCTACAAGGGGAGGTGGCAGGGCGAAGCCCTGACGGAGGGGTGTCACCGGTCGCGAGCGAAACCGCCCTCGCGGCCGGGGACACCCCTCCACCATGCTATGCATGGTACCCCTCCCCTTGCAGGGGAGGAATGAGGGGGTATGCGCATCATAACCCTCTCCGCCCCCGACGATTTCGACGCATGGCGGGACGCCGCACGCGGGCTGGTCGCAGACGGCGTCCCGCCCGATCAGGTCGTGTGGCAGGTCGGCGAGCAGGCTGCCGACCTGTTCGGCACCATCGCCGACGACCGCCCGGTGGCGACCAGCTCGGGCTTCAAAGTATCCCGCGCCTTTCTCGACCTTGCACGCAGCGTCATCCTGTCGAACGACCCGAAACGCTTCGCACTGCTCCACACCGCGCTCGACCGGCTTGGCCTCCAGCCCCGGTTGATCGAGGACCAAGCCGATCCGCTGATCCGTCGCCTCGATCGGCTCGCCAAGGCGGTGCGGCGCGACATCCACAAGATGCGCGCCTTTCTCCGCTTCCGCGAGACCGAGGACGATGACGGCCCCCGCTATGTCGCCTGGTTCGAGCCCGAACATCATATCGTGCGTGCCAATGCGGCCTTTTTCGTCAACCGCTTCACCACGATGCGCTGGTCGATCCTGACGCCCGAGGTGTCGCTGCATTGGGACGGCAAGACCCTGTCCGAAGGCCCAGGTGCAACCAAGGCCGATGCGCCGGAAGGCGATCCGACCGAGGCGGTGTGGAAGACCTATTATGCCAGCATCTTCAACCCCGCCCGCGTGAAGATCGGCGCGATGCTGAAGGAGATGCCGCGCAAATACTGGAAAAACATGCCGGAAACCGCGTTGGTCTCCCAACTGATCGCAGGCGCGCAGGCGCGGGAGACGGGCATGATCGACACCGCCAGAACGGATGTGCGCACGGGGCGCGGCGGCAATGCGCAGGCGGCATGGAACGCACTGCGCGACGAGGCGACGACCTGCACCCGCTGCCCGCTCTACGCGCCTGCGACGCAGACGGTGTTCGGCGAGGGGCCGGTCGACGCCGCCCTGATGTTCGTCGGCGAGCAGCCCGGCGACCAGGAGGATCTGGCAGGCCGCCCCTTTGTCGGCCCCGCCGGCCAGGTCTTCGACCGCGCCGTCGCCGAGGCCGGGATCGACCGCGCGCGCGCCTATGTCACCAACGCGGTCAAGCATTTCAAGTTCGAGCCGCGCGGCAAGCGCCGCATCCACAGCTCGCCCAATGCGGGCGAGATCCAGGCCTGCCGCTGGTGGGTCGAGCAGGAACGCCTGCTGATCCAGCCGCAGGTGACGGTCGCGCTGGGCGCCACGGCGGCCCGGTCCCTGTTCGGCAAGGTGATGACCATCGGCCGCGAGCGGGGAAAGGCGCTGACACTACCCGATGGCGGCACCGCGTTCATCACGGTGCACCCCAGCTACCTCCTCCGCCTGCCCGATCCGGCGGCGAAAGAGGTCGAATATGCGCGGTTCGTGGAGGATTTGAAGCTGGCGGCGGCGGCGCTGTTGGCTTAACCGTTGTTGCCCATCGGCTTTTCCAACATAAAGTCGAAATGCTTTCGCGCCTGCTCCGCCACCTTCACCGAAAAGTTCATACTCAATCGTCCGCAATCCCAGGCGAGGCGGGCTTGCTGGCCAAGCCGAAGACTGCTGACCTCTCTCGCGTCATGCCAATCGTCCTGCCGTTGGAACTTCTCGAGATGGCATGGCCAGGGCCCATAGTTCGGATCGGCACGCTTCCCTTTGCTATGGCATGGGCGGACTGCGTTGAAGGGAATCAATTCTTCTACGTCACGGCGGACCAAGCGCAGGCGTGGGACGATGCGGGCGCCGACTGGCGGGCGATCGCCTTTGAAAATCTGTTGCGTCTGACCATGCGCCAACCTGCATCAGGCGTGAAAGAGGACGAGCGCGGACGCCCGTTCGTCAAGGTCATGCTACATCAGGATGCGCTGGGCCCATCCCGGCTGTTGGTGCCTCATCTGTTTGAAGATGTGCTTGGTCCAGACTACCAAGTCGCCATTCCGGAGCGGACCTGCGCGATCGCCTTTCGTCGCGACCTCACACCTGCCCAAGCGGCCGATATTACGGGCATGATCCATGGTTGTTACCAACACGGCACCGAACCGATGAGGCCGGAGCGGTTCGACGCACACGCGTTTTGGAACAACGACGTCCGCTGAATCCTCCAATCGCAACTGGCGTTCGACGAAAACACGCTCTTCACCCGATCCGAGTAGACAGTCCTCTGGAGAATCCGTCCGTACGATACAGAATTTGCTCGAAAGCGAAACGCATCGGCGAGCGGCTAGCTTTCGTCACATAGCCCGCGAATCCGGCCCGATCCGCCCATCCGCATCGTCCAACGCGTAGATGGCGGCCATATCCTCCTCGTCCAGCGTCAGCTCGGTCGCGGCGAAATTGTCCGCCATATGCGCCGCGTCCGCCGCCTTCGGGATCACCGACAGGCCATGCGCCAGATGCCAGGCGAGCACCACCTGCGCCGCCGAGCGGCCATGTTTCTCCGCGATCGCCGCGATTTCAGGCGTTTTCAACAGTTCGCCGCCCTGGCCCAGCGGGCTCCAGCTCTGCGTCACGATACCCTTGGCCTCGTGATAGGCGCGCGCCTCGCGCTGCTGGAAGCGGGGATGGAGTTCGATCTGGTTGACCGCGGGCACCACGCCGGTCGCCTCGATGATTCGGTCGAGATGCTCGGGCAGAAAGTTCGACACGCCGATCGACTTCGCTTTGCCCGCTTCGCGAAGTGCGATCAGGCTCTCCCATGCCTCGACATAGGCGTCCTCGACCGGGACCGGCCAGTGGATCAGGTACAGGTCCACCGCCTCGACGCCCAGCAGCGCCAGGCTCTCGTCCAGCGCCGCCTCGGCATCGCGGTGACGGTCGTTCCACAACTTGGTCGTCAGGAAGGCGTCGGCGCCCTGAAACCCTTCACCCACCCCCCGCTCATTGCCATATACAGCAGCGGTGTCGACCAGGCGGTATCCGGCATCGAGCCCGCGCCGCACCACCAGCGCCGCCTGCGAGTCCGGAATCTTGTAAGTACCCAGGCCCAGTCGGGGCAGGGTGCGGCCGTCATTCAGGGTCAGCATCGTCATGCCGTCCCAAACCGGCCGCACCACCATGCGGTTCCGATTGACCCCTGCCCCCCGATCGCGCAAGTCGCTAGCCCCATGGTCGAACATATTCTTTCCGCATTGGCGGGCTTTGCCATCTGGGTCATCTCGACGGGCGGCTATCTGGGCGTGGCGCTGCTGATGGCGATCGAGAGCGCGTGCGTGCCCCTGCCCTCCGAGATCATCATGCCGTTTGCGGGCTATCTGGTGTCGACCGGGCAGTTCAACCTGTACCTCGCCGCGACGGCAGGCGCGCTGGGCTGCAATCTGGGCTCGATCGTCGCCTATGAGATCGGCAAGCGCGGCGGGCGGCCGGTCGCCGAGCGCTGGGGCAAATATCTGCTGATCGGGCCGGGCGAGCTGGACGCCGCCGACCGGTTCTTTGCGCGCTATGGCCCTGTCGCGGTGCTGATCGGGCGGCTGCTGCCGGTCATCCGCACCTTCATCGCCTTTCCGGCGGGCGTGGCGCGGATGAAGCTCGTGCCCTTCCACCTCTATACGTTTCTCGGCAGCTGGCCCTTCTGCCTGGTGCTGGCGGTCGTCGGGCGCGAACTGGGCGAGAAGTGGGATTCCGACCCGCGCGTAAAAGCCTTTTTCCACCGCGCCGACCTGGCGATCGGCATCGTGCTGGTGGTGCTGATCGCGCTCTACATCTGGCACCGGGTGCGCGGGCTGAAGCGCCAGGCACGCTGAACCAGCCATAGCGCGAGCGGGATCGCGACGACGGCCCAGAGATACAGACCGTTCCAGGTCGTCCATTCCCACCAGTCGGAGGGGATGGTGCGCAGGTCGCCGACCAGGAAGCGCTGCTGCATCACCGCCTGCCACCAGGCCCAGCGGAAGGTCGGCGGCGCGAAGATCTCGGCCGAGGCGATGGTCAGGTTGATCGCGATCGACCCCGCCAGCAACAGCGCCAGCGCGCCCCTTTGCCAGAATAGCCGCGCCCGCGCCCAGAGCGGGGCCAGCCCCAGCGCCAATACCCCCGCCAGCGGCATGGCATGGCGCGGCCCGGTCGCATTGCCACCGTCCCAATAGACATAGGCGGCGTTGACCAGCAAAGCGACGACCGCCACCCCGGCGGCGGCCAGCGCCAGCCCACGCGTCGCGCGATCCTCGGCCAGTCGCCACAGGCCGATCGGGGCCAGGATCAGGATCGGCGCCACCCAGACGATCCCGCGCATCGGCCCGATCAGGATCTCGCGTAGCACCGCGATCCGGGGAATGGTCAGCCCGAACAGCCCCTGGTTCATCCCCTCGAACCCGACGACGCCCGAATAGCCGATGCGGAACACCGTGCCGAAGGCGAAGAGATTATAGGCGAATAGCGGCAGCAGCCCGACCAGCCCCGCCGCGATCAGGGGCAACAGCGCCATCGGCTCGGCCCGGTGCCGCCAGACCGCCCATAGCCCGATGACCGAGCCCGCCAGCACCGCCTGATATTCGACGACCACCGCCCAGCCCAGCGCCAGTCCCGCCACCGCCAACCAGCGTGCCCCGCCCCGCGCCACGCCCACAAGCGCGATGACGAACAGCGCGGCGACGCTCGCATGGCCGAGCAAGGTGGTGGAATAGCCCCAGATCGGCGTGCCCAGCGCATAGCCCAGCGCGGCGAACAGCCCCGCCCCCGCCCGCCCGGTCAGGCGAACGCCGAGGTCGAACAGCATCAGCGCGGCGATCGCGGTCAACAACGCCGATCCGGTCGCGGCGGCGACACGGGTGCGCAGCTTCAGATAGGCGACAAAGCCCGGGTCGAAGCTCGACAGCTCATGGCGCTCCGCCCGGTCGCCGGTGACGCGATCGGTCATCGCCACGGCGGGCAAGGCCATCAACGTCATGCCCGGCGCCTTGTCGAGATAGGCGTGGGCGCCGAACTGCGCCTTGTCGATGGTCAGAGGCGCCAGGGGGTCGATGGTCGCGGTGCCGTTTTCGACCATGCGGATCGCGGCGAACAGGCGGGTCGCGTTGTTGGGATTGAACTCCCATGACCCGAACCAGGCGCAGGAGAACCAGACCAGCAGGAACAGGCCGAACCGAATGCCACCCATGCTCTGCCACCGCGCCATCGGATCACTCCTTGGTTCGTGGCTAAGGGCGCTACCTGCCCGCACCGTCGGCGACAAGCGCATCACCCAAATTCCTCCCCTGCCAGGGGAGGTGGCAGGCCGAAGGCCTGACGGAGGGGTGTCCCGCTCTCGATAGGGTGACACCCCTCCGACGCGCTTCGCGCGCCACCTCCCCTTACAGGGGAGGAGTTATGCTAGGCCATGATCGGCAGAGAGGTGGTCGACTTGATCTCCGACAGCGCCACGGTCGAATTGATCTCCTGCACCCCAGGCAGGTTGGACAGCCGCTCGAAGAACAGCCGTTCATAGGATTCGATATCCGCCGCGACGATGCGCAGCATGAAGTCGACCGAGCCCATCAGGACATGGCACTCCATCACCTCGGGCACCTCGCGGATCGCGGCGGTGAACTCGTCCAGATTGGCGCGGCCATGGGCGTTCAGCTTCACCTGCGCGAAAATCTGCGCCTTCAGCCCCACCTTGGTCCGATCGACCAGCGCGACGCGGCGCTTGATGATGCCGTCCCGCTCCAGCCGGTCGATCCGCCGCCAGCAGGGCGAGGCCGACAGTCCCACCGCCTCGGCGATCGCGGCGGTCGACAGGTTGGCATCCTCTTGCAGTAGCGCGAGGATACGACGTTCCCAGATATCGAGATCGTGCGGCATAGTCTTTCGGATAACCGGCCAATATCGGTCAGATCAACCGCCATATCGCGTGATCGGCCGGAAATGCGATCAGTTTCGCCCCCTGCAATGCGCTATCACCACGCTCAGACAGACATCGCAGGATCATCCCATGCCGCTCGAACCGCATCACGACCACAGCCTGCCGCCCGAAGAGGTGGTGACCTTCTACGACCGGGCGAGCGGGGCCAGCGGCGTGATCGTGCTCCATTCGACCGCGCTGGGCCCGGCCGCGGGCGGATGCCGGGTGTGGCGCTATCCGGGCCAGCAGGCCGCGACGCTCGACGCGCTGCGGCTGGCCGAGGGCATGGCGATGAAGAACGCGCTGGCCGATCTGCCCTTTGGCGGCGGCAAGGCGGTGATCGCCCTGCCCGACGGCCCGTTCGATCGCGAGGCGCTGTTCCGTGCCTTCGGACGCGAGGTCGCCGCGCTGAAGGGGCGTTACGTCACCGCCGAGGATGTCGGCACCAGCGTGGCCGACATGGAAAGCGTCGCGAAGGAAACGCGCCATGTCGCGGGGCTTCCCCCGCGCGGCGGCCAGCCGGGCGGCGATCCCTCGCCCTGGACCGCCCTGGGCGTGGTGCAGGCGATGCGGGTGGCCGTTCGCCAGCGACTGGGCGCCGAACTGTCCGATGTCACGGTCGCGGTGCAGGGGCTGGGCCATGTCGGCTATGCACTGTGCGAATTGCTGCATCAGGCGGGCGCCAAGCTGATCGTCGCCGAGCCGCGCAGCGAGGTCGCCGCGCGCGCCGCCGACCGGTTCGGCGCGATGGTGATGAGCAGCCGGGCGCTGCTGACCGCCCGTGCGGATGTCCTGGCGCCCTGCGCGCTGGGCGGCGTGCTGGATGCCGACACCGTGGCGCAGCTCAAGGCCAGCGTGGTCTGCGGCGCGGCCAACAACCAGCTGGCGAGCGAAGACATGGCGGCGCGGCTGGCCGAGCGCGACGTGCTGTATGCGCCCGATTTCCTGGTCAATGCGGGCGGCATCATCAACGTCGCGGGCGAGTATCTCGGCTGGAGCGCGGCCGAGGTCCGGCGGCGCGTCATGGCCGTCGGCCAGCGCATGGGCGAGGTGATGGCCCTGGCCGAACAGAATGGCATCACGCCGGAAGAAGGCGCCCGCGCACTGGCCCTGGCCCGGATCGCGCAGGCCCCCCGCGTGCAGGCGGCGGCGTAAGGCGTAATCCGAGCAGAACTTCGTTCCTCCCCTGTAAGGGGAGGTGTCGGTCCGAAGGACTGACGGAGGGGTGTCACCGCTGGCGCGTTTTTCCTACGCTCGCTGCCGGTATCACCCCTCCACCAGCTTCGCTGGTTCCCCTCCCCTTTCAGGGGAGGAATTGCCATTCGCCGACGCCCGGTCCGATCCAGAGCATTACGGATTGCGCGGGGTCTCGTCGCGCTGGCGCTGGGCGTTGGCCGCGCGGTTGTCGCGCACCCGCTGGGCGAAGCAGCCGGTCGCGCCGCCCGCCCCGACGGCCGAGCAGCTGCCGATGCTGTTGACGCCGGCGCCTTCGTTCAGCGTACCGGTCGCGCGCGCAGCCCAGCTTTCATTCTCGGGCGTGACCTGCAGGTCGCGCAGTTCCTTGGGCACGCGGAACTGTTCCTCCGCGCCGCGCCGGACGCAGACCACGATCTCGTTGCCGTTATTGTCGGTCGGGCAGCGTTCGTTGCCGAACAGGGTCAGCACGCCGTTGACTGGGGCGTTGCGCGAGACTTCGCCGGGCGCCTCGACCTTTTTCGGCTTGATCGCGCCGGGCGCCGCGACCTGCTGGGCCAGGGCCGGGCCCGCGATTACCGCCATCGCCAGAAGGGCTGCGCTCCTGATCATCCTCTCTCTCCCGCTTCGTCCGTTCAGAGGCGCTTGGCCGCCGCGATCGCGACCTTGCACCCTGCGCGGATCAATCCATAGAGCAGCGGATAGGCGATCGCCTCCTCGGCACCCGCGCCCAGCGCATGGTCCCGGTGCTCCAGCTCCTCGGCCTGGAAATCGGCGATCGCCTCCGACAATTCCGGATCGCTGTCGCCCAGCTGATCGCGCTGCGCCTGATAATGTTTGTCGATCTCGGTCTCGACCGCCGCGGTGCAGGCCATCGCCGCCTTCGGCCCGATCGCGGCGGTGATCGCGCCCAGCGCAAAGCCCGCCTTGTCCCAGAAGGGCTGGAATAGGGTCGGGCGCACCCGGCGCTCGGCGATCATCCGGTCGAAAAACGCGCGGTGACGCTCTTCCTGCTCGGCCATATGATGGATCGCGCGCGAAAAGGGATGCCGGTCGCCCAGCACGGCCAGCTGCCCGGCATAGATGCGGGTTGCCCCATATTCCCCGGCCTGGTCGACCCGGACCATCGCCTTCATCGGTTCGCGCCGGTCGCCCGGCATCCAGCGAAGCTGGCTCATCGCGCCTTCCTCATCAACACCAGGATCGCCGCCGCGCCGCCGAGCGAAAAGATCGCATTGAACCCGGCGAGCGAAATGCCGCCCAGGGTCCATTGCGCCACATCGCAGCGGATGACCGGCGCATGCATGATCGCATTCAGCCGGTCGGTCGCGCTCAATCCGTTCAAGTCCACCGTCGAGGTGCAGGCGGTGAAGCCCTGCCACCAGCCATATTCGACCCCGGCATGGGCCACACCGATCGCCCCCGACACCGCGATCAACAACGCGGCAAGGATGACAAGCGATCCCCGGATGCTGCGCTGGGGCACGAAGAAGGCCAGGAAGGCGGGCACCAGCGCGGCATAATGCGGCCAGCGCTGCCAATGGCACATCTCGCACGGATAGAGGCCACCGATCAGCTGGCTGCCCCAGGCGCCCGCCAGCAAGGCGGCGGGCAGCGCGAAGGCGATGATGTTCGCCAGGCGTTCGTTGCGGCTACGCGGGGTCGTCATATCACTTCACCGGCGGCTTGGTGGCAGCCGCGACCTGCGCCGGGCCGCCGAGGCGCGCGATGGTCTTCAGCGCATAATAGAGCTGGAAGTCGTCGATCCCCTGCTTCTTCAGCTGCTCCGGCGTCATGGCGAAGCGCGGGTCGGTCTTGGTATCCTCTTCCAGGATCGCGTTATCGGCCTTCACCTCGTTGATCAGGTGGCGGCGCAGATCGGCCTCGCGGAAGACGGGGCGCGTCTTGTAATCGGGATCGGAGATTTCCGGCACCTTGATGTCGGGCTCGATCCCGCCCTCCTGCACCGACCGGCCCGAAGGGGTGTAATAGCGCGCCGTGGTCAGGCGCAGCGCCGTCTCCGGCCCCAGCGGCAACAGCGTCTGGACCGAACCCTTGCCGAAGCTGCGTTCGCCCATGATGAGCGCGCGGTGATGGTCCTGCAGCGCACCCGCGACGATCTCGGAGGCCGAGGCGGTGCCCGAGTTGGTCAGCACGATGACCGGCAGGCCATGCGCATCATCGCCGGGCTTGGCGTAATAGCGTTCGATGTCCGACTTCTCGCGGCCGCGCTGCGACACGATCTCGCCATGATCCAGGAATGCATCGCTGACCGCGATCGCCTGGGTCAGCAGGCCGCCGCCATTGTCGCGCAGATCGACGACATAGCCCAGCGGCCGGTGGCCCAGCGCCTTGTCGATCGCCATGATCGCGGCGCGCGTGTCGGCACCCGTATTCTCGGAGAAGGTGTTGATGTTGATATAGCCGACATCGCCCTTCACCTCCCATTTGACCGGGCGCTGCACGATGACCTCGCGGGTCAGGGTCAACTCGATCGGCTTGTCGCGACCGGGGCGGACGATGGTCAGGCGGATCTTGGTGCCGGGCTTGCCGCGCATCTGGCCGATCGCCTCGTCCAGCGACTGGCCATAGATCAGCTTGCCGTCGATATGGGTGATATAGTCGCCCGACTTCACGCCGGCGCGGCCCGCCGGGGTATCCTCCTGCGGCGCGATGACCTTGATCGCGCCATCCTCCATCGAGACGGTCAGCCCCAGGCCGCCATAATTGCCCTCGGTCTGGATCTTCAGATTGTCGAAGTCGAGCGCGTCGACATAGCTGCTATGCGGGTCGAGCGAGGCCAGCATCCCCTGGATCGCGCCCTTGATCAGCGTGTCGTCATCGACCTTGTCGACATAGTCCGCCTTGATCCGGTTGTAGACGTCGAGGAACCGGTCGAACTGCCGCACGGTCGAGCTGTCCACCGCCGCCATCGCGGAGGTCGTGATCGGCACCATGGCCAGCGCGCCGACGATGGCAGTAGCAGTCAGAAGCGGACGTTTCGCAAACGAGGGCCGTGGGAACGAACTGGGCATCGAGGGTCCTGGACCAGAAAAGCGGACCGCCTGTGTAGCGGGAAGCCGGGCGCAATCAAAGCGCAACCGTGCTGAACGGGGGGTGAGCGGGGTGGGACGATGGGGATTCAAGAGTGGCAAGGGCCGAAGGCGCCCCGTTCCCGGACAGGATGCTGGATTGGGAAGCCTTGAAGCTTCCCAAAACCCGTCGTTGGACCAACATCTGAGAAGATCCGACAGCAAGCCTCGATCAATATCGCGTCCGTATGACACCGAAAAAGCTGCGCCCGGCCTCCGGAAACCCGTCCGTCAGCGTGTAGTACTTGTCGAACAGATTGCGCGCGCCAACGCCGATCGACAGCTGTTCCGTGAGCGCGAAGTCCGCCCGAACATCGGCACGGACATAGCTGCCCGTCCGATAATAGACCGGGGGTGACGCCGTGGTGACGGTGGTGCGGTTGGAGGCGAACTCCACGCTGGGTGTCAGCTCCAGGCGTGAGAAGGGACGCCAGTTCGCATAGACGAACCCCTTGTCAGACGGCACGTCGGTCAGCTCGAATGCGGGGATAACGACACCGGTTTGGGGACTGATCGCGAAATCACGCTCGATGTGCGTGTAATTGGCGCCGACGTCGAGCGTCGGCCCGACCCGTGCGGCGATCCCGATCTCGCCACCATAATAGTCGGCGGAGCCGAGATTACGGCGCTGGGAGGTGTTGGCGGGGAAGCCCGCCGGACGCACCGCCAAGATCGCGTTGTTGATGTCGCTGTAGAACAGCGCCGCGGTGACGGTCAGCGCGCCGATCGCGTGGCTGCCGCCAAGCTCGTAGTTGGTCGCACGCTCGGCATCGAGGCCGGGGTTCGATGCGGCGGTTCCGAACTGGGTGGAGAAGCGCTCGAACAGCGTCGGGAAGCGGGCGCGAGATGAGATGCTGGCATAGAGCCGGCTGCTCTCGATCGGCTTCCACTCGATGCGCCCCTGCGCGTTCCAGGTATCGGCATTGCGCAGCGGATAGCTGAAGATGCGGGCCGCGCCGCCCGTGGGCGGGGTGCCGTATTCCTCCGCGCGCGACAGGTCGCGCCAATCATAGCTCGCCCCCAGCGTCAGCGCGACGGTCGGGGTCAGGTCGCGGGCATATTCGCCGGCGATGCTGTAGGTGTCCTCGACGCTACGCTGGCGCGGTTCCGTAAAGCCGCTCGGAAAGCTCTGCTGGAACTCGTCGTGCCGGTCGCGGCGGTAATGGACGGCGAGCGACAGGCGGTCCGCATCGGTGGGCCGGAGCGCCAGCTCTGCCGAGCCGCCCCAGGATTCATCCTCGTAATAGCTGTTGAACGCGCGTGCGCGGGTCTGCGTGGTCTGCGTCCGATCGTCGAAGGCACTGAGCAGGTTGTCGAAGGTGTTGCGATAGACCCGCGTGCGCAGCGTCGCGCGGTCTCCCAGCGCGGTCGTGGAAAGGAAGTAGATGCTCTCGATGTTCCAGTAGGGCCAGCGCCAGTTGCGCTGGGTACTGACCGGGTCGGTGATGTGGAGGGGCGCGTTCTTCTCGCCTTCCTGCCGGGTGTAACTCAGTGAATATTCGTCAGTCGCATTTGGGGTGAAGCCGAGCTTGGCGTTCACGCGCCAGTCGCGCGTCGCGGAAAAGTCGCGCGCGCCTCCGTTCTCGTTCGCGGTCGGCGTGAAGCTGCCCGGCAGATCCCAATGATCGGTGTCGTTGATCGCATAGCTTGCCTGCGCATACCAGCGATCCTGCCGGGTGCCGATCAAGCCGAAGGCGTTGTAGCCAGCATAGTCCACCCCGCGATCGAGATTGAGCTGGGCGCGGCCTTCGATCTCCAGCACCTTGGTCGGCTTGCGGGTGACGAGGTTGACCGCGCCGCCCATCGCACCGGCACCGTCCAGCACCGAGGTGTACCCCTTCGCGACCTGAAGCTGCGCCACGTCGGGGGTGAGGAATCGGCCATAGTCGATGCGATTGTCGGCGGGCAGATAGACGCGAATGCCGTCGATCGACACCGGCACCTGGAACCGGTCGAAGCCGCGCACGAACAACAGGCGCTCGTTGCGCGACCCGCCGCTATTGCTGGCGGTGACGCCGGGGATCAGGCTCGCCGCCTCGTCCAGCGACTGCCGATCGAATGTGTAGATCGCCTCCTGACCGACCGACTCGCTGCCGATCTCGATGCCTTGCGGGCGGGAGCCGGTGACGATGATCTCGCCGAGGCGGAAGCTGTTGTCCTGCGCGTCCTGCGGCGCGGGCGACGCATCCTGCGCGAAGGCCGGCATGGCAGATGAAGCGAGCAACATGGCTGCGGTCAACGCAAGACGCATCGATAGTCCCCCTTTTGCGATCGAGGCGGCTGTATCGTCCTTCGATCATCTATATACGGTCAGATACATAGCTGTTGGAGGAGTTGCCGCCGATGTTCAATGCCCTGCTTGCTGCCGCGCTGTTGCAGGCGTCCGCTCCTGCACACGATAGGTGCCCTGAAGCCGTCGCGCCGCCTGCGGAATTGTCGGGCTGGGCCTCGCCGCGTCCGCTTGGTGCAGGTCGTACGGTCGGGCGGGCGACAATGCTGACGCCGGGCGTAGCGGTCGCGGCACGCCTGCCATCCACACGGGACGTCCGCTATGTGGTCCGACCGGAAAAGCCCGGCGGGTCGGTCAGCTATGGGGGCGTGTTCGCTTTCACCGTCACGACGCCCGGCCGCTACCGGGTTGCGCTGGGATCAGGTGCGTGGATCGACGTGCTGGCGGACGGCAAGCCCGCGACTTCGGTCGCGCACGGTCATGGACCTGCCTGCACCGGCATCCGCAAGATGGTCGATTTCGATTTGGCTGCGGGGCGATACGTCCTTCAGGTCGCCGGCAACGGCACCGCCGATCTGCCGCTGATGGTGACGAAGCTGCCGGCGTGATCGGACGGGCGGCGCTGACGCTTGCGGCGCTGATCCTGACCGTCGCGGTTGCCGCCCCGTGGCGGTGGTCGCTGCCGCCTGGAGTCGTCGCGCCGATCGTACCTGCCGACAATCCGATGTCGGCCGCCAAGGTCGCCCTAGGCCGTCGGCTATTTTACGACGCGGACCTGTCCATCGACGGCACCATGTCGTGCGCAAGCTGTCATGAGCAGAAGCACGCCTTCGCGGACGTGAACGCCACCCGGCCGGGCGTTCACGGCGATCCCGGTCGTCGCAACGTGCCGGGTCTCGCCAATGTCGCCTGGCTGTCGAGCCTTACCTCGGCCGACCCGCGCGTCACGACGCTGGAGGCGCAGGCGATGATCCCGATCTTCGGCCTCGAGATGGGGATGCACGGCAGCGAGCAGGAGATCCCACGCCGCCTGACGCGTGACGTCTGCTACCGCCGCCAGTTCCGCGCGGCCTTCCCGGACCGTCGGGGACGGATCGACATGACCAGCGTCGCGATGGCGCTGGCGAGCTTTGAGCGGAGCCTGGTGTCGTTCGGCACGCCCGCCGATCGCGGCGCGCTGTCACCGCAAGCCACTGCCGGCAAGGCGGTGTTCGACCAAACCTGCGCCTCCTGTCATTCCGGTCCCATTTTCTCCGATGGGCACTTTCACGTAATCCTGCCGGTCGACAAGGCGGATCGCGGTCTGGCCGAGGCGACGGGCCGGGCAGAGGACGAAGGGCGCTTTCGTACACCGCCCCTGCGCAACGTTGCCGTGACCGGTCCATGGTTTCACGACGGGTCCGCGCGCACGCTTCGTGACGCCATCGCCCGCCACCCGGTCATGCTGGATGCTGCCGATACGGGCCGCGTGCTTGCCTATCTGATGGCGCTGACCGATCGCGGCTTCATTGAAAATCCCGCTTTCGCGTATCCAGACGATCCCTGCGGCAGCAAATGACGGTGCTGCCGCACGGGTCGGGATCGATCACAATCGGAAGCGGATCGTCCCGCCGATGGTACGCGGGTCGCTCGGCGTCCCGACAATGAGGCCCGAATTACCCGCCTGGATCGTCAGGTTTTGGATGTAATCGGCGTCAACAAGGTTGCGTGCCCAGACGATCAGTTCCAGCCCGTCCGCGAAGCGGTAGCCGATATTGGCGTTGGTCAGGTTGTAGCTGCGGATATAGGTGAAGCGCGACAGGCTGGGGTCGCCGTTGAAGCCGCTACGTGAAGCGGTGTCGACATGGACGAAGACCTGCCCGTCACCCACGGCCCGCTGATAATCCAGCCCTGCGGTGATCGCGAAGCGCGGCAACGAAGCGAGGCGACGGCCGGTCAGGCTGCACCGGGTGGTGGTGGCGGTCTGCACCTCCAGCGGGCACGGGCCGGCGGGGTAGTTGGTATATTCCCCATCCGAATAGGCGAAGTTGGTGCGTGCGCTCAGCCCCGGCAGGATCAGCGCTGTCACGTCCGCCTCGATCCCTTTCACCGTCACCTGCGGAATGTTGGACAGGTAGCCGCGCAACTGCACCGTCTGGGTCAGCGAGTTCTCGACGACAGTCGCCTGGAAGTCGCGGACCTTGGTGTAGAAGCCGTCGATGTTGAAGATCAGCCGGTTGTCGAACAGGGTGTTCTTCAGGCCGATCTCGTAGGTCTCGTTGCGCTCGGGCCGCACCACGGCGGTCGCCAGCACCGGGCGGTTGTTGCTGTCGAGCGGGAGGCCCGACATGTTGATCCCGCCCGATTTAAAACCGCGCGCATAGCTCGCATAGGCCATCGTCGTGTCGGTTACCTGCCACGCCAGGTTGCCGCGTCCCGACAGGCTCCCATCGCTGTCATGCGCCTCATAGCTTTGCGGGCGCAGCACGCCAAGGCGGGCGTTAATGAGCGCAGTGTTGGTCGTTGCCAGACCACCCGAGACAGTGGTGGTGTAATAGCCGTCCTTTTCCTCCTGCGTGTAGCGCAGGCCGATCGTCGCGGTCAGGCGGTCGAAGAAGCGGTAGTTGACCTCGCCGAACACGGCGTGGCTGAGGCTGCGGAAGTCGGTGCGACCGTCCTGCCCGTAACCGTCGAGCAGGTTGGCGGGCACCGCAGTCGTTATCTGGTTCGGCGCGGTACCGGTGACGACAGTCGTGCCGATCAGATAGCGAGCTGCCGCAGGACCATAGATGCTGATCGGTCGGCCGGTCAGCCGCTGGCGGAAGCCGTACAGGCCGACGACATAGGACAGCGCCCCGGTCCCGTTGGAGGCGAGGCGTAGTTCCTGGCTATACTGGTCCTGCCGCGACGGAATGTGCTGCGAGAGCTGGACGGGCAAGCCGGTATAGTCGCGGTCGTTCTCTGCGTCCCAGTTCCAGAAGCGCCATGCCGTGACCGATGTCAGCGTGACCGGCCCCAGGTTCCAGTCGGTGATCGCGCTGACGCCACCTTCGTTGGTGTCGACGCCCAGTGGGCCGTCGATGTCGGTCTTGCGGTCGTAAATGTTGGTGCTGGGGGGAGCATAGCCGAACTGCGCGGCCAGACCGTTCGGCCCGCCGAACTGGCGGTTGGCTGCGCGCAAGCTGGTGCCGGTGCGAAGGTACACCTGCCCGCAGCAATAGGCCTGGAAGTTGGTGACGTCGGCGATGACGCGCATCTGGATTGCGTCGTCGGGCCTGAACAGCAACTGCGCGCGCACCGCCTGCGTCCCGATCGTGTTGGCGGCGCGGCCGGTGCGGACATTGTCGAGTACGCCGTCGCGCCGCGTCGACACGCCCGAGATCCGATAGGCGATGGCGTCGGTGATCGGCCCCGACGCCCAGCCCCTGGCCTGCAAGAAATTATAGTCGCCATAGGACAGTTCGGCGAAGCCCTCGCGCGTGAAGGTCGGCGCGCGGGTGGTGATGTTGAGCGCGCCCGCCGTCGTGTTCTTGCCGAACAGCGTTCCCTGCGGTCCGCGCAGTTCCTCGACCTGCTCGATGTCGGCAAAGTCGAACGCGGCGGTCGCGGGACGCGCGTGATAGACCTGATCGACATAGAAGCCGACGCCAGGTTCCAGTCCATCGTTGGCCTGGCTGACCGCGACAACGCTGGAACCCAGGCCGCGGATCGTGAAGGCGGTATTGCGCGGGTTGGCCGAGCTGTAGTTCAGCGTCGGGATGAGTGTCGTCAGCCCCTGCGTGTTGACCGTATAGCTCTGGTCGATCAGGTCGCCGCCCACCACCGACAGTGCTGCCGGCACGCGCTGCGCATCCTCCGCACGGCGTCGCGCCGTGACTATAACCTCGGGAATACCATCGTCGGCAGCGTCATCGGAGACTGATGGCGGCACCTTCGCCGTGGAGGTCTGGGCAAGCGCGGGAACGCTGAACGCAGCCATGGCTGTGGCGCAGAGAAACACTGCGAACCGCTTCGACATCGATGGACACCCCTGTTTGCGGTCCCTGCGGCCGCATTATGTTCGGGCGTATATCGAGTGTGTATCTGACCGTATATAGAGAGTTGGCGCTGGCGTCCGATCGGTTGCGTTCAGTCGGTTGGGATCGGCTCGGTGCGGAGGTGTTCGCGCAGGCGCGCATAGGCCGGACGCTCAGCAATTGCTGCGGCTTCGCGTTCCATCTCACGATAGGCTTCGAGAACCGCGAGGCCGCTCGCGCTGACCTTCGCCCCGCGTTCCCGACCGCCGCCCTTCAGCGTCTCGACCAGAACTGGATCGAAGCAGCGATTCATCTCGTCGACCAGTAGCCAGGCGCGGCGATAGCTCATGCCAAGCGCACGGCCTGCACCGCTGATCGAACCTTCGGCGATGATCGCCTCCAGAAGGTCTGCCTTACCCGGGCCCATCGCCAGCGCATCGCCGCAAGCGATCTGGATCTTCAGCCAGAGGGAGCCGAGCTTCATTTATTTGCCGATCATCACGTCGCTGGCCTTGATGATGACGGTGACCGTCTCACCGGTCGCCAGTCCGAGGTCAGCGATGGCTTCTTCGGTGATGTTGGCGGTGACGATGTTGCCGCCTCCGATATCGACCTTGATCGAGCCGTTGACGGCCCCCGGCGTGATCGAGGTGATCGTGCCGGAAATCTGATTGCGTGCGCTGATCTTCACGTTATGCCCTTTAATGCGATAGATGCCGGCGGCATCCGTATCCGCATCCTATCGCCATCCTGCGCCGACTGCCATGCGCCAAGTCGGGGTCGATATTCCGCCATATATGATGATCGCGGCGTAGACATGGCTTATAGGATCACCAGGAACCATGAGGCGATGATGTCCTGATGCAAGATACGCGATCCGAAGAAGCCATCCGGCGACAGCAATTGGTCGACGCAGAAAACCGCGCTCTGGCCCTGCTCGATCGTATCGAGGCAGAGGGATATCTTCAGGCCGGAAGGACCGAGCGGGAGGTGGAGCGCGACATTCTCGCGCTGGCGGAGCGCGAGTTTGGCGTCGAGAAGCACTGGCACAAGCGCATCGTTCGGGCAGGCGTGAACACGCTGGCGACCGCGAGAGACAATCCGCCCATCCGGGGCATCGCCGAGGACGATGTAGTCTTTCTCGATCTTGGGCCGGTGTTCGAAGAATGGGAGGCCGACGTCGGGCGCACCTATGCGATCGGAAGCGACGCACGGAAGCAGGCGCTCTGTCGCGAGTTGCCCCGCCAGTTCGACCTCGTGCGCGCCCGGTTCCTGTCCGACCCTGATATCACCGGCGATGCTCTATATGCCTTCGCCTGCCAGTCGGCCGAGGAAGCGGGATGGCGGTTCGGTGGTCATATCGCCGGGCACATCGTCGCGGAGTTTCCGCACGCGCGTCTGCCGGGTGCGAAGCAACTCAATCACATCAGCCCGGAAAACCCCGACCGCCTGCGCGATCCTGATGGTAACGGCTCCGTTCGGCACTGGATATTGGAAATCCACCTTGTCGATCCCGATGGCGGATATGGCGGCTTCTACGAGCGCCTGATGCTGGACGATCTGACTGCCGAGACGGAGGATCGCCAACTCGCCTGATAGGGGACAGGCCGGATCATCGCTCGCTTTCGGGGATGGCGGTAGATGATCCAACCTTTCTCACAAGGATGGTGAAGTGGGAATCAGCCGATCGGCCTCAACATCATGAGGCAGGGCGTGTCCTCACCCCACAAGTCCGGAAACACCTCGATCGGCTCGAACCCGCTGGCTTCATAGAAGAACCTGGTTTCGGCATAGTGCGGATCGGGATGGCATGCCGCCAGGGTCTTGACGGTTAACCAGCGGACGCCATCGGCTTTCAGCATAATTTCTGCTCGCTCGATCAGTTTGCGTCCGCAGCCCCTACCGCGCTGATCCCGCGCGACACCGATTACATGGATCTCGGCTGCGACCGATGTATGCTTTTCCAGCGAGAGAAAGCCGGCAGCTTTCCCGTTCTCCGTATAGGCGACCAAGGTCGGCAAGCGGGTCGTGGCTGCGACATATTCGTTTAGCGATTCAGGCCGTCCGAACCATTCGGGCAGGCTGTCGAGAATATTTCTCGCAATAATCTCTGTCCCTTCGCGCACCACTTCGATCCGGTACGTTCCAGCACTTGATGCGACGCCGCTCATATGGCCCCCGTTATCGATGGATACCTGAAAAAGCCATTTCCGATTGCAAACAGCCTGCGAGACGGCCGGGCATTCCCGTTGGGATCGAATTTCGAGAAATCTTAGCTCGGCTGACACCGCTTGTGATGACTCGAAGGGGGAGCAGTTGCCTCGATGATAGGTCCGCCGCATTGGACAACGGCCAGTGTCTTCTGCTGGATTCCTGTGTTCGGAGCCAAGGCGCATAGTAAAGCAGGCCGCCATCGCGGTGCCCCACGATGGCCGTCCTAGAACTCCAGGTTGTTCAAATCACATGGCGTAGCGCAGGCTGAGCAATGCGGTTCGCGGCGCGCTGAAGTAGCAGCCGGTGGCCGAGATGCAGGTCTTGAGATAGCGCCTGTCGAAGACATTGCTGACGTTCAACGCCAGGTTCGCGCCCTTCAGCGCCGGCGATACCGAAGCCAGGTCGAACCGCAACGCCGCATCGGCGATGGTCGCGGCGGGGATGCGATAGAGGTTGGCGGCATCGCCATAGAGCGAACCGAAGTAGGTCACGCCGGCCCCGATGCCCACGCCCTTCAGCGTGCCCGACTGGAAGCTATAGTCCGCGCGCGCGGATGCTTGATGATCGGGAACGAACGCCAGCGCATTGCCCTGGATCGACGCGCCGGCGGCGTTGCGGTTGGCCCGCAGCACCTTGGATTCGCTATAGGCATAGGAGGCGATGAGGTTGAGCCCGGGAACCGGCGTGAACTTGGCCTCCGCCTCCGCGCCACGAACCCGCGCTTCGCCGGTCTGCGTGTTGAAGCGGATGTCGACCGGATCGGGGGTCGTCACATTGGTCTGGCGAAGATCGAACACGGCAAGGGTGATGAGGCCCGGCAGATGGCGGAACTGATATTTGACGCCGCCTTCTCATTGCTTGCCGAGCGAGGGAGCAAAGGCTTGCCCCAGTCGATCCGTACCAGCGGTCGGCTGGAACGACGTTCCGTAGCTGGCGTAGGCGGCAAGGTCGTTCAGCAGTTGGTAGGTCAGGCCGACCCGACCGGTGAACTGGCGATCGCTCTGGCGAGCTTGGGTCTGCCGGTTGCTGGCGACTGTCAGGCTGTTGGTCGTGCTGTCGGTCCAGTCATAGCGACCGCTCGCCAACAGCGACAGGCGTCCCACGGTGCCGTTATACTGGCCATAAATGCCCGTCTGATCGCGGTTCTGCTGGATCGTCGTCGCGATCGGCGGCCGCACGGTCCCGCGCGTGTAGACGGGTGCGAACACATCGATCGAAGGCACGAGCCGCAAGGCACTCTCGTCATAGCGGGCGCGCTCATACTGATTATCGAGGCCGATCAGTACATTGTGCACGACACCGCCCGTGTGTCCACGCAGGTGCAGTCGCGTGTCGGTCGTCCAGACATGGCTGCGTTCCGGAAAGGCCCAGGCATAGCGGCTGAGGGTCCGGTTATCTGCCGCCAGCGCGATGCCTTGCACCCGCTGGGTGTCGGTCGTGACATCGGCATAGCGGATATTCTGCTCGAACCGCAGCGCCTCGCTCAAATCGCGACGCAGCTCGACCCCGACTAGAAATTGTTCGTTCCGGAAGTGATCATAGCTGGGATCGCCGATGAAGAGGCTGCGGCTGATCTGCCCCACCGGATTGGCCCGCAACGTCCCGACCACCGGCAGTGCGGGCGGCGCGCCTCCGCCGTCGGACACGATCTTCTGATACTGGCCCAGCAGCGTGATCGACGTGCGGTCGTCCGGCGCGAAGCGCAATGCGGGCGCAATAAAGATCCGTTTTTCGTTGAGATAGTCGGTCGGGGTATCGCTCGTCCGGACAAGGCCGGTCAGCCGATAGGACAAGGCGGCGTCTTCGATCGGTCCGCCGAAATCGATCCCGCCCTGGAAGCGGTCGAACGATCCGGCCTGCAACAAGACTTCGTGCAGCGGCTGGTCCGTCGGACGCTTGCTGACCATGTTGATAAGGCCGCCCGGCGCGCTCTGGCCGTAAAGTGAGGAAGCAGGGCCCTTCAACACCTCGATCCGTTCCAGGCCATAGGGCTCGACGCGGATCTGCGCATAGCCGCGCGCGCCGAACGGCAACCGCATGCCGTCGAGATACCGAACCGGATTGAAGCCGCGAACGATGATCCAGTCGTGCCGCACGTCGGTGTCGCCATATTGGCCGACGACGCCGGGCGTGTTCTGGATGGCCTGGGTCAGGCTTTGGACGCCGCGCACCGCGATTTCCTCGGCAGTAATCGTGTTGATCGCCTGCGGGGTCAGCAGGATGGGCAGGTCGGACTTCGACCCGCTCGACGTCTCGATCGGATAGGGCCTCGCCGTGACCACGATGTCCTGTTCGTCTTCTGCCTTGGACAGAGGCTGGCCATGGGCAGCTTGCGTCGCGGATGCGATGCACGCGACGAGCGCAACGGAACGAACCTTCATTACTCCCCCATATTTGATAACGACTCGCGTTAGCGTATCATTGAGGGCAAGGTCAATCGGTGTTGCAGAACCGAGTTGGCGATTAGTTCAGAGGGAAAGGGCGGAGGTTCAGGACCGTCGGCACCTTCCCATTTGTGAAATGAAAAACCGTCGCTTGGATCAGTCCTCTCATGCAGCCGATTGACGATCGTGGCAGGATGTCGAGCTGGCCTGCTCCGACAGAATGACGGTCGTTTCGACGCTGCCCACCCCTTCGATCGACTGGAGGCGGTCAGCGAGTTCGGAAAGCGCGTGCGGCGATTCTACCGAGACCACGAGCACGGCATCGCGCTCGCCCGCGATGGAATAGATTCTGTTGATCTCCGGCCAGGAAGCAAGTGGATCGATGACCAGTGCACATGGCCGTACGGTGAGTGACAGCGTGACGAGGGCCGACAGGCGTTGAACGGCATCAGGCGCGATCATCGCGGTATAGCCCAGGATGATGCCATCACGCTCCAACCGCGCGATGCGCGCTTGGACCGCTGTACGCGACAGGTTGAGGTCCCGCGCGAGCGAAGCTGTCGCCTTGCGGGCGTTCTGCTGCAACAGCGCCACCAGTTTTTGGTCGATATCCTCGAGCCGCTTGCCTGTCCTGTTCATCCGCACCGTCACATCGTCACCAATTACGGCGATCCGCAATCTCGCCAAGTAAGGCCCCTTGTAGCATCGATGGGATCGAAGGAGCGAAACATGAACATCATCGAGGCGAATGCATTTCGAGGGCAACGTGCGTGGGAGGCGCTCGACATTGCCAATATCGATGGTGTGACCGTGCGCCTGCACTGGACGGATCAGCCCTATATCTGGCACGTCAACGATGGACCGGAGGTGTTCGTCGTCCTGGACGGAATCGTAGACATGCAGGTCCGCACCACCGATGGTGAACTCAGCCACCGCCTGACACCAGGTAGCGTCTTCCACGCAGAACAGGGTGACGCCCACCGCGCCGTCCCCAATGGTGAGGTGCGAGCGCTGGTTATCGAACGGGCAGGCAGCTTCTAAGGCGGCCATCTCGCGAAAGATCGAAGACCAGAGCCGCTGGCGGCCCACAGCATGCAGCGGCCTCGGTTCGAAGAGTGCGAAAATTCACATTTTTAGGAGGTCGCATGAATACCGCCAAAGAGAAATTCTTCGACAATCCGGTTGAGCTATATCGGAGGCTTCGGAAGGCATGGTCGGCAAAAACTGCGAGTCCCTCTGAAAGCTGGTCCGCTGAAAACCCTGCGAAAAATCATTGCAGCGTGACGGCGTTGATCGTTCAGGATCACTTTGGGGGAGACATTCTTACTACGAAGACCGTTGGCGGAACGCACTTCTATAATCTAATCAGCGGAACACGGTGGGATTTAACGGTAAGCCAGTTTGCAGAACCGATCCCATTTGACGACAACGTCTCGTCTCGCGATGCGGCGCTGCAGGACACCACGCTGGAAAAATATCTAGCAGTCACGCAACGCCTCCAAGCGCAACTTTGATGCTGTCGGCCGCGGTCGTGTTCCCAGCGCGGCCACTTCAGTTCACCGCTTCCCGTTTGGGAACCTGCAACGGGAACCCAGCCGCAACCACCGCGCTGACAGTCGTCTGTAGGTCGCTCTTTCCCAGAACCTGTTCCCGATTGATCATTCCCGAAATTGCCGCTTGCGATCGAGAAACGGGAAAAGTCACGCGGCGCGAATAGGCGCAATCTACAAAGCATCCGCCTTGTCGGATCGGGGGGCAACCGAAACGCCCATGCCCCCTCACCCCAAAATCGCTGCAATATCCATCGGTCGGCCGTCGCGGCGCAATTCCACCGTCACGCGCGGCTCGACGCCGTTCCCGCCCCTGCCAGCGCGGCCCAGCACCGAGCCTGCAGCCACGCGCTGGCCCGGCTTCACCGCGATGCCGCCCAGGCCCGTCACCAGGCTGGTCCAGCCTGCGCCGTGATTGACGATCACGATCCCGCCATAGCCCCGGAACGCGCCCGCATAGCGGACCTCGCCGCCCGCGGGGGCGACGACGGGGGCGTAGGGGACGGTCGACAGGGTGATGCCGCGCGCACGGACGCCCGCGTCGGAAATCTCGCCGAAGCCGCCCGCCACCTTGCCCTGGACCGGCAGGCGATAGGTGCCGGGCGCGATGGACGGGCCGATGACGCCTGGCGCGAGCGGGCGCGAGACGGGGCCGGGCAGCGCGACCAGTTCGCCTGCAGTCGCCTGCGCCTCGCCGCGTTCGGCCATGCGGTCGACGATGTCGCGCGCCGCCTCGCCCAGCGCCAGCGCGCGGTTGGATTCGTCGATGGCGACCTGGCCGAGCGCCTGGGCGCGGTCGCGGTGGCTCGCCTCCAGCCGGGCCAGCGCCTGGCGTTCGCTCTCCAGCTTGGCGGTGGTCGTCGCCAGGGCGCGCGCGGCCAGCGCGGATTGCGCCTGGACCCGGCGCGTCGCGGCCAGTTCGCTGCGCACCGCCGCCGACCGTGCGGCGATCACCGGCGCAATGGTGCCGAACACCGCACGGACATGCGCCAGATCGGCGATCGAGCCCGGCTGCGCCACTGCCGCCACGGGGGGACGCGCCGCCATGCTCTGCATCGCGGCCAGCAGATGGGCAAGCGGGGCCTGCGCGCTTGCCAGCCGCGCCTGTTGCCGCGCCAGCAATCCGGCGACCAGGTCGACCCGCGCGCGCGCCGCCGTCACCTCCGCCTCGGCCGCGGCGACCCGCGCCGCCATCGCACGTTCCTTGGCCTGGGCGATGGCGGCGGCGTCACGCTCGGCCCCCGCCTGCTGCTCCAGCGCCTGGGCACGCGCCTGGGCGGCAGCGGCCCCCGTGCGCGCATCGGCCAGACGACGCTGGTCGGCGGCGATATCGGTCGCGCCCAGCAGCGCCAAGGCCGCCATCGCCAATGCGCCTTGGCCAAGCCTCACGCGCCTAACCCTCGCGGTGATAGGGGTGGTTGGCGAGGATGCTGGTCGCGCGAAACAGCTGCTCGGCCAGCATCGCGCGCGCCATCATATGCGGCCAGGTGGCACGGCCATAGGAGATCAGCAGGTCGGCGCGCGCCCGGTCCGCATCCTCGAACCCGTCCGCCGCGCCGATCATGAACCGGCACTCGCGCACGCCATCGTCGCGCCAGCGCTCCAGCCGACGTGCGAAATCCATCGAGGAGAGATTTTCGCCCTTCTCGTCCATCAGGACCAGACGCACCTGTCCCTCCAGCGGCGGAACCTTGCCGCCGGTGTCGGGGAGTTCGGTGACCTTGGTCGGCCAGCCGATCCGCTTGATATAGCGCTCGACCAACTCGGCCTCGGGCGAACGGCCGATCCGCCCGCGCGCGACGATATGCAGCAGCACGGGGGTGGACCCTCAGGGCGTCAGAGGTTGCGGTCGGCAGGACTCGCGGGCGGAGTCGGCGCATCGCCGAACGCCCACATGCGCTCGAGATTGTAGAAGCTGCGCACCTCGGGCCGGAACAGGTGGACGATGACGTCATTCGCGTCGATCAGCACCCAGTCGGCGGTCGGCAGGCCTTCGATACGGACCGAACGGCCGAACTCGGCCTTGATCTTCTCGGCGAGTTTCATCGCCATCGAGGCGACCTGCCGGGTCGAGCGACCGCTGGCGATCACCATGAAATCTGCGATCGACGATTTGCCCGCCAGCGGGATCGAAATCGTCTCCACCGCCTGGTCGTCGTCGAGCGAAGCCAGGATCAGGCGATGCAGCGCCTCCACCTCTTCGGGATCGGACGGACGCGGCGATTGGGGGGAAGTGGCCAAGTGAGCTCCTGTTCAGGGGACGTTTCGGCCCATATGCCGAAACCAGTCCGGATCGCGGGCCCGAAGGCCCGTGGCGGAAGTCGGGTCGGGGCGGAAGCGCAACAGCACGAAGGCCGGCAAACTCCACATCGTCCAGTTCTTCGCCTGGCCCGGACGCCTCTGGAAACGCCTGAACCAGCCCAGCGCGGGTGTCGCGTGGGCGGCGGCATTGTACCCCGGACGGCCGATAACCGCAATCGGGATCGCGCGGGCAATATCGCGCCACCTACGCCAGCGGTGAAATTGCTCCAGATTGTCCTCGCCCATCAGCCAGATGAACTCATGGCCGGGATAGCGACGCTGGATCTTGCGCACCGTGTCGAGCGTGTAGCGGGTGTGCAATTCCTGCTCGATCGCGCTGGCCCGGATCGGCGCACGCCTCGCCATCCGCTCGGCCGAGGCGAACCGTGCGGCGAAGGGCGCCATGTCACTGGCCCCGTCCTTCAGCGGGTTGCCCGGCGACACCAGCCACCAGACCTCGTCCAGGTCGAGCGCACGCATCGCATCCAGCGTGATGCGGCGATGACCGTGATGTGCCGGGTTGAACGACCCGCCGAGCAGGCCGATCCTCACCCTCTGATTTGTCCCGCGCCGCGCCCGACCCATTTATAGGTGGTCAGCCCCTCCAGCGCGACCGGCCCGCGCGCATGGAGACGCCCGGTGGCGATGCCGATCTCCGCACCCAGCCCGAATTCGCTGCCATCGGCGAATTGGGTCGAGGCGTTCCACAACACGATCGCGCTGTCGACCTGCGCGAGGAAGCGCTCCGCGACGGCTGCATCTTCGGCCACGATCGCATCGGTATGGTGCGATCCATGTGCGGCGATATGCGCCATCGCGCCCGCCAGCCCGTCGACCAGCGCGACGCTGGCGATCGCGTCGAGATATTCGGTGTCCCAGTCCTCCGCCGTGGCCGCCGCCAGGCCGGGGACGATCTCGCAAACGGCCTCGTCCCCGCGCACCGTGCAGCCCGCCTCGACCAGTTCGGCGACCAGCTCGGCGGGGTGGCAGTAGGCGTGGTCGATCAGCAGCGTCTCCATCGCGCCGCAGATGCCGGTGCGGCGCATCTTGGCATCGCGAACGATCCGCCGCGCCATGTCATGATCCGCCGAGGCGTCGACATAGACATGGTTGATCCCGTCGAGATGCGCGAGCACCGGCACCTTCGCCTCGGCCTGTACCCGCGCGACCAGGCTCTTGCCGCCGCGCGGGATCAGCAGGTCGATCAGCCCGTCCGCCGCCAGCATCGCGCCCACCGCCGCGCGGTCGGTAACGGGAACCAGCTGCACCGCCTCTGCCGGACCGCCCGCCGCCGTCCAGCCCGCAACGAAGGCAGCGTGAAGCGCGCGGTTGCTGTGCACCGCCTCCGTGCCCCCGCGCAGGATCGCGGCATTGCCCGCCATCGCGCAGAGCGCGGCGGCATCGACGGTGACATTGGGGCGGCTTTCATAGACGATGCCGATCACCCCCACCGGCACGCGGATGCGCGACAGGTTCAGGCCGTTGGGCCGGGTGCGTTCGTCGATCCGCTCGCCGACCGGATCGGGGAGTGCGGCCACCGCCTCCACGCCGGCGACGATGCCGGCGATGCGCGCCTCGTCCAGCTTCAGCCTGTCGAGCATTGCAGGGGAAAGGCCGTTCGCTGTGCCCGCCGCCATGTCCTGCGCATTGGCGGCCAGGATTGCGGGCGTCGCCTCGCGGATCGCACGGGCGGCGGCGCGCAGGGCTTCGGCCTTGGCGGCGGTCGGCATCTGCGCCAGCAGCTTCGCGGCGGTGCGGGCGCGCTGGCCCATATCGGCGATCAGGGCGGGGATGTCATGATGGTCGGCCATGGCGCGGCGGTATCATGGTCGGGCGGCGGGCCCAAGCATGGGAATCTTGTGTAACGGAAAGCGCGGGACCTTGCCCCTCCACCATGCTGCGCATGGTCCCCCTCCCCAAGCCAAGCTTGGGGAGGATTTGGGTGACGTCATTCCTCCCCAAGCTTGGCTTGGGGAGGGGGACCGCGCCCGCAGGGCGTGGTGGAGGGGCAATCCCGCCGCTTCGACCATGCCCCCTCTCCATTTGTTCATCACCAGTCCCTATGAAGGCCCCATGCACAGCCGTTTCGAATCCCTGCCCAACCGCCGCGCCATCGTCGACCGCCGGGCCCTTGCCGAACAGGTCGCCGCGCTCGGCATCACGGGGCCCGAGGGTCGCACCCGGCTCACGCCGGTCCTGCGCGCCGCGCTCGACGCCGGGCGGCAGGAGGTCGCGCGGCGGCTGTCGGTTCATCCCTCGCGTGGGCTGGAGGCGGCGGCGGCGCAGGCCTATCTGACCGATCAGGTGCTGAAGGTGCTGTTCGACTTCACCACCGAGACGCTCTACCCGCTGAGCAATCCCACGGCGGGCGAGCGGCTCACCCTGATCGCGGTGGGCGGCTATGGCCGGGGCGAGATGGCGCCCTATTCGGACGTCGATATCGGCTTCCTCACCCCCTTCAAGCAGACGCCCCATGCCGAGCAGGTCATCGAGTCGATGCTCTATTCGCTCTGGGATCTGGGGCTGAAGGTCGGCCATTCCAGCCGTTCGATCGACGAGATGATCCGCCAGGCCAAGGCCGATGTGACCGTCCGCACCGCGCTTCTGGAAGGGCGGTTCCTGTGCGGCGACCAGCCGCTGTACGAAGAGGCGGCGCGTCGGTTCAAGACGGAAATCCAGACCGATTCGCACCGCCAGTTCATCGCCGACAAGCTGGCCGAGCGCGACCTGCGCCACCGCAAGATGGGCGACACCCGCTATGTCGTCGAACCCAATGTCAAGGAGGGCAAGGGCGGCCTGCGCGATCTTCACGCGCTCTTCTGGATCGGGAAGTATGTCTATGACGTCGACCGCGCCGCCGACCTGATCGAGCGCGGGCTGTTCACTCGCGAGGAATATCGCCAGTTCCACCGCGCCGACAATTTCCTGTGGGCGGTCCGCTGTCACCTGCACCTGATCACCGGGCGTGGCGAGGACCGGCTGACCTTCGATGTACAGCGCCAGATCGCCGAGCGGATGCGCTTCTCCGACCGACCGGGCAAGGCCAAGGTCGAGCGGTTCATGCAGCTCTATTTCATCCAGGTGAAGACGGTCGGCGCGCTGACCGGCGCCTTCCTGGCACATCTGGACGAGCGGTTCGCGGCGCGCGGCCATCGCTTCGGCCTGCCCACCATCCGCCGCCGCCCGCGGCGGTTGAACGGCTTCGTGCTGGACCGGGGGCGTCTCGCCCTGCCGCGCGACACCTTCTTTCAGGAAGACCCGGTCCGCCTGATCGAGATCTTCCAGCTCGCCGATCGTTACGAGCTGGAAGTCCATCCGCTGGCGATGCGCGCCGCGTCGCGCGACGCCAAGATGGCCGACGATATTCGCCGCGATCCGCGCGCCAATGCGCTGTTCCTCGACGTGCTGACCAGCCGCCACGATCCCGAGCTGGTGCTGCGCTGGATGAACGAGGCCGGGGTCTTCGGCCGCTTCGTTCCCGATTTCGGCCGCGTCGTCGCGCAGATGCAGTTCGACATGTACCATCACTATACGGTCGACGAGCACACCATCCGCGCGCTCGGCCTGCTGGCGAAGATCGAGCGGCAGGATCTGGTCGAGGAACACCCGGTGGCCTCGGCGATCATCGGCCAGATCGTGTCGCGCCGCGTCCTCTATGTCGCGGTGCTGCTCCACGACATCGCCAAGGGGCGTGGCGGCGACCATTCGATCCTGGGCGCCGAAGTGGCCGAGCGGCTGTGCCCCCGCCTGGGATTGAGCGAGGCGGAAACCGAGACGGTGGCGTGGCTCGTCCGCTGGCACCTCCTCATGTCCGCCACCGCGTTCAAACGCGACCTGTCGGACTTCAAGACCATCCTCGATTTCTGCGAGACGGTGCAGAGCCCAGAGCGGCTCCGCCTGCTGCTCCTGCTGACCATCGTCGACATCCGCGCGGTCGGGCCGGGCACTTGGAACGGCTGGAAGCGCCAGCTGCTCGCTGATCTCTACGACGCCGCAGAGGAGGTGCTGCGCCTGGGCCACAAGCAGCGCGGCCGGGGCGAGCGGATCACCGCCAAGCAGGAACGGCTGCGCGAGGCGCTAGGCTGGCCCGAGGTGCAGTTCGCCGCACTCGTCCGCCGCCTGCCCGAGGCATACTGGATCGCCGAGCCCGACGATGTGCTGGCTCACAACGCCCGCCAGATGGCGGCGGCGGGCGATGCGCAGCTGTCGATCGACGCACAGGTCTATAGCGAGCGCGGCGCGACGCTGGTGTCGATCTACGCCGCCGACCATCCGGGGCTGTTCTATCGTATCGCGGGCGCGATCCATGTCGCGGGCGGCAACATCATCGACGCACGCATCCACACGACCCGCGACGGCATGGCGATCGACAATTTCCTGGTCCAGGACCCGCTGGGCCGCCCCTTCGACGATCCGGGCCAGTTGAACCGCCTGCGTCGCGCGATCGAGGATGCGCTGGCCAACCGCAACAAGCTGGCCGATCGGCTGGTCGCCAAACCCTCGATCCGCCCGCGCGCCGACGCCTTCCCGATCGCGCCCAACGTCCTGATCGACAATCGCGCGTCGAACCGCTTCACCGTGGTCGAGGTCCATGCGCGCGACCGCCCGGCGCTGCTCAACCAGCTGGCCCATGCGCTGTTCCAGTCGAAGGTGACGATCCACTCGGCCCATGTCGCGACCTATGGCGAACGCGCGGTGGACGTGTTCTACCTGACCGACCTGACAGGGGACCAGATCACCAATGGCGGACGGTTGAAGACGCTGGAAAAGCGCCTGCTGAGTGCGGCGGCGGGAGAAGCGCTGGAGATGGCGGCTTAAGCCTGTTGGCGCCCATCCCTCGCTCCGTGCGAAGAGCAGTTAGCGCAGAGGTGGAAAGGCGTGCACTTTCCTCCCCTGCAAGGGGAGGTGGCCGGCCGAAGGCCGGACGGAGGGGTGTCCCGGCTGGAAGAGCAGTCTATCCTCGCCAGCGGCGATACCCCTCCACCAGCTTCGCTGGTCCCCCTCCCCTTGCAGGGGAGGAATGGGTGTGGGGCAAGGGCAGTAGCTGAGAAACGTCGGACCAGTCGCTTCCGGCCCAATCTCTACGACTCGCGCAATGTCCCGACACCTCTGCGCCTCCGTGCGAACCCCACAGAAAAACCCCGGCAGCCCAAGGGCTCCGGGGTCTTTCAAAACCGATCGTCGAGCGTCAAACGCCCGAGTCGCTCCGGCTCACTTCGGCGCCAGCACCATCAGCATCTGGCGGCCTTCCATGCGCGGATAGGCTTCGACCTTGGCGACCTCGGCCACCTGCTCGGCAACGCGCTGGAGCACATTCATGCCCAGCTGGCCGTGGCTCAGCTCGCGACCGCGGAAGCGCATGGTGACCTTCACCTTGTCGCCCTCGCCGATGAATTCGACCACCTTCTTCATCTTGGTGTCGTAATCATGGTCGTCGATGTTCGGACGCATCTTGATCTCCTTGATCTCCTGCGTCTTCTGCGACTTGCGGGCGAGGTTCGCCTTCTTCTGGGCCTCGTACTTATATTTGCCGACGTCGAGGAACTTGGCGACGGGCGGATCGGCATTGGGCGACACTTCGACCAGGTCGAGGCCGAGCTCCTGGGCCTGGGCCATCGCTTCGCGCGTGTACATCACGCCAAGATTCTCGCCCTCATGGTCGATCACGCGAACCTTGGGGCTTTGAATCCACTCGTTGAACCGAGGACCGTTCATCGGCGGCGCCTGCATCGGACGGCGCATCATGGGAGGACGTATGGGTATTTCTCCTGTGGCAATTACCCGTCCAATATAGGCGATCGGGCACAAATTTGAAAGGGCGAGACAAACGTCCCGCCCTTTCCTTTAGCTTATGAGGATTCAGCCGCGCAGATCGGGCGGAGTCGCTTCCTCGCGCAGCATGGCGATGGCTTCGTCGAGCGTCATGATCTCCTGCGCCTGGCTGCCCAGACGGCGGACGGCGACCTTGCCTTCCTCGGCCTCGCGCTTGCCGACGACCAGCAGCACGGGGACCTTGGCGACCGAATGCTCGCGCACCTTGTAGTTGATCTTCTCGTTGCGCAGATCGGTCTCGACCCGGATACCCGCCGCCGCCAGCTTGGCCGCCGCGTCTTCCGCATAGCCGTCCGCATCCGAGACGATGGTCGCGACCACCGCCTGCACCGGCGCCAGCCAGACCGGGAAACGCCCCGCATAATGCTCGATCAGGATGCCGATGAACCGCTCATAGGAACCGAAGATCGCGCGGTGGAGCATGATCGGTCGGTGACGCTCGCCATCCTCGCCGATATAGGATGCATCGAGTCGTTCGGGCAGAACCCGGTCCGACTGGATGGTGCCGACCTGCCAGGTCCGGCCGATCGCGTCGGTCAGGTGCCATTCCAGCTTGGGCGCATAGAAAGCCCCCTCGCCCGGCAGTTCTTCCCAGCCATATTTCTCGGTGGCGAGGCCCGCCCGCACGACCGCGTCGCGCAGTTCGGTCTCGGCCATGTCCCACATCTCTTCGGTGCCGAAGCGCTTTTCGGGGCGCAGCGCCAGCTTGATCGAATAGGTGAAGCCGAAATCCTTGTAGATCCGGTCCGCCAGTTCGCAAAAGGCGCGGACCTCCTCGACGATCTGGTCCTCGCGGCAGAAGATATGCGCGTCGTCCTGGGTGAACTGGCGCACGCGCATCAGGCCGTGCAGCGCGCCGTGCGGCTCGTTGCGGTGGCAGCAGCCATTCTCGTAGAAGCGCAGCGGCAGGTCGCGGTACGACTTGATCCCCTGGCGGAAGATCAGGACATGCGCCGGGCAGTTCATCGGCTTCAGCGCCATCCACTGCGCATCGTCCGAGACCAGCGGGCCCTCGTCCTCGACGTTGGGCACCTCGTCGGGGATCACGAACATGTTCTCGCGATACTTGCCCCAATGGCCCGACTGTTCCCACTGACGCGCGTCCATGACCTGCGGGGTCTTCACCTCGCGGTAGCCGGTCGAGTCGATCGCGCGGCGCATATAGGCCTCCAGCTCGCGCCAGATGCGATAGCCCTTGGGATGCCAGAAGACCGAGCCATGCGCCTCCTGCTGGAGGTGGAACAGGTCCATCTCGTTGCCCAGCTTGCGATGATCGCGCTTGGCGGCTTCCTCCAGCCGCGTCAGATGCTCGGCGAGCTGCTTCTTGTTGAGCCAGCCGGTGCCGTAGATGCGGCTGAGCATCGCGTTCTTCTGGTCGCCGCGCCAGTACGCGCCCGACACGCGGGTCAGCTTGAACGCGTTGGGATCGAGCTTGCCGGTCGAGGCGAGATGCGGCCCCCGGCACATGTCGAGCCAGGCATCCTCGCCCTTGCCGGCGCGATAGACGGTCAGTTCCTCGGTATCGGGCAGCTCGGCGGCCCATTCGGCCTTGAACGTCTCGCCCTGCGCGGTCCAGCGTTCGATCAGCTGCTCGCGGGTCCAGACCTCGCGGATCAGCGGCTCGTCCTTGGCGATGATCTTGCGCATTTCGGCTTCGATCGCGGGCAGGTCCTCCTCGGTAAAGGGGCGGTCCTTGGGCGCGAAGTCGTAGTAGAAGCCGTCATCGGTCGCCGGGCCGAAGGTGATCTGCGTGCCGGGGAACAGCGCCTGCACCGCCTCGGCCAGCACATGCGCATAGTCGTGGCGCGCGAGTTCGAGCGCGTCGGCCTCGTCCTTGGCGGTCACCAGCGCCAGCGCGGAGTCGCCCTCGAACGGTCGCATGATGTCGCGCAGCTCGCCATCGACCCGCGCGGCGATCGCGGCCTTGGCCAGGCCCGGTCCGATCGCGGCGGCGATGTCCGCGGGAGTGGTTCCGGGCGCGACCTCACGGACGGAACCGTCGGGCAGCGTGATACGGAACATCGCGGACATGGATACTCTCTTCGATAAGTGCGGGTGATACGCCAGTGGAGCCCGGCGCGAGGGGCTCTATAGGGAAGAATCCCCGACAGGTATATGGGGTGAGGTCAGGCGTGCGCCCGGATCGCCGGCAGCACCCCCAGCGCGGGGCGGGCATACCAGAAGCCCTGGTGATAGCGCACGCCCAATTCGTTCAAAGTCGCCGCCTCGGCCGCCGTCTCGATCCCCTCGGCGATCAGCAGCGTGTCGAGTTCGGCGCACATACCGACCATCGCCCGCACGATGGCGCGGCGGCGGGGATCACGGTCGATGTCGCGGATCAACTCCATGTCCAGCTTCACCTCGTCCGGCGCGAAGCGGACGAAGCGGTCGAGCCCCGAATGACCCGATCCGAAATCGTCGATCGCGACCGAAAAGCCGATCTGCTTGTAGGAATCGATGATGCCCGCGACATGCTCGGGCGATCCCATCTGCTCGTTCTCGGTGAACTCGAAGATCAGCCGATCGACGGGCAGCCCCTGCGCCTGTGCCGTGCGCAGGGTCAGCTGGATACAGGCCACGGGCGAATAGACCGCATTGGGCAGGAAGTTGATGGACAGCTTGGCGTCACTGTCCATGATGCCCGCCGCCATCGCGGTTTCGATCGCCTTCACCCGGCACGCCTGGTCGAAGGAATAGCGGTTCGCCTCGTTCACCTGCGACAACACGCTATAGGCGCTCTCGCCGTCGACGCCCCGGATCAGCGCCTCATAGGCGAAGGGGCGACCGGTCGCCGTGTCGACGATCGGCTGGAACGCCATCGCGAACGGGATTTCGAAATCGACACCGTCACGGCATCCGCTGCAGATCTTGCGCATTTCCATGCGCCAGGGCCTATGCTCGAAATGGTTAATTCCCTGTGTCGAACACAGCCCACCCCATGACGGGGCCGCCGCGTCAAAAATAGGGCGGCGGTGGTCCGACTCCACCGCCGCCCTAGTTATTGGCGCATGGGATCAGCGTCCCTGACCGCCGCCGCCATGGCTGGCCTGGCCGCCCTTGCGACCCGCTTCGGAGGCCTTTTCGCGGTCATTGGCGAAATTGCCGGGATTGTTCTCACGGCCGCCGCCGCCATTGCTGTCTGCCATCATATCTCTCCTACTCGGCACCCCCGCAGCGGAAAGACGATGAGCGATCCACTCAAGTTTCGGAAATCACAGGAATAATAATATTCTGCATAAGCGGTGGATCATGATGTGTTTTATGGAGCGAAGCGGCATGACACGCCGCGATCTTCATCCAGATCATTATCTCCAGAAGACACAATACCGCCCATCCGGTCACCCAGAACATTCCCGAATGGGCGGCATCATGTTTCCACGAAGGGCGTTATTGATCGATAGCGTAGGCCGCCATCAGGCTGACGGTCGTCGAAATGGGCGCGGGCGACAGGCCGACCTCGATCGGCGGGGGTGGCGGCGGCGCTGCGGGCGCGGGCGGAGGGGCGACGCGATAGGACACGCGCGTCTCCGGAGTCATGTCGCGATAATTGCTGTCCTGAACCCGCAGCAGCGCGCCGAGCTTGTGCCCCGAGCCTTCGGCGATCAGCCTGGCCTCTTCCCGTGCATTGTTCAGCGCATTGCGCATGGCCTGTTGCCGGGCCGCGCTGTCGTCGCTGACCCAGAAGCGTCGGACCGTCGCCTGAAGGCCACCCAGCCGCCCGATCAGGCCGACCAGCGTGCCGGCCTCGGCCACGCGGGGCGTCTCGATCTCCACCGGCAGGGTCGCGACATAGCCCTGGATCGCGCAGGGACCGGTCGACAGTTGCGGCGCGCCATAAGCGCCATTTCCGCATTCCCGCGACCGGACCGGGGTCACGGAAAATTCGGACGAATGCAATTCCATCGCACCGCGCAGCATTCCCTCGGCCCCCGCACGAATGGCCTTGGCGGTGTCGCGAAGCTTCGTCGTCGCCTCGTCGGAGGTCGCACCCTCCCCCCGCACATTATAGCCGACGGCAACCCGATCGGGCGGCGTCTTCGCGGAACCGACCGCCGACACCATGATCTGCGGCTCGGACGAGGTCTGCGCCACAGCACCTGTCGCTGCCCCTGTCGCAACCGTTGCGAAGACCATTCCCATCCATGTCGTCTTCATGCCCACTCTCCCCCTCACACGATTCCGAACGGTACCAGGTGATTGTCCTGCGTATGCCCCACCCTAGCGCGACCAAGATAGGGCACGCCCATTTCGCCGCACCAGCGCTGCATCATGAACTCGAGCGTCTCGCCCCATTCGGGCTCGTTTTCCTGCACGTTGCTGACCGCGCCCAGCCGCACGCCGGCCACGCCCTTCAGCTGGGTGGCGCTGGCCATGGTGAACAGCATCCGGTCGACCGCATACATATGCTCGGACACTTCCTCGACGATCAGGACATGGTCGGTCAAGTCGGGCAGCCAGGGCGTGCCGATCAGCGCGTGGAGGATCGACAGGTTGAACGCCGCCGCCGGGCGTCCATCGAGTCCGGGCTCCAGCCCCTGCCGGTCGCCGCTGGTCAGCCAGCCCAGCGAGCGCGCCACGGTCACGTCGCCGCCCTGCCGCCTTATGTCGCTGGCCATCGGCCCGTGCACCGGCCGCCCGATCCGCCGGGCATAGAGCGCGGCCAGCACGAAGCCCATGTCGGAATAGCCGATATAGGTCTTGTGCCCCGCCGCCGCGTTCAGGTTCGGCATGACCCGCGAGAGAATGCGGTTCGACCCGTATCCGCCGCGCAGGAACCAGATCGCGTCGATGCCGGGATCATTGGCGAATTCCAGGAAGGCCGAGGCGCGGCGTTCGTCATTCCCCGCAAAATGCCCGTCCTGCTCATAGCATTGCGGGTGGAAGATCAGGTCGACATCGGGATAGGCGATCGCAGCAAAGGCGCTGACCGGCGCCTCGGCGGCCGGGTTGCCGATGCTGGCCGGGGCGAGGATTCCGATCTTCATTTCAGCGCGTCCCCCACATCCGTCACTCGGCCGGGCATTGCCCTGCACCGCATTACCGCCGATAGCGTGGCGCCATGACCAACGGCAATTCCTGTTTTCTGGTGGGCATCGGCGGATCGGGGATGATGCCGCTGGCCATGATCCTGCGCGAGAAGGGCTGGACGGTCGCGGGATCGGACCGGGGACTGGACCAGGGCCGGGTGACGCCCAAGTTCGACGCGCTGCGCGCCGCCGGGATCGCACTGTTCCCACAGGACGGATCGGGCGTGACCTCGGCCGACCAACTCGTCATCGCCTCGGCAGCGGTCGAGGAGACGGTGCCCGACATCGTCGTCGCCAACCGGCTGGCCTGCCCCCGCGCCACCCGCGCACAGATGCTGGCGAGCCTCTTCAACGACAGCACTCTCCCCATCGGCGTGGCGGGGACCAGCGGCAAGTCGACCGTCACAGGCATGATCGCCTTCATCCTGCACCAGACGGGCCGCGATCCGACCGCGATGAACGGCGCGGTGATGAAGGACTTCGTCTCGCCCGACAGCCCCTTTGCCAGCGCACTGGTCGGCCGCGGCGACGCCTTTGTCAGCGAGGTGGACGAAAGCGACGGCTCGATCGCGCTCTATAATCCCGCCATCGCCGTGCTGAACAATGTCAGCCTGGACCATAAGTCGCTGGAGGAATTGCGCGCGCTGTTCGGCGGGTTCGCCGCGCGGGCGCGCCATGTCGTCGCCAATGCGGGCGATGCCGAGACGGCGGCGCTGCTGGCCGACATTCCCAACCTCACCACCTTCGCGGTCGAGGGCGCGGGCGACCTGGTGGCCGAGGCGCTGAAGCCCGAGCCCTTTGCGATCGCCTTCGACCTTATCACGGGGGGTGCGGGCTATCATGTCCGGCTGTCGGTGCCGGGCCGCCACAATGTCTCCAACGCGCTCGCCGCGATCGGCGCAAGCGTGGCGGCGGGCGTGCCCCTGATCGACGCGATCCGCGCGGTCGAGCGCTTCACCGGCCTGAAGCGCCGGTTCGAGAAAGTCGGCGAGGCGGGCGGCGTCACCGTCATCGACGATTTCGGCCACAACCCCGACAAGATCGCCGCGACGCTCGACACGCTGCACGCCTTTCCCGGCCGCTTGCTGATCCTGTTCCAGCCGCACGGCTATGGCCCGCTGAAGGTCATGCGGACCGAACTGGTCGACAGCATCGCCGCACGGATGAAGCCGGGCGACGTGCTGGTGATGCCCGACCCGGCCTATTTCGGCGGCACCGTCACGCGCGAGGTGACCAGCACTGACATCGTCGCCGACCTGTGTGCGCGCGGACTAGACGCCCGCCACATCGCTGACCGCGCCGAGGCGGCGGCGACGCTGGTGGCGGAGGCGAAGGCGGGCGACCGTATCGTCGTGATGGGCGCCCGCGACGACACGCTCAGCCTGATGGCGCAGGACATGGTGGAGCGGCTCGCCGCAACGTAAAGGGCACTTAACGTAAAGCGAGCCTTCCATGTAAAGCCTCCTTCACATTCGAGGGAGGTTCATCATGCTGTGTTCGTCATCCGCCGCACGCCGTTATCAGCGCAGGGTCATCATCCTGGCGGTCGTCTACACCGCGCTGCTGTTTTCGGCCGTGTATCTGTTGAACCGGCACCTGGTCACCGGCGTGGTGGCCTATATCGTGGGTATTCTGCCCGCCTTGCCGGTGGTCGGGTTCTTCGGCGCGATCGGCATGTATCTGACCGAGGAGCGGGACGAATATCTGCGGATGCTGCTCGTGCGTCAGTCGCTGGTGGCGACGGGTCTGGCGATGACGGGCGCGACGCT
Source organism: uncultured Sphingomonas sp. (assembly GCF_913062585.1). Classification (GTDB taxonomy): domain Bacteria; phylum Pseudomonadota; class Alphaproteobacteria; order Sphingomonadales; family Sphingomonadaceae; genus Sphingomonas. Next base: position 18,768 of record NZ_CAJXWX010000012.1, on the reverse strand, counting down.
ATGGGGTTTTCTGGAAGGGTTCGACCTGCTGCCGCATCTGGTCGGTTATGCGTGGCCGATCCTGTGGTTCGGCGGACTGGGCCTGGGCGCCTGCGTCAACCATGTCCTCGAACGGAACCCGGCATGAACAACCACCTCCGCACCCTGCGTGCCGAACATGGCTGGAGCCAGCAGGATCTGGCCGAGCGGCTGGACGTCAGCCGCCAGAGCGTCAACGCGATCGAGACGGGGCGCTACGACCCGTCGCTCCCCCTCGCCTTCAAGATCGCCGAACTGTTCGGATGCGCGATCGAGGATATTTTCGTCAGTCCGTCCAGAGGCTGATTTGGCCAATCCCCAGCGCCGTGATAGGATCAGCACTCGGCCATAGGAGAGCGCTGACCATGTTCCGTCGCCTGTTCACCGAACATCCCGAGAGCGTCGGCGAAAGCTATGTCGAGCATTTCGGCGTCGCGGCACGGTTCGGCGGGATCATGATCCTGGGCGGGCTGGGCGCGATCGTTCATGCGGTCGTGCCGGGGCTGTGCACCACGACCGCCAGCCGTACGGTCGCCAAGCTCAATGCCGAAATGGTCGCCAAGCGAAGCCAGAAACAGGCCGCGCAGACCCAGATGAAAAGCGTGGAATATGTGATCTGAGGGTGGGATTGCCCCTCCACCCCTCGCTGGCGCGAGCGGTCCCCCTCCCCAAGCGAGCTTGGGGAGGAATCTTCCCACCTCCGTTCGGCCTGAGCGAAGTCGAAGGCCACGTACCGCACTTTGCCGGACATCCCTTTTTGGCGGACCGATTCCCTTGGCCTTCGACTTCGCTCAGGCTGAACGGAGGCTCGGGATGCAGCGCGCGGCTTTCCATCCCCCCGCCCACATCCTAAATCCGCGTCATGACCGACGCCCCCGCCCCGCGCCCCAAGCTCGCCTATCACTGGACCCAGGGCACCGGCCCCGCGATCGTCTTCCTGCCCGGCTATGCGTCGGACATGCAGGGGTCGAAGGCGGTGGCGCTTGAGGCCTGGGCGCGGGCGAACGGCCGGGCGTTCCTGCGCTTCGATTATGGTGGCTGCGGCGAGTCGGAAGGGGCGTTCGAGGACCAGGCGCTGGCCGACTGGCGCGACGATGTCGTCGCGATGCTGGACGATGTGGTAAAGGGCCCGGCGCTGCTGGTCGGATCGTCGATGGGCGGCTGGCTGATGCTGCTCGCCGCCCTGGCACGGCCGGATCAGGTCAAGGCGCTGGTCGGCATCGCCCCCGCGCCCGACTTCACCGACTGGGGCTTTTCCGAAGCCGAGAAGATGGCGATCCTCCAGGCCGGGCGGCTGGAGCGCCCCAATCCTTATGGCCCGACGCCCACCATCTACACCCGTCGCTTCTGGACATCGGGCGAGGCGAACCGGCTGACCTTCGGCTCCGTAGCGTTCGACGGGCCGGTGCGGCTGCTCCAGGGAATGGCCGACCCCGATGTGCCCTGGCACCGGACCACCCATCTGGCCCAGCTGTTCCGTTCAGCCGATGTGCAGACTCTGTTGATCAAGGACGGGGATCACCGGCTGTCGCGCGATGCCGATATCGCGCTGCTGATCCGGGCCGTCGAGGACGTGTTGCACCGCCTATGATCCTGCTGCCCCTGGCGCTTGCCGCCGCCACCCAGACCGCCGCCAAGCCCCTTCCCGCCGATCCGCGCGAGGCCCGTTACCAGCGCTGCGTCGCCCTGGCGGATCGCGACCCCGCCGCCGCGAAGATCGAGGCGGGCAAGTGGCGGCTGGCGGGCGGCGACTATTTCGCGCAGCAATGCCTGGGCCTGGCCTATGCCACCGAACGCAACTGGACGGCGGCGGCCGATGCCTTTCAACAGGCCGCGCGCGCCGCCGAGCTGGGCCATGACGTGCGCGCCGCCAATTACTGGGCGCAGGCGGGCAATGCCTTTCTGGCGGCGGGGGATGCGGGCCATGCGCGCACCGCGCTCGACGCCGCGCTGGCCGCGGGCGAGCTGACCGGCTTCGCACGGGGCGAGGCGCAGCTGGACCGCGCCCGCGCGCTGGTCGCGGCGGGGCAACCGGCGGCGGCGCGGGTCGACCTGGACGCCGCGCTGACCAATGCACCCGCCGATCCGCTCGCTTGGCTGCTGTCCGCGACGCTCGCCCGGCGGATGAAGGACCTGCCGCGCGCGCAGAAGGACATCGCCCAGGCGCTGACCCGCTCCGCCGACGACGCCAATGTCCAGCTGGAGGCGGGCAATATCGCCGCCGTCGCTGGCGACGAGGCGGCCGCGCGCAAGGCCTGGAGCCAGGCCGCCCAGCTCGCGCCGCCCGACAGCCCGATCCGGGCCGAGGTCGCCAAGGCGCTGGCACAATTCCCCTCGCGTTGAAGCTTATCGCAGGGCAAGGTCGCCGCGCCGTTCGGGGTCTAGGGTCCGGCCCTCCCCTTTTCACCAGGCAGGACACAGGATGCGTTATCTCCACACCATGATCCGGGTCAGCGACCTTGACGCCAGCATCCGCTTCTTCGCGCTGCTGGGACTGAAGGAAGTGCGCCGCGTCGACAATGAACGCGGGCGATTCTCGCTGATCTTCCTCGCTGCCCCCGGCGAGGAAGGGCGTGCCGAGGTCGAACTGACGCACAATTGGGATCCCGAAATCTATACGGGTGGCCGCAATTTCGGGCATCTGGCCTACCGGGTCGACGACATCTACGAAACGTGCCAGCGGCTGATGGACGCCGGGATCACGATCAACCGGCCGCCCCGCGATGGGCATATGGCCTTCGTCAAGTCACCCGACGGCATCTCGATCGAGCTGTTGCAGGACGGCGCGCTGCCGCCCGCCGAACCTTGGGCCTCGATGCCCAATGTCGGAAGCTGGTAAGAGGCCAGTCATGGAAATCGTTCGAGTCCCCGTCCTCTCCGATAATTATGCCTGGCTGATCCATGACGCCGGACAGACCGTCGCGCTCGATCCCGGCGAGGCCGCACCGGTCGCCGCCGCCGCCGCCGCGCGCGGCTGGACCATCGACCAGATCTGGCTGACCCATTGGCATCCCGATCATGTCGGCGGCGCACAGGCCCTCAAGGCCGAAGGCGCGCGCATGGCGGGCCCGGCGGCGGAGGCGGAGAAGATCGCGGGGCTCGACACGCTGCTGGCCGAGGGCGATACGATCGCGGTCGGCGACGCCACCGCGACCATCTGGTCGGTGCCGGGCCATACGGCGGGGCATATCGCCTTTCATGTCGCGGACCGCGCGACGATCTTCACCGGCGACACGCTGTTCGCCATGGGATGCGGGCGGCTGTTCGAGGGGACGGCCGAGCAGATGCATCGGAATATGCGCCGCTTCGCCGCGCTGCCGGGCGACACGCGGGTTTATTGCGGGCACGAATATACCCTGTCCAACGCGCGTTACGCCGCCGTCGCCGAGCCCGAGAATGCGGCGATCGCGGCCCGGCTGGCCGATGTCGCGGCGATGCGCGAACAGGGCGAGCCGACCATCCCGACGACGATCGCGCAGGAACGCGCGACCAACCCGTTCCTGCGCTCCGTCGATGCCGAGGAACTGGCCGCGCGGCGTGCAGCCAAGGACGCGTTCAAGGGTTAAGGCAGGGCTACAGGGGAATTTTGATGGAGGCGAAATGATGCGTTACATGACATCGGCTTCTTGCCTGATCCCCCTGGCGCTGCTGGCGGGCTGTACGCTCACCCCGGCGGAAAAGGCGCGAATGGAGCAACGCGCCCAGACCGAGCGCGCGGACCTGGACAAGGCGCTGCGCGGGCTGACCCCTGAGGCTTCGACCCAGTGTATCAGCCAGTATCGGACCCAGCAGGTCAAATCCTATGGTCCGACCATCGTCTACACCGTCTCGCCACGGCTGAAATATGTCAGCCAGACGGCGGGCGGATGCGACGGCGTCGGCGGCGCAGGCAACAACATCTTCGTGACGCGGACGACCACCGGCCAGCTCTGCTCCGGCGATATCGCGCAGACGGTCGACCGGACCTCGGGCTTCTTCACCGGCAGTTGCAGCTTCGGCCCGTTCGTCCCCTATCGGAAGGCTCAGTGATGCGCCCCCGTCTCGCCGCCGCGGCCGCTTTGGGCCTGACCCTGATGGCCGCCAGATCCGACCCCTTTGCCGGACGCGTCGCCGGACCGCCCGCGCAATGCGTCGACACCAGCGTGACCATGTCCGGGCCGTCCATCTATGACGAGGGCACGGTCGTCATCAATGCGGGCGGCCAGCGTATGTGGAAGGCCAAGGTCCGCGGCCAATGCCCAGGGCTTCAGCCGTTCAACACGCTGATCGTCGAGCGCTGGGGCTCGCAATTGTGCCGCAACGACCGGTTCCGGGTGTTGCAGCCGGGCATGTCGATCCCGTCGCAATGGTGTTTCTTCGACGGGTTCGTGCCGTATGATCGGGTGAAGAAATAGGCATTTTCGCCTGGGGCTAGCCCTCCCCCATCCCCTCCCGCTTGCGGGAGGGGCGTGCCCGGATCGAAACGCAGGCGTTGATCCACGACCTTTGGTCTTGCCGCTCCCCTCCCGTAAACGGGAGGGGATGGGGGAGGGCCACGGTGTCTCACCGAGCCCACACCCCGACGATCACAAAACAAACCGACTCAAATCTGTATTCCGCGCCACCGCCGACAACTGCTTGTCGACATAGGCCGCATCCACGGTCAGGGTCGTGCCCTGACGATCCTCCGCCTCGAAGCTTACCTCCTCGAGCAGCTTCTCCATCACCGTCTGCAACCGCCGCGCGCCGATATTCTCGACTTGGCTGTTCACCTCGGCCGCAATCCGCGCGATCGCGGCGATGCCGTCCTCGGTAAAGGAAATCTCCACCCCCTCGGTGCCGATCAGCGCCTTATACTGCGCGGGCAGCGACGCCTTGGTATCCGACAGGATCGCGACAAAATCCCCCTCGGTCAGCGCCTTCAGCTCGACCCGGATCGGCAACCGGCCCTGAAGCTCGGGCAGCAGGTCGGACGGCTTGGCGACATGGAAGGCGCCGGACGCGATAAACAGGATATGGTCGGTCTTCATCGGGCCGTATTTGGTCGAGACGGTGGTGCCCTCGATCAGCGGCAGCAGGTCGCGCTGCACACCCTCGCGGCTGACCGAACCGCCGCGCACGTCGCTGACCGCGATCTTGTCGATCTCGTCCAGGAAGACGATCCCGTTCGCCTCGGCGTCCGCCAGCGCGGCGCGGCTGACCTCGTCCTGGTCGAGCCGCTTGTCGGCCTCTTCCTCGACCAGCTTGGTCCACGCCGCACCGACGGTCAGCTTGCGGCGCTTGAGCGGCTGGCCGCCGCCGAACGCCTTGCCCATCATCTCCGACAGGTTGATCATCTGCGGCGCGGCACCCGGAATCTCGAACGGCATGGCCGGGGCCTGTTCCAGCTCGATCTCGATCTCGGTCTGGTCGAGATGACCGTCGCGGAAGCGCTGGCGGAAGGCCTCGCGCGTCGCCTGGCTCGAATCCTTGCCGACCAAAGCGTCGAGCAGGCGGTTCATCGCCGCCTCTTCCGCCTTGTCCTTCACCGCGACGCGGCGGCGCTCCTTTTCCAGCCGGATCGCTTCCTCGACCAGGTCGCGCGCAATCTGCTCGACGTCGCGGCCGACATAGCCGACCTCGGTGAACTTGGTCGCCTCGACCTTCACGAAGGGCGCGTCGGCCAGCTTGGCCAGACGGCGGCTGATCTCGGTCTTGCCGCAGCCGGTCGGGCCGATCATCAGGATGTTTTTGGGCGTCACCTCGTCGCGCAAATCCGCGCCGAGGCGCTGGCGGCGCCAGCGGTTGCGCATCGCGACCGCCACCGCGCGCTTGGCGTCGGCCTGACCGATGATATGCGCGTCGAGCGCGGCGACGATCGCCTTGGGGGTCAACTGGTCGTTCATGGGAACCCTAAATTATTGCGCGCCGTCGATGGCTTCGAGCGTGACGCGGTCATTGGTGTAGACACAGACATCGGCCGCGATCGCCATCGCCTTGCGCGCGATCGTCTCGGCATCCTGTTCATAGTCGACGAGCGCGCGTGCCGCCGCGAGCGCGTAATTGCCGCCCGACCCGATCGCGCAAATGCCATTCTCGGGCTCCAGCACGTCGCCATTGCCGGTCAGGATCAGCGTGACGTCCTTGTCGGCGACGATCATCATCGCCTCCAGGTTGCGCAGGAACTTATCGGTCCGCCAGTCCTTGGCCAGCTCGACCGCGGCGCGCAGCAGCTGGCCGTTATGCCGCTCCAGCTTGGCCTCCAGCCGCTCGAACAGGGTGAAGGCATCCGCCGTCGCGCCTGCGAAACCGCCGATGACCGAGCCATCGCCCAGGCGCCGGACTTTCCGCGCATTGGGCTTCATGACCGTCTGGCCCATCGAAACCTGACCGTCCCCGGCCACCACCACCCGGCCGCCACGGCGCACCGAGCAAATCGTCGTGCCATGCCAGGTGGGCATAGCGTGTTCATTCCCGCTCATGCGCGGCGATATGGATGCGGGTGGGCGCGGGTTCAATGGAGGGGGGGCCGACCTCCGTTCAGCCGGAGCGAAGTCGAAGGCCACCTTTTCATTCCTCCCCTACAAGGGGAGGTGGCAGGCCGAAGGCCTGACGGAGGGGTGTCTCGGTTGGAGAGGTGGTGCCGCGCTCGCGACCGGGGACACCCCTCCACCAGCTTCGCTGGTCCCCCTCCCTTGCAGGGGAGGAATAGAGGGATGCTCGATCGCCACCGTATTCAGCGTGGCCTTCGACTTCGCTCAGGCTGAACGGCGGGTCGGGATTACTCCCCCAGCTTCTCGATCTTGTCCTTCAGCGCGGCCAGCTCCGCCTTCAGCGCGGCCATCTCGTCGTCCTTGCTGGGGGCGGGGGTCGGGGCGGGCGTCGCCGCCGCCGTCTTGAACCCTTGCGTCGCCGCCTCGAACATCGCCAGGTTGCGCTTGGCCATGTCGGCGAAGGGCGTGTTCGCGAACGCGCCCTCTACCGCCGACTTGAACTGTTCCTGGTTGCGGCGGAAGCTGTCCATCGACGCTTCCAGATAACCCGGCACCACCGCCTGCATCGAATCGCCGTACATCGCGATCAGCTGGCGCAGGAAATTGACCGGGAGCATCGTTTCGCCCCGGCTTTCCTCTTCCATGATGATCTGGGTCAGGACATTATGGGTGATGTCCTCGTCGGTCTTGGCGTCGACCACCTTGAAGTCGCGGCCCGCGCGGATCATCGCCGCCAGATGGTCCAGCGTGATGTAGGAGGAGGTTTCGGTATTATAGAGTCGCCGGTTCGCGTATTTCTTGACGATCACGATGCCGTCCGCCGCCTGCTTCTTCATCGACCCCCGCCTTTCCTGTCATGATTTTGGTGTAACCTAACGCCATGGATTTCGCATCGCAACATGGTCCGCGCCCTTTGCCGCTGTTCCTGGCGATGTTGCGCAGCGAAACCGCGGAAAACCCCGAACTGGTGCAGCGCGCCCTGGAGGGGCTGCGGCGATTCCAGGCCGCCAGGCGCGAACGCCCGATGCGCGCCCTGCCCGTCCGCCGCCGTCGCGGCCGGGTGAAATTGCGCGATGCGGGCGGCGAAGGTCGGCCGGTCCTGTTCATCCCATCGCTCATCAACCCGCCCTCGATCCTCGATCTGTCCCGCGACCGCTCCTTCATCCGCTGGTTGCGGGGGCGCGGCTTTCATCCCTGGCTGATCGACTGGGGCACGCCCGGCGCACGCGACCGCGACATCGATGTGGCGGGCCATGTCGAGCGCTTCCTGCTGCCGCTGATCGCGACCTTCCCGACACCGCCGGTTCTGGTCGGCTATTGCCTCGGCGGTACGCTCGCGGTGGCGGCGGCGGCGCGGAGCAGGGTCGCGGGGCTCGCCGCGATCGCCGCGCCCTGGCACTTCACCGGCTATGGCGAGGAAGCCCGCGCCGCGATGGCCGCGCAATGGACCGGGATCAAGCCGACCTCCGAAGCGCTGGGCCTGGTCCCCATGGAGGCGTTGCAGGCGGGCTTCTGGCGGCTCGACCCGGGCCGGACCATCGCCAAATATGCCGCCTTCGCCAATCTCGACCCACGCAGCGAGGCGGCGCGGCGCTTCATCCGGCTGGAGGACTGGGCCAATCAGGGCGCCCCCCTGCCCCACGCCTTTGGCCGCGAGCTGTTCGAGGAACTGATCGCCGAGGATCGTCCCGGTCAGGGACGATGGCGCGTCGCAGGCGCGACCGTCACACCCGCGCAATGCGACGCGCCTAGCATCGAATTCGTCGCGACCGCCGACCGGATCGTCCCCGCCGCCACCGCGATCAGGCTGCCCGACCGGCGACCCGGCGGGACCGGCCATGTCGGCATGGTCGTCGGCGGACGTGCGGAAGAACAGCTCTGGCAACCATTGGCCGACTGGATCGCCGCGCTGCCCATGCCTAAATAGAGTGGAAGTTGAGAGGAGCCTTCATGACCGAGATCGTCATTACCGCCGCCAAGCGTACCCCCGTGGGCAGCTTCCTGGGCGCGTTCGCCGCCACGCCCGCGCACGAGCTGGGCCGGGTGGCGATCACCGCCGCGCTGGAACAGGCGGGCATCAAGGGCGAGGACGTGTCCGAGGTGATCCTCGGCCAGGTGCTGACCGCCGCGCAAGGCCAGAACCCCGCCCGCCAGGCGTCGATGGCTGCCGGCATCCCCAAGGAAGTGCCCGCTTACGGGGTCAACCAGGTCTGCGGATCGGGCCTGCGCGCCGTCGCGCTGGGGCTTCAGGCGATCGCCAATGGCGACGCCACCATCGTCGTCGCGGGCGGCCAGGAGTCGATGTCGCTGTCGCCCCATGCCCAGACGATGCGCGCCGGCACCAAGATGGGCCCGCTGACGATGGTCGACACCATGGTGCATGACGGCCTGACCGACGCCTTTGCGGGCTATCACATGGGCATCACCGCCGAGAACCTGGCCGAGCAATATCAGGTGACTCGCGACGAGCAGGACCGCTTCGCCGTCCGCTCGCAGAACCTGGCCGAGAAGGCGCGCGGCGAGGGCCGCTTCAAGGACGAGATCGCCCCCGTCACCATCAAGACCCGCAAGGGCGAGACGGTCGTCGCCGACGACGAATATATCCGCGCCGGTGCGACCCTCGAGAGCGTCTCGGGCGTCCGCCCCGCCTTCAAGAAGGACGGCACCGTGACCGCCGCCAATGCCTCCGGCCTGAACGACGGCGCCGCCGCGATCGTGCTGATGAGCCGCGAGGAAGCCGAGAAGCGTGGGAGCCCCGTGCTCGCCACGATCAAGAGCTGGGCCTCGGCGGGTGTCGATCCGTCCGTCATGGGCATCGGCCCCGTGCCCGCCACGAAGCGCGCGCTGGAAAAGGCGGGCTGGACGATCGGCGACCTCGATCTGATCGAGGCGAACGAAGCCTTTGCCGCCCAGGCGCTGTCGGTCGGCAAGGAACTGGGTCTCGACCCGGACAAGGTCAACGTCAATGGCGGCGCGATCGCGCTGGGCCATCCGATCGGCGCCAGCGGCGCGCGCGTGCTGACGACGCTGATCTACGAGATGCAGAAGCGCGACGCGAAAAAGGGCCTGGCCACGCTGTGCATCGGCGGCGGCATGGGCATCGCCATGTGTGTTGAGCGATAAATACGCTTCTTTCCGATAATTACGCGATTAACGGTTAGATTGCAGGGATGTGTCGAACCTGTCACATCCCTGCAACAACGATGACAGATTTTTTATTGCGTGTTTCATGAACGCTTGTTTTCCCGCCTGAAATTTCTTTCCCTTGGATGAACGGACATGAACGATCCGTCATAACGGGGGTAAAGAATGAATATGCGTACCCTGCTGGGCGCCTCTGCGCTGGCCAGCACTTTGGTCCTCATGCCGGCGGTCGCAACCGCACAAACGGCTGCAGCCGACACCACCGCCATGCAGCCGCAAGAGAATGCCGCCACCGACCCGAACGTCGCCGAGCGTGATGCGCAGGCCAAGGGCGAAGTCATCGTCACCGGCTCGCGCCTGGCCCGTCCGAATCTCGACTCGCCGACTCCCGTCACGTCGGTCTCCGCCGAACTGCTGACCTCGACCGGCAATTTGAACCTGGGCGACTCGCTCAACCAGCTTCCTGCGCTCCGTTCGACCTATAGCCAGGCGAACTCGACCCGCTTCATCGGCACCGCCGGTCTGAACCTGCTCGACCTGCGCGGCCTGGGCACGCAGCGTACCCTCGTCGTCGTCAACGGTCGTCGTCACGTGACGGCGCAGCCCGGCAGCTTCGTGATCGACACGAATACCATTCCGACCGAGTTGCTCGAGCGCGTCGACGTCGTGACCGGCGGCAGCTCGGCCGTGTACGGTTCGGACGCCATGGCCGGCGTCGTCAACTTCGTGCTGAAGCGCAATTTCGAGGGCATTCGCGCCACCGGCCAGAGCGGCATTTCCAGCCATGGCACGCGCGGTTCCTATTTCGGCGCGCTGACCGCCGGCACGAATTTCGCCGAAGGTCGCGGCAACATCGCTGCCGCCGCCGAATATTCGGTTTCGGACGTCGTTTATTACACCGACCGCGACGACATCACCGGCGCCTATTCGGGCCGCAGCCAGTTCAACGCCGTCCAGAATACCGGCCCGCAGCTGAACCCCAATGGCGGTGCGATCCGCACCGGCCCGGAATCGTCGCTGGGCGATGGCATTCCGGACACCGCCTTCCTGCGCAACATCCGCAACAACACGATCTCGGAAGGCGGTCTGTTCACCGCGTCCTGCCCGACGGTCGCTGCGACGGGTGAATCGGCTGCCGCCTTCGCGGCGCGGCGCGGCGTCGCCTGTTCGGGCCTGGCCAATATCGGCAGCTCGAATTCGCTCAGCCAATATGGCCGGACCTTCGTCTTCAATCCCGATGGTTCGCTGACCCAGAACAACTGCATCACCGACCTGCGCCCCTTCGGCTCGGGCAATTGCGTCGGCGGCCAGGGCTCCACGCTGCGCCTGACCGGTATGCTCCAGCCCAAGCTGGAACGCTTCTCGGGCAATATCCTGGCGCATTTCGATATCTCGGACGCGTTCAAGCCGTTCGTCGAGGCGAAATATGTGCGTATCGACGCACTGCAGGAAGGTCAGCCGACCTTTGCCAACAACACCTTCAGCATCAACAACCCGTTCCTGACCAGCCAGGCACGCGCCACGCTGGTGTCGGCGCTCGCGCCGGGTGCCACGACCTTCACGGCGCAGCGCTTCAACGTCGACTTCGGTGGTCGCGGCGAAGTCCATCGTCGTGAGACGTTCCGCATCGTCGGCGGCGTCGAGGGCGATTTCGCGGAAGGGTGGCACTATGAAGTGTCGGCGAACTATGGTCGCCTCGACACCTTCTACAAGACCAACGGCAACTATGTTACGCAGAAGTATCTGAACTCGATCAACGCGGTGCGCAACGCCGCCGGTCAGATCGTCTGCGGCATCAACGCCGATGCGTCGACCACCAATGACGATCCGGCCTGCGTTCCGGTCAACCTGTTCGGCCAGGGTCAGGTCAGCCAGGCCGCACTGAACTATTTCTCGATCACCTCGACGCGCAAGCAGAAGGCCGAGCAGTTCGACGCCGTGGCCTATATCAACGGCAAGCTGTTCCGCCTGCCGGGCGGCGACGTCACCTTCTCGCTGGGTGGCGAATATCGCCGCGAGACGGCCTATTCCAAGTATGACGACCTGACCGCCAGCGGGGCGACGTTCCTGAACGCCATCCCGACCTTCGCGCCTCCCGCCTATGACATCAAGGAAGCGTTCGGCGAACTCAGCGTTCCGCTGTTGGCGGATCGCCCGTTCTTCCACGAACTGACCCTGACCGGTGCGGCGCGCGTCTCGCATTACAATGTCGGCAATGCGGGCACGCCCTGGACCTACAACATCAACGCGATCTGGTCGCCGGTCCGCGACATCACCTTCCGCGGCGGCTATGCCCGGTCGGTCCGTGCCCCGTCGCTGAGCGAACTCTATTCGACCAACTCGCAGACCTTCGCCAACGGCCTGTCCGATCCGTGCAGCCAGGCGAACATCAACAACAACCCGAACCGCGTCCGCAATTGCGCCGCAGCGGGTGTCCCGACGACCCAGACCTTCAACGGCACGACCGAGCCGTTCACGAACGTCGCGGCATCGGGCATCTACGGCTTCAACCGCGGCAACCCGGACCTGCAGGCCGAGAAGAGCCGCAGCTTCACGGTCGGCACGGTGATCCAGCCGCAGGCGCTGCGCGGCTTCTCGCTGACGGTCGATTACTACAACATCACCATCAAGGACGCGATCTTCTCGCTGGGCGCCCAGACGATCGTCAACCAGTGCTATGACAATCCGAGCGGCATCAGCAATCCGTTCTGCGCAGCGGTCTTCCGCAACCCGAACGGCACCTTCGCCGGTCAGCAGAATGTCCTGCATGGCGGCGCGACGGTGTCCTTCCCGACCACGGGTCCGTCGTTCTTCTCGCAGGGTTTCAACTATGCGAAGCTGGAAACCTCGGGCATCGACATCGAGATGGCCTATCGCACCCGGATCAGCGACACCGGCACGCTGAACCTGCGCGTTCTGGCCAGCTACATGGCGCAGAATAACGGCTACACCGATGTGGGCGACCCCACCTATCGCGACCGTTACAAGAGCGAACTGGGCTATGCGGCATGGCGTGGTCAGTTCGTCGGCAACCTGAACTTCGAAACCTTCGATATTCAGTATCGCCTGCGCTACGAAGGCAAGTCGACGATCGGCGAGTGGGAAACGCAGAACAGCTATGACGGCCGTCCCGCGCGTAATCCCGACGCCTATCCGGTCGTCTATTATCCGGAGGCCTTCTACCACTCGATCCAGGTCGGCTTTAACGCCACCGATCGTTTCCGCTTCTATGTCGGCGTCGACAACGTGACCGACAAGAAGCCACCCTACGACCTGCTGGGCGTCGCATCGGGTGATCCGTACGACAATATCGGCCGGTTCTTCTATGCCGGGTTCAAGGCCAACTTCTGATCCCTTTCGGATCGGACCTGATCGGGGCCCTCCTTCGGGAGGGCCCTTTTTTTATGGCGATTATGTAGTTTGCAAACACGCGTAGCGCGTCAGTGATCGCCGCTCTCAAATAGCTCTTGTCCATAAGGCAAGTGGACGCCGAGCCGCTCACGATAACACGCCGCATGACAGGGCCACGACTGATTGCCCTCGCCTTTGGTAAAAATGGCGAGGGTGCATGGGTCTAACCCAACCTCGGCGACAGGCTCGCCGCAGAAACAGCAAACGCCGTCAATCATTCTGGCATCTCCGACTTGGCTCGTTTGCAAGGTATATAAACGCCTTTTTTATCCTCGCGCGAAACGCTGACCGAGCCCGGTCAGCAATTCATATTGCGATACGCCCGACAGCGCCGACGCGCGTGCAAGGTCGTAATCCATCGCCAGCCAGTCGCCCTCGGCCAGGCCAGGACGCGCGGACACGTCGATCGCGATGAGGTCCATCGACACGCGGCCCAGCACCGGCAGCGCGACGCCATCGACGATCGCGGCCCCCAGGCCCGACAGGGCGCGGCGATAACCGTCGGCATAGCCCAGATTGAGGATCGCCACCTCGGTCGAAGCCGGTGCGGTCCAGGTGGCGTTATAGCCGACCGTCTCGCCAGCCGGCACCATGCGCCGCTGCAGGATCTGGGCCTCCGGTCGGACGACGGACCGCAGATGCGCCGCCATGTCGGCCCGCGGCACGCCCCCATAGAGAGCGAGCCCCGGCCGGGTGAGATCGAAATGATAATCCTTACCCAGGCCGATGCCCGCCGAATTGGCCAGGCTCATCCGCCGCGCCGGAGTGCGGTGCTTCAGGCTGGCAAAGACCGCCTGCTGCCGCGCGTTCATCGGCACGTCCTCATCGGCACAGGCGAGATGGCTCAGCAGCGTCTCGAGCATGAGCCCGTCGAGCAGCCCCTCCCGCACCGCCTCGACCGACACGCCCAGTCGGTTGATGCCGGTATCGACCATCACGTCGCAGGGGCCGCCGCCACTCTCGCGCCAGCGGACGATCTGTTCGGGCGTGTTGAGGACCGGCCGTGCGAATCCCGCCCGCGCGGCCGCCACATCCTCGGCGCGAAGGCCGTGCAGCACCGAAACGGTCAGCCCCAAGGGGGCCAGCGCCCGCGCCTCGGCCCAGTTGGCGACGAAGAAGTCCCGGCACCCTGCCCCGGCCAGCGTCTCGGCGACCTGGATCGCGCCCAGGCCATAGCCATTGGCCTTCACCGCCGCACCGCATGTCGCAGCCCCGCTCAACCGATCGAGCGCCTGCCAGTTGGACATGAGCGCATCGCGGTCGATACGCAGGCGAAGGGGGGCGGGTATTTCCATCACCCTCCGGGCTTTAGGCCGCATCGGCGGGCGGGAAAAGGCGCGATGGGTTTTTCCGAACCCGCGCCCCCGACCCGAACCGCCGTTCCGCCTGAGCGAAGTCGAAGGCCAAGGGAAACCCTATCCGCGAGGGCCCGCATGTGGATCATCCATCGCATTGCCTTCGACGTCGCGCAGGCGGAACGGCGGTGGGATTTACCGCAGGGTGCGGATGATCCCGGAGAAATCCACCGGCGGCTGCCCCTCGCCCACGAACGCCGCATAGAGTTCGGCCGCCCGCTCGCCCATCGGCGTGGTCGCACCCGCGTCGCGAGCGGCCTCCATCGCCAGCTTCAGGTCCTTCAGCATCAGCGCCGCCGCAAAGCCGCCCTGATAGTCGTGATCGGCGGGCGTCTCCGGCCCGACGCCGGGAACCGGACAATATTTGGTCATCGACCAGCTCTGCCCCGACGAGACCGAGGCGATGTCGTAAAAGGTCTGCGCTTCCAGCCCCAGCTTCTCGGCCAGCACGAACGCCTCACAGGTCGCGATCATCGTCGCGCCGAGCAGCATGTTGTTGCAGATCTTGGCCGCCTGGCCAGCACCAGGACCGCCGGCATGGATTACCGCCTGGCCCATGGCGGACAGGAAGGGCTCGGCGCGTTCGAAGGCCTGCTCGGGTCCGCCGACCATGAAGGTCAGCGTGCCTGCCTTCGCCGCGGCGATCCCGCCCGATACGGGCGCGTCGACCGCCATCATGCCCTTGGCCTTGGCGGCGTCGGCCACCCGGCGTGCGCTGGCGACGTCGATGGTCGAGCAGTCGATCAGGATGGCGGAGGGCGGCGCGGCGGCGAAGACCGCCTCGGCATAGACGCGCTCGACATGGGTTCCGGCGGGCAGCATGGTGACGACCGCCTCGACGCCGTCCATCGCGGCGATGGCGCTGTCGGCGGGCAGGCACCCGGCCGCCTTCGCCGCCGCCAGCGCGTCCGCCGACAGGTCGAAGGCGCGGACGTCATGCCCCGCCTTTGCCAGATTGGCGGCCATGCCGCCGCCCATATTGCCCAGGCCGATAAAGGCGATCCGCGCCATGATGCTCTCTCCTACGCTCTTCTTTTTCTTATTCTTAAACCCCTCCCGCAGGCGGGAGGGGTTTGGGGAGGGAACGGGGTCTCACCGAGACCATCGCCTGTGGCTTTCCCTCCCCCATCCCCCCACCTGAAGGAGGGGCGTGGGACTCATCAGCGGTTGGTCCAGACCGGCAGGCGCTTCTCGACGAACGCCGCCATACCTTCCTTCTGGTCGGCCGATCCGAACAGACCGTGGAACAGCCGCCGCTCGAACTGCACGCCCTGCGCCAGACCCATGTCGAAGGCGGCGTTGACCATTTCCTTGTTCGCCTTGACCGCGATCGGCGCCATGGCCGCGATGGTCGCGGCGGTCTTCAGCGCCTCCTCGACCAGATCGGCGGCGGGGACGATGCACGCGACGAGGCCCGAACGCTCGGCTTCTTCGGCGTCCATCATCCGGCCGGTCAGGCACATCTCCATCGCCTTGGCCTTGCCGACCGCATGGGCCAGCCGCTGCGAGCCGCCCATGCCCGGCGTCACGCCCAGCTTGATCTCGGGCTGGCCGAATTTCGCGGTGTCGGCGGCGAGGATGAAGTCGCACATCATCGCCAGTTCGCACCCGCCGCCCAGCGCATAGCCCGCGACAGCCGCGATGATGGGTTTCCGCGTGCGGGTGAAGTCGTCCCAACCGGTGAAATGGTTGCCACCATACATGGCGGCAAAGTCCATCTCCTGCATCTCCTTGATGTCCGCGCCCGCCGCAAAGGCCTTCGCCGAGCCGGTGATGACGGCGCAGCGCTGCTCGGGATCGGCGTCATAGGCGCGCATCACGTCGAGCAATTCGGACAGCAGTTCGGCATTCAGCGCGTTCAGCGCCTGGGGCCGGTTCAGCGTCACCAGCGTCACCGCGTCGCGGCGCTCGACGATCAGGGTGTTGTATTCGGTCATGCGGGCGTCCTTCTCAGCGGTCGTCGGGTGTCCAGGCCTGCCCCTCGGGCATGGGGGCGAAGATATGGTCGATCATCGTGTCGGTCACGCCCTCGGGCGTAGCGGGGTTCCAGCGCGGTGCATTGTCCTTGTCGACGATCAGCGCGCGAACGCCCTCGATAAAATCGGGACGCTGCACGACGCGCGAGGCGACGCCATATTCGCGGCGCATCTCGTCGGCGAAATCGGTGGTCAGCCGCCCCTCGCGCAGCAGGCGGAGCGAGACCTTGCAGGCTTGCGGCGATTTGGTGCGCAGCACGGCCAGTTGCTGCACTGACCATTCGCCGCCATCGGCCTCCAGCGCGGCGATGATGTCCTCCAGCGTGTCGGCGGCGAACAGCCGGTCGATCTCGGCGGCATGGGCCATGATCTTGGCTTGCGGAGCGGGCGTGGAGAGGCGGTCGAGCGTCGCGGCGATCGCCTGCGGCGCGGCGATGATCGCGGCCTTCGCCTCCTCCAATGCGGCGGCGGGCAGATAATGGGTCACCAGGCCGAGCGCATGGGCCTCCGCCCCGTCGAGCCGATGCCCGGTCAACGCGAGGAACTCCCCCATCCGCCCCGGCAGGCGCGAGAGATACCAGCCGCCGCCGACATCGGGGAACAGGCCGATGCCCGTCTCCGGCATGGCGAAACGGGTATTCTCGGTGGCGACGCGGAATCGCGCGGGCGCGGAGATGCCGACCCCGCCGCCCATGGTGATGCCGTCCATGAACGCGACAACGGGCTTGGCATAGGTGAACAACCGGTGGTTCATCCGGTATTCGCTATGGAAAAAGCCGCGCGCAGCCTCGCCATCGCCCGCACCGCTTTCCGCAAGCAGGCGAATGTCGCCCCCGGCGCAGAAGCCGCGCCCCTCGGCATGGTCGATGAGGATCGCCTCGACGCCGAGGTCGCCGCGCCAGTCCTCCAGCGCGGCCAGCACGCCCTCGCACATCTCGCGGGTCAGCGCGTGGATCGCCTTGGGCCGGTTGAGCCGCAGCCGCCCGACCGGGCCTTCGCGGGTGACGATCAGGTCTTGGGTCATGCCCGTCCTTCTATCCTTTTCTTCGACCCCGGCGAAGGCCGGGGCCCAGATGCCGCGAATGACGTGGCGCGCCACCGGCTGGTTGGCAACTGGACCCCGGCCTTCGCCGGGGTGGTGCCGGTGGGTGGGCTCAGTCCTTCAACAAATCCCGTCCAACGATCATCCGCATCACCTGGTTGGTGCCCTCCAGGATCGAATGCACACGCAGGTCGCGCCAGAAGCGCTCGATCGGATAGTCCATCAGATAACCGTACCCGCCATGCAGCTGGAGCGCCCGGTCGACCACCGACGATCCGGTATCGGTCGCGAGCCTTTTGGCCATGGCGGCAAAGCGGGTCTTGTCGGGCGCTCCCGCCGTCACCTTGGCCGCGGCGAGGTAGAGCAGCGCGCGTGCCGCCTCCAGCTCGGTCGCCATGTCGGCCAGGGTGAATTGCGTATTCTGGAACTCGGCGATCGCCTTGCCGAACTGGCGGCGGTCCTTCACATAGGCCACCGCTTCGTCCAGACAGCGCTGCGCGCCGCCCAGCGAGCAGGCGCCGATATTCAGCCGCCCGCCGTCCAGCCCCATCATTGCGATGCGGAAGCCCTCACCCTCTGCGCCCAGCCGGTTGGCGACCGGCACGCGGACATTGTCGAACATCACTTGCCGCGTCGGCTGCGAATGCCAGCCCAGCTTGCGCTCGTTCGCGCCGAAGGAGACGCCGGGTGTGTCCTTGTCGATCACCAGACAGGAAATGCCCTTCGGCCCATCCTCCCCGGTGCGAACCATGGTGACATAGACCTCATTCTCGCCGCCGCCCGAGATGAACTGCTTGGCGCCCGAGACGACATAATGGTCGCCGTCACGCACCGCCCGCGTCTTGAGCGCGGCCGCGTCGGAGCCCGAACCCGGCTCGGTCAGGCAATAGCTGGCCATGCGTTCCATGGTGACGAGATCGGGCAGATACCGCGCCTTCACATCCGCATCGCCGAAGCGGTCGATCATCCACGACGCCATATTGTGGATGGAGATGAAGGCGGAGGTGGAGGGACAGCCATAGGCCATCGCCTCCATGATCAGCGCCGCCTCCAGCCGCCCGAGCGCGATGCCGCCGGATTCCTCGGAGACATAGATGGCGGCGAACCCGAGTTCGGCCGCCTCCTTGATCGTATCGCGGGGGAAGATGTGCTTCTCGTCCCACTCCGCCGCGAAGGGCGTGATGCGGTCGGCGGTGAACCGGCGCGCCAGTTCCTGGATTTCGCACTGCTCGTCGGTGAGGTCGAATTGGGTCATCGGTGGGTCTCGTCTATCTGAAGCCCCTCCTCCCGGAGGGGGGCTGTCTCTTATACACATCTCCGAGCCCACGAGACCGTACTAGATCTCGTATGCCGTCTTCTGCTTGAAAAAA
>NZ_CAJXWX010000011.1 GCF_913062585.1 uncultured Sphingomonas sp. | reverse complement strand
CGCCCCCGGCGCACCCATCGCCCCCACCCTGCCGCAACCGGTGGTCGCGACACTGGCCAACGGCCTGCGCGTGGTGACGGTCGAGCGACACGAGCTGCCGCTGGTCACCGCCTCGCTCGTCTCGCTCGGCGGCGCGGCGACCGATCCGGTGGGCAAGGCGGGGGCCAGCAGCCTGTCCGCCGACCTGATGACCAAGGGCACGACGACGCGCTCGGCGACCGAGATCGCCCGCGCCGTCGAAAGCCTGGGCGGCTCGATCACGGCTGGGGCATCGGATGACGGCGCCACCATCGACCTGACCGTACCCTCCGCCCAGGCCGACACCGCCATGACCATCCTGGCCGATGTCGCGACGCATCCCGCCTTCGCCCAGGCCGAGATCGACCGCGCGCGCACCCAGGCGATCGACAGCCTGAACGTCGCGATGAAGAACCCGGCGCAGCTTTCGGCGATGGTCGCCGACCGCGTGGTCTATGGCGCCCGCGCCTATGGCCAGCCGCTGTCGGGCACCCCCGCCTCGCTGAAGGCACTGACCCGCGCCGACCTGACCGCGGCCTATGCACGCAACTGGAAGCCGGGTCAGGCGACCCTGTTGTTCGTCGGCGACGTCACCCCCGCCCAGGCGCGGGCTCTGGCCGAGCGCCATCTGGGGAGCTGGCGTGTCGCCGGGGCGGCGGCGGCGGCGGTCAAGGCGGCGGAGCCCGCTTTCCCTGCCCCGCGCGTCATCGTCGTCGACATGCCCGATGCCGGGCAGGCGGGCGTCGTCGTCGCACGGTCGGGCATCCGCCGCGCCGATGATCGCTATTACCCGCTGGCGGTCGCGAACACGGTGCTCGGCGGCGGTTTCTCGTCGCGGCTCAACCAGGAAATCCGCATCAAGCGCGGTCTCGCTTATGGCGCGGGCAGCGCGGTGCAGGCCGGGCGCGACATCGGCATGATCTCCGCGCGCACCCAGACCAAGAACCCCTCGGCCGCCGAGGTGGTCGGGCTGATCGACGCCGAAATGACCAAACTTGGCACCGCACCCGTGCCGCAGGACGAACTCGCGACCCGCCAGGCGGTGCTGATCGGCGGTTTCGGCCGGACGATCGAGACGACGGACGGCATCGCCGACATCCTCGCCAACTACACGCTGCAAGGCGTGCCGCTGGACGAACTCAGCCGCTACATCCCGCGCGTGCAGGCGGTCGATTCGGCCGCGGTCCAGTCCGCCTCGGCCGCGCTGCTCGATCCCAAGGCGGCGAGCATCATCGTGGTCGGCGACGCCAAGCAGTTCTTGCCCGCGCTGAAGGCCCAGCATCTCGATGTCGAGGTGATCCCGGCCGCCGAGGTCGATCTGGACACGCCGAAGCTGCGCTAACGGGTCGACTTCCACGATCGCATCTTCTGGCCCTCTCCCCTGGACAGGGGAGAGGGGCGAGGGAGCAAAATTTGTTTCCTTGAATGTCGATCCGTCCGCCCTCCTCCCCGAGCACCGCTTGGGGAACAAACAGGTCGACGGCGCGAAATCCTTAACCCTGTCGGATATAAGGATTTGAGCGACCGGGATTTGGCACAGGGCTGAGCAACACATTGCGGGTGGCGAAGCGGACGGTACGGCGGATGATACAGGGCTGGCTGGTGCTGGTCGCTCTGTTGCTGGCGCTCGGCCTGATATTCGCTGCTCGGGGGGCGTGGCATCGCACGCCTCGGATCGCCGGCACCACCGGAACATCGCCGTCGCCCGTCGCCGACGCCGGACAGCGGAATCCCCGCTCCGCCCCCGACATGTTACCCGCCATAGACGGCAGCACGGGCACGGTCGCTCTTCCCACATTGCCGATCCCGCCGGGTGCCACGCTGTCGGACAGCGGCGTCGTCGCGGCACCGCCCTTTCGCTGGGGCCGGGCCAGCGCGACCGACAAGGCGCGCGCCATGCAGTGCCTGACCGCTGCCCTCTATTACGAGGCCAGCGGCGAAAGCGTGGACGGACAACGTGCTGTGGCGCAGGTCGTGCTCAATCGCACACGGCATCCCGCCTTTCCCGGCACCGTCTGCGGCGTGGTCTATCAGGGCATGGAGCGGGCGCATTGCCAGTTCAGCTTCGTGTGCGACGGCGCGCTGTCACGCCCGCCCGCCATATCCGGCTGGTCGCGCGCGGCCCGGATCGCCGCCGCGGCGCTGTCGGGCGGCGTCTATGCGCCCGTGGGGCTGGCCACCCATTATCACACCTATGCCGTCACCCCTGCCTGGAACCGGGCGATGGTGATGACCGACATGGTCGGCGCGCATCTGTTCCATCGCTGGAAAGGCTATTGGGGCACGGCGGCGGCGATGAATCGGGTCTATGCCGGCGGGGAGGTGTTGCCCATTTTGGTCCCACCTCCGAAACCGGACGCGGTCGCCCAGGCTGGCGAGGATGGCGGCGCCCTGCCGCCTGTCTCGGCGACCCTACCCGTTCCGCCGGTCCCCATGACGTCCAACACCGCCACGCCACCGGGTACGACGCGCACGCCGCAAACCAAGGCGTCAACCACACCAACAGGCGTGACAGGCATCACCGAGACGCTGGCGCGCTCGGGCGAGATCCTGGACAAATGGAAGGATAGCGGCCGCCCGATCGAGCGGCCCGACAGACCGCGCCCAGAGGAACCGGGCGCGGCCGTGATAGGGTCGGGTCAGCGACGATAGTTGCGGTCGTGCTTCTCGAAGCGGACCTGGCGGCTCAACATCGCATAGCGACGATCCAGGTCATTGCGCTCGGAGACGCTCAACCCGCCACCCGAACGGCGATAGCGATATTCGAGCTGGTTCAATCCGCGCAGCTCGCCCTGCAGCCGCACCGCCTCGCGCCGATTGAGCGCGCCCGAGCGGACACCCTGGTCGATCCGCGCCTGCAACTGGCCCTGGCGCTGGGCGATCGGGGTCCAGCGCTGCGCATCGGCGACCGTCGGAACGGCGATGGTGGCGATCCCCATACCGGCAAGAATCATGGCCTTCATGATGATACTCCCATAGATAAGCGGGCGAATACTGGCCCGATCGGCAATATGGGGGCGGTCTATCCCAGAGCCATCCCAGCACCATGACGGAATTGTCACCAAGTGTCGCAAATCCAATGGGTTCGTTCATCTTGGACGGGGTCAGGCGGTGCCGGCGAGTTCCTGGATCCGGGCGACAATGGCCTCTTCCAGTCGGTAGATGTCGGTCAGCGCCGCGACGGGGTGGCGGGTCTCCACCTTGCCCGCAAAGGTGCCGACATAGCGCGTCGTCGGGCTGTTGCAGTGCAGCCGAGCGAGGAACTTGAAGGGCATGACCAGCGCGGTCTTCGCCGCCTCGTCAGTCAGCGGTAGTTCGCGGCGCTGTGGAATCCGCTTTTCCAGTTCGGCCAGCTTCGTCGCAATCCTCCTGTTTCCCCGGCACAGGGTAAGCGAGGCGGTCGCGAAAAGGCCGGCCAGTCGCATCCGAAACGGAGACGACCGACCGGCCCTTTCTCAGTCAGCGCGGGGGGTTACCGGCAGCGGACGTTGTTCCGCTCGATCGCGCGCCCCGCCAGCGCGCCACCGGCAGCGCCCAGCAGCGTGCCCAGCGTCTGCGACCCGCCCGAGGTGATCGCCGCGCCCAGCGCACCGCCCGCGATACCGCCGACGATCAGGCCGGTGGTGCCGTCGTTGCGGCGGCAATAATAGCGGCCGTCCTGCCCGACATAGACACGGTCGTTATTGCCCAGCCGACGTTCGCGATACCGGTTGTTGTCGACATAATAGCGGTCGGCGTAATAGCCGCCATAAGCGGGATCGGGCCGGTCATAGTCATAGGCATAGCGCGGGCCGCCATAGCCCCCGCCCAAACCGCCGCCATAGGTCGAGCAACCCGAAACCAGCGTCGCGGCCGCTACCAGGCCGAGTGTCAGTGCACGCATTACATCCTCCCTCATGGGTGATGCGGGGTAATCGCGTGGGCTGGGGAAAGGTTGCGATAGGTTAAGTCGGTTTTGCGGGGGAGTGGCGCGGGGTTTCCTGTCGCATGTCGGGACGTGCACTTCGACTTCGCTCAGTGCGAACGGCTTGAGTGGCCAGGGCCATTCCCATCCCCCACAATCCGTTCAGCCTGAGCGAAGTCGAAGGCCAAGGGAAAACCCGTCCCACTCCCAGGACGTCAAAGACGGTCTCAGCCGGACAAGATGCTCACGCAAGTCATGCGTCGATCCGTGCAACTATCCCCTACCATCCCGGCGCAGGCCGGAATCCAGTTAGGCGGACGTCGATGAGTTGCCTTACGCGTCCCGCAACTGGACCCCGGCCTCCGCCGGGGTGGTGTGGAAAGAAACAAGCAGCAAGTTGCCCCTTCCCCATAACAGCATCGTTCCCCTCCCAATACCGGGGAAGACTACTCAGCCGCCTGCGCCTGCCCCTTGTCGAGCAGCGGCTTCAGATACTTCCCCGTAAAGCTGCGCGGTTCAGCCGCCACAACTTCCGGCGTGCCGACCGCGACGATCTCGCCGCCCTTCACGCCGCCTTCGGGGCCGAGATCGACGATCCAGTCGGCGGTCTTGATGACGTCCAGATTATGTTCGATCACCACCACCGTATTGCCTTGCTCGACCAGCGCATGGAGCACTTCGAGCAGCTTGCGGACGTCCTCGAAATGCAGCCCCGTGGTCGGCTCGTCGAGGATGTAGAGCGTGTTGCCCGTCGCCCGGCGTGACAATTCCTTGGCCAGCTTCACCCGCTGCGCCTCGCCGCCCGACAGGGTGGTCGCCTGCTGGCCGACCTTCACGTAACCCAGCCCGACTTCGACCAGCATCGCCATCTTGTCGCGGATCGGCGGCACCGCCTGGAAGAATTCGGCGGCGTCCTCGACCGTCATGTCGAGCACATCGGCGATCGAGTGGCCCTTGAACTTCACCTCCAGCGTCTCGCGATTGTAGCGCGCGCCGTGGCACACGTCGCAGGTCACATAGACGTCGGGCAGGAAGTGCATCTCGATCTTGAGCACGCCGTCACCCTGGCACGCTTCGCACCGGCCGCCCTTGACGTTGAACGAGAAACGCCCGGGCTTGTACCCCCGCGCCTGCGCCTCGGGCAGCCCCGCAAACCAGTCGCGAATCTGGGTGAAGGCGCCCGTATAGGTCGCCGGGTTCGACCGGGGCGTGCGGCCGATCGGCGACTGGTCGATGTCGATCACCTTGTCGAGATGCTCGAGGCCCGTGATCTTCTCATGCTTGCCCGCCAGGATACGCGCGCCGTTCAGCGTGCGCGCCGCGGCAGCGTAAAGCGTGTCGATAGTGAAACTCGACTTGCCCGACCCCGACACGCCGGTGATGCAGGTGAAGGTGCCCAGCGGAATGCTCGCCGTCACGCCCTGGAGGTTGTTGGCGGTCGCCTTGTGCACGGTCAGCTTCTTGCCCGAACCCTTGCGGCGCTTGGCCGGGACCGCGACCTCACGCGTGCCGTTGAGGTAATCGGCGGTCACGCTGGTCTTGGACTTGAGCAATTGCTTCAGCGTGCCGTGCGCGACGATCTGGCCGCCATGCACGCCCGCGCCCGGCCCCATATCGATGACATAGTCGGCGGTGCGGATGGCGTCCTCGTCATGCTCGACCACCAGCACGGTGTTGCCCAGGTCGCGCAACCGCCGCAGCGTCGCGAGCAGCATATCGTTGTCGCGCTGGTGAAGCCCGATCGACGGCTCGTCCAGCACGTACAGCACGCCCGACAGGCCCGAGCCGATCTGCGACGCCAGGCGAATGCGCTGGCTCTCGCCGCCCGACAGCGTGCCGCTGGTCCGGTCCAGATTCAGGTAATCCAGACCGACATTGTTGAGGAAGCCCAGCCGCTCGACGATCTCCTTCAGGATCGGCTGCGCGATGGCGCGCTGCTGGTCGGTCAGATGCTCCGGCAGGCCGGTGAAGAAGGCCAGCGCATCGACCACCGACAAACGGGTCGCGTAAGAGATGTCCTTCATGGCGATCTTGACCGCCAAAGCCTCGGGCTTCAGCCGCGCGCCGTGGCAGACTTCGCAGGGCTGCGACGACTGATAATTGGCCAGTTCCTCGCGCATCCAGGCGCTCTCGGTCTGGAGCATCCGGCGGTTGAGATTGCCGATCACGCCCTCGAACGGCTTCTTCACATCGTACGACTTCTTGCCGTCGATGAAGGTCAGCGTGACCGCCTTGCCCTTGGTCCCGTACAGAATCGCGTCGCGGACCTTGTCCTCCAGGTCCTTCCACGGCGTCTCCAGCGAAAAGCCGAACTCGCGCGCAAGGCTACCGAGCACCTGCATATAGTAGGGGCTGGGCGGGTTGGACTTGGCCCAGGGCACGACCGCGCCCTTCTTGATCGACAGTTCGTGATTGGGGACGACCAGATCCTCGTCGAAGATCAGCTTCTCGCCCAGGCCGTCACAGGCCGGACACGCCCCCTGCGGCGCGTTGAACGAGAAGAGGCGCGGCTCGATCTCCGAAATGGTGAAGCCGGAGATCGGACAGGCGAACTTCTCGGAGAAGACGATGCGTCCGTCAGGCGCATTGTCGCCCAGCACGGCGGATTTGGGCGTGTGCGGCTCGACCGGATCGGCGGGATCGACATAGGCCAGCCCGTCCGCCAGCTTCAGCGCAGTCTCGAAACTGTCGGCCAAGCGCGTCGCGATGTCCTCGCGCACCACCAGGCGGTCGACCACCACCTCAATGTCGTGCTTGAACTTCTTGTCTAGCGCGGGGGCTTCCTCGATCTCGTAGAGCTGGCCGTCGATGCGGACGCGGGTGAAGCCCGCCTTCTGCCACTCGGCCATTTCCTTGCGATACTCGCCCTTGCGGCCGCGCACGACGGGAGCGAGCAGGTACAGGCGCGTACCCTCGGGCAGCGTCATCACCCGGTCGACCATCTGGCTGACCGTCTGCGCCGCGATCGGCTCGCCGGTGGCGGGGCTATAGGGAATGCCGACACGCGCCCAGAGCAGGCGCATATAGTCGTAGATTTCGGTGACGGTCGCCACGGTCGAGCGCGGGTTGCGGCTGGTCGTCTTCTGCTCGATCGAGATGGCGGGCGACAGCCCCTCGATATGGTCGACGTCCGGCTTCTGCATCATCTCCAGGAACTGGCGCGCATAGGCCGACAGCGACTCGACGTAACGGCGCTGCCCCTCGGCATAGATGGTGTCGAACGCGAGCGAAGACTTGCCCGACCCCGACAGGCCGGTGATCACCGTCAGCGTGTCACGGGGAATGTCGATATCGACATCCTTGAGGTTATGCTCGCGCGCGCCGCGGACGGAAATCTTGGTCAGCATAGGGCGGGTTCTACTTCTGTTCCGGAATAAATGCCAGAGGCGAGATAGGAAGCGCGGCCCTCACTTTCGAGAGCCGAGACTTGCGGTAACGTGCGGCAATCGCCCATGATCCCCGCCGGAGCACGGGGATTGCACTTCTCGGCGGCTCCATGTGATATAGTATCACATCCTGTTCGTGGAGACCTTCCATCTTGTCGAAGACCCTGCACCTGTCCGCGCTGTTGCTGCTTGCCGCCGGTACGACCCCGGCGCTCGCGCAAAAGGCGGAAAAGACCGAAACGAAGACGACGACCACCGAGAAGAAGGACGACGAGAGCAAGCTGCCGCCGCTGCCCGCCGACAAGACGATCACGCAGAGCGCGCGGATCGGCGGCCGGGTGGTCACCTACAAGGCGACGATCGGCAAGATCGCGGTGCGCGACGACAAGGGCAAGGAGATCGGGCAGGTCGTCTATACCGCCTATACCGTGCCCGGCGGCGATGTGCGGCGGCCGGTGACCTTCGCGTTCAATGGCGGGCCGGGTGCGTCCTCGGTTTATCTGAACATGGGCGCGGTGGGACCCAAGCGGGTGCCGTTCGGCGCGCAAGGCGATGCCCCCTCCGACGCGCCGGTCACGACCGACAATCCGAACAGCTGGCTGGACTTCACCGACCTGGTCTTCATCGACCCGATCGGCACCGGCTTCAGCCGCAGCCTGGTGGACGAGGCGGAGACGAAGAAGGCCTTCTACGCCAACGATCCCGACATCAAGTACCTGTCCAAGGTCGTCTATGACTGGCTGGTCAAGGAAGGGCGGCTGC
This sequence comes from uncultured Sphingomonas sp., assembly GCF_913062585.1. Lineage (GTDB taxonomy): Bacteria > Pseudomonadota > Alphaproteobacteria > Sphingomonadales > Sphingomonadaceae > Sphingomonas. The sequence continues at coordinate 106,687 of NZ_CAJXWX010000011.1, read as the reverse complement.
GCTCGCCGAAATATATCATGGGTGAAAGCTATGGCGGCTACCGCGCGCCGCGCATCGCCTATGAGCTTCAGTCGCAGATCGGCGTCGGGGTGAACGGGCTGGTGATGGTGTCGCCCTATCTCGACCCGGCCTCGGGCGATGACGCGACCGCGCTGTCGCCCCTGCCATGGATGATCGACCTGCCCTCGATGGCCGCCGCGCAGCTGGAGCGGCAGGGCAAGCTCAACGCCGAGTCGATGGCGAGCGTCGAGGCCTATGCGCGCGGCGATTACTTACGCGATCTGATGCGCGGACGGTCGGATACGCAGGCGGTCGACCGTCTGGTGACGCGGGTGTCCGAGCTGACCGGGCTCGACCCCGCCTTGGTCCGCAAGCTAGGCGGACGGGTCGATACGCGGACCTATCTGCGCGAGATCCACCGCAATGATTCGACGATCGGCAGCATCTACGACTCCAACGTCACCGCCTTCGACCCCTTCCCCTGGTCGTCGCAGCAGCGCTCCAACGACCCGCTGCTCGACTCGCTGATCGCGCCGACGACCAGCGCGATGGTCGATTTCGTGACGCGCGAAGTGGGCTGGAAGACCGACGCCCGCTATCACGCGCTGTCCTATGAGGTGAACAGCGCCTGGGATCGCGGCAAGCCCGACGACACCCCCGTCACCGACCTGCGCAAGGCGATCGCCAACGACCCGAAGATGAAGGTGATGATCGTGCATGGCTGGGACGACCTGTCCTGCCCGTTCTTCGCCTCGCGACTGATCGTTGACCAGATGCCGAGCTACGGCGTGGCGCAGCGGGTGAAGCTGAACGTCTATCCGGGCGGGCATATGTTCTATAGCCGGACGGATAGTGGTGCTGCGTTCCGGCGGGATGCGATGGCGATGTATGGGGGATAACTTCCCTCTCCGCATCGGACTAATTCCCCACAGCCGTTCACGCTGAGCGAAGTCGAAGCGCACGCCCGGCGGTTTCCGGATTCCCTTGGCCTTCGACTTCGCTCAGGCGGAACGGAGATGGGGAGACTGAGCAGAAACGACCGCAACTTCGCTTTGACCAATCGAAATCCTCCCGATGATCCCCATCGGGAGGATTTCAACTTATGGCGAGCCCGGCGGCGATCGAGGCGTTCATCGGACGCTGGCAGGCATGCGAAGGCGGGGCCGAGCGCGCCAATTATGCGCTGTTCCTGACCGAGCTGTGCGCGATCATCGGCGTCGCCCCGCCCGATCCCGCCCACGCAACCAGCAACCGCAACGACTATGTCTTCGAGCGCGCGGTCGTTCTACCGGGCGAAGAGGAGGACCGGCGCGGGCGGATCGACCTCTACAAGCGCGGCTGTTTCGTACTGGAGGCCAAGCAGAGCCGCGAAGGGCTCGGCGCGAAATCGCTGGCCGCCGCAGGGCCGATGCTACCCGGCCTGCTTCCCGACGAGCCCGGCGCCGCACCCCGGTCGCGGCAATGGGATATCCTGATGCGCCGCGCGCGCGAACAGGCCGAGCAATATGCCCGCGCCCTGCCGGTAGAGCATGGCTGGCCGCCCTTCCTGATCGTGGTCGATGTCGGCCGGGTGATCGAGCTGTTCGCCGACTTTTCCGGCCAGGGGAAACATTACAAGCAATTCCCCGACCGCGCCCGGTTCCGCATCACGCTGGACGATCTGCGCCGTGAAGAAGTACGCCAGCGCCTCGCAGCAATCTGGGAAGCACCGCTCTCGCTCGATCCCACCCGCCATGCCGCCGCCGTCACCCGCGACGTGGCGGCGCGCCTCGCTAGCATCTCCAAATTGCTGGAGGAGCGCGGCCATGATGCGGAGGGCGTCGCGCTGTTCCTGATGCGCTGCCTGTTCACCATGTTCGCCGAGCATAGCGGGCTGCTGCCCGCCGGGGGGTTCGTCACGCTGTTGTCGGATGCGCGCGAGCGGCCCGATGCCTTTGTGCCGTGGATCGAGGATCTGTGGCATTCGATGGATCGGGGTGGCGAGGCAAACGTGCTGCGCTGTGCGGTGCGGCGGTTCAATGGCGGGCTGTTCCATACCGCCGACGCCCTGCCGCTCAATCGCGAGGAAATCGGCGAGCTGCTCGCCGCTGCTCGGCGCGACTGGCGCGATGTCGAGCCCGCGATTTTCGGCACGCTGCTCGAACAGGCGCTCGACCCCGATCAGCGGCGGCGGCTGGGCGCGCATTACACGCCGCGTGCCTATGTCGAGCGACTGGTGACGGCGACCGTCATGGAGCCGCTGCGCGACGCCTGGGCGCAGGTACTGAGCGCGGTCGAGGCCGAGCGCCCCGGCAATCCCCGCGCCGCCGTGCAGCGGGTGCGCGACTTCCACCACCGGCTGGCCACGACGCGCGTGCTCGACCCCGCCTGCGGCACCGGCAATTTCCTCTATGTCACGCTGGAGCTGATGAAGCGGCTGGAGGGTGAGGTACTGGAGGTACTGGCCGAGCTGTCTGGCGAGGAGATCCTGCACTTCGATACCGAGACGGTGCATCCGCGCAATTTCCACGGGATCGAGGTCAATGCCCGCGCCGCCGCCATCGCGCAGCTGGTGCTGTGGCTGGGCTATATCCGGTGGCAGCTGCGCAATGGCGGGCAGGTGTCCGACCCGGTGCTGGAGGATGTCCAGTCGATCGTGACGCAGGACGCGCTGCTCACCCCCTCGGGCACGAAGGCATCCTGGCCCGAGGTGGAGTTCATCGTCGGCAACCCGCCCTTTATCGGCGGCAAGGACCTGCGCGGACGGCTTCCCGAGGGCATGGCCGAGGCACTGTGGCGCGCCTACCCCAAGATGCCGCGCGCCGCCGACTATGTCCTCTATTGGTGGGACCGGGCGGCGCAGGCTTTGGCGGTCAAAGGCTCGCCGTTGATCCGGTTCGGTTTCGTGACGACCAATTCGATCACCCAGACCTTTGGCCGCCGCGTCATCGCACGCGCGATCGAGAGCCCTGTGCCGCTGTCCATCCTGCTGGCGATCCCCGATCATCCCTGGACCAAGGCGACACCCGACGCCGCGATGGTGCGGATCGCGATGACCGTAGTCGGGCGCGGCAAGGTCGAGGGGCGCCGTCTGCGGATCGCGGGGGAGAACGGGCTGGATAGCGACACGCCTGCGATCCGGTTCATCGAGACGGTCGGGCGGATCAATGCCGATCTGTCGGTGGGGGCGAATGTCGGAAGCGCCCAGCACCTGCTGGCCAATGCGTGGCTCTGTTCGCGCGGCGTGTCGCTGCACGGCGCGGGTTTCATCGTGTCACCGGCGGAGGCAGAATTGCTCGGGCTGGGGCGTCGCGAAGGGCTGGAGATGCATATCCGCCCCTATTGCCATGGCCGCGATCTGACCGCCCGGACGCGTGGGGCGATGGTCATCGACCTGCTGGGCCTGTCCGAAGCCGAGGTGCGGCAGCGCTTTCCCGAAGTCTATGGCCATTTGCTGCGCAGCGTGAAGCCCGAGCGGGACGGCAACGCCCGCGCCACCTACCGCAACCAATGGTGGCTGTTCGGCGAACCACGCCGCGAATTGCGCCCGGCGCTGGAGGGCCTGTCACGCTACATTGCGACGGTGGAGACGGCCAAGCATCGGCTGTTCCAGTTCCTGGATGCCGCTACGCTGCCCGATAACAAGCTGATCTGCATCGCCGCATCCGACGCCTGGATACTGGGCGTTCTCCATTCCTCGGTGCACGAGGCTTGGTATCTGGCCAATGCCGGGATGCTCGGCGTTTATGACCAGCCCGCCGTTTACGTGAAGACGACGAGTTTCGATCCCTTCCCATTCCCGGAGATGGATGAAACAATACGGGCGGCCATCGCCGACCTGGCGGAGGAACTCGACGCCACCCGCAAGCGCATCCTGGCCGAGGTGCCCGACCTGACCCTCACCGGCCTCTACAATCTGCGCGCCAAGCTCATGACCGGCACAGCCTTGTCCGACGAAGAGGAAGACTTGCGCCGGGCCGGATCGGTCGACCTGATCGCGCGGTTGCATGACCAGATCGATGCCGCCGTCATCGCCGCCTATGGTTGGCCCGCGGGGCTCGCCGCGCCGGCGATGGTCGAGCGGCTGGTCGTGCTCAACGCCCAGCGCCGGGCCGAGGAACGCGGCGGCCGGGTCCAGTGGCTCCGCCCCGATTTCCAGAGCCGCCGCGCGGGCGCGACGCCGCTCGCCCCGACCGAACGCGCGCTGCCGCTGGCCGAGCCCGCCGGCGCCAAGCCCCAATTCCCCCGCGATCTGGGCGGACGGATCGCCAGCATCTTCGCGCTGCTGGCCACCGATCGCGCATTGACGGCAACCGCTATCGCCCAGCATTTCGCGCAAGGCCGCCAGGTCGAGCGCGCGGTCGTCGCCGCGCTAACAGGCGCGGTGCGGCTGGGTTACGTGGCGCAAGGGCCCGACGGCTATCGCCTGCGCCGGGTGGCGTGAGGCGGCCAACCGCGCTAGAGGCTCCGACCGTATACGAAATGGAGCAAGTGAGATGGCAGGGATGATCGGCGGATCGACGGCGGAGCGCGAACTGGCGAGCCTGTCGCTCTGGGCGAACCCCGCCCCCGTCATCACCGCCGAGGAACGCGCCCGCCGCATGGACCGCGCGCGCGAATTGATGGGCCAGATGGGGGCCGACGCGATCCTGATCGGCGCGGGCGCGAGCCTGCGCTATTTCACCGGCGTCGCCTGGGGCGCGACCGAGCGGCTGGTCGCGATGCTGCTGCCGGTCAGCGGCGATCCGATCTTTATCTGCCCGGCCTTCGAGCTGGGATCGTTCGAGGCCAGCCTGTCCATCCCCGCCACCGACATCCGCCTGTGGGAAGAGGATGAAAGCCCCTCCGCGCTGGTCGCGGATGCCCTGGGCGCGGCGAAGACGCTCGCCATCGACCCGGCGCTGGCGTTCCTGTTCGTCGACCGCATCCGCCAGGCCGCGCCGGGCGTGACGTTGGTCAGCGGTGCGCCCGTGGTCGATGGCTGTCGTTCGATCAAGTCGCCCGCCGAGATCGCGCTGATGCAACAGGCGATGGACATGACGCTGGAGGTCCATCGCCGCGCCGCCCGCATCCTGCACGAAGGCATTCGCGCGTCCGAGGTGATCCGCTTCATCGACCAGGCGCACCGGGCACTGGGCGCATCCATCGGCAATTATTTCTGCGCGGTGCAGTTCGGCAGGTCGACGGCCTTCCCCCATGGCCTGCCGCAGGACGATGTACTGCGCGACGGCGACGTGGTGCTGGTCGATACCGGCACGCTGATCGACGGCTATCACAGCGACATCACCCGGACCTATGCGTTCGGCGAGGTCGGTGACGAGGTCCGCCGCATCTGGGACATCGAGAAGGAAGCCCAAGCCGCCGCCTTCGCCGCCGTCCGGCCGGGCGAACCGTGCGAAGCGGTCGATTACGCCGCCCGCGCCGTGCTGGAGCGCGCAGGGCTGGGCCCCGACTATCGCCTGCCGGGGCTGCCGCACCGGACCGGCCATGGCATCGGCCTGTCGATCCACGAGCCCGCCTATCTGGTGCGCGGCGACAAAACGCCGCTGACGCCGGGCATGTGCTTTTCCAACGAGCCGATGATCGTGGTACCCGACCGCTTCGGCGTACGGCTCGAGGATCACTTCTATGTGACCGAGACGGGCGCGGCCTGGTTCACCGAGCCGCAGCCTGCGATCGACGATCTGGGTTGAACCTACCGGCAACCTCCCCGGCGAAGGCCGGGGTCCAGTTGCCACCACGCCTGTGGCACGCGACGCGGTGCCCTTCAGAGGGTGCCGCAACTGGACCCCGGCCTCCGCAGGGCTGGATCGAAGGTCACACCACGGTGAACCCGGCCCAGAACGGGTCCTCTCGGTCGATCCAGATCGTGTTGTAGCCGGTCGCGATCGCCGAGCCCTGGATCGACGGCACGATCGCCGCCTGTCCGCCCAGCTCCGTCGCTTCCTCGACCCGGCCGATAAAGCGGCTGCGGATATAGCTTTCATGAACGAAGCGGTCGCCGACGCTCAACCGCCCCTTGGCCGCCAGATGCGCCAGCCGCGCCGAGGTGCCGGTGCCGCACGGAGACCGGTCGATCGCCCGCTCACCATAAAAGACCGCGTTGCGCCCATCGGCGTCCTCGGCCGACGGCTTGTCCGCCCAGAGCACATGGCTGACCCCCCGGATCGAGGGTTCGAGCGGATGGACCGGCTCGAACTTTTCGCGCACCAGTTCGCGGATCATGCGGCTGAGTTCGACCAGCCTCGACGCGCCCAGATCGTCCAGCCCGGTATAGGCGCCCTGCGGCTCGACGATGGCGTAGTAATTGCCGCCATAAGCGACATCCAGCGTCAGCGGGCCGAAGCCCGGCACGTCGATGTGAATGCCCTCGGCGGCCAGATAGGCGGGCACGTTGCGGATGCGGACGGCGGTGACCTTCGCGCCTTGCTTCTCATATTCGATATGGATGGTGCCGGCGGGCACCTCGACCTTCAGCTTGCCGGGCTCGCGCGGGGTGATGAGGCCGTTTTCCAGGCCGAAGGTGATCATGCCGATCGTGCCATGCCCGCACATGGGCAGGCAGCCGCTGGTCTCGATAAACAGGATCGCGGCGTCGCTGTCCGGCTCGCAGGGCGGATAGAGGAAGCCGCCCGACATCATGTCGTGCCCGCGCGGCTCGAAGCACAGGCCGGTGCGGATCCAGTCGAACCGCTCCAGGAAATCCAGCCGCCGCTCGGCCATGCTGGACCCGCGCAACAGCGGCGCGCCGCCCGCGACGAGACGGACGGGATTGCCCGCGGTGTGGCCGTCGATGCAGAAAAAGGTATGGCGGATCGTGGGTGACGTCATCGGGATTCCCTTGCTGTAAAATCCGTATACGATATGACCGGCGTCATGCCCAAGCCGGAAAATAGTCCTTCAGCCTCGGACCGTCGCAGCGCAATCGTCGTCGGCGGCGGCGTCATCGGCACCACCACCGCGCTTGCCCTGCAACGCACCGGCTGGGCGGTGACGTTGATCGAGGGGGAGGAGACCCCGCGTGCCGCCTCCTGGGGCAATGCGGGCCATATCGCGACCGAACAGGCCGAGCCGATCGCCTCGCCCGCGATGGTGCGCGGCTTTGCCAAGCGGCTGTTCTGGCGCGGCGGCGCGCTGGCCCTGCCCCCGCGTGAGATCGCGACCTGGCTGCCCTTCTCGCTGCGTTTGCTGAAGGCGGCGCGGCCCGCCAACTACGAGCGCGCGCATCAGGCGCTGGCGGGGTTGCTCGCCCAGGCCATGCCCGCGTGGCAGCGGCACGTCGCCGCGCTCGGTGCGCCCGAATTGCTCCGCCCGCATGGCCATGTCGTGCTGTGGGAAACGCCCAAGAGCGCCGCGCGCGGACTGGCAAGCTGGCAGGCAGCCGACACCGGCACCGCGCGTTTCCGCCCGCTGACCGAGGCCGAACTGGGCGACTGGCGCGCCCGTATCCGCAGCCCCATCGCAGGCGGCATCCGCTTCGAGGGCAGCGGCCAGATCGCCGACCCGACGCGACTAGCCGAAACCGCGACCGCGCGCTTTGTGGCGGACGGCGGCACCCGCATCGTTGCCCATGTCGAAACGGTCGGTGACGGCGAGGTTCGCCTGGTCGACGGCCGCCGACTATCCGCCGATCAGGTCGTCGTGACCGCAGGCGTGGCGAGTGCGGCGCTGCTCCGCCCCTTCGGCGTGAAGGCCCCGATCATCGCGGAGCGCGGCTATCACCTTCAGACCGGCCCGGAGGTCGACTGGCCCGCCGACCTGCCCCCGGTGGTATTCGAGGACCGTTCGATGATCGTCACCCGCTTCGCCGGGGGCATGCGCGCCGCCAGCATCGTGGAGTTCGCCCGCGCCGAAGCCAAGCCCGACCCCGCCAAGTGGAACCGCCTGCGCCACCACATCGCCGCGCTCGGCCTGCCGATCGGCGAGGACGCCAGACCCTGGATGGGCGCACGGCCGACCCTGCCCGATTATCTGCCTGCGATCGGGCGGGTGCCGGGCGCTACGGGGCTGTCCTACGCCTTCGGGCACAATCACCTGGGCCTGACGCTTGCGCCAATCACGGGAGAATTGGTGGCGGCGATGCTGAGTGGGAATGCCATGGCCGGGCAGTTGAAGCCGTTCGAGTTGGGACGGTTCGGATAATTAGCGCCCCTTACGAAGCCATGATATTTAAGCGGCATGACGGACGGATATGAGCCTGCCTCACCCTTCTTAAAGGCAATTATCGCTGAGGAATTGCCGTTAGTCGGCTCGACTTTTGCCGACGAGAATATGCAGCGGCTAATTGCCATGATGCGGGATCAGGACGTTTCCAACCGCGATTGGGCAACGCTGCTTGTGGCATTGCAAGATGCCGATACGCCTGAGATTCGCGAAGCGTTGCTCTCTGCGGCGCGGGACGAGAACGATGTCGTAAGAGCAGAGGCCTTGGTTGGTTTGGCAAATCGTGATCGGGAACTGGCACTGCCCTTGGTGCAAAGCGCGCTAGCCGGCGATTCCGTCCCCATGCCCGTATTCGAGGCCGCAACGCTGATCGCGGACCCCAGACTCATCGACTATCTCAAACCTTGGACAGAACCCTCAGGCGACGACTGGCTCGACGGGCTGGCCCGAGACGCCTTGGCCGCATGCGAAAAAGGTTCGCCGCTCGCGTAGCGGAATATGACTGATCGAAGCCCGCTCAGCGTCCTTTCGGCCGGCGACAGAAGCCACCCCAGTTTTTAGACGTGGCGCCGAGTCGCCACCCCCCTCGACATCCCGCCCCCATCCGCTATCGGTTAACCACATCGCATCGGGGGAGCGGCGACCGGGTCCGTGCAGATCAAGCGGCTTCGCATTTCGGGTTTCAAGAGCTTCGTCGATCCGGCCGATCTGGTCATCGAACCGGGGCTGACCGGCGTTGTCGGGCCCAATGGCTGCGGCAAGTCGAACCTGCTCGAGGCGCTGCGCTGGACGATGGGCGAGAACAGCGCGCGGTCGATGCGCGGCGCGGGCATGGAAGACGTCATCTTCGCCGGCACCGCCACCCGCCCGCCGCGCGACTTTGCCGAGGTCATGATCCTGGCCGAGCGCGAGGGCGAAGAGACCGAGATCGTCCGCCGGATCGAACGCGGCGCAGGCTCGGCTTACCGCATCGACGGGCGCGACGTGCGGGCCAAGGATGTCGCCCTCCTCTTCGCCGATGCCGCGACCGGCGCGCATTCGCCCGCCCTTGTCAGCCAGAACCGGATCGGCGCGGTCATCGCCGCCAAGCCCGCCGAGCGCCGCGCGATGCTGGAGGAAGCGGCGGGGATTTCCGGGCTCCATGTCCGCCGCCGCGATGCGGAAGCCAAGCTGCGTGCGACCGAGGCGAACCTGACCCGGCTGGACGAGGCGATCGCCGACCAGGACGCCCGCCGCGCGACCCTGCGGCGACAGGCGCGCGCGGCGGAGCGCTATCGCCTGATCTCCGACCAGATTCGTCTGGCCGAGGCGCGGATGATCTTCGCGCGCTGGCGCGACGCCGCCGGAGCCGCCGCCACCGCAAAGGCCGAGGCCGAAGACGCCGAGGCCCAGGTCGCCGACACCACCGCCGCCGAACGCAAGGCCGCGCAAGCCCAGGAGGAGGCCGCGCGGCTCGCCGCGCGCACCCGTGCCGCAGCCCTGGCCGCGCGCGATGCCTTGAGCGAGGCGGGCCACGCCCTGTCGCGCACGCGAGACCGCCGCCATGGCCTGCAACGCCGGATCGAGGAACTGGCGACCGCCCGCACCCGGCTGGCCGAAGACCGGGCGCGCGAGGACTCGCTGGCGCACGACGCCGCCGCCGCGATCCAGCGGCTAGCCGAGGAACGCGAAGACCTGGACGCGCGCATCGCCCATGCCATGCAGGCCATGCCCCGGCTCGACGCGCTGCTGGCCGAGGCGGAGACGAAGAACCGCGATGCCGAGGTGGCACTCGCCCAGGCGCTGTCGGCCCAAGCCGCGGAGGCCGCCGAGCGTCGCATCGCCGAGGCCGCGCTGGCCCATGCGCAAGGCCACCATGCCCGCGCCGAACGCGACGCCCGCGCAGTCGCCGCCGCGATCGAGGCGCTGCCCGACATGGCCGAACAGGAGGCGGCCCGCGAAGCCGCCGTTGCGACCCAGGCCGCCGCCCGGATCGATGCGGACAAGGCGCAGGCCGCACTGGGCTGGGCCGAGGAAAGCGAACTGACCGCCAGTGCCGAGCGCGATGCGGCCGAGGCGACCCGCGCCCGCGCCATCGCCGCGCTCGCCGCGCTGGATGCCGAAGCCGCGACGCTGACCCGCGCGACCGAGCGCAAGGGCGGCGACCGGCTGCTCGACGAGGTACAGGCCGAGCCCGGCTTCGAGCGCGCGCTGGCGGCGGCGCTGGGCGACGAACTGGATACCCCGCTGGTCGACTGGCACGGCTCGGACCTGCTACCCGATGATCCCGCCCCGCCCGTTGGGACGCTGCGGCTGGGCGAACGGATCACCGCGCCGCCGATGCTCACCCGGCGGCTGTCGCAGATTTTCCTGGTCGAGGTGGATTCGGGTCAGCCCCTGGCGGTGGGGCAGCGGCTCGTCACGCGCGAGGGGCGGCTGCGGCGCTGGGACGGCTATATCGGCGAGGGCGGCGGTGCGGCGGCGGCCGAGCGGATGGAGCGGCGCAACCGGCTGGCCGCGCTGGAGGCGGAGCGTCCGGCGGTCGAGGCGGCGGTCCAGGCCGCGACCGAGGCCCGCGCCGTGATCGAGGATCGCATCATCCGCGCCCGCGCCGCCGCCGCCAGTGCACGTACGCTCCACGCCTCCGCCGTCACCAATTTGCGCGATGCCCAGCGCGCCGAGGACCGGGCGCAGGCGGTGATCGAGCGGCTGTCCGCCCAGCGTGCCGACCTTGCCACCCGCGCCGAGCGGATCGCCGCCGAGATGGACGAGGCCCGCGCCGAATGCGACCGGGCCGAGGCGGCGCTGGCAGCCCTGCCCGATGGATCGGCGAGCGCGGCGGAGACGGCACGGCTCCAGACCGAGACTCAGCTGGCGCGCTCGGCGGTGGCGCTCGCCCGGTCGGAGCGGACGACGCTGGAGCGCAGCCTGGCGCAGACCCGCGACCGGCTGGCCGCCGCGACGTCCGAGGCGGAAAGCTGGGACCAGCGCGCAGGGCAAGCGGCGGGGCGCATCGCCGAAATGGATGCGCGCGCCGCCGCGCTGGACCAGGATGCCGCCGCGCTCGCCGACCGTCCAGCACAACTGGCCGAGGAGATCGCTACCCTCGCCGCCGCGCATGAGGCCGCCAAGGCGGAGGCCGAACGGACGCAAGCCGAAGAGGCGGAGGCCGAACGGACCTTGCGCGCCGCGGAGGCCGCCCATGCCGGGACCAATGCCCTGTTGTCGGCGGCGCGGGAGGCGCGGGCCGGGGCGCTGGCGCGGGTGGAGAATCACGAGCTACGTCGCGTGGAACTGGGCCGCGTGTCGGGTGAGCGTTTCGCCTGCCCCGCGCCGGTGCTGCCCGAAAAGCTGGGCTTCGAGAGCGCGGGCGTCGGCTCGCCCCAGGCCGAGGCCGCCGCCCATGACAAGCTGTCCGCCGACCGCGAACGGATCGGCCCGGTCAATCTGGTCGCCGAACAGGAACTGGCCGAACTGGAAGCGAGCGGCGCCGCCAGTGCCGCCGAGCGCGAGGATCTGGTCCAGGCGGTGGCGCGGTTGCGCGGTTCGATCGGGCTGCTCAACCGCGAGGGGCGGCAGCGACTGCTGGCGGCGTTCGAGGCGGTGAACGGCCATTTCCAGACGCTGTTCGCGACGTTGTTCGATGGCGGCTCGGCGCATCTGGCGCTGGTCGATTCGGACGATCCGCTCGAGGCGGGGCTGGAGATCATGGCGCAGCCGCCGGGCAAGAGGCTCCAGTCGCTGACTTTATTGTCGGGCGGCGAGCAGGCGCTGACGGCGGTGGCGCTGATCTTCGGGCTGTTCCTGACCAACCCCGCGCCGATCTGCGTGCTGGACGAGGTCGATGCGCCGCTGGACGATGCCAATATTGACCGCTTCTGCGGGCTGCTCGACCGGATGACGCGCGAGACGGATACGCGCTATCTGATCGTGACGCACAATGCGGTGACGATGAGCCGGATGCACCGGCTGTTCGGCGTGACGATGATCGAACGCGGGGTCAGCCGGTTGGTCTCGGTGGACTTGCAGGCGGCGGAGACGTTGCTGGCGGCGGAGTGAGCCACGTTTCAGAGCGGTAATCCGGCGAATTTACGACCGTTCCCCGGCGAAGGCCGGGGTCCAGTTTCCATGTGCCATCGAAGGCGCCGAGCATTTGCCTCCCCCGCATCGGATGGCGCACTACAGACTTGGCGGAGCCTGGGCCCCGGCCTTCGCCGGGGTGCCGCAGAATTTCAAAAACCCGTTCAGGCTGAGCGAAGTCGAAGCCCATGCCCCGCCACTCACGGCAGCAGGAACGTCCCCTCGATCACCGTCACGCACCCGCCGCCCAGGATCACCCGGTCGCCATCCATCCGGCACGTCAACCGCCCGCCCCGCGCACTGGCCTGCTCCGCCACGAACGCCTCGACGCCCAGCTTCGCGGTCCAATAGGGGGTCAACACCGCATGGGCCGATCCCGTCACCGGGTCCTCGTCGATCGCAAAGGCGGGCACGAAGACACGGCTGACCACATCCGCCTCCCCTTTCCCGCCACGCGCGGTCAGGATGACGACATATCGCCCCGCCTGGGCCAGCGCCGCAAAATCGGGCGTGCAGGTCCGCACCGTCGCGGGATCGTCCACCACCACCACCGCATAGCCCGCCGGATGGCGCAACGTCTCGACCACGCCGCCCACACCCAGCGCCTCGATCACACCCGGCAGCGCCTCCGGGAACGGCGTGCGTTCGGGCAGGGACAGGCTGTACCCCAGCCCGTCGCGCGCCACTTCCAGCACCCCGGCATGGCGTGTCGCGAACCGCACCCGCTCGCGCGTGCTATCCGACGACAGCACGACATGCCCGCTCGCCAGCGTGGCATGGCCGCACATCTCCACCTCGTCGCCCGGCGTGAACCAGCGCAGTTCGAAATCCGCCTCAGCCCCATCGCTCGCTACCAGGAAAGCGGTCTCCGACAGGTTGTTCTCCTGCGCGATCTTCAACAGCAGGGCGTCGTCGGGCCAGGCCGACAACATCATCACCGCCGCCGGATTCCCCCCGAACGCGGCGTCGGCAAAGGCATCCACCTGGGTGAAGGGAATACGCATCAATATCCGACGCGCTTGCCGAACCAGTGCGGGGTCACGTCCGCCTCGACGAGCGGATTGTCGGTGTCGACATGGCCTTCGGGATCGAGATGGATCAGCACCTCGACCTTGGGGAAGGCGCGGCGCAGCGCGCGCTCGACGCCCTCGACGATGTCATGCGCGGCGGCGACGGTCAGCTCGCGCTCGACCTCCATATGGAACTGCGCGAAGTCGTGGCTGCCCGAACGACGGGTGCGGAAGTCGTGAATACCCTTCAGCCCCGGCTGGCGCGCGGCGACGTCGAGGAAAGCGGCACGCTGGTCGTCGGGCCATTCCTTGTCCATTAGCTGGTCGATCGCGGTGGACGACGCCTGGAACGCGCCCCAGGCCAGCCACAAGGCGATGGCGATGCCGAAGACCGGGTCCGCGCCGTGCCAGCCGAAATACTGGTCCAGCACCATCGCGATGATGACCGATCCGTTGAGCAGCACGTCCGACTGGTAATGGACATTGTCCGCCAGGATCGCGACCGAACCGGTGCGGCGGATCACGCTGCGCTGATAGGCGAGCAGGACCATCGTCGCCAGGATCGCGATCACCGACACGCCGATGCCGAATTCGGCATCGCTGGTGGGATTGTCCGCGCCCAGCGCCATGACCGCGCGCCAGGCGATCCCGGCCGCCGACGCGGTGATCAGCGCCACCTGGAACAGCGCGGCCAGCGCCTCCGCCTTGCCATGGCCGAAGCGATGGTCATGGTCGGCCGGGGTCGCGGCCAGCCGCACGCCGTACAGCGTCACCAGGCTGGCGAGCAGGTCCAGCGCGGTGTCGGCCAGCGAGCCCAACATCGCGACCGACCCCGTCCGCCACGCGGCAAAGCCCTTCAGCGCCAGCAGGAACAGCGCCATCGCGACGCTGGCCAGCGCCGCGCGGGTCGCCAGCGGAATGACTTTCTTGCGTTCGTCCTGGGTCACGGAAACAGCAATCCTTCGTCCCAGCCACCTTCGGCCGTGCGGGTGAAAATGCGGCGTTCGTGCAGCCGGTGTTCGCGGTCGAGCCAGAATTCGATCCGCTGCGGCGTCACGCGATAGCCGCCCCAATGCGGCGGGCGCGGCACCTCGCCGCCTTCGAACCGGGCGCGCATGTCCTCGAACCGCGCCTCGAACGTCGCGCGGTCGGGAAGCGGGCGCGACTGGTCCGAGGCCCAGGCGCCCAGCTGCGAATCCCGGCTGCGGCTGGCGAAATAGGCGTCCGATTCGGGGTCATCGACACGCGACACCGGGCCTTCGATCCGGATCTGGCGGCGCAGCGATTTCCAGTGGAACAGGAGCGCGGCCTTGCTGCCCTCGCCCAATTCCTGCGCCTTGCGGCTTTCGCGATTCGTGTAGAATACGAAGCCGCGCGCGTCATGGCCCTTCAGCAGGACCATGCGGACCGAGGGTTGGCCGCTCGCATCGACCGTCGCCAGCGCCATCGCATTGGAATCGTTGATTTCGCTCGCACGCGCTTCGGCGAACCACGCATCGAACAGGGCAAAGGGATCGTCAGCCATGTGCCCGCCCATACGCCTGTGGGGGCGGAAAACCAATGTCGCGATCGGAAACACTGGATCCTCCGCGTCTTCCATCGTCGCACGACCGATTTCCGCCCCCATGACCGTCCTGCCGCCAATCGCCTGTTGCAACCGGAGGCCGATCCAGCGATTTTGCCCGCCAATGGACCCGTCAGAGGATAGTCCCGCGCAAGCCGCGGCCTGGACCGCCGCCTATCGCGCCGCAGCGGGGGGTGCGGACGTGCTGGCGGGCTCGACCGACCCGGCCTGGCCCGCGATGCTGGAGGAACTGGCCGCCGTCGCCAGCAACCTCGCCCATGCGCGCGAACGGGTGCAGCGCCATGCCGCCGACATCGGCACAGGCTTTCGTATCATCGGCGAGACCGACGAGCGGCCCTGGCCCGTCTCCCCCGTCCCCCTGCTGATCGACAGTGAGGAATGGGCCGGCATCGCGGACGGTGTGACCCAGCGTGCCGAGCTGCTGGAGACGATCCTCGCCGATCTCTACGGCCCCGGACGGCTGGTGGCCGAGGGGCATGTCCCCGCCGCGCTGGCGACCGGCAGCCCCTATTTCCTGCGCCCCATGGTCGGGGTGACGCCGCCGGGCGGCCATCATCTCAGCTTCGTCGCCTTCGACCTGGCGCGCGGGCCGGATGGCGAGTGGCGGGTGCTGGCCGATCATCTGCGCAATCCGGCGGGCGCGGGCTATGCGCTGGAGAACCGGCTGGCGGTCAGCCGGACGCTAGGCGGGCTTCAGAACCGTTTGAACGTGCAGCGCCACGCGCCCTTCTTCGCCGCCTTCCGCGCCGGGCTCGCCGCCCAGTGCCGCCGCGCCGATCCGCGCATCGGCCTGCTGACGCCCGGCCGGTTCAACCCCAGCTATCCCGAACAGGCGCATCTCGCGCGTTATCTGGGGCTGCTGCTGGTCGAGGGCGCCGACCTGGCCGCGATCGAGGGGCAGGTCTATGTCCGCACCGTCGCCGGGCTGAAGCGGATCGACGCGCTGTGGCGGCGGCTCGATCCCCGGATGCTCGACCCGCTGGCGTTCGACAGCCATTCGCAGATCGGCGTGCCCGGCCTGATCGACGCCTATGTCGAGGGGCAGGTGGTGATCGCCAATGCGCCGGGCGCGGGCGTGCTGGAGAGCCACGCCTTCTCCGCCTTCCTCCCCGCCCTGGCCGAGCAACTATCGGGCGAGCCGCTCAAGCTGCCCAATATCGCGACCTGGTGGTGCGGCGGCGCGGCCCAGGCGGCGCATGTCGCCGAGCATCTGGACGCGTTGCTGATCGCGCCCGCCTTCGGCCCCCGCCCGCTGGGCCTGCCGGACGGCGCGCGGCCGGGAGCGAGCCTGTCGCCCGACGAACGCCGGGTGCTGCTCGCCGACATGGCGCGGCGGCCGCAGGATTATGTCGGGCAGGAGATGGTGCGCCTGTCGACCATGCCCGTCGTGATCGACGACCGGCTGGAGCCGCGCCCCTTCACCCTGCGCGTCTTTGCCGCGCGCGACGGCGAGGGCAAGTGGACCGTCCTGCCCGGCGGCTTCGGCCGGATCGGCGATCATCCCGAAGCGACCGCCGCGATGATCGGCGAGGGGCTGTGGTCCGCCGATGTCTGCATTCACGGCCCCGAGCCGGTCGCACCGATGTCGCTGCTCGCCGCGCCCGATTCGCTGCATGTCCGGCGCAATCCGGGCACGCTGCCCAGCCGGGTCGCGGACAATTTCTACTGGCTGGGCCGCTATCTGGAGCGGGGCGAGGCGCTGCTGGCCGCGATCCGGGTGATGCTGGGCAATTCGATCGACGTGGACGGCGGCGCGGCGCTCGACCCGCGCACCGTCGGGCGGCTGGTGGGGCTCATCACCGGCGGCGGGGCGGCGCCCCATCCCGACAGCCTGCACCGCGCCGCCCTGACCCAGTTCGCCCGCACCGCGATGGAGGATGAGGGCTGGCACTCGGTCGCCCGCATCAACCGTCTGGCGCGCGGCATCAGCGAAGGCTCGCGCGACCGCCTGTCGGCCGACATGGTGCGGTTGCTGGAAGCCCCCTTCCCCAGCCATGCCGGGATGCTCGACCGGGCCGGCTCGCTGCAACGCCGCTATGCCGCGATCGCCGGACTGTCCGCCGAACATATGGTGCGCACCACCGCCTGGCGCTTCCACGATCTCGGCCGGCGGGTAGAGCGCGCGATCGCGGTGGCGCGCGCGACCCGGCTGTTCGGCATGGCGGGGGCCTCGGCGGACGACCTGTCCACGCTGCTCGACCTCGCCAACAGCCAGATCAGCTATCGCCAGCGTTATCCGACCGGCCTCGCCCGCGTCGCGGTGGTCGATCTGGTCGCGCTCGATCCCAACAATCCGCGCGCGCTCGCCTATCAGACCGCACGCATCGCCGATTGCCTGTCGCGCCTGCCCGTCCTGTCCGACGACGATATGGCCGAGCCGCAACAGGCCCAGGCCATCGCGATCCGTGCCGCGATCGAGACGGCGGATGCCCGCACGCTCGATGCCGATACGCTGGGCGATGTCGAACGGCGGCTGGGCCTGCTCTCCGAAGCGATCGCACGCCGCTATTTCCTGCAAGGGGCGGAGCCTCTGCGAGCGGGAGGGCTTACGCTCGCATGATCTACGACATCCGCCACATCACCCGCTTCGATTATGGCGTGCAGGTGAAATATGCGCGCTGCAATCTGCGCCTCAAACCCATCGACTGGCCCGGCCAGACGCTGGAGAGCTACGACCTGATCGTCGAGCCGGTCGGCCGCACCCGCGCGGCGCGGGCGGAGGCGGGGCTGGCGCACGTCACCCGGCTGGTCGTCGACCGGCCGGTGCGCAGTCTGACCATCGAGAGCCGCGCCCGGATGCGGGTGGACCGACTGGTCCCGATGCCCTCACCAGGCGATCCGACACTGGCGGAGGTGGCCGCGCTCGCCCGCCAGAGCCGCGACCTGTCGGCATCGGGCCCGGCCAATTACATCTTCCCCTCGCCGCTGATCCCACTCGACCCCGCCATCGCCGAGTGGTGCGCGCCCGACCTGTCGCCGGATCGCGGCGCGCTGGAGGCCGGATTCGCGCTGGCGAACCGTATCCAGCGGGAATTCGCCTTCGACCCCACCGCCACCCTGGTCGATACGCCCCCCGCCGAAGCCTTTCGACAGCGGCGCGGGGTATGCCAGGATTTCGCGCAGATCATGATCACCGGCCTGCGTGCGGCGGGCATTCCGGCGGCCTATGCCTCGGGTTATATCCGCACCCTGCCGCCGCCGGGCCAACCGCGACTGGTCGGCGCCGACGCGACACATGCCTGGGTCCTGATCTGGGGCGGGCCGGAGCATGGCTGGGTCGGCGTCGATCCCACCAACGGCATCTGGATGGCGGGCGACCATATCATCGTCGCCGTCGGCCGCGACTATGCCGAGATCGCTCCCGTCGACGGCGTCGTGCTGGGCTCGGGCGCACAACAGATGGAAGTCAGCGTCGACGTCGCGCCGATCGAGGAAGCCGACAGGCCCGAGCCCGCGCTGTCCGACTGTTAGCCACGGCCTTTGGGGGGAGCGCTGCGATGGCCTTGAAACCCGTGTCCCGCAGCGTGACATCCGCCCTACGCATCCTGCTGATCGCAATTCTTGCAGCCGTTCTGGCCCTGCTGGCCTATGCGGCGATCAGTTATGGCGATGCGCTGCGCGATGCGCCCGACCTGAAGCTCCGCGCCGACCGCCTGATCGCGCAAGGACGCGGGCCCGATGCCCTGACGCCCGCCGAATTGCGACAATTGATCCGGGTGGAACATCCCAATTTCTGGCATCATCACGGCGTCGACAACGAAACGCCGGGCGCTGGCGTGACGACGATCACCCAGGCCTTGTCCAAGCATCTCGCTTTCGAGGCGTTCAAACCGGGCGTCCGCAAGATTCGGCAGACGACCTATGCCATGGGGCTGGAAGCGCGTCTGTCCAAGCGGCAGATCCTGGCGCTGTTCCTGGACGAGGCGCCGTTCGGTCGCGGGCCGAATGGATGGATGCAGGGCGTGTTTCCAACCAGCACGCAGGTTTACGGCAAAGCACCCGCCGCGCTGACCGAGGCGCAATGGCTCAGGCTGGTGGCGGTACTGATCACGCCGTCCGATTTTCGGCTGTTCGGCCCGGACGGGCGGCTGGATGAACGGGTCCGCCGGATCGAGCGGCTCGTGGCCGGGATTTGTCAGCCTCGGGACAATAGCGACGTCATGCTGAAGGGTTGCGCCTAAGCGAAAAGCCTCGTCCCATGGCCTTCGTCTGCGCTCAGGCTGAACGAAATTTTGGGATGGGGGGCGGAACGGCGCCATCCGTTCCCCAACCTCCGTTCGCACTGAGCGAAGTCGAAGTGCACGCCCCGGTCTTCCCCGCTGGGGCCTCCTTTGGCCTTCGACTTCGCTCAGCTTGGCGCGAATTGAGGACCTACCCCTCCTCCGTCACCGCATTGGGATTGTCCTTGTCCGGGTCGGGATGACCGCCCTTTCCGTGATACGCCGTGCCGCTCTGGCCGCCGTGGAAGTCGCCTTCGCGCTCGGGCACGCCTTCATAGCCGCCGCCCTGGCTCTCGCCGCCATGTTTGCCGGGGGCGTCCGAGACGCCGTCGGGCGCGCCCTTCTTGCCATCCTTTTCGACGGCCTGCATCGGCTGGGTCATGATCCGTCTCCTTTGTTCATGCTGCAACGCATGGGAGACGGATTGCGCTCCGGCGCGGACTTCCCCACATAGATCGGTAATACACTGCCGACGGGGAACAGAGTGGCCGATCCATATCAGACGCTGGGCGTAAGCCGCACGGCCAGCGAAGCCGATATCAAGAAAGCCTATCGCAAGCTGGCGAAGGAACTGCATCCCGACCGCAACAAGGACAATCCCAAGGCGGCGGAAAAGTTCAGCCAGGTCACCAATGCCTATGACCTGCTGAACGACAAGGATAAGCGCGCCCGGTTCGACCGGGGCGAGATCGACGGCGACGGCAACCCGGCCTCGCCCTTCGGTTATGGCGGCGGCCCCGGCGGTTTCGGGGGCGGCTATGGCGGCGGCGCGGGGGCCCGCCCGGGGGGTGCCGGGGGCTTTCGCCAGCAATTCGACTTTGGCGGCGAAGGCGCCGACATGTCGGACATCTTCGAAGGCATGTTCAGCGGCGCGGGGCGCGGCGGCTTTTCAAGCGCGTTCGGCCGGGGCCGCTCGGCGGCCAAGGGCGCCAACACCACCTATGCGCTGCGCGTCCCCTTCGTCGATGCCGCCGCGCTCAGCCCGCAGCGGATCACGCTGGCCGATGGCAAGACCATCGACCTGAAACTGCCAGCCGGCGTCGACACCGGCACCCAGATGCGCCTGAGCGGCAAGGGCGAACAGGGCCCCGGCGGGCCGGGCGACGCGATCATCATGATCGAGGTCGTGCCGCACGCCTTCTTCACTCGCGACGGCGACGATGTCCGCCTCGACCTGCCGATCAGCCTGACCGAGGCGGTGCTGGGCGGCCAGGTGAAGGCCCCCACCGTCGAGCGCCCGGTGATGCTGACCGTGCCCAAGGGCACCACGTCGGGCAAGACGCTGCGCCTGAAGGGCAAGGGCTTCCACAAGAAGGACGGCAATCGCGGCGACCAGCTGATCACGCTCATCATCGACATCCCGGCGGATGATGCAGCCTTGCAACGCTTCGCTACGGAATGGAGCGATGGCAGGAACCCGAGGGCCGCCATGGGCGTCTGATCGTTCCATGAGCGATGCGACTGGCCTGACCCCCGAAGAACGTGCACATCATCGGGGCAAGGCCCGCAAAAGGCTGGACCGGCAACTGGCCAAGGTCCGGCCGGGCTCTTACGCCTTCGAGATCCTGAAACGGACCAGCCTGGGCGTGTTCAACGACGGGTTCATCCATGCCGGGAACCTCGCCTATCTGGCGTTGATGACGCTGTTTCCCTTCTTCATCACCACCGCCGCGCTGTTGTCGCTGTTCGGACAGAGCAACGAGACGCAACATGCGGTGGAGAGCTTCCTGCACGTCCTGCCCCCCGATGTCAGCGAGCTGCTCCGCAAGCCGATTTCGGACGTGCTCGCCGCGCGGACCGGATCGCTGCTGTGGCTGGGCGGGCTGGTCGGCTTGTGGACCGTCGGCGGTTTTATCGAGACGATCCGCGACATCTTCCACCGCGCTTACGGCGTGAAGGCGACGGCCGCCTTCTGGAAATCGCGCCTGTCCTCGACCTTCGTCATGATCGCCTCGGTCATCGTGGCGCTGCTGTCCTTCCTGGCCGCGGGTATCCTGACCGCTGCCGAGCAGTTCATCTATCGCCTGCTGCCCTTCGCGCAGGACGTGGCGGGTTGGGTCGGCCTGTCGCGGATGATCCCCGGCGTCGTGATGTTCGGCGCGCTCTACATGCTGTTCTATTCGGTCACGCCGGGCAAGTATCGCGAGAGCGACTGCCCCAAATGGCCGGGCGCCATGTTCACCGCCGCCTGGTGGGTCAGCATGACCGCACTCCTCCCCTGGGCGCTGTCGCGGCTGGGCGGCTATGACCTGACCTATGGCAGCCTGGCGGGCGTCGTCGTGATGCTGTTGTTCTTCTATCTGATCGGCCTGGGGCTGGTTTTCGGCGCGCATTTGAACGCGGCACTGGCGGAACCACCGGAAACGGCGCTAGAGAGGGCGATTGAAGACAGTGAACCGGCAGGAGCGGTAACGGCGTGAACGGATTGATGGCAGGCAAGCGGGGGCTCATCATGGGCCTGGCCAATGACAAATCGCTGGCCTGGGGCATCGCCAAGCAGCTTTCGGAGGCGGGCGCGGAGCTCGCCTTTTCGTATCAGGGTGCAGCGATGGAAAAGCGGGTCCGCCCGCTGGCCGAACAACTCGGCGTGGCGCGCCTGTTCGATTGCGACGTGTCCGAGATGGAATCGCTCGACACGCTGTTCGAGGGGCTGAAGGCCGAGTGGCCGACGATCGATTTCGTCGTCCATGCCATCGGCTTTTCGGACAAGTCGCAGCTGCGCGGGCGTTATTACGACACCACGCTCGACAATTTCCTGATGACCATGAACATCTCGGCCTATTCGCTGGTCGCGGTCGCGCAGCGCGCGCGGGCGATGATGCCCGAGGGCGGATCGATCCTGACCCTGACCTATTATGGCGCGGAAAAGGTCATCCCGCATTACAACGTCATGGGCGTGGCCAAGGCGGCGCTGGAGACCAGCGTGAAGTATCTTGCGGTCGATCTGGGCCCGGAGAATATCCGCGTCAACGCCATCTCGGCGGGCCCGATCCAGACGCTGGCGGCGCGCGGCATCGGCGACTTCAACTATATCCTGAAGTGGAACGAGCTGAATTCGCCGCTGCGTCGCACCGTGACGATCGAGGATGTCGGCGGCGCGGGCCTCTATATGCTGTCCGACCTGTCGTCGGGCGTGACGGGTGAGATCCACCATGTCGACGCAGGCTACAACGTCATCGGCATGAAGGCCGAGGACGCGCCCGACATCGCGCTGGCGTAACCCCCAATCCTCCCCAAGCTCCGCTTGGGGAGGGGGACCATGCGAAGCATGGTGGAGGGGCATGGCGGGTCGAAAGACAGCCTGCCATCACGGAGCGTGACACCCCTCCGTCAGGGCTTCGCCCTGCCACCTCCCCTTCCAGGGGAGGAATCGCTGGCAACATTATCTATCGCGCCTTGCGCGCCGGCGACGCTAAAGACGAACCCATGTCCGACCAGCCCTCCGCCGCCATCACCATCCGCCCGGCCCAGGGGCAGGACGTCGCCGCGCTCGACGCGTTGCTCGTCGCCAGCTTCCCCGCGCCCGCCGAAGCCGCCTTGGTCCGCGACCTGTGCGTCGAGGGTGACATGGTGCTGATGCTGGTGGCGATCGACGAGGACACGGACAGCCTGATCGGCGCGATCGCCTTCAGCCGCATGAGCGTGGAGGTCGGGGGCAAGCCGATCAACGCCGTCGCCCTCGCCCCCATCGCGGTCGCGCGCGACTGGCGGCATCAGGGCGTCGGCGAGGCGCTGGTCGCCGCCGGACTCGAACGCTTGGAGAAGGAGCGCGTCGTCCTCTGCTTCGCGCTGGGCGACCCGGCTTTCTATGGCCGGTTCGGTTTCGCCGCCGATGTCGCGAGCGGTTTCGACAGCCCCTATGCGGGCGACTATTTCCTGGCGGTGCCGCTGCAGGGCGGGTTGATCCCCTGCGGCGTGCGCGGGGCCGCCACACATGCGCCGGCCTTTGCCCGGCTGGGAGACGCTGCGTGAGCTTCAACAGTTTCGGCCGCCTGTTCCGCTTCACCACCTGGGGCGAGAGCCATGGCCCGGCACTGGGCGCGGTGGTCGACGGGTGCCCGCCGGGCATCGCGTTGTCGGAAGAGGACATCCAGCCCTGGCTCGACAAGCGCCGTCCGGGCACCAGCCGCTTCACCACCCAGCGGCGCG
Source organism: uncultured Sphingomonas sp. (assembly GCF_913062585.1). Classification (GTDB taxonomy): domain Bacteria; phylum Pseudomonadota; class Alphaproteobacteria; order Sphingomonadales; family Sphingomonadaceae; genus Sphingomonas. The sequence continues at coordinate 83,522 of NZ_CAJXWX010000011.1, read as the reverse complement.
AGCCCGATCAGGTCCGCATCCTGTCCGGCGTGTTCGAGGGGAAGACCACCGGCACCCCGATCAGCCTGATGATCGAGAATGTCGACCAGCGTTCCAAGGACTATTCCAACGTCGCGCTCGCCTATCGCCCCGGCCATGCTGATTACGCCTATGACGCCAAATATGGTTTCCGCGACTATCGCGGCGGCGGGCGCTCCTCGGCGCGCGAGACGGCGGCGCGGGTCGCGGCGGGCGCGGTGGCACGCGCGGTGATCCCGCAGGTCCGCATCCGCGCCTGGGTCGAGGCGATCGGCGGCGACCGGATCGACTATGCCGCGTTCGACGATGCGCAGATCGACGCCAACCCCTTCTTCTGCCCCGATGCCGCCGCCGCCGAACGCTGGGAAGCGATCGTCGACGGCGCGCGCAAGTCCGGCTCCTCGGTCGGCGCGGTCGTGGCGTGCGAGGCGACCGGGGTGCCCGCCGGATGGGGCGCACCGCTCTACGCCAAGCTGGATAGCGAACTCGCCTCGGCCTGTATGAGCATCAATGCGGTCAAGGGTTTCGAGATCGGCGACGGGTTCGCCGCCGCCGCGCTGACCGGCGAGCAGAATGCCGACCCGATGCGGATCGGCGACGGCGCCCCGCGCTTCCTGGCCAATCACGCGGGCGGCATTGCTGGCGGCATCGCTACGGGCCAGCCGGTCACGATGCGCGTCGCGTTCAAGCCGACCAGCTCGATCCTGACCCCCGTCGACACCATCACCCGCACCGGAGAGGAAACGCAGATCGCCACCAAGGGCCGCCATGATCCCTGTGTGGGCATTCGCGGCGTTCCGGTTGTGGAGTCGATGGTCGCGCTGGTTTTAGCCGATCAGGCGTTGCTTCATCGCGGTCAGTGTGGTTAACTATAGGAACGGACGTTCTCCCGCCTCGTTAACCAATACGAGAAAATAAGCAGGAGAGAAACAATGCGTTACATGCATGTGATCGCCGCCAGTGCCCTGATCCTTCCCGCCGCAGCGATGGCGCAGGTATCGGGCGGCACGACCGGCGGGATGTCTGGACAGACCACCACGCCAGGCCAGACCATGTCGGGTCAGATGCCCGGTCAGACCACGACGCCGGGCCAGACCACCATGGGTCAGCCCGACACCATGAGCACCATGCCCAGCACGACCACCCGCTCGACGACGCGCAACAAGAGCCGCTCGCGCACGACGACGCCGGACAGCACGGTGAACACGCCGTCGACCGTGCCGGATGCGACCGGATCGTCCACCACCACGGGCAGCGGCACGCTGGGCAGCGATCCGACCACCAGCGGTCAGGTCGGCACCGGCACCTCGGGCGGCACCACCACTCCGCCGGGCAGCAGCGGCGGCATGTAAGCCCTGACGGGTTCGTCACTACGGAAAAGGCCCGGTCGCAAAAGCGGCCGGGTCTTTTATTTGGGTTGGGGCGTGGCCTTCGACTTCGCTCAGGCTGAACGGGGTTCAGTACCAAGACCCGTTCAGCCTGAGCGAAGTCGAAGGCCACGGGACACCACCCGCAACAAAAAAGGCCCCGACTTCCGCCGGGGACTCCCCAATCAATCCGCAAACGGATCGCGAACCAGGATCGTATCCTCGCGCTCCGGGCTGGTCGACACCAGCGCCACGGGGCAGCGGATCAGCTCTTCGATCCGCCGGATATATTTGATCGCCTGCGCGGGCAGATCGGCCCAGCTGCGCGCGCCCGCGGTCGATTCCTGCCAGCCTTCCATCGTCTCATAGACGGGGACGACTTTGGCCTGGTCCGCCGCATGGGTCGGATAATAGTCGAGCGTCTGGTCGCCCAGCTTGTAGCCGACGCAAATCTTCACCGTGTCGAACCCGTCGAGCACGTCGATCTTGGTCAGCGCGATGCCGGTGATGCCGCCGACCGCCGCCGACTGGCGCACCAGCACCGAGTCGAACCAGCCGCAGCGCCGCTTGCGGCCCGTGACGGTGCCGAACTCATGCCCGCGCTCGCCCAGGCGCTGGCCGGTCTCGTCCTCCAGCTCGGTCGGGAACGGGCCCGAGCCGACGCGAGTGGTGTACGCCTTGGCTATACCCAGCACGAAGCCGACACCCGACGGCCCCAGCCCCGAACCGCCCGCCGCGGCCCCTGCGATGGTGTTGGACGAGGTGACAAAGGGGTAGGTGCCATGGTCGATGTCGAGCAGCACGCCCTGCGCGCCCTCGAACAGGATGCGCTTGCCGCCCGTCCGCGCCTCGTTCAGGTCGCGCCACACCGGCTTGGCGAAGGGCAGGACGAAGGCCGCGATCTCGCGCAGATCGGCCAGCAGGCGCTCGCGATCGATCGGCGGCTCGCCGAACCCGGCGCGCAGCGCGTCGTGATGCGCGCACAGGCGGTCCAGCTGCGGGCCGAGATCGTCCAGATGCGCCAGGTCGCACACGCGGATCGCGCGGCGGCCGACCTTGTCCTCGTACGCCGGGCCGATGCCGCGCCGCGTCGTGCCGATCTTGCCCGCGCCGCTCGCATCTTCGCGCAGACCGTCCAGGTCGCGGTGGATCGGCAGGATCAGCGGGCAGTTGTCGGCGATGCGCAGCGTCTCCGGCGACGCATGGACGCCCTGCTCGCCCAGCCGCTCGATCTCGGCCTTCAGCGCCCAGGGGTCGAGGACGACGCCGTTGCCGATGACGCTGGGGGTGCCGCGCACGATGCCCGAGGGGAGCAGCGACAGCTTGTAGACATTCTCGCCGACGACCAGCGTGTGGCCGGCATTATGCCCGCCCTGGAAGCGAACGACCATGTCGGCGCGCTCGGCCAGCCAGTCGACGATCTTGCCCTTGCCCTCGTCGCCCCATTGCGCGCCGATGACTGCTACATTTGCCATGGATGCTATGCTCCGCCTGCCGGACGGACCCCATGCGCCCTTCGACAGGACTCGGCGCGAGGGGGTTTCCAAAGATGTGCGGGGCGCGCGTAGCGGGACGCGCCCCCTGATGTCAACCGGCGATGGCGCGCGGTTCGCCATCCGTCAGGATATGGGTGCAGAGCTGCGCCTGGGGCGTGTCGCTCTCCTCCAGCGCCTGCACCGTCACCCAGCCCTGTGCCCGGAGCGATGCGCCCGTCGCAGGCGCGGTGCCGAAGGGCAGGAACAGCCGCCGCCGCTCGGTCGGCGGCGCGGTCGCGACGATGGCGTCGGCATAGAGCGAGAAGCCGGTCGCCTTCTCTTCGGCGCCATCCTCGTGGAAGATCGTATAGGTGCCGCCACGCCCGACCTCGCGCGGCGGGCCCGCGACGAACAGCGAGAAGCCCAGCCAGCTCTGGAATTCGAACCCATGGCGTTCGGTCGGGTCGAGCGTCATCGACACCCCCTCCCCCAGCGCGGCGGCGATCGCCTCCAGCGCATCGAGACGGCTGGCTAGTACGCCCTGGGTGTCGAAGGCGCGCAACCGCTCCATCGCGGTGGCGAACGGCCCGGCGGCCTCGACCAGCGGCAGATAGTCGGGCGCGATGGCCGCGACCCCGCCCGCATCTTTGGCATCCAGCCGATCACGCAGCGCCGCGACCTGATCCGCCGCGACCGGCAGAGGCCCGGCGGCGAGCAGGTCGACCAGATCGGGCAGCGTGAAGTCGATCGAGATGCCGGTCGTCCCTGCCGCGACCAGCGCCTCGACCGCGACCCGCACCACTTCGGTCGCAGCGGCGGTCGAGTCGAGCCCGATCAGCTCCGCCCCGATCTGCCGCCACTCCCGCGCAGGCGCCAGTTCGGAGCCGCGCAGCCGCACGACGGTGCCCGCATAGGACAGCCGCACCGGGCGCGGGTGATGGCCCATGCGGGTCGCCGCGATCCGCGCCACCTGCGCGGTCAGGTCGGGCCGGATGGCGAGCGTGCGCTGCGACACCGGATCGACGAAGCGCACCGCATCATGCAGGCCGCCCGCCTTCAGGCGCGAACCCAGCGCCTCGGCGAACTCGATCGAAGGCGGATCGGCGCGCTCATAGCCATGCAGCCGCGCCGCCTCCAGCACCCGCGCCTCGACCGATGCGGCGGCATCGGCATAGGGGGGAAGACGGTCGTGATAGCCTTCGGGAAGGAGCGCGGTCATCGAATAAGCCTGTTCATCAGCGTGTGCGCCACGCCGTCGGGGTTGGTCATGACGTCCGCATTTGGGAAGCGGATCACCCGATATCCCTCCTGCTCCAGCCATGCCGTACGACGGGCATCGCGTGATTGGTCGCTATGCGTATCGCCGTCAACCTCGATGACTAGCTTGTGAGACCGCGCAGCGAAGTCGGCGATATAGGGGCCGATCGGGACTTGGCGGGAGAATTTGATCCTTTGGAAGCGCCGGTCGCGAAAGATCAGCCAGAGGCGCTTTTCGGGTTCGGTCATTGCGCGACGCATTGCGCGGGCGCGGTCGCGGAGCACCGGATCGGTCTGCATGTGAATGGCTCCCCCTGTTCCGAGGAGCATACCACTCCCTCTCCCCACTGGGGAGAGGGTCGGGGTGAGGGGTTGGGGCTTGGCACAGCGCTATCGCCCAGCCCCCGCCCCTCACCCAACCCTCTCCCCGAGGGGGAGAGGGCTTTTTAGATTAGAACCCCAAGCCCATCGCGGTCTTCACGCCCGGCAGCGCCTTGACCTTGGCGAGCAGGTCCGCGTCCACCGCCTCGTCGACCGAGAGCAACAGCACCGCTTCGCCGCCCGCCAAGCGGCGGCCGAGGTGGAAGGTGCCGATATTAACGCCCGCCTCGCCCAGCGTGGTGCCCAAGCGGCCGATGAAGCCCGGTGCGTCCTCGTTGACGACGTACAGCATCGGCCCGGCGAGATCGGCCTCGACCTTGATGCCGAACAGCTCGACCAGGCGCGGGGCCTGATCGCCGAACAGCGTGCCCGCGACCGAACGCTCGCCGTCCGCCGTCGTCACCGTCACGCGGACCAGCGTGTGGTAGTCGCCCTCGCGGTCATGGCGCACTTCGCGCACGTCGAGGCCGCGCTCCTTGGCGAGGAACGGCGCGTTGACCATGTTCACCGTGTCCGAATGGACGCGCATGAAACCCGCCAGCACCGCACCCGTGATCGGCTTGAGGTTGAGCGCGGCGGCCGCACCCTCCGCCTCGATCGCGATGCCCGTCACCGCACCGTGCGACAGCTGACCGACCAGCGAGCCGAGCTTTTCCGCCAGCGCCATATAGGGCTTCAGCTTGGGCGCTTCCTCGGCGGTCAGGCTCGGCATGTTGAGCGCATTGGTGACGCCGCCCGAGACCAGGAAATCGGCCAGCTGCTCGGCGACCTGAATCGCGACATTGACCTGTGCTTCGGTGGTCGACGCGCCGAGGTGCGGGGTCGAGATGAAGTTGGGCGTGCCGAACAGCGGGCTTTCCTTGGCCGGTTCGACCTTGAACACGTCGAGCGCCGCGCCGCCGATATGGCCCGAGTCGAGCCCTGCCTTCAGCGCATCCTCGTCGATCAGGCCGCCACGCGCGCAGTTGATGATGCGGACGCCCTTCTTGGTCTTGGCAAGATTCTCGGCCGACAGGATGTTGCGGGTCTGGTCGGTCAGCGGCGTGTGCAGCGTGATGAAGTCGGCGCGCGCCAGCAGCTCGTCCAGCGTGACCTTCTCCACGCCCATCTCGATCGCGCGCTCAGGCGTCAGGAACGGGTCGAAGGCGACGACCTTCATGCGCAGGCCCAGCGCGCGGTCGGCGACGATCGAGCCGATATTGCCCGCACCGATCAGACCCAGCGTCTTCGACGTCAGCTCGACGCCCATGAAGCGGTTCTTCTCCCACTTGCCGGCCTGGGTCGAGGCATCGGCCTCGGGCAGCTGGCGGGCGAGCGCGAACATCAGCGCGATGGCGTGTTCGGCGGTGGTGATCGAGTTGCCGAAGGGGGTGTTCATCACCACCACGCCCTTGGCGCTGGCGGCGGGGATATCGACGTTATCGACGCCGATCCCGGCGCGGCCGACGACCTTCAAGTTCGTCGCGTGCTCGAGGATGTCCTTCGTGACCTTAGTCGAACTGCGGATCGCCAAGCCGTCATAGTCGCCGATGATCGCCTTCAGCTCGTCCGGCGTCTTGCCGGTGATCTCGTCCACCTCGACCCCGCGCTCACGGAAGATCTGGGCGGCCTTGGGGTCCATTTTGTCGCTGATGAGAACTTTGGGCATGAGACAAGCTCCAGGAATAGGGGGATTTCTCCCTCTCCCCACTGGGGAGAGGGTCGGGGTGAGGGGTTGGGGCTTGGCGACACACGCGCCGCCTGGCCTAGAACCGCCCCTCACCCAACCCTCTCCCCGAGGGGGAGAGGGCTAAGATAAGGTCAGGCCTTGGCGGTGGCGTAGGCCCAGTCGAGCCAGGGGCCGAGCGCTTCGACATCGGCGGTCTCGACGGTGGCGCCGCACCAGATGCGCAGGCCCGCAGGCGCGTCGCGGTAACCCGCCACGTCATAGGCGGCCCCTTCGGCCTCCAGCAGCGAGGCCATCTTCTTGATGAGCGCCTCGTCCGCGCCCTCGACCGTCAGGCAGACGCTGGTGGTCGAGCGGATCGCCGGATCGGCCGCCAGATGGCCGAGCCAGTCGCGCTCTTCGACGATCTTGTTCAGCGCCGCCGCATTGGCGTCCGAGCGCTTGACCAGCGCCGCCGCGCCACCCAGCCCCTTGCCCCATTCGAGCGCGAAGATCGCGTCCTCGACGGCCAGCATCGACGGCGTGTTGATCGTCTCGCCCTTGAAGACGCCCTCGGCCAGCTTGCCCTTCGACACCAGGCGGAACACCTTGGGCAGCGGCCAGGCGGGGGTGTAGGTTTCGAGACGCTCGACTGCGCGGGGGCCGAGGATCAGGACGCCGTGCGCGCCCTCACCGCCCAGCACCTTCTGCCACGAGAAGGTCGCGACGTCGATCTTGTCCCAGGGCAGGTCATAGGCGAACACCGCGCTGGTCGCGTCGGCGAAGGACAGGCCCTCGCGGTCGTCGGCGATCCAGTCGCCGTTCGGCACGCGCACGCCGCTGGTGGTACCGTTCCAGGTGAACAGCACGTCGTTCGACCAGTCGACCGCGTTCAGATCGGCGATCTGGCCGTAATCGGCGCGCAGGACGGTCGGTTCGAGCTTCAACTGCTTGACCGCGTCGGTCACCCAGCCCTCGCCAAAGCTTTCCCAGGCGAGCGTCGTGACGGCGCGCGCGCCCAGCATGGTCCACATCGCCATCTCGAACGCGCCGGTGTCGGAGCCGGGGACGATGCCGATGCGGTGGGTGTCGGGGAGCTTCAGCAGCTCGCGCATCAGGTCGATGCAATATTGCAGACGCTGCTTGCCGAGCTTCGAGCGATGCGAACGGCCGAGGCTGTCCGTCGCGAGCTTGGCGACTTCCCAACCGGGAGGCTTGGCGCAGGGACCGCTGGAAAAATAGGGACGCGCCGGTTTGGTGGCGGGCTTCGCGGGCGCAAGAATGGCGTCAGCGGCAATCACATTAGTCATTTAAGACTCTCCTCACAGAGAGCACGCGCGGCGTTGGGACCGCGTGGCCCGTCGACGGCCCTAGCGATGTCGATCGAAGATGACAACCACAATCGCGTCGACGCAATATTGCGTCTAGGGAACCGGCAAAGGGGGAATTTCACATGCTCAGCAATCCGAAGCGCCTGGCGCGCTGGACCACAGCGCTCGCCTGTTTCTGGCTGGTCGGCAGCATCGTCCAGACGGCATTATATGTCTGGCGTATCAAGCTCTTGGGCGGCCTTGGCGATGCCCCCCAGACGCCGGAGGCGATCGCTCGCCTCGCCGACTCGCCGGATCCCACCCATATCGGGTTCGTCCTTATCTCGATTCTCTACCACATCGCGTTCCTGCGCTGGGTCTATGTCGTGAATCGCAACGCACAGCAGTGGAGCGATGCCATGACGATCAGTCCAGGCTGGAATGTCGGCTGGTTCTTCGTGCCCGTTGCCTGTCTCTGGAAGCCGTTCGAGGGGATTCGGGAAAGCCGCGGCGCCACCATCGACTCCGGCGCGCCCGAATCGGTCGACGTGCCGACCTGGCTGCGGCTGTGGTGGGGCCTGTTGATCGGAGCGAGCATCTACGGCAATGTCACGGCGATGATCCTGGGCGTGACGGAAACGCCGGACCAATGGATTTCGGCATCCTGGATGCACGTGGCCAGCATCGTCATCGACGCGCCGCTGGCCGTGCTGACCTGTCGATTGCTTCGCGATATCAGCATGTTGCAGAGCGCACGCATCGCCACCGAGAGCCAGGTCCCGCCCGAGTAAGACCAGTCCACGCTCCCGATCTGACATAGCATGGAATATCGAAATTCGATATTTATGTTGATTGACATTCGATAACACAATATTGAATTTCGATATCGGAACAGAATGGGAGAATCGACGATGACACGCTTTGCCAGTCACATCAGCATGCTGCTTTATGCCACGCTTCTCGGCCTGCTGGCATTCGTCACGGCCATCATCCTGGCGTCGGTCGGCGTGCTGATCGTCGATTCGATCTCGCCCGGCGCGCTGGGGGCGGTGCACGTCAACGCACAGGCCCTGGACATGAAGACGCCGGGCGTGGTCGCCGCCGCGCTGGCGGTCATGCTGATGGTGCTGTCGCTCGTCTGGGCCGCGCTGCTGCCGCTGATCCAGATGCTGCGCAGCACGGCGGCGGGACAGCCCTTCACCCTGGCCAACGTCAAGCGGCTGCACTGGATCGCGGCGACGATCGCCGTCGCCTATCTGTTGCAGTTCGTCCTGCCCCCCATACTGCCCTTCGAGTCGCGCGACATCGTCAAGCCGATGGGCGTCGACGGGGTGTTTGCGATCCTGCTGACGCTGGTGCTGGCCCAGGTCTTTCGCGAGGGCGTTCGCCTGCGCGAAGAGGCGGACGGAACGATCTGATGGCGATCCGCATCAATCTCGACCGGCTGCTGCTGGACCGGCGCATGTCGCTGACCGAACTCGCCGAGCGGGTCGACCTGACGCTGGCCAATCTCTCGATCCTGAAGACGGGCAAGGCGCGGGCGATCCGCTTCACCACGCTGGATGCGATCTGCACCGTGCTAGAATGCCAGCCGGGGGACATATTGGAACATGTCGCAGAACCGGCTCCGGATGCCTGATCCCTGCTGACAAAAGCGGAGCGGCAGCGGAAAGGGGGACCATGGTGCGCATCCCCCTTCCGCTGGTCGTCCCGATTCTGGGCGCGGCCCTCCTCTCCGCCTGCGGACGCCCCGATCGTTCCGAGCGCCCGGTCCAACAGGCCGCACGCCCCGAACCCTATCGCCCGCCGATCCGCGAGACGGCGCAATGCGAGGCCGATCTGCGGCGCGAGGGCGTCGACTATCGCCGCCTGCCCGACAAGGAACTCGGCCCCGGCTGCGGCCTGTACGGCGCGGTGCAGCTGACCGATATCGGCGTGCCGGTAACCGGGGTCACGGCGATGCGCTGCGGCAATGCGCGTGCCTTTGCCGGCTGGATCCGCAACGCCGTCGCCCCCGCCGCGTGGCAGATACTGGGATCGCAACTGGTCAAGGTCGAGGGCATGGGCAGCTATGCCTGTCGCAACATCGTCGGCACCAGCCGGATGGGCGACCGGCGGTCGGGCCATGCGCTGGCCAATGCGGTCGATGTCGGCGGCTTCGTCCTGAAGGACGGGCGGCGCATCACCCTGCTGAACGACTGGCATTCGACCGATCCGCAGATCCGCCAGTTCTGGGCGACCATTCGCGCCTCCGCCTGTCGGCGCTTCGGCACGGTGCTGACCCCGGATTACAATGCGGCGCACCGCAACCACCTGCACCTGGAGGATGATGCCGCGCATTTTTGCCGGTAGCGCGAGAGGCAGCGATCCCCTACATCATCTGAAATGACCGATAAAACCCAAGTACCGAACCGCGTCTTTCCCAATGCCAGCCAGGACGCCGAGAGCGCCAAGACGATCGTCTCGACGCCCCAGACCGAAAGCCCCGCCTATACGCTGGCCTTTCAGGATATGGACTTCCTGCTGCGGGAAGACCTTCGCCCCGTCCGTTTCCAGCTGGAGCTGCTAAAGGCGCAGCTGTTGCTCGAAGAGGCCAAGATCGCCTCGACCTTCGTCTTCTATGGCTCGGCGCGTATCCCGGAGCCCGCCAAGGCGCAGGCCATGCTCGACCTGGCGCATGACGACAAATCGCGTCGGATCGCCGAGAACCTGGTCGCCAAGAGCAAATATTACGACATCGCGCGCGAGCTGGCGCAGATCACCAGCCGCCTGCCCCGCGACGATCGCGGGATGCGGCAATTCGTCGTCTGCTCGGGCGGCGGCCCGTCGATCATGGAAGCCGCCAATCGCGGCGCGCATGACGTCGGCGCCGAGTCGGTGGGCCTGAACATCGTCCTGCCGCACGAGCAGGCGCCCAACCCTTACGTCACGCCGTCGCTCTCGCTCCAGTTCCACTATTTCGCGCTGCGCAAGATGCACTTCCTGCTGCACGCCCGCGCGCTGGCGGCCTTCCCGGGCGGGTTCGGCACGTTCGACGAGCTGTTCGAACTGCTGACCCTGATCCAGACGGGCAAGATCCAACCCATCCCCGTGCTGCTGTTCGGCCGTGCCTTCTGGGAACGCGTTGTCAATTTCGACGCGCTGGTCGAGGAAGGCGTGGTGTCCGAGCGCGACCTGGGCATCTTCACCTACGTCGAAACCGCCGAAGAGGCGTGGGACGTGGTCCGCAACTTCTACGAGGAACGCGCGCGCAAGGAAGCCGAGCGGGCGTAAGGCCCCTTCCCTAAATACTTTTTCGGAAGCCCGTCTCCCTCAAGGAGGCGGGCTTTTTTTCTGATGGTCCTGGTTGGGACATAGCGGCGCGAGGGACGTGGCCTTCGACTTCGCTCAGGCTGAACGGGGCGGTAGACGCGTGGAATCGGATTTTTCGGCCCCGGCAAACATACCAACCTCCGTTCAGCCTGAGCGAAGTCGAAGGCCACGGACGCCTCCCAAAGAAAAAGGGCCGGACGTTTCCGCCCGGCCCCTTTCCGATTGGCTAGCCTGATTACGCCGCCTTCGAGCGAGCCGCGCGCTTGCGCTCGTTCGGGTCGAGGTAGCGCTTGCGCAGACGGATCGACTTCGGGGTCACTTCGACCATCTCGTCGTCGTCGATATACGCAATGGCCTGTTCCAGCGTCATCTTCTTCGGCGGAGTCAGGCGGATGGCGTCGTCCTTGCCGCCCGACGCGCGGAAGTTGGTCAGCTGTTTCGCCTTCATCGGATTGACCTCGAGGTCATCCGTCTTGGCGTTCTCGCCGATGATCATGCCCTCATAGAGCGCCTCGCCATGGCCGACGAACAGGATGCCGCGCTCTTCGAGCGGACCCAGCGCATAACCCTGCGCCTCGCCGGCACCGTTCGAGATCAGGACGCCGTTCTTGCGACCCTCGATCTTGCCCTTGTGGGGGCCGTACTTCTCGAACAGGCGGTTCATGATGCCGGTGCCGCGCGTGTCCGACAGGAACTCGCCGTGATAGCCGATCATGCCGCGCGAGGGCGCGGAGAAGGTGATGCGGGTCTTGCCGCCGCCCGAGGGACGCATGTCGGTCATCTCGGCCTTGCGCAGGTTCATCTTCTCGACGACCGTGCCCGAATATTCCTCGTCCACGTCGATGATGACGGTTTCGTACGGCTCGGTCTTCTTGCCGTCCTCGTCCTCGCCGAACAGCACGCGCGGGCGGCTGATGCCCAGCTCGAAGCCTTCGCGGCGCATCGTCTCGATCAGAACGCCCAGCTGGAGTTCGCCGCGACCGGCAACCTCGAAGCTGTCGCGGTCGTCGCTCTCGGTGACCTTCACCGCGACGTTCGATTCCGCTTCGCGCATCAGGCGGTCGCGGATCATGCGGCTGGTGACCTTGGTGCCCTCACGGCCCGCCATCGGCGAGTCGTTCACCGCGAAACGCATCGACAGCGTCGGCGGATCGATCGGCTGCGCCTGCAGCGGCACGGTGACGCTGGTGTCGGCGATGGTGTTCGCCACCGTCGCAACCGCCAGACCCGCCAGCGAGATGATGTCGCCCGCCTTGGCTTCCTCGACCGGCACGCGGTCCAGGCCACGGAACGACAGGATCTTCGACGCGCGACCGGTTTCGATCACATTGCCCTCGGCGTCGAGCGCGTGGATCGCCTGGTTCAGCTTGACCGTGCCCGAGTTCACGCGGCCGGTCAGGATGCGACCCAGGAAGTTGTCGCGATCGAGCAACGTCACCAGGAAGGTGAAGGGCACGTCCTCGACTTCCACCTTGGGGGCGGGAACGTGGTTCACGATCGTCTCGAACATCGGGATCAGCGTGCCTTCGCGCGCGTCCATGTCGGTCGAGGCATAGCCATTGCGGCCCGAGGCGTAGAGGACGGGGAAGTCCAACTGCTCGTCATTCGCGTCGAGCGAGACGAACAGGTCGAACACTTCGTCCAGCACTTCCTGGATACGCGCGTCGGCGCGGTCGACCTTGTTGACGACGACGATCGGCTTCAGGCCGAGCGCCAGCGCCTTGCCGGTCACGAACTTCGTCTGCGGCATCGCGCCTTCCGACGAATCGACCAGCAGGACGACGCCGTCGACCATCGACAGGATGCGCTCCACCTCGCCGCCGAAGTCGGCGTGGCCGGGGGTGTCGACGATGTTGATGCGGATCGACTCGTCGCTGCCCGGCGGGGTCCAGTCGACCGAGGTCGGCTTGGCGAGAATCGTGATCCCGCGCTCCTTTTCCAGGTCGTTGGAGTCCATCGCGCGCTCTTCGACACGCTGGTTGTCGCGGAAGGTGCCCGACTGGCGGAACAGCTGATCAACCAGGGTCGTCTTGCCATGGTCGACGTGCGCGATGATCGCCACGTTGCGGAGGCTCATGCAAATTTCTCTTGTTCGGAGGGTATGTCGCCGCGCGCCATAGCCGAAAGCTGCGCAAAGCGAAAGAGTGGCGCGGATATTGCGGCGCACAAAGGTGGTTGGCGGTGTAAACGAGCGGGAAAGCGACAGGTTCCTCCCCGGCACGGGGAGGGGGACCGGCCGCAGGCTGGTGGAGGGGGGCTTCCACATGGGGCACCCCTTTCGGCACGCCCCCTCCACCAACGCTGCGCGATGGTCCCCCTCCCCGCGAGCGGGGAGGATTACTTCGCCTTCGGCACGACCTTCAGCGTCCAGTCGGTGTCCGACCGCAGATATTGTGCCGCCACCGCCTGCAGATCCGCCGGGCCGATCGACACGAAATCCTGGGCCAGCCGCCGGGTCGCCTCGATCCGCTTGGGATCATAGGCCGCCCCGCCCAGCCGCTGCATCCAGAACATGTTGCCGGAGGCCATGCGGGCCAGACGCTGCGCCATCGGACGCTTGATCCGCTGCAACTCGTCCGCCTCGATCGGCTTGGATGCCAGGTCGGCGGCGATCGACCGCGCGGTCGCCAGGAAGAAATCGACCTTGTCGGGCGCGACCATGCCGATCGCGATCATCCGCCCGCCGCCGGGCAGGCCGATCGGCCATTGGCTGGCGACCTGCGGGCTGTAGCTTGCGCCCGCCTGCTGGCGCATCCGGTCGAACAGCCGGTCGGCGAAGACCTGCGCCAGCACGTCGAGGCGGTTGCGGACCTGGTCCCCCGCCGAACCGCCGCCGGTCGGCCACGCGATGACCGCCGCCGCCTGGTCGGCGGGGCCGGTATGATAGCGCACGACCGGGGTCGCGACATGGGCGGGGAAGCGGATCGGCGGCACCGGCCCCACGACGGGGGCACGCGCCGGGATCGCCCCCAGGCTGTCGGCGACCGCCTGGATCGCGTCATCGGCCTTCACATCGCCGAACACCGAGACCTCGATCGGACCGGAGGCGAGCAGCGGCGCCCAGAGCGCCTTGAACGCCTCCGGCGTGGTCGCCGCCACCACGTCGCGCGGCGGCGTGCCCCAGCGCGGATCGCCGTCGCGCAGCAACCGCTCCAGATCATGGTCGAGCACCCCGTCTGGCGAGGAATCGAACCCGTCATAGCCCGCCAGCATCGCCGCCTTGGCCCGGTTGACCGGCGCGGCATCCCAGCGCGGTGCGACCAGCTTGGCCGCCATCAGCTTCAGATTGTCGGCATAATCGCCGGGCGACGACAAGGCGTTGAAGGCAAAGGCATCGTCGTCGATATCGAAGTCCATGCCCATGGTCCGCCCGGCGGTCATCCGATCGAGATCGCCCTGGTCGAACTTGCCGATGCCACCCGCGACCAGCGCCAGATCGGCCGCCCAGGCCGGACTCTCCTTCGTCGCGGGCAGCGCGTCATAGCCACGCCCGAACCGGACACGCAGATAGACGCGCCCCGTCTCGCCGTCATTGGCGAGCAGGAGCATCCGTACGCCGTTCGCAAAGGTGATCTTTTCCAGCCCCAGTTCGCCGATCTTCTCGCGCGACACGACCTTGCCGGGCGCGCCCAGCCGGGGCAGCTGCGCGAAGCTGATCGCGCCCTGGCGGCGGCGATGCTCGGCCAGCGGGCGGACATCGGCCTTCAGCGCGGCGGTCAGCCGGGCGACCGCATCCGCTTGCGCGGTGCGGGTGTTGACCAGCCCCCGCGTCGCCGTGCCCTGGAAGATCTTGCGGGTGGAGGCCAGCACCGTGTCCGGCGTGAACATCTTTGCCGCCACCGCCTGTTTGAAGATCTGGTAGCTGGTTTCGGGCGCCGTCACCGTCTCGCGGATGTCGAGCGCGCCGACCATGTCGTCGGCCTGTTTCGAGCCGGCCTCGACCCGCTGGGTATCCACCTCGTTGCGCAGGATCGCGTCGTAATCGGCCAGTTCGCGGTCGATCTCGGCTTGCGTCGGGGGCGTCGCCATCGCGTCGGCGATGACCGCCCGCACGTCCTTCAGCGCGGCTTCCCAATTGTCGCCGATCGGCACGACGTTGACCGTGGTCAGATTGGCCGAGCGCGACACGTCGTCGAGCGCGACGCTGGCCTGCAGAAAGCTGCCCCCCGCCCGCGCCCGGTTTTCCAGGCGGCGGCTGATGAGGCGCGCGGCGACCATGTCGACCATCCGCTTCTGGTTGAAGATCGCGGTGTCGTCCTGATAATGCCAGGGGCGAAGCACCGCCATCGCCACGACCGGCGGCATGGACGGCTCGACCAGCGCGCCCGCGACCGGAGCATCGGCCTTGGGGCTGCCGAAATCGGGATCGGGCGGATTGGGCCCCACGCCCTGCCACGACCCGAAATTCTTCGTGACCAGCTTCGCCAGCAACAGCGGGTCCATGTCGCCCGAGATGATGACGACCGCGCGTTCGGGGCGATACCAGCGATCGTGGAAGGCGCGCACCGTCTCGGGCGTCGCGGCCTCCAGCGTCTTGAGCTGGCCGATCGGCGAGCGCTCGGCCAGCGGCTGACCGGCGAAGAAGGTCTCGCGCAGCTTGTCCGAATAGCGGACCTGCGGCCCCGGCTGCTCGCGCCGCTCGGCCAGCACGACGGGGCGCTCGGCGTTCAGCGACTGGGCGGTGATCGACGGCGCGGCCATCATGCCGCTGAGGATCTTCAGGCTCTCGTCCAGCCCCGCCTCGGTCGCGCCGGGCAGGTCGAGCTGATAGACGGTCTGGGTCGGCGTGGTCGACGCATTGGAGTCCGAGCCGAAGGTCGCGCCCAGCCGCTGCCAGATACGCTTGGCCTCGCCATCGGGGACATGCTGCGATCCGCGGAAGGACAGGTGCTCGATCAGATGTGCGAAGCCGCGCTCCGAATCCTGTTCGTTCAGCGAGCCCGCGTCGATCCGCACCCGCACCGCCACCTGCCCCGGCGGCACGCCGTTGCGCCGGACCGCGAAGCGCAGGCCATTGGCCAGCCGCCCGAACTTCCACATCTTGTCCTGCGGCAGGTCGGAGCCCTTGTAGAGCCAGGGCGACTGGTCGACGCCGGCAATCGGCGGCAGCGGGGCGAGCGGATCGGGGGCGGTGCCCACCACGCTCGCCGGCACCGGCATACCTTGCGGGACGGAGCGATTGTCCGTCTGGCCGTTGGTGGGAACCTGGCCGATGACGGGAAGCGCCAGTCCCAGAAGGACCGGCAGGGCAAGACAGCGCATTGCGCGGGACGGAAACGCCATGCGCCCTCTTAACCCGGCGCAAGGCGGATCGCCAGCCGCCCCTAAATCGCCCCAAAGCGCCGCGATTGGGCCGCAAGCCCTGGGCGTCCGCCATCATTTCGACCCAGTGGCGCGCTACCCGCCTTTCCACCGAACCCGCGTCACAAGGGCCATTGATGCCCGGGCGCCGGGGTCGGGCCGGGGAAGTGCGGAACGTGATGACCAAGTCGATGAATGCGCGCGCCCAGAGCGAGGGGCCGGGCACAATATGGCACAATTCGGGCGAGACCGATCGCCCTGCCGGTCCGCCGCCGCCCGTCCGCCCCGCCGAAGCCCTCGTCCGACTGGCCCCTGTCACCGTCTCCATGCCCGTGTCGCCCGTCCCGCCGATGCTGCGCGCCTGTCGCCTGCTGGACGGCTGGATCGCCGGATCGTCCCTCGCCTCGAACGAGCCGGTGCTCGACGTGCGCGATTTCGGCTGGACCGATGCGCTGCGCCGCGACTGGTCGGCGATTCGCGACGAAGCGCTGACGCTGGCGGTCGAGGGCACCCCACCCCTCGCCCCGTGCGGCATCATACCGCTCTGGCGGAACGGCCGCGCCCTGGATGACAGGATCGCCGCCTGCCCCCGCACGGCCGAGGCCCTGGCCGCCGTGCCCGGGCTTCACGATGCCGGTTTCGCCCTGCTCGCCCCCGGTGCGCATGTCGCCCCGCCGCGCGGCGCGACCAAGGCGCTGATCAGCTGTCATCTCGGGCTGGTCGTGCCCCGTGACGGCGGCGCGCGGATGCGGGTGCGCGATCGTATCGTCCGCTGGGCGGAAGGGCAGACGCTGGTGTTCGACGATACCTTCCCGCACGAGGTGTGGAACGAGGCGGAAGCCATGCGCCTGGTCCTGCGCCTGCGCTTCGTCCGCCCGCTGCGCCAACCGGGGCGGGGGATCGCGAACGGCATCCTGCGCCTGTTCGGCGCGATCCTGTGACGACCGCGAAAATCGCCGGACCAATTCGGCTTTCTTAACCCATTTATAACCGCTGCCGCACGACAGGGCGGGCTCGGCCTCCGGCCCCAAACTGTCACGGATTTGTCATGATTTTCAAAAGCGTAGCGGCACGCCTGATTGCCCCTGCCTTGATCTCGATGCTCCTGCTGGCGGGGTTGTCGGCGATCACGCTCCACATCGCGGCCCGCGTGGCCGAGGCCAATGCCGCGGCCGGCGCGGCAGAGGCCGCGATGCTACGCCTGGCGGAGGCACGCTCGATCAGCCGCTCGCTTCAGCGTGATGCGCTGAACCTGGTCATCGAGGCCGATCCCGCCGAGCATCGCACGATCCAGAACAAGTTCGATACCCGACTGACCCGCTTTGCCGAGCAGCTGGCGCAACTGCGTACCGATCCCTATGCAGCCGTCTCCCCCGACTATGTCACGTCGCAGGCGAATGTTCGCGAGCAGCTGGAACAGGTCGGGCGCCTGGCCGCCACCGGCGACCGTGCCGGGGCACTTGCCCATTTCCGCGAATCGGTTCGACCGGCCGAACGCCGCGCCTCCAAGATCGCCGATGCGCGCATCGACGCGCTGACCCAGGAGATTGCGGACCTCCACGCCCGCGCCGATGCGGTCGCCGAACAGGGGCGCTGGATCCTGATCGGGTCGACGATTCTGCTGGCCGTGGCGGGACTGGCGACGGGGCTTACCATGACGCTGCGCACCGTGGTGCGGCCGCTGCACGACCTGCGCCACGCGATGGGCGCCCTGGCCGAGGGCCGGGTCGACCGGCCTATCCCCCATGCCACGCGCGGGGACGAGGTCGGCGACATGGCGCGGTCCATGGCCGAGTTTCGCGACCAGCTGGCCCGCGCCGAGGCGAGCAAGGCGGCGCAGACCGATCTGATCGTCACCAGCATCGGCCAGGGCCTGTCCGCGCTGGCACAGGGCGACCTGACCGCCCGGATCGAGGCGCCGCTGGCCGCGCCGTTCGACCGGCTGAAGGCGGATTTCAATGCCGCCATCACCGCGCTGCACGCCGCGCTCAGCGCGGTCGTGAGTGCGACGGGTGGCGTGCGCGCGGGGGCGATGGATATCCGCCAGGCGTCCGACGATCTGTCGCAGCGCACCGAGCAACAGGCCGCCAGCCTGGAGGAAACCGCCGCCGCGATGGACGAGATCACGGCGACCGTCCGCCACGCCGCCAGCGGCGCGACCGAGGCCGTCCAGGCGCTGGAAAAGACGCGAACCGATGCGCGCGACGGCGGCGCCGTGGTCGTCCGCGCCCGCACTGCGATGGCGGACATCGAGCGGGCCTCGGCCGAGATCGAACAGATCATCGGCGTGATCGACGGCATCGCCTTCCAGACGAACCTGCTGGCGCTGAACGCCGGGGTCGAGGCGGCGCGCGCCGGTGACGCGGGCAAGGGCTTCGCCGTCGTCGCCTCCGAGGTTCGCGCGCTCGCCCAGCGGTCCGCCGAAGCCGCCAAGGACGTCAAGGCGCGGGTGCTGGCCAGCGCGGGCGGCGTGCGGACGGGCGTCGCGCTGGTCGGCGAAACCGGCGAGGCGCTGGAGCGGATCAATCACGGCATGGGCCAGCTCGGCACGATGATGACTGCGATCGCCGCCGATGCGAACCGCCAGGCGACCGGGCTGGGCGAGGTGAATGTCAGCCTGACCCAGATGGACATGGTCACGCAGCAAAATGCCGCGATGGTCGAACAGGCGACCGCCGCCTCGCGCAACCTGGCCGAGGAGGCGGAGGAGCTGTCGCGCGCGGTCGCCCGCTTCCGGCTGGACGCGGCACCCGCCGCCCCCGTCCGGATGGCCGAGCCGAAGGAACATCGGACGAAACGCCAATCCGTTCCCCGCGCCGCCAATGAAAGCTGGTCGGCCTTCTAGGAGCGATGGGCCTTTCCTCCCTCGCCCCTCGCAGAGGGGAGAGGGAAGGAAGGTCCGACGCGTGGCGATCCGCTCAGAACCCCATCATGATCAGCCAGGATTGCGCGCCGGAAACGCATCCTTTCCCGGAGCCTGCTTGATCCCTGCCGCGCGCCGCGCCACATGGGGGCCATGCTGATCGAGACCGAACCGACGCCCAACCCGGCGACGCTGAAATTCCTGCCCGGCCGCAAGGTCATGGACAGCGGCACCCGCGACTTCGCCTCGCCCGAGGAAGCCGCCGCCAGCCCGCTGGCCGAGGCGATCTTCAACCTCGGCGACGTGACCGGCGTGTTCTTCGGCCGCGACTTCGTCTCGGTCACCATCGCGCCCGGGGCGGAATGGGCGGATGTGAAGCCGGACGTATTGGGCATCCTGCTCGATCATTTCTCCGCGCAGATGCCGCTGTTCCGCCAAGGCTCGGCCGATTTCTCCGTGCCATCGGAAGAGAATTTCACCGACGATCCCGAGGATGCCGACATCGTCGCGCAGATTCGCGAGCTGATCGACACGCGCGTCCGCCCCGCGGTCGCCAATGACGGCGGCGACATCGTCTATCGCGGCTTCGACAAGGGCAAGGTGTACCTGAAGATGCAGGGCGCCTGCGCCGGTTGCCCCTCGTCCACCGCGACGCTGAAGAACGGCATCGAGCAGTTGCTGCGCCATTATGTTCCCGAAGTCACCGAAGTAAGGGCCGTTTGATGAACCCGATCGACGACGCCAGCCTGGACCGGCTGTTCCGCGAAGGCCGCACCTTCAACCATTATCTCGACACCCCCGTCGGCGAGGATGAGATCCGCGCGATCTGGGATCTGATGAAGATGCCGCCGACCTCAACCAACCAGAGCCCGGCGCGCATGGTCTGGTGCCTGAGCCAGGAGGCGAAGGAAAAACTCGCCGCCTGCGCCTCGGACAGCAATGCCGACAAGATCCGCAAGGCGCCCGCCGCCGTCGTGATCGGCATGGACGTGAACTTCCACGAGAACCTGCCCCAGCTGTTCCCGCATGTGGATGCCAAGAGCTGGTTCGATGGCAATACCGAGCTGCGCGAGGCCTCGGCCTTCCGCAACAGCTCGCTCCAGGGTGCCTATCTGATCCTCGCCGCGCGTGCGGTGGGGCTGGATACCGGCGCGATGTCGGGCTTCGACCAGGGCGCGGTGGACAAGGCGTTCTTCGCCGACCAGCCGGGCGTCCGGTCGAACTTCATCGCGACGCTGGGTTACGGCGACCGCGAGACGCTGCACCCGCGCAATCCACGCCTGGCGTTCGAACAGGCCAACCAGATCGTCTGAGCCGCCCCTTGCGCACGCTGATCATCGACACCGCCACCGCCGCCTGCTCCGTCGCCCTTCTCGACGGCGACCGGGTGGTCGCGCGCGCCCATGACGTGGTCGGGCGCGGCCATGCCGAAAAGCTGGTGCCGATGATCGCCGCCCTGCCGGATGGCGGCCGGGCCGAGCGCGTCCTGGTCGATTGCGGGCCGGGCAGCTTCACCGGCATCCGGGTCGGCATCGCGGCAGCGCGCGGGCTGGCGCTGGGCTGGGGCGTGCCCGCGACCGGCTACAGCTCGCTGGCGCTGGTCGCCGCCGCCGGCTTTGCCACGCGCGACGACGAGGCGCTGACGGTGGTGCTGGAGGGCGGGCATGGCGAGGTTTTCGTCCAGCCCTTCGCGCGCGACCTGACCGCCCTCGCCCCCTTCGCCTCGATGAAGCCCGACGCCGCGCTCGCCGCGCTGGCGAGGCGGACCGCGATCGGCAACGGCGTCCGCTGGCTGACCGCGCTGTCGCCCGACCTGCCCGTGGTCGAGGCGCTGCCCGATGCCGCAGAGGGCTGGCGCCTGCCCCCGGCCCTGACCGACCTGCCCCCGCGCCCGGTCTATGGCCGCGCGCCCGATGCCAAGCTGCCCGGCGGGATCACCCCGCCCGAGCTGGCCGCCTGATGGCGAGCATCGGCGTCTCGTTGCGCCCCGGCGATACGCGCGATGCCGGGATCGTCGAACACATCATGACCGCCGCCTTCGACCCGCAATGGGGCGAGGCCTGGACCCGGGCACAGCTTCTGGGCGTGATGGCGCTGCCCGGCATCACGCTGCTGATCGCCGAGGCGGGCGAGGAACCGGCGGGCTTTGCGCTGACCCGATCGGTCATGGACGAAGCCGAGTTGCTGTTGCTGGGCGTCGTCCCCGAGCATCGTCGCCACGGCATCGGCAGCTTGCTGGTCGAGGCGGTCGTCGGCGATTGCGCCGCACAGAGCGTCGCGACGCTGCATCTGGAGGTGCGGTCGAACAACCCCGCCATCCTCTTCTACACCCGGCACGATTTCGCCAAATGCGGCGAGCGGCGCGATTATTACAAGGGTGCCGACGGTCGCCGTTACGACGCGCATACCTATAACCGGGTCATAGGCTGACCCGATCATAGTTTCCGGGTTATTGCGAGTCGCTATCCTCTTTTCGCAATAGCGCTTTGGGGGTAGAGAGGGGTCTGCCTGAGGAGTTGAAATTTACCATGGCCCGCAAAATTGATCTCGAAGCGCTGTGCGCCCAAAAAGGTCTGCGCATCACCGAACAGCGCCGCGTGATCGCCCGCGTCCTGTCGGAGGCGGAGGACCATCCCGATGTCGAAAAAGTCTATGAGCGCGCCGCCAAGATCGATCCCGGCATTTCGATCGCGACCGTGTACCGCACCGTCCGCCTGTTCGAGGAGGCCGGCATCCTGGACCGTCACGACTTCGGCGACGGCCGCGCCCGCTACGAGCCGTCGCCCGAAGCGCATCACGACCATCTGATCGACGTCGAAACCGGCCGCGTGATCGAGTTCGTCGACCCCGAGCTGGAACAGCTGCAAAAGGCGATCGCCGAAAAGCTGGGCTTCCGCCTGGTCGATCACCGGATGGAACTCTACGGCGTCAGCCTCGACCGCAAGGGGTGAGCGCGCTCGCGGCCTCTGTCGACGCCGATCAAAAGGGCGGCCTGCGTGCAGCGGGTCGCCTTTCGTGCATCGTGGGGGCGCTGCTCGTCGCGCTGGCGCTGCATGGAATCTGGCGCGCGCTGGGGCGGTTCTCGCCCTGGCCGCGCCGGTTCCTGCGCCGGGTGGCGATCATTCTTGGCGCCGATATCCGTGTCATCGGGGCACCTGAGCGCCGCGATGTGATGATCGCCGCCAATCATCTGAGCTGGATGGACATCCTCCTGCTCGCGGGTACGTCCGGCACGCGTTTCGTCGCGAAGGCGGAGGTGGCGCGACTGCCGCTGATCGGCTGGCTGGCGAGCCTCAACCGCACGCTGTTCGTCGAACGCGGCGACCGGCTGGGCGTGAGCGATCAGGTCGCGACGATCCGCGCGGCGCTGACCGAGGGACAGCCGCTGGCGGTCTTTCCGGAGGGGACGACCGGCGACGACCTGGCCCTCCTGCCCTTCAAGCCCGCGCTGTTCGCCGCGCTGGTCCCCGCCCTGCCCGGCATTCGGGTCCAGCCGGTGCGAATCGATTATGGCGCGGCCTCGGCGGATCTCGCGTGGCTGGGCAGTGATCCGGGCGATGCGCACGCCAGGCGGGTGCTGCGCCGACCGGGGCGCTTCACCGTGACGCTCCACTATCTGGCGCCCTTCGATCCCGCCGCCTTCCCCGATCGCAAGGCCATCGCGGCCGAGGCGCGACGGCGGATCGCAGCCTCCTGAAATCCTGCCCGAAATCCTGCATCGCCAGCGCGCGAGCCTGGCGATAGGATGGCGGCGATCAGATGGGGGATATGCCATGCTCAAGACGATTCTCGTTGCCGCCAGCCTACTGACCGCCACTGCCGCAAGCGCCCAGATGGCGAATCCCTGCCCCGGCGGGACCCAGCCCGCCACGATCCGCCACAGCAAGATCAAGCCCGGCCAATGGGCGACCTTCGCCAAGGCGGTCGCCGCGCACAATGGCTGGTATGTCAGCCATAACGACCCCACCCGCACGACCTTGGTCCGCGTCCTGACACGCGGCTCCAGCGGCCCGGTCGTGACCGATGCGGAAGCGGTGACGATCACCCGCTATGGCGCCTCCAAACCGCAGGCGCCTCGCGACGCAGCCTATTCGGCCTTCACCGACCTGTATCGCCAGAGCAGCGACATGGCGGACGAAACCCGCGTCTGCCTGCCCCAGGGCTGAGAGCCAATATTCCTCCCCTGAAAGGGGAGGTGGCAGGGCGAAGCCCTGACGGAGGGGTGTCACCCTCTCGATAACGCGGCACCCCTCCACCAAGCTGCGCACGCCCCCCTCCCCTTGCAGGGAAGGAATGAAGGACATCGCCCGACGCTGGCGAGCGCGCGCCTTTTGCGATAAGGGGCGCGCCATGCCCGCATCCCCCAAGACCTTTCACGTCAAGTCCTTCGGTTGTCAGATGAACGTCTATGACGGCGAGCGCATGGCCGAGTTGATGGCCGCGCAAGGCCTGTCGGCGACCGACGATGCCGCCGCCGCCGATCTGGTCGTGCTCAACACCTGCCATATCCGGGAAAAGGCGACCGAAAAGGTCTATTCGGACATTGGCCGCCTGCGCAAGGACGCGGGCGAACAGGGTCGCAAGCCGATGATCGCGGTCGCGGGCTGCGTCGCCCAGGCCGAAGGCGCGGAGATCGTCCGCCGCGCCAAGGTCGACGTCGTCGTCGGTCCGCAGGCCTATCACAACCTGCCCGAGTTGGTCGCGAAGGCGGCGGCGGGCGAGGCCGCGCTCGACACCGACATGCCGGTCGAGTCGAAGTTCGTCCACCTGCCCGGCCGTCGCAAGGTCGGCCCCTCGGCCTTTCTGACGGTGCAGGAAGGGTGCGACAAATTCTGCACCTATTGCGTCGTGCCCTATACGCGTGGCGCGGAGGTCAGCCGCTCCTATTCGGCGATCATGGACGAGGCGCGGGCGCTGGTCGATGCGGGCGCGCGTGAGATCACGCTGCTGGGCCAGAACGTCAATGCGTGGAACGACGCCGACGACCGCGGCCTGCACGGGCTGATCCGCGAGCTGGACCGGATTCCGGGGCTGCACCGCATCCGCTATACGACCAGCCATCCCAACGACATGACGCAGGGGCTGATCGACGCGCACCGCGATGTCGAGAGCCTGATGCCCTTCCTCCATTTGCCGGTCCAGTCGGGCAATGACCGCATCCTGAAGGCGATGAACCGCCAGCATACGCGCGACAGCTATATGCGCGTCATGGACCGGGTCCGCGCGGGGCGCCCCGACATCGC
Source organism: uncultured Sphingomonas sp. (assembly GCF_913062585.1). Lineage (GTDB taxonomy): Bacteria > Pseudomonadota > Alphaproteobacteria > Sphingomonadales > Sphingomonadaceae > Sphingomonas. The sequence continues at coordinate 59,350 of NZ_CAJXWX010000011.1, read as the reverse complement.
GCTGTCGGGCGATTTCATCGTCGGCTTCCCCGGCGAAACCGAGGAAGAGTTCGCCGACACGCTGAGCTTGGTCGACGCGATGGGCCATGCCCAGGCGTTCAGCTTCAAATACTCCCCCCGCCCCGGCACGCCCGCTGCGACCATGGCGGATCAGGTTCCCGCCGAGGTGATGGACGACCGGCTCCAGCGCCTGCAGGCCGCGCTCAACCGCGACCAGCACGCGTTCAATCTGGCGAGCGTTGGGCGCACCTGCACCGTCCTGCTCGAGCGACGCGGCAAGCTGCCCGGCCAGATGCTCGGCAAGTCGCCCTGGCTCCAGTCGGTCCATCTGATCGGCGACCACCAGATCGGCGACCTGGTCGAGGTCGAACTGGTCGCGGCGGGCCCGAACTCGCTGACCGGACAGGCGAAGGTGAAGGCTGCGGCGTAAGCCGTCCCCCCTACCTCCGTTCAGGCTGAGCGAAGTCGAAGCCCATGCGATGCCGATCGTTCACGCGAAGACGCGACGGCGCAAAGAGGTATCGCTCGTCACAAGCGCATCCCGTCATCGCGGACGGAAGACACGGTACTTTGATACGCCATCTTCGCGTCCTCGCGTCTTCGCGCGAACCAAATTTTCTTGATCGCGCAGAGGCGCAGAGAGCGCGGAGGAAGAAGAGGGTCTCCCGATCGCGAGGACGTGCTCTTCTTCTCTGCGTCCTCCGCGCCTCTGCGCGCCAAAAACCTTGCGAACGTCACACCCATGTCACGCAATTTCGCTGGCGTTCCGACCGCCGCCACCCCATCTTGGTGGCAACCACAGACGGTGAAAGGACCGCATGAGCCGCAAGCCCCTCCCCGCCCAGGCCGGTGAACGCAGCCGGGCGGAACTCAGCTTCGACAAGCCGCAAGTGCTGGCGCAGCTGTTCGGCCAATATGACCGCAATCTGGTCGCGTTGGAAAATCGATTGGGCGTCTACATCACCGCGCGCGGCAACCGTGTCGGGCTGGAGGGGACCGCCGAGCAGGTGGCGCTGGCGCGCGACGTGCTGAACGACCTGTATGCGCGGATCCAGCGCGGCGAGGAGGTCGATACCGGCCTGGTCGACGCATCGATCGCCATGGCATCCGAACCGACGCTGGACGGCATCCTGAGCGCCGAACGCTCCTCGGCGCCGCCGATCATGATCCGCACGCGCAAGAAGACGATCGTGCCGCGCACCCCCGCCCAGGCGCATTACATGAAGGAGCTCGTGTCGAACGACATGATCTTCGCGCTCGGCCCGGCGGGCACCGGCAAGACCTATCTGGCGGTGGCGCAGGCGGTGGCGCAGCTCATCACCGGATCGGTCCAGCGCCTGATCCTGTCGCGCCCGGCGGTCGAGGCGGGCGAGAAGCTGGGCTTCCTGCCCGGCGACATGAAGGAGAAGGTCGATCCCTATCTCCGCCCGCTCTACGACGCGCTGCACGACTGCCTCCCCGCCGAGCAGGTGGAGCGGCGGATCGCCAGTGGTGAGATCGAGATCGCGCCCATCGCCTTCATGCGCGGCCGGACGCTGGCCGATGCCTTCGTCATCCTCGACGAAGCGCAGAACACCACGCCCGCGCAGATGAAGATGTTCCTGACCCGATTCGGCCAGAACAGCCGCATGGTCATCTGCGGCGATCCCAACCAGGTCGACCTGCCCGGCGGCGTCGCGGCCTCTGGCCTGGCCGATGCCGTGCGTCGTCTGGAAGGCATTGAGAGCATCGCCATGAGCCGCTTCACCGCCGCCGACGTCGTCCGTCACCCGATCGTCGGGCGGATCGTCGATGCCTATGAAGGGCCGAACGCCTGATATAGGATGGGACCATGGCCGAACGCGATCCCTATCCTCCGCTGACGCTGGGCTCCGAGACGAGCGAGCAGGTCGCGCTCGCCGCCCGGCGGCTCGGCGTCAGCGAGGAGGAGGCAATTCGGCGGGCTTTGGCGGAGTTGCTGGCAAAAGGCCCGCCTGAACAGCCAGACCGGCGACCGCTTCGAGATGTCATCGCCGAACTGCACCGTACTTCGCCGCTACCGCCACCGACAGGAATCGTCATCGACAAGGCATTTTACGACGATCTTTCGGGCGGCCTGTGAGTCTGTTCGTCGACGCGTCCGCTCTGGTCGCGATCATCCTCAAAGAGCCGGATGTCGATATGCTTGCGGATCGGCTCGAGCGCCACGAACGTCGTTTGACGAGCGCCATCGCGCTCTGGGAGACGATGGCGGCAGTCCGCCGCGCGCGTGATACGAGCGTCGAACTGGCATGGGCCGAGGTCGAACGATTCCGCATCGCACTCGGTCTCAAGCTCATGCCGATCGGCGCGGAAGAAGCCGAACAGGCCGTCATCGCCCATGCCCGCTACGGCAAGGGCCATCACCCCGCCCGCCTCAACATGGGCGATTGCTTCGCCTATGCCTGTGCCCATGGCGTCGCGGCGGAACTCTTGTACAAGGGCGACGATTTCGCCCTGACTGACCTGGCTGCCCCGGAAAGGCCCCGATGATCGAGATTGCCCTGATCCATGAAGAGCCCTGGTCCGGGGACGAGGAAAGCTGGGAGACGCTGGCCACCCGTGCCGCGCGCGCCGCGATCGAGCGGACGCCGCACGGCCCCCTGCTGACCACGCCCGCACTGATCGAGATCTCGGTCCGGCTGACCAGCGACGACGAGGTCCACGCGCTCAACCACCAGTATCGCCAGAAGGACAAGCCGACCAACGTCCTGTCCTTCCCGATGGTGCAGCCCGACCTGATCGAGACGGTCACGCAGAATTCGGACGATGGCGAAGTGCTGCTGGGCGATATCGTCCTGGCGCACGGCGTCTGCGTGGCGGAGGCGGCCGAGCGCGGGATTTCGGCCGAAACACATGCCACGCATCTTCTGGTGCATGGCGTGCTGCATCTGCTAGGCTATGACCATATGAACGATGACGAGGCCGAAGCGATGGAGGCGATCGAACGCGACGCGCTGGCCAGCCTCGGCATCGCCGACCCCTATCTAGTGCGCGAGGACTGACACCCCCCGATGGCCGACGGCCCCAGTAGCAGCACCGGCAACGGTGACTCCCATGAATCCGGCATCTGGCAGGGGCTGAAATCCCTGATCTTCGGCGGCGATCAGGAAGAATCGCTGCGCGACCAGTTGGAAGAGGCGATCGACCGGCATGAGGGCGATCCCGGCCCCGATGCCAAGGGCGACCTGACCCCGCTGGAGCGGCAGATGGTCCGCAACCTGCTGCATTTCGGCGAGCGCGATGCCGGCGATGTGGGCGTGCCGCGCGCCGACATCATCGCCGTCGAGGAACAGACGACCTTCGACCATCTGGTCCAGATCTTCGCCGAGGCGGGGCACAGCCGCCTGCCCGTCTATCGCGAGACGCTCGATGCGATCATCGGGATGGTCCATATCAAGGACGTTTTCAACATCCTGGCGACCGGCGCGGAGCATCCCGCAACGCTCGCCGGGCTGATCCGCGATCCGCTCTATGTGCCGATGTCGCGCGGCGCGCTCGACCTGCTGGCCGACATGCGCCAGAAGCGGGTGCATCTGGCGGTGGTGCTCGACGAATATTCGGGCACCGAGGGCCTGGTCACCATCGAGGACCTGATCGAGGAGATCGTCGGCGAGATCGAGGACGAGCATGACGAAGCGCCGCAGGCGCTGCTCGTGCCGCTCGACGGCGGGGCTTGGGATGCCGATGCGCGCGTCAGCCTGGAGGAAGTCGGCCGTGCGGTCGATCCGGCACTGGAAGAGGCCGAGGACGATGTCGACACGCTGGGCGGCCTGACCGCCGTGCTGGCGGGCCAGGTGCCCGAGCCCGGCACCTGCATCGACCATCCGAGCGGCTGGCGGATCGAGGTGACGGAGGCCGACGAGCGTCGCATCCATCGCCTGCGCCTGCATCCGGCGGTCGCGTCCGAGGCCGAGTAGACGGCCGGCGGCGTCATTCGCTCATCCGATCACGGGTAGCAATTAAATCGATTTCCGTCGCCGCGTAAATCGCCCTAGTCCATGAGTGTCGGCGGAAACATTGTCCCCAAGACATTCCGCAAGACTATGGACACCCAAACTTCCCGATTTCGACCATGCGGGTAAACTCCCTGATCCTCGCATGGTCGATGGCCGCCGATGCACTCCCATTTTGCATCGGCGGCCGCCCTTTTGCAGGGGCATGACGCGACGGGCCTGGGGCGGCCCCCGATCTGCTCCGGAACGGCATATCGCCCCCTTCCCCAGCCCGCACGCTCGGCCTATCTGTGGGCCATGCGCAAACATGTCCTGATCGTCCTCGGCATCATCGTCCTGATCGGTATCGCCGTCATCGCCTGGCTCGCCTGGCCCGATACCGCGCGGCTGAGCGTCGACCAGGTCGCGGGCAAGCAGCCGGTGATCGAGGCGCCGCGCGAACAGGTCATCCCGACCGTCGGCATCGCCAAGCCGGTCGGCTGGGCGAATGGCGCAAAGCCGAGTGTCGCACCGGGCCTGACGATCCAGCCCTTTGCGACCAACCTGGACCATCCGCGCTGGCTGTACGAACTGCCCAATGGCGATGTACTGGTCGCCGAGACCAATTCGCCGCCGCGCCCCAGCTCGGGAATCGTCGACCGGGTGATGAACTTCTTCCTGGGCCGGGCGGGCGCGGCGGTGCCGTCCGCCAATCGCATCACCCTGCTGCGCGACACCAATGGCGACGGCAAGGCGGACCTGAAGACGCCGTTTATGACCGGGCTCAATTCGCCCTTCGGCATGGTGTTGTTCGACGGGCAGCTCTACATCGCCGACACCGACGCGCTGGTCCGCGTGCCCTATGTAGAGGGCGAGACGAAGATCACGGCCAAGCCGGAGAAGGTCGTGCCGTTGCGCGGTGGCGGCAATCACTGGGCCCGCAACGTGATCGCCTCGGGCGATGGGCAGACGCTGTTCGTCTCGGTCGGCTCGGCCAGCAATATCGCGGACAACGGGCTGGACGCCGAGAAGAACCGCGCCGCCATCCTGCAGGTGTGGCCAAAGGACAAGAACTGGCGCATCTATGCGGCGGGGCTGCGCAATCCGACCGGCATGGCGCTTAATCCCGCCAATGGGCGGCTGTGGACCGTGGTCAATGAGCGCGACATGCTCGGCTCGGACCTGGCGCCCGACTATCTGACCCAGGTCGAATTCGGCGATCACTTCGGCTGGCCCTGGTATTATTGGGGCGGCTATCCCGACAATCGCGTCCAGCCCGCCCAGCCCGCGCTCCAGCAATATGTAAAGCGCCCCGACTATGCGCTGGGGCCGCATGTGGCAGCACTCGGCCTGACCTTCTCGACCGGCGCGAAGCTGGGCGAGCGCTTTGCGAACGGCGCGTTTATCGGCGAACATGGTTCGTGGAACCGCAAGCCGCCCTCGGGCTACAAGGTCGTCTTCGTCCCCTTCGGCCCCGGCGCCTTCCCGACGCCAAAGGCCAAGCCGGTCGACGTGGTCAGCGGCTTCCTGAACGCCAAGGGCGAAGCGCAGGGGCGCCCCGTGGGCGTGATCGTTGACAAGACCGGCGGCCTGCTGGTCGCGGACGATGTGGGCAATGTGGTGTGGAAGGTCAGCGCGGCGAGATAATCCGAGGGGCCCGGCCGATCGGGGCCCCTTGGACTGCTCAGCTGGGCTTCACCTTCAGGAGGGCCAAGCCGAATCCCATGAAGATCGCACCCGTCAGCCGGTTGAAAGCCCGCTTGACCATCGGCCGAGCGAGGTAGCGCGCCAGCGATCGGCCGCCCAGCGCATAGACCGCATACCACAGCGCCTCGATCACCGCGAAGGTGACGACCAGGATCGCGAATTGCGGCGCCTGCGCTTCCGCCGGGTTGATGAACTGCGGAAGGAAGGCGACCGCGAACAGGATCAGCTTGGGATTGCTGATCCCGATAAGGAAGCCGCCGCGAAATACCGCGCGCCGCGACAGGCCGGGCGGGATCGCCCCGTCGCCGACATCGACCGGCGCGACCTCGGCCCGCCAAGCCTTGATCCCCAGGAACAACAGATAGGCGACACCCGCATAACGGATCACCTCGAACGCCCCCGGCAGCGCGAGCAACAGCGTGGTGAGTCCCGCGGCAGAGGCGGCGAGCACGAGGACTACCGCACTCAGGCACCCCGCCATGGCGGCGACGCTGCGTCGCAGCCCCATATCGACCGAGCGGGTCATGATGTGCAGCATGTTGGGACCGGGTGTTCCCGACAACAGGAATACAGCCCCGACGAACAGCCACCAGGTATGAAGCGCCATATACCCCCCTTTCCCCTAAGCGGGGTCCTTATTTCAACAGCTTCGGCGCCTCCGACCGGATCACCGCCTCCAGCTGACTGGAGAAGAGCGACAGGAAAGCGGGCAGGTTCACCACCGCATGGACTTTGTCCTCATAGATGGTGGCCTGCGCGCCGATCGACTGGCCCATCGCGCCGACCGTGAAGTGCATCGTGTCGCCGTCCCAGCGATGCTCGACGGTCGCGCCGCCGGGGATCATCCGCCCGATCTTGCCGATGCTCCCGTCCAACCGCTGGCGCACGCCCTCCTTGCCGAGCTGGTGCGGGATATCGAGCGAAACGGGGGCGCTCATGCGGGCATCTCTGTGGCGAAGAGCATCGAATCGTCGGCAAAGGCCTTGAACTCCAGCGCGTTGCCGCTGGGATCGCGGAAGAACATCGTCGCCTGCTCGCCCGGCTGGCCCCTGAACCGGACATAGGGCGCGATGCCGAAGGCCACGCCCGCCGCCTCGACCCGGGCGGCGAGGGTTTCCCAGTCGGCCATGGTCAGGACGACGCCGAAATGCGGCACCGGCACTTGATGCCCGTCGACCGCATTCTCGACGGCGACGGGCTCGGCGGCGGGATCGAGATGCGCGACGATCTGGTGGCCGAACAGGTCGAAGTCGATCCAGTGATCGCTCGACCGGCCCTCGGGGCAGCCCATGATTTCACCATAGAAATGGCGGGCGGCGGCCAGGTCGTGGACCGGGAAGGCGAGGTGGAAGGGGCGCAGGGTCATGGGCGCAAGCTAGGGTGGCGAGGGCCGATTTGCCAGCCTTTCCTCCCCTGGAAGGGGAGGTGGCGGGCGTAGCCCGACGGAGGGGTGTCACGGCCAGGAGAGCGGACCACAACAAGCGGCGATACCCCTCCACCATGCTGCGCATGGTCCCCCTCCCCTTCCAGGGGAGGAATTTCAGGATGATCCCGCATTGCTCCTGTCACAGGCCCGCGCCATATCCTGCCGCCGTGACCCGCTATCCCGCTCTCATCGCCCTGATCGCCGGGGCCGTCGCCGCCTGCGGCTTCGCCCCGCTCGACCTCTGGCCGCTGCTGCTCGTTGGGCTGATCGTCCTTCTCGCCCTGGTGCAGGATGCCCCCAGCATCCGAAGCGCCTTGTGGCGCGGCTGGGCGTTCGGGGTCGGACATTTCACCGTCAACAACAACTGGTTCCAGCACGCCTTCGACTTTCAGGATAAGATGCCGCCGGTGCTGGGCTATGTCGCGGCGGTAGGGCTCGCGCTGTACCTCGCCATATTCCCGATGGCCGCGTCGGGCGTGGCGTGGCGCTTTCGCGGACGACGGGCGGATACGGCCTATGTACTGATCTTCGGCGCCGCCTGGATCGCGACCGAATATCTGAGGGCCCGGCTGTTCACCGGCTATGCCTGGGATCCCTTGTCGGTCGCCTGGTTGCCGGTCATCGGCGTGGCGCGGATGAGCGCGTTCGTCGGCACCTATGCGCTGTCTGGGCTGACCGTGGTGCTGGCGGGCGCGATCTGGCTCGCACTTCGCAGGCGCTGGCATCTGGCGGCGGTGATGGTCCCCGCAACGGGCCTGGCCGCCCTATCCGCCCCCCTCACCCGCGCGCCTGAGCCCGCCGCCGACGCGCCGCTGGTCCGCGTGGTCCAGCCCGATGTCAGCCAGGACCAACGCGGCGAGAGCGACGGACCGCTGCTGCTCCGGCGCCTGATCGAATTGTCAGGCCGCCCCGGCCCCCGCCCGCGCCTGGTCGTCTGGCCCGAGGGCGTGGTGCGCGACATGATCGAGGACGGCTATCCCGACTGGGCCTATTTTGGGTTCAACTATGCCCCGCCCTTCTGGACGCGCCGCCAGATCGCCAATGTGCTGGGCCCCCGCGACACCGCTATGGTCGGCGGCACCGCACTCTATTTCTCACCCGACCGCAAGCGGGTGGCGAGCGCAGCGAATAGCGTCTTCGCGATCGCCGCCAATGGCCAGATCACCGGCCGCTACGACAAGGCGCATCTGGTGCCTTATGGCGAATATCTGCCCATGCCCTGGCTGTTGAAGCCGCTGGGCCTGGCGCGGCTAGTCCCCGGCGACATGGACTTCACCCCCGGCCCCGGACCGCGTTCCTTGCGCGTGCCGAACTTCGGGCCGGTGGGCGTCCAGCTCTGCTACGAGATCATCTTCTCGGGCCAGGTCGTGGACGAAGCCCATCGCCCGCGCCTGCTCTTCAATCCATCCAACGACGCCTGGTTCGGCCGCTGGGGCCCGCCCCAGCATTTGGCCCAGGCGCGGATGCGCGCGATCGAGGAAGGGCTGCCGATCATCCGCGCCACGCCGACCGGCATATCGGCGATCATCGCCGCCGATGGCCGCCTGGTCGCGACCGTGCCGCACGAGACGGCGGGTGCCGCCGAGGCACCCCTGCCCGCCGCGCTGCCGCCGACGCTCTTTTCGCGGATCGGCAACATGCTGGCGCTGGCCATCGCCATGGGCCTGGCCGCGATCGGCGTTGCCATTCGCCGCCGCGCCCGCTAGGACCGATATAAAGCTATCTTTATATCCTTATGAGGACGGGAATGCGGAACTCGTACATCTTTACCTCGGAATCGGTTTCCGAAGGTCACCCCGACAAGGTCGCCGACCAGATCAGCGACGCGATCGTCGACCTGTTCCTGTCCAAGGACTCCGAAGCGCGCATCGCGTGCGAGACCCTGACCACCACCAACAAGGTCGTGCTGGCGGGTGAAATCCGCTGCAAGGGCGTGTTCGAGAATAACCAGTGGGCCGAGGGCGCGCTGGAGGAGATCGAGCGGACCGTCCGCGATACCGTCAAGCGGATCGGTTACGAGCAGTCGGGCTTCCACTGGCAGCATTTCGACTTCTCGAACAACCTGCACGGCCAGTCGGCGCATATCGCGATGGGCGTGGACGAGAGCGGCAACAAGGACGAAGGCGCCGGCGACCAGGGCATCATGTTCGGTTATGCGACCGACGAGACGCCCGGCCTGATGCCCGCGACCCTCTATTACAGCCACAAGATCCTGGAAAAGATGGCGGCCGACCGCCACTCCGGCGCGGCCCCCTTCCTGGAGCCCGACGCCAAGAGCCAGGTCACGCTGCAGTACGAGAACGGCCTGCCGGTCCGCGCGACCGCGATCGTCGTGTCGACCCAGCACTCGGCCGAGCTGTCGAACGAGGCCGGCCAGGCCAAGCTTCGCGACTATGTAAAGTCGGTGCTGACCGACATCCTGCCCGAGGGCTGGCTGCCGGACGACAAGCAGATTTACGTCAACCCGACCGGCCTGTTCGAGATCGGTGGCCCGGACGGTGATGCCGGCCTGACCGGCCGCAAGATCATCGTCGACACCTATGGCGGCGCGGCACCGCATGGCGGCGGCGCGTTCAGCGGCAAGGACCCGACCAAGGTCGACCGTTCGGCGGCTTACGTCGCGCGCTACCTCGCCAAGAACGTCGTTGCGGCGGGCCTGGCCAAGCGCTGCACCATCCAGCTGTCCTACGCGATCGGCGTCGCCGAGCCGCTGTCGGTCTATGTCGACCTGCATGGCACCGGCACCGTCGAGGAAGCCAAGCTTGAGGCTGCGCTGCCCAAGCTGGTCCGCCTGACGCCCAAGGGCATTCGCGAGCATCTGAAGCTCAACGCGCCGATCTATTCCAAGACCGCCGCTTATGGTCACTTCGGTCGTGAGGCCGAAGGCGCGCTGTTCACCTGGGAAAAGACCGACCTGGTCGACCAGATCAAGGCCGCCGTCGCCGCCTGATCCGGCACGCGACCGTTGCTGAGAAAAGGCCCGTGCGGAGACATTCGCACGGGCCTTTTTCTTTGTGGGCATGGCTTGCCCAACGGCCCGACCCGCGTCAGCCTGCGCCCCGCGACCTGGGGGAGGTATGCGATGCAAATGATCGGGATGGCCGCGATCCTGGCCGTGGCGAGTCCGGCCACGGCCGTGATCCAAGACGAACGCTCGGACCAGCAACGCATCGCCGACGCCTCCGCTTATGGCGCGATGATCTACGCCTTCGACCGGGCGGCCTGGGTCAGCACCGACTCGCTGCTGGAGGATGTGCCCAGGGATCAGCTGACGGGTGCGGGCGGCTATGTCATCGAACCGCTCGACCGCGACACGCTGCGCGCAACCTATTTCAAGGGGCAAGCGACGACGGCCCGCGCCTTCTTCGTCGCCGACGTGCGTGGCGGCAAGGTCGTCCGGCATCAAATCCTCGCCAAGCCGGAACCGCTGACGCCCGCACAGATGATCCTCGCCCGTGCCCGCGAAATCGCCAGCACCACTGCCGAGACGCAAGGCTATCGCCCATGCACCCCGGCCCCATTCAATAGCGTCGTCATTCCCTCGGCCGATGGCGGGCCGGTAACCGTCTATCTGCTGACGCCACAGGTGACGAACGACAGCTATATGATGGGCGGCAATTACCGCATCGTCATCGCGCCCGATGGCAAGATCGTCAGCACGCGGGCCTTCAGTCTCAGCTGCCTGAATTTGCCCAAACCCGACGTCAAAAAGGACGGGAAGGAAGCCGGGCTTTTCATCACCCATCTGATGGACCCGGTCCCGACCGAAATCCACGTCTTCGCATCCTACAGCCTGGCCTCGCCTGTCTTCGTCCTCACCAAAGACAAAAGTTTCTGGATCGTGCAAGGCAACCGGATCTCTCCGGGGCCACGACCGAAATAGCGCCTATTCCCGCGTCTCGCCCTGCACTTGGCCATGCGCGAGCAAGGTGAACAGCCCCGCGCCGCCGACCAGATTGCCGAGTATCGCCGGGAGCATCAGCCCGAACACGGCTTGTTCGATCGTGACCTTCCCCGTGAAAAGCAACAGGAAGGTCTCGTCCGCGCCGACGATCGAATGACTAAATCCCGCAATGGCGATGACATAGGTGATCGCCAGGATGATCCAGAAGGCCTGGGTCCGGCCGTTGGGCAAGATCCAGGCGACCACCGCGATCAGGAAACCGGCGGGGATGGCGTTGATGAACGTCTGCCACCCGTTCAGGTCCAGAATGCCCGCCGACACCGCGATCATCGCCTCGCGAATCTCAGGATTCCCCAGCGCCCCGCCCGCGACCATCCCGGCGGCGAGCGCGGTGCCGATCAGATTGGCGAAGAGCACGATCCCCCACAGCCGCAGCGTCCGTTGCAACGCCCAGCCCGATGGCCTGGTCACCAGCGGCAGCATCGCGGTGATCGTGCTTTCGGTGAACAACTGCATCCGCCCCAGGATCACCACGAGGAACCCGACCGGATAACCGAGCGCCGTGACCAGCTCGCGCCACGATGCCTCGGGCAAACCCGCATGCAGCGCGCCCTCGGCGATCAGCGAGCTGTGGATCGCGATTCCCGCCGCCAGCCCCGACCAGAACAACGCGCCTGCGGGGCGGTCGAGTTCGCTCTCCCCCGCCTCGCGCACCGCACGGTGGAGGTCCTTGGCATCGGCGGCTTTCTGCGCCTTGCCTTCGGCTTTGCTGTCATCCTGATCCATTCCCCGCCAGCAACGCGCGCACGCGCTCTTGGCTCCCGCCCCTTCCCCGCGCTAAGGGCGCGCGATGAACGATCCGACGACGATCCGCCGCCTCTATGGTCGGCGACAGGGGCATAAGCTGCGCCAAGGCCAGGCCGCTTTGGTCGAGGACATGCTGCCGGCGCTCAGCGTGCCCGAAGACGGGCCGCTGGATGCGACGCGGCTGTTCGGCGACGATCGTCCGCTCCAGGTCGAGATCGGCTTCGGCGCAGGCGAGCATCTGGCGGGCCAGGCCGAGGCGACACCCGGCACCGGCTTTATCGGCTGCGAGCCCTTCCTGAACGGCGTGGTCGGCGCGCTGGGCCATATCCGCGACCGCGACCTCGCCAATGTCCGGCTGCACATGGGTGACGCGCTGGAGGTGATCGAGCGGCTGTCCGATGCGAGCCTCGACCGCGTCTATCTGCTCCACCCCGATCCCTGGCCCAAGGCGCGCCATGCCAAGCGGCGGATGATGAACCACGGCCCGCTCGACACCATCGCGCGCAAGCTGAAGTCGGGCGGCGAGTTTCGCCTGGGCACGGACGATCCGACCTATTGCCACTGGTCGATGATGATCATGAACGCGCGGCAGGATTTCGTCTGGCAGGCAGAGACCCCGACCGACTTCCTGACCCGCCCCGCCGACTGGCCCGAGACGCGCTACGAACGCAAGGCCCGGCGTCAAGGGCATGAGGTGTGGTATTTCCGGTATATCCGCCAGTAAGCGGAAAACCCCTCAGGCGTGGAACGATGCGGCTCGCAAGTCGGCACGCCCGACCACACCAGACAGGGGCGGTGGCGGGGCCAGGTTGCGGCGGGCGAGCTCGGCGCTGATCGTGGCGATATCGTCGCGATCGGCGGCCCCGGTCGCCAGCGCATAGGCGGCCAGTAACGTCTGGTCGTCCATATATTCGATCAGGTCGGGGTCGAGCATAGGGTTCATCGCGGCCTCCCGGATTTATAGTCTGGATCAATAACCTGCGGATCGCCCACTTGTTGCCTCGCCATGCGATCAATCCTTTCGGCAATCCCGCTGGCCCTGGCCCGTGCCGCCGCTATAGACGACCGCCTTGCAGCGGATGGAGGCGGAATTGGTCGATGACAGCTGGGGCGTGACGCCCGCCAAAGGCGGCTTGCGCGTCCGCACCAATGACAGCCTGGAGGAGCGCGCCGCGGCCCGTGCCAAGGCGCGCGAGGCACGGGCCAGCGAGCGCGAATCGCTGATGGCCAGCCGGCTGGAAGCGCGCGCCGCCAATCGCGAGCGGGACATGGCGGCCCGCGAAGCCGAACGCACCGCCCGGCGCGAGGCCGAAATCGCCGCCGCCGAAAAAGACCCGCACGCCGCCGCCGCGAAGCGCCACCGCACCTCCGGTCGCAAGGACGTGGTGCGCGAGCAGCGCGACACGCGCGGCTATACGACGGTGGTCGACGAGGGGCGGATCCGCGAACTGGCCAAGCGCGGCGCGTCGACCGGCGGCCTAGCCGCCGCGTTCGGGATTAGCGAAGAAGAGATTCAGGGGATTCTGGCGGCGGAGTGACCCATGGTCTTCCCCGCTCGCGGGTAGGATTGTGATAGGCCCTGGGGCCGATCGACATTCATGGCGCTTGTCCCTTCCCTCTCCCCTGGACAGGGGAGAGGGTTAGCGAAGCTTGCCAGCGTGCTGGCTAGCGCAGCTTGGGTGAGGGGTTGAGCGAGCCTTTGGCTCGCGCGCTCGGTCCCCGAGCGCCCACCCCTCACCCAGCTCCGACTAAGCCTTTGCTGCGCAAAGACCAAGTCTGCGCAACCCTCTCCCCTCAGAGAGGGGCGAGGGAAGAATAGATGTCCGGCCTAACGCCTTGCTTACCGAATTGCGCTAAGCCCCGCATCCCATGGCCGATCTCCCTCACCCCTCGGCGCGACCGCCGCGCCCCGCCTCTGCCGTCAGTCATGGCGTCGGGCTGGCGGGCCTGGCGGGTTCGCTCGGCTGGCTCGGCTTTGCCTGGTGGAGGCATCTCGACGGGCCCTATGCGGCGCTGGTCCATCTGCTCTGCGCGGGCGTGCCGATGCTGCTCTGGTCGATCCTGGTCGACAAGGTGCACCGCCATGCCTCGACCGGCATCGACTGGGCGCATCCCCGCCCCTTGCGCGACACGCTGGACATCAGCCTGACCAAGCTGGCCGGGCTATGGGCGACCTTCGCGCTGATCGCGCTGATCTTCGCGACCGGGCGCTTTTATTGGCAGGGCTTCTTCCTGTTCGCGATGCAGTGCCTGGGCTGGATGGCGCCCGCGCTGTTCCTGTTTTCGATCCCCTATGTGATCTGGCTCGACCGGCGCTTGGTCGAGCCGAGGGACGGCACGTGGATGCTGGGGGCGTGGCTGACCGGGCAGAAGGGGGTCGAGCCCGAGGCCATCTATGCCCATTTGCGCGCCTGGGCGGTGAAGGCGTTCTTCCTGCCCTTCATGCTGGGCGTGGTGCCGGGCGGGTTCGGCCTGTTCGTGCGCGGCGACCTATCGGTCGTGCTGCACGATCCGGTGGCGCTGGCCAACTGGCTGATCACGCTGATGTTCCTGATCGACGTGGCCTTTGCGACGGTCGGCTATCTGCTGACCATGCGGCCGCTCGATGCGCATATCCGCTCGGCCAATCCTTATGCGGCGGCCTGGGCGGCGGCGCTGATCTGCTATCCGCCGACGATCCTGATGGGGGACAACGGCCCGCTCAACTATCGGCCGGGGACGGCCGAGTGGAGCTATTGGTTCGCGGGGCATCCCGTGATCCTGTCGACGATCGGGGCGGTGCTGGTCGGGCTGACCGCCATCTATGCCTGGTCGACCGTGGCGTTCGGCATCCGCTTTTCCAACCTGACGCACCGGGGCATCCTGACCCACGGGCCTTATGCAGTGTCGCGGCACCCGGCCTATCTGTCGAAGAACATCTTCTGGTGGATCGCGACGATCCCGATCCTGTCGACGGGAACATGGGTGGATGCCGCGCGCAGTTGCCTGCTGCTGGGCGTGGTCAATGGCATCTATTATTGGCGGGCCAGGACCGAGGAGCGGCATTTGTCGGCCGATCCGGCGTACCGGGACTATTATGACTGGATGGCGCGCTATGGAGCGGTGCCGCGCTTTTTCCGCTGGGTTCTGGGGCGGGGGTAAGCCCTTGGCCTTCGACTTCGCTCAGGCTGAACGGAGGTTTCGCCTCGCGGCCCGTTCAGGCTGAGCGAAGTCGAAGCCCACGCCGCGACATTGAATACAGGCTGGCGTTGATCCGTCAGCGGCTGTTGACGGGAAGATCAACCTTCACCGCATGGGTTGGTATCGGCGTGAGCATGAAGACCAGACTACTGGCGATCCCGAGCACTCCCCAGACATAATGCCCACGCCGACAATCCAGAACACCACGCACCAGACAAAATACCGAAGCCCCGACGGCTGCGATCATCCAGAGCGCGAAGCCCGTCATCAGAAGCTCGCTTCCTCATAAACCCGCGAGATGTCCCCACCCCACTCGCCATGATAGCGGTCGAGCAGCACCTGCGCGGGCACCTTGCCCGAACGCACGATCTCACGCAGCGGGTCGAGGAAGCCGGTCTCGTTATCCCCCGCCCCGTTCACCCGCGCGCGCGCCGCCAGTCCCGCATGGGCGATGTCGAGCACTTCGCCCGCAATATCGCGCAGGCGGCCACCACCCGGCAGCGGCGCGTCGAGCGCCAGTTCGGGCACCGAGTCGCGAAGCGCCTGCCGCTCGTCCAGCGACCAGCCCTTGACCAGATCCCAGGCGGCATCGAGCGCCGCATCGTCGTACAGCAATCCGACCCACAGCGCGGGCAGTGCGCAAATGCGGTTCCACGGACCGCCATCGGCGCCGCGCATCTCCAGGAAGGTCTTCAGCCGAACCTCAGGGAAAGCGGTCGACAGATGGTCGTTCCAGTCGTCGATCGTCGGCAACTCGCCCGGCAGGACCGACAGTTCGCCCTTCAGGAAATCGCGGAAGGACAGCCCCGCCGCGTCGATATATTTGCCGTCGCGATAGACGAAGTACATCGGCACATCGAGCGCATAGTCGGCATAGCGCTCGTACCCGAAGCCGTCCTCGAACACGAAGGGCAACATGCCAGTGCGCGCCGGGTCGGTGTCCGACCAGATATGGCTGCGGAAGGACAGCTTGCCGTTGGGTTTGCCTTCGGTGAAGGGCGAATTGGCGAACAGCGCGGTCGCCAGCGGCTGGAGCGCCAGGCCGACCCGGAACTTCTTCACCATGTCCGCCTCGGACGCATAGTCCAGATTCACCTGGATCGTGGACGTCCGCAGCATCATGTCGAGCCCCAGCGAGCCGACGCGCGGCATGTGGCGCAGCATGATCGCATAGCGCCCCTTGGGCATGATGGGCAGCTCGGCGCGGGTCTTGTCCGGCCACATGCCCAGGCCCAGGAAGCCGAGGCCCAGCTTGTCGCCCGCCGCCTTCACCTGGGTCAGGTGACGCCCGGTTTCGGCACAGGTCTGGTGCAGATTGTCGAGCGGCGCGCCCGACAGCTCGAACTGGCCGGCGGGCTCCAGGCTGATCGAGCCGTCCGCGCCGCTCAGCGCGATGACGTTGCCGCCCTCCAGCACCGGGGCCCAGCCATATTGCTCCAGCTCGCCCAAAAGCGCGCGAATGCCCGAGGCTTCGTCATAGGACGGCGCATGATGGTCGCCGAGCGCATAGACGAACTTCTCGTGCTCGGTGCCGATCCGCCAGCGGTCGCGGGGCTTTTCTCCCCGCGCGAAGCTTGCGATCAGCTGATCGCGGGACTCGATGATGGCGCCCTTGGCGGTGCTCGCGGTCTTGGTGCTCATGAACCGCGCCTTACGCGGGCGCGCGGCGTCACGCCATAGGGTGAATCAACGCCAATCGCCCGCCGCCGCCATCCACAGCGACACCGCCGCCGCCGCCGCCGTGTCGGCGCGCAGGATGCGGGGCCCCAGGCCGATGCCGATGGCGGAGGGGTGCGCGCGGATCGCCTCGCGCTCTTCCGTGTCGAAGCCGCCTTCGGGGCCGATCAGGATCGCCGCCGGGCCCTGGTGCGCCCGCATCGCCTCCAGCGCGGGGACGCCGCCCGTCTCGTCGGCGAAGAACAGTGCGCGCCCCTCGGGCCAGTCGCGGAGCAGCGCGGGCAGCTTCACCGGCTCGGCGACCTCGGGCAAGGCGGTGCGCCCGCATTGCTCGGCCGCCTCGATCATATGGGCGCGCAATCGCTCGGTATTGGGCTTGTCGACCACGGTGCGGCGGGTGACGACGGGCACCAGCCGCGCCACGCCCAGCTCGCACGCCTTTTCGGCAAGCCAGTCGACCCGCCCCTTCTTGAGCGGCGCGGCGCACAGCCACAGATCGGGCACCGCCTCGCGCTCACGCAGTAACTGGGTCACGTCCAGCGTCAGGTCGCGCTTGCCGACCGAGGCCGCGACGCCCAGCCATTCGCCGGTGCGGTCGTCGAACAGCTTGACCGGATCGCCGACCTTGGTGCGCATGACGGACACCAGATAATGCGCGGCGGGGCCGTCGATGCGGATCGGCCCCTCAGCGAGCGGCTGGTCGACGAACAGGCGGGGCGTGGATTGCGGCGGCCAGGCGGGGGTAGCGGGCATGGGCCCCGCTTACACGGGTCGCGCGACGCTTGCCACTTTTGCGGTTTCGGGTGTTTCTTCACGCAAAGGAGGCACGAATGGGCAAGCATTACCAGGAAGAACTCGAATCGCTGCAACTGGCGCTGGTTCGCACCCAGATGGCGATGATGGGCTCCGACGAGCGGGTCGTCATCGTGCTGGAGGGGCGCGACGGGGCGGGCAAGGACGGCACGATCAAGCGGATCACCGAGCATCTCTCCGTCCGCGCCACCCGCGTGGTCGCCCTGCCCAAGCCGTCCGACCGCGAACGGACGCAATGGTATTTCCAGCGCTACGCCAGCCATCTGCCTGCCGCAGGCGAGATCGTGATCTTCAACCGCAGCTGGTACAACCGCGCAGGGGTAGAGGTGGTGATGGGCTTCTCCACCGCCACCGAACAGGAAGCGTTCCTGCGCGACGCCCCCGATTTCGAGCGGATGCTGGTCGAAAGCGGCATCAGGCTGGTCAAGATCTGGCTCGACATCACCAAGAAGGAACAGGAAAAGCGGCTGGAGGACAGGCGGACCGATCCGCTGAAGGCGCTGAAGGTGTCCGACATGGACAAGGTCGCGCAGGCCAAATGGGCCGAATATTCGGCGGCACGCGACACGATGCTGACCCGCACCCACACCCCCTTCGCGCCGTGGCATGTCGTGCGCGCCGACGACAAGAAGGACGCGCGTATCGCGATCATCCGCCACATCCTGCACGCCATCGCCCCGGCCGCCATCGCCGATGGGGTGGACGCGCCGGACCCCGAAACGCTCTTCCCCTTTGACATGGCCGCGCTGGAGGATGGCCGCCTGGCGAAATAGCCGCGCGTTTAGACTTTCATAACCATGATGCGATCTAAGAGGCGGCGAGCCATCGCACCCGGCCTTGGCACGTATCGAAAGTCATGCCCGTGACACGGACCCCGTCCGACATTGCCGCCGTCCTGATCGTCCGCGACGAGGCCCGCTCCATCGCCCGCTGCCTGAACAGCGTGTCGCCCTGGGTCGACCGGATCGTCGTGCTCGACACCGGATCGACGGACGATACGGTCGCGATCGCGCAAGAGCTGGGGGCCGAGGTGCATCATCTGCCCTGGCCCGAAAGCTTCGCCATCGCACGCAATCACGCCCTGACGCTGGCCGATGCGGAATGGAACCTGGTCATCGACGCCGATGAATGGATCATCGGCGACGGTGCCGCCATCCGCGAATGGTGTGCGACCGCCGGTGACCGGCTGGGAGCACCGTGCGTCCACAGCGAGGCGGACACCGGCACCGTGCAGCGGACATGGATGACGCGCCTGCTGCCGCGCGGCGTCCGCTATGAAGGGCGCGTGCGCGAACAGGTCGCCTCCGCCTTGCCCCGCCATCGCATTGCGCTCGATATCGGGCATGACGGCGACCTCGCGCCGCAGCTCGCGCGCAAGATGGACCGCCACTGGCTGCTGCTGCTCGCCGAGCTGGCCGACCGGCCCGACGACGCATACCTGACCTATCAATTGGGCAAGGACGCGCAGATGCGGGGCGACCTCCTGTCCGCTTGCGACCATTATGCCCAAGCGCTCGCCGCCACGCCGCTGGACGCGAACTGGCGGCACGATCTGGTCATCAACGCCTTGCACGCGTTCACCAAGACCGGGCGCCTGCAAGAGGCGCTGACGATGAACGAAAGCGAAATGGCGAACTGGCCGGAGTCCCCCGACTATTTCTTCGCGCTGGGCGACCTGTTCCTGGAGGCGGCGCTGGCCGAGCCGCACCGTGCGCTCGACCATTGGCTGCCTCTGGCGGAGGGGGCATGGGAAAACTGCCTCACCATCGGCGAGCGCCCCGATCTGGAGGGCAGCGTCACCGGACGCGGCAGCTTCCTGGCGCAGTATAATCTCAACATCATCCGTTCCGGTCAGGCGACGGTCGCGGCCTGATCCCTAACCGCGCCGACGCCGCCGGATCAGCCACCAGGCCAGGCCCAGTGCCAGCGCCGCGACCAGCACCACGCCGCCGACCATCCCGGCGACGCGCAGGATCGCCCAGAACAGCGCCTCGACGAAACGGCCGACCGCGACCGACAGGCCGATCATGAGGCAAGGCTATCGCGGGAGGACACGGGCACGACGATAGCGTCGAACGCCCTTGCGCGCCACGGGTCGCGGCCATAGGCCCCCTTGCCATGACCATCGAGCCCAGCACCATCGAGATCGTACCCGATAGCGAGCATAAGGGACTGGTCGGGCGGCTGCCGCCCCGGCTGCGGGGGCTGGCGCTGCTGGCGCGGTTCGACCGGCCGATCGGCTGGTGGCTGCTCTTCTGGCCCGGCGTCTGGGCGATCGCGCTGGCGGGGGGCCTGCCGGATCGCTGGCCGCTGATCCTGTGGTTCCTGCTGGGGTCGATCGCGATGCGCGGCGCAGGGTGCGTCTTCAACGACATCGTCGACCGCGATCTGGATGCCAAGGTCGCACGGACGCGGGCGCGGCCGATCCCTTCGGGCCTCGTCTCTGTCAAGCTGGCGGCGATCTGGCTGGTCGCGCTGTGCCTGATCGGGCTGGTCGTCCTCGTCCAGTTGCGCGCGCTGGCTGCCATCGTCGCGGTGGCGAGCCTGGCGCCGGTCGCCGCCTATCCCTTCATGAAGCGGATCACCTGGTGGCCGCAGGCCTGGCTGGGCATGGTGTTCAGCTGGGCCGCTTTGGTCGGCTGGGCGGAGGTGGCGGGGGCGCTCTCCGCGCCGCTCTGGCTGCTCTATGCCGGGTCGATCGCCTGGGTGATCGGCTATGACACCATCTATGCGCTTCAGGACCGCGAGGACGATGCGCTGATCGGGGTGCGCTCCTCGGCGCTGCGCATGGGCGCGCATGTGAAGCCGGGCGTGGGAGCGTTTTACCTTGTGGCGGTGCTGTGCTGGGCAGGGGCGATCTGGCTGGTGCGGCCGGACCCGCTGGCGGTCGCGGCGCTGGTGCCGATCGCGCTGCATCTGGGGTGGCAGGTGGTGACGCTGACGCCCGAAGATGGTGCGGGGGCGCTGTACCGGTTCCGGTCCAATCGGTTCGCAGGATTGCTGATGGCGCTGGCCTGCGCAGTGGTGGGCTCGTCCCTCTGATTCCTCCCCTGCAAGGGGAGGTGGCGCGCAGCGCGTCGGAGGGGTGACAACCTATCGAGAGCGGGACACCCCTCCGTCAGGGCTTCGCCCTGCCACCTCCCCTTGCAGGGGAGGAATTGCCCCGCTTAAACTTGACCCAGCGCAACGCTTTGGCGGGTTGTCGGTTCTCGGAAACTCCGTCACATCTTCAGGCCGATGACCGTAGCCACGCCCGCCACCCGCTCGCTAGCCGAAAGCCATCGTTCGATCGTCATTCCGGAGGGCGCGTCCTTCCTGCGGCGGCTGTTCGCCTTTGCCGGGCCGGGCTATCTGGTCGCGGTCGGCTATATGGATCCGGGCAACTGGGCGACCGACATCGCGGGCGGATCGGCCTATGGCTATGCGCTGCTCTCGGTCATCCTGCTGTCCAACATCATGGCGATGATCCTTCAGGCCTTGTCGGCGCGCCTCGGCATCGCCGCCGGGCTTGACCTGGCGCAGGCGTGCCGGGCAGCCTATTCCAAACCCGTCTCGCGCATCCTCTGGCTGCTCTGCGAGATCGCGATCATCGCCTGCGATCTGGCCGAAGTGCTGGGCACCGCCATCGCGCTGCAACTGCTGTTCGACCTGCCGCTCGTCTGGGGCGTCCTCATCACCGGGTTCGACGTCTTCCTGATCCTGGCGCTCCAGCGTTACGGGTTCCGGAAGGTCGAGGCATTCATCATCGCGCTCCTCCTCATCATCGGCGGCTGTTTCCTCTATGAGCTGATCGCCTCGCGCCCCGATCCGGGCGCGGTGATGGCCGGGTTCGTGCCCACCACCCGCATCCTGACCGACCCGGCGATGCTCTACATCGCGATCGGCATCCTGGGCGCGACGGTGATGCCGCATAACCTCTATCTGCACTCCTCGGTGGTACAGACCCGTGCGTTCGGCCTGACGACCGAGGGCAAGCGCGATGCGATCCGGATGGCGACGATCGACAGTACCGTCGCGCTGTTCTTCGCCTTCTTCATCAACGCCGCGATCTTGATCGTCGCCGCCGCCACCTTCCATGTCGCGGGCCGCACAGACGTCGCGGAGATCGACCAGGCTTACCGCCTGCTCGCCCCGATGCTGGGCGCGGGCGCGGCGAGCGTGGTGTTCGGCGTGGCGCTGCTCGCCTCGGGTCAGAATTCGACCGTCACGGGGACGCTCGCCGGGCAGATCGTGATGGAGGGTTTCCTCGACCTGCGCCTGGCGCCCTGGCTCCGGCGGCTGATCACCCGCGGCCTCGCCATCGTGCCCGCCGTGCTGGTCGTGGGGGCCAGCGGACAGGCGGGCGCGACCAAGCTGCTCGTCCTCAGCCAGGTGATCCTCAGCCTGCAACTGCCCTTCGCGGTGGTGCCGCTGGTCCGCTTCACCGCGAACAAGGGCATGATGGGGCCATTCGCCAGCCCGGTCTGGCTGCGAATCCTAGCCTGGTTTATTGCGGCCATCATTATCGGCCTTAATCTGACCCTACTCTGGGGCATCACGAGGGGCTGAGCGTCTTCGCCATTGCGAGATGTTGGCGCGTGACTTCGGATCGCACGCGATTAAGCTGGCGAGAACTGGGACACAGGGATCGCCGAATCGATGACGACCACCATCACCACTTTGCACGTCGACGACACCGGACCGCTGGCCGACGCCATTGTCGACACGCTGGTGCACCGGATCGGCAAGGATGCCGCCAATGCGCGGCCGCACGACTGGCTGGCCGCCACCATCCTGACCGTCCGCAACGACATCATCGAACGCTGGATGGCCTCCACCCGCGAAGCCCATGCGGCGGGCGCCAAGCGGGTCTATTATCTCAGCCTGGAGTTCCTGATCGGCCGGCTGCTGCGCGATGCGCTGTCGAACATGGGGGTGATGGCGCAGGTGGCCGGTGCGCTCCAGGCGCTGGGCGTCGACCTTGCCGAGCTGGAGGAGATCGAACCCGACGCCGCACTGGGCAATGGCGGCCTGGGACGGCTGGCGGCGTGCTTCATGGAGAGCTTGGCCAGTCTCGACCTGCCCGCTTACGGCTATGGCATCCGCTATGTGAACGGCATGTTCCGCCAGCGGATCGACGATGGCTGGCAGGTCGAGCTGCCCGAGACCTGGCTCAGCCACGGCAATCCCTGGGAATTCGAGCGCCGCGAGAGCGCCTATTTCGTCGGCTTCGGCGGAGAGGTGATCGGGACCGAGAGCGGCGCGGTCCACTGGAAGCCCGCCGAGGCGGTCGAGGCGGTGGCGTTCGACACCCCCGTGGTCGGCTGGCGCGGCAAGCGGGTCAACACGCTGCGGCTATGGACCGCGCAGGCGATCGACGAGATCCGGCTCGATCGGTTCAATGCGGGCGACTATAGCGGCGCGCTGGCGGGACAGCTGGCGGCCGAGACGCTGGTCCGCGTCCTCTATCCGTCGGACAGCTCGCCCGCGGGGCAGGAGCTGCGGCTGCGGCAGGAATATTTCTTCTCCTCGGCCTCGATCCAGGACATCGTCCGGCGGCATGTCCAGTATTTCAAGGATATCCGCACCCTGCCCGACAAGGCGGCGATCCAGCTGAACGACACCCATCCGGCGGTGTCGGTCGCCGAGCTGATGCGGTTGCTGATCGATCATCACGATCTGGGCTTCGACGAGGCGTGGGACATCACCCGCCGCACCTTCGGCTATACCAACCACACCCTGTTGCCCGAGGCGCTGGAAAGCTGGCCGCTGCACCTGTTCGAGCGGTTGCTGCCGCGCCACATGCAGCTGATCTATGCGATCAACGCCAAGCTGTTGCGCGAGGCGCGGGGCATGGCGGGTGTGGACGACCGCGCCATCGCCGCGATCAGCCTGATCGACGAGGGCGGCGAGCGGCGGGTGCGCATGGCGAACCTGGCCTTTGCGGGCAGCCACAGCGTCAACGGCGTGGCGGCGCTTCATACCGAGCTGATGAAGAAGACGGTCTTTGCCGACCTCCATCACCTCTATCCGACGCGGATCAACAACAAGACCAACGGCATCACCCCGCGCCGCTGGTTGCAGCAATGCAATCCACAGCTAACCGCGCTGATCCGCGAGGCGATCGGACCGGCGTTCGAGGATGACGCGGAAAAATTGATAGCGCTCACGGATTTTGCGCAGGACGCGAATTTCAGGGAACGCTTTCTGGCAATCAAACGTTCCAACAAGGTGGGGCTGGCAAATTATCTCCGGGAATCGAGTGGGCTGCGCATAGACCCGGATGCGTTGTTCGACGTCCAGATCAAACGCATCCACGAATATAAACGCCAGCTGCTCAACATCATCGAGACGGTGGCGCTCTACGATCAGATCCGCAGCCACCCCGAGCGCGACTGGACCCCGCGCGTCAAGCTGTTCGCCGGGAAAGCGGCGTCGAGCTATCACAATGCCAAGCTGATCATCAAACTGGCCAATGACGTCGCCCGCCGGGTCAATTCGGACCCCAGCGTCGGCCATCTGCTGAAGGTCGGCTTCGTGCCGAACTACAATGTCAGCCTGGCCGAGAAGATCATCCCCGCCGCCGACCTGTCCGAACAGATTTCGACCGCGGGCATGGAGGCGTCGGGCACCGGCAATATGAAGTTCGCGCTCAACGGCGCGCTGACCATCGGCACGCTCGACGGCGCCAATGTCGAGATCAAGGAGCATGTCGGCGACGAGCATATCGTCATCTTCGGCCTGACCGCCGACGAGGTCGCCGCCCAGCGCCGCGACGGATACAATCCCCGCGCGGTGATCGAGGGTAGCCCGGAACTGCGCCAGGCCGTCTCCGCCATCGCCTCAGGCGTGTTCTCGCCCGACGATCCCGGTCGTTATGCGGGATTGATGGGCGGGCTGTATGACAGCGACTGGTTCATGGTCGCCGCCGATTTCGACGCCTACACCGCTGCGCAGCGCAGCGTCGATGCCCGTTGGCAGGATCAGGCGGGCTGGGCGACCTCGGCCATCCACAATGTCGCGAAAGTCGGATGGTTCTCCTCCGATCGCACCATCCGGCAATATGCCGAGGAAATCTGGAACGTGATGTGAAGCCACCCCGTGCCGCCTTGGAAGCCCTGATCGAAGGCCGCAACGCCGATCCGTTCGCGTTGCTGGGGCCGCATCAGGGCCCGGGCGGCACGTTTTTGCGGGCCTTGGTGCCGGGGGCGGAGACGATCACCGCCTTCGACCTGAGCGGCACCGAACTGGGCACGCTGGACCAGGTCGATCCGCGCGGGCTGTTCGAGGGTGCGGTCGAGGGCCCTGCCCAGCCGGTCAAATACCGTGCACAGGGGCATGGCGCGGAATGGTGGATCACCGATCCCTATAGTTTCGGGCCCGTGCTGGGGCCGGTCGATGATTTCCTGATGGGCGAAGGCAATCACTTCCGCCTGTACGACAAGATGGGCGCGCACCTGATCGAGCATCAGGGCGTGGCGGGCGTGCACTTCGCCGTCTGGGCCCCCAATGCCGAGCGGGTGGCGCTGGTCGGCGACTTCAACGACTGGAACCCCGGCCGCCACGTCATGCGCCGCCGCCTCGATGTCGGCGTCTGGGAAATCTTCATCCCCGATATCGGCGAGGGCCGAGCGTACAAGTTCGCCATCACCGGCCCGCATGGTGCGGAACAGCCGATGAAGGCCGACCCGTTCGCCTTTGCCGCCGAACTTCGCCCCAAGACCGCCTCGATCACCACCGCTCCCCCCGCGCATCGCTGGCACGACAAGGCGCACCGCGAACATTGGGCGGGCGTCGATCCGCGTCGCGTCCCGATCAGCATCTATGAGGTTCATGCCGGGTCCTGGGACCGCGACGAGAATGGCTGGTATCTCAGTTGGGACGCGCTGGCCGAGCGGCTGATCCCCTATGTGGTCGAGATGGGCTTCACCCATATCGAATTCCTGCCCATTTCCGAGCATCCTTACGACCCCAGCTGGGGCTATCAGACGACGGGTCTCTATGCCCCATCCGCGCGGTTCGGCGATGTGGAGGGGTTTTCGCGTTTCGTCGATGGTGCGCACCGCGCCGGGGTGGGCGTGATCCTCGACTGGGTGCCAGCCCACTTCCCCACTGACGCGCATGGCCTGTCGCATTTCGATGGCACCGCGCTCTATGAGCATGAGGATCCGCGCCAGGGTTTCCATCCCGACTGGAACACCGCCATCTATAATTTCGGGCGGCGCGAAGTGGCGAGCTTCCTCGTCAACAATGCGCTCTTCTGGCCCGAGCGTTACCATATCGACGGGCTTCGCGTGGATGCCGTCGCCTCGATGCTGTACCGCGATTACAGCCGCAAGGACGGCGAGTGGGTGCCCAACGAACAGGGCGGCCGCGAGAATTGGGAAGCGGTCGAGTTTCTCCGCCAGGTCAACCGGCAGGTATACGGCCAGCATCCCGGCGTCTTCACCGTCGCCGAGGAATCGACCGCCTGGCCCGGCGTCTCGGCCCCTGCGCATGACGGCGGGCTGGGCTTCGGGTTCAAGTGGAACATGGGCTTCATGCACGACACGCTCCAATATATGGCGCGCGAGCCGGTGCATCGGCGGCACCATCATGGCGAGATCCTGTTCGGCCTCCATTACGCCTTTGACGAGAATTTCGTCCTGCCGCTCAGCCATGACGAGGTCGTTCACGGCAAGGGCAGTCTCCTCACCAAGATGGCGGGCGACGACTGGCAGAAATTCGCCAATCTGCGCGCCTATTACGCCTTTATGTGGGCCTATCCGGGCAAGAAGCTGCTGTTCATGGGCCAGGAATTCGCCCAGCGCGAGGAATGGTCCGAAGATCGCCCGCTCGACTGGCATCTGCGGTGCAGCCATGCGCATGAGGGTGTGCGCTCGCTGGTCCGCGATCTCAACCATCTCTACCGCGACACGCCCGCGCTCCATGCCCGCGACTGCGAGCGCGAGGGCTTCGAATGGCTGGTCGCGGATGACAGCGCGCATTCGGTCTTCGCCTGGCTGCGCAAGGCGCCGGGCGAGAAGCCGGTCGCGGTGATCGCCAACATGACGCCGGTCGCCCGCGCGCCCTATCGCCTGCCGCTGCCCCATGACGGCCGTTGGACCGAGGTGCTGAACTCCGACGCGGCCCAATATTGGGGATCGGGGCTGGGCAATATGGGGGGCGTGGATGCCAGCGACGGTGCGGCCTGGATCACCCTGCCGCCGCTCGCCACCGTCATCCTGCGGTTCGACGGATGATCCAGATTTAGACCTTTTCACGAATATCAACGCGTGGCCGGCGCGTTGTGATACTAACACACGGACAGGAGACGGACGATGGACCTGAGGCGCGGACAACCGCTGGCGCGCGATGCCATGGCCTATGTGCTGGCGGGCGGCCGTGGCAGTCGGCTGATGGAACTGACCGATACCCGCGCCAAGCCCGCCGTCTATTTCGGCGGCAAGGCGCGGATCATCGACTTCGCTTTGTCCAACGCGATCAATTCCGGCATCCGCCGCATCGGCGTGGCGACCCAGTATAAGGCCCACTCGCTGATCCGGCATCTTCAGCGCGGCTGGAACTTCCTGCGCGACGAACGCAACGAAAGCTTTGACATCCTGCCCGCCAGCCAGCGGATCAGCGAATTTCAATGGTATGAGGGCACCGCCGATGCGGTCTTTCAGAATATCGACATCATCGAGAGCTATGCGCCCGAATTCATGGTCATCCTGGCGGGCGACCATGTCTACAAGATGGACTATGAGCTGATGCTCCAGCAGCATGTCGATAGCGGCGCCGACGTCACCGTCGCCTGTCTGGAGGTCACCCGCGCCGAGGCCAGCGCCTTCGGCGTGATGCATGTCGACGAGACCGACCGCATCGTCGATTTCGTCGAAAAGCCCGCCGATCCGCCCTCCATCCCCGGCAATCAGGACGTGTCTCTGGCGTCGCTCGGCATCTATGTCTTCCGCACCGCCTTCCTGTTCGAACAGCTGCGCCGCGATGCCGAGACGCCCGGCTCCGCCCGCGATTTCGGCAAGGACATCATCCCCTATCTGGTCGAACACGGCAAAGCCCAGGCGCACCGTTTCTCCGCCAGTTGCGTGCGCTCGCATGACGAGCCTGGCGCCTATTGGCGCGACGTCGGCACGGTCGACGCCTATTGGGAGGCGAGCCTGGACCTGACCGACGTGGTGCCGCAGCTCGACCTGTACGACCGCAGCTGGCCGCTCTGGACCTATGCCGAGATCACGCCGCCGGCCAAGTTCGTCCATGATGTCGAGGGACGGCGCGGGTCGGCGGTGGCCAGCCTGATCGCGGGCGACTGCATCGTGTCGGGATCATCGATCAACCGCTCGCTGCTGTCGACCGGCGTGCGCACGCATAGCTATGCCTCGCTGAACGAGGCCGTCGTCCTGCCCTTCTGCCAGATCGGACGCGGCGCGCAGTTGCGGCGCGTGATCCTGGATCGCGGCGTCAAGATTCCCGACGGGCTGGTGGTCGGCGAAGACCCGGTGCTCGACGGGCACCGGTTCCGCCGCACCGATAAGGGCATCTGCCTGATCACACAGCCGATGATCGACCGTCTGGCCAACTGAAAGTCCCCATGACCCTTTCCGTCCTGTCGGTCGCCTCGGAGGCGTTCCCACTCATCAAGACCGGCGGCCTGGCCGATGTGGTCGGCGCGCTGCCCGAGGCGCTGGCGCCGCACGACATCGCCGTCACCACGCTGATCCCCGGCTTTCCGAAGGTCATGCGCGCGATCGGCGAGGACGCGCCGCGCGTCCATCACTGGACGCACATCATCGGCACCGAGGCCTGGCTGCGCGAGGCGATGATCGGCACCCACCGGCTGCTGGTGATCGAGGCGCCGCAGCTTTGGGCGCGCGAGGGGCTTCCCTATGTCGACAATGCCGGGAACGACTGGCCCGACAATTGGCGGCGCTTCGCCGTGCTGGCGCGGGCAGGCGCGGACCTCGCCTCTGGCGCGGTGCCGGGTTATGATTTCGACCTGCTCCACGCGCATGACTGGCAGGCAGCGCTCGCTCCCGCCTTCCTCCATTATGCCCCCGGCCCGGGCAAGGTCGCCAAGAGCATCGTCACCATTCACAATATCGCCTTTCAGGGCTCGTTCGCGGCGCACCACTTCCCCGATCTGGGACTGCCGGCGGAGGCTTGGTCGGTCGACGGCGTCGAATATTATGGCCAGATCGGCTATCTGAAGGCCGGCCTGCGCACCGCCGACGCGATCACTACGGTCAGCCCCACCTATGCCGAGGAAATCCACCGCGCGCAGTATGGCATGGGGCTGGAGGGCCTGATCGCCGCCCGCGCCGAGTGCGTCAGCGGCATCGTCAACGGCATCGACCCGGCCATCTGGAGCCCCGGGGCCGATGCCGCCCTGCCCGTCCCCTTCTCCGTCGAGACACTGGACGATCGTATCGCCAACAAGCGCGCGGTCGAAAAGGCGTTCGGGCTGGACGAGGATGATAGCCCGATCTTCACCGTCATCAGCCGCCTGACCTGGCAAAAGGGCATGGACGTGCTGGTCGAGGTGGTGGACGATCTGGTCGCGCTGGGTGGACGGCTGATCGTGCTGGGCACGGGCGACCCGGCGCTGGAGATCGCCTTCGCCACGGCCGCGCTGCGCCATCCCGGCCGGGTCGCGGTGCGGATCGGCTATGACGAGCCGGTGTCCCATCTGCTTCAGGGCGGGTGCGACGCGATCCTGATCCCCTCGCGGTTCGAGCCGTGCGGCCTTACCCAGCTTTACGGCCTGGCCTATGGCTGCGTCCCCGTAGTAGCCCGCACCGGCGGACTGGCCGACACGATCATCGACGCCAACGAGGCCGCGCTTGCCATGGGCGTGCCCACCGGGCTGCAATTCGACAATGTCACCACCGACAATATCGTCGCGGTGCTGCGTCGCACTATGAGACTATATGCCGATCAAGACCAATGGCGGACCATGCAGGTCAATGGCATGAATGCCGACTATAGCTGGCACCATAGCGGCCGCCACTATGCCGAACTCTATCGATCCGTGCTGGGGAACCCATGATCAAGACCGTCGCGACCGAGCCCTATCTCGACCAGAAGCCGGGCACATCCGGCCTGCGCAAGAAGGTCCGGGTCTTTCAGCAGCCCAACTATGCCGAGAATTTCCTCCAGTCGGTGTTCGACGCGCTAGGTGACGAGAAGATCGGCCAGACGCTGGTGATCGGCGGCGACGGCCGCTTCCTGAACCGAGAGGTGATCCAAGTCGCGATCCGCATGGCGGCGGCGAACGGCTTTGCGCGCGTGGTCGTCGGCCAGGGCGGCATATTGTCGACCCCGGCGGCGAGCAACGTGATCCGTCAACGTAAGGCGCTGGGCGGGCTGGTCCTGTCCGCCAGCCACAATCCCGGCGGGCCGGACGAAGACTTCGGCATCAAATACAATATCGCGAATGGCGGCCCCGCGCCTGAAAAGGTGACCGACGCGATCCATGCCAACACCAAGACGATCAGCCGCTGGCTGACGGTCGAGGCGGACGACATCGACCTCGATACGCTGGGCGAGGTGACGGTGGGCGGCATGACCGTCGAAGTGATCGATTCGGTCACCGACTATGCCGCACTCATGGAAAGCCTGTTCGACTTCGCCGCGATTCGAGCAGCGGTCGAGGGCGGCTTCACCATGTCGTTCGACGCGATGAGCGCGGTGACCGGGCCGTATGCGACCGAAATCCTGGAGAACCGGCTGGGCTTTGCCAAGGGCACGGTCCGCAACGGCACCCCGTTCCCCGATTTCGGCGGGCATCATCCCGACCCCAATCTGGTCCATGCGAAAGAGCTGTACGACCGGATGATGGCCCCCGACGCGCCCGATTTCGGTGCGGCGTCGGACGGGGACGGCGACCGTAACCTGATCATCGGGCGCGGGCGCTTCGTCACGCCCTCGGACAGCCTGGCGATGCTGGCGGCGAATGCGCATCTGGCGCCCGCTTATGCCGGTGGCCTGAAGGGCATCGCGCGTTCCATGCCGACCAGCGCCGCCGCCGACCGCGTGGCCGAGAAGTTGGGCATCCCGGCGTACGAAACGCCGACCGGATGGAAGTTCTTCGGTAATCTGCTTGATGCCGGGATGGCGACCATCTGCGGCGAGGAGAGCGCAGGGACGGGCTCGGACCATGTGCGTGAGAAGGACGGGCTGTGGGCGGTGCTGCTCTGGCTCAACATCCTCGCCGCCTCGGGCAAGTCGGTCGACCAGATCGCGCGCGATCACTGGGCGACTTATGGCCGCAATTACTATGCGCGTCATGACTATGAGGGCGTCGAGAGCGAGCGCGCCGATGCGCTGATGGCGGACCTGCGCGCCAAGCTGCCGACCCTGCCGGGCGAAACGTTCGCCGGGCTGACGGTCGAGACGGCGGACGACTTCGCCTATACCGACCCGACTGACCAGTCGGTCAGCCGCAACCAGGGCATTCGCGTGCTGTTCGTGGGCGGCAGCCGCGTCGTGTTCCGCCTGTCGGGCACCGGCACCAGCGGCGCGACCCTGCGGGTGTATCTGGAGCGCTACTCGGACGACGAACTCGACCGCGAGACGCCCGAGATGCTCGCCGACATCATCGCGGCGGCAGACGAGATCGCCGGGATCACCCAGCACACCGGGCGCACCGAACCCGATGTGGTGACGTGATCCTACCTTCTTCCTCCCCTGCAAGGGGAGGTGGCAGTCCGCAGGACTGACGGAGGGGTGTCACCATCAGCGGGAACACCCCTCCACCACCGCTTCGCGGCGGTCCCCCTCCCCTTACAGGGGAGGAATTGCCATGCTGCCGCCATGACGAATCAGCCCGCCCTCCCCCTCGGCGCAACGCCGGTCCCCGGCGGCACCCGCTTCGCCGTCCGCTCGACCGCCGATCGGGTGGAATTGTGCCTGTTCGACGGCCCGCAGGAACGCCGCGTCGCCATGACCCGCGAGGGCGATGTCTGGAGCGCCACCGTTCCCGGCCCTGCCCATCTCTACGGCTATCGCGCGCATGGCGAGTACGACCCGGCGTGCCACCTGTGGTTCGACCCCGCCAAGCTGCTGGTCGACCCATATGCGCTCGAACTCGACCGCCCCTTCGTCCAGTCCCCGCGCCTTGGCCGATATGGCGAGGACACCGCCGACATCGTCCCGCGCGCCCGCGTCGTCGCCCCGCTGACCGAGTCCCCAGCCCCGCCGCTCTTTCAGCCGGGCGGGCTGATCTATGAGCTGAACATACGCGGCTTCTCGATGCGCCATCCCGCCATTCCGCCGGAACAGCGGGGCACGCTGGCGGCGCTCGCGCATCCGGCGGTGCTCGATCACCTGCGCAAGCTGGGTGTGGCGGCGGTCGAACTGATGCCGATCACCGCCGCGATCGACGAGCGGCATCTGCCGCCGCTCGGCCTGCGCAATGCCTGGGGTTATAACCCGGTCGTGCCGATGGCGCTCTGCCCCGAACGGGTGCCGGGCGGTGTCGCCGAGCTGGTCGCCACCGTCGCGGCGCTCCGCGAGGCGGGGATCGGCGTCATCCTCGACCTCGTGTTCAACCATATGGGCGAGAGCGATGTGCAGGGCGGGACGCTGTCCTTCCGGGGACTGGACCCGGACGTCTATGCCCGCACCGCCGAGGGAACGCTGATCAACGACGCAGGGACCGGCAACACGCTCGACGCCAGCCGCCCGAGCGTGCGCGCCATGATCCTGGATAGCTTGCGCCATTTCGCACGGGCGGGGGTGGACGGCTTCCGCTTCGACCTCGCGCCGGTGCTGGCGCGCGGGCCGGGGTTCGATCCGCACGCGCCGATCTTTGCCGAGATCGCCGCCGACCCGATCCTGTCCAGCCGCATCATGATCGCCGAACCCTGGGACATCGGCCCCGGCGGCTATCAACTCGGGGCCTTTCCCGAGCATTGGCTGGAGTGGAACGATAGATACCGCGATCAGGTGCGCCGCTTCTGGCGCGGCGACGGGCGCAGCGGCGACCTGGCGACGCGGATCGCGGGGTCGGCGGATGTCTTTAGCAGCCCGGCCAGCCGCTCGGTCAATTTCGTTGCCGCACACGACGGCTTCACCCTGGCCGACATGACCGCCTTTGCCGAGCGCCACAACCACGCCAATGGCGAGGACAATCGCGACGGGCATAGTGACGAGGTGGCGTGGAACCATGGGCGAGAGGGGCCGACCGACGATCCGGCCATCCTTCATGCCCGCCAGCAATCCGTCCGCGCGATGCTGGCCACGCTGTTCCTGTCGCGCGGCACCCCGATGCTGACCGCCGGCGACGAGTTCGGCCGCAGCCAGCGGGGCAACAATAACGGCTATGCGCAGGACAATGACACGACCTGGCTCGACTGGGCGAATCGTGACGAGGCGCTGGAGGATTTCGTCGCCGCGCTTAGCGCCTTCCGTCGCGAGACGCCGCTCGACTGGACCGACTGGCTGGAAGCGGCCGAATGGCGCACGCTATCGGGCGATTCCATGGGACCCGACGACTGGAACGGCGACGGCTTCGCGCTGCACCTGCCGCTCGGCGACGAAAGCCTGATCCTCCGCTTCGACCGGGCACGCGGCGTCTCCGCCATCCGGGGACCGGCGATCCAGAGCTAAGGCGTCGCCATCGGCCCCATCAGATTGTGGTTCAAATGCCCCATGATCCAGATGGACCCCAGCAGCACCAGCGCCACGATCAGCACCCCGAACAACAGCGCCAGCACATTGTTGCTGTTGTCGGGCCCGGTGGTGATGTGCAGGAAGAACACCAGATGCACCCCCATCTGCCCGATCGCCAGCGCCACCAGCGCGGCGGGGACGGCGGGCCCCCAGACGATGTCGAACTGGACGAGCGCGAAGGACGCCGTGGTCAGGATCGCCGCGGCAACCAGCCCGATCGCATAGCTGCGGATGCCGCCGACGATCGAGTCGCGCTCGCCATCGACACCCGGCGCGGTTTCGTCGCGGGCCATTTCCTCGTCGGGCCGCTGGCTCATCCCCGCACTCCCATCAGATAGACCATGGTGAACAGCGCCACCCAGATGATGTCGAGCGCGTGCCAGAACAGGCTGAAGCACAGGATGCGGCGCAATATGTCTTCGCGAAACCCCTTGGCCCAGGTCTGCGCCATCATCGTCGTCAGCCAGAGCAGCCCCAGCGTGACGTGCAACCCATGGCACCCGACCAGCGCGAAAAAGGCCGACAGGAACGCGCTGCGCCCCGGCCCCGCGCCTTCGCCGATCAGGTGGAGGAACTCATAGGCTTCCAGCGCCAGGAACCCGGCGCCGAGCAGCCCGGTCGCCGCCATCGCGATCTGGAACCAGCGCATGTCGCGCGCCAGCGTCGCAATCCCCGCAAGGCCGCAGGCAAAGCTGGAGAGGAGAAGGAGCACCGTCTCCGTCTCGACCAGCTTCAGCTCGAACAGGTCCTTGCCCGAGGGGCCGCCAGCTGTCGCATCCTTCAGCACCGCATATCCGGCAAAGAAGCAGGCGAACAGGATGAAGTCCGACAGCAGGAAGATCCAGAAGCCATAAGACACGACGATCCGCTTGGGCGCGGGGCCGTCCGGATTGGGCTCGGCCGCGCGGCCCAGCTTGTTGGGATCATGAGTCTGTGCCGCGCCGCTCATGACAGTGCCTCTTCGGGCAGGTCGAGCAAAGTCGCCTTGCTGCGACGGCGCGCCTGGTCCAGCCGTTCGACCTCGTCGACCGGGATTTCATACTCCGCCTTATCGCGCCACGCGAAGACCACGAACGTCCCCCACGCGCCGAAAAAGCCCAGGATCACCAGCCACCAGATATGCCAGATCAGCGCAAAGCCCATGGCGGTGGCGAAGAAGGCGCTCACGACACCGGTCGGCGAATTGCGCGGCATCTCGATCGGCTCGTAATCGGGGCGGTCGGACAGGCGCCGGTTCTCGCGCGCCTTGGCCTTGATACCCCAATAGGCTTCCTCGCCCTTCACATCGGGCAGCACCGCGAAGTTGAAGACCGGCGGCGGCGAGCTGGTGATCCATTCCAGCGTGCGCCCGTCCCACGGGTCGCCGCTCTCATCGACCCGGTCTTTCCGGTTCTTGATCGAGACATAGAGCATCATGACCTGACAGATGATCCCGCCCAGGATCAGCAGCGCCCCGATCCCCGCCACGATCAGCCAGGGATGCCAGCCGGGCACGTCATAATGCTGCATCCGCCGCGTCATGCCCATCAGACCCAGCACGTAG
The DNA here is from genome assembly GCF_913062585.1 of uncultured Sphingomonas sp. Taxonomy (GTDB): domain Bacteria; phylum Pseudomonadota; class Alphaproteobacteria; order Sphingomonadales; family Sphingomonadaceae; genus Sphingomonas. The sequence continues at coordinate 24,689 of NZ_CAJXWX010000011.1, read as the reverse complement.
AGCGGCATGAAGGCGACATAGAAGCCACTGATCCACAACCAGAAGGCACGCTTCCCCCAGATCTCGTCCAGGGTGAAGCCGAACATCTTGGGGAACCAGAAGGTAAAGCCCGCAAAGGCGCCGAACAGCACACCGCCGATGATGACATTGTGGAAATGCGCGACCAGGAACAGCGAGTTGTGCAGCACGAAATCGGCCGGGGGCACCGCCAGCATCACGCCCGTCATGCCGCCGATCACGAAGGTGACGATGAACCCGATCGACCACAGCATCATCGACGAATAGCGGATACGCCCGCCATACATGGTGAACAGCCAGTTGAAGACCTTTACCCCGGTCGGCACCGCGATGATCATCGTCGTGATGCCGAAGAAGCCGTTGACGTCGGCGCCTGCCCCCATGGTGAAGAAATGGTGCAGCCAGACCATGAAGGACAGGATGCAGATCACCATAGTCGCGATGACCATCGAACGATAGCCGAAGAGCGGCTTGGACGAGAAGGTCGAGATGATCTCGGAAAACACGCCGAAGGCGGGCAGGATCAGGATATAAACTTCCGGATGGCCCCAGGCCCAGATGAGGTTCACGAACATCATCTGGTTGCCGCCCGCATCGCTCGTGAAGAAGTGGAAGCCCAGATAGCGGTCGAGGATCAGCATCCCGAGCACGGCGGTCAGCACCGGGAAAGCCGCGACGATCAGCAGGTTGGAGGCCAGCGACGTCCAAGTGAACATCGGCATCCGGCTGTATCCCATGCCCGGCGCGCGCATCTTCAATATGGTGGTGACGAGGTTCACGCCGGACAGCAGCGTGCCCATCCCCGATATCTGCAGCGCCCAGAGATAATAATCGACGCCGACCCCGGGCGAGAAGCGCAGCTCGGACAGCGGCGGATAGACCAGCCAGCCGGTCTTGGCGAACTCGCCGATGACCAGGCTCATATTGACCAGCAATGCGCCGCTGCACGTCAGCCAGAAGCTGACCGAATTGAGCGTCGGGAACGCCACGTCGCGCACGCCCAGTTGCAGCGGCACGACGAAATTCATGAGGCCGATCATGAAGGGCATGGCCACGAAGAAGATCATGATCGTCCCGTGCGCCGAGAAGATCTGGTCATAATGATCCGGCGGCAGATAGCCCTCGCTATTATAGGCCAGCGCCTGTTGCGAGCGCATCAGCAGCGCGTCGGAAAAGCCGCGCAACAGCATCACGCCCGCCAACAGGCAGTACATGATGCCGATACGCTTGTGGTCGACGCTCGTGATCCATTCGTTCCAAATGTACGGCAGATGCCCGCGCCGCCACACCCAGACGAACACGCCCAGCAGCACCAGCCCGATCACGCCCGCCGACACCAGCGGCAGCGGTTCGTGGAACGGGATCGAGTCCCAGCCGAGCTTGCCGGTCAGGCTCATTGCTCGCGCCCGTCCTTGGCCTGGTCCGCCTCCGGCGCGCCGTTGCGCATCACGATCTGGTCGTAAAGACCGGGCTGAAGCCGAGGATAGCTGGCGGGGCGGACATTGCGGCTGGGATGCGCCATCGCGACGAACTCGGCCCAGTCGAGCGTCTTGCCCTGCCCCCCGCGCGCAGTCGCGACGAAGCGGTCGAAGGCGCCCTGCGGCACCGCGTCGACGAAGAAGTCCATATCGGCAAAGCCCTCCCCGCTATAATGCGCCGACAGCCCGCGATAGCGCCCAGCCTTGTCGGCGCGCAGGTGAAGCGTGGAATCCATGCCCGACATGGCGTAGATCTGGCTGCCCAGCTGCGGCACGAAGAAGCTGTTCATGACCCCTGCCGAGGTGATGCGGAACTTCACCGGCGTGCCGACCGGCACGACCAGCCGGTTGATCGTCGCGATCCCCTGTTCGGGATAGAGGAACAGCCATTTCCAGTCGGTCGCGACGACCTCCACGGTCATCGTCTTCGCCTTTGAGGCGATGGGCTTGGGCGGGTCGAGATCATGGCTGCCGATCCAGGCGATGCCGCCCAGGAACATGATGGCGAGCGCCGGGATCGACCAGACCAGCAGCTCCAGCCGCCCCGAATAGGCCCATTCGGGCAGATGCTTGGCGCGGGTGTTGCTCGCGCGGTACCACCAGCCAAAGGCGAAGGCCAAGACGATCACCGGCACGACGATGGCCAGCATCACCGCCAGCGAATTGAAGAAGATGCTACGCTCGCCCGAGGCGATCGGCCCGGCCGGGTTCAATATGCCCGGCTCGCAGGCGGAAAGCGCGACGCATGGTCCAAGCCACGCGAAACGCGCTGGAATCTTGGCGAGGCGCGGACCACGGAGCATTCAGGCGGTGAACGGCGGCCTCCTGCTTTCGTTCCGCGCCCGTATGCATGTCAGGCGGCGAGTCGTCGTCCCTCACTGTCGTCGCCGTCATTGGCGGCACGCTCCGGCCGGCGCGGACGCGTGGCCCGGCTTGCCGTGATCCGCCCGGCCCAGCGGCGGAACACCGGCCAGCGCGACAGCATCGAGGAGGACAGCATCGCCGCCATGGCCAGTTCGGCCACCCCGCCCCATTCGATCGCCGAGGCGAGCATCACCAGATCGCCCATCGACCCGGCCGCTGCGGCGAGCATCCGAATCTCGTCGATCTCGAACCAGATGGCGAGCCCGAGCAGCGCGACGCCCAGCGCCATCATCGCCCAATGCCCCGGTCGGATGCGGTTCAGCAGCCTGGCCGGAGCGGCGACTAGAAACGCCGCCAGCCAGCGGCTGACCGGCAAGGCCGGACAACAGCGTAGCAATATCGTCAGACCCAAAAGCAACAGCGCAGCCGTCATTGCGATCTTTCCCCGTTTCGATGCCCCTACCGTCCCCTGTGCCTCACCCCGGCAAGGGCCGGGGTCCAGGATAGGCGCCATTTGCCCGGCAATCCCTGCTGAATCGCGGTCTTCGCCGGGATGGTGGAGTCGGCTTTGCAATCCTGACATTATGGGTAGGAAACGGCCATGGCACCAGAGGCGTGACGGCGGTGTCCCCGCCCGTCTATGCTGGCACCATGATCCTGCGCAGCGCCCTGTTCCTCCCCGCCTCCAACCCCCGCGCCATCACCAAGGCGCGCACGCTCGACAGCGATGCGGCAATACTGGACCTGGAGGATGCGGTCGCCCCCGACGCCAAGACCGATGCGCGCGCGGCGGCGGTGGCAGCGGTGCGCGAAGGCGGCTTTGGCGACCGGCTGCTGGTCGTGCGAACGAACGGCCTGGATACCCCCCATGCGGCGGACGACCTGACGGCGCTGGCGAGCGCGCGACCGGCGGCGGTGCTGATCCCCAAGGTCGACGATGTCGCGACTCTTGCGACCGCTCGTGCCGCGCTGGGACCGAACGTGCCGCTCTGGGCGATGATCGAGACGTGTCGCGGCATCCTGTCCCTGGGCGTGATCGCCCAGGCAGCGGCCGAACTGGGCCTGACGGCGCTGATCGCGGGGACCAACGACCTGGCCAAGGAAATGCGCCTGCCCTCGCCGCCCGCAGCCGAGGCGCTGCTGCCACTGCGTGTGCAGATCGTCGTCGCGGCCCGCAGCGCCGGGCTGATCGCACTGGACGGCGTATGCAACGCCCTCGACGCGCCGGAGCGACTGGCCGTCGAATGTGCCGAGGGACGGCGGCTGGGCTTTGACGGCAAGACGCTGATCCACCCCAACCAGATCGCGGCGGCGAATAGGGGGTTCGGGCCGGATGCGGCAGAGATCGCATGGGCCAAGCGGGTGGTCGCGGCCTTTGCCGATCCCGCGCAAACGGCGCTGGGGGCGATCCGGCTGGACGGGCAGATGGTCGAGCGGCTTCACCTGGCGGACGCCGAGCGCATCTTGGCGCTCGCGGAGATGCCGGTCCAATAACCCGCCCTCACCCTTCCCACCCGCTATCGCGGGCGGGGCCCTTCCCTCTCCCGCCGGGAGAGGGAGGGAGGCGCCGAGCGCCGGAAGGGTGAGGGTGTTTTTGGCTTACTCCAGTTCCAGGATCACCGCATCCACGGCCAGGCTGTCGCCCGCCTTGGCAGAGATCGTCTTGACCGTCCCCGTCTTGGCCGCGCGCAGGATGTTCTCCATCTTCATCGCCTCGACGACAGCGAGCGGCTGCCCCGCCTCGACCTTGTCGCCCTCGGCCACGTCGAGGCGGACGAGCAGGCCCGGCATCGGCGCGATCAGGAATTTGGACAGGTCGGGCGGCACCTTCTCGATCAAGTGCCGCGCATAGGCCGCCGCGCGGGCGGGCAGGACGCGGACCTGATGGCTGGCCCCCCGCGTTGTCAGGCGGAAGCCGGTGCGGGTTTTCGCAATGCGGACATGGAGGGTTTCGCCTGCCTCGTCCTCGACCGCGATCATCCGGTCGCCCGGCGTATAGGCGATCTCCAGGTCCAGGCCCACACCGTCGACACGCAAGCCCTCGGTCGACACGTTCACCGCATGGTCGACCCCGCCGATCCGCACCGTCCAGTCGGCGGGCGGCTGCAACCGGTGGCCCAATTGGCCGTCGATGCGACGCGCGCGGTCCGCCTCGGCCGTGGCGGCGAAGGCCGCGATAGCGGCGAGCGTCCGGGTCAGTTCCTCCGACGCAGGCGCGCCCCTGAAGCCCTCGGGATATTCCTCGGCGATGAAGCCGGTCGACAGCGCGCCGGACCGGAAGCGGGGATGCTGCATCAGCGCGGAGACGAAGTCGATATTGGTGCCCGGCCCGACGATCTCGAACGCGTCGAGCGCGGCGATCTGCGCGTCGATCGCGGCTTCGCGGGTCGGGGCCCAGGTGACGAGCTTGGCGATCATCGGGTCGTAGAACATGCTGACCTCACCGCCCTCGGCGACGCCATCGTCGACCCGGACGCGGACGGTGTCATCAGCCTGCTCGGCGGGCGGGTTGTAGCGGACCAGCCGCCCGGTCGAGGGCAGGAAGCCGCGATACGGGTCCTCGGCATAGACGCGATTCTCGATCGCCCAGCCGGTCAGCGTCACCGCGTCCTGCGTGAAGGCCAAAGGTTCACCGGCGGCCACGCGGATCATCTGTTCGACCAGATCGAGGCCGGTGATCTCTTCCGTGACGGGATGCTCGACCTGGAGGCGGGTGTTCATCTCGAGGAAGTAGAAGCTCTTGCCGGTGGTATCCGCGCCCGAGACGATCAGCTCGACGGTGCCCGCCGAATAATAGCCGACCGCACGCGCCAGCGCGACCGCCTGCTCGCCCATGGCGCGGCGCATCTCGGGGGTGACGAAGGGCGACGGGGCTTCCTCGACCACCTTCTGGTGGCGGCGCTGGACCGAACATTCGCGCTCGCCCAGATAGACGATATTGCCATGCTGGTCGCCGAGCACCTGGATTTCGATGTGGCGCGGCGATTCGATGAACTTCTCGATGAAGACGCGGTCGTCGCCGAAGCTGGCCAGCCCTTCGCGCTTGGTCGCCTCGAAGCCTTCGCGGACATCGGCCTCGGACCAGGCGAGGCGCATCCCCTTGCCGCCGCCGCCCGCGCTGGCCTTCATCATCACCGGAAAGCCGATATCCGACGCGATTCGCACCGCTTCCTCGGTATCGGCGATCTCGCCCAGATAGCCGGGGACGACATTGACGCCCGCCGCCTTGGCGAGCTTCTTCGATTCGATCTTGTCGCCCATCGCGGCAATGGCATTCGGCGGCGGGCCGATGAACGCGACACCCGCCTCGGCACAGGCCTTGGCGAAGCTCTCGCGCTCGGACAGGAAGCCATAGCCGGGATGGATCGCATCTGCGCCCGTGGCTTTCGCGGCGGCGAGGATCAACTCGGCCTTGAGGTAGCTTTCGGCGGCGGGCGCGGGGCCCAGGCGCACCGATTCATCGGCCAGCCGGACATGCGGCGCGCCCGCATCGGCGTCGGAATATACCGCGACGGTGGCGATACCCATCGCGCGGGCGGTGCGGATCACCCGGCACGCGATTTCCCCGCGATTGGCGATCAGAATCTTCTGGAACACGGGGGTACCTCTCCTTTTATGTCGTTGGTCCGTGTCGAAATTCAGAGCCGTTCCCCGGCGAAGGCCGGGGTCCGGTTTCCCTGTAGCCGATGGCGCGCCGTGGCTCCTCGGGGGAGGCATCTGTCACGCGCCATCAAGGGCTCACCGCAACTGGGCCCCGGCCTTCGCCGGGGAACAGGGCGGTGGAACGGTCACTCCGCCGCGATCCGCATCGGTTCGGCGCCTTCCATCGGCTTCAGGCCGAGCTTGGCGAACAGCGCCGCATCCGCATCGTCGCCCGCATTGCCTGCCGTCAGCAGCTTGTCGCCGGTGAAGATCGAGTTCGCCCCCGCCAGGAAGCACAAGGCCTGCGTCGACGCCGACATGCTCTCGCGGCCCGCCGACAGGCGGACCATGCTCATCGGCATGGTGATGCGCGCGACCGCGACGGTGCGGACGAACTCGATATCGTCGATCCGCGCGAGCGGCGTATCGGCCAGCATGTCGCCCAGCACCGTGCCCTTGACCGGGACCAGCGCGTTGACCGGCACGCTTTCGGGGTGGCGCGGCAGAGTGGCCAGCGCATGGACGAAGCCGACGCGGTCGCCCCGCGTCTCGCCCATGCCGACGATCCCGCCGCAGCAGACCGAAATGCCCGCCTCGCGCACGTTCGACAGCGTCTCCAGCCGGTCCTCGAAACAGCGCGTCGTGATGACGTTGGCGTAGTTCTCCGGCGAGGTGTCGATATTGTGGTTGTAGTAATCGAGACCCGCCGCGGCCAGCCGCTGTGCCTGGGGCGCATCCAGCATCCCCAGCGTCATGCAGGTCTCCAGCCCCATGGCCTTCACGCCCTCGACCATGGCGACGACCTTGTCCATGTCGCGCTCCTTGGGGCTGCGCCACGCCGCGCCCATGCAGAAACGCTGCGAGCCCGCCGCCTTGGCGTCTGCCGCCGCCGCCAGCACCGCGTCTACGTCCATCAGCTTCTCGGCCTTCACGTCGCTCTCGGCCGAGGCGCTTTGCGAGCAATAGCCGCAATCCTCGGGGCAGCCGCCGGTCTTGATCGAACACAAAGTGCACAGCTGCACCTCGTCCGCCGCATGATGCGCGCGGTGCACCTCGGCCGCGCGGAACAGCAGCTCGGTGAAGGGCAGGTCGAACAGCGCAGCGATCTCGGCGCGGGTCCAGTCTGTGCGCAAGCTCGTCGCCTCGGGGCGCAGCGCGGTGGTCGTCGTCATGTCCTTCGTCCTGTCATTCGCCCGTCTCGGGCGGCATATTATGGCCCAGCAGCCTCAGCACATCCTCGGCCGCTTTCACAAGATTGGTGCCGGGGCCGAAAATCGCCTGCACCCCGGCATCATACAGCGCCTGATAGTCCTGTGCGGGAATAACGCCACCCGCGATCACCTTGATATCCGCGCGGCCCGCCTCGCGGAGATGGCCGATCAGCTCGGGGATCAGGGTCTTGTGCCCGGCGGCGAGGCTGGAGGCGCCGACGACATCGACGTCGCGGGTGAGCGCGATCTGCGCGGCTTCCGCCGGTGTCTGGAAGAGCGGGCCGGGCACGACCTCGAACCCCAGATCGCCGAACATCGAGGAGACGAGGTTCGCGCCCCGGTCATGCCCGTCCTGGCCCATCTTGGCGACGAACAGCCGGGGCTTGCGGCCGAGACGGCGTTCCACGGCCTCGACGCCCCGGATCAAGCGCGCCCAGCGTTCGTCTTCGGCGTAAGCGCCGCCGTACACCCCCGAGACCGGGGTCGGCTGGGTCCCGTAGCGGCCGAACACGTCCTCCAGCGCCGAGGAAATCTCGCCCAAGGTCGCCCGTGCCCGTGCCGCCTCCACGGCCAAGGCAAGGAGATTATTCCCCAATCCTCCCTGAGCTTGCTCGGGGAGGGGGACCGCCGGCGCAGCCGGTGGTGGAGGGGCGGCGACGTCAGCCCCGGCCCCTCCACCATCCTTCGGATGGTCCCCCTCCCCAAGACGAGCTTGAGGAGGATTTTGGGCAGCTTCGCGCAGGGCATCCAGCGCCGCCCGGCACACGGCCTCATCGCGGGCGGCTTTCACCCGGCCGATCCGCGCTACCTGGCCCGCGCGCACCGCATGATTGTCGATGTCGAGAATTTCCACCGGCGCTTCATCGGCCAGCCGGTATTTGTTGACCCCGACGATCACATCCTCGCCCCGGTCGACCTTGGCCGCGCGGGCGGCGGCGGCTTCCTCAATCATCGCCTTGGGCCAGCCCGCCGCGACCGCTTTCGCCATGCCGCCTTCGGACTCGATCCGCTCGATCAATTCCCAGGCGCCGTCGACCAGCGATTGCGTCAGGCTCTCGACATAATAGCTGCCGCCCAGCGGATCGACGACCTTGGTCATCCCCGTTTCCTCCTGCAACACGATCTGCGTGTTGCGCGCGATCCGGGCGGAGAAGTCGGTGGGCAGCGCGATCGCTTCGTCCAGCGCATTGGTGTGAAGCGACTGGGTGCCGCCCAGCATCGCCGCCATCGCCTCGATGGTGGTGCGGATGACGTTGTTATACGGGTCCTGCTCGGTCAGCGACACGCCCGATGTCTGGCAATGGGTGCGCAGCATCTTGGAGCGCTCGTCCTTCGCGCCCAGCTGCGTCATCGCCCGGTGCCACAGCACGCGCGCGGCGCGCAGCTTGGCGACCTCCATGAAGAAGTTCATGCCGATCGCAAAGAAGAAGGACAGGCGCCCGGCAAACTTGTCGATGTCGAGGCCCGAGGCGACACCGTATTTCACATATTCCATGCCGTCGGCGATGGTGAAGGCCAGCTCCTGGAGCTGCGTCGCCCCGGCCTCCTGCATGTGATAGCCCGAAATCGAGATGCTGTTGAACTTCGGCATCTCGGCGGATGTATAGCCGAAGATGTCCGAGATGATCCGCATCGAGGGTTCGGGCGGGTAGATGTACGTGTTGCGGACCATGAACTCCTTGAGGATGTCGTTCTGGATGGTCCCTTCCAGCTTGGAGCGATGAACCCCCTGTTCCTCGGCCGCGACGATGAAGAAGGCCAGCACCGGGATCACCGCGCCGTTCATCGTCATGCTGACCGACATGGCATCGAGCGGAATGCCGTCGAACAGGATCTTCATATCCTCGACCGTGTCGATCGCGACGCCCGCCTTGCCGACATCGCCGGTCACGCGCGGGTGGTCGCTGTCATAGCCCCGGTGGGTGGCCAGATCGAAGGCGACCGACAGCCCCTTCTGCCCCGCCGCCAGATTGCGCCGGTAGAAGGCGTTCGACTCCTCGGCGGTCGAGAAGCCCGCATATTGCCGGATCGTCCAGGGGCGACCCGCATACATGCTGGCCCGAACCCCGCGCGTGAACGGCGCAAAGCCCGGCAGGCCGGGGTCCTCCCGCACATCGGCAGCCGTGTAGAGCGGCTTGACCGTGATCCCCTCCGGCGTCTGCCAGTCGAGGTTGCGCCCCTTCACCTCACGGGCGGCAAGGGCTTCCCAGTCAGACAGGTCGGGGCGTTCGGCCATCGGCCACTCCTAATCCATTCGTTACGCGCGACGCTTATTTTCTTTCACTAGAGCGAAATCATCATTCGCGCGCAAGTCTCATCGCCCCAGGAAACGCGGGGGACGCCGCTCGAAAAAGGCCCGGCCGCCTTCCTCACCGTCCAGCGTCGCGCGGGCTCTGCGCTGGTCCTCCGCCTCGCGGGCCAGCGCGGTGGCATAGTCGCTCTCGAAACCCGCCTGGAGCGCACGACGCATCAGGCCCAGCGCGACGCTCGGCCCCGCCGCCAGCCGCTCGGCCAGCGCAAAGGCTTCTGCGTCGAGCACATCGTCGGCCACGACCTTGTGGATCATGCCCCAGTCGAGCGCCTTCGCCGCCGGAACACGCTCGCCCAGCATCATCATCTCGGCGGCATGGGCGCGGCCGATCAGACGCGGCAACATCCAGCTCGCCCCGCCATCGGGGACGAGCCCGATATTGACGAAGGCGTGGAGGAAATAGGCGCTCTCGCTCGCCACGCAGAAATCGGCGGCGAGCGCCAGGCTGCACCCGATCCCCGCCGCCGCCCCGCGCACCGCGCTGACCACCGGAATGGGCAGGTCGGCGAGCGCCAGCATGGCGGGGTTGTAATGCTCGACCAGCGCGCGGTGGACGGTGTCGGGGCCGACATCGCCGCCCGATATGTCCGCGCCCGAGCAGAAGGCCCGGCCCTCGCCCGCGATCAGCATCGCGCGCGCATCGCCGCGTGCCTCCAGCGCTTCACGGATAGCATCGAACAATGCCGGGGGCGCGGCATTCAGCCGTTCGGGCCGGTTGAGCGTCAGGACCAGGACGTCGCCGCGCCGTTCCGTCAACAACATGGGTTCGCTCAATGCCCCTCTCCCGGCGTTTCCATCAGTTCGACCAGCACGCCGCCCATGTCGCGCGGGTGGAGGAACACGACCGGCGTGCCATGCGCGCCGATGCGCGGCTGGCCCAACAGGGTCGCACCCTTGGCCTGCAATTCGGCGACGGCGGCGGGGATGTCGGCGACCTCGAAGCATAGATGATGCTGCCCACCGCCTGGGTTCTTCTTCAGAAAATTGGCGATGGGGGAGGTTTCGTCGATTGGCTGGATCACCTCGATCTGGGTGTTCGGCGCGTCGATGAAGCACACCCGCACGCCCTGTGCGGGCAGGTCGAACGGCGCGCCGATCGCCTCTGCGCCCAGGAGATGGCGATAGGTTTCGACCGTCTTCTCGATCGAAGGCGTGGCGATGCCGATATGGTTGAGGCGGCCCAGGGTCATGCGCGCCTCCAGCGTTTCGGCGTGGGGACAGCGCCAGCCCTCCCCCGGCCCCTCCCGACTGCGGGAGGGGAGAGGTTCCGGGCGACCGCTGGCCCCGAACACGCCCCTCCCGCAAGCGGGAGGGGATGGGGGAGGGAAACCCCGCCCGCGATCATCTCAGAGCGGCAGATTGTCATGCTTCTTCCACGGATTCGCGAGGTCCTTGTTGCGCAGCTTACGCAGGCCCAGTGCGATACGACGGCGGGTCGAATGCGGCTGGATCACCTCGTCGACAAAGCCCTTGGACGCCGCGACGAACGGGTTGGCGAAGCGCGCCTCATATTCGGCGGTGCGCTCGGCGATTTCCTCAGGCGTGCGGCCCCGGAAGATGATCTCGACCGCGCCCTTGGCGCCCATCACCGCGATCTCGGCGGTCGGCCAGGCATAGTTGAGGTCGCCGCGTAAGTGCTTCGACGCCATCACGTCGTAGGCGCCGCCATAGGCTTTCCGCGTGATGACCGTGATCTTGGGCACCGTCGCCTCGGCATAGGCGAAGAGCAATTTCGCGCCATGCTTGATGATGCCGTTATGCTCCTGCGCGGTGCCGGGCAGGAAGCCGGGCACGTCGACAAAGGTGACGATCGGAATCTCGAACGCGTCGCAGAAGCGTACGAAGCGCGCCGCCTTGCGGGATGCGTTGATGTCGAGCACCCCCGCCAGCACCATCGGCTGGTTGGCGACGAAGCCGACGGTGCGCCCCTCGATCCGGCCGAAGCCGGTGATGATGTTCGCCCCATGCGCGGGCTGGACCTCGAAGAAATCGCCCTCGTCCACGACCTTGGCGATCAGCTCATGCATGTCATACGGCTGGTTGGCGCTGGCCGGGATCAGCGTATCGAGGCTTTCCTCGATCCGGTCCCAGGCGTCGGCGGTCGGCCGTTCGGGCACGCCCTCGCGATTGTTGGCGGGCAGGAAGTCGATGAAGTCGCGTGCCGCCAGCAGCGCCTCGATATCGTCCTCGAACGCCACATCCGCGACGCCGGTCTTGGTCGTGTGCGTCACCGCGCCGCCCAGCGCTTCCTGCGTCACGACCTCGTTGGTCACCGTCTTCACCACATCGGGGCCGGTGACGAACATGTAGCTCGAATCCTTCACCATGAAGATGAAGTCGGTCATCGCCGGCGAATAGACCGCGCCGCCCGCGCAGGGGCCCATGATGAGGCTGAGCTGCGGCACCACGCCGCTCGCCAGCACGTTGCGCTGGAACACCTCGGCATAGCCGCCGAGCGAGGCCACCCCCTCCTGGATGCGCGCGCCGCCGCTATCGTTCAGGCCGATCACGGGCGCGCCGACCTTCATCGCCATGTCCATGATCTTGCAGATCTTCTGAGCGTGCCGTTCCGACAGAGATCCGCCGAAGACGGTGAAGTCCTGGCTGAAGACAAAGACCAGCCGCCCGTTGATCGTGCCCGAGCCGGTCACCACGCCGTCGCCGGGAACGATCTGTTCGGTCATGCCGAAATCGGTGCAGTTATGCTCGACGAACATGTCGAGCTCCTCGAAGCTGCCCTCGTCGAGCAGCACGTCGAGCCGCTCGCGCGCGGTCAGCTTGCCCTTGGCGTGCTGCGCGGCGACGCGCTTCTCGCCCCCGCCGGCACGCGCGGCCGCGCGGCGGCGTTCCAGTTCGACCATCGTCGATGCCATGACCTCTCCTTCACTCTTTGCGCGGGCTTATGCCCGAGAGGCCGGGGGGATGGCAAATGGTGCGGCTGACGTTTTCGTAAGGGGGAGGTAAGCGAACATCAGAGCGCATGGCGTGTCGCCTTCCCTCCCCCAGCCCAGTTTCAGGTAAACGATGCCCAGCATCGTTTAGATCATGCCGGGGGCATGACCGACCTGAAACTCGTCTGCGGGAGGGGAGAAGAAGAGGGATTCAATCGCCGCATGCGCTCCCCCTCCCGCAGGCGGGAGGGGGTTGGGGGGAGGGCTCGGAGTCTCACCGAGACCATCGCCTGTGGCCTTGCCCTCCCCCAACCCCTCCCGCCTGCGGGAGGGGAGAAAGACAGTCAGATATCCAAAGCCCAGCCATCCCGCCCCTTGGGATCGAACGGCCCGCTCGGCAAGAACCGCTCCCGCCCAGCGCGCAGCCGCAACACGCTCCAGTCGCCGCGCCGGTCGACCGCCTCCAGCGAACAGCCGCACGCCGCATAGGCAGCGACCACATCCGCCCGCTGAGTCTCCAGCAGACCCGCCAGCACCAACGTCGCCGCCGGTCCCGCAATCGCCGCCAGTTCGGGCGCCATCGAGATCAGCGGCCCGGCCAGGATATTGGCGATGACCAGATCATAGGGCGCCCCCGCCATGATCGGATCGGCGAGCGCGCCGTCGGCGACGATCAGCTCCACCCCGTCGACGCCGTTGATCGTGGCATTCTCGGCCGTCACGTCGATCGCGATGGGGTCGATATCGGTCGCGACCACCTTCGCCTCGGGCCAGAGGTGCCGTGCGGCGAAGGCGAGCAGGCCGGTGCCGGTGCCCACGTCGATCGCATTCGCGACCGTCTCGTCCGCCATACCGTCCAGCATGGCGAGGCAGCCGCTCGTCGTTTCGTGATGCCCGGTGCCGAACGCGCGCCCCGCCGGGATATGGAAGCCCCGCAGACCCTCCGGCACCGCCTCGTCGCCGGTATGGACGAAGAACCGCCCGACCGAGAGCGGTTCAAGTCCAGCCTGGCTCATCGTCACCCAGTCCTGCGCCGGCACATGCTCGACCGTGGCAGGATGGTCGCCCGCACTCGGCACCAGCGCACGGACGGCTGCGATGGTGGCAGCATCGGGCTCCGCCTCGAAATAGGCGTCGAGCCGCCAATGCTCGCGGTCGTCCTCCACCTCCTCGGTGGTCATGATGACCGCCTCGATCGCCAGATCGTCGGCCGCGTCGATCGCCTCGGCCTCGTCGCGGGTGCAGGGCAGGGTCAGCTTCCAGCTGTCAGCGGACATAGCTGGCTCCGTTCACGTCCAGGACCGCGCCGGTCATCGAAGCGGGCGCGTCGGTGCAGAGGAAACGGACGGTCGCGGCGACCTCTTCCGGCGAGGCCACGCGGCCGAGCGGAATGTCGGCGAGCAGCTTGTCGCCGCCCCGGCTGGCCAGATAATCCTCGGCCATGCCGGTCATGGTGAAGCCGGGGCAGACGGCGAAGGCCAAGATGCCCTGCGCGGCATAGCCCCGCGCGATGGTCTTGGTCATCGCGACCATGCCGCCCTTGGACGCGGCATAATGCCAATGGGCGGGCGAGTCGCCGCGATAGGCCGCGCGGCTGGCGATATTGACGATCCGTCCGCCGACGCCCCGTTCCTGCCAGTGCAGCACGGCCAGGCGGCACAGCTCTGCCGAGGCGGTCAGGTTGACCTGCATGGTCCGCGCCCAGCTGTCCGACCAGTCGTCGGCGTCGAGCGGGCTCGCCTCGAAAATCCCGGCATTGTTGACCAGCACGTCGATCGCGCCGCCCGCTTCAGCGAGCGCGGCGGCCCAGAGCTGCGCGGGCGCCCCATCCTTCGACAGGTCGGCAGCGATCCCGCTGCGCGTAGCATGGCCCAGGACCCGCGTGCCGGGCATCTCGCCCAGGGTCGATGCGATAGCCGCGCCGATGCCTCGGCTGCTGCCCGTTACCAATATCGTCGTCATGTCCCTGTCCGTGCCGGTCGATCGCCGAGGCGTCAACCGGCACGGCGGGGATCAGGCGGCAACCCGCGCCACGAATTGGGTGGCGCTGGTCTTCAGGTCGCCCAGGCGCGTGTCCAGATGGTCGAAGCCGCGCCCGACCCGGTCGATCTCCTGCGCGACATGCTCGGTATCCTGGCGGATCGCGGCGATGGTATGCGACATCGAATCGGCGGCCAGCGCGGTTTCGTCGACGGCAGCGGTGATCGCGGTCACCGTCTGCGCCTGCGCCTCCATGGCGTGGCGGATATGCTCGGCCGAGGCCTGGAGTTCGTTGACCGTCGCCTTGATCGAGGCGTTGGTCTCCACCGTGGAGCGGGTCGCAGCCTGGATGGCGGCGATCTTGGTCGCGATATCGTCGGTGGCGCGGGCGGTCTGGCTGGCGAGGCTCTTCACCTCCTGCGCGACGACCGCGAAGCCCCGGCCCGCATCGCCGGCGCGAGCGGCCTCGATCGTGGCGTTCAGCGCCAGGAGATTGGTCTGCCCCGCAATGTCGCGGATCAGCCCCAGGATCGATTCGATCGACTTGGCATGGTCCGACAGCATTTCGGACATGCCGACCGCCTGGCCCGCCTGGTCGGCGGCGCGGTTGGCGACATCGGCGGCCTGGTCGACCTCGGCCCGCGCATCCTCGATCGCGCGGATCAGCCCGGCGGCGGTCTGCGCCGCCTCGCGCATGGCGACCGCGGACTGCTCGGCGGCGGCCGCGACCTCGCTCGACTTGCCCAGCATCCCGCGAGTCGACAGCGAGGCATCCTGCGCCTGACGCCGCAGATCCTGTCCCTCGACCGAGGCATTCTCGACCACCGTGACGATGCCGTTGCGGAAATCCCCGGCCAGCCGTTCGCGCTCACGACCGGCACACCAATTCTCATAGCCCGAGAACAGTTCGACGGTGAGCTCGGTTTCCATGCCGAACAGGCGCATCAGCGCATCGATCGCCGCCGCGCGACGCGGATCGTCGGCGGACATGTCCTCCACCAGGATCCTGAGCGCGGCCCGGTCGCTGGCGCAGGACATGGCCAGCGCGTCCATGGGCTTGACCCCACCGGCAAAGGCAGAGGCGACCGAGCGGCCCAGCGACTCGACCCAGTCGCGCCCCGACAGGTTGCAGAAGCGATTGCGCAGATAGGCATTGCCCGCGGCCCGGCGCCGCTCCTGGTCGAGCGGGGTCCATTCGGGCTGTCCGGGATTGGACTTGCGCCAATGGTCCCAATAGGCGTCGATGACCTCATGCGCCCTGGGCTCGATCACCGGCCATAATTCGGCGGCCACCCGGATCAGCGAGCCGTCGCCGCCGTCAAAGGCCCGGATCCGCGCGTCGAGGTCGATCGCGGCGGTGATGACCGTGGGCGGGGGCAGGTCGGACTTGAAGTCGGAATTGGGCACGCAGGCTCCCCGTTTCAAACGCGTGGAAACATTCGTCACGACCTTGCGCAAAAAGGGTTAAAAGCGGGTTATGCCAACGGCGAAGCGTGCGAATGGCCCATCCCGTCCCATGGCGGCGACCGGCCCGGCCGATGCAATCAATCTCGCCTCGCGACTTGCATCCTGACGGCGTCTTCACCATAGGCGTATCCGCAAACCAGCCTGACTTTAGACTGTTCGAGGATTTGCCCTTGGCCGCCCGCAACACCGCACGCCCGCTCTCCCCACACCTCCAGATCTGGAAATGGGGCCCCAACATGCTGGTCTCCATCCTGCATCGTGCCACCGGCACTGGCATGGCGACCGTGGGTGCGGCGCTTCTCGTCTGGTTCCTGGCTGCCATCGCCGGGGGCCCGGAAAGCTATGCGACCTTCCGCGACGTCTTCACCGTCCAGTCGGGCCGGCTCAACATCATCGGCTATGTCGTCGGCATCGGCCTGACCGCCTGTCTGTTCCAGCACATGGCCAACGGCATCCGCCACCTGTTCATGGACGTGGGCGCCGGGTTCGAGCTGAAGTCGAACAAGCTGCAGGCGCAGGCCACCATGATCTTCGCCGTCGTGATGACGGTGGCGTTCTGGCTCTATCTGGGGATCAAGTGATGCGTTCGGGAACCGCGATCGGCCGCGTGCGCGGCCTGGGCTCGGCCAAGTCGGGCACCCATCACTGGCTGAACCAGCGCCTGACCGCCGGATCCAACTTCCTGCTGGTCGCCTGGCTGCTGATCTCGATCCTGCGCCAGCCCAGCTTCGACTATGCGGCGATGCATCTGTGGCTGGCCAATCCCTGGGCCGCCATCCCCATGGTGCTGCTGGTCGCATCGATCTTCTATCACATGCGCCTGGGGCTGCAGGTCGTGATCGAGGATTATGAGCAGGACCAGAACCGCGTCGCGCTGCTGGTCGTGATGAACCTGTTCGTCTTCACGATCGCCGCCATCGCCATCTTCTCGATCCTCAAGATCGCTTTCGGAGCCGCTGCATAATGTCCGCTGCCGCTTACAAGATCATCGACCATACCTATGACGCGGTCGTCGTGGGTGCGGGCGGCTCGGGCCTGCGCGCGACCATGGGCATCGCAGAAGCCGGTCTGAAGACCGCCTGCATCACCAAGGTGTTCCCGACGCGCAGCCACACGGTCGCCGCGCAGGGCGGCATCGCCGCCTCGCTGGGCAATATGGGCCCGGACCACTGGACCTGGCACATGTACGACACCGTCAAGGGGTCGGACTGGCTGGGCGACCAGGACGCGATCGAATATCTGTGCCGCGAGGCGCCCGCCGCCGTGTACGAGCTGGAGCACGCAGGCGTGCCGTTCAGCCGCACCGAAGAGGGCAAGATCTATCAGCGCCCCTTCGGCGGCATGATGCAGAATATGGGCGAAGGCCCGCCCGCGCAGCGGACCTGCGCCGCCGCCGACCGCACCGGCCACGCCATGCTGCACGCGCTGTACCAGCAGTCGCTGAAATATGACGCGGACTTCTTCATCGAATATTTCGCGCTCGACCTGATCATGGACGATCAGGGCAATTGCCGTGGCGTGATCGCGCTGTGCATGGAAGACGGCTCGATCCACCGTTTCCGCGCGCACAATGTCGTGCTGGCGACCGGCGGCTATGGCCGCTGCTATTTCTCGGCCACCTCGGCGCACACCTGCACGGGTGACGGCGGCGGCATGGTGCTGCGTGCGGGCCTGCCGCTCCAGGACATGGAGTTCGTGCAGTTCCACCCGACCGGCATCTATGGTGCTGGCGTCCTCATCACCGAGGGTGCGCGCGGCGAAGGCGGCTACCTCACCAACTCCGAGGGCGAGCGCTTCATGGAGCGTTACGCGCCGTCGGCCAAGGATCTCGCCAGCCGCGACGTCGTGTCGCGTTCGATGGCGATGGAGATCCGCGAAGGGCGCGGCGTCGGCAAGGAGGGGGATCATATCTACCTCCATCTCGACCATATCGACCCGAAGGTCCTGGCCGAGCGCCTGCCCGGCATCACCGAGACCGGCAAGATTTTCGCCGGTGTCGACCTGACCCGCCAGCCGCTGCCCGTCACGCCGACCGTCCATTACAACATGGGCGGCATTCCGACGAACTATCATGGCGAGGTCGTCCGCCTGAAGGACGGCAACCCGGATTCGGTCGTCTCCGGCCTGTTCGCGGTCGGCGAAGCGGCCTGCGTGTCGGTCCATGGTGCCAACCGCCTCGGCTCCAACTCGCTGATCGACCTTGTCGTGTTCGGCCGTGCGGCCGGCCTGCGCATCAAGGACACGCTGAAGCCCGGCACGCCGCACGCGCCGCTGCCCAAGGGCTCGGAAGAGCTGGCCCTGGGTCGCCTGGATCACTTCCGCAATGCCGCCGGCAGCTCGACCACCGCGTCGGTGCGCAGCGAGATGCAGAAGACGATGCAGCGCCACTGCGCCGTGTTCCGCACCGACGAGCTGCTGACCGAAGGCCGCCAGATGATCCGTGCCACCTATGACCGGATGAAGGACATCGGCATCAGGGATCGTTCGCTCATCTGGAACACCGATCTGGTCGAGACGCTGGAGCTGGACAACCTCATCAGCCAGGCCGTCGTGACGATGGAATCGGCGCTGAACCGCAAGGAAAGCCGCGGCGCGCATGTGAACGAGGACTTCCCCGATCGCGACGATGCCAACTGGATGAAGCACACCGTCGCGACCTTCGACGGCTGGGGCGGCCAGGGCGGCGGGGTCGCCATCGACTATCGCCCGGTGCACGACTACACGCTGACCGACGATATTGAGTATATCAAGCCGAAGAAGCGGGTTTACTGAGGCCCGGTTTCACGGTTCGGAAAAGAGGGGCTGGCGAGCGATCGCCGGCCCTTTTTTGTTTTCGGTTCGCTCATGGCAGCGCCGTCTTCTTACTTCCCTCCCGCAAGCGGGAGGGGCTAGGGGAGGGACAAGCCTCAGGCGATCCAGCTTGCGGAGAGTCCCCTCCCCCCATCCCCCTCCCGCCTGCGGGAGGGGGTGCGCCAAGCGCTGAGCGCCGGAATCAATCCGCACTGGCAGCCCCTTCTTCTCCCCTCCCGCAAGCGGGAGGGGTTGGGGGAGGGAAAGCCACAAGCGATACAGCCCATGGAAAGGGTCCTCCCCCCATCCCCAGTTTCAGGTAAACGATGCCCCGCATCGTTTAGGTCATGCCGGGGGCATGACCGACCTAAAACTCGCCTGCGGGAGGGGGTGTGCCGAGCCGCTCCGTCACAGCCTCCTCGGCCCCCCTTCCGTAATCATTTCGGCAGCGCAGCGGAACGCGAGCGGCGGGGATGGGTTCACTCGGCATGTCTGCATCCGCTATGCTTTCGCCCATGCTGGCCGACCTCGCCCCGCCCCCGCCCCGCCTGTCCGCCACGGACAGCCTGTTCCTCGACTTCGACGGCACGCTGGTCGACCTCGCCGACAATCCGGAGGGCGTATATGTCAGCCGCGAACTCGCCGACCGGCTGGACGCATTGGCCGTGCACATGCCCGGCCGCCTCGCCATCGTCAGCGGCCGCTCGATCGCGCAGCTCGACGCGCTGTTCGGCCCGCAGGCCCAGCATTTCACGCTGGCGGGCAGCCATGGCGCCGAACGCCGCTCTCCCGAGGACGGCCATGTCCAGCCGGACAAGCCAGACCATCTCGCCACCGCGACCGACGAAATGCGCGCCGTGGCAGAAGCCAACGATCTGTATTTCGAGACCAAGAGCTTCGGCGCCGGCCTTCACTATCGCCGCAACCCGCAGGCCGAACCGCTAGCCCTGCGCGAAGCCACCGCCATCGCCGAACGCCACGGGCTGACGCTGCAACCCGGCAAGATGATGGTCGAGATCCGCCTGCCTGGCGATAAGGGCCAGGCGATCGAGACGCTGATGGAAAGCCCCGCCATGCGTGGCACCATCCCGATCTTCTTCGGCGACGACGTGACCGACGAGGACGGCTTCGCCGCCGCCGCCGCGCTCGGCGGGGCCGGCGTGCTGGTCGGCCCGATGCGCGAAACCGCCGCGCGCTACCGCCTGCCCGATGTCGCCGCCGTCCATGAATGGCTCGCCCAAGCGCTGGAGAATGCCGAATGATCCAACAGGACCTGAATCTCTGGCCGATCGGCAATTGCCAAGTTTCGGCGCTGGTCGATTCGACCGGGCGCTTCGTCTGGGGCTGCGTGCCGCGCGTCGATGGCGACCCGGCCTTTTGCGCGCTGCTGGGCGATGGCGCGCCGGAGACGGGTTATTGGGCGATCGACCTGGAGGACCGGGTCTCGACCACGCAAGGCTATCTGCGCAACACGCCGATCCTCGTCACCACGCATATGGACGATCGCGGCAACGGTATCGAGATCACCGATTTCTGCCCCCGCTTCTCGCGTGATGGCCGTGTCTATCGCCCGACCAGCTATGTGCGGATCGTCCGGCCGATCGGCTCGCCCCGCATTCGCATCGCGCTGCGCGTCGCGACCGACTGGGGCAATCCGACCGAGCGGACGCAAGGCTCCAACCATATCCGCTATCTGATGACGCAGCAGACGCTGCGCCTGACCACCGACGCGCCGGTCGGCCATATCGCCGCCGAGCAGTGGTTCCGGCTCGAGCGCCCGATCCACATGTTCCTGGGGCCGGATGAGAGTTTCCAGGGCGTGCTGAGCGAGGCCAGCCGCGCGATGCTGGAGCGCACCACGCATGAATGGCATCACTGGGTGCGTGGGCTCGCCACGCCGGTAGAATGGCAGGCGGTCGTCATCCGCGCCGCCATCACCCTGAAGCTGTGCCAGCACGAAGAAACCGGCGCGATCGTCGCCGCGCTCACCACCTCTTTGCCCGAACATGCCGATTCGGGGCGCAACTGGGACTATCGCTACTGCTGGATTCGCGACGCCTATTACACGGTGCAGGCGCTCAACCGGCTGGGTGCGCTCGACGTGTTGGAGGGGTATCTCGAATATCTCCGCAACATCGTCGACGCCGCGCGCGGCGGGCATATCCAGCCGCTCTACGGCGTCGGTGGCGAGGCGACCCTGGTCGAGCGGATCGAGACCAAGCTCCCCGGCTACCGCGCCATGGGCCCGGTGCGTGTCGGCAACCAGGCCTATGAGCAGATCCAGCACGACGCTTATGGCCAGATCGTGCTGTCCGATGTGCAGGCCTTTTTCGACACCCGCCTGTTCCGCATGTCGGGCGTCGAGGATTTCCACTCGCTGGAGCGCGTCGGCGAGCGCGCCTGGGCAAAGTACGACCAGCCCGATGCGGGCCTGTGGGAGCTGCGCACCAAGAGCCATGTCCACACCTATTCCGCCGCCATGTGCTGGGCCGCGTGCGACCGGCTCGCCAATGCCGCGCAGGCGCTGGGGCTGGAGGAGCGCCGCACCTTCTGGCAGGAGCGCGCCGACCTGATGCGCGAGACGATCGAGCAGGCGGCGTGGCGTCCCGAGACCCAGCGCATGTCGGCGACCTTCGGCGGCGACGATCTGGACGCAAGCATCATCCAGCTGCTCGATCTGCGTTTCCTGTCGCCCGACGATCCCCGCTTCCGCTCGACGCTCGACGCGGTGGAAAAGGGCCTGCGCCGGGGCAGCCATATGCTGCGCTATGCGACCGAGGACGACTTCGGCTTGCCCCATACCGCGTTCAACGTTTGCACCTTCTGGCTGATTGAAGCGTTATATGTGACGGGCCGTCATGCCGACGCCCGCGCGCTGTTCGAGGAGATGGTGGCGCGCTGCACCCCCGCCGGGCTTCTGTCCGAGGATATCGACCCGAATACGGGCGAGCTGTGGGGGAATTATCCGCAAACCTATTCGCTGGTCGGCCTGATCAACTGCGCCGTCCTGCTGAGTAAACCATGGAGTGCCGTGCGATGAGTCGCCTGATCGTCATCTCGAACCGGGTCCAGCCGCCCACCACCGGGCCGGGCGGAAATCAGGGCGGGCTGGCGGTCGCACTTCTCGCCGCCCTGCGCGAACAGGGCGGTATCTGGTTCGGCTGGTCGGGGGAGACCACCGAGGAGTTCAGCGGCCATATCAACTTCCAGCAGGGCGGCGGCGTCACCACCGCGACCATCGACCTGGAAGAGCAGGATATCGACGAATATTATAACGGCTATGCCAACCGGACGCTGTGGCCGCTCTTCCACTATCGCATCGACCTGACCGAGTTCGAGCGGGATTTCGATTCCGGCTATGCCCGCGTCAACGAACGGTTCGCCGATACGGTGCAGCCGCTGATCGAACCCGACGATCTGGTCTGGGTCCACGACTATCACCTGATCCCGCTGGGCCGCGACCTGCGCAAACGGGGGTTCAAGAACCGGATCGGCTTCTTCCTCCACATCCCCTGGCCGCCGGTGCGGCTGCTGATGTCGCTGCCCAGCCATCGCAAGCTGGTGGAGTCGCTCTTCGCCTATGACGTGGTGGGTTTCCATACCGAGGACTGGCTGGACAGCTTCTGCGACTATGTGACCAAGGAGCTGGGTGGCACGCTGGGCGAAAATGGCGCGGTAACGTGGAACGGCAAGACCATTCAGGCGATCCGCGCGCCGATCGGCATCGAGACCAAGGAGTTCGAGGAAGCGGCGAACGGCCATGACGCCCGCTTCGCGCGCGAACGCATGTATATGTCGGCGACGGGCCGCAGCCTGATCGTCGGCGTCGACCGGCTGGACTATTCCAAGGGGTTGGCCGAGCGCTTTCTGGGTTACGAACGATTCCTGGCGCAGAATCCGGAGCGGCGAGCGCTGGTCTATATGCTCCAGATCGCACCGCCCAGTCGTGAGAAGGTGAACACCTATCAGGAGATCCGCGCCAATCTCGACGCGCTGTCGGGGCGGATCAACGGCGAATATGCCGATATCGACTGGGTGCCGATCCGCTACGTCAACAAGGGCTTTCCGCGGCCGGTGCTCGCCGGCATCTACCGCGCCGCGCGGATCGGGCTGGTGACGCCCTTGCGCGACGGGATGAACCTGGTCGCCAAGGAATATGTCGCGGCGCAGGACCCGGAGGATCCCGGCGTGCTGATCCTGTCGCGCTTTGCCGGGGCCGCCGAGCAGTTGAAGGACGCGGTCCTCATCAACCCCTATAGCGCCGAGGAAATGTCCGACGCGATCGTCCAGGCGCTGACCATGCCACGCGGCGAGCGCGTCCGGCGCTGGGAGAGCCTGATCGACAATGTCCGGCGCGAAGACGTGTTCTGGTGGTGCGAGCTGTTCCTCGCCGCGCTGCGCGGAGACGGAGTGAAAGAGGAAGCGAAGGCGATCGAGGCGGCGGCGTCATAAAATTCCTCCCCTGTAAGGGGAGGTGGCGCGCATAGCGCGTCGGAGGGGTGTCCTGCTATCGAGAAGGCGACACCCCTCCACCAGCCTGCGGCTGGTCCCCCTCCCCTTGCAGGGGAGGAATGTTGGAATGATGCTCCAACCGGCGCCGGGGCAGCGCCTCAGGCATCTCCCGCCAGATATACTCCAGCAGCCCCTCGCGAATTTCGCAGCGCAGGTCGAACGCGATCGCCGCATCGCGTGCCGTCATCAGACCGCGAACCTCGATCGAATCCGGTTTCACATCCGTCACCTGCATGTTGAAGAACCGCCGGTCCCAGCGCGTGCTCGCCTCGACCAGTTCGCCCATTTTCGCGCGCAAGCGGGGAATGTCCGCCGCCGGATCGAGATACCAGAAGACCGATCCCAGCAACTGGCTGGTCTCGCGCGTCCAGTTCTGGAAACTGTTCTCCAGGAACTTGGCGACCGGCACGACCAGCCGCCGCTCGTCCCAGATGCGCACCACGACGAAGGTCAAATGGATCTGCTCGATCCGACCCCATTCATTGTCGATGATGACTACGTCGTCGAGGCGGATCGGCTCGGTAAAGGCCATCTGCACGCCCGCGATCAGATTCTTGAGCGCGGGCTGCGCGGCGGCGCCGACGACCAATCCTGCAATACCCGCCGACGCCATCAGGGTGACGCCGATGGTGCGGATGCCCGGCACGCTGAGCAGCATCAGGCAAACGGTCAGGAACACGATCAGGAAGATGCCGATCCGCCCCAATATCTGTGCCCGCGTCCGCTTGCGCCGGGCGCGGAGATTGTCCTCGACGCTGATATCGGCGCGAAGATAGACCACACCTTGCAACGCCCGCAGCGCCGCCACCGCCAGCCAGCCGAGGAGTGCCGGCACGCAGAAGCCTAGCGCCTGCCGCCATATCTCACGCCCGTCGCTCGTCATGGGCACGAGGCGCATCGCGAAGCTGACCGCGATGGCGATCGCCACCCAGCGCAGCGGTTGACGGATATGCTCCAGGACCAGGTCGTCGCTCTGGCTGGCGGTCCGCCGGGCGGCATGGCCCGCGATCCGCATGGCCACGGCATGGACCAGCACCGCGATCAGGATCGCGACCGCAATGATCGTTCCGTTTTGGAGCCACAGCCATTCGGCCGGAATGTCGAGCGATCGAAGCCAGCGCATGGGGTGCTAAAGGGTCAAAGGGGCGAAGGTTCCTTTTGGTTGTCGGATTCCCTTGGCCTTCGACTTCGCTCAGGCTGAACGGGGTTCCAGTACCAACCTCCGTTCAGCCTGAGCGAAGTCGAAGGCCACGCCCCATCCCCCCCCAAAGCAAAAACGCCCCCCGACCAAAGCCGGAGGGCGTCTTCGTCAAGACCCGCTCACCGCGCCGGGCGAACCGCCCCGGTGGGGGCCGGAGCCGGAGCCCCTGCAGGCGGCGGAGGCGGCGGTACGGGGGCACCCTGCGGGGCCGCACCGTTCACCGGCGGCGGGGGCGGGGGCACGGCACCCGGACCACCCGGACCACCCGGTGCGCATCCACCCGGGCTGTCTCTTATACACATCTCCGAGCCCACGAGACCGTAC
>NZ_CAJXWX010000010.1 GCF_913062585.1 uncultured Sphingomonas sp. | reverse complement strand
GGTGTAGCTCAGTTGGTTAGAGCGCCGGCCTGTCACGCCGGAGGTCGCGGGTTCGAGCCCCGTCACTCGCGCCATCCTTCGGGATGGCGCTTTTGTTTTCGGCTTTGGCGATTTGGTGAGCGGTCGAGCGTGGCCTTCGACTTCGCTCAGGCCGAACGTTCGTTTTGCCCGAAGCTCCGTTCGACCTGAGCGAAGTCGAAGGCCAAGGGAATCCCTAACCCCGTCCCCCCTCCATCCACCGCAGCAACGGCTTCATCGGCGTGATCCACGCGATTCCCGCAACGATGTAGAAGACCAGCTGCAACCCCCAATGCCACTGGCCGACCACCGCCGACAGGCTGGCCACCAGCGCCGCCCATAAGATGATGATCGCGACGATCAGCAGCATTCCGGCGGGCTTGCGCCAACTGGGGGTCATGGGACGATCCATTCCGTTTCAGTGGCGATGGCGTGCAGCGGTACGTCCCAAGCATCGGGTGTCGGCATTTCCACCTCCTGGACGGCCCAGGCGAGCCCGACGCGCCAGGCATCGGTATGGGCGGCAAAGGCGCGGTCATAATGGCCCGCCCCCTGGCCCAGCCGGTTGCCGCGCCGGTCGAAGCCGACCAGGGGTGTCAGGATGATGTCGGGCGCGCATTCGGGGCCGTCGGGATCGGGCTGGTGAAGCCCGAAGGCGCCGACGGTCAATTCCTGTCCGAGCATCCAGGGGATGAAGCGGATCGGGCTCGCCCGGTCGACGACATGGGGCAGGGCGATCGTCGCGCCCGCGTGGAGCGCGGCCTCCACCCACAGAGCCGGGTCCGCCTCGGCGCCCAGCGGGCGATAGGCCGAGACGACCTGTCCGGGCAGCAGTCTATCCAGAAAGGCGCGTGCGACCGGCAACAGGCCGGGGCCGTGCGCTTCGCGGATGGCCCGCATCCGGGCGCGAAGGGCGCGTTTGTCGGTCATGCGGGAAAGGGGCGGGTGGCGGGACCGCCGTGGCCGTTTGCCGTAATATCCACTGACGCCCAATACGTCAGGTGGGAACCATGTGCGTCGGACCAGAGTCCGGGCAGGGACAGCCCCCTTGGATGAAGAATAGCCTCAGGGATTATCGTGGCTCGTACCGGGCAGAACCCGCCGCTACGCAATGTAGGCGAGGCCCCCGGGATACTCAAGAGTCCGTTACTCAATGGCATCCCCGCGCCCATCGGGTTCCAGCGCATCGGCCAGCGCCTCCAGTTGCTCGGCGATGCGGGCGAGTGCGGCCTCGCTTACCGCCGCACCCGCCGGGGGGCGGCGCTCGGCCTCTTCCAGCGCGTCGGCCAGCAGCAGGGCGACGAACAACAGTGCCCGCTCGCCATTATGCCCGCCCGAGGCGCGAAGTGCCGCCGGCCAGCGCTGATCGAGCATCTGGCCCAGCATCCGCACGCGCGCCTCGCCACCGTCCTGGCACGCCACGCGGTGCGGGCGGTCGCCGACCATGATCGTCACCTCGGCCATTAGGCGGCGCTCCCGCGGGCGATCACCTCGTCCAGCGCGCTGACCGCGTCGGCCATACGAGCCTTCAGCGCGGCGTGGCGCCGGGCGAGCGCGTCTTCCTTGGCAGCGCGGTTGCGGATCGCGCGTTCGATGCGGGCGATGGCGTGGTCGATCCGCTCGACCGAGGAAAGGGCGTCGTCGGCAATGGGTTCGGACATGTCAGCGGCTTAGCAGGATGGCACCCCGCGGCAACCCGGAATTGGGCCGGATTCGGGCGGTCCGTCGCGCGGCGGCGGTTGACAGCGGCCGGATCGGCTCCGAAAGGCGTGGCGCGAGAGGAATCAACTTTCTGTTGAGAGAGAAATCAACTTTAAGGTGAAATTTCTCCTAAGAGACACACAGGAGCTTGCTGGCATGACGGTCAAGGTTGCAATCAATGGCTTCGGCCGCATCGGCCGCCTGGTCGCGCGCGCCATCCTCGAGCGGGGCGAGGGCGCGCTGGAACTCGTCGCGATCAACGACCTGGCCGACGCCAAGTCGAACGCCTGGCTGTTCAGCCGCGACAGCATCCATGGCCGCTATCCGGGCGAAGTCGCCGCCGAGGGCAACGACATCGTGATCGACGGCAAGCGCATCCGCGTCACCGCCGAGCGCGATCCGGCGAACCTGCCGCACAAGGAACTGGGCGTCGACCTGGTCCTGGAGTGCACCGGCTTCTTCACTGACAAGGCGTCGTGCGAAAAGCACATCGCGGCGGGCGCCAAGAAGGTGCTGATCTCGGCACCCGGCAAGAATGTCGACCTGACCGTCGTGTACGGCGTCAACCATGACAAGCTGACCGCCGATCACACCATCGTGTCGAACGCCTCGTGCACCACCAACTGCCTGGCGCCGGTCGCCAAGGTGCTGAACGACGCGATCGGGATCGAGCGTGGCCTGATGACCACGGTCCACGCTTACACCAACGACCAGAAGATCCTCGACCAGATCCACCCCGACCTGCGCCGCGCCCGCGCCGCCGCCATGTCGATGATCCCGACCACCACGGGCGCCGCCCGCGCGGTGGGCGAGGTTCTGCCGGAGCTGAAGGGCAAGCTGGACGGCTCGGCCATCCGCGTGCCGGTGCCGGACGTCAGCCTGGTCGACCTGACCTTCACCCCGGCGCGCGACACGACGAAGGAAGAGGTCAACGCGATCCTGAAGGCGGCGGCCGAGAGCGGCCCGCTGAAGGGCGTGCTGGTCTATACCGACGAGCCGCTCGTCTCGATCGACCTGATGCACTCGCCGCAGTCCTCGACCGTCGACAGCCTGGAGACGGCGGTGATCGACGGCAAGCTGGTGCGCGTCGTGTCCTGGTACGACAATGAATGGGGCTTCTCGAACCGCATGGTCGACACCGCGACCGCGATGGCGAAGTTCCTCTGATGACGAACGGGCGGGCGATGACCGGGCATCTGGCCGGCATCGCCCGCCATGCCGTGCCGAAGGGGCCGATGGAGGTGATCGACACCGCCATCGTCACCCTGGACGGCGGCGTGAAAGGCGATGTGCGCGGGCGGCTGAAGCCCGGCGGTCGCGGGCGTCGGCAGGTCACGCTGATCGAGCGGGCTGACTGGGACGCCGCTTTGGCCGAGATCGACCGCGACATCCCCTGGCAGGAGCGCCGCGCAAACCTGCTGGTCGAGGATTTCGACCTTCCCCAAATTCCGGGCACCCGGCTGCGTGTCGGGCCCGTCCTTCTGGAAATCACCGTGGAATGCGATCCGTGCCACCGCATGGACGCGATCGCCGACGGATTGCAGGCGGCCCTTCGACCCGACTGGCGCGGCGGCGCATGCGCCCGCGTGATCGAGGGCGGCACGATCCGCATCGGCGATAACATCAGGATCGAGGAATCATGACCAAGGCCTTCAAGACGCTCGACGATATGGGTGACGTGTCCGGCAAGCGCGTGCTGGTCCGCGAGGATCTGAACGTGCCGATGGCCGATGGCCGCGTGACCGACGACACCCGCCTGCGCGCGACGATCGCGACCGTGACGGAACTGGCGGACAAGGGCGCGATCGTCCTGATCCTGGCCCATTTCGGCCGTCCCAAGGGACAGCGTAACCCGGAATTCTCGCTGGCGATGCTGACCCAGCCCTATAGCGACGTGCTGGGCCGCCCGGTCCGCTTCATCGACGATGTTGCGGGCGAGGCGGCGGAAGCGGCGGTCGCGACGCTGAACCCCGGCGATATCGCGATCCTGGAAAACACCCGCTTCTATGCCGGCGAAGAAAAGAACGATCCCGAGCTGGCGGCGCAGATCGCGAAGCTGGGCGACCTGTACGTCAACGACGCCTTCTCGGCGGCGCACCGGGCGCATGTCTCGACCGAGGGTCTGGCGCGCCAGCTGCCCGCGTTCGCGGGCCGCGCGATGGAGGCCGAACTCGACGCGCTGGAAAAGGCGCTGGGCAATCCCGAGCATCCGGTCGCGGCGGTGGTCGGCGGGGCCAAGGTCTCGACCAAGCTCGCCGTCCTCAAGCATCTGGTCGGCAAGGTCGATCACCTTATCATCGGCGGCGGCATGGCCAACACCTTCCTCGCCGCGCGCGGGGTCGATGTGGGCAAGTCGCTGTGCGAGCATGACCTGACCGGCACCGCCGAGGAAATCCTCGAGGCGGCGGACAAGGCGGGCTGCACCGTCCACCTGCCCTATGACGTGGTAGTGGCCAAGGAGTTCAAGCCGAATCCCGAAACGCGCACCGTCAACGTCCACGAAGTCGCCGCCGACGAGATGATCCTCGACCTCGGCCCCAATGCCGTCGAGGCATTGGGCGATGTGCTGAAGAATTGCCGTACGCTGGTGTGGAACGGCCCGCTCGGCGCGTTCGAGACGCCGCCCTTCGACATGGCGACCGTCGCGCTCGCCAAGACGGCGGCGGCGCTGACCCAGGATGGCAGCCTCGTCTCGGTCGCAGGGGGCGGTGATACCGTCGCCGCGCTCAACCAGGCGGGCGTGGGGACGCAGTTCAGCTTCGTCTCGACCGCAGGCGGCGCGTTCCTGGAATGGATGGAAGGCCAGGACCTGCCCGGCGTCGCCGCGCTGATGGCGTAACCCTTATCCTCTCCATCTCGGATGGGGAGGGGGACCATGCGAACCATGGTGGAGGGGCCAGGCCGCAGGCTGTGACCCCTCTTGGCTGGATAGTTACGACCCCGTCGCCGCTGGCGGCGGGGTTTCGCTCAACAGCGGCACGAGCAGCCGGTTGAGATCGTCGATACCGAACGCCGCCGCCTTGGCGTAGCGGACGACGCCCGCCCGATCGATGATATAGTTGGTCGGCACCGCGCCCAGTGTCGCATAGGGGCCCTTGATCCTGCGCGCCGAGGGGATCGCCATCGCGGCGAAGAGCGGCTTGAGCTGGTAGAGCGGCAGCGAATCCTCGGTCGCCACGGCAAATACCTTCAGCCCATGTTTGCCCTGGATGCGATAATATTGGTCGAGCAGCGGCAGTTCCGCCCGGCACGGCCCGCACCAGGTCGCCCAGAAGTTCAGCACCACCACCTGGCCGCGCAGTTCCGACAGGCGGACATGCGAGCCATCGATCAGCGTCAGGTCGAAATCGGGTGCGACCTCGCCGACCTTGGGCCCCGCCTTGCCCGCCATCGCCGACGATGCCGGAAGCGCCGACAACAGCACCGCCAGCCACCAGCCCGCCCATCTCATCTCGCTTTTCCCCATTCCGCCCGAAGGACAGGATGACGCGCGGCGCAGATCAGCGTCAAGAGCGCTTGATCCGACTTGTCGGACTTGCTAGGTTTAACGCGTTAAACGAAGGAGTGGCGATGCTCGGCGTCCGTCTCGACACCGAATTGGAGGAGCGGCTGGCCGCCGTCGCGCGCACGCAGGGGCGCAGCAAAAGCGATATCGCACGCGAAGCGGTGCGCCGCTATGTCGATCTGCACGACGAAGCCTATCGTCGCGAGGCGCGCCGCCAGTCGACTCGCGCGTCGAAGCGCGACACGCCGGAGGATTTCGCCTTCTGGAACGCGATGGCCCAGGAAACCGACGTCAAGGATGCCGACGCGTGAAGATTTCCCACGCCGCCATCGTGCTCGCGGCGACCCGCGCGGGGGACGATCATCGCCCGTTCCTGGTCGTCCAGTCGGACCTGTATAACGAGACGCACAACACCGTCACCGTCTGCCCGATGACCTCGGTCGTGGGTGGCGAGGCGCTGTTCCGCGTCGCCTTTTCCCCGCGCGAACATACCGGCCTGACCGTCGAGTGCGAGGTGCAGGTGGACAAGATCCTGTCCATCCCGCGCAATCATATCGTCAAAGTCCTCGGCCATGCTTCGCCCACCCGGATGGAGCAGGTCGATCAGGCGCTGCGCCGCTGGCTGATGCTCTGAACTTTTATAGCCCGATACCAATCTGGAGAGACATGATGACCCCGACCGTGAAGGCCATTCTCGACAAATATGAAGGCACGCCCGCCGCGGTGAAGGCCAATCTCGCCCGCATCCTGATGCAGGGCAAGCTGGGCGGCACCGGCAAGCTGATCATCCTGCCGGTCGACCAGGGTTTCGAGCATGGCCCGGCGCGCAGCTTCGCGGTCAACCCGCCCGCTTATGACCCGCATTACCATTTCCAGCTGGCGATCGACGCCGGGCTGTCGGCCTATGCCGCGCCGCTCGGGATGCTCGAGGCCGGGGCGGACACGTTCGCGGGTCAAATCCCGACCATCCTGAAGATCAACAGCTCGAACAGCTGGGGCACCTCCATCACCCAGGCCGTGACGGGCAGCGTGCAGGACGCGGTGCGGCTGGGCTGTGCGGCGATCGGCTTTACCATCTATCCGGGCTCGGACGGCATTTTCGATTCGATGGACCAGATCGCGATCCTGTCCGCCGAAGCGCGCGAGGCGGGCCTCGCCACCGTCATCTGGAGCTATCCGCGCGGCGGCAAGCTGACCAAGGACGGCGAACTGGCGCTCGACGTCGGGGCCTATGCCGCGCACATGGCGGCGCTGCTCGGTGCGCACATCATCAAGGTGAAGCTGCCGACCGACCATATCGAACAGGCCGAGGCGAAGTCCGCCTATGAGGGCAAGGACTGGTCCAACCAGGCCGACCGGGTCGCCCATGTCGTCCAGTCGAGCTTTGCGGGCCGCCGCATCGTCGTCTTCTCGGGCGGCGCGGCCAAGGGTGCCGATGCCGTCTATCAGGACGCGCGCGACATCCGCGACGGTGGCGGCAACGGCTCGATCATCGGCCGCAACACCTTCCAGCGTCCGCGCGACGAGGCGCTGGCCATGCTCGAAAAGCTGATCGCGATCTACAAGAACGAAGAATAAGTTCTTGATAGGGTTGGGCGTCCTGGTTGGGGAACCGGGGCGCCCATTCCCCTTTGGCGCCGTACAGGTGACGGACGCCGCGTCAGGCGCTAGGGGAGGGGGCATGACGCTTGAAGACGATCCCCTGGGGCCCCTCGATCCGCAATTCGCCGATGCATTCGTGCGCGACATGCGGCGGCCGCCCTGCCAGCTTTACCTGATCTCACCGCTCGACGTGACCGGCGGCTTTCCCGACCGTCTGGCGCGCGCGCTCGATGCCGGGCCGGTGGCGGCCTTTCAGTTCCGCGTGAAGGACATGGACCAGCACGCCGCCGCCAAGCTGGCCGAGCCGCTCCAGCGCATTTGCGCCGATCGCGAGGTGGCGTTCATCGTCAATGACAGCATCAGCCTGGCCAAGCGGCTGGGCGCGGACGGCGTGCATCTGGGCCAGGAGGATGGCGATGCGCGAGAGGCTCGCGACGTGCTCGGGCCGACGGTGCAGATCGGCGTGACCTGCCATGACAGCCGCCATCTGGCGATGCAGGCGGGCGAAAGCGGCGCCGATTATGTCGCGTTCGGCGCTTTCTATCCGACCACGACCAAGGAGACGAAACACCAGGCCGAGCCGGTGATCCTGTCCTGGTGGTCGACCCTGTTCGAGCTCCCCTGCGTCGCGATCGGTGGTATCACGCCCGACAATGCGGCGCCGCTGGTAAAGGCGGGGGCGGACTTCCTGGCCGTGTCGGGCGCGGTGTGGAACGGCGACGAAGCGGCGGCGGTCAAGGCGTTCGCCGAGGTCCTGGGCAAGGCCTGATTTTCCTCCCCGGTACGGGGAGGGGGACCGCCGCGCAGCGGTGGTGGAGGGGGAGTGCCGCAAAGGTCGTCCTGTTCGGCACTCCCCCTCCGTCAGGCCTGCTGCCTGCCACCTTCCCGTGCCGGGGGGATAGACGCTCCCAACCCGTTCCGCCTCGGAAACAAGCGCGGCCCTTCGCGTTAATCCATGCTGGAAATGACGGCGAAGGAGCGGGTGCGTGAACAAATCGACGATCGCGATGGCAGGCGGATTGGCCTTGGCGCTGGTGGCGGTGACCGCCGATCTCGCGCCCGCCCCAGCGCAGGACGTCAAGCCGGTCGACCATAGGGAGATCGACCCCAGCGTGATGCATGTCCAGGTGATCCTCGACCATCTGGGCTTCTCCCCGGGCGTGATCGACGGGCGGCGCGGCATGTCGCTGACCGCTGCGCTGAAGGGGTTCCAGGAGGCGCGGGGCCTGCCGGTCACCGGCGAGCCCGACAGCGCGACGCTGAAGGCGCTCTACCCCTATCGTAGCTGGCGGCCGGTCAAGACGGTCACGATCGACCAGAAGACCGTCGACGGCGCCTATACCAATCCGCTGCCCAAGGACCCGGCCGAGCAGGCCAAGTTGCCGCGCCTGGGCTATCGCGACGCCTGGGAAGCGATGGGCGAGCGGTTCCATACCACCCCCGCCGTCATTGCCGCGCTCAATCCCGGCGCGCAGGTCAAGGTCGGCCAGCGGCTAGTCGTGCCCAACTCCTTGCCGACGTCGCGCGCCTATCCGGATGTCTTTCCGGCCGACTGGAAGGCGACGCTCAACAGTCTGAACGTCGATGCGCGTCAGCCCCAGGGCGAGAAGATCGTCGTCGACAAGTCGGACTCGGTGTTGCGCGTGCTGGACGGGCAGGGCAAGCTGGTCGCGCAGTTCCAGGCGACCATGGGGTCGGAGCATGATCCGCTGCCCATCGGCACCTGGAAGATCTACGGCGCGGACTATAACCCGCAATTCCACTATAATCCCGAGCTGTTCTGGGACGCGAAGAAGGGCGAGCGCAAGGCGATGCTGCCCCCCGGCCCCAACGGGCCGGTCGGCGTGATCTGGATCGACCTGTCCAAGCCGCATTACGGCATCCACGGCACGCCCAGCCCGGAGACGATCGGGCGCGCCGAAAGCCATGGCTGTATCCGCCTGACCAATTGGGATGTCGCCCGCCTGTCGCTGATGGTGAAACCCGGTACGCAGGCGGTCTTCCAGGAATGAAGCGGGCGCGGGGGACGGGGCCGCTGTCGCGTTTCGGTTGGGTGATGCTCGGCGCGATCGTCGTCGGCGTCGGCGGCTTCCTGTCGATGGTGTCGTTCGGATCGGGCGGCGTGGTGGTGCCGGACGCACCAGCGCCCAAGGCCTCCGGCGTAGCGGGACGCTCCGCCGCCCTTGTCATGCCGGTCGCGGGCTATCCGGTCGCGCGGCTGCACCATGACTGGGGCGACCCGCGCGAGGGCGGCGCGCGGCGGCATGAGGGGCTCGACATCATGGCGCCGGCCGGGACCCCGGTGGTCGCCGCCTTTACCGGCACGGTCGAGAAGCTGTTCGATAGCGCACGGGGTGGCCATACCCTTTATATCCGCTCGCCCGATCAACGCTGGAGCCTCTATTACGCGCATCTTCAGGGCTATGCGCCTGGCCTGGCCGAGGGGCAGCGGGTCGGCCAGGGACAGGTCGTCGGTTATGTCGGTGACAGCGGCAATGCGGGGGCGGGCAACACGCATCTGCACTTCGGGGTCAGCTGGATGCGCGCGGGCGACAGCTGGTATCAGGGCGAGGCGGTCGATCCCTATCCGCTGCTTGCCGGAAAGATCGCTTCGCGGTAAGGCAGCCGACACAGGAGGCCGGACCGCATTTTCTGCGCCGGTATCCTTCGCTCTTTCCAGCAGGTTGAAGACCCATGAAGATCAGCGGCGTGGACATTCGTCCCGGCAACATCATCGAGTATGAAGGCGGCATCTGGCGCGCCGTGAAGATTCAGCACACCCAGCCCGGCAAGGGCGGTGCGTATATGCAGGTCGAGATGAAGAACCTCATCGACGGCCGCAAGACGAACGTCCGCTTCCGCTCCGCCGAGACGGTCGAGCGCGTCCGCCTGGACACCAAGGACTTCCAGTTCCTGTTCGCCGAGGGTGACGACCTGACCTTCATGGACAAGGATACCTATGAGCAGATCACGCTGCCGCGCGACCTGCTGGGTGATGCCGCGGCCTTCCTGCAGGACGGCATGGACGTCGTGATGGAACTGCACGAGGAAAAGCCGATCTCGGTCCAGCTTCCCGACCAGATCGAAGCCACCATCGTCGAGGCCGACGCCGTGGTGAAGGGGCAGACCGCCTCGTCCTCGTACAAGCCTGCCATTCTCGACAATGGCGTCCGCGTGATGGTGCCGCCGCACATCGCCAGCGGCACGCGCATCGTCGTCGACGTGTACGAACAGACCTACGTCCGCCGCGCGGACTAATCGGTATCGGCGGATGACCGGCGCGACCTGAGCGCGACCCCGTCATCCGCCGTCCCGGCCCGTCGTTCGCGGCGGGCCTTTTCACTTCCAGCGCCTGAGATGCAGAGGCGCGACCGAAAGGACGATCATGGCCTCGCACTCCGGGCTTCTCACCATCATGGAACGCGCCGCGCGCAAGGCCGCCCCGCGTCTCCGCCGCGACTTCAACGAGGTCCAGCACCTCCAGGTCAGCCGCAAGGGCCCCGCCGACTTCGTGTCGATGGCCGACAAGCGCGCCGAGGAAACCGTCTTCGAGGAACTGAAGAAGGCACGCCCCGACTGGAACTTCCTCATGGAGGAGGGTGGCGAGATCAAGGGCGATCCGTCCAAGCCGCGCTTCATCATCGACCCGCTCGACGGCACCTCGAACTTCCTTCACGGCATCCCGCACTTCGCCATCTCGATCGCGGTCGAGGAACCGCTGGCCAATGGCAAGCGCGAGGTGACGACCGGCCTCATCTATCAGCCGCTGACCGACGAGAGCTTCTGGGCCGAAAAGGGCCGGGGCGCGTGGTTGCAGGACGGCCGCCTGCGCGTGTCGTCGCGCCGCGACCTGTCCGAGGCGCTGATCGCCACGGGCATCCCGTTCCTGGGCCATGGCGATTTCGTCCAGTGGAGCCGCATTTTCGGTGCGATCGCGCCGCAGGTCGCCGGCATCCGCCGCTTCGGCTCGGCCGCGCTCGACCTCGCCTGGGTCGCGGCGGGCCGGTATGACGGTTTCTGGGAATCGGGCCTGAAGCCCTGGGACGCCGCGGCCGGTATGCTGCTGGTGCGAGAGGCGGGCGGTTTCGTCAGCGACTTCCGGGGCAGCGACAAGTCGCTCGACCGCGGCGAGTATCTGGCCGCCAATGAAGGTCTGCATTCCAAGCTGCACAAGCTGCTCGCGAACGCGCTTCGTTGACAATTCAGGGGAATTTAAGCGCAATCGCTTGCAGCTATTGCGCTTAAGCCCTTCAAATACCATCTGAAATACCGTTGTTCGGGGTGAATGGCACGGTTCAGTTGCGATTCATTCTCATGCCTCCGCTGGCTTGCTCCGGCCGGTTCATCGGCCTAAAGCCAATCGCATCCAGTTCCGCATCTGCGAGAGAAAAACTTGGTCGATCTGTCGCAATATCTGCCGATCCTCCTGTTCCTGGGCGTTGCCCTGGCACTGTCGACGGCCTTCGTGTTTCTGCCGATGCTGGTCGCGCGCCTGACGGGTGCGCATCAGCCCAATGAGCAGAAGCTGTCCGAATATGAGTGCGGCTTCCCCGCGTTCGAAGACCCGCGCAGCCAGTTCGACGTGCGTTTCTATCTCGTCGCGATCCTGTTCATCGTCTTCGATCTGGAAGCGGCGTTTCTGTACCCCTGGGCGGTCAGTGTCTTCAGCCTCGGCTGGACCGCCTGGTTTTCGATGATGATCTTCATCGGCGAGCTCGCGCTCGGGCTCGTCTATGCGTGGAAGAAGGGAGCGTTGGATTGGGAGTAAATCTTCACTCCGGTCCGGTTGAGTTCAAGCCGCAGGCCCATGGCGGGCAAGCTGTCGTGCAGCCCGACCAGGGCTTTTTCGACGGGCTGAACGGCGAGCTGACCGACAAGGGCTTCCTCGTCACCTCGACCGAGGAACTGTTCCAGTGGGCGCGCACCGGTTCGCTCTGGTGGATGACCTTCGGCCTGGCCTGTTGCGCGGTGGAGATGATCCACGTGAACATGCCGCGTTACGACATGGAGCGCTTCGGTGCCGCGCCGCGCGCGTCTCCGCGCCAGTCGGACGTGATGATCGTCGCGGGTACGCTGTGCAACAAGATGGCTCCGGCGCTGCGTCGAGTGTACGACCAGATGTCGAACCCGAAATATGTCATCTCGATGGGCAGCTGCGCCAATGGCGGCGGCTATTATCATTACAGCTATTCGGTG
Organism: uncultured Sphingomonas sp.; assembly: GCF_913062585.1. Lineage (GTDB taxonomy): Bacteria > Pseudomonadota > Alphaproteobacteria > Sphingomonadales > Sphingomonadaceae > Sphingomonas. Next base: position 111,858 of record NZ_CAJXWX010000010.1, on the reverse strand, counting down.
GTGCGCGGCTGTGACCGGATCGTGCCCGTGGACATCTATGTCCCCGGCTGCCCGCCGACCGCCGAGGCGCTGCTCTACGGCGTGATGCAGCTGCAGCGGAAGATCCGCCGCGCCGGGAGCATCGAACGGTGAGGGCGCCTGCTCCCCGTTTCGCCTCGAACGACGGCGTGATCGAGGCGGCGCGCGCCGCGCTTGGCCCCTGGCTGCTCGACGCGCGCGACCATGTCGGCGAGGTGGCGCTGGTCGTCGACCGTGCGAACCTGGTTCCGGCGATGATCGCGCTGCGCGACACCAAGGGGCTGGAATATCAGCAGCTCATGGAGATCGCGGGCGTCGACTATCCCGAGCGCGACGAGCGTTTCGAGGTGGTCTATTGCCTGCTATCGCTGACCCGCAACCACCGCCTGCACGTCCATGTCTGCACCGACGAGGACAAGCCGGTGCCGTCGGTGACGGGCCTGTGGCCGGTCGCCGGCTGGCTGGAGCGCGAGGTCTATGACCTGTACGGCGTGCTGTTCTCGGGCAATAGCGACCTGCGTCGCATCCTGACCGATTACGGCTTCCGCGGCCATCCGCTGCGCAAGGATTTCCCGCTGACCGGCTATACCGAGCTGCGTTACTCGGAAGAGGAAAAGCGCGTTGTCTATGAGCCGGTGAAGCTGGCGCAGGACTTCCGCAATTTCGACTTCCAGAGCCCGTGGGAAGGCGCGGACTACGTCCTTCCGGGCGATGAGAAGGGCACGATGCCCAAGGCGGCCGAAGCCAAGACCACCGAGGCCCCCAAGCAGACCGGCGCGGGACAACCGCATCCGGGCAACAAGGCCGAGGAAAAGCCCAAGGACCCGGACGTCGTGCCGAGCAAGGGCGGAGGACAGAATCAGTGAGCGACTACGTCGACGAACTGCTCCACAAGACGGACGATGCCGACCCGACAACGGGTGACGTGTCGATCCAGAACTATACGATCAACTTCGGCCCGCAGCATCCGGCGGCGCACGGCGTGCTTCGCCTCGTCATGGAGCTGGACGGCGAGATCGTCGAGCGGGTCGATCCGCATGTCGGCCTGCTGCACCGCGGCACCGAGAAGCTGATCGAATACAAGACCTATTCGCAGGCGCTGCCCTATTTCGATCGCCTCGATTATTGCTCGCCCATGTGCATGGAGCACAGCTATGTGCTCGCGGTCGAGAAGCTGCTCGACCTGGAAGTGCCGCTGCGCGCGCAATATCTGCGGACGTTCTTTGCCGAGCTGACGCGTATTTCGAACCACATGCTCAATCTGGGCAGCCATGTGATGGACGTCGGCGCGATGACGCCGAACCTGTGGATGTTTGAAATCCGCGAAGACTGCATGAACTTCTATGAGCGGGCCTCGGGCGCGCGCATGCATGCGAATTACTTCCGCGTCGGTGGCGTCCACCAGGACGTGCCGCTCAAGCTGCTGACCGACATCGCCGACTGGCTCGATACGCGTCTGCCGCAGTTGTTCGAGGATGCGATCGGCCTCGTTGCCAACAACCGCATCTTCAAGCAGCGCAACGTCGACATTGCGGTGGTGAACCGCGAGGACGCGATCAAGTGGGGCTTCTCCGGCCCGATGATCCGCGGCTCGGGCATTCCATGGGATCTGCGCAAGTCGCAGCCTTACGACGCCTATGACAAGGTTGATTTCGACGTGCCGGTGGGCACCAGCGGCGACTGCTATGACCGGTTCATGGTGCGCGTCGAGGAAGTGCGCCAGTCGGCCCGGATCATGAAGCAGTGCCTGGCGCAGATGCCCGAAGGTCCGGTGCTCGCCACCGACCGCAAGGTCACGCCGCCCAAGCGCGGTGAGATGAAGCGCTCGATGGAAGCGCTGATCCACCACTTCAAGCTCTATACCGAAGGGTATCACGTCCCCGCCGGCGAGGTGTATGTCGCGACCGAAAGCCCCAAGGGCGAGTTCGGCGTGTATCTCGTCTCCGACGGATCGAACAAACCCTATCGTTGCAAGATCCGTCCGACCGCGTTCAGCCATCTCCAGGCCATGGAATTCATGTCCAAGGGGCACATGCTGGCGGATACGACCGCGATCCTGGGCGCGATGGACATCGTGTTCGGGGAGTGCGACCGTTGAGCGCGATCGACACGCCCGCGCGCATCGCGATCGCGCGTCAGATGGTCGCGCATTACAATGCGCAGGACGCCGACGCCTATGTCGCGCTGATGACCGAGGAAGCCTGCGAAGCGGGCTATCGCGGTGCCGTCCTGCGCGACGGGCGTGAGGGCGTGCGTTCGGGACTGAAGGCGATGTTCGCACAGTTCCCGCAGAACCGCGCCGAGATCGTCGCCGACCAGGCGTTCGGCGAGACCGTGCTGCTGCATGAAAAGGTCGAACGTGCGCCGGGTGGCGAGGCGTTCGAGGTCATGTCCATCTATTCCTTCGAGAACGACAAGGTGTCGCGCGTGGAGTTCATTCGCTAATGGCCGACGCAGCCATCATTCCCGACGAGGCCGAAGTCCGCGCCCGCTGGGGCAATTTCGCCTGGACGGACGAGAACCAGAAGAAGGCGAACGAGATCCTCGCGCGCTATCCCAAGGGCCGCGAACAGTCCTGCTCGATCCCGTTCCTCGATCTGGCCCAGCGTCAGGTCGGTGCCGAGACGCAGACCCAGGGCTGGCTGCCCGTGCCGGTGATCGAGTTCGTCGCGCGCCAGCTGGGTGTCGCCTATATGCGCATCTATGAGGTCGCGACCTTCTACACGATGTTTAATCTGGCGCCGGTCGGCCGCTATCACGTCCAGGTGTGCGGCACGACGCCGTGCATGCTGCGCGGGTCGGACGACGTGCTGGCGGCATGCAAGAACAAGGGCCTGATCAAGGGCAAGACCACGCCCGACGGCCTGTTCACGTTGACCGAAGTCGAGTGCATGGGCAATTGCGCCTCGGCCCCGATGGTCCAGATCAACGACGACAATTTCGAGGATCTGGATTACGACCGCACGGTCACGATCCTGGAAGCGCTGGCGCGGGGCGAGAGCCCCAAGACCGGTACGCAGGAGCCGGGTCGCCACACGGTCGAGCCGTTGGGCGGTCCGACCACGCTGACCGCCATGGTCGGCGAAAATCACGACTATCGCGGGGAGTGGGGCGCATAATGCTCGCTGACAAGGACCGCATCTTTACCAATCTCTACGGCTATCAGCCGTGGAACGTCGACGCGGCGATGAAGCGCGGCGATTGGGACAATACCAAGGCGCTGCTCGAGCTGGGCCAGGACAAGATCATCGACGTCATCAAGGCGTCGGGTCTGCGCGGGCGCGGCGGTGCGGGCTTCCCGACCGGCATGAAGTGGAGCTTCATGCCCAAGGAACCGCGCCCCGACCGGCCGAGCTTCCTGGTCATCAACGCCGACGAATCCGAGCCGGGTTCGTGCAAGGACCGGGAGATCATCCGCCACGATCCGCATAAGCTGATCGAAGGCGCGCTGGTTGCCGGCTTCGCGATGCGCGCGCGGGCGGCGTACATCTACATTCGCGGCGAATATATCCGCGAGGCCGAGACGCTGTTCGCAGCGGTCGCCGAAGCCTATGGCCGGGGCTTCCTGGGCAAGAATGCCTGTGGTTCGGGCTATGACTTCGACGTCTTCGTCCATCGTGGCGCGGGCGCATACATCTGCGGCGAAGAAACCGCGATGATCGAAAGCCTGGAGGGCAAGAAGGGCCAGCCGCGCTTGAAGCCGCCTTTCCCGGCGGGTGCGGGCCTCTATGGCTGCCCGACCACGGTCAATAATGTCGAGTCGATCGCGGTCGCGCCGACGATCCTGCGTCGTGGGGCTGAGTGGTTCTCGTCCTTCGGGCGCGAGAACAACAAGGGCACCAAGCTCTTCCAGATCTCCGGCCATGTCGATCGCCCCTGCGTGGTCGAGGAAAGCATGTCGATCAGCTTCCGCGAGCTGATCGAGAAGCATTGCGGCGGCATTCGCGGCGGCTGGGACAATCTGCTCGCGGTGATCCCGGGCGGTTCGTCGGTGCCTTTGGTGCCCGCCGCCGAGATCATGGACGCGCCGATGGACTTCGACGGCCTGAAGGCAGTCGGATCGGGTCTCGGCACGGCGGCCGTGATCGTCATGGACAAGTCGACCGACATCGTCCGTGCGATCAGCCGCCTGTCCTATTTCTACAAGCATGAGAGTTGCGGCCAGTGCACGCCGTGCCGTGAAGGCACCGGCTGGATGTGGCGCGTGATGGAGCGGATGCGCACCGGCGATGCCGATGTGTCCGAGATCGACACGCTGTTCCAGGTGACGAAGCAGGTCGAAGGCCACACCATCTGCGCGCTCGGCGACGCGGCGGCCTGGCCGATCCAGGGCCTGATCCGCCACTTCCGCCCGGAGATGGAACGCCGCATTCGCGAACGCAAAGGCGAGACGGGCGGCAACGCCCCGATGATGGAAGCTGCCGAATAATGCCTAAGGTCAAAGTCGACGGCGTCGAGATCGAGGTGCCGCAGGGCGCCACCGTGCTGCAGGCCTGTGAGCTTGCGGGCAAGGAAATCCCGCGTTTCTGCTATCATGAGCGGCTGTCCATCGCGGGCAATTGCCGCATGTGCCTGGTCGAGGTGAAGCCTGGGCCCCCCAAGCCACAGGCGTCGTGTGCGCTTCCGGCGGCGGAGAATCAGGAAATCTTCACCACCACCCCGATGGTGAAGGCCGCGCGCGAAGGCGTGATGGAATTCCTGCTGATCAACCACCCGCTGGACTGCCCGATCTGCGATCAGGGCGGCGAGTGCGACCTGCAGGACCAGTCCATGGCCTATGGCAAGGGCCATAGCCGCTATGACGAAAACAAGCGGGCCGTTACCGAGAAATATATGGGGCCGATCGTCAAGACGGTCATGACCCGCTGCATCCAGTGCACCCGCTGCGTCCGCTTCGCCGAAGAGGTCGCGGGCGTGGAGGAAATCGGCGCGATCTATCGCGGCGAGAACATGCAGATCACCTCCTACCTCGAACAGGCCGTGTCGAGCGAGCTGTCGGGCAATGTCGTCGACCTGTGCCCGGTGGGCGCGCTGACGTCCAAGCCCTATGCGTTCGAGGCGCGTCCTTGGGAGCTGAAGAAGACGCTTGCCATCGACGTGATGGACGCGGTCGGCACCAACATCCGCCTCGACAGCCGTGGTCGTCAGGTGCTGCGCTGCGTGCCGCGCATCAACGACGAGGTGAACGAGGAGTGGGCGAGCGACAAGACGCGTCACGCGATCGACGGCCTGGTCCGTCGTCGTCTCGACCGTCCGTTCATCCGCCGCGACGGCAAGCTGGTGCCCGCCACTTGGGACGAGGCGTTCGCCGCGATCCGTGACGTGAATGCCGGTTCGAGCGTTGCCGCCATCGCGGGCGATCTGGTCGATTGCGAGACGATGTTCGCGGCACGCGCGCTGCTGGCCAAGATGGGTTCGACCCTGCTCGAAGGTCGTCAGACCGGCATGGATTACGACACGTCGAGCCTGGCTGCGGTCAACTTCAACACGACCATCGCGGGCGTCGAGCGCGCTGATGCGATCCTGCTGATCGGCACCAACCTGCGCTGGGAAGCGCCGCTGGTGAATACCCGTATCCGCAAGGCGATCAAGAAGGGCGCCAAGGTCTTCGCGATCGGCCCCGAAACCGATCTGACCTACAAGGTCGAGTGGCTGGGCGCCGATCTGTCGGTGCTGGGCAATCTGCCCGAAGCCGTGACCGAGTTGTTCGGCAAGGCCGCGCGTCCGATGGTGATCGTCGGTGGCGCTGCGCTGAAGGGTGCGCATGGCGCGAGCCTGAAGCTGGTCGATCAGTTCAATCTGGTCCGCACGCTGGAGGACGGTTCGGCCTGGAACGGCTATAATGTCGTGCACATGGCGGCTGCGCGCATGGGCGGGCTGATGCTCGGTTATGCGCAGAAGGGCGGCATCGCGGACGTAGTCGCGGCCGCGCCGAAGCTGGCCTTCTTCCTGGGTGCCGATGAGGTCGATTTCGCCAAGTTCGGCAGCAGCTTCAAGGTGTTCGTCGGCCATCATGGCGACAAGGGTGCGCATCATGCCGATGTCATCCTGCCGGGTGCGACCTATGCCGAGAAGTCGGGCACTTGGGTCAACCTTGAGGGCCGGGTGCAGCGTGGCGAGCGGGCGGTGTTCGCACCGGGCGATGCGCGCGACGATTGGACGATCTTCCGCGCGCTGTCCGAAGTGCTGGGCCAGACCCTGAGCTTCGACACGCTGGAAGAACTCCGCGCCGCCATGGCCACAGAGGTTCCGGCGCTTGGCCAGGTCGGTCTCGTCACCTTCGACTGGGCCGCGCCGTCGCTGAACGCGACCGCGTCGGGCACGCTCGAGGGCTATCCGATCAAGGACTTCTACCTCACCAACGCGATTTGCCGCGCCAGCCCGACGATGCAGCGCTGCTCGGCCGAACTGGTCCATGGTGAGAGCTATGCGGAGGCAGCGGAGTGACCGCGTTTTTCAACACGACGCTCGGCCTTCCTTATGGCTGGGCCTGGACGATCGCGACGCTGGTCGGGATTCTGGCGATTGCGCTGCCGCTGATGCTGGCGGTCGCGATGGTCATCTATGTCGACCGCAAGATCTGGGCAGCGATGGCGCTGCGCCGGGGTCCGAACGTGGTCGGCCCCTTCGGCCTGCTCCAGTCGTTCGCCGACGGCCTGAAGGTCTTCCTCCAGGAAACCATCGTTCCGGCCGCCGCCAATCGCGGGCTGTTCCTGCTGGCGCCGATCATCACCTTCACGGTCGCGCTGATCGTCTGGGCGGTGGTGCCGTTCCAGCCGGGCGTGGTCGTCGCCAACATCAATGTCGGCCTGCTGTACGTCCTCGCCGCCTCGTCGCTGGGCGTGTACGGCGTGATCCTGTCGGGCTGGGCGTCGAACTCGAAATATCCCTTCTACTCGGCGCTTCGTGCCGCCGCGCAGATGGTGTCCTATGAAGTCGCGATCGGCTTCATCCTGATCTCGGTCGTGATGTGGTCGGGCAGCTTCAACCTGACGGACATCGTCGAGGCGCAGAAGGGCGTGCTCAACACGCCGATCAACGGATTCTTCCTGAACCCGCTGCTCTTCCCGATGGCGATCATGTTCTTCATCTCGGCATTGGCCGAGACGCAGCGCGCGCCGTTCGACCTGACCGAGGCGGAGTCGGAACTCGTCGCGGGTTACCAGACCGAATATAGCTCGATGTCGTTCGCGCTGTTTTGGCTGGGTGAGTATGCCAACGTCATCCTGATGTGCGCGCTGAACGCGATCCTGTTCTGGGGTGGCTATCTGCCGCCGCTGGATTGGGCCCCGCTCTACGTCGTGCCGGGTATCGTCTGGCTGCTCTTGAAGATGTGCTTCTTCTTCTTCGTCTTTTCCTGGGTGAAGGCGACCGTACCGCGCTATCGGTACGACCAGCTGATGCGGCTGGGCTGGAAGGTGTTCCTGCCGGTGTCGCTTTTCTGGGTATTCTTGGTGTCTGGCGTGCTGATGGTTGCGCGCGTGGGAGTTCCGGCATGAGCGTCGCTCAGTACGTCAAGGCTTTTACGCTTTGGGAGTTCGTGAAGGGGCACGCGCTGACCCTTCGCTACTTCTTCAAGCCGAAGGCGACGATCAACTATCCGTTCGAGAAGAACCCGATCTCTCCGCGCTTCCGGGGCGAGCACGCGCTGCGTCGCTACCCCAATGGCGAGGAGCGGTGCATCGCGTGCAAGCTGTGCGAGGCGATCTGCCCCGCCCAGGCGATCACGATCGAGGCGGAACCGCGCGACGACGGCAGCCGCCGTACGACGCGCTACGACATCGACATGACCAAGTGCATCTATTGCGGGCTGTGCCAGGAGGCTTGCCCCGTGGATGCGATCGTCGAGGGGCCGAATTTCGAATTCGCGACCGAGACGCGCGAAGAGCTGATCTACGACAAGTCGAAGTTGCTCGATAACGGTGACCGCTGGGAAAGCGCGATCGCGGCGAACCTTGCCGCCGATGCGCCGTACCGTTAAAGCCCGCGACCATCGGTTCGGGGCGGACAGAAAAGGGGCCTGACAGGCAGTGATACAGGCTATCGCCTTCTATATTTTCGCGACCGTGGTGATCGTGTCCGCAGGGCTCACGATCGCGTCGCGCAATCCGGTGCACTCGGTCATGTGGCTGATCCTGGCGTTCTTCAACGCCGCGGGCCTCATGGTGCTGTGCGGGGCCGAGTTCATCGCGATGCTGCTCGTCATCGTCTATGTGGGCGCGGTCGCGGTGCTGTTCCTCTTCGTCGTCATGATGCTCGATATCGAGGTCGCGGCGATGCGGGCGGGCTTTGCGCGCTATCTGCCGCTGGGGCTGGCGCTGGCCGTTGCCCTGCTGGCCGAGGTCATCATCGCGTTCCAGGCGTGGAGCGTCGGCGGGGTGCAACTGGCGGCCCGCGCGGCCCCGATCGCGCCGGAGGTGTCCAACATCCAGGCGATCGGCAACCTGCTGTACACGCGCTACCTGTTCATCTTCGAGGGCGCAGGGCTCGTCCTGCTCGTTGCGATGATCGGCGCGATCGTGCTCACGCATCGCAAGCGCGGCGGCGTCCGTCCGCAGAACATCGCCAAGCAGAATGCGCGTCAGCCGCATGAGGCGATCCGCAACATCAATCAGCCCATCGGGCAGGGGGTGGAACTGTGACGATCGGTCTCGTCCATTATCTGGTCGTTGCAGCGATCCTGTTCACCATGGGGGTGCTGGGTATCTTCCTCAATCGGAAGAACCTGATCGTCATCCTCATGGCGATCGAGCTCATCTTGCTCGCCGTGAACCTGAACCTCGTCGCCTTCTCGGCCGCGCTTCAGGATCTGGTGGGGCAGGTCTTCGCCATGTTCGTGCTGACCGTGGCCGCCGGTGAATCGGCGATCGGTCTGGCGATCCTGGTCATCTATTTCCGTGGCCGCGGCACCATCGCGGTCGACGACGTCAACCGGATGAAGGGGTAATCGGGTTGATCCTCGCTATCGTCTTCCTGCCGTTGCTGGCCGCCGCCATTGCGGGGTTCGGCAACAAGGCTATCGGGAACGTGCCCGCCAAGGTCGTTACGACCGGCGCGCTGTTCATTTCCTGTGCGCTGTCATGGCCGATCTTCATCGGCTATCTGACCGGCGCAAACGCGGCGACCGTCACGCCGGTGCTCCACTGGATCACCAGCGGCGACATGTCGGTCGACTGGGCGCTGCGCGTCGACTCGCTGACCGCGATCATGCTGGTGGTCATCACCAGCGTCTCGGCGCTCGTCCACCTCTATAGCTGGGGCTATATGAGTGAGGAGCCGGATCAGCCGCGCTTCTTCGCCTATCTCTGCCTCTTCACCTTCGCGATGCTGATGCTCGTGACGGCGGACAATCTGGTCCAGATGTTCTTCGGCTGGGAAGGCGTGGGTCTCGCGTCCTACCTGCTGATCGGCTTCTGGTTCCGTAAGCCCTCGGCCAATGCGGCCGCGATCAAGGCGTTCGTCGTCAACCGCGTCGGTGACCTGGGCTTCATGCTCGGCATCTTCGGCACCTTCCTGGTGTTCAAGACGGTGTCGATCCCGGAAATCCTGGCGGCCGCGCCGACCATGGCCGGTTCTACGATCGGGTTCCTGGGTTATCGCTTTGACACGATGACCGTGCTCTGCCTGCTGCTGTTCGTCGGTGCGATGGGCAAGTCGGCGCAGTTGGGTCTGCACACCTGGTTGCCGGACGCGATGGAAGGCCCGACCCCGGTGTCGGCGCTGATCCACGCGGCGACCATGGTGACTGCCGGCGTGTTCATGGTGTGCCGCCTGTCGCCGATGTTCGAGACGTCACCGACCGCGCTCGGTGTCATCACCGTGATCGGGGCCTGCACCTGCTTCTTTGCCGCGACCGTCGGCACGGTGCAGACCGACATCAAGCGCGTCATCGCCTATTCGACCTGTTCGCAGCTAGGCTATATGTTCTTCGCGGCCGGCGTCGGCGCCTATGGCGCGGCGATGTTCCACCTGTTCACGCACGCCTTCTTCAAGGCGCTGCTGTTCCTGGGTGCGGGCTCGGTGATCCATGCGATGCACCATGAGCAGGATATGCGCTATTATGGTGGCCTGCGTCGCCACATCCCGCTCACCTTTTGGGCGATGATGATGGGTACGCTGGCGATCACCGGCGTCGGTATCCCGGCTCTGTTCGGCAATCCGATGGCGTTCGGTTTCGCGGGCTTCCACTCGAAGGACGCGATCATCGAGGTCGCCTATGCGGGTGGTTCGGGCTTCGCCTTCTGGGCGGGCGTGATCGCGGCGCTGCTTACCAGCTTCTATTCGTGGCGCCTGATGTTCCTGACCTTCTGGGGCAAGCCGCGCTGGACCGGGTCGGAGCATATCCAGCACGCGATCCATGACGCGCATGGCCATGGCCATGACGATCATGCGCACGCGCATGACGCGCGTCACCATGACGAGGCGCATCACAATGTCGCCCATGCCGAGGGTGCCGGTGACGAACCGAGCGTGCACGGCGCGGCGCATACCGATCTGCCCGAGGGTACCGGTGGCTATCATCCGCATGAGAGCCCGCTGGTCATGCTGATCCCGCTGATCGTCCTGTCGATCGGTGCGATCGCGGCGGGCTTCGTCTTCCACGGCTGGTTCATCGAGCCGGAGTCGGGCGAGAGCTATTGGAAGGGCGCGATCGCCTTCAACGAGCACCTGATGCATTCGATGCACGGCGTGCCGGTGTGGGTGAAGCTGTCGGCGACGGTGGTGATGCTGCTCGGTCTGCTGACCGCGTATCTGACCTATATCCGTGCGCCGGAATTCCCGGCCAAGTTCGCGGACCAGTTCCGCATCCTGTACCGCTTCCTCCTCAACAAATGGTATTTTGACGAGATCTACCATTTCCTCTTCGTGCGCCCCGCCTTCGCGATCGGCCGGTTCCTGTGGCACCGTGGCGACGAGAAGACGATCGACCGCTTCGGCCCCAATGGTGTCGCCTGGCTCGTCCAGCAGGGCAGCAAGGGTGCGGCGCGCTTCCAGACGGGATACCTCTACAGCTATGCCTTCGTCATGTTGATCGGTCTGACCGCGGCCGTCACCTGGGCCATTTTGGGTTGATCGCGTGATGCAGGGCTTCCCGATCCTCTCCGTCATGCTGGCGGTCCCGGCTGTTGCCGCGATCGCCTGCCTCTTCCTCAACGCGCAGGGCGCGCGGATGCTGGCGCTGGCCGCCACGCTGGTCGACTTCGTGCTGGGCATCGTGCTCTGGACGCAGTTCGACGTGGGCGGCGCGCAGTGGCAGTTCGTCGAACATGCCCCGGGCATCTTCGGCCCGTTCGGCTGGTCGCTCGGCATCGACGGTTTCGCGCTGCTGCTGATCATGCTCAGCGTGTTCCTGATGCCGATCTGCATCGGCGCCAGCTGGCGCGCGATCGACAAGCGCGTTCCCGAATATATGGGCCTGTTCCTGTTCACCGAAGTGCTGATGATCGGCACGTTCGCGGCGCAGGACCTGTTCCTCTTCTACGTCTTCTTCGAAGCCGGCCTGATCCCGATGTATCTGATCATCGGCATCTGGGGCGGGGCGAACCGCATCTACGCGTCGTACAAGTTCTTCCTGTACACGCTGCTCGGCTCGCTGCTGATGTTCGTCGCGATGCTCTATATGGCGCGCACGGCGGGCACGACCTCGATCCCGGCGCTTCTCGCCTATGACTTCCCGGCCTCGGTTCAGACCTGGTTGTGGATCGCCTTCTTCGCCTCGTTTGCGGTCAAGATGCCGATGTGGCCGGTCCACACCTGGCTGCCCGATGCGCACGTGCAGGCGCCGACGGCGGGCTCGGTCATCCTGGCGGGCGTTCTGCTGAAGCTTGGCGGCTATGGCTTCCTGCGCTTCCTGCTGCCGATGTTCCCGGAGGCGAGCGGACAGCTGACCTGGCTGATCTTCGCGCTGTCGGCAATCGCGGTGATCTACGCCTCGCTGGTCGCGCTGGTGCAGTCCGACATGAAGAAGCTGATCGCCTATTCGTCGGTCGCACATATGGCGATCGTGACCATCGGTCTCTATGCCTTCAACCAGCAGGGCATCGAAGGCGCGATGATCATGATGCTCAGCCACGGCCTGGTGTCGGGCGCGCTGTTCCTGTGCGTCGGCGTCATCTATGACCGGCTGCACACGCGTGAGATTGCGCGCTATGGCGGGCTGTCGATCAACATGCCGCGCTACGCCGTATTCTTCCTGTTCTTCACCATGGCGTCGATCGGTCTGCCGGGCACCAGCGGCTTCGTCGCCGAGTTCCTGTCGCTGATGGGCACCTATCAGGTGTCGACCTGGACCGCGCTGCTCTGCACCACGGGCATCATTCTGGGTGCGGCGTATATGCTCTATCTCTACCGGCGGATCGCTTATGGCGAGATCAAGTCGGATGAGGTGGCGGCGATGCCCGACATGTCGGCTCGCGAGCTCTGGCTGCTGGCCCCGATCGCGGCGGTGACTTTGTGGATGGGTGTCTATCCGGAAAGCTTCCTGGCGCCGATGCGCAAGGACGTGACGATCCTGCTCCAGCGGATCGATCGCGCGAACCCCGGTTCGGACAGCCGCCCCACCGCCGGTAACCCGGCGCTGGCCACCACCCATGCCCCTGAGCACCAAGCTGCGCACGGGGAGGCGCACTGATGAGCTATTCGTTGAACCTCTTGATGGTCCTGCCCGAGCTGGTGCTGACCCTCGGCGCGATCGCGCTGATGCTCGTCGCCGCCTGGGGCGGAACTGCCTCGACGCGCGGAATCTCCATCGCGGCGGTGTTCGTGCTGGCGGGGGCGATGGTCGCGCTCGCCGGTCCGGCGACCACGGGCGGGCTGGCCTTTGGCGGCCTGTACCGGGCGGATGCCTTTGCCGGTTTCGTCAAGGTCCTGATCTATCTGGCGACCGCGGTGGCGATCATCATGGCCCCGCGCTTCTTCGCGCGCTCGCCGGGAGAGGATCTGCGTCCCGAATATCCGATCCTCATGCTGCTCTCCTCGGTCGGCATGGGCATGATGGTGTCGGCGGGCGACCTGCTGACCCTCTATGTCGGTCTCGAACTGCAGAGCCTGTCGGCCTATGTGCTGGCGAGCTTCATGCGTCGCGACGGGCGTTCGGCCGAAGCGGGTCTGAAGTATTTTGTGCTGGGCGCGCTCGCCTCCGGTATCCTGCTCTACGGCATCTCGCTGGTGTATGGTTTCACCGGTTCGACCGACTTTGCGCAGATTGCTGGTGCCTATGGCCGCGATGCGGCGATGGGCACGCGCTCGCTGGGCCTGATGTTCGGGCTGGTGTTCGTGTTCGCAGGGCTTGCGTTCAAGATGTCGGCGGTGCCGTTCCACATGTGGACCCCGGACGTCTATGAAGGCGCGCCGACCCCGGTGACGGCCTTCTTCGCCTCGGCCCCCAAGGTCGCGGCGATGGCGCTGGCCATCCGGGTCGCTGTCGAGGCGATGGGCTCGGCCGCGCAGCAGTGGCAGCAGATCGTCACCTTCGCCGCGCTGGCGTCGATCATCCTCGGTGCCGTGGCGGCGATCGGGCAGACCAACATCAAGCGGCTGCTCGCTTACTCGTCGATCAACAATGTCGGTTTTGCCCTCATCGGTTTGGCGGCGGGTACGGCCCAGGGCGTGGCAGCGGTGCTGACCTACCTGACCATCTATGTCGTCATGACGCTGGGTGCGTTCCTGATCGTCATCCGCATGCGCGACGAGCAGGGCAATCCGATGGAGTCGATCGCCAGCCTGTCGGGTCTGTCGCGCACGCGTCCGGCGCTGGCCTGGGCGATGGCGTTCTTCATGTTCTCGGTCGCAGGCATTCCGCCGCTGCTCGGCTTCTATGCCAAGTTCGCGGTTTTCAATGCAGCGGTCGCGGCGGGGCTGTTCCCGCTGGCGGTGATCGGTGTCGTCGCTTCGGTGATCGGTGCCTATTATTATCTGCGCATCGTCAAGACGATGTTCTTCGACGAACCCGCCGGAGCCTGGGACAAGAGCGACGTGCAGCCGGTCGAAAACGGCCTGATCGCGCTGTCGGCGCTTTTCGTCTCGCCGGTCGGCTATCTGGCGATCCCGCTGCTCGGCGCCTGGTCGCTGGCGGCGGCACGGGCGCTGTTCTGAGCCGATTGCTGCACGTCCCGGAAACGGGATCGACCAATGCCGATCTTCGCCAGCTTGCCGAGGCAGGCGGTGAAGAGGGCCTTTGGCTCCGCGCCGACCGCCAGACGGCGGGGCGCGGACGCCAGGGGCGGGATTGGTCCTCGCCCTCGGGCAATTTTTACGGATCGACGCTGGTCCGGCTGCGACCCGGCGATCCGATGCCGGCCACGCTGGCGCTGGTCGCCGCCGTTGCGATCGAGGATGCGGTCCGGTCCTGTCTTTCCGCGATCGGCGCGCGTCTTGCGCTGAAGTGGCCGAATGATCTGTTGATCGACGGCGCCAAGCTGTCGGGCATCTTGTTGGAGCGTGTGGGCGATGCGGTCGTCATCGGCATGGGGATCAATCTGGCGTCGGCCCCGGACCTACCCGACCGCGCCACGACCGCGCTTTGCGATCATGGCGTCGCTGTCTCGCCCGCGGCGATGCAGGCGCTGCTCGCCGATGCGATGACCCGCTGGGTCGCGATCTGGCGCGAGCAGGGGCTGCCCGCGATCATCGCGCGCTGGGAGGCGAGGGCGCATCCGCGTGGGGCCATGTTGACTGCCCGTCTGCCGGACGGTCAGGCGCTGACCGGCATATTCCAAGGGCTGGCGAGCGACGGCGCGCTCCGGCTCGGCTTGGCGGATGGCTCGGCCCATGTCATCCATGCCGGTGACATCTTCCTGGTCTGAGGAACGATCATGCTGCTTGCGATTGATGCTGGGAACACGAATGTGGTCTTCGCGCTGCTCGAGGGGCGGACGATCAAGGGCCGCTGGCGCATCGCCACCGATCCGCGCCGGACGGGCGACGAATATGCGGTGTGGCTCAGCCAGTTGCTGGCGCTGGAAGGCTATGCTCGCGAGGACGTGACCGGCGTCATCATCGCCACGGTCGTCCCCCGCGCGCTGCACAATCTTCAGGTGCTGGCGCAGAAATATTTCAAGGTCGATCCGCTGATTGCGGGGCGTGCGCCGGTGGAGTGGGGCATTGCGATCGACGTCGACGAGCCCGCCTCGCTGGGCGCGGACCGCGCGGTCAATACCATCGCCGCGCACGAACTCTATCCCGGCGACCTGATCACCATCGACTTCGGCACGGCGACGACCTTCGACATCAGCGACTATCAGGGCGCCTATAAGGGCGGGATCATCGCCCCGGGCATCAACCTGTCGCTCGATGCGCTCGTTACCGCCGCCGCCAAGCTGCCGCGCATCGCCATCGAGGCGCCCGCCAGCCGCAGCGTCATCGGTCGCAATACGGTCGACCAGATGCATATCGGCATCTTCTGGGGCTATGTCGCGATGATCGAAGGGCTGGTCGCGCGGTTGAAGGCACAGGTCGGGCGGCCGGTCAAAGTGCTCGCGACCGGCGGCTTGGCGGCGCTGCTCAGCCCGCACACGGATGTTTTCGATCATATCGAGCCCGATCTGACCATTCAGGGGCTGGCGATCCTGTGGGAACGGGCCCATATTCAATGACAAGAGTTTCGGATCGGACAGCCCGCGAACATCCGCAGGGCGTCCGATCCGCGAGAGAATGACCGCGCCCTGATCGGCGCAAACCCTAATGCCCCTGGAGCCCGCTTTTGGCGGGCAGGGGCTTCCATTGTCAGGAAGTGAATGACTCCCAAGAAAGAATTGCTGTTCTGCGCGCTCGGTGGATCGGGCGAAATCGGCATGAACGTGAACCTGTACGGCACCGAAGGTAAATGGGTGATGGTCGATTGCGGCATCACCTTCGCCGATCCGGCCTATCCCGGCATCGATGTGATCCTGCCCGACCTGAGCTTCATCGAGGATCGCCTGGACGATCTGGTCGGCATCGTGCTGACCCATGGCCATGAAGACCATATCGGTGCGTTGCCCTATCTGGCCGAGGATCTGGGCGTGCCGATCTACGCCACCGCCTTCACCGCCGGGCTGGTGCGCGGCAAGCTGGAGGAAGAGGGCAGCGCGAACCGCGTCAAGCTGCGCGTGATGGAGACGGGCAAGACGTTCGAGGTCGGTCCGTTCGACTTCACCTTCGTGCCGCTGTCGCACTCGATCCCCGAGGCCAACGCGCTGCTGATCGAAACCGCTGTCGGCCGTGTGTTCCACACCGGCGACTGGAAGCTCGACCAGACCCCCGTCATCGGCAAGCCCGCCAGCCCGGCGCAGCTCTCGGCCATCGGCGACAGGGGCGTCGACATCCTGGTGTGCGACTCCACCAACGCCTTCAACACCGAGGCCTCGGGCTCGGAAGCCAGCGTCCGCCCCGGCATCGCCGAGACGGTGGCCAAGGCCAAGGGGCGGGTGGTCGTCACCACCTTCGCCTCCAACGCCGCGCGTCTGGTCACGCTGGGCGAGGTCGCCAAGGAGACGGGACGCAAGCTGTGCGTCACCGGGCGTTCGCTCGACCGGATCCTGAAGGTCGGCCGCGCCTGTGGCTACTTCAAGGGTTTCCCCGAGGTGGTTGATCCCGAAACCGCGATGCGCCTGCCGAAGGACCGCGTGCTGATCGTCGCGACCGGCGGCCAGGGCGAGCCGCGCGCCGCCCTGTCGCGCATCGCCGAGGGCAGCCACACGATCCGGCTCGACACCGGCGACACGGTCATCTTCTCGGCGCGTCAGATTCCGGGTAACGAGACGGCGGTCGGGCGCATCCAGAACATCCTGGCGGGTAAGGGCGTCCGTATGGTCACCGAGCGTCAGGCGCATGTCCATGTCTCGGGCCATCCCGGCCAGCCCGAACTGGCGCAGATGTACAAGTGGCTGCGTCCCCGCACGCTGATGCCGGTTCACGGCGAGATGCGGCACATGATGGAACACGCCCGCTTCGCGACGACGCAGGGCGTGCCGCAGACGATCGTCCAGTCGGATGGCGACATGATCCGTTTGCTGCCGGGCAATGCGACCAAGATCGGCCAGGCGCCGGTCGGCCGCCTGGTACTCGACGGCGACGTGATCCTGCCCTCCGACGGTTCGACGATGAACGAGCGGCGCAAGCTTGCCATCAACGGCCAGATCTCGGTCGGCGTCGCGGTCGCGAAAGGCCGGCTGGTCGGCAGCCCACAGATCCGTGTGCAGGGCGTGCCGGTCGAGGACGAGCGCGATGCCTTCATCGCCGAGGCGGTGGCCGCGGCAGCCAAGGCGGTCGATGGTCCGCGCCGTGCGACCGACAAGCTGCGCGAGGATATCCGCCTGTCGGTGCGCAAGGTGGCGACCCGCTGGACCGGCAAGAAGCCGATCGTCGATGTCCTGCTGATCGAGGGATAAGACCATGCACTGGACGTCGGCCCTCGCGATCTACGTCCTGTTCTGGTTTCTCGCGGTGTTCCTGGTCCTGCCCTTCGGGGTCAGTACCACGCATGAGGCGGGCGCCGAGCATATCCCCGGCACCGCCGAGAGCGCGCCGCATGTCTTTCTGATCGGGCGTTTCTTTCTGCGCACCACGGTCGTCGCGACGGTGATGTTCGGCTTGTTCTACGCCAACTATGTCTATGGCTGGATCACGGCCGATATGCTCGACTGGAGCGGGATGAGCCGGGGGCTCTGAGCCTGGTTCCGCCGATTGCGGGTGGCGGTGCGTAGCCTTCGACTTCGCTCAGGCTGAACGGAGGTTGGTATCCCCCTCGGCCCAATATCCCGCACGCCGTTCGCACTGAGCGAAGTCGAAGTGGACGCAGCCAGGCTACGCGCCCGTTCCCGTCCTACCGCAACCGCTCGATCGCCTGCGCCAGTGCCACGTACAGCTTGCCCATGTCGGACGACAGCAACGTCACGCCGAGCGGCGATCCGTCGCGCTGGGCGAGGACGCCGCGCAGCATCGCCTCGAAATCGTGGATGTAGCGGTTCACATGGTCGCGGAACTTGGCATCGTCGTCATACAGGCTGGCGATGTCGCGCGCCTGTGCTGAGTCGAGGATGCGCACCGCGCGCCGGGTGAAGACGCCGCGATCGCCCTTCAGATACGCCGCCCACGCGCTGTCCGTCACCTCGGGCGCATAAATTTTGGTGATGTCGATCGACGCGGAGTTGAGCGATTCGACCAGCAAAGAGGCGCGGCGCGCGAAATTGTCGCGGTCGGCGTCCTCGCGTTCTGTGCGGGCCTCTTCGATGCGGGCTTCGACGATGCCGGTCTTTTCGATGATCAGATCGGCCTGTCGCGCCAGGCGTTCAGTGGCGCGGGTGGCGGCGTCGACCGCGCCCTGGGTCGCGTCGACGATCGCATGGACCTGACGCTCGACCGTGTCGCCGGTCGCGCGCCGCATCGCCTCGGCGCTGGCGAGTTCGAGGGCATGGGCGGCCTGGGGAATGACCTCGGCCAGCGTCTCGCGCGCCTTTTCGGCCGCCGTCGCGGCGGTCTCGCGAACGCGCAGCAGCGCATCGACCAGCTTGGGGGCGGCTTCGTCGGCGAAGCGGTGCGAACGCTCGATCGTCTCGTCGACCATCATGCCCAGCGCATCCGCCTTGGCGCGGCCGCTCGACAGGGTTTCGAGCAGCGATCCGGACAGGGTGTCCAGCGTCTGGCGCTGTTCGGCAATGACATCGGCAATCGCTTCGATCGCCTCATGCGTGCTCTCGGCCGCGGCGACCAGCGCCAGCAGTTCGGGCTTGGTTTCGACCACCACCTCATGGCTCGCCAGCATCCGCTGGTCGAGCCGGGCGAGCGCCTCGGGCAGCGTCTCGTCGATCTCGCGCGCGGCGGCGTCGAGCGCGATCAGCAGCGTTTCGGTCGTGCCGATCACGCGATTGGCCATCGCCTCGCCCGCCTCCAGCGCGCCGGTCATCGCATCGGCCGAGCCGCCCAGTGCGCTGATCGAGGCGGCTAGCATCTGCGACTTTTCGGTGCCCTGCGCGTGGAGCACCGCGATCCGGGTCTCGACGCGGTCGAGCGCGGTGTCGAGCGTGTCGATCATCGTCTCGCCCGCGGTCCGCTGCGCCTCCAATTCGCCGGTCAGCCGGGCAATCGCGTCGTCCACGACGGTGATCCGTTCGGCCAGCGCGTCGGCACTGTCGCGCGCCGCACTGTCCAGCGCGGCCTGGTTGGCGCTGACCATGGCCAGCATTGCATCGCCCTGCGCCGCGATGCCCTTGCGTGACTGGTCGATCGCCTCGGCGGTGCGGTCGAGCAGTGCGTCGATCGTGACCGCGACATTGGCGGTGACGTTTTCCAGATGTTCGCTGGCGGTCCGGCTGGTGGCCTCCATCTGCTCGATATGATTGGCCAGCCGCAGCGCTGCGCCGCTGGCGATGGTGTCGGCGTCCTGGCCACGTCGTCCCAGCGCCACCAACTGTGCATCGAGTGCGGCGGCATGGCTTTCGGCCGAACGCGCCGCCTCCGCCATGCGGTCGCCTGCCTCGCCCACCTCTTCCGCCGCGCGGGGGAGGGCGTCGAGAAGCTGGGTCAGGCTGGCCTGGCTGGTGCCGGCGACCTCGGCCAGGGTGCGGCCATGCGCCTCGACCATCTGGATATCGTCGGCCAGATCGCGCGCGATCGTGTTGAAGCGGGTCTCGGCGGCCTGGGCCATTTCGGACAGGGCGATCGCCTGGGCCGACAATTCGGAGCGGTTGGCGGCCAACGCCTGACCGATCGCGGCGACCGCGCGCTCCAGCGACCGGGCTTCGCTGCGCATCTCGTGTGCCGTCATCGCGAAGCGGCGCTGCTCCGCCCGGCTGCTGCGCTGGGCGATCAGCCACAGGACCGCGATCAGCATCGGCCCGGCAAGCGCCAGCGAAAGCAGCGGCGCCAGGGCGGCGGGGGACGTGTCGCTCATGCGCCACATACCCCAGCCGATCACCGCGCCGAACCATAAGAGGGCACCACCGATGGCGAGGACCAGCGGCGTGCGCGAGGCGGGCTCCAGTTCGACAGGGTCGATGCCGTCGTCCAGCCAAGGGCTGGCTGGCATCGCGAAGGGCGCGGCCGTCTCGGTGGCGCCGAACGGCATCGGTTGATCGGACGTATCGCCCTGGAAATCCGGCATGTCCGACCTGTCCTGACGCTCCGCGCGCAAATCCACGATCATCTGAGCCCCCGCGTCACAATGGCGTGTCACAATGGGTCGGTTTAACACGTTTGTTCGTCGCAGAAAGCGATTTGCGCTATTCCGTGACGGGGCGCCTCGGGTCTAAGGGCAGCCGATGACCCATGACCATGGAACGATCGATTCTGCCTTGGCGGCGGTTGCCGGGGATGAACCGGCCGTCATCCAAGATTTGCGCCGCGCCTTTGTCGAAGGCGTGACCCGCGCGGTCGAGGCGATGCACCTGGCCCAGGGCAGCCAGGAATGGCGCGAAGCTGCCTTGCGGCTCAAGGGCTTGGCAGCCAGCGTCAACGCCTTGCCACTGATGACCCTGGCGGGGCAGGCGGCCGAGCATGACGCACCGGACGTCGAATCGCTCGACCGAATCGGCGAGGTCGTCGCACGCCTGTAACCTTCCGATGCTCGGGGCTGGCAAGGTGGGGCCGGAGCGCTTAACAGCGCACGATGCTGTCTGGTCTTCTCTTTGCGATTGACGATGCCGACGACCGTCCCGGGCGGTTGACGGCCACCTTGCCCTTCGCCGGGGTGACCCTGATCGAATATCAGGCGCGGCTGCTGGTGGCGGCCGGTGCGGCGCAGCTGATCATCGTCGTCGCGCGGCTGACCCCCGAACTGCTCGGTGCCATCGCGCGAATCGCCCATCGCGGGGTCGTGGTCGACACGGTGCGCAGCGCGGTGGAGGCCGCGGAAAAGCTGCATCCGCTGTCCCGCCTGGTCGTGCTGGCCGACGGATTGATCACCACCGAGGATATGATCGCACTGGTCCTTCGCGACGGCGCGGCGGATGCGCTCGTCGTCCTGCCCGAGGCGGCGGCAGAGCCGGGGCTGGAGCGTGTCGGCGGCCAGATGGCCTGGGCGGGCGTCGCCCGGCTCGACCCGCGCCGCGTGGCGGAGGTCGCCGCGCTGCCGCGCGATTATGACCTGCAATCGACGCTGCTTCGGATGGCGGCGCAGGTGCGGGCGACGCATATCCTTCTGCCCGCAGAGGCGGAAAAGGCGGGGCATGGCATCGTTCACCGCGCCGAAACGCTGGACGCACGCGGTCGCGCCGTCGTCGCACGGCTGGTGTCGGGACGGCGAAGCTGGTTCGACCGCTATATTCTCGCACCTGTCGCGCGGCTGGCGCTGCCGCGTCTGGTCGAGCGGGCGGTGCCGTCGCATGTGACGGGCGGTGGGGGGGCGGTGCTGGGTCTGCTGGGGCTTGTCCTGATCCTGTTCGGATTCCCGGCCTTCGGTCTGTTGGTGACGGTGGCGGGAACGCTCGGCCTGGGGCTCGGCGAAACGCTGGCGGGTCTGCGGGACGAGCAGGCGATGGCTCGCGCGCAATCGGCGGCGATCGCCGGCCTGTCCGCCATCGCCATCGCGGCGATGGGCTGGCAATATTATCGGCTAGCGGGGCAGGACATCGCGCCGATCCTAGCCCTGATGCTGGTGATCCTGGGAATTCTGGCCGAGCGGGCAGGGCTTTACCGGTTCCGGCGGCGTTGGTGGGCGAGCCCGCCCGCCTATTTGCTTGTCCTGCTGCCCGCGACGATGCTCGGGGTTGGGATTGGCGGCCTCGCATTGGCCGGCGTCTATGCCATCGTCACTTTGGCGTCCGCAATCGAGACATTGCGTTCGCAACTTTAGTGTCGCTTTAACGTCAAAGGGGTTAGCGGTTCCTGATGGCGGTCGAACCGGACCCATTTCACGCCTCCGAATGGCGGGGCGCGCGGCTGACCGCCCGCGTCGCGGAGGCGCGCGCGCGGGGCTTGGCGCGGCGGGCGGGGGCGCTGGCCGATCTGCGCCTGGATGATGATTCGCGGCTGACCGATCGGATTCGTTTCGAGGTTACGTCGCGGCTTCGCACCTTGGCCGAGACCGTGGCGCGCGATCTGTCGCGACAGGCCGAGCGGCTGGCGCCGGATGGCGCACCCTTGAACCTGCCGCCCCCGGCCGAGCTGGTCGACCGCTTGCGCGAAACCGGGGCGCTCGCCGAACCCGAACTGGTGACGGAACTGGTTGCCCAGGCACGCCAGGCGCTGCTGGCGGAGTCCCTGCCGATCGACCCCGTCGCCGGTGACGCCCGCAGCCTGTTGGTCCGCCTGGCCGAGGCGCCCGACCGCATCGTCGTAGCGGCGGCACGTCATGTGCTGGCGGCTGAGGGCCGCGCGCGCGTCGCCGGGTTGGAGGACGAAGCGGTCGGGCTGCCGACTGATCTCTATCACCGGCTGGTCTGGACGGTCGCGGCGGCGCTGCGGCAGGGCGGTGGCGCCGGCCAGGACGGGATCCTGGCCCAGGCGGCGGAGCGGGTTTTGGCCGCGCAGGATGTCGGTGATCGGCTCGAGGCGGCAGCGCTGCGGCTCGCCGCGGCCATCGACGCGCGGGCGACCGAACTGCCCGACCTGCTGATCGAATGCCTGTCGGATCGCCAGCTCTCCGTCTTCATCGCCTTGCTCGCCCATGCCGCTGGGATCGAGCCGGACGTGGTACGCGACCTGGTGCTGGAGCCGGAGGGCGACCGGTTATGGCTGGCGCTGCGTGCGATCGACCTGGACCGGCCCACCATTGCCCGGATCGGCATTTCGCTGTGCGAGGCGGATCGCCGTCGCGATGAGGATGGCTTTGCCGATGCGCTGGATGCGATCATGGCGGTGCCCCCGGCGGACGCGCGCCTAGCGATCGCATCGCTGACGCTGCCCCGCCCGTTTCGCGACGCCGTGGAGCGTTTGGAAGGGTTCGCGCGTCGATGACGTCGATGGATAGCCCTGGCGAATCGATGGTGGCGCGCGCCATTCTCGATGCGGGCGATCACATCCTGTCGGCAGATCCCCCGATCGAGTTGTTGCATGTCCGCGCGGGCGGAGATGTCGGGGACCGGCTGGCCGTCGCCCCGATTGCGCGCGTGGCGCGGCTCGCGCGGCGGCTGGGAATCGCCGTCTCGCGCCAGGTGATGGTCGCCGATGACGAGGGCGATCTGGACCTATGGGTCCAGGCGCGCCCCGAAACCGGACAGATTCGGCTGAGCATCAGCGGCTGGCGCGATCGGACCGCTTGGCAGCCTAGTGCGACGCCGCCGGACTATGCCGCGACCGGCGCCGATTTCCGCTGGGAAACCGATGCCGCGCTTCGGCTGACGTTCCTGTCGCCGGGGGCCGGAATACGCCACGGCTTCGACGCGGCTACGATGCTGGGGCAGCCGTTGAAAGCGCTGTTCGCCTTCGACCCCAAGACGAGCGGCGTGCTGGTCGACGATACTGCGCCGCTCGACGGAAGGGGGGCGCGCCTCCGTCCGACCGATGCGCCGGTGCGGCTGTCGGCGGCGATTCGGCATGACGGGGCGGGGGGCATCGCCGGGCTGGTCGGCGCGACCTATCTGATCGACGAGCCCGGCGAGGCCGAGGCCGAGCATCCGATCATAGCGGGCGGACCGCCGCTGACCGAGAGCTTTACCGCCGGGCTCGACCGTGCGCTCCGCACGCCGCTGGCCCGGATCGTCGCCAATGCGGACAGCATCGCGGCGCGCGCCGACGGTCCGATCGCAGCGGACTATGCCGAATATGCGCAGGACATCGCCCATGCCGGTCGGCACCTGATGGGGCTGGTCGACAATCTGGTCGAGCTGCAGGCTATCGAGCAAGCTGATTTCCGGCTGGCGGCGACGTCGATCGACCTGGCCGATGTCGCCCGTCGCGCGGCGGGTCTGCTGGGCGTGCGCGCGGACTCCGCCGGCGTGACCATCCGCCGTCCCGGCATGTCGGAGGGGATGCCCGCGATCGGCGATTTCGGACGGTCGCTGCAGATCATGATCAATCTGGTCGGCAATGCCGTGCGCTATACCCCGCGCGATGGCGAGGTGGTCGTGACCGCCGAACGCGACGGCGAGTGGTCGCTGGTCAGCGTCACCGATCATGGCAAGGGGATCGCGCCCGAGGACCAGGCGCGCATCTTCGAGAAGTTCGAGCGCGTCGACCCGACCGAGCCCGGCGGCAACGGCCTGGGTCTTTATATCGCCCGCCGCCTGGCCCGCGCGATGGGCGGCGAGTTGAGCGTGGAAAGCGTGCCGGGCGAGGGGGCGACCTTCACCTTTCGATTGCGGTCGCATTAGGGCCGATCGACATTCAGCCAAGATGGGCGCAAATTCCTCCCCTGTAAGGAGTGGCAGGTGGATTGCCTCCCAGGCAATCCAGATCATGCCGGGGGCATGATCGACCTGCCACTGGGACCATGCGTAGCAGGGTGGAGGGGGGTCCCCGATGGCGAGGGTAGGTCCAAATTCTCCAACCGGGACACCCCTCCGTCAGGCCTTCGGCCTGCCACCTCCCCTTGCAGGGGAGGAATAGGCTCAATGTCGATCCGTCCTGGGTCGTCATGATCCTTCGCTGACTCCCGAGAAGCCCTTCGAATTTCGGGATCATGGCACACCATCCCGGCCTTTGTCAGGGTGAGGCTGTGGAGTGGGGCGTTCCGCAGAAGGTACGCAGCCTTTCACCGGGCATCAACAAAAAGGGCTCCCGAAGGAGCCCTTTCGTCGTTCACCATGAACCGCGTCAGCGCCGCCTTTTGGACAGGCGCCGCGCGACCAGGATCAGCAGCAATCCCGCGACCGCAACGAAGGCGCCGCGATCGGCCCATTCGCTTCGGCCGAGCATGAAGCTCTCGTCGGGCCAATGGATATAGCCCAGCCCCTGGCCGATCCATAAAGCCCCGGTCAGCGCCAGAAGGACGCCGATAGCGATCAGGATCGGCCGGAACCGGTTCATGGCTTAGCGCTGCTCGACCGGAACATAGGAACGCTGCGTCGGGCCGGTGTACAGCTGACGCGGACGGCCGATCTTCTGGTCGGGATCGGTGATCATCTCGTTCCACTGCGCGACCCAGCCGACGGTGCGGGCGAGCGCGAACAGCACGGTGAACATCTCGGTCGGGAAGCCGATCGCCGACAGGATCACGCCCGAATAGAAGTCGACGTTCGGGAACAGCTTCTTCTCGACGAAATATTCGTCGTTCAGCGCGATCTCTTCGAGGCGCAGCGCGGTCTCGAACAGCGGATCGTTGACCTTCAGCGCGTCGAACACTTCGCGCACGGTCTTCTGCATCACGGTCGCGCGCGGGTCGTAGTTCTTGTAGACGCGGTGGCCGAAGCCCATCAGGCGGAACGGATCGTTCTTGTCCTTGGCGCGCGCGATGAACTCGGGGATGCGATCGGGCGTGCCGATCTCGCGCAGCATGTTAAGCGCGGCTTCGTTCGCGCCGCCATGCGCCGGACCCCACAGGCAGGCGATGCCCGCCGCGATGCACGCGAACGGATTGGCACCCGACGAACCCGCCAGACGCACGGTCGAGGTCGAGGCGTTCTGCTCGTGATCGGCGTGGAGGATGAAGATGCGGTCCATCGCCTTCTCGACGGCCGGGTTCACTTCATAATGCTCGGCGGGAACGCCGAAGGTCATGCGCAGGAAGTTGCCGGTATAGGACAGCGAGTTGTCCGGATACAGGAAGGGCTGGCCCACCGAGTACTTGTACGCCATCGCCGCGATCGTCGGGATCTTGGCGATCAGGCGGTGCGAGGCGATCGTGCGCTGCACCGGGTCATGGATGTCGGTCGAGTCGTGATAGAAGGCCGACAGCGCACCGACCACGCCGCACATGATCGCCATCGGGTGCGCATCGCGGCGGAAGCCACGGAAGAACGCCGCAAGCTGCTCATGCACCATGGTGTGGCGCGTGATGGTGTTGGTGAAGCCCGACAACTCGTCCTGGCTGGGCAGTTCGCCGTTCAGCAGGAGGTACGCGACCTCCATGAAGCTCGACTGCTCGGCCAGCTCGCCGATCGGATAGCCGCGGTGAAGCAGCACGCCCTGATCGCCGTCGATATAGGTCAGCTCCGACCGGCACGATGCCGTCGAGGTGAAGCCGGGATCATAGGTGAAGGCACCCGTCTGCGCATAGAGCTTGCGGATGTCGACCACGTCCGGGCCGATCGAGCCCGACATGACCGGATAGTCAAAGCCCTTGCCGCCGATTTCGAATTTCGCGGTGTCGCTCATACTCAATGATCCTTCCTATCTGCGGTCATCTGGTCCGCGATCCGCCCCAGGCTTTCCTCGCGACCCAGCAGGCTGAGCACGTCGAAGATCCCCGGGGACGTCTTGCGTCCGGTCAAGGCGGCGCGGAGTGGCTGGGCAACCTGGCCGAGTTTCACGCCCTCGGCTTCGGCCACCTTGCGTACCGCGTCTTCCAAAAGCTCCGTATCCCAGTTGTGCACCGCGTCAAGCGCGGTGTGAACGGAAAAGAGAATGCCCCGTGCCTTTTCGTCGAGCAGGCCGGTGGCGGCGTCGTCCAGGCTCAATGGACGGGTCGCAAAAAGGAAACGCGCGCCTTCGGCCAATTCATTCAGATTGGCGGCACGCGGCTTCAGCGAGGGCATGGCGGCGGTCAGCAGCGCGGTGTCCTCGACACCCATCCGCTTGGCGACCAGATCGGCAAGCCGCGCGTCATCGGCCTCGCGGATATAATGGCCGTTGAGGTTTTCGAGCTTCTTGAGGTCGAACCGCGACGGCGCCTTGCCGACGGCGGCGAGGTCGAACCACTTCACCGCATCCTCGCGCGAAATGATTTCGGCATCGCCGTGGCCCCAGCCCAGACGGAGCAGATAGTTGTCGAGCGCTTCGGGCAGGATGCCCATCTCGTCGCGATACGCCTCGATCCCGACCGCGCCGTGGCGCTTGGACAGCTTGGCGCCGTCCGATCCGTGGATCAGCGGGATATGCGCGTAAGTGGGTTCGGCCCAGCCCATCGCCTTGTAGATCGGCAGCTGGCGGAAGGCGTTGTTGAGGTGATCGTCGCCGCGGATCACATGGGTCACGCCCATGTCATGGTCGTCGACCACCACCGCCAGCATATAGGTCGGCGTACCGTCCGAGCGGAGCAGGACCAGATCGTCCAGCTCGGCATTCTGCACGGTGACGCTGCCCTGTACCCGGTCCTCGATCGTCACCGCACCTTCGCGCGGGGCGCGGAGGCGGACGACGAAGGGCTGGCCTTCCGGCGCGGTGGCAGGATCGGCGTCGCGCCAGGGCGAGCGGATACGCAAGGGCTGCTTGGCGGCCTGCGCAGCCTCGCGCTGCGCGGCGATCTCACCTTGCGTCATATAGCAGCGATAGGCGTGGCCCTTGGCGATCATCTCATGCGCTACCTCGGCATGGCGATCGGCACGGGCGAACTGGAACACGGCATCGCCGTCCCAGTCCAGACCCAGCCAGCGCATCCCGTTCAGGATCGCGTCGATCGCGGGCTGGGTCGAGCGAACGCGGTCGGTATCCTCGATGCGCAGCAGGAACTTGCCGCCATTCGCCTTGGCGAACAGCCAGTTGAACAGCGCGGTGCGCGCGCCGCCGATATGGAGGAAACCGGTCGGCGAGGGCGCGAAGCGGGTCACCACTGGCGTGGCGGTCGACCCGGTGGCGATATCATCTGTTGCGCTCAACCGCGCATACTCCCAATCATGAATTTCGATGGCCTATTCAGCCGCCGCAGCCCCTAGCATCAAGCGTCCCCGCCGCCAAATGCCGCGCCTCATCTTGATGAGGAACTGGCTGGAGAACCGGGCGGAGGCCGAGCGCGACCAGCTCGCGCTCTGGGCACCGGTGATGCTGGGCGCCGGGGTTGCGGGCTGGTTCGTGCTGCCCGATCCCAGAAGCTGGGTCGCGATGGCGCTGCTGGTCGCGGGGATCGGGCTGGCGGCGGCGACATGGACCGGCGGCGGCCGGGTGGCGCGATCGGTATTTATGGCCGCATTGCTCATGCTGGCGGGATTGCTGATCGCCTGGGCGCGCGCCGAGTCGGTTCGGGCACCCGTCCTGGCCCGCCCGGTGATGGCCGAGATGGTGGCCGAGGTCGAAGCGGTCGATCGCCTGGCGGCGCGACAGATCGTCCGACTGATGCTGCGGCCGGGGCAAGCCCGTGACGGACAGGGGCGCGGCATCGCTCTGCCTCCGCGTATCCGGGTATCGCTGGCGGAGGGGGATGCGTCACCCGAGCTGGGGCCGGGCGCCTGGGTACGGTTGCGGGCGCGGTTGATGCCGCCGGCACCGCCCGTCGCGCCGGGCGGCTATGATTTCGCCCGGGCGGCTTGGTTTCAGGCGATCGGGGCGACCGGGCGGGGCTTTGCACCGGTGCGCATCCTGCGACCGGCGGCGCATGGGCAAGGGCTGCGGCAACGCCTGTCGCAGCGAATCACCGACAGGCTGGCGGGCAGCGAGGGCGGGATCGCGGCGGCGCTGGCGACCGGGGATGTCGGGGCGATCGGCCAGGATGATGCCGAGGCGATGCGACGCGCGGGGCTGGCGCATCTCCTGTCGGTCAGCGGGCTGCATATCACCGCGGTCGTCGGTATCGTGATGGTGTTGACCATAAGGCTGTTGGCGCTCTGGCCCTGGCTGGCGCTGCGCGTCCGTTTGCCGCTGGTCGGCGCGGCGGCGGGGGCGCTGGCGGCGATCGGCTATACCTGGCTTACGGGGGCGGAGGTGCCGACCATCCGGTCCTGCGTCGCGGCGATGCTGGTGCTCGCCGCGCTGGCCCTGGGGCGGGAGGCGATGACCCTGCGCCTGGTCGCGGCGGGCGCGCTGATCGTCCTGGTCTTTCGGCCAGAGGCCTTGGTGGGGGCGAGCTTCCAACTGTCCTTCGCGGCGATCACCGCGATCGTCGCCTTGCACGAGCATCCCGCGCTCGGGCGCTGGCTGGGGCCGCATCCCGACTGGCGCTGGTCGGCGGTCCGGCATCTGGGCGCGCTGCTGGCGACGGGTGTGGTGGTGGAAGCTGCGCTGATGCCGATTGCGGTCTATCATTTTCACAAGGCCGGGCTTTACGGGGCGTTTGCGAACATCGTCGCCATCCCGTGGACCACCTTCGTCGCGATGCCGCTGGAGATGATCGCGCTGCTCCTCGAGCCGCTGGGCTGGGGTGGTCCGTTCTGGTGGCTGCTCGGCAAAGCGCTGGGGTTGCTGCTCGCCCTGGCGCGGTGGGTCTCGGCAATGCCGGGCTCGGTCGTGGCGCTTCCGGTGGCGCCGGTCTGGGCCTTTGGCATGGCGGTCGCGGGTGGTCTGTGGATCGCGCTCTGGCGGACCGGATGGCGGTGGCTGGGGGCGCCGCTGCTGGCGCTGGGCGTGACGGTGATGCTAGTCGCGCCCGCCCCCGACTTGATCGTGACCGGGGATGGCCGTCACGCCGCGATCGCGACGGACAGGGGACTGGCGTTGCTGCGCGAACGGGCCGGGGACTATATGCGCACCACGCTGGCCGAACTGGGCGGCAGCGATACCGAACCGCTGGCCCTGGTCGATCAGCGGGAAGCGCGGTGCGGGCAGGATATGTGCGTCGCCGCGCTGAGACGAGGCGGCCGGACATGGCGGATCGCCGCGACGCGCAGCGGCTATCCGGTGCCCTGGGCGACGTTGGTGACGCTGTGCGGACGGGTGGATATCGTGATCGCCGACCGACGCTTGCCCCAGGCCTGTCGCCCGCACTGGCTAAAGCTCGATGTATCGACGTTACGCCGGACGGGTGGCGTTTCGATCCGGCTCGACCCGCCATCGGTGCGGATGGTGCAACAGCCGGACGATCGGCATCCTTGGATCGTGGGGAAAGAGGATCGGGGCGTTAAGCGTGACGGCCTGGAGTTCTGATCCGGTGGCGTGGGGCAGCACTCCTGCGGTCCAGCCTGGCTCAATCAGACCCAGGCGTCCCTTACAACCGATATTGGCAGAGCGGCCCGACCTTACTGCTTTGGTGCAACGTCGCCTGTGGTCGAAGGACGATCGAGCCTTGCGAATTGGGCCGTCCATGCATGGAATGAACTCGCAAATTGCGCCCGATCGCGAGCATGGCGTTGGTCAATCGACGGTCCGGCGCTCCGTCCGATCCCCGGCCTGTTCCTATTGTAGGCCATCGTTCCGAAAGGCCCATTTCCGCCTTTAACTCCGCGGAAGCCGGGGGCCAAATGCCGGACGATCAGGATGGCTTATCAGCGTTTAACAATCTAAGCCCCGGCCTTTGCCAGGAGGGTGTCGCGTCTCCTGCAGCGATCTCCTCGCAGGAGAGGAAAGACGCGAGCCCCGGCGGAGCGCCTTTCGGCCAGTCTGACAGCCGAGCAGCATCATCAACCTATCGGACAAGGCATGGTTCGTCCGCCCTACGCCTCGCCCTTTTCCTCAATCGTAACGGCGAAGGATGCCCGACAGCTTCCCCTGGACCCGGACCTGCGCCGGGGAATAACGCTGCGGATCATAGGCGCGATTGGCGGGGTCGAGACGGACCATCGAGCCCTCGCGGCGGAAATATTTGAGCGTCGCCTCGCTATCGTCGATCAGCGCCACGACGATCTGGCCATCGCGCGCCACGTCGGTGCGGCGGATCAGCGCATAGTCGCCGTCGAGGATGCCCGCCTCGACCATCGAGTCGCCCGATACTTCCAGCGCATAATGTTCGCCCGAGCCGAGCAGCGCGGCGGGGACGGCCAGGGTCGAGCTGCTCTCGAACGCCTCGATCGGCACGCCGGCGGCGATGCGGCCATGCAACGGGATTTCGACCACGTCGTTGGCGGGCTCGGCGATCGGCTTCGTGGCGGGCGTGCGGACATTGGCCGCTGGCGCCGCTGCCACGGGCTTTTCGGGGCGGTCCGGCATCCGCAGCACCTCCAGCGCGCGGGCGCGGTTGGGCAGGCGGCGGATGAAGTGGCGTTCCTCCAGCGCGGAGATCAGGCGGTGGACACCCGATTTGGACTTGAGATCCAGCGCCTCCTTCATCTCCTCGAAGGAGGGCGAGACGCCGGTTTCCTTCAAACGGTCATTGATGAAGCAGACAAGCTCATGCTGCTTTGCGGTGAGCATCGCGATCCTCCGTCCAGAACAGACGTGGAACTTATATGGAACGTATTGGCTTGCGTCAAGCGAGCATCAGGATTTCCGCCGAGTCGCCCGCCCGTGCCGCCGGGACGTGGGGCGGGCGGATGACCAGGCAGGTGGAGCGCGCCAAGGTCAGCAGCATCGAGCTGTCCTGAATGGCCGCCGCATGGACCCGTCCGTCGATCATCGCAGCGCGGAGGTAATCGATACGCGGGCCGTTGGCGGGCAGATCCTCGCCCAGGATGGCGGGGATGGGGGTCGGGAAGGGATCGGCGGCGCCCGACAGATGCGCGATCAGCGGCCGAACGAACAGGGTCGCGGTGACGAAGGCCGAGACGGGATTGCCCGGCAGGCTGAGCACCGCCGTCTCGCCCAGCCGGCCCGCCATCATCGGCTTGCCGGGGCGCAGCGCGATCCGCCAGAAATCGACACTCCCACCCGCCGCCTTCAGCGCGGGCTGGACCAGATCATGGTCGCCGACCGAGGCTCCGCCGGTGGTGACGAGAAGATCGGCCCGCACCCCGGCAAAGGCGTCGCGCAACGCGTTTAGATCATCCGGCAGGATGCCCAGGTCGATGATGTCGACCGGCAAATCGGCGAGCATGGCGGCGAGCATGACGCCATTCGACTCAGGGAGAGCGGAGGGATCGCCCGATCCCGGTGGCACCAGCTCGTCTCCAGTGGCGGCAATGGCGACCCGGACGCGCGGCCGAACGGGCAGGCGGCCATGGCCGCCGGTCGCTGCGACTGCGATCCGCGCCGGGGTCAGACGTTGCCCGGCGGCGATCAGCATCGCGCCTTCCTCGAAATCCAGACCCCGCCGACGCACATTGCGGCCCCTATGCGCGGGGCCTTCGCCGGTCAGGTGCAAGGCCGCGCCGTCCCGTCCGGCCTCCTCCTGGATCAAGACCGTGTCGGCGCCGGGGGGCAGGGCGGCACCGGTGAAGATACGCGTCGCCTGACCGGGGCCGATCGTGTCGGGGAAAGGCCGTCCCGCTGCGCTCTCGCCGATCACGGTCCAGGGGCCGGGCATGTCCTCAAACCGGATCGCATAGCCGTCCATCGCCGACAGGTCGCTGGCAGGCTGGGTCCGTAGCGCAGGGATGTCGCGCGCCGCCCAGCGTCCCGCCGCCTCGCGAAGCGGTACGTCGATGGCGGGGCGCTCGGTGGTCAGCGCGATCAGGCGGGCCTGGGCTTCGGGGACGGGTAAGAGAATGATGCTCGCTCCTATAGGCCGTAGAGGACGCCTGGGCAGTCGGTCCGTTCCGTCAGGCGTGCCAGTCGCCCGACTTGCCACCGGTCTTGGCGATCAGGCGAATATCGCCGATCGCCATGCGCTTATCGAGCGCCTTTGCCATGTCGTAGACGGTCAGCAGCGTCACCGACACGGCGGTCAGCGCCTCCATCTCTACGCCGGTCTGACCCGCGGTGGCGGCTGTCGCGGTCGCGGTCACACCTTCATCGTCCAGCGCCAGGTCGATCTCGACCTTGCTCAAGGGCAGGGGGTGGCAAAGCGGGATCAGCTCGCTCGTCTTCTTGGCGGCCATGATCCCGGCGACGCGCGCCACCGCCAGAACATCGCCCTTCTGCACGCTGCCTGCGCGGATCGCGGCGGCGGCTTGCGGCGACATGGTGATGCGGCCCTGGGCGATCGCCTGACGGGCGGTCACGGCCTTGGCTCCGACATCGACCATCCGCGCCGAGCCTTCTGCATCCAGATGGGTGAGCCCGCTCATCCGATCAGCGCGCGGGTCGCCGCCTCGACATCCTTTTGCCGCATCAGCGCTTCGCCGATCAGGAAGCAGTGGATTCCGTGTGCGGTCATCGCGTCCAGATCTTGCCGCGTCGTCAAACCACTCTCGGCGACGAAGGTACACCCGGCGGGGGCACGTCCGACCAGTTCGTAGGTCCGCTGGAAATCGACCGTGAAGTCCCTGAGATCGCGGTTGTTCACCCCGATCAGTCGCGACTTCAGCCGGGCGGCGCGCTCCATCTCGCCGGCGTCATGGACCTCGACCAGCGCGTCCATGCCGCATTCGATCGCGGCGGCCTCGATCTCCTGCATCTGGGTATCGTCCAGCGCGGCGACGATGATCAGGATGGCGTCGGCCCCTAGGGCGCGCGACTCGTGCACCTGCCAGGGGTCGACCATGAAGTCCTTGCGCAGGACCGGGATCGACACGGCATTGCGTGCTTGCTCGAGGAAAATATCGGCCCCCTGGAACCAGCGCTCGTCGGTCAGCACCGACAGGCAGGCGGCCCCTCCGGCCTCATAGGCGCGGGCATGGGCGGGGGGATCGAAATCCTCACGGATCAGGCCCTTGGACGGGCTGGCCTTCTTGACCTCGGCGATCAGTGCATGGCCGGTCTTGGCGTCGAGCGCGGCACGGAAGCCGCGTGGGGCCGAGACGGTCGCGATCTTGGCGTCCAGATCGGACAGCGACATCGTCGCCTTGCGCGCGGCGACATCGGCGCGCTTGGTTTCCAGGATGCGGTCGAGCATCGTCATCGGTAGGCAATCCATTGATCGAGAAGCGCCGCGGCCCCGCCCGTGTCGATCGCGCGGGCGGCGGCGACCGCGCCCTCGCGCAGATCGACGCTATGCCCGGCGACGAGCAGGGCGGCGGCGGCGTTGAGGAGAACCGCGTCGCGATAGGCGCCTGGCTCTCCGGCGAGAAGGCGGCGAAGCGCCTCGGCATTGTGCCGGGCGTCGCCGCCGCGAATGGCGGTGATGGGATGACGGGGCAGTCCCGCATCCTCCGGGGTGATCGTCGCGGGCGCGGCGATGGCGCCGACCGAAACCGCGATGCTGGGGCCTGCGCCCGACAGCTCGTCCAGCCCTTCCTCGCCCGACACGACCAGCGCCGCCTCGGCACCCAGCTGTTCTAGGGCCTCGGCATAGACCGATGCATAATCGGGGCGGGCGATGCCGATCAGCTGACGCCCGACATGCGCCGGATTGGCCAGGGGACCCATCAGGTTGAAAATCGTCCGCCGCCCGATGCGCCGCCGGATCGGGGTGATCCGCGCCATGGCCGGGTGATGATTGGCGGCAAAGAGGAAGGCGATGCCGATATCGGTCAGGCTCGCCTGCGCCACCTGTCCGGCACGCTCCATGTCGAGGCCGAGCACCTCCAGCGTGTCCGCCGCGCCCGCCTTGGACGAGGCGGCCCGGTTGCCATGCTTGGCGACCGGCACGCCGAGTGCGGCGACGACCAGCGACACGGCGGTCGAGACGTTCAGCGTGTGATGCCCGTCGCCGCCGGTGCCGCAGACGTCGATGGTGCCCCGAGGCGCTTCGATCGGGATCACGCGTTCGCGCATGGCGCGGGCCGCCTCGGCGATCTCGATCGAGGTTTCGCCGCGCTCGGCCAGCGCGATCAGGAAGGTCGCTACGGCCTCGTCATCCGCCCGCGCGTCCAGAATGTCCGCAAAGGCGGCATAAGCGGTTTCGCGCGATAGCGGGCTGGCGGGATCGGGCAGCAGGGCGAGGGTGGTCACGCCGCGCTCTCGACCGGCGGGCGAAGCCGCTCGGGCAGGTCGTGCGCCACGCCCGCCTCACGCAGGAAATTGGCGAGCATCGCATGGCCATATTCGGTGGCGATGCTTTCGGGATGGAACTGCACACCGTGGATGGGCAGCGTGGCGTGGCGGAAGCCCATCACCGTGCCGTCCTCGGCGCGCGCGTTGACCACCAGGCTGTCGGGCACGTCGTTGACGATCAGCGAGTGATAGCGCGTCGCGGTGAAGGGCGAAGGCAGCCCGCGGAACAGGCCGGTGCCGTCATGATGCACCGGCGAGGTCTTGCCGTGCATCAGCCCGCCGCGCTGGACCAGCCCGCCGAAATGCTGGCCGATCGCCTGATGGCCCAGGCACACGCCCAGCAGCGGACGGCCGGCCTCGGCGGCGGCCGCGACCAGGTCCAGGCTGACGCCCGCCTCGGTCGGCGTGCAGGGGCCGGGGGAGATGAGAAAGGCTTGCGCCCCCGACGAGAGCGCTTGGCCCGCCGAGATCGCGTCGTTGCGGACCACCTCTACCTCGCTGCCCAATTCCTGAAGATAATGGACGAGGTTCCAGGTGAAGCTGTCGTAATTGTCGACGACCAGGATCATGCCCCCGCCATAGCCGATCGTACGGGCGGTGCAACGCCTGCTTGACGCATAGGTCCGAAGGATCGGGCATGTCCGGATGGCCGGGCGCGCGACACATCGCCGCAATTTTGCCGGAATGGCGCCGTTAGGGCGAACTGTTCAGCGTGGAGCCATGCGCCACGTAAGACGTTGAGTGTCCCAAAGGAGTTTCGTCGCCATGGTTCGTGCCGCCCTGATCGCTGCCCTGTTGCTGAGCCCGGCCACGGCATTCGCCCAGCAATCGCCGAACAACCCGCAGGCCGAGAGCGGCCAGCCCCCCAAGCGGGTGCGGCAGGTCACGCTGACCGGCGATCAGAAATGCCCCGAGAGCACGGCGGACGAGGTCGTGGTCTGCGGCCGCGACGACGAGCCCTATCGCATCCCCAAGGCGCTGCGGAACGACAAGCCGATCCCCGCGCAGAACCAGAGCTGGGTCAATCGCGCCGCGACGATGGACCAGGTCGGTCGCGTGGCGGGCGGCATCCCGGATACCTGCTCGCCGGTCGGCACGGGCGGCCAGAGCGGATGCAGCATCCAGTGGAACCAGCAATATGCCGCCGATCGCAAGGCGCGTAGGGCTGAGGCGACCCCGCCGGCGGATGATGGGCAGTAAGATCCGGTCAGGGTGGTCGACCGCTATGTTTTAAAAGCTGTTCCCCGGCGAAGGCCGGGGTCCAGTTGTTCTGACATTTGAGATAATGCTCGGTCGCAAACCGGTGGAATGGGCCTCCCACGCGACGTTCTGCACGCCTCACGCCGACTAGAAACTGGACCCCGGCCTTCACCGGGGAGCGCGTTGACGATTGTCGGCTGCTACGACTTACTGCCCGAAGCCGCCTTCGCCCGCCCGTGCCACCGCGTCACGCGCTGCTGCGAGCATCGCGCCCGCCTTCGCTTCGCACTCGCGCTGTTCATAGGCCGGATCGCTGTCCGCGACGATGCCAGCGCCCGCCTGGACATGGATGGTGCCATCCTTGACCACGGCGGTACGCAGCACGATGCACGAGTCCATCGACCCGTCGGGCGAGAAATAGCCGACACCGCCCGCATAGGCGCCGCGCCGTTCCGGCTCCAGCTCGGCGATGATCTGGCAGGCGCGAACCTTGGGCGCGCCGCTGACCGTGCCCGCCGGAAAGCCCGCGAACAGGGCGTCCAGCGCATCCTTGTCCTCGGCCAGATGGCCGACGACGTTGGACACGATGTGCATGACGTGGCTGTAGAATTCGACCGTATAGCTGTCGGTCACCCGCACGCTGCCCGCCGAGGCCGCCCGGCCGACATCGTTGCGGCCGAGGTCGAGGAGCATCAGATGCTCGGCGCGTTCCTTCGGATCGGCGAGCAGGCTGTCCCGGTTCGCGGTGTCCTCCGTCTGCGTCTTGCCGCGTGGCCTGGTGCCCGCGATGGGGCGGATCGTAACCTCGCCATTGCGGACCCGGACCAGGATTTCCGGACTCGACCCGATCAGCGCAAAGCCCGGCAGGTCGAGATGATAGAGGAAGGGCGAAGGATTGATCCGCCGCAGGCTGCGATACAGCTCGAACGGCGGCAGGGCGAAGGGCGCGGAGAAACGCTGCGCCAACACGACCTGAAAGATATCGCCCGCGACGATATAGTCCTTGGCTCGCGCGACCATCTCGCCATAGCGGCCGGGGGCGAGGGCAGGCTGATAGGCCGGTTCGGGCAAGTCGGCCCGTACGGGTGCAGGCAGCGTCGCCGTTGCCAGCCGCGCGGCAGTGGCGTCCAGTCGCTCCTGGGCATCCGCGATCATCCGCGCCGGATCGCGCGCGGCATTGGGCCAGACCGGCGCGACGAGATAGAGCGCGTCGGCCAGCCGATCGAAGACCAGGATCACGGTCGGCCGCACGAAGATCATGTCGGGCAGGCCGAGCGGATCGACGTCGGGCTGGGGCAGCGCTTCGACCAGCCCCACCGTCTCATAGCCGAAATAGCCGACCAGACAGGCGAGTGCGGCGGGCAGCCCTTCGGGGACTTCGGCCCGGCACTCGGCGACCAGCTGGCGCAACGCCTCCAGCGTCGGCGCGGCGCAAGCCTCGAAAGCGTCGCGATTGGTCGCCCAGTGGCGGTTGATCGCCGCTTCATGCCCCTCGGCCCGGAACACCAGGTCGGGCGCCAGACCGATCAGGCTGTACCGCCCGCGCGTCGCGCCGCCCTCGACCGATTCGAGCAGGAAGTCGCCGCGCCCGGGCTCGATCAGCTTCAGCGCGGCGGCGACCGGTGTCTCGGTGTCGGCGATCTGCCGCCGCCAGATGAGGAGCGGCTGGCCGTTCGCCAGCCGGTCAGCCTCAGTTGGCGCCATTGTTCAGCAACTCCGAACGGACCTTGGCGACCGCCTTGGGATCGGTCTTCACGCCGACGCTGTCGCGCACTGCACGGGCGAATTGCGCGACATATTCGCGGCCGAGCAGGCGTCCGATATCGCCACGTGCGGCGGCGATCGCGGCGGTGTTGCCGGTCGCGTCGCCCGCTTCGATCTTGACCGTGCGCAGGATGTACCAGCCTTCGTTCTGCGGCGCCTCCAGCGTCCGGGCCTTGCCCTGCGGCATCGAGAAGAGCAGCGCGAGAGGGGCGGCGGCGGGCGTGTTCTGTGCGGCGGCCAGGTCGCGACGCGACGCGGTGATCGGGCGGACCGGCGGCACCGCCAGCCCGGTTTCCTTCAGCGCCTGCGCCATCGACATGCCCTTATTCACCTTGGCGAGCACGGCATTGGCCAGCTTGCGGGCGGCGGCACGGGCGCGATCGGCGGTCAGGTCGGCGACCACCTGCTGACGGACCTGCGCCAGCGGACGGGGGGCGGAACGCTGGACCTGGCCGACACCGACGACGGCGAAGCTGCCGTCCTGGCCGATCGGTACGATCTGCGGCGCGTCGCCCTCTTGGGCGGTGAAGGCGGCGGTGATCATCGCGCGCTGTTCCGGCGTCGCCTGGAAGGCGGGGGCGTCGGGCGCGATCCCTTGGGCGGTCACGGCCGGGGTCGCCTGCGCCTGCAGCTTGCGGTCGGCCACGACCTCGTCGAAGGTCGCATTGCCCGACAGCGAGTCCTCGATCGTGTTGCGCGTATCGCCCAGCGCTGCGGCCTGCTTCTGCTTGGTCAGCTCGGCGACGATCTCGGGGCGGGCCTGGGCCAGCGACTTGCCGGGGACCTGGGTGATCGCATCGACCTTGGCGACGACAAAGCCGAGGGGGCCACGCACCGGGCCGACGACCGCGCCTTGCGCCGCACCGAACACGGCATCGGCGACAGCGGCCGAGCCCTGCGCGGCATAGGCGGCCTTGTCGAGGCCCTTCAGGACCGAAGCCTCCAGCCCGGCGGCGCGCGCGGCGTCGGCCAGCGAGGTGCCGCCCTTCGCCTTGGCGGCCAGGGCGTTGGCCCCCGCCTGGTCGGCGATGATGACCTGGGTCACGTCACGCTTCTGAGTCGCGGCATAACGCGACTGGTTGGTCTGGTAGTAGCGGGCGATCTCCGCCTCGCCGGGCGTCGACTGGGCGGCGACCGTCGCGGGACTGACCAGCGCGTAGCGGATGACCCGGCGCTCGGGCAGCGTGTAGCGCTGGACATTGCGGGTGTAGAAGGCCTGGAGGTCCGCATCCGTCGGCGCGGGACCGGCGGGCACGAGGCGGGTCGGGATATAGCCGACCTCGCCCTGCCGCTTTTCCAGAAGCAGCGAGGCATAGGGAAGGGCCATCTGCATCGCGAGCTGCGACGCATCGCTGTTCGGCAGGGTCAGCTGCTGCGCATAGGCCGTGCGGGTCAGGTCGGTGCGGACCTGCGCGTCGGTCATCTTCCGCTGGGCCAGGAAACGCTGGTAAAGCGCCGGGTCGAACTGGCCATTGAGACCGCGAAATGTCGGGATCGAGGCGATCTGGCCATCGATCAGGCGACGCGAGACCACCATGCCCTGTTGCTTGCCGAACTGTTCGAGCGCCAGACCGGTGATCTCGCGCTTCAGCGTGCCCTCGAACCCGCCGCCGGCGATGAACTGCGCCATGTCGAGCGTGGGCTGTTCCTGGCGATAGGCATCGACTTCGCTCTGCGCGGCGCTGCGCAGATCGTTCGCGGTGATCTTGGCATCGCCGACCTTGGCGACCTGCGCGCCGTTCTGGCCGACCGGCATGCCCATGATATTGGAAACGTCGCTGGCGCCGAAAGCGACGGCGAACACGCCGACGATGATGACGGTCAAGACGACGCCGGCCTTGGAATTGATGATCCGGCGGAAGAAGCTGAGCATGGACGACCGATCGGCAAGGAATAAAATCGGAACGTGCTTTAGGGGCGAGGCGGCTCGGCATCAAGCTTGTGCGAAACCCACGATCCGCTATCGGTGTTGAACACGTATAACAGACGACTCAAATCGGGAGCCTGATATGGCACGGCGCAAATTGGTGGCGGGCAACTGGAAGATGAACGGCTCGCGCGCCGCTTTGGTCGAACTGGATGCGATCGCTGCGGCGGCGGAGGCGGCGCCGGGGGTCGATGTCGCGATGGCGGTGCCCTTCACGTTGATCGCGCCCGCCGCCGAGCGGGTGCCGGGCCTGGCGATCGGGGCAGAGGATGTGCACGAAAGCGATTCGGGCGCGCATACGGGCTGCGTCTCCGCCGCCATGGTGCGCGAGGCGGGCGCGCGCTTCACCATCGTCGGCCATTCGGAGCGCCGCGCCGACCAGGGCGAGACGAGCCAGGACGCCTGGGCCAAGGCGGCGGCGGCGCGTCGCAACGGGCTGAACGTCATCCTGTGCTGCGGCGAGACCGAGGCCGAGCGCAACGCGGGCCGTGCCGAACGGGTCGTGCAGGCGCAGATCGAAAAGTCGGTGCCCGACAATGCGGATGGCAGCTGGTTCACCCTGGCCTATGAACCGCGCTGGGCGATCGGCACCGGGCGGACCCCGACGGTGGACGAGATCGCCAGCATCCATGCCATCGCGCGCGCCAAGCTGCGGATGCTGATCGGCGATGCGGCGGACGGGGTGCGGATCCTGTATGGTGGTTCGGTCACGGGCGATAATGCGGCGACCTTGCTGGCCGTCGAGAATGTCGACGGCGCGCTGGTCGGTGGGGCGAGCCTGACGGCGGCGAAGTTCGTGCCGATCATCGAGGCGGCGGCGGGGTTGTGATTTCCGGGTGAGGGTGGGGCGCGGCCTTCGACTGTGCTCAGGCTGAACGGGGGTTTGGACTTATACCCAACAGCCGTTCACGCTGAGCGAAGTCGAAGCGCACGCTGCAATCTTCGCCTCAAACCCCCGAATACCGCCCCTTCAACACCCGGTACGCCGCGCGCAGCGCATAGGCGTCGCCTCCCTTGGGTCGCCCCGGCTTACCCGATGGCCGCCAGGCGAACACGTCGAGATGCGCCCAGGTCGTGTCCTTCGGCACGAAGCGCCGCAGGAACAGCGCCGCCGTGATCGCGCCAGCAAAGCCGCCATCGGGTGCGTTGACCATGTCCGCGATGTCGGACTTCAGCATGTCGTCATAGCCGTCCCATAGCGGCAGCCGCCAGACGGGATCGTCCTCCGCCACGCCCGCCGCCAGCAGCTCGGCGGCCAGCGCCTCGTCATCGGTGAACAGCGGTGGCAGATCGGGGCCGAGTGCCACGCGCGCCGCGCCCGTCAGCGTCGCGAAATCGAGGATCAGCTCGGGCTTTTCCTCGCCCGCGCGGGTCAGCGCGTCGCCCAGGATCAACCGGCCTTCGGCGTCGGTATTGGTGTTCTCGACCGTCAGGCCCTTCCGGGTCTTCAGTACGTCGCCGGGGCGGAAGGCCGCGCCCGATATGGCATTCTCGACCGCCGGGATCAGCAGGTGCAGCCGGACGGGCAGCTTCGCCGCCATGACCAGCCCGGCCAGCGCCAGTGCATGGGCCGCGCCGCCCATATCCTTCTTCATCAGCCGCATACCTGCCGAGGGCTTGATGTCGAGCCCGCCCGTGTCGAAGCACACGCCCTTGCCGACGATGGCGATGCGCGGATGGCCGGGGTCGCCCCAATGCAGCTCGATCAGGCGGGGCGCGCGCTCACGCGTCGCGGCCTGGCCGACCGCGTGGATCATCGGATAGTCGCGGGCCAGGGCATCGCCGCTCGTCACCACGATTTCGGCATGATGGGCGCGCGCCAATATCTGCGCTTCGGCTTCCAGTTCGGCGGGGCCCAGATCGCCCGCCCCGGTATTGACCAGATCGCGGACCTGGGCGGTCGCGGCGGCGAGGCGGATCACCTCGTCCCGGTGCGCGACGTCGCGGGTCAGGAGGACGCGCGGCGCGCTATCCTCGGCCTTGCGATAGCGGGTGAAGCGATATTGGCCGAGCAGCCAGCCCAGCGCATTCGCACCGACCTCCGCCCCGTCGAGGCGATAGGTCCCCTCGGGCAGCGACTCGGCCAGCTTGGCCAGTGCCCAGGGTGACGTCGCATCGGCCGCCCCCGCGACCACGACGATCCCGTCGCCGTCGGGGATCAGCATATGGGTGTTCGGCTTGGCGGCGAAACGCTGGGCCGTCGCCAGCGCACGGGTCGCGACCGACTGGCGGGTCAGCCAGCCGTCGAAGGTCTCGGGCGGCAACAGCGTGATCGTCCGGGCAGGTTGGCCACGATCGGGCTGGAGCAGGGGGGCAAAGTCCATCATTCGGCGGGGCTCACCAGAAATTGTTCGATACGACCGTTTGGACCCGGCTCGGCATAGGTGCTGATCCGCAAGGTACGGCCGGGATAGGTCACGCGGTAGGACCGGTTGACGAACCCGCCGCGCAGCCGCGTGCGGCCCGCCTGCTCGATCTTGGTCGGCGCACCCAGCGGCGACAGGCTGGCCTGGTAGTCGGCGATGGTCGCCGGCGTGAAATAATAGGCCGCATCCTCGGTCAGCAGCGCCCGGTCGAGCTTACCCGCCTGGAGCTGCGCATAGACGTTCCTGGTCCGGTCGAGTGCTGCGGTATCCTCGGCACTGGCCTGGGGGGCGGGCAGGATGATCTGCGAAATGCCGTTGGCGATGCGGCTCTGGGCGTCGGCGAACCAGGCGTTGACCGCGACGACCACGGCGGCCTTGTCGTCGGGATAGACGATATTCTCGGTCAGGAAGCCGACCGCCTCGCCGCTATGTTCGATGAAGCGGCGGCCATTGGCGCTGCCGACACCGACGCCCAGCCCGTAATTGGTGCTGGACCCGTCGGTCAGCTTGACCGGCGTCTCCTGTTCCGCCCAGTCCTTGGGCGGCAGCAGCGTGCGGTTCATCCGGGCGACGTCCCATTTGGCCAGGTCCTGCGGCGACATGGACAGCTCGCCCGCCGCATAGAGCCAGCCCGAGGCCGCGGGCGTCTCGACGCGGACGGGGCCGAGCGCGTGGCGGAGATAGCCTTGCGGGAAGCCGGGGCCGACCGCCTTGTCCTGATCGAGCGCGCGGATGCCGAGCGGCTTGAAGACATGGGTCTGGAGGAAGTCGAGCAGGGTCTGGCCCGACACCTTCTCGACGATCATGCCCGCCACGACATAGCCGGTATTAGAATATTGCCACTGGATGCCCGGCGCGAAATCGAGCGGCGCCTTGGCCCAGCGGTCGACGATCCCCTGTGGCGTGGTCGGCGTCGCCATTGCTTTGAAGCTGTAATCCTGCGGCCAGTAATCGCGCAGGCCGGAGGTGTGGCTGAGCAGCTGGCGGATGGTGATCTTGTCGCCGTCGGTGATGCCGGGGACGTATTTCGACACCGTGTCGTCGAGCGACAGCTTGCCCTCATCGGCCAGCAGCAGGATCGCGGCGGCGGTGAATTGCTTGGATACCGAGGCGATCTGATAGGGCAGCTTCGGGTCCGCCGGGCCCGTCTGTCCCTCGAACTGTTTGCCATAGGCCTTGGCGAGGACGATCTTGCCGTCGCGCACCACCGCGATCGAGGCGGAGGGGACGCCGGTATCCGCCAGGGTCTTGCTGACCAGCGCGTCGATCTTCTGGGTTTCCGCCGGGGTCAGCGCCTGGGCGAACAGCGGGGCGGGCGCGACGAGCGCGATGGCCGCCAGCAAATAGGGGTATTTCATGGCCCCTAAGGAAGCAGGTTTGCCGGGGTGGTGCAACGGGTGTGCGGGCGTGGCCTTCGACTTTGCTCCGTATACATAAAGGCAACAACCCAACAGCCGTTAAGCCTGAGCGAAGTCGGAGGCCACGCTGCTCATCTGCCAACCGTGATGTGAATGGTTTTCCCTTGGCCTTCGACTACGCTCAGGCTGAACGGGGATGGGAGGCACCCGGCGCTTTTTCTAGCCCACCCCGGCGAAGGCCGGGGTCCAGTTGCGACGTTCTGCGTTGGAGACCCCGTGGCGCGCCTCGGACCGCTGGCGTCTGGACCCCGGCCTTCGCCGGGGTGGCGCCGTAACGGGTAAGGACATGGGGATATGACGACCGAACTGACCATCCTCGGCTGGTCGATCATCCTGCTGTTCGTCCATATCGCGCTGCAATCGCAGATGGCGACGCTGGACCGGGGGCTGGGCTGGAACGCAGGCCCGCGCGATGGCACGCCCGCGCCGCTCGGGCGCTATGCGGGCCGCGCCGAGCGGGCGTCGGCCAATTTTCGCGAGACCTGGCCCGTCTTCATCGCGCTGGTGCTGGGCCTGGCCATCACGGGCAGGAGCGGCGGGATCGCGGCGACCGGCGCGTGGGTGTGGTTCCTCGCGCGGGTCGCCTATGTGCCGCTCTATATCCTCGGCGTCCGCTATGTGCGGTCGCTGGCCTATCTGGTGTCGATGGCCGGGATCGTGATGATGCTTATCCGTTTCCTGTGACGGGCACGCCGTACAGGTCATGCTCGTCGGCATCCTCGATCTCGACCGCCACGATGTCGCCGACCGTCAGATGCCCGGCATCGCGCAGGAAGACCTCGCCGTCGATCTCGGGCGCGTCGGCCTGGGAGCGGCCGGTCGCGCCACCTTCCTCGTCCACCGCGTCGATGATGACGGGCAGGGTGCGGCCGACCTTGGCGGCGAGCTTGGCGGCGGAGATGGCGGCGGTTTTTTCCATGATCCGCGCGTAACGCTCTTCCTTCACCGCCTCGGGGACGTGATCGGGCAGCGCATTGGCGGCGGCGCCCTCGACGGGCTCGAAGCGGAAGGCGCCGACTCGGTCGAGCTGGGCTTCATCGAGCCAGTCGAGCAGATATTCGAAATCCTCTTCGGTTTCTCCGGGGAAACCGACGACGAAGGTCGAGCGGATCGCGATGTCGGGGCAAATCTCACGCCATTGATGGATGCGTTGCAGCACCTTGGCATCGTTGCCGGGGCGCTTCATGCGGCGGAGCACGGACGGCGCGGCGTGCTGGAACGGAATGTCCAGATAGGGCAGCACCAGCCCTTCCGCCATCAGCGGGATCACCTGATCCACATGCGGATAGGGATAGACATAGTGCAGCCGCACCCAGGGCGCGATCTTGCCCAGTTCGCGGGCCAGATCGGTCATGTGCGGCACGACCTCCTGCCCCTTCCACATCCGCGGCTCGCGGCGGATGTCGATGCCGTAAGCCGAAGTGTCCTGGCTGATGACCAGAAGCTCGCGCGTGCCCGCCGCGACCAGCTTCTCCGCCTCGCGCAGGATC
This sequence comes from uncultured Sphingomonas sp., assembly GCF_913062585.1. Taxonomy (GTDB): domain Bacteria; phylum Pseudomonadota; class Alphaproteobacteria; order Sphingomonadales; family Sphingomonadaceae; genus Sphingomonas. Next base: position 67,109 of record NZ_CAJXWX010000010.1, on the reverse strand, counting down.
GCGTCGGGGCGGCGGCTGACCAGGTCGCCGCGAAGGCTGGGGATGATGCAGAAGCTGCACCGATGGTTGCAGCCCTCGGAAATCTTCAGATAGCTGTAATGGCGCGGGGTCAGCTTGAGGCCCGCATCGGGGATCAGGTCGATATAGGGCGACAGGTTCGCGGGCGCGGCGGCGTGGACGGCCTCCACCACCTGCTCATATTCATGCGCGCCGGTGATGGCGAGCACGTCCGGGAAGCGGGTGCGGATCGCCTCGGCCTCCTTGCCCATGCAGCCGGTCACGATGACGCGGCCGTTTTCCTTGATCGCCTCGCCGATCGCCTCCAGGCTTTCCTCCTTGGCGGAGTCGAGAAAGCCGCAGGTGTTGACCAGCACGACGTCCGCGCCCGCATAGTCGGGCGACATCTGATAGCCATCGGCGCGCAGCTGGGTCAGGATGCGTTCGCTGTCGACCAGGTTCTTGGGACAGCCGAGCGAGACCATGCCGACACGCGGCGGAGTAGGGAGTTTCGTTGCCATGGGATGCGCTCGCACATAGTCCAGATCGGACCGCTTTTCCAGATGGCGGGATCGTCATGTGGTCGACACCGCCGCAGGATCGCGGCATGAGGACGCAGAATGGGAGAGGGTGAGACGATGCTGGCGATCGGATTGATGTCGGGAACCTCGCTCGATGGCGTCGATGCGGCCTTGATCGAAACCGACGGCGAGTCGCTGGTGCGGCCCATCGCCTTCCGGTCCGAAGCCTATTCGGACAGCGCGCGTGGCGAGCTGATTGAGGCGACGGCGCTCGCGCTGACCTTCGACCGGCCGCGCGCCAGCCCGCCGATCGTCGCGGCGAGCGACCTGATCGTGCGGACCCATGCCATGGTCGTGCAGAAGCTGCTCCGCGATGCCGGGGTCGAGGCGAGCGCGGTCGAGGTGATCGGCTTTCACGGACAGACGGTCGCGCATCGCCCCGATCGCGGCTGGACCTGGCAGATCGGCGACGGCCAGGCGCTGGCCGATGCGACGGGCATCGTCACCGTGTCCGACTTCCGCTCGGCCGATGTCGCGGCGGGCGGGCAGGGAGCGCCGTTGCTCCCCGTCTATCACGCGGCACTGGCGGCGGGGCTGGAGAAGCCGGTCGCGATCCTGAACCTGGGTGGGGTGGCGAACATCACCTGGATCGGCGGCGAGGGCGCGGTCGTCGCCTTCGATACCGGGCCCGCCAACGGACTGATCGACCATTGGATGGAGGCGGAGACCGGCCAGCGTTACGATGCGGACGGCGCGCTGGCAGGGATCGGGCGGGTGGAGCTCACCGTGCTCGATACGATGATGGACAATGAGTGGTTCGACCTCGCGCCGCCCAAGTCGCTCGACCGCAACGACTTCTCCATCCAGCCGGTCCGGGGCCTGTCGGCGGCGGACGGGGCGGCGACGCTGACCGCCTTTACCGCGCGCACCGTCGCACGCGCACTCGACCATCTGCCGGAGCGACCCCGGCGCTTGCTGGTCGCGGGCGGCGGGCGGCATAATGCGACGATGCTGGCGATGATCGCGGCGGAAACCGGCCTGACGCCCGAGCCGAGCGACGCCCTTGGCTGGAACGGCGATGCCATGGAGGCGGAGGGTTTCGCCTATATGGCGGTCCGGCGCTTGAGCGATCGGCCGATCAGCTTTCCGGGCACGACGGGCGTGCCCGAGCCGATGACCGGCGGCGTGATCCACCGGCCGTCCGGGACATAGGTTATCGCCGCTTCGTCCGTTCCGCGGCGACCTTGGCGGGGATGGGGCAGCCATCCATCTCCCGCACGACCGGGAACTGGGCCTCGGCGTCAGGCAATTCGTTCAGCTTGCGCAGATCGACCGTCGGGGCGCGGCGGCTGATGCGCCGTTCCTTCGGAACGCACCGGTCGGGCACCTGGCCGATAGTCGGCATGGCGGAGCCGGGTAGCCCCAGTTCGGCGACGAGCGCGAGCGCGACGAGCAGCATGGTCCAGATCCTCCCTTTTGTCGGAAAGATCCTACACCGTCATGTTATCGCGGACAATCAGCGCGCGACATAGGCGTCGATCAGCGCGCCGACATAATCCGGCTTGTCGCTGGTCAATTCGGGCGCGGGGCGGCCCTTGCCATAGATGAAGCCGTAAATGGGGTAGGTCGAGCTGCCCAGGCCGTCCGAGTCGCGGAACCAGACCTTGACCATGCTCCAGTCATTGGCCGGGGACACGTCGAACAGCGTGACGTCCTGCTCGGCATGACCCCGTTCGCCATTCTGGCGCGACCAGTTGGCATGGGTCAGCATCAGCACCCGGTCCTCGACCACGCGGCTGACCACCGCGACATGGCCGAGCGGCAGGCGGCTGGTTTTCTCGAAGACGACGACCGCCCCGACCCGCGGGCTATGGCCGCGCGGATATTTGCCCTCCGCCTGGCCCCACCAGGTCCAGGCGTCGCCATAGATGGGTATGCCGGAGGCGGCGCGTGCGAAGGGGACGCACTGTCCGACATAGTCGAGCAGCGAACGCGCATCGGCCGGGCGGGCGACCGTCAGTGCGCAGAGCGATAGGATTGCCTTGGACACCATGCCTTTCATGGCGGTGACGCTATCCATTGCCGGTTTAACTAGCGACTGTTTGCTTTGGTAAACGGGATATTAGGTATTTTATTCGTGGCTTATACGCGATGAACCGTGAAACCGGCCTATCCGCGGCGCGCGCTCGCCCGCGCTTCCAGCAGGTCCCAGAGGCCGCGATGCTGGATGAGCAGCTGGGTCGCCCCGAAGCCGCGCGCCCGCGCCAGGCCGAGCGTCGTCTCGTCCTCGGCGAAATCGAGCAGAGGGTCCGGCATGGCGTTGCCCGGCACCGTCACGCCGAACCGCAAAGCGGCCTGATCCAGGACCTGGCGGATGGATTGCCAGTCGAGAATAAGGGCGGAGACGGCCCCCGTCGCGCATCCCCGGCGATCCGAATTGGCCAGCATCTCCAGCGTCTGGCGAAGCTGGGTCAGCGCCGCATCGGTCTGCGCCTGGCCCGGCGTGGAGGGAAGGGGCCCGGCGGCCGAGGTCAGGCCGGCGAGGTAGGCGCGCTCATGGGAAAAGGCGGTGGACGACTGGATCAGCCACGGCAGCGTCTCAATCTGGATTCCGCGGGCCATGGCATAGTCGATCATGCACGGATGATTGCCATGGACCGCACACACCGCATGAACCGCGTCGGTCAGGTCGTGAAGCAGCACATGGGGAAGCAGAAGCGACTGGACATACGGATGCCCGGCACTGCCCAGGCGCGCCAGAATCGCCCGTACGTCACCGCGTCGATCGTCCTGAATGTCCAATGCCGTGATGATCGCCATGTCCGTTCCGATAATGCGCCGTTCACGGCACCATGACAGGTCGTCCCGGTGTCGCGCCCGAACAGTCGGCCTAGAGACTTTTCGTTAACGGCCGGTTTACGAAATCAAAAACGTTTCCGTAACGAATCATATCCTTTTCTTTGCACGGCGAATCGGTCCGGAAATGCGGTGTTTGGCGATGCCGCTTGCCGGATCGCGGCGGCGTCGCGATAACGCCGGACCAATGGCCGGGCGATGCCCCGGCGCGTTCGAGGTCTGGAGTCGTATGAATGCGCAAATGGGTGTTGGGTCTGGCATTGGCGTCTGTGGGGGCCTCGATCGCGATCGGATCGGGGAGCGCGGCCATGGCCGCTGAGACCCCGGCGAAGCAGGGCGAACTGACCCTGGCGCGCGTCTTCGGCAGCCCGGACCTGTCGGGATCGCAGCCGCGCGGGCTTCGCCTGTCGCCCGATGGCACGCTGCTGACCTCGCTGCGCCCCCGCGCCGACGAGAAGGAACGCCTGGACCTCTGGGCGCGCGACACGCGCACCAGCGAGGAACGGATGCTGGTCGACTCCAAGAAGGTCGGCTCGGGCGCGGAACTGTCCGAGGCCGAGAAGATGCAGCGCGAGCGCGCGCGCATCGGCGGGTCGAAGGGAATCGTCGCCTATGACTGGGCGCCCGACGGCAAGTCGATCCTGGTGCCGCTGGACGGCGACCTCTATCTCGCCAGCCTGGACGGGCAGGTCCGTCGCCTGACCAACACCCCCGGCGGCGAGCTGAATCCGATCGTCAGCCCCAGGGGTGGTTTCGTCAGCTTTGTGCGCGACCAGAATCTCTGGGCCATGCCGTTGGCGGGCGGAGAGGCGCGTGCGCTGACCACCGAAGGCGGCGGTACCGTCCATTTCGGCGAGGCGGAGTTCGTCGCGCAGGAGGAAATGCACCGCTTCACCGGATACTGGTGGAGCCCCGACGAGCGCTATATCGCGGTCGAGCGGTTCGACGACGCGCCGGTCAAGGTCGCCGTCCGTGCCGCCATCGGTGCGGCCGGCACCAAGGTCTATGAACAGCGTTACCCCGCGGCGGGCACGCCCAATGCGCTGGTCGACCTGTACGTGATGAAGGCGGACGGGGCGGGCCGGGTGAAGGTTGATCTGGGCACCAACCCCGACATCTATCTGGCGCGTGTCGACTGGACGCCGGACGGCAAGACCCTGCTCGTCCAGCGCGAGAGCCGCGACCAGAAGACACTCGATATGCTGCGTGTCGACCCGACCACCGGCAAGTCGACGGTGCTGTTCACCGAGCGGTCGGGGCAGCGCAGCTGGCTGAACCTGTCCGACGCCTATCGCCCGATGAAGGACGGCAGCCTGATCTGGCGGTCGGAGCGCGATGGCTATGGCCATCTCTATCACTTCGCGAACGGCCAGTGGACGCAGCTGACCAAGGGCCCCTGGGTCGTCACCAATCTGGTCGGCGTCGACGAGGCCAAGGGCCGGCTCTATTTCACCGGCCTGAAGGACGATGTCCTCGAACAGCATCTCTATGCCGTCGACATCGCCCAGCCCAATGTCATCACCCGCCTGACCGAGCGCGGCTATACCAACAGCGCCACGATGGATTCGTCGGCCAGCCGCTTCATCGTCTCGCGCTCCAGCCCCAGCCAGCCGACCCAGGTCTATCTGGCCGATACGACCGGCAAGCGGCTGAGCTGGATCAACGAGAACGCCATCGTCGCGGGCCATCCCTATGCGCCCTATCTTGCCAGCCACCGCGAGACGAAGTTCGGCACGATCAAGGCCGATGACGGCACGACGCTCTATTGGGAGATGATCACCCCCAAGCTGGAGCCGGGCAAGCGCTACCCCGTTTTCTTCCAGCATTATGGCGGCCCCGGCACCGGCCAGCAGGTGACGCGCGGCTGGCAGGGCGCACTGCCACAATATCTGGTCGACCAGGGCTGGATCTTCTTCCAGATCGACAATCGCGGCTCGTATAATCGCGGCAAGGCGTTCGAGGATGCCATCTATCACGCGATGGGCACGGTCGAGGTGGCCGACCAGTTGGCGGGGGCGAATTATCTGAAGACGCTACCCTTCGTCGATGCGGGCCGGATCGCGACCTATGGCTGGTCTTACGGCGGCTATATGTCGATCAAGATGCTGGAGAAGACGCCGGGCGTGTACGCCGCCGCCGTGTCGGGCGCGCCCGTCACCGACTGGCAGCTCTACGACACCCATTATACCGAGCGTTATCTGGGCGATCCGCGCACCGACCCGCAAAGCTATGCGACGTCGCAGGCGATCACCGCCGCGCCGAAGATCCATGATCCGCTGATGCTGATCCATGGCATGGCGGACGACAATGTCTTCCTCGACAATGCGACCGCCTTCGCCGCCGAGATGCAGAAGACCGACACGCCGTTCGAGATGATGCTCTATCCCGGGCAAACCCACCGCGTCGGCGGACCGGGCGTGTCCGAGCATCTGTGGCATACGATCCTGAACTTCCTGGACCGGACCGTGAAGGACAAGTCGGCGAAGTGATCCCAATCCTCCCCGGCACGGGGAGGGGGACCATGCGCAGCATGGTGGAGGGGGCTGGCCGCTAGGGTAAACCCATGCGGCACGCCCCCTCCGTCAGCGCTGGCGCGCTGCCACCTCCCCGTAACGGGGAGGATGTACGGATTTGACCATGGCATTCCTGAAGACCTTCCACCTCTGGCCCTTTCTCGACACGGTGGTCAGCTATCTGACCGCCTTCGTCCTCGGCACGCTGATCGGCGCCGAACGGCAATATCGTCAGCGCACGGCGGGCCTGCGCACCAATGCCCTTGTCGCAATCGGCGCGGCGGCGTTCGTCGATCTGGGGCAGCGGCTGGGCGGCGATGTCGAGTCGATCCGCATCATCGCCTATGTCGTCTCCGGCATCGGATTTCTGGGTGCGGGCGTCATCATGAAGGAGGGGATGAACGTCCGCGGGCTGAACACCGCCGCGACCCTCTGGTGCTCGGCGGCGGTCGGCTCGATCGCGGGCAGCGACATGGTGGCGGAGGCGGTGCTGCTGACCGTCATGGTCCTGGTGGCCAATACCGCGCTGCGTCCGCTGGTCGACGCGATCAACCGTATCCCGGTTGAGGGACGCCATGTCGAAGCGACCTATTCGGTCAGCTTGACCACCAGTGCGGCCGAGGCGGGGCCGGTCGGCGATCTGCTGGTCGAGCATCTCGAGGGCGCCGGCCTGCCCGTCGGCGAGCTGGATATCGAGGAACAGGGCGACGAACAGGTCCGGGTGATGGCGGTGCTGACCGCCACCATCGTCGAGGCGGCCGAACTGGACCGGATCACCGACCATTTCCAGGCGGTCCATGGCATCGCCCACGCCACTTGGCGCGCGAGTACCCACGACTGAGGTCATGGCCCGACTTTATGCGGGCGCTATGCGAAAGGCCGGAATCGCTCTCGCATTGCTATGCGGGCCCCGATTAGCCGCTGGGCCGTCGAAGGAGGCGGTATGGCGGCACGGGTTCGGACATGGTGGCAGGCATGGGCGCTGCGGTTGCTGGGGCTCGGGCTGTGCGTGCTCGCCTGGCGGATGATCGCGCATCTGGTCGTCATGGTGTCGCATGGCGGCCGCGCCGGACTGGCCGGATATGCGGTCGCGACGCTCGGTTTTCTGGCCGGTAGCATGGGCAGCGCGTTGACCGTGCTGGGCGGCCACATCTTTGTTGACGAGGTACGGGTTAGCGCGCGCTGGCGGCGGGTCTGAGCGGTCGGCGCCGCCGACATTATGCCACCGCTATGCGATAGCCGGAAATCGCTCTCGAAACCCTATGGGGCGGGGCGTAGCTGATGGCGGCGGGCGATGGTTCGCCCGATCGGCAGAGGTTGCAAGTCCTTATGCGTTCCGATGTTTCCCCCGAGCCCGTGCCCCCGTCGCGGCTCATCTATGTCGGCCAGGATCGTGACGGTCACTGGCTGGTCCAGGATAGCGAGGGCCAGTTGGAGGGCCGTTTCGTTTCTCGCAGCGCGGCGATGCGTTACGCCGCCGAGGAGGCCGAGATCTATCATGCCAGCGTGGCGATCGCGACCGATACGCTGATCCCGCTGGTGTCCTTCGATCCCCTTCCGCTGTCGCAGGCCGCGTGATGCACACCATGACGCGATACCGACACGATCCCCGCTGGCCAGCCGTCGAGGCGGCCTTGTGTTCCTTGCGCGAGCGGCGTCGCCGCGCCGTGCGGATCGTCGACGCCGATTGCGGCGCTGGCGGTTTCCTGATCGCGGTGGCCGAACGGGCCCGCGCGATGGGCTTCACCGCGATCGAGGGGCGCGGCATCGGCGGCTCGCCCGCACTGATCGGTCGCGCCCGCGCGGCGGCGCTCCGGCACCGCGATGCGGGCATGGGCCTTGTCTTCGAGCGCGCCGATCCGGTCGATGCCCTGGCGAGCGAGCGGGAATTCCCGGCGGATATCGTGATGTGCCACCGCCATGGCGGTCTGGCACCCGCGCTGGCGGCGGCGGGGACATCGGTGATCGGCGATCCGGTCGAGGGGCGATGTGCCCGGGAGATCACGGCATGACGGGACGGGATATGGCCTGGCGTTCGCTGGGCGGCGCGATGATGCTGGGTGCAGCGGCGGCCACCCTCATGGAGCCGAGCGGATCGCTGCTCGCGCTGTTCTGGTTCCTGGTCGCGCTGGGCGGCATGACCTTGTTGCTGAACGGCAAGCGGCTGGTCCAGGCGCTTCGGGCCGAGCGGCGCGGCCATTATCACACGGCGGAGGCGATCCATGCCGCGCGCCTGCGTCGGGGGCGGCGGTCGTGACGGATGGTCCGGGCTTTGCCCTGCGCGGCGGCGTGCTGCATGCCGAAAGGGTTTCGCTGGTGCGTATCGCCGAGGCAGTGGGCACGCCGACCTATGTCTATTCGGCGGGTGCCTTGCGGGCGGCGGCGCGGCGCTTCCGGGAGGGGCTGGCACCCGTCCCGCGCAAGACGCTGGCCTTTGCGGTAAAGGCCAATCCGTCACGCGCCGTCCTGACGCTGCTGGTGGACGAGGGGTACGGTGCCGACATCGTGTCGGGTGGCGAGATGGCAGCGGCGCTGTCGGCGGGTATTCCCGCGGGCGGCATCGTCTATTCGGGCGTCGGCAAGACGGTGGGCGAACTCGCCCAAGCGCTGCAGGCCGGGGTCGGCCATATCAATCTGGAGGGCGAGCGCGAGGGCGAGGTGCTGGCCGCGCTCGCCCAACTGTCCGAGCGACATGCGCCCGCGCTGCTGCGGGTCAATCCGAATGTCGACGCAGGGACCCATGCCAAGATCACGACCGGGACCAGCGACAGCAAGTTCGGGGTGCCGATCGCCGATGCGCCCGGCATTTATGACCGGCTGGCGGCCCGCCCCGGCCTGATGCTGCACGGCGTGGCGGTCCATATCGGCAGCCAGATCATGGGACTGGACGCGCTGGAGGCGGCCTATCGCCGGATCGGCGAACTGGTCGCGGCGCTGCGCGCGCGAGGGCATGGCATCACCCATGTCGATTTGGGCGGTGGCCTGGGGGTCGACTATCGGGGCGGGGCGGATGCCGATGTCGTGGCATATGGCGCGATGGTCGCGCGGGTCACGCGCGACTGGGACGTGACGCTGATGTTCGAGCCCGGGCGCTATATCGCCGCCCATGCTGGGGTGCTGCTGACCCGCGTGCTGTGGGTCAAGCCCGGCGAGCCATGCCCCTTCGTCGTGCTGGACGCAGGCATGAACGACCTGGCCAGACCCGCGCTTTACGATGCCTGGCACGAGGTCGCGGCGGTCGCGCCGAATGGCGCCACGATGCGGGCGCATGTCGTCGGCCCGGTCTGCGAAAGTAGCGACCGGTTCGCCAAGGCACGGCTGATCGACCGGGTGGGCGAGGGTGATCTGGCGGTGATCCGCGACACGGGTGCTTACGGCGCGTCCATGGCATCCTGCTACAACAGCCGGGCGCTGGCGGCGGAGGTGATGGTAGAGGGCGACCGCTTCGCCGTCATCGCGCCCCGTGTGGCGGCGGCCGATCTCCGTCCGCAGACCATACCCACTTGGTGGCAGGTGCCAGCGCTGGGACAGGCCGCCTAAACCCCGGCTTGCCCGTCCCCAATGCGCACTTTTCGCAAAGCCGGTGGACGTGTCCGCGCAATGTCGCTACCGGCTCAGGCTTCCGAGTGGAGGGTTGAATGGGTTATCGCGTGGTGGTCGCCGGGGCGACGGGCAATGTCGGCCGGGAAATGATCAACATTCTGGCGGAGCGGGAATTCCCGATCGACGAGCTGGCGGTCGTCGCCTCGTCGCGCAGCCAGGGCGACCAGATCGAATATGGTGAGACCGGCAAGATGCTCACCATCAAGAATATCGAGCATTTCGATCCCACCGGCTGGGACATCGCGCTGTTCGCGATCGGCAGCGACGCGACCAAAGTCTATGCGCCGAAGTTCGCGGCGGCGGGCTGCGTCGTGATCGACAATTCGTCGCTCTATCGCATGGACCCGGACGTGCCGTTGATCGTGCCCGAGGTGAACCCGGACGCGATCGACGGCTACACGGCCAAGAACATCATCGCCAACCCCAATTGCTCGACCGCGCAGATGGTCGTGGCGCTGAAGCCGCTGCACGACAAGGCGACGATCAAGCGCGTCGTCGTCGCCACCTATCAGTCGGTGTCGGGCGCGGGCAAGGCGGGCATGGACGAGCTGTTCGAGCAGAGCCGCAACATCTTCGTTGGTGACCCCGCCGAGCCCAAGAAGTTCACCAAGCAGATCGCCTTCAACGTGATCCCGCACATCGACAGCTTCCTGGACGACGGCTCGACCAAGGAAGAGTGGAAGATGGTCGCCGAGACCAAGAAGATCCTGGACCCCAAGGTCAAGGTGACGGCCACCTGCGTCCGCGTGCCGGTGTTCGTCGGCCATTCCGAGGCACTGAACATCGAGTTCGAGAACGAGATCTCGGCCCAGGAAGCCCAGGACATCCTGCGCGAGGCGCCTGGCGTCATGCTGATCGACAAGCGCGAGGACGGCGGATACGTGACCCCGGTCGAATGCGTCGGCGACTATGCGACCTTCATCAGCCGTGTCCGCGAGGATTCGACGGTCGATAACGGCCTGTCGCTGTGGTGCGTGTCGGACAATCTGCGGAAAGGCGCCGCGCTGAACGCCGTGCAGATCGCCGAACTGCTCGGCCGCCGTCACCTGAAGAAGGGCGACTGACGATCCGGCCTGCCTTGGCTTGCATTCAAGGCGGTCTTTTCTTTCCCTCTCCCCTGGACAGGGGAGAGGGTTAGCGGAGCTTGCCAGCTTTGCTGGCTAGCGCAGCTTGGGTGAGGGGGCGAGCGAGCCTTCGGCTCGCGCGCGCTTCGCGCACCCACCCCTCACCCAGCGCCGACTAAGCCTTTGCTCTCGCAAAGACCAACTCTGCGCAACCCTCTCCCCTCAGAGAGGGGCGAGGGAGCAATGGCCCCCCCCCGAGTGGCGACCGTGCCTGAAGATGCAGCCGAAACGGAGGCATCGCCGCACGACCACTTCGTTACGCCGACCTAACGATGGCATGACAGGGGCCGGATCGCCTTCGCAGCGATCCCGCCCGGCATCCATCGGAGCGGGTTATGCGCTGGGCGTTGCGGGGCGTGATCGCCCTGATTTTGGTGTGCGTGGCGGCCGAACTGGCGGCGCGCCATTATGGCTTCGGCCGGCCGCTTCTCTATCGTCCGGCGCAATCGGGCTATGAGATGGTGCCCGACCAGCATCTCGAACGGCTGGGCCACACCATCACCGTCAACCGGATCGGCACGCGCGGTCCCGAGGTCGCGGCGCGTCCGGCGGCGGATACGCACCGCATCATCGTGCTGGGCGATTCGGTCGCCTATGGCGGCGCGATGATGAACGACGACCAGACCTTTCCCGCGGTCGCCCAGCGGCGCCTGGCCGAACAGGGCCGTCGCGCGGAGATCGTGAACGTGTCGGCGGGCGGCTGGTCGCTGTTCGACGAGGTGCGCTGGCTGCACCAGCATGGCCTGTTGGGTGCCGAAACGATCGTGTGGACGATCAACCATATGGACCTGGATCAGGGGCCCAATGATTCGAGCCAGATCGGACGCAATCCTGCTTTCCCCGGCCATAATCCGCCCTTCGCGCTATGGGAGGTCGCGACCCGCTATGTCGTACCGCGCCTGGGGCTGGGCCGCAGCGGGGCCGATGCGGGATCGGGCGACGGGGCGACCGTCGATCCGGTCTGGGAAGCGCGCGTCCAGCAGCAGGTGCGCCAGTTCGTCGATCAGGCGGCGCGCGACCATCTGCGCCTGATGGTCCTGTACCATGACGGTCGCGAGCCGCTGACGCCTGCGCGTCAGGCCGCCAGGGACCGGCTGTTCGCGATGTTGTCGCAGGCGGGGGTGCCCGTCACCGTCACGCAGGTCGACCGCAAGACGATGTTCCAGGACAATATCCACCCCAATGCGGCGGGTGCCGAGGCGATCGGCGGGCAGGTGGCAACGATGCTGCGATCGGCCACCTGAAGTCTTGGGTCAGCCGCCGGTGTAGAGACCGGGGCGATGCCAGGCGAAGAGGATCAGGCTGATCGCCGCCGCGCTGATGGCGGACCAGATAAGCTGCTGGCCGGTGACGACGGGGATCGCCATCGACAGGATGACCACGTCGAGCGCGACTTGGGTCAGTCCCATGTTCCAGCCCCGCTTGCGATAGAGCCAGATGGTGATGACCCCGGTCCCCCCGACCCCGGCCTGATGCCGGGCGAGCGACAGGATGCCCATCCCGATTACGGTTCCCCCGACCAGCGCGGCAAAGGCCGGGTGGACGGCATCGACATGCACCGAGACGCGCGTGACCGCCGAGGCGATACCGATGCCGATATTGACCAGCACTGTCTTCACCGCGAACCGCGCGCCCATCACCTTGTGCGCGAATAGGAAGAAGGGGATGTTGACCAGCGTGAACAGCACGCCCGCCGGGAGCGGGATCAGATAGGACAGGAGCAGTGCGACCCCTGCGATCCCGCCCGTCACCAGCCCCGCCGCCTTCAGGAACACCAGCCCGACGATCAGCAGCGTGCAGCCGATGAAGATCGCATAGGCATCCTCGAGCAGGCTGTGGGGGCGCCCGATCGGGCTGGGCAGAGGCTGGGCGTCGGGCGCGGTGGCTGCGGTCATGGGGATCCGGTTTATGGTCCGGCATCCGCTCCCGTTGATCCTGCTTCTCGGCGGCAGTGGCAGAGCATCTATCGCAATTCGCCGCGAAGGCCAATCATCCCCTAACGCAGCCACCACCAGCCCAGTCCGACGATCCCCGCCAGCGCATAAAGCCCACCCTGGGCGCGTAGTAGATAGCCCCCGCCCAGCACTGCCGTCGCGCCTAACGCGCAGGCCGCTACCCGGTCTGCTGCGATCCGCTCCAATATGAGGAGCGCGCTGATCAGATTGGCCAGCGCGTTCACGGCGATCCAGGCATAGGACGGAAAGGCGCCGATCGACCCGATCAGCGGCAGCTTGATCGTCGCAAAGCCCCGCATCGTGCCGGGAAACAGGTCGGCGGCCAGATGGAAGCCCACCCCGAACCCCAGTCCCGCCGCGACCGGCCAGGTCCGCGCATCGAGCGTCGCGATATAAAAGGGCAGTATGCTGTGGACCAGCGCACTACGGTGCTGGAGTTGGAGCGGCGTGTCGAGATCGGGCAGCCGCGTCCCCGCCGCCGTCGCCGCTGCCACGGTCGCGATCAGCATCCAGGGGCCACCGCCACCGGCGAAGGCCAGGATCACCGCGACAAGAAGGAACAGGGATGCTGCCATGGGCGGCGGCTAACTGCTTGTACCCCTTTTGTCCATGTCGGTGGCCCATGCACGATCAGAAAAAAGCACGGATTCCCGCCATTTTGTGGAGGACTGGTGACACCGGGACTCAGGGCGGCTCGGTGATCCGCACAGACAGGGAGGTACAATTATTTGAGGGTGGCCGATCATCGTCGCTCCGGCATAGTCGGCGCCATGACCATGCAGGCCAAAGCGGGTGTCGGCGCGCTGACCGACCGGGAGAAGCAGACGCTGCGCCTGATTGTGCGGGGGCACGACGCCAAGTCGATCGCGCGCGAGCTGAACCTGTCGGTCCACACGATCAACGAACGTCTCCGCGATGCCCGTCGCAAGCTGGCCGTGTCGAGCAGCCGCGAGGCGGCACGCATGCTGCTGGCGGTGGAGGGGGAAACGCCGCTGCCGCCCCCCGAATATCTGGGGGACACAAGGATCGGGGACGACCGGCCCTGGCCGATGACGGATGAAGGCCCGGCGCCGGTCGTCGGCGTGGAGGCCGGCATCCGCCGCCCCCGGATCATCATCGGAGCGACACTCATGACCCTCGTCCTTGGCCTGCTCGCGCTTGGCGGCCTGACCCATATGACCGCCGCACCGCCGCAAGCGGCCCCATCGGCGGCCACCGATCCAGCGGTGGTCGAGGCGGCGCAGCGTTTCGTGCAATTCATCGACCAAGGCCGCTGGGCCGACAGCTATCGCCTGACCACGAACAGCTTCCGCAAGCTCAACACCGAGCAGGTCTGGGCCGCGACCTCCGAAAAGGTGCGGACGCCACTGGGTCCGGTCGTGTCACGGACGCTGCTGAGCCAGGACGACATTCCCGCACCGCCCGCCGGTTATAAGATGGTGCGGTTCAGCACGCGCTTCGGCACCTCGGCCCCTGTTGTCGAAACGGTGACGCTGGAGCGCGAGAATGGGGATTGGAGGGTTGCCGGGATTTATGTGGGCTAGGGCCGATCGACATTCATAACGCTTCTTCTTTCCCTCGCCCCTGGACAGGGGAGAGGGTTAGCGAAGCTTGCCAGCGTGCTGGCTAGCGCAGCTTGGGTGAGGGGTTGAGCGAGCCCTGCGGGCTCGCGCGCTCGGTCCCCGAGCGCCCACCCCTCACCCAGCTCCGACTAAGCCTTTGCTACGCAAAGACCAAGTCTGCGCAACCCTCTCCCCTCTGAGAGGGGCGAGGGACGAATAGGCATGGCCGAATGTCGATCCGGCCTAGCATTACAGTTGCGTTCTTGATTATGTTCTGAATCAATGGGTGACCATGACGAGGGAGGTCGTGGTGACGGGGGCATCGATCGAGGCTACGCTGGAGCTTTGGGCATCATCGCTGAGCGAGGTGAAGGCGCGGATGCGGCCCTTGTTCAGCCAGGCGCGTGTGGCGGCATCGGCGAACAGCTTCCTGGATGGATTGCTGGGCGACGAGCGCCGCAAGACCGGGTGGATGCGCGCCGAGGCGGCGGGCGATGCCGGGCCATGGCGGCAGCAGGCGATCCTGGGCCGCGGGCGGTGGGATGCGGATGCGCTGCGCGACATCGTGCGCGACTATGCCGTCGAACATCTTGGCACCGATGATGCGGTGCTGGTCATCGACGAGACCGGGTTCCTGAAACAGGGCAAGGCGTCATGCGGCGTGGGGCGCCAGTACACTGGGTCGGCCGGCAAGGTGACCAACTGCCAGATCGGCGTATTCGCCGCTTATGTCTCGACCAGGGGCCATGCTTTCGTTGACCGGGCGCTTTACCTGCCCAAGAGCTGGACGGCTGACCCGGCCCGCCTGGCGGCCGCGCATGTGCCGGAGGGCACGGCATTCGCCACCAAGCCGGCGCTGGCGGTGCAAATGATCGAGCGCGCGATCGCCGCCGACATGCCGTTTGCCTGGGTCGCGACGGATGCGGTCTACGGCGTCGGCGACATCGAGCAGACCTTGCGCCGTGCCGGCAAGGGCTATGTGCTGGGCGTGAAGGGCGACCATCGCTTTGGCTCGTGGGGCGACAAGCCGGTCGTCGCGGGCACCGCCGCGCAGATCGCAAATGACCTCGATCCTGCTGCCTGGCAGCGTCTGTCCGCGGGTCAGGGCACCAAGGGCGAGCGCGTTCATGACTGGGCCTATTTCGAACTCGCCGACCTCGAAGCCGACGAATATGTCGACGGCGCAGTCGGGACATGGACCAGAGGGCTGTTGATCCGCCGCCACGTTGCGGGTGATGACCTTGCCTTCTTCACGACTTAGGTAGCCCGGCCGGCACGACCATCGAAACCCTGGTCGGGGTGGAAGGGCATCGCTGGGCCATCGAGGACAGCTTCGAGACCGCCAAGAATGAACTCGGCCTCGACCACAACGAAACCCGCTCCTGGCATGGCTGGCACCGGCACGTCTCGCTCGTCATGCTGGCCTTCGCGATGCTGGCGGCCATTCGCACCCGCGCCAATGCCGCGCCCCCAAAAAGAGCTCGAACGAAACCACGGACCTGATACGCTGGTCCGTCCAGGAAATCCGTCGCGTCGTCATCCGGCTGGCCCAGCGGCGCCTCGAGCCTCGTCACGTCATCGCATGGTCATGTTGGCGACGCGCCCATCAAGCTGCCGCTCGACGCGCGCATGTCCGATCAAAAACGCAACTGTAATGCTAGGTCAGGGCATGATCGTTCGGCCGCCTTCGCTTCCATTGAGCGAATTCCACGGTCGTTCAGCCTGAGCGACGTCGAAGGCCACGGGGTGCCGTTTGTGGTCAGGCCGGGGCGTGCACTTCGACTTCGCGCAGTGCGAGCGGGGTTAAAGCGACATGATCGCGTGCACTTCCCCGTCGATCCGTACTAGGAGGCTGACATACAGCTTGCCTATCGGAGACCGAACCCTTGGCCGACACCGCTCCCGAAACCCGCTTCTTCGACAGCTTTGACGGGACGCCGATCGCGTGGCGCGAAATGGGCGAGGGGCGGGCGCTCGTCCTGATCCATGGCTATTTCTCGGACGCGTACACCAACTGGATCCGCTATGGCCACGCCGCCGCCATCGCGGCCAAGGGCTACCGCGTCATCATGCCCGACCTGCGGGCGCATGGGCAGAGCGGCAAGCCGCATGATCCCGCTGCCTATCCGAAGGACGCACTGACCCGTGACGGCCATGCGCTGGTCGAGCATCTCGGGCTGACCGATTACGACCTGGGCGGCTATTCGCTGGGCGCGCGTACCGTGTCGCGGATGCTGGCCACCGGCGCGGAGCCGGGCAAGGCGATCTTCGCGGGCATGGGGCTGGAGGGGCTGCTCCACACCGACCGCCGGGTCGCGCATTTCACCAATATCCTGACGCGCCTGGGCGAGCATCCGCGCGGCACCCCCGAATGGATGGCCGAGGCGTTCCTGAAGACCACCGGCGGCGATCCGGTCGCGCTGCTCCACATTCTGAAGACCTTCGCCGACACGCCGCTTTACGCGATCCAGGGGTTCGAGCTGCCCGCCCTCGTCGTGGCGGGCGTCGAGGATTTCGACAATGGCGCGGCGGTCGAGCTGGCCGACGCCTTGCCGCTTGGTCGTTATGCCGAGATTCCGGGAAATCACATGAGTGCGGTGACGAAGTCTGAGCTGGGCGAGGCGATCGTCCAGTTCCTGAGCGCTTGACGGCGGCGGTCAAAGCCGCGCAACTGCGCGCCATCCGCCCCGTTTCGAGGGCGTTTCAGAATGTTAGGGGGATAGCATGATCCGTTCCGCCGTTTCCGGCACCGTACTCGCCTTTGTGCTGGCGGGGGCTGCTCAGGCCCAGACCGCTGCTCCGGCAACCCAGCCGCCAGCGACGGTCGCCGCCGCCGATGCCTTTGTCGCCGAGGCCGAGAAGACGCTGGCCGAAAAGTCCATCGGCGCGCAGCAGGTCGCCTGGGTCAACGCGACCTATATCACCGACGATACCGATGCGCTCGCCGCCGCCTCGGGCGCGGAGATGACCGACCTGGCCGTCCGCTACGGGCTTCAGGCGGCGCGGTATCAGGCGCTGCCGGGCCTGTCCTATGACACAAAGCGCAAGCTGGACCTGCTGCGCGGCGGCATCACGCTCCCTGCGCCGACCACGCCGGGCGCGGCGGCGCAGCTGTCGATGCTGACCACGCGCATGTCGTCCTCCTATGGCAAGGGCAAGGGGCTGCGGAACGGCCAGCCGATCAACGGATCGGATATCGAGGCCGCGATGGGCAGCGAGCGCGATCCCGCCAAGTTGAAGGAGATGTGGGTCAGCTGGAACGACAATGTCGGCGCACCGATGCGCGCCGATTATGCGCAGATGACCGGCCTCGCCAATCAGGGTGCCCGGGAACTGGGCTATGCCGATGCGGGCGCGATGTGGCGTTCGGGTTACGACATGAGCCCCGAGCAGTTCGCCCAGCTGACCGACAAGATCTGGGGCGAGCTGGAGCCGCTCTACAAGGCGCTGCACACCTATGTCCGCTGGAAGCTGAACGAAAAATATGGCGATGCCGTCCAGTCGAAGACAGGCCCGATCCGCGCCGACCTGCTCGGCAATATGTGGGCGCAGGAATGGGGCAATATCTATGATCTGGTCGCGCCCAAGGGCGCGGGCGATGTCGGTTATGACACCGGCGATCTGCTGAAGGCCAAGGGCTATGACCCGATCAGGATGGTGAAGACGGGCGAGGGCTTCTACTCGTCGCTGGGCTTCGCGCCGCTGCCGCAGACCTTCTGGCAGCGCTCGCAGATTGTGAAGCCAGCCGATCGCGAGGTCATCTGCCATGCCTCGGCCTGGGACATCGACAATCTGGACGATATCCGCATCAAGATGTGCACGAAGGTCAATGCCGACGACTTCGTGACCATCCATCACGAGCTGGGCCATAACTATTATCAGCGCGCCTATAAGAACCAGCCTTTCCTTTACAAGAACGGCGCGAATGACGGTTTCCACGAGGCGATCGGCGATACCGTCGCGCTGTCGATCACGCCCGATTATCTGGTGAAGATCGGCCTGCTCGACCCGACACGCGTGCCGAGCGCGGACAAGGATATCGGCCTGCTCCTGCGCCAGGCGATGGACAAGGTGGCGTTCCTGCCCTTCGGCCTGCTGATCGACAAATGGCGTTGGGGCGTGTTCTCGGGCCAGATCCCGTCCAGCCAGTATCAGGCGGGCTGGGACGCGCTGCGCCTGAAATATCAGGGCGTGGTGCCACCGGTCGCGCGCGACGAGACGAAGTTCGATCCGGGCGCCAAGTACCATATCCCGGCGGGCGTGCCCTATGCGCGCTATTTCCTGGCGCGGGTGCTGCAGTTCCAGTTCTACAAGGCGGCGTGCGACCAGGCCGGGTGGAAGGGGCCGCTCCATCGCTGTTCCTTCTATGGCAACAAGAAGGTCGGCGAGAAGCTGAACGCGATGCTGGCCATGGGCCAGTCCAAGCCCTGGCCGGACGCGCTACAGGTCTTCACCGGCAGCCGCGAGATGTCGGGCAAGGCGCTGGTCGAGTATTTTGCGCCGCTGAAGACGTGGCTGGACCAGCAGAACAAGGGTAAGCCTCAGGGTTGGTAACGGTGTGAGGGGGCGGCTGGCGTTGCCGGCCCCTCCACCACTCGCTTTCGCGAGCGGTCCCCCTCCCCATCGAAGATGGGGAGGATTTGCGCACCTCACCCAATCCTCCCCAAGCTGTGCTTGGGGAGGGGGACCACCGCGAAGCGGTGGTGGAGGGGCTTTTAACCCAACGCCCGTTCAGGCTGAGCGAAGTCGAAGCCCACGCTCGGATATGTGCCAAGCATACGGGCCTCCCCATGGCCTTCGACTTCGCTCAGGCTGAACGGAGGTCGAGGATCAATCCTTCTTGCTGTCCTCGGCTTTGCTCTTGTCTCGCTTCGGCGTGCTCCCCTTAAGCGACAGCAGCGCCGCCGTCAGCCCGGCCGCCGCGGCCAGGCTCCCCAAGATCGATGCCACGCCCCATTTGCCGCCGACCCGGTCGAGCCCATGCTTGCCCAGCACCGGCGCAGGCGCGGGTTCGATGGCGGCGGGCTTGCGCGGCGGCGACTTACGCGGTGCCGTTCGCTTGGTGGAGCGCGGCTTGGGCGGGGCCTTGGGCTTGGCGGGCTTCGGCGCTTCGGGGGCGAGTTCCTCGGTCGGGCTGGCCTCGGTCGCCTCGACGGGTTTGTCCTCCGGCGGCTCTATGGGCTTGGGCACCGGACGCTTGCGCGGCGTGGGCGTTCCCGCCGCCTTGGGGGCGGCGCGGCGGCGGGGCGGGCGTGGCTTTTTCGGGTCGGTGGTGTCGACCATCTCAAAATTCCCTGTTTCGGTTCGTCACCGTAACGCCCGCACCCTATCGCCGGTTGCCGATCAGCGGAAGGGCGGCTCGTTGAACGCGCGCAGCTTGCGGCTGTGCAGCTTGTTGCCCTCGCGACGCAGCTGCTCGCACGTCTCGATGCCGATCCGCATATGCTCGCTGATCGCGCGCTCATAGAAGCGATTGGCCTGGCCCGGCAGCTTCAGCTCGCCGTGGAGCGGCTTGTCCGACACGCAGAGCAAAGTCCCGTACGGGACGCGGAAGCGATAGCCCTGGGCCGCGATCGTTGCCGATTCCATGTCGATGCCGACCGCGCGGCTGAGTGAGAAACGCAGCGCCGATTTGGAATAGCGCAGCTCCCAGTTGCGGTCGTCGGTGGTGACGATCGTGCCGGTGCGCAGGCGGCGCTTCAGCTCGTCGCCCGACTGGCCCGAGACGATCTCGGCCGCCTTGGCGAGCGCGACCTGCACCTCGGCGATGGCAGGCACGGGGATTTCGGGCGGCAGCACATCGTCGAGCACATGGTCGTCGCGCAGATAGGCGTGCGCCAGCACATAGTCGCCGATCCGCTGGCTGGGACGAAGCCCGCCGCAATGCCCGATCATCAGCCACGCCTCGGGCCGCATGACCGCCAGGTGATCGCAGATCGTCTTGGCATTGGACGGGCCGACGCCGATATTGACGAGCGTGATGCCGGTGCCATCCTTTGCGACCAGGTGATAGGCGGGCATCTGGTGCCGCCGCCACGCGCTGTCGGTGACGATCTTGTCGACATCCTCCGGCCGCTCGATCACGATGCCGCCCGCGCCCGACAGGGCCGTGAAGCGCGAGCCGTCCCCCAGCTGCGACGCGCCCCAGCGGACGAACTCGTCGACATAGCGGTGATAGTTGGTGAACAGCACGAAGCGCTGGCAATGCTCGGGCGGCGTGCCGGTATAGTGGCGCAGACGGGCGAGCGAAAAATCGGTGCGCAACCCGTCGAACAGCGCCAGCGGCCGGTTGCCGTCGGCCGTCATCCACAGCCCGTCGGCAATCTCGTCGCCGATATGCGCCAACTCGGTCGCCGGGAAGAACCGCGCTAGCTCGGCCGCCGACACCGTGTCCAGGCTCAGCGCGTGACCGGGGTCGAGCACATAGGGGAAGGGGATTTCCTGCCGCCCCGCCACCGCCTCGACGGTGACGTCATAATCCTCGATCAGCAGGGTCAGCTGTTCGACCAGATAGTCCTTGAACAAAGCGGGCTTGGTGACGCTGATCCGATAGTCGCCGGGCGACACCAGGCGGCCGAAGGAGCGCATCGGAGTCGGGCGTCCCCCGTCACCGCGAAAGATCAGGCGGATTTCGGGATAGGCGAAACAGCCATGCGCGCGATCTTCGAGCGTGGGCGCGGTGCCATCGCGCAGATAGAGGGTCAGCGCATCCTTCAGACGCGTGACGGAGGCGGTGTAGAGGCGGTCGAGCTCTTCGACGATGGAAACAGCGTGAGTCATCGCCGGGAGCTTAGCCGGGTTGGCGGCCCTGGCAAGCCGGAGCGTTGCAGCGCAGCGAGCGCCGCCGCTCGGACTGGGTAGAAAATCAATCCCGTGGCCTTCGACTTCGCTCAGGCTGAACGGGCGATGGGATGGGGTACGCGCGATCTATTCCCCAATTCCTCCCCGAGCTCGGCTTGGGGAGGGGGACCATCCACAGGATGGTGGAGGGGCAAGCCCTCCAGATTGTGCTCGCTCAGGCGCCCTGCGACGAATTCTCGTCATCGGACGTGCCGCGCAGCTTCGATGCGCCGAACGCGGCACCCGCGACCGCCGCTGCGACGCCGGCTGCGATCCCGGCGGCGGCGTAGGGGTGTTCCTTGACCTTGTCGCCAGCGACCTTGGCCGCGCCCTGCGCCTTTTCGGTGAAGCTCTTGGCCGTCGCCGTCTGCTTCTCGGGGGGGACATAGGTGGTCATGGCCGGTACTCCTTTCGTGCCTTCACGTGTACGTCGCAAAAACGTCGCGCCGGCCAGCACTGTTCCACCCCCGATCCGTTGGGGCCTGCGTTTCGCCGGATCAGAGGGCTTCGAGCAGATGCTCGGCCGAGCTTACCTTGAACTCGCCGGGGGCCTCGACGAACAGCTGTTCGACCACGCCGTCGTTGACCAGCATCGTGTAGCGCTGGCTGCGCGTGCCCATGCCGAATTTCGACCCGTCCATCGTCAGGTCGATCGCCTTGGCGAAGTCGGCATTGCCGTCCGCCAGCATGGTGATCGCGCTTGCGGCGTTGGTCTGGCCCCAGGCCTTCATGACGAAGGCGTCGTTGACCGAGGTGCAGGCGATCTCGTCCACGCCCTTGGCCTTCAACGCATCGGCCTGCGCGATGAAGCCGGGCAGGTGCTGGGCCGAGCAGGTGGGGGTGAAGGCACCCGGCACCGCGAACAGCGCGACGCGCTTGCCGGCGAAGAAATCCGTCGTCGTCACCTGTTCGGGCCCTTCGGGCGTTACCTTGACCAGCGTGGTGTTGGGGAGGCGGTCGCCGACCTTGATCGTCATGATGCTCATCCTGCAGGAAACCTCCCGGCGGAGTGCCGGGCCTTCGAGGCGCGTTCATGGGGCCGAATGCGCCATGATTTCAAGCATGGCGAGGTGCGGCCGTGATCCCTATAGTCGGGGCGTGCATCAACTGACCTATCTTTCCGGCCAATTCCTGCTCGCCATGCCGGGCATGGCCGACCCCCGGTTCGACCACGCGGTCATCGCCATGTGCGCGCATGACGAGGGCGGGGCGCTCGGCATCGGGCTCGGCGCGACGATCGACGGCATCGGCTTTCACACGCTGCTAGACCAGTTCGAGATCGCGCATGGCGACGCGCCCGACGCACCGGTCCATTATGGCGGCCCGGTCGAACCGCGTCGCGGCTTCGTCCTCCACAGCCATGACTGGCAGGGGCGCGACAGCGTCGATGTCGGCGGTCGATGGGTGTTGTCGAGCACCGTCGACGTGCTGCGCGCCATTGCCGAGGGGCAGGGGCCGGCGCGTTGGGTCGTCGCGCTGGGCTATGCCGGATGGGATGCGGGCCAGCTGGAGGAGGAACTGCGCGAGCCGGGCTGCTGGTTCACGGTCGGCGGCAAGCGCGACGTGCTGTACGATGTGGCGGCCGAGGATCGCTGGCAGTCCGCATTCGGCACGGCGGGCATCGACCCCCGCCTGCTGGTGACGGGCGGCGGCACGGCCTGAGCCGATGACTGGTGGGCACCGCGAAAATTCCTCCCCTGCAAGGGGAGGGGAACCAGCGAAGCTGGTGGAGGGGTGTCCCCCTTTCGATAGCGCGATACCCCTCCGTCAGGCCTTCGGCCTGCCACCTCCCCTGCAAGGGGAGGAATGGGATGCACTCATGCCTCCTGCCAACGAACACTCAAGCATATAAAGATATCTTTATATTTGATCCCTAAGGCGATCGCCGCTAAGGCGGGCGCCGTGCCGATCGGCGTGCGCGCCACGTCTTGGTCGGCCCCATTTTGCACGGAGTTTCGTCGTGTCCACGACTGCCGCCACCAAGAACGATTACGTCATCAAGGACATCAGCCTGGCTGATTTCGGCCGCGCCGAGATCAAGATCGCCGAGACCGAGATGCCCGGCCTCATGGCCCTGCGTCAGGAATTCGGCGCGGCGCAGCCGCTCAAGGGCGCGCGCATCACCGGCTCGCTGCACATGACGATCCAGACCGCCGTGCTGATCGAGACGCTGACCGCGCTGGGCGCCGATGTGCGCTGGGCCACCTGCAACATCTTCTCGACCCAGGACCATGCCGCCGCCGCGATCGCCGCTGCGGGCATCCCCGTCTTCGCCGTGAAGGGCGAGACGCTGGCCGAATATTGGGACTATGTCGGCGACATCTTCGACTGGGACAAGGCCGGTGACGGCACCACCGCCAACATCATCCTGGACGATGGCGGCGACGCGACCATGTTCGCGCTGTGGGGCGCCAAGCTGGAAGCCGGTCAGACCTTCGGCGAGCCGGAGAATGAGGAAGAGGTCGAGTTCCAGCGTTCGGTCAAGGCATTCATCGCCAAGAAGCCGGGCTATCTGACCCAGACCGTCAAGAACCTGAAGGGCGTGTCGGAAGAGACGACCACCGGCGTTCACCGCTTGTACGAGATCGCGAAGAAGGGCGAGCTGCCTTTCCCCGCGATCAACGTCAACGACTCGGTGACCAAGTCGAAGTTCGACAATCTGTACGGCTGCAAGGAATCGCTGGTCGACGCGATCCGTCGCGCCACCGACGTCATGCTGGCGGGCAAGGTCGCCGCGGTCGCCGGTTTCGGCGACGTGGGCAAGGGCTCGGCCCAGTCGCTCCGCAACGGCGGCGCACGCGTGCTCGTGACCGAAATCGACCCGATCTGCGCGCTGCAGGCGGCGATGGAGGGCTTCGAGGTCGTGACCATGGATGAGGCCGTGAAGCGGGCCGACATCTTCGTCACCGCCACCGGCAACGCCGACGTCATCACCGCCGATCACATGAAGGCGATGAAGCCGATGTCGATCGTCTGCAACATCGGCCACTTCGACTCCGAGATCCAGATCGCGGCGCTGTCGAACTACAAGTGGACCGAAGTGAAGCCCGGCACCGACCTGGTCGAGTTCCCGGACGGCAAGCAGATCATCGTGCTGGCCAAGGGCCGCCTGGTGAACCTGGGCTGCGCGACCGGCCACCCCAGCTTCGTGATGTCGGCCTCGTTCACCAACCAGACGCTCGCCCAGATCGAGCTGTGGACCAAGGGCGAGAACTACAAGAACGAAGTCTATGTGCTGCCGAAGCACCTCGACGAGAAGGTCGCCGCGCTCCATCTCGAAAAGCTGGGCGTCCAGCTGTCGAAGCTGAGCGAGAAGCAGGCCGCCTATATCGGCGTGCCGGTCGAGGGTCCGTTCAAGCCGGATCACTATCGCTACTGATCCAGCGTCCCGGCATTCGCCAGGAAGATCAGGGGCCGTCCGAAAGGGCGGCCCCTTTTTCGTGGGACCACGCCGTGGGGGCGTCTTCGATATGGCGTATCGCCTGCCGATCGCGCTAGAGATGGACGGATGCAGCGTCCTGGCCCAGACCTTTTTCGATGATCCTGTCCCGGACGATCACGATCGGTAGCGTCGAGGCGGTTCTGCTGGGCGCAGGCGCGTGTGGCCTGATCGTCCTGGGCATGGTGTTGCTGTTCCTGGGTATTCGGGCGCGTGCGGACGCCTCGTCCGTGCGATCGGAGCGCGATCGGCTCGACGCGCTGCTGCGGGCCGGCCCGGCGCAGGCCATGGTGATCCGCACCGATGGCCGGGTGGATATGCCCGCTCGCCTCGCCGACTGGCTGGGGCTGGTCGACGCGGCGCGTTTCCTGGAGGAATTGTCGAGCGACGATGCGGGGCTGGGCGCGGAGGATAGCGCGTTGCTGGCCGCCGATCTCAACGCCGCGCAGAAGACCGGACGCCGCTTCCGCCGGATCGTCCGGCCCCAGGGTTCGCCACGGACCCTGTTGTTCGACGGCGCACGGGCCCCCGCCGATCAGGGCGCGGCGGGCGAGGTCGTGATCTGGGTCTTCGACATGACCGAGGCGCAGGACGAGATCACCCGGCTGGATGCCGAGGCGCGGCGGCTGAGCGATGCGTTCCAGGCGCTGACCGGCCTGATCGAGGCCGCGCCTTTGCCCATGTGGTATCGCGGCGCCGATCTGCGCCTCGCCATGGTCAACACCGCCTATGTCGAGGCGGTCGAGGGGCGCGATGCGTCGGACGTGGTCGGGCGCGGACTGGAACTGGTCGAGGGATCGGGGCGCGGCGGGCCGCTGGCGGGCGCGGCGGCGGCGCGCGATCAGGGACGCCCGCACGAGCAGGTGCTGCCCGCCACCATCGACGGCGCGCGGCGGGCGCTGCGCATCTATGACGTGCCTTTGCCGACGGGGGGCATTGCGGGCTTCGCGGTCGATATCGAGGATCTGGAACAGTCGCGCGCAGGCGCCAAGCGCTTTGCCGAGGCGCAGCGCGCGATGCTCGACCGGCTGTCGGCGGCGGTCGCCCATTTCGGCCCCGATCGCGGGCTCGTCTTCTGCAACCAGCCGTTCCGGCGCATGTTCGCGATGCGCACCGAATGGCTGGCCGATCACCCCGAATTCGACCGTATCCTGGAGCGGATGCGCGAAGCCAATCGCAGCCCGGAGGTCCGCGACTTCCCCGGCTGGAAGGCCGAGCGGATCGAGTGGTTCCGCCAGGCGGGCGGCGGCATCGAGGAGGCATGGCATCTGCCCGGCGGCACGCACCTGCGCGTCGTGGCGCAGCCCTTGCCCGACGGCGGGCTGCTGCTGATCTTCGAGGATCGGACCGAGGAGGTGCAACTCGCCTCCGCGCGCGACACGCTGCTGCGGGTCCGCACCGCCACCTTCGACAATCTGTTCGAGGCGCTGGGCGTCTTCGCCGCCGACGGCCGGCTGCAGTTGTGGAACAACCGTTTCCGGGCGCTCTGGGGGCTGGAGGAGGAGTTCCTGTCCAGCCATCCGCGCGTCGACGCGTTCGCCGAGCGGATCGCCGGAAAGCTCGCGACGCCGGGGCGGTCGGGCCTGATCGTCGACCTGGTCCGCTCCGCCACGCTGGAACGGCAACAGCGCGGTGGGCGTGTGGCCTTTGCCGATGGGCGCCATTTCGAATTTGCGGGCGTGCCGCTGCCCGATGGCAATGCGCTGTTCACCCTGCTCGACATCACCGACAGCCGGCGGGCCGAGCAGGCGCTGCGCGACCGCGCCGATGCGCTGGAGGCGGCGGACAAGGTCAAGACCGCCTTCGTCGCCAATATGAGCTATGAGCTGCGCACCCCGCTGACCTCGATCAGCGGCTTTGCCGAGATGCTGCATGGCGGCTTTGCCGGGCCGCTGCCCGACACCGCGACCGGCTATGTCGAAGCGATCCTCGAATCGACCGAGCGGCTGGGGCTGCTGGTCGACGATGTGCTCGACCTGACCCGGAGCCAGGTGGACGCGGAAATCGCGCGTGAGGATGTCGAACTCGCGCGTGTCGCGCGCGCGGCGGCGGATACGATCCGGCCGATCGCGGGACGGCGCAAGCTCGACTTCGCGGTCGAGATCCAGCGTTCGCTGGGCCGCGTCACCGGCGACCGTCGCCGCTTGCAGGAAGTGATCGAGCATCTGCTGCGCCACGCGGTCGAACAGACGCCGGAGGGCGGGCGTATCCTGCTCCATGCGGACGGCGATTCGGCACGGGCGCGGATCATCGTGTCCGATGACGGGCAGGGCATGGACGAACAGGCGGTCGCCCGCGCCTTCGACCGGTTCGCCGAGCCGGGGATCATGGCGACCGGCGAGCGGGCGCTCGGCCTGGGGTTGCCGCTGGCCAAACAATTTGTCGAGGCGCATGGCGGCACTGTCACCCTATTGTCCGAACCGGGCGCGGGGACGCTGGTGACGGTCGAACTGCCTCGGCGCGTCGCGGAAAAGGACAAGTCATGACGATCCGGCTGGCCGATGCCGCCGCCACCGAGGAATTCGGCCGCCGCCTGGCCGCGTATGTCCGACCGGGCGACGTGGTGACGCTGACCGGCACGCTGGGCGCAGGGAAAACGAGCCTGGCACGCGGGCTGCTCGCCGCACTCGGCCTGCCCGGCGAAGCGCCGTCCCCCAGCTTCGCGATCGTCCAGCCCTATGCCCCGCCCGAGACGGCGATCCCGGTGCTGCATGTCGATCTCTACCGGCTCGACGGGCCCGAGCAGATGGACGAACTCGGCCTGGACGAGGCCTTGTGGGACTCCGCGTTGATCGTCGAATGGCCCGACCGGGCGGGTGCGGGGGCCTGGCCCCAGGCGCTGGCGTTGACCCTGGAGATGGATCCGGACGGCGGACGTATCTTGACAGCGCAGGTGCCCTCGGGCTGGGAAGGCCGATGGCCGATATGACCCCGCCGGCGGATGCCGCCGCCTTTCTGACGACGCTGGGATGGGAGGGGGCGGTGATCGCCCCGCTTGCCGGTGATGCTTCGTTCCGCCGCTATTTCCGGGTGACGCTTCGGGGGCGCAGCGCCGTCCTGATGGATGCGCCGCCGCCGCATGAGGACCCGCGTCCCTTCATCGCGATCGCGCGCTGGCTGGTCGGCCGGGGCTTTGCCGCGCCCGCCATCCTGGGCGCGGACGAGGTGCGCGGGCTGGTCCTGATCGAGGATTTCGGCGACGACCGGATGCGCGAGGCGATCGAGGCCGATCCCGATGCGACGGCGAAGCTCTATGGCGACGCGGTCGACCTGCTGGCGGCCCTGCGTGGCCATGCGCCCGAGGGCCTGGCCCCCTATGACGCCGCCGTCCTCCATCGCGAGGCCGGGCTGTTCCCCGAATGGTACACGCCCGCCGTCGGACTGGACGTCGATGTCGAGGGCTATCGCGCCGCTTGGGACCGGGTGTTCGCCCATGCCATCGCCGACAATCCCGTCACCGTGCTGCGGGACTATCATGTCGAGAATCTGATGCTGGTCGGGCCGATGCGGACGCTCGGCCTGCTCGACTTCCAGGATGCGCTGGCGGGGCACGCCGCCTATGACCTCGTCTCGCTGCTTCAGGACGCGCGGCGCGATGTCGAGCCCTCGATCGAGCAGGCGATGCTGGCGCGCTATCTGGCCGCGACGGGCGAGGGCGACGCCTTCCTGAACGCCTATCATGTGCTGGGCGCGCAGCGGAACGCGAAGATCCTGGGCATCTTCACCCGGCTGTGGAAGCGCGACGGCAAGCCGCGTTACGCTGCGCTCTGTCCGCGCGTCTGGGCCTATCTGGAGCGCGACCTGTCGCAGCCGGTGCTGGCGCCGGTCGCGGCCTGGTTCGACGACAATGTGCCGCCCGAACTGCGCGGCGATCCGAAGGTGCTGTCTCGATGACCCGCCAGCTCTCGCTCCGCCCGACCCCCTCGGGCCAGGTCCCGCGCACCGCGATGGTGATGGCGGCGGGCATCGGCAAGCGGATGCGCCCGCTGACCGCGACGCGCCCCAAGCCGCTGGTATCGGTGGCGGGCAAGCCGCTGATCGACCATGTCTTCGACCGGCTGGTCGCGGCGGGCGTCGAGCGGGCGGTGGTGAATGTCCATTATCTCGCCGACCAGCTGGAAGCGCATTTGAAGGACCGCTTTCCGGGGATCGAGGTCATCATCTCCGACGAGCGGGACCAGCTGCTGGAAACCGGCGGTGGTCTGGTGAAGGCCAAGCCCTTGCTGGGCGACGATCCGATCCTGGTGGTGAACAGCGACAATCTGTGGATCGACGGCCCGGTCGATGCGATCCGCCTGCTCGCCTCGCGCTGGGACGCGGGCGTCATGGATGCGCTGCTGCTGATGGTGCCGCTGGCGCGTGCGCATAACCATCAGGGGCGGGGGGATTTCCATCTCGGCCCCGATGGACGGATCACCGCCCGGCGTCAGCGCGGCCGAGTCGCGCCCTTTTCCTATACCGGCATCCAGATATTGCATCCGCGCCTGATCGCCGATGCGCCCGAGGGTGCCTTTTCGACCAACCTGTTCTGGGACCGTGCGATCCAAGCGGGACGCGCTTATGGCCAGGTGCACCAGGGCCTGTGGTTCGACGTCGGCACGCCGCGCGCCATTCCGCAGACGGAGCTGATCCTCGCGGATGGCTGAGCTGCGTCGGCCCCGACTGCACACCATCCCGGCGCATCGCGGTTTCGCCGATGCGCTGGTCGCCGGGCTGATGCGGCGCGCTGGCGGCGATCCGCTGACGCTGGCGCAGGGGATGATCCTGCTGCCGACCAATCGCGGTGTCCGTGCGGTGACCGAGGCCTTTGTGCGCGCGAGCGGCGGCGGCCTGATCCTGCCGCGTATGGTGGCGCTGGGCGATCCCGAACTGGGCGAGGCGGCGGGTTCCGCGCTCGATCCCGCCGATGCCGACGCGCCCCCGCCGCCCGCCATCGCGCCGTCGGCGCGCCGGATGATCCTGGCGCGGCTGGTCGAGCAGGAACGACAGCGCGCCGGACAGCCGGTGACGGCGGCCGAAGCGGTGCGGTTGGCGGGCGACCTCGCCCGCACGCTCGACCAGATGCTGGTCGAGGAGGTCGATCCGGCCGCACTCGCCGCACTCGACCTGGGGCCGGACCTGACCGAGCATTGGCAGTCGGCGCTGGCGACCTTCTCGGTCGTGCTCGACCGCTGGCCCGCCGTGCTGGCGCGGATGGGGCGGATCGACGCGGCGAAGCGGCGTACCCTGCTGCTCGACCGGACCGCGAAGCGCTGGGCCCAGGCGCAGCCCGCCGGGTTCGTCTGCGCGGCGGGCGTCACCGATACCGCGCCCGCGGTCGCGCGGCTGCTGCGCTGCGTGTCGGAGATGCCGGGCGGCTCGGTGGTGTTCGCCGGGCTGGACCTGACCATGCCGGACGCGGAATGGGACGCGCTCGGCCCCCATAAGCCCGATCCGGATACGGGCCGCACTCGTCGCGCGATCGAGACCCATCCCCAATATGCACTGAAGCTGTTGCTCGACCGTATGGGCGTCGGTCGCGACGAGGTGACGGTGTGGCGCGGCGGCGGCGATTATGATGCGGGCGCGGCGCGCGGGCGGGCGATCGCCAATGCCATGGCGCCCGCCGACTTCACTGGCAAATGGACCGACCTGCCCGCCGAGGACCGGCGGCTGTCGGGCGTCTCGACCCTCGAACTCGCCACACCCGCCGAAGAGGCGCAGGCCATCGCGCTGGCGCTGCGCGAGGCGATCGAGGAGCCGGGCCGCACCGCTGCGCTCGTCACCCCCGACCGCGCGCTGGCGCGGCGAGTGGCGGCGCATTGTCGGCGCTGGAATATCCTGATCGACGACACGGCGGGACGGCCGCTGTCGATCCTGTTGCCCGGCACCTTCCTCCTCCAACTGGCCGAGGCGGCGGCGCAGCATTTCGCGCCGTTGCCGCTGCTTGCGCTGCTCAAGCATCCGCTGATCCGGGGCGAGATGGAGCGGGTGGAATGGCTCGACGGGGTTCGCGCGCTCGACCGGGCGCTGCGGGGGCCGCGTCCGGCGCCGGGGCTGGACGGAATCGCCGCGCATCTCGCCGACAAGCCGACCGCGTCGGCCTTCTGGGCCAAGGCCGCGCCGATGCTGGAGGCGGTGGGGCGGACCTTTGGCGACGGGCCGCAGAGTTTGCGGGGCCTGCTCGCCTGTCTGCGCGAATGCGGGCAGACACTGTGCGGCGATGCGCTATGGACCGGGCCGCAGGGGCGCGCGGCGGCGGAATTCCTGGCGGGTTATGAGGAAGAGGCCGATCACGGTCCCGCCCGCGTCGACCCGGCCGAGTTGCCCGCGCTGATGCGCAGCCTGTTCGACGAGATCGCCATCCGCGCCATCCCGCGCGAAGGCCAGCATCCCCGCCTCGCCATTTACGGCCCGATCGAAGCGCGTCTCCAGACCGCCGACCTGATGATCGCGGGCGGCTTGAACGAAGGCGTCTGGCCGGGGCGGCCCGCGCCTGACCCCTGGCTGGCACCTCGCATCCGTTCCTTGCTGGGGCTGGTGGGGCTGGAGCAGCGGATCGGCATCGCCGCGCATGATCTGGCGCAGGCGATGGGCGCGCCGCGCGCGATCCTGACCCGAGCACGCCGCGATGCGAGCGGGCCGACCCTGGCGTCGCGCTTCTGGTTGCGGCTTCAGGCGATGGCGGGCGAGCGGTTCGAGGCGCATCCCAGTCTCGCGGCCTGGGCGGTCGAACTGGATAAGCCGGAGGACTATATTCCGGCTGACCGACCCGCGCCCAAGCCCCCCGCCGCCCTGCGCCCCACTGCGATCTCGGTGACGGAAGTCGACCGGCTGAAGGCCGATCCTTACGCCTTCTATGCCCGCCGCGTGCTGCGCCTTTCGCCGCTCGACCCGGTCGATGCGGACCCCAGCGCCGCCTGGCGCGGCACCGCCGTCCACGACATACTGGAGATGTGGTGGAAGGAGGATCGCTGCGCCGTCGATGCGCTGCGCCCCCGTGCGCTGGCGATGCTGCGCGACCAGAATACCCATCCGATGATGCGCGCGCTGTGGCAGCCCCGTTTGATCGAGGCGATCGACTGGATCGCCGCCGAGGTCGCGGTCAAGGCCGGGGAGGGCCGCCATGTCCTGAGCGCGGAAGGCAAGGGCGAGGCCAAGCTGGCGGGCGTGACGCTGAGCGGCCGGTTCGACCGGATCGACAAGGCGCCGGACGGCGCGCTGGTGGTGATCGACTATAAGACCGGCAAGCCGCCCTCCACGACGGCGGTGCGCGAGGGCTTCAGCTTGCAGCTGGGTCTCCTCGGCCTGATCGCCGAGCGCGGCGGGTTCGAGGGGGTGTCCGGCAAGGCGGGCGGTTTCGAATATTGGTCGCTGGGACGCGGACGCGAGGGGCTGGGCTATATCGCCACGCCGGTCGACCCCGATGGGAAGCGCGAGCGGATCCGCACCGACGAGTTCGTGTCCATTGCGGCGGCAAACTTTGCGGATGCGGCAGGGCAATGGCTGACCGGCGATGCGCCGTTCACTGCCAAGCTGGTGCCCGAATATGCGCCCTATGCGGAATATGACCAACTGATGCGGCGGGATGAATGGTATGGCCGTGATCGGTAAATCCTTGGTTCCGTTCGTGCGTGATGGCGTGGCCTTCGACTTCGCTCAGGCTGAACGGAGCGGGGGCTTTGTTCCTACCGCCGTTCGCGCTGAGCGACGTCGAAGCGCACGGGACTCCCGTGGCCGGGAGTACGCCGCATGAGCGCCCGCCCCATGGCGAACCTTCCCCCGCTGAAGGGCGACCAGGCCGCCGCCAGCGATCCGGCGGCGCATGTCTGGCTGTCCGCCTCGGCGGGGACCGGCAAGACGCAGGTGCTCGCCGCGCGCGTGTTCCGCCTCCTCCTACGCGGCGTCGCGCCCGAGGCGATCCTGTGCCTGACCTTCACCAAGGCGGGTGCCGCCGAGATGGCGCAGCGGATCAACGGCCGCCTCGCCGCCTGGGTGCGGATGCCCGAGACCGAGCTGTTCCGCGACCTGAAGGCGCTGGGCGAGACGCCGACCCCTGCCTTGCGCGACCGCGCGCGGACGCTGTTCGCCCGCGTGCTTGACGCGCCGGGCGGCGGGCTTCGCATCCAGACCATCCACGGCTTCTGCCAGGGTCTGCTCGCGGCCTTCCCGGTCGAGGCGGGGCTCGCCCCCGGCTTCCGTCCGCTGGAAGCGCGCGAGGAGGCGGTGCTGGCGCGCGAGGCGTTGGCGCGGATGCTGGAGACCGCCGAACGCGAAGGCCGGGTCGGCCCGGTCGAGACGGTCGGTGCGCTGTCGCTGCGGCTGGGCGAGGGCGGTGCGGAAGCGTTTCTCGCCGCCTGCGCCCGCGCGCCCGGCGCGCTCGAGGCGTTGCCCACCGGCATCCAGCCCTGGCTGCGCCGTGCGCTCGATCTGCCCTCGGGCGACATCGACGAGGCCATTGCGGACGGGGTCGAGGACATCGACGAGGACGCCGTCATCCGGCTGGCGGGCGCGAACCGTGCCTGGGGCACAGCGACCGGCGACAAGGCGGCGGCGACGCTCGAGCGCTGGATCGGTAGCGACCGGGCGGGGCGGGTCGCCCTGCTTGAGGATCTGATGGGCACGGTCTTCACCGCCAAGGGCGAGCCGCGCAAGGCCTCCAAGAAACTGACCGACGCCGATCCCGATTATGAGGATATGGCGCGCGAGCTGGGCGAGGCGTGCCGCTATCTGCTGGGCCTGGCGGCGCGGGCGCGTCATGCCGATCTGCTCGCGGACGCGCTGACCGTCGGGCGCGACTATGCGCGTGCCTATACCCTGTCCAAGCGTGCGATCGGCGCGGTGGATTTCGACGACCTGATCCGCACCACCGTCGAGCTGCTGGAGCGGCCCGGCATCGGCGAATGGGTCCGCTACAAGCTCGACCAGGTGACCGAGCATGTCCTGATCGACGAGGCGCAGGACACCAATGCGCATCAGTGGCGGATCGTCCGTGCGCTGGCCGACGAATTCTTTGTCGGGCGCGGGCTCTATGCGCCCTCGACGCGGACTTTGTTCACGGTCGGCGATCACAAACAGGCGATCTTCGGGTTCCAGGGCACCGATCCGATCAACTTCCAGGCGGCCGAGTTGCATTTCTCGCGCCGCGCCGACGAGGTTGCCGGCGACGACGACTGGCCCGAGGACGAGCGCGGCCTGCCGTTCAACCAGCTGTCGCTGACCCACAGCTTCCGCTCGACCACGCCGATCCTGGAATTCGTCGACGCCGCGATCGAGGCGTTGGGCGAGCCCGGCATGGGGATGGGCCACGCGGTCGAGCGCCATGCCAGCGAGGTGAAGGGCCCCGGCCGCGTCACGCTCTGGCCGCCGGTCGTAGCTGGCGGCAGCGACGAGGACGAAGAAGGCTGGATCGACGATGCGGTGCGCAAGGTCGCGACCGACATCGCGCGGGCGGTCCGTCGCTGGCTGGACGACGGCGCCATGCTGGAGAGCAAGGGCCGTCGTCTGGAGCCGCAGGACATCATGATCCTGGTCAAAAGGCGCGGCGACCTCGCCTCGCTGATCGTCGCGCGGCTTTATGCCGAGGGGGTGCCGGTGGCGGGCGTCGACCGGCTGCGGCTGAACGCGCCGCTGGCGGTGCAGGATCTGCTCGCTACGGTGCGCTTCGCACTCCAGCCCGAGGATGATTTGTCGCTGGCGTCGCTGCTGGTATCGCCGCTGATCGGCTGGTCGCAGGAGCGGTTGATGGCGGCGGGGCACCGGGAGCGAGGATCGCTCTGGGCGCATCTGACGCGGACCCTGCCGCCTGAGGACCTCGCCCCGCTTCGCCAGATGCTCGCGCGGGCCGACGTTTCGACGCCCTACCAGTTTCTGGAGGAATTGCTGTCGGGCCCGCTCGATGGTCGGCGCAAGCTGATCCGGCGGCTGGGTACCGAGGCGCGCGATCCGATCGAGGAGCTGCTCAACGCCGCGCTGACCTTCGAGAGTACGACGACGCCCTCGCTCCAGCGTTTCCTCGACTGGTTTGATCGCGGCGATGTCGAGATCGTGCGCGATCCCTCGGCGCCGCTCGACGCGGTGCGGGTGATGACCGCGCATGGATCGAAGGGGCTGCAGGCGCCTTTGGTCATCCTGGCTGACGCGACCGCCGATCCGACCGCGAGCCCACGGCCGATCCTGCGCTGGACGCCCGAGCCGGGTGCGTTGCCGATCCCGGTCTTCCCGCCGCGTGCCGAGGAGCGGGGCGGGCCGCTCGATGCCGTCGCGGCCGAGATCGCCGCGCGCGAGCTGGCCGAGCATTGGCGGCTCTTCTACGTCGCGGCGACGCGGGCGGAGGAGCAGCTGGTCGTCGCGGGCGCGCTGGGCAAGCGGGCGGCGGGGGTGCCGCCGATGCACAGCTGGTACGCCACCTGCGCGCGGGCAATGACCGCGCTCGGCGTGCCCGAGGTCGAGCCGGGCGACGGACAGTCGCGGACGTTCCTTGGGCGGATGCCGCAGGCGCCGGTCGCGCCGCGCCCCGGTGCGGCCGTCGCAAATGCGCACGAGCATGTCGCGCTGCCCGACTGGGTCCATCAACCTGCGTCGCAGGAGTCGCGCCCGCCCCGTCCGCTCGCGCCGTCGCAGCTGGGCGAGGACATGGTCGCCGACCCGCCCCCCACGCCCGCGATGCGCGCGGCGGCGGAGCGAGGGCGGTTGATCCACTGTCTCCTCGAACGCCTGCCGCCGGTCGCGCCCGATACGCGGCGAGAGGCGGCCGAGCGCTGGCTGGTCCAGGCGGCGGGGGTCACGGATGCGGCCCTACGCGCCGATGTTACGGCGGCGGTCTTCGCGATCCTCGACGATCCGGCCTATGCGCCGCTCTTCGGGCCCGGATCGCTGGCCGAGGCGCCGATCGCGGCCACGCTGGCCAATGGCTTGGTCGTGTCGGGGCGGGTCGACCGGCTGCTGATCGGTGCGGAGGAGGTGCGGCTGATCGACTATAAGACCGGGCGGCGCGCGCCTGGCGGGATCGACGATGTGCCGGCGTTCCACCTGGCGCAGATGGCGGGCTATGCCGCCGCGCTGGAGGTCATCTTTCCCGGGCGGCGGGTGTCGGTGGCGCTGCTCTACACGGCGGGGCCACGCCTCATCACCGTGCCCGACGCGTTGCTGGCCGCGCACAAGCCCGGCTATCGCGATCGGGAGCAAAGCTTGGCGCTGGGAGGTTGAGCGACCGTCGCCCGCATCCTAGATGGATGACAATCCAAGGAGTATTGAGACTATGGCAACCAAGCAGATCACCGACGCCAGCTTCGAGGCGGACGTCCTGAACTCCGACAAGCCGGTGCTGGTCGATTTCTGGGCTGAATGGTGCGGACCGTGCAAGATGATCGGCCCGTCGCTGGAGGAACTGTCCGAGGAACTGGGCGAGCAGGTGACGATCGCCAAGCTGAACATCGACGATAATCCCGACGCGCCCGGCCGTTATGGCGTGCGTGGCATCCCGACGATGATCCTGTTCAAGGGCGGCGCGGCGGCGGCGACCAAGGTCGGCGCCGAGCCCAAGGGCCGGATCAAGGCGTGGCTGGAAGGCGCGCTGTAAGCTTTTCGAGGAAGCACGCCCCTCCCGCAGGCGGGAGGGGATGGGGGAGGGTAGGAAGTCTCACCGAGACCTAAGCTCGCGGCACTCCCCTCCCCAAACCCCTCCCGTCTGCGGGAGGGGCTTTTTTGTCCGGCGCGTCTCGGAAGGCACGCCCCTTCCGCAAGCGGGAGGGGATGGGGGAGGGCCTGGGGTCTCACCGAGACCACCGCTCGCCGCCGATCAACTCAGCGGGATCATCACCACATCGCGAAACGGCGCACGGTCCTGCAACGCTGCATACCAGCGCTCCAGATTAGGCCGCGAAGGCCGCTCGACCGGCAGCTGGAACCACGTATTCGCATAGGCCGCGACCGGAATATCCCCGATCCCGTACGAATCTCCCGACAGCCATTCCTGCCGCCCCAGAACATCGTCCAGGATCGCCGACAGCCCCGCCGCCCGCGCCACGCTCCGCTCGATCAGCGCGATGTCGCGCGCGTCGGGGGCCGTGCGGACCATCTGGAAGAAGATCGGCCGGATCGCATCGGCCCAGGTGAAGCCCCAGTCCATCCACCGCTCGGCGGAGGCGCGGGCCTTCGGCTCGACCCGATAGAAAGCCTCGCCGCCATGGTTCGCCGCCAGATAGCGCAGGATGGCGTTCGACTCCCACAGGACAAAGCCGTCATCCTCGATCGTCGGGATCAGCGCATTGGGGTTTAGCGCCCGGTACGCCGCATCCATCCCGAACGGTCCGCCGACATCGCGCCGGTCATAGGCCAGCCGCATTTCCTCGGCCAGCCAGACGACCTTCTTGACGTTGTGCGAGTTGATCCGGCCCCAGATGGTCAGCATCGGCCTCAGCTCC
The DNA here is from genome assembly GCF_913062585.1 of uncultured Sphingomonas sp. Lineage (GTDB taxonomy): Bacteria > Pseudomonadota > Alphaproteobacteria > Sphingomonadales > Sphingomonadaceae > Sphingomonas. Next base: position 30,295 of record NZ_CAJXWX010000010.1, on the reverse strand, counting down.
GATAGTCGGCGTTGATCGAGATATAGCCGTGCGTCAGGTCGCAGGTCCAAACCGTCGCGACGCCCTCGCCCAGGCCCAGGTCGACGCCGACCGCGATCTCCTGTCCCTTCAGATGCGCGGCGACGGGGGCTTCGTCATAGCCTTCGACCGCCAGGCCTTCCTTCGCCACCAACGTCTCGCCGAAGCGGATCGACAGCTTGTCGCGCTCGGCCGGTTCGCCCGCCTTGCCGACCGCCATGACGACGCGGCCCCAATTGGCGTCCTCGCCCGCGATGGCGGTCTTCACCAGCGGCGAGTTGGCGATCGACATGGCGATACGGTGCGCCGAACGGTCGCTCTCGGCGCCCTCGACCCGGATCCCGATCAGCTTGCTCGCGCCTTCGCCATCGCGGACGACCAGCAGGGCAAGCTGGTGACACAGATCGGCGAGCGCTGCGCGGAAGGCATCGGACCCGTCGCTCTCGTCATCGGTCAGCGGCGCATTGCCCGCCTTGCCCGTCGCGAAGGCGAGGACGGTGTCGCTGGTCGAGGTGTCGCCGTCGACCGTGATGCACGAAAAGCTGCGGCCATTGGCGGCGCTCAGCGCGGACTGGAGGAACTCGGGCGACACGGCGGCATCGGTGAAGATGAAGCCCAGCATCGTCGCCATGTCGGGCGCGATCATGCCCGATCCCTTGATGATCCCGGCCAGCGTCACCGTGCGACCATCGACCACGGCGGTGGTGGTCGCGCCCTTGGCGAAGGTGTCGGTGGTCATGATCGTCGCGGCGGCGTCTTCCCAGCCGCAGGGTGCGGCGGTGAAGGCGGCGTCCAAGCCTGCCTCGGCCTTGTCGATGGGCAGCGGCACGCCGATCACGCCCGTCGACGCGACGAACACGTCCGAAGGCTGGCAGTCCATCGCCGCGGCGGTGCGCGCGGCGATCGCCTCGACGGCGGCGCGGCCCCGGTGGCCGGTAAAGGCGTTCGAGTTGCCCGCATTGACGACCAGCGCGCGGGCCTGACCCAGGACCAGCGCCTTGCGGCACCATTCCACTTCCGGCGACGGGCATTTGCTGGTGGTCAACACGCCCGCCACGCTGGTCCCTTCGGGCAGCGTCACGAAGGTCAGGTCGCAGCGGTCCCATTTCTTATACTGCGCGCGGGCGACGCGCAGCGTCACGCCGTCGATCGCGGGCAAAGCGGGAAAGGGCTGGGCGAGGGGCGAGGTGGCGGTGCTCATGGGGCGATGCTTTGCCGCTTGCGCGCGCGCGCTGCAACGGGTTGATGGTGAGGTCGCCGATTTTGGTGGGGGAATCAATATGACGATGCTGGCGCTCGGGCAGATGGCGATGGAGCTGCGAACGCCGGTGCAGGTCGAGAAGCTGCCCAAGCCTGAAATCGTCGGTGACATGGCGGCGGCGTTCGGCCCGGATAATTATCCGCCGGCGGCCCAGCGTGCGCATGAAGAGGGGCTGGTAATCGCCGACCTCACCGTTGACGCCCAAGGTCGCGTGACCGGCTGCACGATCAGCCAATCCGCATCGGCTTCGCTGGACGAACAGACCTGTCACATCGTCGTTTCCACGCCAGGATTGTTCCGCGCTGCCAGGGATCGCGGCGGCAGGGCGGTTGCCAGTCATCATACATTGCGTATCCGGTGGCAGATTCCCGAAGATGCCCCCAATGGGACGGAAGTCGCCCATTCGGGGGCGACCCTTTCCGAGATGATCGTCGATGTCGATGGCCATCCGACCGAGTGCCAGGTTCACACGCTGCCGGTCAATTTCGCGGTCACCAATCCACCTTGCCCGTCATCGACTGAAGGTCTGCAGGCGGCGGTTATGCAACGCAGCGGGGCGACCACGCCGCCGCGCTTCCGTTACTTCGCCATCGCCGAACGCATCTTTGGCGACGGGCCGTTGCTCAGCGGCCCGATCCCGAAAGACATGACCGTCCTCCAGCGATTTCGGGTCGATTTCACGATCGACGCGACCGGCAAGGCGGTGGATTGCCGATGGACGGTCAGCGTGGGGCCAGTCGATACAGAGCATATCCCGACACTCTGTCAGCGCGATCAGCTTTTCGCGATCGAACCGAACATGCCCAAATCGGGTTATGACTATGTTCAGATTGCCTATCAGATCCTGCCGCCCCGCCCCTGAAGGTGGTGATGCAACGGATGGACGCGCCGCGCGTATCTGCCTAAGACAAGTCTCGCATGAACCTGCTTCTGCTCCTTTCCGCTCTTTTGTCCGCGCTGACCGGCGTGGGTGCGAGCGCGCGTGGGCAGGAAGCGCGCGGGGTCGTTGCCGAGCGTTGCATCGTGACGGCCGCCAAGCAGGCCGCTGTCGCCCGCGCCGCGACCCGACCGGTGCAGGCGCTTGCCACGCTGGTCGATAGCATTCGGCTGACGGGTGCGTTCCGGGCGACCACGCCCCGGCCCGTCGCCGCGATCTTCATGGGCCGTCGGCGCGAATAGCCCCGGTGTCGGCTTCGGCCGACCTCCTTCCCTGCCATGGCAGTCGCGCGCGCCCGGCCGTTTTGCGGCGCTGCGCCCATCTCACGATATTTCAGTCAGGAAATCGCTTATGTTCGGCGGCCTCGCCAAGTCCCTGTTCGGTTCGTCCAACGACCGTTACGTCAAGTCGCTCAAGCCCATGATCGCCAAGATCGCCGATTTCGAGGCGCAGATGGAGGCGATGACCGACGCGCAGCTCGCCGCGCAAACGGTCAAGTTCCGCGAGCAGCTGGACCAGGGCGCGACGCTCGACAGCCTGCTGCCCGAGGCCTTCGCCACCGTGCGCGAGGCGGCCAAGCGCGTGCTGGGCCAGCGTCACTATGACGTGCAGATGATCGGCGGTATCGTGCTGCATCGGGGCGAGATCGCCGAGATGCGCACGGGCGAGGGCAAGACGCTGGTCGCGACGCTCGCCACCTATCTGAACGCACTGCCCGGCAAGGGCGTGCACGTCGTCACCGTCAACGACTATCTCGCCAGCCGCGATGCGGCGACGATGGGCCGAATCTATGGCTTCCTGGGCATGACGACCGGCACCATCATCCCCAATCTGGACGATGCGCAGCGTCGTGCGGCCTATGAGGCCGATATCACCTATGGCACGAACAACGAGTTCGGCTTCGACTATTTGCGCGACAATATGAAGTATGAGCGCTCGTCGATGGTGCAGCGCCCCTTCCACTACGCGATCGTCGACGAGGTCGACTCGATCCTGATCGACGAGGCTCGCACGCCGCTGATCATCTCGGGGCCCACCGACGACAAGTCGGAGCTGTATATCGGCGTCGATGCGATCGTGAAGCAGCTGACCGCCGACGATTACGAGAAGGACGAGAAGCAGAAGTCGATCATCCTGACCGAGGACGGCACCGAGCGCGCCGAGCGCCTGTTGGAGGCGGCCGGGCTGCTCCAGGGCGAGAATCTCTACGATTTCGAGAATACCCAGGTCGTCCACCATCTGAACCAGGCGCTGCGTGCGAACATGATGTTCAAGCGCGACACCGATTACATCGTGAAGGACGGCAAGGTCATCATCATCGACGAGTTCACCGGCCGCATGATGGACGGGCGTCGCTGGTCGGAAGGTCTGCACCAGGCGGTCGAGGCGAAGGAGGGCGTCAATATCGAGCCCGAGAACCAGACCATGGCCTCGATCACCTTCCAGAATTATTTCCGCATGTACCCGAAGATTTCGGGCATGACCGGCACCGCCGCGACCGAGGCGGGCGAATTTTACGACATCTACAAGATCAACGTCGTCACCATCCCGACCAACCTGCCGATCGCGCGCGTCGATGAGGAGGATGAGTTCTACAAGAACACCCAGGACAAGTTCCTGGCGATCGCCAAGAAGATCCGCGACCATGCCGCCAAGGGGCAGCCGGTGCTGGTCGGCACCGTGTCGATCGAAAAGTCCGAACTGCTCAGCGAATTCCTCACCCAGGAAGCCGTGCCGCACAAGGTGCTGAACGCGCGCTATCACGAGATGGAGGCGCATATCGTGGCGCAGGCGGGGCGGTTGAGCGCGGTGACGATCGCGACCAACATGGCGGGTCGCGGCACGGACATTCAGCTGGGCGGCAACCTCGAATTCCGTATGCTCGACGAGCATCCCGAGCTGGTCGAGGGCACGCCCGAATATGAGGAAGCGGCGACTCGCATCCGCGCCGAGATCATCGCCGAAAAGCAGAAAGTGCTGGAGGCGGGCGGCCTGTTCGTGCTCGGCACCGAGCGGCACGAGAGCCGCCGCATCGACAACCAGCTGCGCGGCCGTTCGGGGCGTCAGGGCGATCCGGGCCTGTCGCGCTTCTACCTCAGCCTCGACGACGATCTGCTGCGTATCTTCGGCCCGGACACGCTGTTCGCCAAGATGATGCGCAACAATATCGAGGATGGCGAGGCGATCGGCAGCAAGTGGCTGACCAAGGCGATCGAGACCGCGCAGAAGAAGGTCGAGGCGCGCAACTACGACATCCGCAAGCAGGTCGTCGAATATGATGACGTGATGAACGACCAGCGCAAGGTCATCTACGAACAGCGCGCCGACATCATGGATGCCGAGACGGTGGGCGATGTCGTCGCCGACATGCGTGCCGAAACCGTGAACGCGATCGTCGGCGCCGCCTGCCCGCCTAATAGCTATCCCGAGCAATGGGATGTGGCGGGCATGAAGCAGCAGCTGAAGGACCTGCTGAACCTGGAGCCGCCGGTCGACGACTGGCTGACCGAGGAAGCGATCGACGCCGAAATCGTGCTGGAGCGTGTGAACGCCGAGGCCGATGCAGCGGTCGAGGCCAAGGCCAAGGAGCTGGAGCCCGATACCTGGACCAGCGTCGAAAAGTCGATCCTGCTCCAGAATCTCGACCATCACTGGAAGGAGCATCTGGCGACGCTCGACGCGCTGCGCCAGGTCGTCCACCTGCGCGCCTATGCGCAGAAGACACCGATCAACGAATATAAGCACGAGGCGTTTTCGCTGTTCCAGCGGATGCTCGACAATATCCGCGAGGATGTGACGCGCACCATCGCCTATGCCCAGTTCCAGATCCAGGCGCCGCCGGAGCTGCCGCCGCTGCCGGACTTCATCACCTCGCACTTCGATCCGTTCACCGGCGAGGACAATACGAACGACTGGGATGCCGCCGCGCGTGGGCTGCTCCAGCCGCAGATGCCGCCGATGCAGATCCCCCAGCCCGAGGGCATGGACCTGGGCACCGATCCCGCCCAGTGGGAAGGCCGCGTCAACCGCAACGCGCCGTGCCCCTGCGGCTCGGGGCTGAAGTACAAGCATTGCCACGGGGCGGTGACGGCCTGATCGTTTTGGAATAGGCAGGATAGGAGGGCGGCGGGCTTCGGTTCGCCGCCCTTTTCATTCCTCCCCATCTCCGATGGGGAGGGGGACCGCCGCGAAGCGGTGGTGGAGGGGCGCTCCGACGAGCATGGACACCCCGCCGTCGCCATCTCCCCTTGCAGGGGAGGAATAGACAGCCTCCGTTCAGCCAAGTGGCGCGATCCTCCATCGAGAGGGAGGAACACGCATGAAGCGCTATGTGATTCTGGGCGTCATGACAGCCGCACTGCCCACCACCGCTCCCGCGCAGTTCGTCAGTGCCGGGCCGCCGGCCGATATTCTCGCCATGCCCGGCCAGCCCAGTGTCGATGCCGACCGCCGCGCCATCCGCCGGGCGATCCGTGAGGGGCAGCGCAGCGGCGACATCACGCGTGAGGAGACGCGGTCCTTCCGGCGGGAGAATGCGGCGATCGGGTCGCTTCAGGACCGTTTCGGCTCGGATGGCCTGTCGCCATCGGAACAGGCCGAGTTGCAGAACCGGACCGAGGCACTGCGCGGCCTGGTCAATGCGCGCCGGGTGCGCGGTGGGCAGCCCTGACCCCAAAGAAAAAGGGCGGCCACCGCAATGGGTGACCGCCCCGATGGCTCGGTGATGGAGCCCGATTATTTCGGCATGACGACCGTCGGCCCGATCGTGTTGACGATCGCACGGGCATCGAAGGCGCGGAGATTGTCGCGCGGGATCGGGCCCTTGCGCATCACGACCTCGGCCGTCGCTTCGTAGCGGTCGATGGTGTTGATATCCATGTTGTTGCCGAAGAAGGGATCGCCCCAGAAGGGATCCCAGCTGCGCCAACCGAAACCGCGACCATAATAGCGCCACGAAGGACCCCACCAGCCGCCGCCCCAGCCGCCGAAACCAGGGCCGAAGGCGCCGGGGGTCGAATAGGTGCGCGAACGCAGCTGGGTGTCGCGGTCTGCCATCACGAAATAGTCATAGCCATTGGCCAGCGTCAGTTCCGCGGCGCGGAACAGCAGGTATCGTTCGACCGTATCGCGAGACGTCACGGTGTTGCCCGCAAAGCTGACGATGAAGCGGCCGGGCTCCAGCTGCTGGTCCGAATAGCCGGTGCGGTAGAAGCCCGTGCCCGTTGCCGGGCGATAGGTGGTTTCGGTCGCGCATCCCGCGACCATCAGGGTGCTGGCGCCGAGCAGCGCGAGCGCGATCTTCCGACCGAATTGCATGGACACTTCTTCCTTTCCTTGCCGCCCGACCAGGCCGGACGGCAACAGCCCTGTAGCTGATGCCCGTTTAGCCTATCTCGCCAGAACGGTCGATGAACGGTTTGGCTCCCGCGATGAATAGTGCGTCACATGCCGGCCATATGGATTGCAATTTGCCGATGATGCGCCGCGCGGCGATGCTCGAACAGATAGATGCCCTGCCAAGTCCCCAGCGCCAGCCGTCCGCCGATCAGCGGGATCGACAGGTGGACGCCGGTCAGAATGGTACGCAGATGCGCGGGCATGTCGTCGGGCCCTTCGTCATCATGGGCATAAGCGTGGGCATCTTCGGGCGCGAGTCGGGCGAAATAGGCAAGGATATCGGTCTTCACCTCGGGCGCGGCATTTTCCTGAATAATGAGCGATGCCGAGGTGTGACGACAGAACAGGGTCAGCAGACCCTCCTCCATCCCCTGTTCGCGGACCCAGGCGGTAACGGGGCGGGTGATTTCGGTCAGGCCCTGACCATGGGTGTCGACCGACAGGATCGTGGTGGCTTGGCGCATGACCGCTCAATGCCCGAGCGGAGGGATCGGTGCCAGCCCGGGTGATCGGACGAAGTGAATTGAACGGGTTCATTCGGTAAGCGTTGTGCGGGCTTGAGGATAAGGAGACCTGCCATGAAAGCCCTGCTCGCCGCTTTGGCCGTCGTTACCGTTGCCGCCCCGATCGCCGCCACGCCCGCCGTCGCGCAGGATCGCGACTATCGCTGGCACGGCGATCGTGACAACTGGGATGCATCGCGCGATTATCGCCGTGGCAATTATCGCGAGCGTCGCCTGACCCGCGATGACCAGATTTTTCGTGGCCGCGATGGTCGTACCTATTGCAAGCGCAATGACGGCACCACCGGCCTAGTGATTGGTGCGGTCGGTGGCGGCGTGCTGGGCAATGTGATCGGCGGTGGCACGCTCGGCACGCTGCTGGGCGCGGGTGGCGGCGCCCTGCTGGGCCGCTCCATCGATCGCGGCAAGGTCCGCTGCCGCTAAGCTTCGTAGCGGAGGGGTGCCGATGTCCGGCATCGGCGCCCCTTCTTGCGTCCCCCTAGCCAACATGCCGCGTCCTGGCCCATGATATAAAGGGGAGGGACGAAATGGCTTTGAATCTCAAATGGACGACTGCGATGGCCGCAGCCTTGCTGGCAAGCGGATGCAACCGGGCCAAGGCGGACGATAACTGGACCGCCGATCAGGATACCGCCATCTGCACCGATGCGCAGGGCAAGCGACTGCCCGATGATCGCTGCCGCCAGACGCGGGTCGGCGGCGGCGGCGGAGCCTTCTGGTACTTCCTGGGGCGGGGGCGTGCCATTCCCTTTTACGGAGAGCGCGCGACGGGCGGCAGCTTCCGGGCCGCACCCGGTGCGCGCTATGCCGCAGCACCGTCCGGCAGCGCGATGACGCGGTCGGCGGCGGTCAGCCGGGGTGGGTTCGGCTCCTCCGCCGCGCGCTTCGGCAGTATCCACGCATGATCCGTCAGAAGTTGACGCCACGTCCCGACTGGCGCGCGAAGGTCGAGGCGCTCGGCCTGATCTGGCATGACGGGGGCGAGCGGCCCTATTGGGACGAAAGCGCCTATTATCGCTTCACGGCGGGACAGGTCGACACGATCGAGCGGGCGACCGTCGAGCTGTATCGCCTGTTCCTGGCGGCGGGCGAGGCGGTGGTCAGCGATCCCCGGCTGCTCGACCGCTTCGCCATTCCCGCCGCCTTTCACGACCCCATCCGCGAAGCCTGGGAGGCGGAGCCGCCCGCGCTGAATTTCGGGCGGTTCGATCTGGGCTATGACGGATCGGGGCCGCCCAAGCTGTTCGAGTTCAATTGCGACACGCCGACCTCGCTGCTCGAGGCGGCGGTGGTGCAATGGGCGTGGAAGGAGGAATGCTTTCCCGCGCTCGACCAGTTCAACAGCCTGCACGAGGCGCTGGTCGCCCGCTGGGCCGAGATCGCGCCCGATCTTCCCGCCACGCTGCACGTTGCGCATGTGGCGGACCTGGCGGGCGAGGATGCGGTCACCGCCGCCTATATCCGCGATACGGCCGAGGCTGCAGGGATTACCACCGTGCCGATCCTGATGGACCGGATCGGCTGGGATCATGATGCGCTGTGTTTCGTCGACGAAGCCGATTTGCGCATCGAGGCGATGTTCAAGCTCTATCCCTGGGAATGGCTGGTCCGGGAAGAATTCGCGACCCCGCTGCTCCACAATCTGGCGCGTGGCGACCTGACCTGGATCGAGCCGGTGTGGAAGATGATCTGGTCGAACAAGGCGATCCTGCCCGTGCTGTGGGACCTGTTTCCCGGCCATCCGAACCTTCTGCCCGCCAGCTTCACGGTGCCGGCCGGCGATGCCGTCGCCAAGCCCTTATTGTCGCGCGAGGGCGCCAACGTCTCGATCCGCCGCGCCGGGGCCATCGTGGCGGAGACGGCGGGGGAATATGGCGAAGAGGGCTATATCTACCAGTCGCTCTACCGTCTGCCCGAGGCGGTGCCGGGGTGTTTTCCGGTGCTGGGCAGCTGGGTGGTGGACGGCGCGGCGGCGGGAATGGGCATCCGCGAGGACGGGCTGATCACCTCCAACACCGCCCGGTTCGTGCCGCATGTGATCGACGGGTGATCCGTGGTGGCTGGCGCTGTCCGGGGTGAAGACAGCGCCGGTGGCGGTCAGGCCCGGTATCTGGTGGACCGGGTCGACGATGAACCGATCCGGGTCGGACGTCCAAATCCTAGCACGGCGTTCAGAACCGGAACCACAGGCCTCCCGTGCCGCCGCGCTCGCGCAGGGCATTTTCCCCGCCGACCGTCGCCAGCCCGCCCAGCTGAAGCGACCAGCGATCGTTCAGATCATAGGCGGCGTTCAGAAAGGCATTGTGATAGCGATACGCCTTGAAGACGCCCTTGCCGGCACCGTCGGACCAGCTGTTCGATACGGACGTATAGAGCAGAACGCGCTTGGCCGGACGGATGCCCAGGGTCGCGTCGGCCCGGAACTCGTTGGGGGGATCCCCCGCCCGCACGCGATAGCCGCCCTCCAGATCGACGAAGCCGGCCATGCGCCCGATCACGAAACTCGCGCCGCCCAGCGCCCGCACGTCATATTCGGCGTCGGTGCTGCCCACCTGCGCCAGGGCGTCGCGGCGCCGCGTTCCCGGGATCCGCGCCGTCGCCTGCAGCGAGCCGACCCAGCGGGATCCGCTGGTGAGACGGTAACGCCCCCCCAGTTCCGTATAGCCCAACCCGGTGGTGTCGTCCGTCGCCCCCTGTATGCCGACGTGGCGGAAACTCGGCGCGGCGATCAGCGTCAGGTCGTCGGTGACGCCATATTCGCCCAGCACATAGACTTCCTGCTTGTCATAATCGGGGATGTCGATGGTTCGGCCGTTCGCGTCGAAGCCCCGGTCGCTGTGCGAATAGACGCCGGTCACCAGGACCTGTCCCTTGCCCTTGGGCAACGTCCAGGCCGACGCCTCGGCCGCCGTGGCATGGACGAGCGCGGCCGAGGCGATGGCGACGGCCAGGATGGAGCGGGTGGCGTGTTTCATCAGAGGGCGTCCATATCGGGGAGGGGAAGGGAGGGCCTGCGCCGCTGCTGTTGTTCGAGCAGCGTGATCATCTCGCCGGGCAGCAGCAGCAGCCGGTCGCCGCCGGCCATGTCGACGACGGCATCCAGCGCGACATGGAGGTCGCGTGCCGATGCGCCATGGGGGAGCTTCAGCGCGTCGATCCGCGCCAGCGCGGCCTCGCCAAATGCCACCATGCCCATGGGATCGACATTGGGGGCGATGGACAGGAACAGCCCGTCGTCGAACAGGCCGAGCACCGCACCCATTGGTGCGGGCACGTCGCACAATGCCATCGACAATTGGCGCATCAGCCGTGTCGCCGCGGCGGCACCATGCTCCAGGCGATAGGGCTCGAGCGCGCGAACCTGCAGCGCACATAGCGTCGTATCCACGCCATTGTCGGCGGCCAGACGGAGTTCGGCATCGAGGAGCGATCGGCTGGCGATCAACAGGTCGGGGAGAAAGCCGCGCGATTCCTCCTGCGCCGTCGTCTTGTCGCGCAGGGCCTTTTCCCGTGCGCGCCGGCGATCGATCTCCCGCTTGAAACGCAGCGCGGCGCGGGTCCGGGCGAGAAGGTCGATCGGCCTGAACGGCTTGGTGACATAGTCGTTCGCCCCGGCGACAAAGGACTGGTTGAGCGACGACACGTCGTTCTGGCCGCTGACCATGATGATCGGCACGTCGCGATACCGGCCCGACGACCGGATGGCGGCGCAGGCCTCTATGCCGTCGACGCCCGGCATCAGGATGTCGAGCAGGATGCAGTCGAAGGCAGGGGGCGCGGGACCATCCTGAATGCCCAGCAGGTCATAGGCGTGATCCGCGTCGCTGGCGCCCTCCACCTGCGCAAATCCCCCCGTGGCCAGCGCGAGGATGCCCGCGTCACGGGCCTCGGCGCTGTCGTCGACCAGTAGAATGCGTGCGCTGTTCACGGGATTTTCGACCTTTCTGTGCGCGCCCATACCCGCCAGCCGTCCCGATCGAAGACGAGCCGGTAGCCGGGCGGACCCTGCTCGAACAATTTGGGCATACTGCGGCTGATGGCGTCGTCGCTTTCGCCGGGGCGATGCGCGCGAACCGCCACGGCGGGCGTGAAGACGCGGTGCGCAAGCACCGAGACGCCGAATACGGGGGATCGGTCGGTCAGCAGGTCGGCGGCGCTGCCGCGCTCGGCCACCACGGCCGGGTGAGCCAGGGCGTCGATCATGACGCCCCGATGCCCCACCAGATAGCGGCCGACCGCACGATCGGGCGAGACAGCGCCGGTCCGCTCCGCCATCAGCTGCATGACGAGCCCGTTCGCCTTGGCGTCGGTGCCCAGAATCACCGGAGCCGCGACCAGCGCCCCGACGAGGATCGACAGGCCTGCCTGCCCCAGCTTCTCCACCGGCCAGCGGGTCGAGACCCCGGCGGCAAAGCCCAGGGCAGGGACCAGGAGTTCCCCAGGATGACGGGCGATCCCGGTCGCCACGACAAGGACCGACGCGAGCATCAGGCTCGCCAGTCCGGCCGCGACGCTTTCCCGCAAGGCACGCGGCGCGGTCCGCATCGTCGACAGCAGGACGGCGATGACCGCCACGCCGGCCGTGGCGATCGGGGCCAGCGTCACGATCGCCCAGCCAGGGGGCGTGCCGCTACGCACTGCATGATAGACATCCCCGATGATGACCGTCAGCGGGGTATGGAGGATGATGACGAACAGCGCGAACAGCGACAGACCGGACAGGACCAGCGGGAACAGCAGTACCAGATAGGTGCCGAGATAGTGCCGCTCCGCCAGGTCGCGGGGCACCGCGAAGATCAGAAAGGGGATGGCCCCGACCGCGATCGCCGCGCCCTGAGCGCCGGTCATGGCGAGCATCGGCAGCGCCAGCGACAGCGCGATCGTCTCGTTGATGCCGGTGACCGTGCGGGTGTCCATCATGCTCCGCCCCAGCACCCAGCTGCCCCACAGCATCAGCAAGCCCTGCGGCCCCCGGGTGATGGCGGTGATCGACAGCGGGTGCAGCGCCAGCAGCAGGACGAGGAGCATGACGATGCCGGTCGACGCCCCCCTTTCTGCCAGCGATCCCCCGTATCGCGCTGCCAGGCCACCCAGCAGTGCCGCATCGACCAGCGCGACCGGATCCAGGCCGAGTGGCCGCCCCAGCATCTCGCCGATCACGAGCAGCATATAGGGCAGGGGCGGATAGCTGGTGAGAAGGGCGGTGGGGTCGGACTGGCCCGCGGCCGACAGGATCGCCCGCCCCGCCCGTTGCGCGGTGCCGTCGTGCCACAGTCCCAGTTCGCTGATCCGCGCGGCCAGGCGATAGCCCGCCACGGCGACCAGAATGGCGAGGAGCGTCGACGGCGCAATGCCGATGCCGGCGGGCATCGCCAGTCGCCGACGCCAGCCGCGCGTCGCGGCGCCGGGGAACGGAACGCCGCTCATGCCGCCTGTTCCTCCAATGCGCTGGAGACTTCGGCCGCGGTGAATTTCGACAGACCGTGCTGGGTCTTCTCCCAGTAGAATGGCCGGGTGACGAGCTGCCACGCGCCTTTCCAGGCGGCGACGGACAGCAGCACCCAATACCACATGACCGTCAGCGCATAGGGCGCCAGTTCGACCCAGCGTCGCCGGAACGGCGCGAGCATCATCAGATAGATGAACATGCCGTTCCCGATCAGCAGGTTCAGCATGCTGGTGTAGAGCAGCATCGGCGGGAAGACGATGTCGAAGCCCCCCGTCTGGGTCACGGCCCAGAAGAGGAAGACCGCCCAGAAAATGGGATTGAGCAGGCCGGAAAGGACCGTTCCGCCCAGAAAGCTGACAAAGCCGAGCGTCCCCAGCGGACCGACCGTCTTCATCAGGTGCAGCGGGCGCCGGGTATGAACCAGGCACGTCTGCATATAGCCCTTCATCCAGCGCGAGCGCTGCCGCACCCAATTGGCGTGCGAGACATTGGCTTCTTCATAGGTGGTCGAATCGACCAGGCCGACCCGGTACCCCTTCTGGGTCATGCGGATACCCAGATCGGCATCTTCGGTGACGTTGAACGGATCCCATGCGTGAAGCTCGCGCAGGACCTTGATCTTGAAATGGTTCGACGTGCCGCCGAGCGGGATCGGGATGCCCAGCCGCTCGAGCCCGGGCAGCATCAGGTCGAACCACAGGGAATAGTCGAGCGTGAACATCCGCGTCAGCCAGTTTTCCGACGCGTTGAAATAGCTGAGTCGGCACTGGATGCACGCGACGTCGGGAGGGGACCGGCGAAACGCCGCGACAACCTTGCGCAACTGGTCGGGTTCCGGCTTGTCCTCGGCATCGAAGATGACCAGATATTCGCCGCGCGCGAAGCGCAGCGCATAGTTGCACGCCTTGGGCTTGGTCTGCGGCTGTGACGGCGGCACCCGCACGATCTCAAAAATTCCCTCCAGGCCCAGTCGCTTGGCGGCGTCGATCGTCTCGTCGTCGCCCTCTTCCAGAACGATCTTGATGTCGAGCTTGCCCAGCGGATAGTCGAGCTTGCGCAGCGCGCCGGCCAGGATCGGCAGGACTTCCGGCTCGCGGAACATGGGGACGAGCACGGTATAGACCGGCAGATCCTCGTCGCGCAGCAGTCGCGCCTCCATCGCCACCGCGCGGTGGCGATCCTGGCTGCGCCGCCCGCCCGCCCAGACTAGGACGCCGCGGAACACGAAATTGCCCAGATAGAAGACGCTGGTGATCGTGTTGACGACGATCAGGGTCGGGGTGGGCGCAAAACCCAGTCCCAGGCACAACAGGGTCAGCCCGGCCCAGGCGACCAGCAACTGCGCCCGGGTGAACACCGTGCGGGCCGACATTTCCGGGTCGGCATCCGCCAGTTCGTGAACCGCCCGGTGCGAATGGCGGGCGCTGAAGACCTTTTGCAGGGACCATAGGACGTCGAATTTGGCCGTAACGACCATGTCGATCTTGGAACCCCAGCGGCGGCGCGCGTATAGGACCGATTCCGGTCCCAGATGGGCGGTCACGACGACCATGCGCCCATCCTGCATCCGCCACGGCATCGTCAGTTCGCGCATGTAATCGTCGACTTCCGCCTCGATCAGCAGCGTCTCGTCGGGCGGATCGGTCTGAAGGTTGACGAAGGTCATGCCGAAGCGCCGCGCGGCCGCGCGATGAAAATCCTGCGGCGTCATCCAGCGACGCGACATGACCACGTCCGACAGCGAACGGTCCCATTGCTCCATCAGATCGAGCGCTTCGTCGAACTGATCGAGCGACAGGAAGCCGTTTTCGACCAGGAAGTCGGCGGTCCAGGAATCGCCGATCGTCAGGCGGCCCATGCCGATGCCTCCGTTGCCGTCACGCGCCGGGGCAGGCGGCGATAGACCAAGCCCAGGCCGGCACTGGCCGCTCCCCAGCCGATCAGGAGGAGCCAGCGCCAGATCCGTCTCGCTCGCTGCGATCCGTCGGCATCGACGCCGGGGCCGTAAGCGGGATGGAGGGTCCGTGCGTCGCTGGAATAGGAAAAGGCCATCAGCCTTCCGCCGCGTCCGAAAATACCGATGTCGCCGCTATCCAGATCCAGCTTGCGCGGCACGTCCCGGCCGGGGCGTACCCAGATGACGGGATGGTCGCCGGTCCGCAGCACCTGCACCACGGTCAGCCTGTCCAGCATGTCCGGCGGGACGACCGGGACGCCATCCTGACGGACGAGGCCCACCGGGCCGAGATCGAAGCGTATCGGCGCGATGAAATCGGGCGGCTGCTGTCGCGAGACATAGACCAGCCCCCCGCCTTGCGCGAGCGGACGGGTTCTGGGCGCCAGGGCATCGCGGATCAGGGCAGCAAAGGCCGGATCGACGTCCGGTCCCTGTAAAAGGGTCAGGCCGGCCCGATAGCGGCTGGCAAGATGCGCGAAGGTGGCGTCGGCGCGGGCGGCATCATAGTGCTGGCGTACGGGACCGACGACGCGCACCGATGCGGCAAGGGCGCGGCAATAGGGCGTCTCGCATTGCGGCACATAGGCGGCCACTTCGACCAGGCTGCGCATCGACAACAGGCGTTCGTCGACATCGGCGCGCAGCGTGACGCTCTCCTGACGACCCAGCCATGTCCGCGCGATCACGACGCCGTTGACGGCCAGCGACACCCAGGGTTGCCGGGCGTCGCTGCCCGTTCGACCATGAAGATCGACGGTCAGGGCCGACAATCGGGAGCGTGCGGGCAAGTCCCGCAGATCAATCACGTCGCGCCGAATTATCGTGCGCGCGGACTCGGTCGCCCCAGACGGCGTGGCGGCACCTGCCAGCAGCGCAAGATGGAGAACGGTCCACATGGGTTTCGATCAAGGCCGCGGGCGAACGGGCGCGGGGAGTTCGCCCGATCCGGCGCGGGTCGGGGCAATACTCGCGTCGTGAGATGGCGATGCGGAAACCATATGCGTGTCAATGTCATATGTTAGTTAAATTCTACTTATTGCGTTGTCCTTTCCGTAAGCGCGCGCATCTGGCTATTTCGTAATCGCCAAATGCTTGGCTATAAGGAATTTTCTTTATCATCAGGCGTGTGATTCCATGGTCTTAGGAACGATGCTTTCGATGAAATGTTGGAGTGTGCGCGCGCGACGGGTTCGTTTCTGGGGGGACACGAAAATGCACGCCGCCCAAGCAGCGATACGGCGCGCCAAGATCGGCCCACGACGCTGGGCCCAGGGGCTGGGGGGCAGCCCGAAGACGGTCGTGAAGTTGGGGGGAACACCTTGCCCCTCTTTCTCGTAACGGATCGAATTTTAGGGGGCGAACCGACGGACCTGATTGCCAACGATTTGCGGTACAGCCTCGTCCGCCCCTAATCATCCCACTAAGCCGACAAGCGCAAGCCCGAACGAAACACCCATTGAAGATTGGCCGGAGCATAAAGCCGCACCCTGGCAGCGCTTCCTGGATCTAACGGGCCCGTCCTGGCGACTGGTGACGGTGCGTTGCAAAAGCCGGTGGAACGTCGTCGCACGACACATCTGCGAACGGCCGCGCCATGGCCTCTGATCCTATGAGCATCCTTCCCGAATGTCCGGAAAACTATGGAAGGATGGTTCGTCCTCTGCCGCCCCGGTTGCAAATACCGCCAGGTCGCCGGGCATGATCTCCAATTTCGCCCAGCGGTCCCAGCCGATGTGAATATAGTCCGGCTGGCCGAAGACCCGTACCGCGCGGCCATATTCGTCGCCGCGAAATCCCACAAAGTGCAGCGCCATGCCGTGAATTCAGACGCTTTCGCGTCGCTCGCCGACGATCATGCACGGGGCGAACCCGCGACCGTCTCGATTGCGTAATTGCATCAGCATCCGATCAAAATAGAATGGCGCCACCCGTGACGACCCGTAGATCGGGCGCAGCCGCGTTGAGGCCCGTCGCCGCGAGAATGTCGAACTGAAGGACTTTTGTCGGCCGCCAGGCCGCCGACAGGGCGGCCATGGCCAACGTCTCATGCTGATCGGGTTCGTCGTCGCGCTCCAGCGACACTTCGGCCGTGGCGGTCACCTGATCGGTGAATTTGTAACGCAGGCCGGTGATTTCGCTATAGGCCAGGTGCCGCCCGCTGCCGGACCGGTTCGCCGCCGCATCGGCTTCCCCGGTCACCGCAATTGCGACCTTTTCCGTAAGCTCATATTGGACCGGGACGATGATGCCGGTCGACCAGGTTCCGGCCCCGATCGGATAGCGCCCCGTCGCGGCGGTCACGAAGGCCTGCACACCTGCCGAGAACGGCTTTCCCTTCTGGCCGGCCAGATGCTGGCGGACCGCGAAGGTCATATCGCCGGTGCCCGTTGCGGTGTCGACCATAGCCGCGGCCTTGTCGCGCGTCCGGTCCCGGCCATAGCCGACCCAGTCGAACTGAAGCTCGGTGTTCTTGCCCATGCCTATCCGGGTCAGAATGTCGGCGGTGACGATACGGTCTTCGCGCTGGTCCGGTTGGTCGTCACGCTGCCAGTCCAGCGCGGATATTTCGAAATGGACCCGCCCCGGCTCGGTCGTGCAGCTCGATCCGCCGAGGTTCGGCCGGGTGGGGCAGAAGCGGGGTTCGTCGTCGGCAAGGGCAGGCGCGCCGATCGTCAGTATCGCAGCGCCCAGAAGCCAATCCCACGCCTTCATCATCTCCGACACCCGTAACGCTTTGATCTACAAGCCTTGCATCGGTTTGTCGGCGCGATGCAACGGTAAAGCGGCCGATGCCTTTCGATCGAGGCGCTTCTGCGCGCGAAATGGACCGCCGTTCGCGCTGCAAGGGCATCAGAAATGGGCTGGCGCCCGTTGGCTGCGGTGCCATAGTCCATTGCCAATGTGTTTCGATTCCACGGTCACGCCGCAGGTCATGAGCTATGCGGATTTTCAGCAGCTATCGCAGCCCGAGCCTCCGGCCGCGTTCAGCTATGGCAGCGATCCGTTGCAGCATGTCGAACTCTGGAAGCCGGAAGCGGCGGGCCCCTTTCCGGTCATATTGCTGATCCACGGCGGCTGCTGGCAGACGTCGGTCGCCAAGGCGGGCATCATGGGACGATTGGCTGCGGCGTTCGTCGATAAGGGCGTCGCGGTCTGGAATGTCGAATATCGCGGGATCGACGTGCCGGGGGGCGGCTATCCGGGCACGTTTCAGGACGTGGCGGCGGCGGCCGACCTGCTGCGCGATTGCGGTTTCGCCATGGGCCTGGACCCGACCCGCGTCGTGGCGGTCGGCCATTCGGCGGGCGGGCATCTGGCAGCATGGCTGGCCGGGCGCCATGCCATTCCCGCAGGCAGCGTCCTTTGGATGGATCGACCGCTTGCCTTAAGCGGCGTCGTCAGCCTGGGCGGTCTGCTCGACCTGGCCGAGGTGCGCCACGCAGCGGCCGAGGCGTGCGGCGCCGATACGGTGGATCGGCTTGTCGGCCCCGCGACGATGGCCCACCCGGATCCTTATAACGATACGTCGCCTGTGTCGTTGGCGCCGCTCGGCGTGGCGCAGGTGCTGGTCTCGGGCGACCTCGACACGATCGCGCCGCCTTGCTTCGCCGATCATTATGCGGCCAAGATGCAGGAGCAGGGGGATAGGGTGCAAAAGCTGACAATCGCTGACCAGGGGCATTTCGAGCTGATCACCCCAGGCCGACCGGCGGCCGATGCCGCCATTGCCGAGGCGTTGCGCCTGTTGGCGATTCAAGAGCAGGACGCTCAAGGATGACGGTGCCATTCACCCGACAGGATGCGCTGTCCCTCGATGCCGCCGACCCGCTTGCGCCGATGCGCGACCGGTTCGCGCTCCCCGAGGGGGTGATCTACCTCGATGGCAATTCGCTCGGTGCGCTGCCCCGCATGACGGCGTCGCACCTGGCCGACGTCGTGACGGGCCAATGGGGGCGCGACCTTATCACGAGCTGGAACCGCCACGACTGGATCGGCTTTCCGAAGCGGCTGGGCGGGATGATCGCGCCGCTGATCGGGGCGCGGCCTGAAGAGGTCATCGTGTGCGATTCCACATCGGTGAACCTGTTCAAGCTGATCGCCGGTGCCGCAGCCCTGCGCCCGGATAGGCGGACGATCCTGATCGAGGCAGATGGTTTTCCCACCGATCGCTACATGGCGGACGCGGTGGCGGCGCTCGTCGGCTGGACCGTCCGCGCGGCGCCGCGCGAGGCGATCGAAAGCGAGATCGACGGCGATGTCGCGCTGGTGGTGCTGACCCATGTCGATTACCGCTCCAGCAACCGGCTGGACATGGCCGCCGTGACCGAGGCCGCTCACCGGATGGGTGCGCTGATCCTGTGGGACTTGAGCCATAGTGCCGGTGCCGTGCCGGTCGATCTGGTCGCTTGCGGGGCCGATCTGGCGGTCGGCTGCGGCTATAAATATCTGAACGGCGGCCCGGGCGCGCCCGCCTTCCTGTTCGTCGCGCGCGCGTTGCAGGACGCGCTGCCATCGGTCCTGTCCGGCTGGATGGGCCATGCCCGGCCCTTTGCGTTCGATCAGGACTACCGACCGGCCACGGGTCTGGCGCGGTTCCTGTGCGGGACGCCGCCGATCCTGGCGATGGCGGCGCTCGAGGCGGGGCTGGCCCAGTTCGACGGTGTCGCTCTGCCGGACCTGTTCGCCAAGGGCCAGGCGCTGGCGGATTTCTTCATCCGGCTGATGGAGGCGCGCTGCGCGGGGCACGGCTTCACACTGGCTTCTCCGCGCCAGGCGAGCGAGCGTGGCAGTCACGTCTGCTTTGCGCATGATCACGCCTATCCGATCTGCCGCGCGCTGATCGAGCGCGGTGTCGTCGGCGATTTCCGCGCACCCGATCTGCTCCGCATGGGCTTCACGCCGCTCTACACGCGGTTCGTCGATATCTGGGACGCGGTCGAGATCATCCGCGACGTGATGACTACCAGCGCCTGGAAAGACGAAAGGCTTCAGCAACGCGAGGTGGTGACGTGACCATGGCACCGGACGGGGGCGCCCTGCATCGCCGGTTGAGTTCCGGGCAACTCGCGATGATCGCGATCGGCGGGGCGATCGGCACGGGCCTGTTCCTGGGCAGCGGCCTGGCGATCGGCCTCGCCGGGCCCGCCGTGCTGATCAGCTATGCGATCGGCGGGGTCATCGCGTTGTTGCTGATGGGGTGCCTCGCCGAGATGACCGTTGCGCACCCGACCAGCGGTGCCTTTGGCGACCTAGCCGAGCTTTACCTTGGTTCCTGGGCCGGGTTCGTGGTGCGCTATGCCTATTGGTCGGCGCTGGTGCTGGCGGTCGGGACCGAGTTGACCGCGGTCGCGATCTATATGCAGTTCTGGCTGCCGACGGTGCCGGGCTGGATCTGGATGCTGTTCTTCGGCGTCGCATTGCTGCTGGTCAATGCGGCAAGCGTGGGCCTGTTCGGTCGCATCGAATATGCCTTTTCCGCGATCAAGATCGTTGCGATCCTGGGCTTTTTGCTACTCGGTTCGCTGGTGGTCGCCCGGGCGCCTGCCGGTTCTGCGATCGGCCTGGCGAATTACGTGTCGCATGGCGGCTTTTTCCCGCATGGATCGGGCGGCCTCTGGAGCGCGGTGATCGTCTCCATCTTCAGCTATCTCGGCATCGAGATGATCGCGGTCGCGGCGGGCGAGGCGGTCGATCCCGAGCGGGCGATCGTGCGGGCGTTTCGGGCCACGATGCTGCGGCTGGCGATCTTCTATCTCGGCACGCTGGCGCTGATGCTCGCGATCGTCCCGTGGACCGAGGCCGGGACGGCGTCGAGCCCGTTCGTGGCGGTCATGCTGGCGATCGGCATCCCGGGCGGGGCGGGGGTGCTCAACGCCGTGGTGCTGATCGCCGCGCTGTCGGCGATGAACAGCCAGCTCTACACGGCGACCCGTATGCTCTACAGCCTCGCGCGGGCGGGGCAGGCACCAAGGTCGCTGGGTCGGTTGAGTGCCAACGGGGTGCCGCTAATGGCCTTGCTGGCATCCGCATTGGGGATAGCGCCGGCGACATTGCTGTACCTGTACCAGCCGCAGCAGGCATTCGGGGTGATGATCGGCATCTCGGCATTCGGCGCGATGTTCGCCTGGATGATGATCTTCCTGACGCATCTGGCTTTCCGTGCGCGCTCAGGCCCGCGCGCGCAGGCGTTTCGCATGTGGGGTTATCCGTTGACGAGTGTGGCCGGGGCGACCGCGATGGCCGCCATCCTGCTCACTACGCCCTTCACCGGTCCGTTCGCATCGACCTTGCTCTATGGCGTGCCGTTTCTTCTTCTACTGTCGCTGAGCTACCTTCTCGTCAGGCGATCGGGTCCCCGCAACTTCCGACGGGAATGAATGTGCGCTCTCGGCATCCTCCTCACCGCTATCGGTGCCGATGGTAAGCGTCACTCGCGCTACGACGACGTGATGCGAGCCACGTTTCCGCAATGCGCCATGCCCGCTCGTCGTCCACATCGATCCATTCAAGATCGCTGCAATCCCTGATGCCAGCGGCCCGGTCGGATGCCAGGCGCCGCATGCCCTCGGTGAGAGAGGGTGTGTCCAAGCTGCGGAGCGCGTCGAAGAGGCCCCTGCCGACCTTGAACACCCCCGTATCGAAGCAATCATAAACGGCCAGGCCCTTGCCGATGCCGACCACGCGGTCGCCATTCGTCTGAACGCAGGTCACGTCGTCGAGATCGATCCAATCGCTATCAAGCCGCCGGTCGATCCCCAGCGATGCGCCGCCGCCCGTATCGGCGTCGGCCATTCGCCGATAGAATGCCGGTTCGACCAGATGGTCGCACATCGCAAGTATCGCCTCTTCACCGCACAGCAGCGCTTCCGCTGCGAGCAACGACGAACCATTGGGGTGCCGGTGATCTTTTACCTGCACTGTTTCGACGTCGATCGGCCAGTCTTCCGCCGCGACATAGGCTTCGATCGTCTCCGCCTCATAGCCGACGACCACGACCGTTCGCGCCAGCCCTGCCTGCGCCATACCGTGCACGGCATGGGCAAGCAGTGTCCGCCCGTCGACGCGGCAGAGGGGCTTGAGCGGGGCGAAAGGGCGAAGGCGCGAGCCTTCGCCTGCCGCGAGAACGATACCGGTCTCGATCATTCCGCCGCTACGGCAATGAACTCGTCGACCGCCTGCGCCGCAAGATCATCGGTCATTTGGAAGCGCGGATGCTTGCAGAAATAGGCCGACGCCGCGTCGATCGGACCCGCCAGACCGCGATCCTTCGCCAGCTTGGCACACCGGATCATGTCGATGGCCACGCCGGCACTATTGGGGCTGTCCTCGACGGACAGTCGCAATTCGAGGTTCATCGGCACGCCGCCGAACATCGTTCCTTCCATCCGCAGGAAGCAGATCTTGTTGTCATTTTGCCAGGGCACATAGTCGGACGGGCCGATATGAATATTCTCATGGTCCAGGCGCGTGGCCGCGACCGACTGCACCGCCTCGGTCTTCGAGATTTTCTTGGAGGCGAGACGGCGATGATTGGACATGTTGAGGAAGTCGGTATTGCCACCGGTGTTGAGCTGATAGGTCCGCTCCAGTTTCACGCCCCGCTTGGCGAACAGATCGGTCAGTACCCGGTGAACGATGGTGGCGCCGAGTTGCGCCTTGATGTCGTCGCCGATGATCGGCACGCCAGCCTGGGTGAAGCGTTCCGCCCACGCCGGGTCGCTCGCGATGAACACCGGAATATTGTTCACGAACGCCACACCCGCCTCGAGCGCGCATTCGGCGTAGAACTCGCTGGCGGCCTGCGAACCCACCGGCAGATAGTTCATCAGCACATCGGTCTTGGTCTCGCGCAGCGCGGCAACCACGTCCGCCTTGGATGCCTCCTGCTCTTGCGCGGGCAGGAAGGTCCGATGATCGTCATAGTCCGCCATATGTTCGGCGACGCCGTCCAGGATACGCCCCATCTGGACCTTGGTCCCCGTGGGGGGCACGGTTTCGCAAAAGACGGTGGTGCAATTGGGCTTGGCGAAAATCGCCTCCGATACGTCCTTGCCGACTTTGCGTTGATCGACATCCCACGCCGCGACGACGCGGATATCGGTCGGCTTATACCCGCCAAGGTCCCAGTGCATGAGCCCGATCGTCTCGTTTGCACCCTCGCGATAATAGGAAAGACCCTGGACGAGAGAGCTGGCACAGTTTCCTATCCCGACGATAGCGATGTTGATGGCCGACATTACTTCTCATTTCCTCTTATTTGATGGAAAAGGATCTCCCGGCACTGTTCTCAGGCGATTTTCGACGATGCGGTGCTGGAAAAGTCCGAAGACGAGGACGATGTTCAGGGGGATGAGCTCAAACCACCAGAACAGGCGTGGATTGCCGAAAAGACAGGTAAGGAAAATGGCGTAGACTCGCACATTGGCGGACAAGAGGCTCATCAGCCGCATGGGCCTGACGGCCAGGGCGGCATATCTTGCCGCAAACTGGGAGGGCGCAGGGTGCTGCCCCAGCGCGTGATCGAACCGCGCGGCGACGCGGTCCAACATTCCCCCGCAATAGTCATAGAGTCGGACAAGCGGATTGCGGCTGGGGGCAGGGGGGGCGATCGTCGCCACTGCACCGCGACGACGGTGAAAGCGGGCTCGCTCGCTCTCGTACATATTGGATTGGACCGCATGTGCGATGCCCGCAGCCACCGCCAGCGCCCAAGCTTCCAACGTGCCGATGGATAAGGCCAGCGAAACATAGATCAGGAAGAAAACACCATGGTCGCACAACCCATCCAGCACGCGCCCCAGCGGACTGGCGGTGCCGGTGGCCCGCGCGATCATCCCGTCCAAGCCATCGGCGACAAGCCAGCCGACCGACAGCAGCAAGCCGACGAAGCTGAACGGCCACATTTCCCACTGGGTGTAGGCCAGCGCCGCTGCCGTGCCCAAAGCCAGCCCGGCCAGGGAAACGGCATTGGCCGAGATTCCACGCGCGATGAACCAGGGCAGCAGAAAGCGCGCCGCTGGATGAATGATCCAGAGATTTGTCGGATCTTCTATCCGGCGGTCCCGTGACATGTCGGGGATGGTAATCGTCATTAAATTGTAATCTATGGACTAAGCTCTCGGATTAGCAAGCGATTTGCAAAAGGCTTGTCACGCGTCGCGCCAGGCCGGTGGCCATGGCGGGCTTGCATCCGGCGAGGTCCGTTGAAGCAATGGGGTAGGGGGCGGATTTTGATGACGAATAAGCCGGAAATCGAGGGCGTTGCCGCCTGGGCGGCGTGGGCAATTTGAACCGGTATGCGGCGATGGCGAGGTGAGCCACGCGGCGGAAACGGCTCGCCCACTGGCCGTAGCGGATAGCGATGGCCGGGTTGACCTTGAGGCGGCCCGACACGCGCTCGACGCGTTTGTTCGTCTGGAAGATCCGACCCGTCGAGCAGCGTTTCACTCATCGCTAGGCGAACGCATCCAACTGGAAGCTGGAAAGATCGCGCTTAGGTTCACGACGACACGGCGCGAAGTTCAAAGCGCGCCGCCCGGAGCTCTGGTCGACTTTGCCCGCTAGACACATCACCGGAGCGCAAGGCTCTCAATCTCGTGCTGTCGAACGGCTCATGCGCAGATGTCGAACGCAAAGCAAATTTCCGCAAGCCATTCGGCTTAACGGTAAAAATTGCGCTGTCTGATGTAAGTGAGGGTGCCCGCTGAAGGGGGCTCCATATAAAAAAAGCGCCGGTGGCTCCGCTAGTAGGAGACATTTCGAACTTTTTCCGGTTTCCAACGGTCGAGTCGAGGCAGTTGGTCGCGCGATATCGCGCCGCATTTTTGAATGCAGCGTCCTGACAGAATAAATCTGGCATCGAATCGGCGCGTCGCATCCTACGCGATGCGCCATTTCGGCTGAAGTCGCGGGTGAAATGACACATGGAGCCTTGGCCAGCCCGGCGCAGCAACATCAAACACGCATTTATCCGCGCAAATCCGGCAGTTCAGGGTCTACAAAGGCCCTGTAGCACGATCCGGCTTGAGCAGCCGCCTGACAGAGAGAACGGCAGTTCAGGACATCCAAGAGAGCCTGTGGCACATCCGTTCACGATCCGCAGGCGAATGCCTTGGTCGTTCACCCTCCTCACTCGTTCAAAGAGCCGACCCTGAGCCCGAACGCGCTCAAAAAATGAACCATCTGGCTAGACCGGCAGTTCAAAACCACGAGGGTTCTGTAGCACGATCCGGTCTCTACATCTGATCCGATATCTTCATGCAGTGACGCGATTCGTTCCGCAAGGGGTAGGGCACTGGAGTGCCGATTCGGCGCAAATGAGCACAAATAGGCCAATTCCAGCCTACTGGGTCCGGTCCTTCTTGCGAACGTGCCGTCGCACTAGCGGAGCAACGATGCTCAAGATCGAGGAGCACCAGCAAGTGAGGAGAACGCCGCCACCACGCCGGCTTCACTCAAGGAGATTGGCGAGGTTCTTCAGCGTCGACTCCATGCCGGTCTTGTGATCGACCGGGCTGATCCCGGGAGGCACATTTTCGGCGACGAAGGTTACCTTCGTTCCATCGTGCACCGGCGTGAGGCGGGTCGTGATCGTCATCGTGCTGCCGAGCGAAGGATCCTCGCTCTCGAAAGTGACCGCCTCGACAATCTTCTCTTCCGGAACCAACTCGATGAACCGCCCCTCTAGGATGTCCGCGTCAGCGCTCGAGTTGCCTTCGCCGGCATCGGCATCTTCGTAGATGAATGCCATTCGGTAGCCGCCGCCTGGCCGTGGATCGAAGTGGAAGATTTTTGCGGTCATGCCCTTCGGCGGCCGCCAGGACATGACGGTCTCGGGATCGAGGAAGGCACGATAGATGGCCCGTGACCGATCCGCTGCGCTACAATCCGGCGACCGATCATTATGAGGTGATCGGCTATGACGAGGCCTTTCGTCGGGCGGGTGAGGCGCTCAACCGGCTCGACCATCCCGATCAGGCGGAATTCTATGCCTCGGGGCGCACCTCCAACGAGGCGGCGTTCCTGTGGCAGCTCTATGTCCGTGCCTTCGGGACCAACAATTTCCCCGATTGTTCGAACATGTGCCACGAGGCGACCAGCACCGGGCTGCCCCAGTCGATCGGCATCGGCAAGGGGACCGTGACGCTCGAGGATTTCGAGCAGGCCGATGCGATCTTCTGCATCGGGCACAATCCCGGCACCAACCATCCGCGCATGTTGTCGTCGCTGCGCGATGCGGCGAAGCGCGGCGCGGCGATCATCGTCGCCAATCCGATAAAGGAACGCGGGCTGGAGCGGTTCCAGTCGCCCCAGCATGTCGGCGACATGATCCGGCCGGGGGGCGTTCCGCTCGCCTCCGCCTATCATCAGGTCCGGGTCGGTGGCGACATGGCGATGCTGAAGGGCATGATGAAGGCCCTGTTCGCGATGGATGCCGCCGATCTGGCGGCGGGCGGGGCAGGGGGGCTCGACCGCGAATTCATCGCCGAGCACACCACCGGCTTCGACGCGCTGGCCGCCGATATCGCCGCGACCGACTGGGCGGAGATCGAACGCCGCTCCGGTCTGCCTCGCGCCGAGATCGAGAGCATGGCGGATATCTATGCGCGGGCCGAGCGGGTGATCATCTGCTATGGCATGGGCATCACCCAGCATCGCCATGGCACGCGCAACGTGCAGCAGATCGCCAACCTGCTGCTCCTGCGCGGCAATTTCGGGCGTCCGGGCGCGGGCATCTGTCCGCTGCGAGGGCATAGCAATGTGCAGGGCGACCGGACGGTCGGGATCACCGAACTGCCGACCGAGGCGTTCCTCGCGCGGCTGGACAAGGCCTTCGGCATCCGCAGCCCGCGCCGTCACGGCCATAATGCGGTCGAGGCACTGAAGGCGATGCGCGATGGGCGCTCGCGCGCGATCCTGTCGCTGGGCGGCAACCTGGCGGTGGCGATGCCCGACCCCGAGGCGTGTTTCGCGGCGTTCCGCAAGATGGACCTGTCGGTCACGATCGTGACCAAGTTCAATCGCACCTGCCTGCTCCAGGCGCGCGAGACTCTGGTCATCCCTTGCCTTGGGCGCAC
Source organism: uncultured Sphingomonas sp. (assembly GCF_913062585.1). Lineage (GTDB taxonomy): Bacteria > Pseudomonadota > Alphaproteobacteria > Sphingomonadales > Sphingomonadaceae > Sphingomonas. The sequence continues at coordinate 3,674 of NZ_CAJXWX010000010.1, read as the reverse complement.
CGAGCAGGACATGCAGGCAAGCGGCGCGCAGTTCGTGACGGTCGAGGACTCCATGTCGATGGTCCATGCCTCACGCGGGCGGTTGAAGCCCGCGGCGGATGGTCTGCTGTCCGAACCCGCAATCGTAGCGGGACTGGCTAGGGCGACGCTGGGCGAGGCCGCGATCGACTGGGGCGCGATGGTCGCCGATTACGACCGCATCCGCGACAAGATCGCGGAGGTGTTTCCCGACTTTGCCGACTTCAACGCACGGGTCCGGCAGAAGCATGGCTTTCGTCTGACCGTTGGCCCTTCGAACCGCGTCTGGAACACGTCGGATGGTAAGGCGCATTTCATCGTCCATCCCGATGCCGACGGGGCGGGCGGCAATGCCGATGCGCCTCTCGTGCTGACGACGATCCGGAGCCATGATCAGTACAACACGACCATCTACGGCCAGAATGACCGCTATCGTGGCATCACGGGGAGGCGGGACGTGGTCTTCGTCAATGCCGATGACCTTGCCGAGGCCGGACTGCGACATGGCGACATGGTCGATGTCGTGGCCGGACCGGACCGGATCCTCGCCGGTCAGGTCGCGGTTGCGCATAGCATCGCACGCGGATCGGTCGCGGCTTATTATCCCGAGGCCAATCACCTGATCGCGCTGGAAGATCACGACCGGGACAGTGGCACGCCGGCCTATAAATCGGTGCCGGTCACGTTACGCCGCGTGGCATCCGCCCATCCATGATCACCCTCTACTCCGCTCGCGGTCGGAATTGGCGCGCCGTCGACCTCACTGGCCACCGCCCAGTCGGTCGGCGAGAAAATCGATCAGGGCGCGCACGCGGGCCGGCATGGTCGATCCGCCGACGAAGAGGAGATGGAGCGGCTCGCGGTCCTGCGGATTGAAACGTTCGAGTAACGGGATCAGGCGGCCGTCGGCAACTTCGTCCATCACCGAGAACGTGCCGATCCGAGCGATACCAACGCCGGTGAGGCCATGATCGCAGACCGGCCAGCATCTCGCGCAACTCCGCCAACGTCGGGTCGCGAAACGTAACATGTCGACGATAGTGGACCCTTCCCATCCGCTGACTTGCGGCGGACATCAATTCTTCACGGTGTCGTAAAGATGATGGTCCATCGACCCACGCGTCAGCGGGGTGGTGATATGGACAGACGAGAGTTTACGCGGCGCGCGAGCCTTCTTGCGATCGCGACTGCGGGAAGCGGCATGTTGGCGGCGTGCGACCGTGACGGCGAAGGACTGGCGCCGGCGCCCATTCCGAGCCCCACGCCCACCGTCGCCGCACTGCCGAGCGCGATGTTTTTCAGCGAGCCGCTGGTGCTGAGCGAACCCTTTCTTCAGTTGCCGACAACGGACTCGGTTCGTGTCGTGTGGTTTACCGAGTTCAAGGGCCGCGATCACGCCGTTCGCTACGGTGCCGGTTTCACGATGCAGGTCGGCGCGACCTCGACGCCGCTGTCGCGGATGTACGAGGATGCCGCCTCCACCGTCGGCGGGCGCAGCTACACGGGTCTCACGCAACGCGACGTGTGGAAGCACGAGGCCGTGGTCACCGGGCTGAAAGCAGGCGAGCGGGTGCCTTATGTCGCGGTCAGCAACGACGGCACGAAAACGATGCGCAGCGTCGAGGCGACCCTCCAGCCCCTGCCCGCCGTCGGCCAGAAGACCCGCATCCTGCTGACCTCCGATCTGCAACTCAAGAAGATGGCGTCCGCCAATTACGAGCGCGTGTTCGAAACGCAGGCGCCGATCGACGGCATCTTCTTCGCGGGCGACCTCGTCAACGTCCCCAATCGCGCGTCCGAATGGTTCGACAATGGCGCGCTGAACCTGCCACCGTTCTTCGCTGCCTTGCAGGGAACGATGCGCAAATGGCAGCCGCAGTCCACCTATACGGGCGGAGCGCTGCTCCAGAACGGCTGGATCTATCCGATCCTGGGCAATCATGAATATTCCGGCCGCTGGAACCCGGCCAACACCCTGAACACCATGTTCAACGACCCGCAGCCGCGCTGGTATGCCGAGATCGCGTACGAGAAGGTCAAGGCGACGGTGAACCCCTCCGGCGACGCCGCGATCCGGGAGCGCTGGATCCAAGACAATTCCTTCGAGATCGTTTCGTACAACGAGATCTTCACGTTGCCGCAGGGTCCGGAGGGTGGACGCTACTACGCGCAACGGATCGGCGACCTGTTCCTGATCGCGATGGACGGCAATCGCATCTGGCGCAGTTGGAGCGCTGCGGGCAAGGGCAAGCTCAGCGAAGCGCCCGGATCGATGAACAAGTCGGCGGAATGGGGCTTCGGCGACTTCCAGTTTCATCCCTTTGCCAAGGGGTCACGCCAATACGCCTGGCTGCAAGAGGTGCTGGCGAGCCAGGCATTCCGGTCGGCCAAGTACAAGGTCGTGATGTTCCACCAGTCCGTGTTCGGGCTGGGCGACAACGCCGTCCCGGTGATGGCACAGACGCAGGCGAGCTTCGAATATACCGACGCGGCGGGTGCGGTGCAGACGCTGGGGCCGCTCGCCTTCCCGATCGATGCCGCGACATGGAACGGGCAGATCCAGCCGATCATCGACGCCGGGCGCATGCGGTTCGTGAAGTACGATTATCCCCTGTCGCAGGACCTGTGGCGGAGCGACATCGAGCCGCTCCTGATCGGCGCCGGCGTGCAACTCGTCCATGTCGGCCACTCGCATCTGTGGTGCCGTTCGAAGGTGGGCACGCTGAATTATCTCGAGACGTCGAACGTCGGGAACACCTACGGTGCCTATTTCGGAACGCAATCGCCGCGCGGCTCCGCCTTACCGGCGGCCGGCGCGCTGTCCTCGCGCACCGGCTTCACCTGGGACCAGCAGGACTATCCACGTGAGGACGATCCGCACGACCGGCCGGCGGTGATCCCCACGCTGCGCCAACCGATGGTCGAACTGGCGGGGGCACCCACGGCGGTGCCGTTTGTATCGAGCAACGACATCACCGCGTTCAGCATCCTCGACACCGGCATCGGCACCGTCAGCAGCTACGCCTTCGATACGCGCTATCCGGCACGTGATCCGATCAAGTTCGACGAGTTCGGCCTGACGTGACGATATGAAAGCGGCCGCGATAGAGTGGCGAGTAACCCTTCGCCTCGGCCTAAAGCGATGTCGGCTTCCGGGCGCTGGTCGGTGCGCGCTAAACGGCCAATAGTGCGAAGGAAATCAGGCACCGGCAGGTGTACGATATCCTTCAAAGCAGGAAGCCGCGGGCCGCGGGCGATGGCCTATGGGGAAAGCGGTTTTCGGGTGGTCGGCCGGTCGCTGTGCTGTCGGGCGGGATGCGCCGTATCGGACCGCGATGCGGCACTCGGGAAGAACCTTGGCCATGGATGTCGGGCAAGACCGGCGGTCTGGCCGCGCGTCGATGTGGCTGGCGATGCTGCCGGCGCGAGCGGCCTGAACGCCGGAAGCGCGGTAATCGCGTGGCGGGATGTGTCCGGGCCATGCCGGGTCATGGCGTCGTGTTCCCGGTCGCGCTGGTGCCATGCGGCGGTGCACGGGGTTGTCGCCAGCGTTCGAAGGTTTCGATGACGACCATGTGACCGCCGCAGCATGGGCATGGCGGGCGGGCGTCATCGAGTTCGCTGGTCGGCGGAGCATCGACTGGCAATGGCGCGAC
>NZ_CAJXWX010000009.1 GCF_913062585.1 uncultured Sphingomonas sp. | reverse complement strand
GGTTTGGGGTGGGGGCCTGGCCGCGGGCGACACGGCACGGGGGGGAGAGGCCCTCCCCAGCCCCTCCCGCCTGCGGGAAGGGAGTGAGCGGCCGGCGCGATTTAGAAGCCGAATCGCACCCGGCCGACGATCCGGTCGCCCGCATGGCGTGCATCGGCCAGGGGGTAGATCGACGCCGCCCGCTCCGACACATCGGTGCCGACATAGTCCAGGCCCAGCGTCACCGGCCCGGTGATATGCTCCACGCCCAGTCGCCAGTCGGTATATTCGCCACCGGGCCGCAACCGCGCGGCACGCGCCGGGTCGTCGGTCGTGCCCGTCGACCGGCCGATCCCGGCCAGCACCGTCCAGGGCGTACCCGGAATCCCCGTCTGCGCTCCGGCATGAAGATACAGGTTATCGCCGCCGATCGCGCTTTGCGACGGTGCGTAATCGGCGCCCGCGTCGACCTGCACGGGTCCCAGCGTATAGGCGGCGGATCCGCCCAACTCGACATAATCGGCGTCGAAGCCCGCACCACCGAACAAATGCCCGGTCACGCGACCGCGCAGCGTCACCGGGCCGACGAGCGTGCTCGCACCGAGGCTCAGGTCGCCCACCACATCGGCGCCGCCATGCCGGGCCGAATCGCGCAAGGCGACGATCCGGCCGCTCGCCTCGATCGGCCCCTGGCTCGCGAAGATATCGGCGGAGGGCGATAGCCGCCCCCCGCTCCAGCTCAGTCCCCGGCGATTTTCATCGCTGTTCAGCTCGACGCCCAGCAAAGGCCGCTCCTGCGCGAGGAGCGGCGAGGCCATGGCGCCGCCCAGAAGGGCGACAGACACGATGCTGCGCAAGATCATCCGGCGCGCGTCTCGGCATAAAGGCGATCCATCTCGGCGCGCAAGCGCTCGTGATCGTCCCGGGCGACCGCCTGGACGTGATCGCGCACCGCGTCCTGCCGGGCGGCCACCTCTTGGGCGATCGCGGCGCGGTGGGTGCTGCACCAGCCGGGGCGGCTGCCCGCGATCACGCCGTCACGTGCGGCGCTACGCATCAGGGTCGCGCCGTTCGCCCCGCGCGCCTCGCGGTGGACGGTGACGTTCGCGCTCCACAGGCAGCGCAGGGTCGACGGGCGGCCGCCGGTCGCGACCGCGCCGATCTGCTTGTGCGTCACGCCGATGTCGGCGTTGTAGCGGACCGCGACGGGACCGGAATGATGGTCCATTCGGACATGGTGTTCCAGCGCCCCGTCCGACGCGACAGCACCACCGAGCGCGAGCCCGGCGATCAAAAGCATGTTCATCATCATCTCCTTCTGCGGAGCCCCGGCTTATGTGGCCGGTGGCCTATCGGCACCAGGTCGGGCCGATACCCGATCAATGCATGAAAAATCTGTCATGTTCCAGATTTGTCGTGGCACCGATGACGATTGGCCTGCGCGCCTTCCCCGGCAGGGAAGGATGTCAATTATCCTCCGTACGGCACGGCCGGATCGCACTGGGTTCGGGACGCGGGCCGTTGGCGCGGAAGGTCGCCAGATAGCCGCCCGCCGAGGGCATGTTCTCGATCGACACCTGGGTAAAGCCGACCGCCGCGAACTCGCATTTCAACAGCGCGGGCGGGGTGCCGTGCGCCTTGGTCTGGCGGTCCGCATCGACCACCACGACCAGCCCATCGGGCTTCAGCGCGGGAAACAGCCGCCAGAGAAACTCATAGGGCTGGTCGATCTCGTGATACATATGCACCATGAGGACGCGGTCGAAGCTGCTCGGCGGCAGCTTGGGATCGGCGGGTTCGCCCAGCCGGACGCTGACATTGTCCAGCCGCTCGCGCGAGACACGCTCGGCCAGCCGGTCGCGCCAGGCGGCGACGATGTCCTCGGCCAGCACGCGGCCGGTCTTGCCGACCCGCTGCGCCAGGCGGACGGTGTAATAGCCCTCGCCCGCGCCGATATCGGCGACCGTCATGCCAGGGCGGATATGCGCCCGGTCCATGACCTGGTCCGCCTCGCGCAGCCGGTCGCGGGCATCCTCGCTCGACCAGCGTGACGACACGACATCGGCGACCGGACGATCGGCCGCCGGAAAGGGGCCGACCTTCTCCTCCTCATCCTTGTGCGGGATGAGCGGCTTCGATCCGTCGCAGCCCGCCACCGCGCCCCCCAGCGCGATGACCAGTGCCGCCGCCAAGATGGCTTCAGCCCCCCGCGTGCGCATCTTACTCGACATCCTCCACGGCGACCGCCTCGCCGGTCACACGCTGCGACAGGGCCGCGGCCATGAACGAGTCGAGATCGCCGTCCAGCACGTCGCCCGGCGCGGTCGAGGTCACGCCCGTCCGAAGGTCCTTCACCAGCTGATAGGGCTGGAGGACATAGGAGCGGATCTGGTGGCCCCAGCCGATATCGGTCTTGGTCGCGTTCTGCGCATTGGCCGCCGCCTCGCGCTCGGCCAGTTCGCGCTCGTACAGGCGGGCGCGAAGCTGGTTATAGGCCTCGGCCTTGTTCTTGTGCTGCGACCGCTGGTTCTGGCACTGCACCACGATGCCGGTCGGCAAATGGGTGATGCGCACCGCCGAGTCGGTCGTGTTGATGTGCTGACCACCCGCACCCGATGCACGATAGGTGTCGATGCGCAGCTCGCTCTCGTTGATCTCGACCTCGATATTGTCGTCGATCACCGGATAGACCCAGACGCTCGAAAAGCTGGTGTGGCGGCGCGCGGCGGAGTCGTAGGGGCTGATCCGCACCAGACGATGCACGCCCGACTCGGTCTTGGCATAGCCATAGGCATTCTCGCCCTTGACCAGCAGCGTCGCCGACTTGATCCCGGCCTGCTCGCCCGCGTGGAAGTCGATCAGCTCGACCTTCATGCCGTGCCGCTCGGCCCAGCGCGTATACATGCGCTGGAGCATCCCGGCCCAGTCCTGGCTCTCGGTGCCGCCCGCGCCCGCGTTGATTTCCAGATAGGTGTCGTTGGCGTCCGCTTCACCGGCCAGCAGCGCCTTGACCTTGTCGGCCTCGGCGCGCTTGGCCAGTTCGCCCAGGCTGGTGACGGCTTCCTTCTCCAGCTCCTCGTCGCCCTCCATCTCGGCCAGCTCGATCAGCTCGACCGTGCCCGACAGCTCGTTCTCGATGGCGCGGGTGGCGGTGATCGCCTCGTCCAGGCGGCGACGCTCGCGCATCACGGCCTGGGCCTGTTTGGGATCGTTCCACAGCGCCTGATCCTCGACGCGCGCGTTCAGCTCGTCCAGGCGGCGCAGCGCGCGGTCCCAGTCGAGGAAGCGGCGCAGCAGCTCCAGGGCATCCTTGATCGTGTCGACATGAGCCTGCGCTTCAGCGCGCATGGGTATTCTCCAAAAATCGGTCGTACGCCGTCCATCGGGAACGGGAAAAGACGAATATGGGAAGCGGGCTAGTAGATTCCGCCTTCCCTTTGCAAGAAATCGCTGTCGCGCGGCGGCGCAGGGGTCGCCGGGCCGGTGGGCGTGGCAGGCGCGGCGGCGGCCTCGGCGTTCCGGCGAGCCCGGCGGCGCGGCTCGCTCTCGGGCTTGAACGCTTCCCAGATCACGGCGGGCTTGGGATCGTCGCCGGTCGGGAAGGTGCCATAGACCGGCCGCCCGCTCGCCCGGTCGATGCGGACCATGCGGATGCCGGGCGCGGCGCGGAAGGGCAGCTTGTCGAGCCCCTCATAGGCCTTTTCGGCAAACTGGTGGAAGATCGGTACCGCGACCGTGCCGCCCTGCGCGAAGCCGCCCAGCGAATGCGGGCTGTCATAGCCGATATAGAGGCCGCCGACGAATTGCGGGGTGCCGCCGACGAACCACACATCGGTCGGACCGTTATTGGTGCCGGTCTTGCCGAACATCGGGCGGTCCAGGTCGCGCAGGCCGGTGGCGGTGCCGCGCTGGATCACGCCCTCGGTGATATGGACCATCTGGTACGCGGTCATCGCGTCCATGACCTGACGCTGGCGGCTGACCGGACGCGGCATCGGCTTGCCGTCATAATCGGCGGCATTGCACCGGTCGCAAGCGTGCCAATTCTCCGGCCAGATCACCTTGCCATGCCGGTCCTGGACGAAGTCGATCAGCGTCGGGTCGCCGCCCCGCCCGTTATTGGCCAGGATCGCATAGGCGTTGACCATCTGCCCCACGGTCGTCTCGCCCGCGCCCAGCGCATAGGCGAGATAGGGCGGGAAATCGCCGATCCCCATCTGCTTGATCATCGCGACGACGTTCTTCATGCCGACGGTCGAGGCCGTCCGCACCGTCATCAGGTTGCGCGACTGCTCGATACCCCAGCGCATGGTGTGCGGACCCGCGCCGGCCGAATTGCCGAAATTGCGGAAGCATTTGGTGCCCAGCCCCGCACCCTGGTCGATACAGAAGGGCCCGTCGACGATGATCGAGGCGGGCGTCATGCCCTGGTCGAGCGCGGCAGAATAGACGATCGGCTTGATCGTCGATCCCGGCTGGCGCTCGGCCTGGGTCGCGCGGTTGAATGCCTGGAGCCGCGCGTCGAAGCCGCCCTGCATGGCCAGGACGCGCCCTGTCGCGGGCTCCTCGACCACGAAACCGCCCGAGATGCGCGGGATCGAGCGCAGCTGGAACTGGTCGCCCGCGGGCGAGACGGCGACGATGTCGCCGACCTTCAGCGCGCTGAACGCGGTCGCCGCCGTGCCCCGGCGCGGCATCTGCGCGAAGCTGCGGGGCAAGGTGCCGGTGCGGCCATTGGCGAAGCCGATCGTGGCCTCGCCACTGTCCTTGGCGGTGACGATCCCGGCCCGCCAGTCGCGATAGTCGAGCGCGATATTGGTGTTCAGCAGCGCCTGTTGCCAGTTGGTGTCGTCGATCTCCTCGTGCCGGATCGGCCCGGACCAGCCGCGCCCGCCCTCGAACCGGACCAGCCCGTCGCGCAGCGCCTCGGCCGCCAGGTCCTGCAACCGCGTGTCGAGCGAGCTGCGCACCCACAGCCCGCCGTCATAGACGCTGTTCGGCCCGCTCTCGGCCTTTTCGCCATAGCGCTTAATCAGCTGGCGGCGCAGTTCCTCGACGAAATAGCCGCCGACCTGCGCATATTTGGGGGTGCGACGCAGCACCGTGCCCAGCGGCTCGGCCATCGCGGCGTCATATTGCGCGCGGGTGATGAAGTTGTTCGACAGCATCTCGCGCAGCACATAGGCGCGCCGCTCGAGCGCACGGTCGGCATGGCGGATGGGGTCGTAATTGGCGGGCCCCTTGGGCAGCAGCGCCAGATAGGCCATCTGGCCAAGCGTCAGCTCGTTCAGTTCCTTGTCGAAATAGGCATGGGCCGCCGCCTCGACACCGAAGGCGTTTCGTCCCAGCGCGATCTGGTTGAGATATAGCTCCAGGATCTGCTGCTTGGTCAGCGTATCCTCGATCTTATAGGCGAGGATCGCCTCCTTGACCTTGCGGGTCGGCGAATAGGCGTCGCCGATCAGCAGGTTCTTGGCGACCTGCTGCGTGATGGTCGATCCGCCGCGCGCGCGCCGCCCGGTGCCCCATTTTTTGGCATAGTCGATGACCGCGCCCGCCAGGCCGGGATAATCGACGCCGCCATGCTCGAAGAAGCTCTTGTCCTCGGCCGCCAGGAAGGCGCGGACGAGAAGTGGCGGATATTCGTTGAACGACAGCTCGACCCGGCGTTCGCGCGCATAGGACTGGATCGGCGTGCCGTCATTGCCGCGCACATGGGTGGGCAGAGGCGGCTCATAGGCCTTCAGCGCATCGACCGAAGGCAGGTCGCGGATGAAGACGAACCAGAACACCCCCGCCCCGATCGCGGCCAGCAGCGCGAGGACCGCGAACAGCCGCACCCACCAGCGGCGCCAGAGCGGGCGACGCGGCGTTTCGGGCGGAGCGGACGGGATGGAGCTATCGACGGCCATGGCTTTTCGGGCGTTCGTGTAGCAGGTTCCCCCGCGCTTGCCACCCGCTTGGCGTCAGGCGGCGGGCGGTTCGTCGCGCGGTTCGTCCGGTCCCGGATAGCGCGCGCCGACATGCGCCTGCCCTCGCGCCGCCGCCAGCGCCTCCTGCCGATGCCGCTCGGCATAGGCCGCCAGCCGCTCGGCGTCGCGCGTGCCGTGGCAGGCGGGGCAGCTCACCCCCTCCACATAAAGCGGCGAGGCGCGATCCTCCGGCCCGACCGGCATCCGACAGCCATGGCACAGGCCATGAGACCCTTGCGCCAGCCCATGCCCCACCGCCACGCGCGCGTCGAAGACGAAACATTCGCCGTTCCAGCGGCTCTGCTCCTCAGGGACCGTCTCCAGATATTTCAGGATGCCGCCGTCGAGGTGGAAGACGTCCGCGACCCCTTCCGCCTTCAGGAACGCGGTCGCCTTTTCGCAGCGTATGCCGCCGGTGCAGAACATCGCGACCTTGGACTTGCCCGCCATCAGTTCGTCGCGATGCGCGCGGAACCAGCCGGGAAAGTCGCGGAAACTCTTCGTCCCGGGATCGACCGCACCGTCGAACGTGCCGATCGCCACCTCATAATCGTTGCGCGTGTCGATCAACAGCGTGCCCGGATCGGCGATCAGCGCATTCCATTCCGCGCCCGCGACATAGGTGCCGACCTCCCGCGTCGGGTCGATCCCGTCCACGCCCATCGACACGATCTCACGCTTCAACCGCACCTTCATCCGGTGGAATGGCATCGTCTCCGCGCCGGAGTCCTTGTAATCCAGATCGGCGCAACCCGGCAGCGTGCGGATATGATCCAGCAGCGCCTCGATCGCGTCATGGGCGCCCGCCACGGTGCCGTTGATCCCTTCGTCCGCCAGCAGCAGCGTGCCCCGGATACCGTTCGCCTCGGCGACCGCCAGAAGCGGCGCGCGCAGCGCGGCGGGGTCGGGAAATGCGGCGAAACGATACAGGGCACAGACACGGATCATGTCCGCGCCTTTACGCCGATCGCGCCAGGGGAGCCAGAGCGCGTCGCGATCAGACGAAGCGCGCCAAGTCCTCCTCCGCGCGCATCCCGGCCCGAAGCGCCCAGACGGTGGCATAGGCGGCGCTGGCCATCAACAGCGGGAGCAGCGTTATGTTGAAGTCGATCGTGAAGTCCAGCAGCGTGGGCCGATCGACACCGAGCAGGAGCACCGCGGACAGTAGGAACTGTTTGAGCAACTGCGTCACCGCCAACAGGATCGCGGCTCGGCAGGCCCACCGCAACCACGGCAAGGCGCGGACCAGCCCCTGCCCGCCCTGGCGCCCCATCATCCGGAATGCCATGCCAAGCGACAGCAACAAGGCGGTGGTCGGACCGAACGCGATCAGGTTGACCACCGCCAGCGCGATCCGCACGCCGGGCCTCGCGACCCAATCGACATAGTGCCGATGCATGACGGGATCGGCGCGAACCGCAGCGCGCGATGCGTCGGGCAGCAGGTTCATCGGATCGGAGGCGTCATGGCAGGGCCGTGGCAGGTCGCACTCGATCGACATGCCCGGAACGAGACTGTTGGTGGCCGTGGACACAACCAGCATCAGGGCGATCAACAGGAAGCCCATGCCCATCCACCGGATGGTACGCGCCTTCTTGTGCGAAAGAGAATAATTGCTGGACGCCATCGACCGCCTGCCAAATGCCGGAGATCGCCAGCCTTACCGTGCGGCAAATCCATGGTGCAACCGCCGTTTCGCCATCCGCGACCGAAATCGAGCCCATGTCGCGCGCCAGCGCCCATACCGATGGCGACTTGAGATGGCATGTCGACATGGCAGCGCGAGACGGGATGGAGGGGCGGGGCAATGGCGACGACTTTGCGAATATTTGCTGCGGTGCTCATATGGCTCGCAATTTCGCCTGTCATCGACGCGGCCCAAACGCCGCCGGGCCCCGTCTTGCGGCTGCAGTCGGTGCATGATCGGACCGTCGAGGGCGAACGCGCGATACCCTGAGCAGCGGAGAATATCGGCTTCGATCGTTTATCGCGCCGCCATCCGCCTGGCGAAATGCACCTCGACCGCCTGCAGCACCGCCCTGGCGATCCGCTCGCGACCTTCGCGGCTGTCCAGGAACGCGGCGTCCTGCATGTTCGAGATATAGCCCGTTTCGAACAGGATCGACGGCATGTCGGGCGCCTTCAGCACCATCAGCGAGGCCATGCGGTGGAAGGTCGGCTTGACCGGGATCAGCGGCTGCGCCTCGCGGCCCAGCAGGCGCGCGAAGCTGGCCGAGGCGTTCATCGTCTCGCGCTGTGTCAGGTCGATCAATATGGTCGAGACGTCGCTATTGCCCCCTAGGTCGACGCCCGCGATCACGTCCGCCTTGTTCTCGCGCGCCGCCAGCCGTGCGGCCTCCTTGTCGGAGGCGACGTCGGACAGGGTATAGGCGGTCGCCCCGCGCGCTTCGCCCGCCCCGGCGCTGTCGCAATGGATCGAGATGAACAGGTCGGCGTGCAGCCGCCGCGCAATGCCGTAACGCTCGCGGTGGAGGATGTAGCGGTCGTCCTCGCGAGTCAAAGCGGCGCGCACCCGGCCACTCGCGACCAGCGTGTCGCGAATCTGCTTGGCGATGGCCAGCGTCACGTCCTTTTCGCGCAGGCCCGTGACCGGGTTGATCGCGCCGGGATCGACGCCGCCATGGCCTGCGTCGATCACCACCAGCGGCCGGTTGTCGGCGCCCTTGACGCGCGGCAGCGGCAGGCTGCGCGCCGCAGTCGGCACCGGCACGGTCAGCGTGTAGGCGGGTTTGCGCTGGAAATGGAACGGGAAGAAATCGAGTCCGCCCGCAAAACTCGCCTGGGTATAGCCCTGATTCACCGGTTTCAGCGTCAGCGACAATTGCCGTGCGTCGTCGTCGAATCCACCGTCGAAGATCGTCGCGCTCTGCGACAGCGAGAAGGTCAGCCGGGTGACGCCGGGCCGGATCAGCGTCTGCTCCAGGCCGCGCACCGCACCACTGCGCACGCTCAGCCGTCCTGGCGAGGCGCCGGTCACGTCGATCGCCACCCGGCGCTGCTCGCCCAGCATCACGCTGCGCGCGCGCTTCACGGGCGCATCGAACCGGATGATCAGCTGCGCCCCGCGCACCACGACCTTCTGCACCGTCGCCGCCCATGCACCGACGGGTGCGAACAGCCCGAACAGGAGAGAGAACAGCATCAGCACGACCCGGCCACATTGCCGTGCGCGCCTGCCGCTGGTCCAGCGAAAAGCCATCGTACCCAAACCCTTTTTCGCGATCCTGGGGATCGAAGGGTCGGCATAGTGGCCCGCGGCTGACAGCAGGCTTTCAACCATTGGTTAACCGGCAATTCGGCATTTTTTGGCCGCCAAAACCGGCGGTTTCCCGCCTGTTGCGGAAACGTTTCGATGATGCTAGCACGTCATCGGACCCCGGCCTCGATCACCTCTCCCAACCGATCGGGACGGGGCCATCTCTACAGGACCGGGATTGCGAGAACCCTCGCCCGGGCCAACCAGGTTGACGCTCGCATGACGCATATGATCCACCCCGCTGACCGACCGGCCTTTGCCGGTGGGATCGCGGTGTCGTGGGTCCGCCCCGGCCCCGTTGCCGGTGCTGCGACTGAGAGCGGCACGCTTTCCGTTTTTTCCAGCGGACCGGCGCCCCGCGCCGCCGCCCATCCTATTTACCGCGCGCGACGGCTGCCACAGGGCCCGGCGCGCGCGTGGAGACTTCATAATGACCACGCGTATGCTGATCGACGCACGCCACCGGGAAGAGACCCGGGTGGCCGTCGTCAAGGGTAACCGGATCGAGGAATTCGACTTCGAGTCCGCCGAGCGCAAGCAGCTCAAGGGCAATATCTACCTCGCCAAGGTGACCCGCGTCGAACCGTCGCTGCAGGCGGCGTTCGTCGATTACGGCGGCAACCGTCACGGCTTCCTGGCCTTTTCGGAAATCCACCCCGACTATTACCAGATCCCCAAGGAAGATCGCGAAGCCCTGCTGCGCGAAGAGGCCGAACACGCCGCCGAAGAGGCCGCCCTTCGCGCCGAACTCGATGCCGAGGACGACGAGGATCACGACGATCATGAGGATGACGGCGACCATGCCGACGACCACCATGACGACGAGGACGGTGAGGCCGCGCCCCGCCCGAAAAAGTCGACCGTCAATGACGACCAGGTCGAGGCGTTGCGCCAGCGTCGCCAGAATCTGCGCCGCCGCTACAAGATCCAGGACGTCATTCATCGCCGCCAGGTGCTGCTGGTCCAGATCGTCAAGGAAGAGCGCGGCAACAAGGGCGCGGCGCTGACGACCTACCTGTCGCTGGCCGGTCGCTATTGCGTGCTGATGCCCAACACGTCGCACGGCGGCGGCATCAGCCGGAAGATCTCGAACGCGGCCGACCGCAAGCGGCTGAAGTCGATCATGGCCGATCTGGCGCTGCCCTCGACCATGGGCTGCATCGTCCGCACCGCAGGGCTGCAGCGGACCAAGACCGAGATTAAGCGCGACTTCGACTATCTGGCGCGCCTGTGGGACGGCATTCGCGAGAAGACGCTGCACAGCTCGGCGCCCGCGCTGATCTATGGCGACAGCGACCTGATCAAGCGCGCGATCCGCGACATCTATAATCGCGAGATCGAGGAAGTGATCGTCGAGGGCGAGGAAGGCTATCGCCAGGCGAAGGAATTCATGCGCCTGCTGATGCCGACCCATGCGCGTCGGGTGAAGCAATATGCCGACGCCGTGCCGCTGTTCCAGCGCGCGCATGTCGAGGACCAGCTGGCCGCGATGTATAATCCGGTCGTCCAGCTGAAGTCGGGCGGCTATCTGGTCATCAACCCGACCGAGGCGCTCGTCTCGATCGACATCAACTCCGGCCGTTCGACCCGCGAGCATAATATCGAGCAGACCGCGACCGCGACCAACCTCGAAGCCGCGCAGGAAATCGCGCGCCAGCTGCGTCTGCGCGATATGGCGGGCCTCGTCGTCATCGACTTCATCGACATGGACAACAATTCCAATGTCCGGAAGGTCGAGAAGGCGATGAAGGAGGCGCTGAAGAACGATCGCGCCCGCATCCAGGTCGGCCGCATCTCGTCCTTCGGCCTGATGGAAATGAGCCGCCAGCGCCTGCGCACCGGCGTGCTCGAAGCCTCGACCCGCCCCTGCCCGCATTGCGAGGGCACCGGCCTGGTCCGCACTGCCTCGTCCTCGGGCCTGTCGGCGCTGCGCCTGATCGAGGACGAGGCCGCGCGCGGTCGCGGCTCGATCCTGACGCTGCGCGCCAGCCAGGAAGCGGCCGTCTATGTGCTGAACCGCAAGCGCGCCGACATCGCCGAGATCGAGGATCGCTACGGCGTGACCGTCGAGATCATCCCCGACCGCGAGGAAGAGGGTGCGCGCATGACGGTCGAGGCCTCGGGCCCGCCGCCGGCTTATGCGCCCAAGATCGACATGCTCCTGCCCGTCGAGGAGGATGAGGACGATCTGATCGACGAGATCGAGGAAGAAGAGGACGAGGAAGAGGCCGAAGAGGCCGTGACCGAAGCACCGGCCCAGCGTGAACCGCGCGAAGACGGCGACGGCGGCCGCAAGCGCCGCCGTCGCCGTCGCGGCCGCCGCAACCGTGGCGGTGCCGAGGGTGGCGAAGGCGCCGAGGGTGAAGAAACCTCGGACGAGGTCGAGGACGAGACCGCCGACGAGGTGGCTGAGGACGAAGCCGCCGAGCCGGTCGAAGCGACCGACGCCGAAGCGCGCGAAGGCGGTCGCCGTCGTCGTGGCCGTCGCGGTCGCCGGGGTGGTCGTCGGGCCGAAGGTGGCGCGAACGACGCCATCGAGGCTGGGGCCGACACGACCGCCGACGAGGATGCGGCGGATGAGCCGCTGACCATCGCCGAGCCGATCGAGGCGGGCGACGCCGCTCCGGTGACGACGCCGCTGGCGATCGCCGAGGTCGAGGCGAGCGAGGCCCCCAAGACCCGCCGCCGTCCGCGTGCCCGCAAGGCTGCGCCGGTCGTGACCGAAGCGACCGAGACGCCGGTGGCCGAGGAAGCGCCGGTGGCCGAAGCTCCAGTGGCCGAGCCGGAAGCGCCCGCCAAGCCCAAGCGCGTTCGCAAGAAGGCCGCGCCCAAGGTCGCCGCCGAGCCGGTCGCCGACGAAGCCGCGCCGGTGGTCGAGGCTGAGGCGGAAGCGCCGGCCGAAGCCTCGGTCCAAGCCCCAGCCAAGCCCAAGCGCGTCCGCAAGAAGGCCGCGCCCAAGGTCGCCGCCGAACCGGTCGCCGAGGAAGCCCCGGCCGCCGAGCCCGCGCCCGCGGAGGAAGCGACCGAGGAAACCCCCTCGTCGGACGCTCCGCGTCGCGGCTGGTGGCAGCGCACCTTCGGCGCCTGACCGCCCTCACGACACGCGCAAAGACGCCCTCCTTCCCCGGCGGAAGGAGGGCGTTTTTCATGGGCGGTGTAACCGCTGGGGTGCAGGAGAATGCGGAAGGAACCAGGGCCAGGATGCCCATCCCATGGGCCTGGTCCGTCGTTCCAACCCGCCATTCCCGGTCCTGCCACAGCCGGTAGTCAGCTCTTTCGGAGGGCCGGAACCGAACGAGTGTCGATCGGACCGAAGCGCCCGATTTCCCTCGGATACGACTCCGACCGATTCAGGAAATACCGCCCCCGGCCTTCCACCAATAAAACATATATTGCGACTCGGTATCATTATCATTATTGCGCCTCCGAAATATCAACGGGGGCACATATTCATGAAGGCTATCATTCTCGCCGGCGTTGCGCTGGCGGCACTCGTCGGTTCGCCCGCATCGGCCGCTGCGCCGGACGATCGCAACGACCGCGCGTCCGCCGAGACGAAGGCGGAGGACCAGCGGGAGATTCTGGTCGAAGGCCGCCGGGACGAGACGTTCGCCGCGACCAAGACCGAGACGCCGCTGATCCAGGTGCCGCAGCCGCTCACCGTCATCACCGATGACGTCTATCTGGCGCAGGGCGCGATCAACATCGCCGATACGGTCCGCTATGCCGCCGGGGTCAACTCCGACGCCTATGGGCGCGATACGCGCGTCGACACCTTCACGATACGAGGCGTCAATGCGCTGCAGTTCCGCGACGGTATGCGCGACATCTTCAGCTATTATGCCAGCATCACCGCCGACCCCTATAACTTCTCGCGAGTGGAGGTGGTGCGCGGTCCCGCCTCGGTTCTGTTCGGCCAGGGTTCGATCGGCGGGATCATCAACCTTGTGTCGAAGACGCCGCTGTTCACCAACAGCGCGGACCTAAACCTCGTCTATGGCAGCTACGACCGCAAGGAAGTGCTTGCCGACGTGAACGCCAGGCTGGGCGATACGCTGGCGGCGCGGGTTGTCTTGCGGGCCCGCGATGCCGATACCTATGTCGACCATGTCCCGGACGACCGGGTGATGATCGCACCCTCCGTGACGTGGCGACCGGGCACCCGCACGGACATCACCCTGCTTGGCCTCTATCAGGACGACCGGAGCGGTTCGACGCCCAACTTCCTGCCGGTCGTCGGCACGCTGCGTGACAATCCCGGCAATCCGCGCCTGCCGCGCTACCAGTTCATCGGCAAGCCGGGCTATGATCGCTATGACGGACGGCTGCTGCAGGGGTCGGGCATCGTCACGCACCGCTTTACCGACGACCTGAAGCTCAGCCTGAAGGCGCGCTATATCGACAGCGACGTCGATTACTTCACCCACTACGTCAACAGCTACAGCAATCCGACCGATCCCTATATACCGGGCAGCAACGGGCGGCGCGTCGGGCTGTATGCAGGATCGTCGCTGGCACGGCTGGACGTGTTCTCGACCGACAATAATATCCAGTGGCGCTTCGACACCGGCCCGGCGGTCAAGCATACGCTGCTGGCCGGTGTCGATTACAGCTGGAACCAGGTTCGCAAGAGCGACAATTACGGGTTCCAGATCATCGACCTCTACAATATCGACTATGGCGCGATCGTCGAGCCGCCGCTCGTCGCCCCTTTCAACCGCGATACGCAGAAGCAGCTCGGCCTCTACGTCCAGGATCAGATCCGGCTGTGGGACCGCGTGTCGGTGGTACTGGGCGCGCGGCGCGACCGGGTGCGCGGATCCAGCCTGAACACCGCGACCGGAACGACCAGCCATACCACCGATACCGCCACCACCTTCCGCGCAGGCATCATCGGCGAGGTCGGGGCGGGCCTGTCGCCCTTCGTCAGCTATACGGAAAGCTTTCAACCGATCGCGGGCCGGACCACCTCCGGCATTCCCTTCCGCCCGCAGACCGGCCGGCAGTTCGAAGGCGGCGTGAAGTGGCAGCCGGACAGGGCCACGCTGGTGACGCTGACCGGCTTTCATATCAAGGAACGCAACCGGCCCGTCACCGATCCCACCAACCCGCTCGGCCAGATTCAGGCCGGCACGCTGACCACCAAGGGGTTCGAGGTGGAGGCGACGCGCACCCTGCCGGACCATTACGACCTGTCGCTCGCTTATGGGTTCAACGATGTCGATGGCGACACGGGCGAGATCGGCTATCTGTCGCGTCACACCGCATCGGCCTGGGGCACCAAGACAATCCCGGGCGATTGGGCGACGCTGCGGCTGGGTGCGGGCGTGCGCTATCTCGGCGAGCAGGTGTCGAGCAATGCCGCATGGACCCTTGTCACGCCCGCCCGCACGATGGTCGACGCGCTGGTCGAGCTGGAGCGCGACCGCTGGCGCCTGCGTGTCAACGCCACCAATCTGCTCGACAATCGCGCCTATGCCTCGTGCCTGGCCCGCGGCGACTGTTTCGTATCCGCCCCACGCAACGTGATGGTGTCGCTGGGCTACCGGCTATAGGCCTTGGCGCCGGGCGACCGTGGCGGGGCCGCCTGGAAAGGCGGCAATCGCCCGGTCGCTCGTCACGCCCTCATGCATCTCCCTCGTTCGTCCGGCGTTCAGCCACCGCGTGCCACAGCCGCCCCCTTGCGTCATGAAACGCAAAGCCGGTTGTGTCCCGCCGCCGACCCGTCGATAGAGGAAGCATGAAGCGTCTGATCGCCGCCTTCGCCGCCACCGCCCTGCTCTGGGCGCAGCCGGCCGCCGCGCAATCGATCCTGCGCGACGCGGAAACCGAATCGCTGTTCGCCGACATGGCCGCGCCGATGATCAAGGCGGCCGGGCTCTCCCCGCGCGACGTGAAGATCGTCCTGATCAACGACGATTCGATCAACGCCTTCGTGGCGGGCGGGCAGATCGTCTATGTCCATTCGGGGCTGATCCAGGCGGCGGACAATGTGAACGAGGTGCAGGGCGTCGTCGCGCACGAACTCGGCCACATCGCCGACGGCCATGTGATCCTGAGCGAACAGGCGATGAAGCCCGCCATGAAGATGCAGCTGCTGTCCATGGTCCTGGGCCTGGCGGCGGTCGCGATGGGCGGCGGTGCCGCGGGCATGGGCGTGATGGCGGCGGGCCAGCAGGCGGCGATGAACAACGTCCTCGCCTTCAGCCGCAACCAGGAATCGGCCGCCGACGCGGCGGGCGCGCGCTATCTGACGACGGCGGGCGTCACCGGCAAGGGGATGCTGAGCTTCTTCAAGAAGCTGCAGAACCAGCAATATCGCTACGGCTATACCAACATCAATCCGTTCGCGCAGACCCACCCGCTGTCGTCCGTGCGTATCCAGTCGCTGACCGCCGATCTTCAGGGCTCACCCGCCTGGAACAAGCCGGTCGACCCGGCCCTGCAGGAACGGTTCCTGCGGGTGAAGGCCAAGCTGTTCGGCTATGTCTCGCCGCCCGAGACGACGCTGCAGAAATTCCCGGACAGCGACCAGAGCGTCTATGCGCATTATGCCCGCGCCTATGCCTATCACAAGGCCGCCTATCCCGAGAAGGCCGAGGCGGAGGCCAATGCCCTGATCGCCAAGGATCCCAAGGACCCCTATTTCGAGGAGATCCAGGGCCAGATCCTGCTGGAATCGGGCCGGCCGCAGGACGCGCTGGCGCCCCTGCGCGCCGCGACCATGGGATCGGGGCAGAATGCGCTGATCGCCACGACCTTCGGCCATGCGCTGATCGCGACCGAGGACAAGCGCAACCTGCCCGAGGCGGTGAAGGTCCTGAAGGTCGCGGTGCAGCGCGATGAGGACAATCCCTTCGCCTGGGTCCAGCTCGGCACCGCCTATGAGGAGCTGGGCGACACGCCGCGCGCCGCGCTGGCCACTGCCGAGCGGGCCAGCATGATGGGCGACAACCGCACCGCCATCCAGAGCGCACGCTATGCGATGGCCAATCTCACCCCCAATACGTCCGAATGGATTCGGGCGCAGGATATCGCCATGACCTCTGCCGACGCCGCCGCCAGCACCAAGAAGAAGCGCCGCTGATGGGGCTGAAGACATTGGCCGCCGTGGCGGTCTTGGGCGGTCTGGTCGGCGGCGGCGCCGCCTTGGCGCTGGCGCCCATGGTCGCGCCCCATGCCGCATCGGGCGACAGCGTCCGCGCCTATCTGCTCGACCATCCCGAGGTCATCCCTGAGGCGATGCAGCGGCTGCAGGATCGCGAACAGGGCAAGGCGGTGGCGGCGACCGGCGGCAACCTGACCAAGCCGTTCGGCAGCGCCTATACCGGCAACCCCCAGGGCGACGTGACGCTGGTCGAATTCTACGACTATAATTGCGGCTATTGCCGCGCCAGCCTGCCACTGCTGAAGCAGTTGACACAGGCCGATCCCAAGCTGCGGATCGTCTATCGCGAGCTGCCGATCCTGGCGCCGTCCAGCCGTGCGGCGGCGCGGGCCAGCCTGCTCGCCGCGGCGCAGGGCAGGTTCGCCGCCTTTCACGACGCGCTCTATGCCGGTGGCCCGGTCAGCGACGCGACCATCGCCGCCGCCGCCGCCAAGACGGGCGTCGACATGAGCAAGATGGCCGCCTTCCAGCCCCAGGCGGATGCGGAGATCGCCCGCAATCTGGAGGCCGCCGGGCGGCTGGGCCTGACCGGCACGCCCAGCTGGATCGTCGGCAACCGCGTCCTGTCCGGCGCCCTGCCGATCGAGGAATTGCAAAAGGCCATCGCCGCCGCGCGAAACGGTTGATAAAGCGGCAGTCCTGCAACGGGGAACTGCCGCATGACCGACCCGATCCTGTCCGTCGAGGGCGTGACCAAGACCTATAAGGGCGACGTCACCGCCCTCCAGCCGGTCGATCTGAGCATCCGGCGCGGCGAAATCTTTGCGCTGCTCGGGCCCAATGGCGCGGGCAAGACGACGCTGATTTCGATCGTCTGCGGGATCGTCACCCCTTCGGCGGGGAGCATCCGCGTCGACGGCCATGACGCGCTTCGCGACTATAAGACCGCGCGGCGCAAGATCGGGTTGGTGCCGCAGGAACTGTCGGTCGACATGTTCGAGCGGGTCATCGACACGGTCAATTTCAGCCGGGGCCTGTTCGGCCGCGCGCCCAATCCGGCCTATATCGAACAGGTGCTGCGCGACCTGTCGCTCTGGGACAAGCGCCACGCCAAGCTGATGGAGCTGTCGGGCGGCATGAAGCGCCGCGTGCTGATCGCCAAGGCGCTGTCCCACGAACCCGACCTTCTCTTCCTCGACGAGCCGACGGCGGGCGTCGATGTCGAGCTGCGCCGCGACATGTGGCAGCTGGTCCACCGCCTGCGGGAACGCGGCGTCACCATCATCCTGACCACCCATTATATCGAGGAGGCCGAGGAAATGGCCGACCGGGTGGGCGTGATCGCCAAGGGCCGGCTGCTTTTGGTGGAGGAAAAGGCCGAGATGATGAAGAAGCTCGGCAAGCGCGAAATGGTGCTGACGCTGGCCGAGCCGATGGCCGCGATCCCGCCGGAACTGGCCGAATGGCAATTGACGCTGGAGGATGAGGGCAAGCGGCTTCGCTATATCTTCGATGCCCGCGCCGAGCATACCGGCATCCCCTCGCTGCTGCGCAAGCTGGGCGACAGCGGTATCGGGTTCGTCGATCTGGAAACCTATAAATCCTCGCTAGAGGATATCTTCGTCGATCTGGTCGAGGGGACGCGCGCATGAACCTGCATGGCATCTGGGCGATCTATCGCTTCGAAATGGCGCGGTTCCGGCGGACGGTGTGGACCAGCCTGATGGTGCCGGTCATCACCACGACGCTGTATTTCGTGGTGTTCGGTACCGCGATCGGATCGGCGATGAACCAGGTTTCGGGCGTGCCGTACGGTGCGTTCATCGTGCCGGGGCTGATGCTGCTGTCGATCTTTTCGGAAAGCATCCTGAACGCCAGCCTGGGCATCTACATGCCCAAATTCACCGGCACCATGTACGAAATCCTGTCCGCACCGCTGTCGCCGATCGAAACGGTGCTGGGCTATGTCGGGGCGGCGGCCAGCAAGTCGATGGTGATCGGCCTCGTCATCCTCGCCACCGCCTATCTTTTCGTGGATCTCAGCATCCTGCACCCGGTGGCGATGCTCTTCTACCTGTTGCTGGTCGCGGTGACCTTCTCGCTGTTCGGCTTCGCCATCGGCATCTGGGCGCGCGGGTTCGAGCAGCTGCAGGTCATCCCGCTGCTGATCGTTACCCCCCTCACCTTTCTGGGCGGGGCCTTTTACTCGGTGAAGATCCTGCCCGAACCGTGGAGGACGGTGACGCTGTTCAACCCGGTCGTGTACCTCATCAACGGCTTTCGCTGGACCTTCTTCGGCACCTCGGACGTGACGCCGGGGGTCAGCCTGGGGGTGACAGGGCTGTTCCTGCTGGCCTGCCTGGCCTGGATCGGCTGGATCTTCCGCACCGGCTGGCGGCTGAAGAACTAAACGCATTCCTCCCCTGCAAGGGGAGGTGGCAGGCGAAGCCTGACGGAGGGGTGTCCCGTTCTCGATAGGGCGACACCCCTCCACCAGCTTCGCTGGTCCCCCTCCCCTTACAGGGGAGGAAAATTCAGGCTCGCCCCACCCCACGCATCAGCGGCGTCACGACCAGCCCGTTCAGGTCGACCAACGTGTGGACCAGCATCGCCACCCATAACGCGCCGGTCATCAGGTATAGCCCGGTCATCACCGCCCCCAGCGCGGTGGTGGCGAGGGTCCCCGCCCAGCCCTGATAACGATGCATCGCCCCGAACAGGATCAGCGAGGCGGCAAAGCCGATCCATGCCTGCCCGGTGACGACCGCGACCAGCAGCGGCAGATACAGGCGAAAAAACGCCTCCTCGCTCACCCCCGCCATGATGCTGAGCGTCGCAGTATATTTCAGCTCGCGCCGGTTGCGGGGCAGCAGCGCCGAAACATCGCCCAGCGTCCGCCGCCCGCGCATCCGCGCCAGCAGCGCGCCCGCGATCAGGCCGCCCACCGCGCCGCCGACCAGCATCGGCACCATCGCCTTGGCATCGCGGAAGATCGGCGGCATCGCGCCCGCCAGCGCGGCGAACTCGCCCGGCATCGCCGCCAGCTCCCCGAAGCGCCCGAGCAGCGCCAGCCCGACCACCACCGGCAACGCAAAGACCAACGCCGCGCGTACCAGCCACAAGCGGAACCGCATCCGCCGCGAATGGCCGTCATCCAACGTCTTGAAACGCCGATATCCGGCCAGGTCGCCCTTCTGGAACCACCAGACTCCCACCAGCGCGGCGAGCAGAAGGAGGGCGGCTAGAGGGGAAGCCATCAGGGACATCCCCCCATCACCGCATCCCCTCTCTCTCTCCCGCCCGTTCGCGCTGAGCGAAGTCGAAGCGCACGCCCGGCATTCGCGGCCTGGCGACGCCTGCCGCTTGGCCTTCGACTTCGCTCAGGCTGAACGGCGGTTTCGTGATGTTTCGGGAATGACCATCCCGCCGTCCCATCACAACCGATGCTGCCCCTTCACCCAGCGTACCGTTCCCGACGAAGCGCGCATCACCACGCTATCGGTCGTCATCACCTTCGCATGACGCTTCACCCCCGCCAGCAGCGAACCGTCGGTCACGCCGGTCGCCGCGAAGATACAGTCGCCCTGCGCCAGCTCGGTCAGGTCATATTGCTTGTCGAGGTCGGTCACGCCCCATTTATACGCCCGCGCGCGCTCGGCGTCGTTGCGGAACAGCAGGCGGCCCTTGAACTGCCCGCCGACGCAACGCAGCGCGGCGCAGGCCAGCACGCCCTCCGGCGCACCGCCAGAGCCCATATAGACGTCGATCGTCGTCTCCGGATCGGTCGTCGCAATCACGCCCGCCACGTCACCGTCGCCGATCAGCACCACGCCACAGCCGAGCGAGCGCAATTCGGCGATCAGCCCCTCGTGACGCGGCCGGTCGAGGACGCAGACGGTGATGTCGCCCGGCTTCACCCCCTTGGCCTCAGCAATGGCGCGGATATTGTCGCTAGGGCTGCGGTCCAGGTCGATGGCGCCCGCCGGATAGCCGGGGCCGACCGCGATCTTTTCCATATAGACGTCCGGCGCATTGAGCAGATGCCCCTTCTCGGCGATCGCCAGCACGGCCAGGCTGTTCGGCCCCGCCTTGGCACAGATGGTCGTGCCCTCCAGCGGATCGAGCGCAATGTCGATTTCGGGGCCGTTGCCGGTGCCGACCTTCTCACCGATGAACAGCATCGGTGCCTCGTCACGCTCGCCCTCGCCGATGACAACGGTGCCGTCCATGTCGAGCTCGTTGAGCGCGGCACGCATCGCCTCGACCGCTGCGGCATCCGCCGCCTTCTCGTCGCCGCGCCCGACCAGGGTCGAGGCCGCGATCGCCGCCGCCTCGGTCACGCGCACCATTTCGAGAACGAGGACACGGTCGAGAACCTGGCTGGCGGTCTGGGTCATCTTACTCTCCTGACGGCCTTTTGGCGGCCGCTTGTTGAACATGTTTTACGCGCCTTATCGCCTGGCGTCGGGAAGGCATAGCCCCGAATCATGACGGGTTGAGGCGGAATGCGCCCATCCCGCGTTAAGGCCCGCGTGGATCCGACAGACCCCATGATTATCCTTGACGGCGTCAGCCGCCGCTACGGCGCGGTGGCGGCCGTCGATCAGGTTTCGCTAAGCATCGAACGACACGCCTTCGTCGCGATGGTCGGCGCGTCGGGATCGGGCAAGTCGACCCTGCTGCGGATGATCAACCGGTTGGAAGACCCGGACGAAGGCCATGTCCGCATCGACGGGCGCGACGTCGGCGCGGAGGCGGCGCCGGCATTGCGGCGGCGGATCGGCTATGTCTTTCAACAGCATGGCCTGTTCCCGCACATGACGGTCGCGGCGAATATCGCGATCGGCCTGCGCATCGCCGGGCGCGCGATGGGCAACCGGGTCGGCGAACTGCTCGATCTGGTCGACCTGCCGCGCGACGTGGCGGAGCGGATGCCCGATGCGCTGTCGGGCGGCCAGCGCCAGCGGGTGGCGATCGCCCGCGCGCTCGCCACCGAGCCGCCGATCCTGCTGCTCGACGAAGCACTGGGGGCACTCGATCCCGTCACCCGCGACGCGGTGGCGGGGCGGCTGGTCGAGCTGCACCAGCGGCTGGGACTGACCACCCTGCTCGTCACCCATGACATGGCCGAGGCGCTGCTGACCGCCTCGCGCGTGCTGGTCATGGAAAAGGGCAGGATCGTCGCCGACGCGACACCGGCGCAACTGGTCGCCGGGCAGGGTGGCGAGGCGGCGCAGGCGCTGATGGCGGTGCCCCGGCATCAGGCCGAGCGGCTGGCGGCGCTCGCCCGGTGAGCGCATTCCTCGACGCCCTTGCCCGCGTACCGCCGCTGCTCGCCCAGCATGTGCTGGTCAGTATGGCGGCGCTCGCGCTCGGCATCCTGATCGCCGTGCCGCTGGCCTTTGCCTGTGCGCGGCGGCCGGGGCTGTCGCGCGTGGCCCTGGGCTTTGCCAGCCTGGTCCAGACGATCCCGGCGCTGGCGTTGCTCGCCCTTTTCTTTCCGGTGCTGCTCAGCCTGTCGGGGCTGGTCGGCGGTGGGATACCCGCGCTGGGCTTCCTGCCCTCGCTTCTGGCGCTGACGCTCTATGCGCTGCTGCCGATCCTGCGCAACGGCGTGACGGGACTGCTCGGCCTCGATCCGGCGGTGTTGCAGGCCGCCGATGCGGTGGGCATGACGCGGGGGCAAAAGCTGCGGCTGGTCGAGGCCCCGCTGGTCGCGCCGGTGCTGGCGGCGGGGATACGGACCGCGGCGGTGTGGACGATCGGGGCCGCCACCCTGTCGACCACCGTGGGGCAGCCCTCGCTCGGCGACCTGATCTTTGCCGGCCTCCAGACCCAGGCCTGGGCGCTGGTGCTGGCGGGCTGTTTCGCCGCCGCCGCGCTGGCGCTGACGGTCGATGCGCTGATCGGGCTGATCGAACGCGGGCTGGCGACGCGGCGACGCGGGCTGTGGATCGGCGGGTTGATCGCACTGGCGCTCGGATGTGCGCTGGCGACGCAGCCGCTCTGGCCGCGCGGCGGACAGGCCCGCCAACAGGTGGTGATCGGCGCGAAGAACTTCTCCGAGCAATATATCCTCGCGCGCCTCATCGGCGACCGGCTGACGCATGCAGGTTACGATGTCAGCTATCGCGACGGGCTGGGTTCGACCGTGGCCTTCGAGGCGACAGCGGGTGGCCGGGTGGATGTCTATGTCGATTATGCGGGCACGCTGTGGACGACCGCGATGCACCGGCACGACTCCCCGCCCCGCGCGGCGATGCTGGATGCGCTGAAGGACTGGGCAGCGACGCGCGACGTCGCGATGCTCGGGCCGTTGGGGTTCGAGAATGCCTATGCCTTTGCGATGAAGGCGCCGCTCGCGCAGCGGCTGGGCGTGCGCTCGCTCGCCGATCTGGCAGGGCGCGCGCCGGGACTGAAGCTGGGCAGCGACCTGGAGTTTCTCGACCGGCCCGAATGGGCGGCGGTGCGCGATGCCTATGGCTTACGCTTCGCGAGCATGACGCCCTATAGCCCGACCTTCATGTACCGCGCGCTGGAGAGCGGGCGGGCGGATGTGATCTCGGCCTTTTCCTCGGACGGGCGGATCGCGGCGGAGCGGCTGACGGTGCTGGGCGACCCGAAGCGGGCCATCCCCGGTTATGACGCGGTACTGCTGGTGGCGAAGGACCGGGCGGGGGATGCAAAGTTCGTGGAGGCGCTGCGGCCGATGCTGAACCGCATTCCGGTCGAGGCGATGCGCGAGGCGAATTACCGGGTCGATCGGGATGACGCGGCGAAGGAAAGCCCCGAGGCGGCGGCGCGGTGGCTGGCGAAGCGGGTCGGACTATAGTGTTGGTTCACGCGAAGCCGCGAGGACGCGAAGTAGAAAAGATTTTGTTCGCGCGGAGGCGCGGAGAACGCGGAGGGGTATCGCTTCGGGCGGACATCCCGTTTTCATCATAGGCCGGGGAAGCAATATTGAGGCTGCCGCCGGGCGAGACACCTCTGCGTTCTCCGCGCCTCCGCGCGAAACCCATTCTTCTTGGCGGCTTCGCGTGAAGGATTAAGTCCCTGCCGTAAACAGGAGGGGTTTGGGGAGTGTAGGGTGTCTCACCGAGCCTATCGCCCGTGGCCTTCCCTCCCCCATCCCCTCCCGCCTGCGGGAGGGGCGTGCCAAGCGGAGCCGGCAGGACCTACACCTCCAATGCATCCTTCTTCCCCTCCCGCAAGCGGGAGGGGATCGAGGGGAGGGCATGGGGTCTCACCGAGTCCGTCCGGCCCCGATCAGGCCATAGGTCCGATCAATCCCGCAGCAGGTCGTTGATGCTGGTCTTCGACCGCGTCTGCGCGTCCACGCGCTTGACGATCACCGCGCAATACAGCCCCGGCTTGCCGTCGACCGAGGGGGTCGAGCCCGGTACCACCACCGAATAAGGCGGCACATGGCCCCGGAAGACCTCGCCCGTCTCGCGGTCGATGATCTTGGTCGAGGCGCCCAGATACACGCCCATCGACAGCACCGCACCCTCGCCGACGCGAACGCCCTCGGCGACTTCGGCGCGGGCGCCGATGAATGCGCCGTCCTCGATGATGACCGGATCGGCCTGGAGCGGCTCCAGCACGCCGCCGATGCCCGCACCGCCCGACAGGTGCACGTTCTTGCCGATCTGCGCGCAGCTGCCGACCGTGGCCCAAGTGTCGACCATCGTGCCCTCACCGACATAGGCGCCGATGTTCACGAAGCTGGGCATCAGGATCGCGCCCTTGGCGACATGCGCGCCGCGCCGCACGACCGAGCCGGGCACCGCGCGGAAACCGGCGGCGCGGAAGTCCGCTTCCGACCAGCCGCTGAACTTCGACGGCACCTTGTCGAACCAGTGGCCCGCACCCGGCCCATTGTCGATCAGGACATTGTCGTTCAGGCGGAACGACAGCAGGACCGCCTTCTTCAGCCACTGGTTGACGGTCCAGCCGCCATTGCCGTCGGGCTCGGCCACGCGGGCCTCGCCCCGGTCGAGCAGCGCCAGCGCGCGGTCGACGGCAATGCGCTCCGGCCCTTGCGTCGCAAAGCCCAGCTCGGCCCGGTTTTCCCAGGCGGCGTCGATGGTGGCGGCCAGGTCCTGGCTCATGGTCATTCCTCCAATATGCTGGTCAGCCACGGCGTCAGCGCGTGGACGGTATAGTCGATATGGTCGCGGGCGGCCTCGGGCCCCTGTTCGGAGCCGTTGTCGACCCACACGGTCGTCATCCCGATCGCCTTGGCCGGGATCAGGTTGCGCGCCATGTCCTCGAAGAAGATGGCACGGGTCGGGTCGATCCCGAACGCCGAACACAGCCCCGCATAGGCGGATGGCTGCGGCTTGGGGACCAGGCCCATGGCGGTGATGTCGTGCACCGCCTCGAAATGGCTGCCCAGCCCCAGTCGGTCGAGCACCTTCAGCGCATAGGGCTTGTCGCCATTGGTGAAGACCAGCTTGCGCCCCGGCAGTTTCGCGATCGCGGCGGCGAGCGGCGCGTCCTCCTCCAGCACGTCCATCTCGATATCATGAACATAGGCGAGGAAGGCAGCGGGATCGACGTCATGCTCGGCCATCAGCCCGGCCAGGGTGGTGCCGTGCGCGTGGAAATAGGCCTTTTGAAGACGAAATGCCTCGTCGCGGTCGACGCCCAGCAGGTCGCCGACAAAGGCGGTCATGCGCCGGTCGATATGCACGAACAGATCGGCACTCGCCGGATAGAGCGTATTGTCCAGATCGAAGATCCAGGCGTCGATATGGGCAAGCGCGGGCAGCATCGGGGCCAGCGTTTAGGCGGGCGGGGCCGGGGTCGCAAGCCGTCCCGCGCCGGTCCGCCCGCCGCCCCGCGAATCCCGCTTCGCCTGGCCCGCAATGGGCCGTATGACGGACGCAAAGCCAGGGACTTGGGGGCGATGGACACAGGGGTGGGTGGCAACAGGCGGCACGCGCGCACGGGACGCGTCGTCAGGATCGGCACGGCGGTCGGCGTGACGAGCATGATGCTGGCGGCCTGTGGCGGGGGCGGCGGCGTCCAGTCGACCCCGACTCCGCCCAGCGCGACGCCGAGCCCATCGCCCGCCCCTTCCCCCTCGCCTTCGCCGACCCAGAATTACGACACCCCCGGCTATCGTGCGACCAAGGGCGCGGTGTCGATGAACGCGCTCGCCGCCTATCAGAAGGGCGCGACGGGCACCGGCATTGCCCTGGGCGTGATCGATTCGGGACTGGACACGCGCACCGGCCTTTTCGCGAACCGCATCTCCCCGGCCTCGACCGATGTGGCGGGCACGCGCGGCATCGGCGACGAGGACGGGCACGGCACCGCCGTCGCCTTCACGGCGGCGGGCGGGCGGGGCGGTACCCAGGCGCAAGGCGTAGCGTTCGACGCGACCCTGGTCGTCCTGCGCGCCGACGAGCCGGGCAGCTGTACCAGCAGTTCCGGTTCGAGTGGGCTGGGCGGCGCATGCAGCTATTCCTCGGACGCGATCGCGCGCGGGCTCGACGTCGCACGGACGGCGGGAGCGCGGGTCGTCAACATCTCGCTCGGCTCCAACGACACGCCGCCCGCCGCCCTGCTCGCCGCGATCGGGCGGGCAACGGCGGCGGGCATGGTGATCGTGATCGCCGCGGGCAATGACGGCGAGTCCAACCCCACGCTGCTCGCCCAGATCGCCAACAATGATTCGGTCGCCCGCGGCCAGGTGATCATCGCCGGGTCGATCGGCACCAGCGGCACCATCTCGTCCTTCAGCAACCGGGCGGGCCAGTCGGCGACGCATTACCTGACCGCGCTGGGCGAGCAGGTCGAGGCGCCCAACGCGACCGGCACCCGCTATCTCTGGTCGGGCACGTCCTTCGCCGCGCCGCAGATCAGCGGAGCCGCCGCCCTCCTCGCCCAGGCCTTTCCCAACCTGACCGGCGCGCAGATCGCCGACCTGTTGCTGCGCACCGCGCGCAGTCCGGCGGGCGGAGGCTCGGCCAGCGTCTATGGGCGCGGCACGCTCGACCTGACCGCCGCCTTCCAGCCGGTCGGCGCGATGAGCGTCGCGGGCACGACCGCCGCGGTGTCGATGGGCATCAACGCGCGCCTGTCGCCCGCCATGGGTGATGCGACGGCGAGCGGGCTGAGCCTCGTCGCGCTCGACGGCTATGCCCGCGCCTATCATGTCGACCTGTCCGGCACGGTGGCGCAGGCGAGCCCGCGTGCGCTGCTTTCGCCCGCGCTGCTCGGCCGGGTCGAGGGCGCGGTGGTCAGCGACGGCGCCCGGTCGGTCGCGCTGACCAGCGCGATGCAGATGCCGGGCGAGATGCGGCTACGTTCCATCGTGCCCGGTGACGCAAGCCCGCCCGGCCGCCGGATCGTCGCGGGCAGCATCACCCAGACGCTGAGCCCCGATACCGCCATCGGCCTGGGCTTTGCCAGCGGCGGCGATGCCCTGATCTCGGGATGGACCGGACAGGCGGGCGCGGCCTTTCTGCTGAGCGATCCGGGGTTCGGGGTCGACCGCGCCCCCATCGCGTCGGGCGCGATCCGGCACGCCTGGGGCGGGCTGGGCATCAGCGTGATGGCCGAAAGCGGCCGCTTCGCCGCGCCGGTCCCCGGCATGGTGCCGCCGCGATACGACCAGAGTGGGCTGACCCTGGACCGGCGGCTGGGCGATGTCGCCATGACGCTGGGCGTGACCCGGCTGGCCGAGCGCTCGACCGTGCTGGGCGGCTGGTTCGGCGGCGCGCTGGGCCAGGCGCATGGGCTGAGCTGGTTCGCCGATGCCGGTGCCCGCTGGCGCGACGCGGAGGGCTGGACGCTCGCCACGCGCTGGCGCAGCGGCTGGACGCGTGCGACTGGTGGCTTGGGCGATGGAATGCTGCAGAGCCGGTCCTGGTCGGTCGAGGCGGGCAAGAACGGACTATTCGGTCGCGACCGGTTCGACCTGCGCGTGTCGCGGCCGCTGCGGGTCGAGGCGGGCGGCCTGGACCTGCGGCTGCCCTCGCATTGGGATTATGCGAGCGCCACGGTCGATGGCTGGACGGCCGAGCGCCTGTCGCTGGCCCCGACGGGGCGCGAGCTGCTGGTCGAGGCGCGACACGGCGTGATGCTGGGCACGGGCGAGCTGTCGACGCATCTGTTCTGGCGGCGCGATCCGGGCCATATCGCGATGCTGCCGCCCGAACGCGGCGTGGCCGTGAAGTATGGCTTGACCTTCTGATACCCGGATTTGGCTGGCGGGGCGGGGCCTGCATCCCCATCTCCCTGTCATGACACACTATTCCCTGCTCGATCTGGTGCCCGTCATCGAGGGTGGCACCGTGGCCCAGGCGCTGGCCAATGCCGCCGACCTCGCCGCCCATGCCGAATCGGTCGGCTATCATCGATACTGGACCGCCGAGCATCATGGCATGGCGGGCATCGCGTCCGCCGCGACTGCCGTCGTGCTGGCCCATGTCGGCCAGGCGACGAAGACCATCCGCATCGGCGCGGGCGGCATCATGCTACCCAACCATGCGCCGCTGACCATCGCCGAGCAGTTCGGGACGCTCGACGCGCTTTTCCCCGGCCGCATCGACCTGGGCCTGGGCCGCGCGCCGGGATCGGACCAGCGTGTCGCGCGCGCGCTGCGCCGGACGCTGGACAGCGATCCCAACGCCTTCCCGCGCGACGTGATGGAGCTGCAGAGCTATTTCGCCGATGACGGACAGACGGGGATCGTCGCCACGCCAGGCGCGGGCGCCAAGCCGCAGATGTGGATATTGGGATCGAGCCTCTACGGCGCGCAACTCGCTGCCGCTTTGGGCCTGCCCTACGCCTTCGCATCGCACTTCGCGCCCGATGCGCTGGACGACGCGCTGGCCATTTATCGCCGCGATTTCCGGCCGTCGGCGGTGCTCGACAAGCCCTATGCCATGGCGGGATTCAACGTCTTCGCCGCCGATACGGATGAAGAGGCGGCGCTGCTGGCGAGTTCGCAACAACAGGCCTTCGTTGCGCTACGCACCGGCCGGCCGGGCAAGCTGCCCCCGCCCGTCCCCGGCTATCGCGAGAGCCTCGGCGCACAAGGGTCTGCGATCCTAGACCACGTCCTGTCCTGCTCGGCGATCGGTAGCCCCGCGACGGTGCAACGCCAGCTCGCGGCCTTCATCGAGCGGACCAAGGTAGACGAAGTGATGGTGGTCAGTGCGATCTTCGACCATGCGGCGCGCAAGCGGTCGATCGGCATCGCGGCGCGGGCGATGGAGGCTTTGGAAACGGTGGCGGCCTGATCGGGGCCGCCACCCCGGATCAGAAGCTGACCTTCACGCCCAGCGCGTAATAGCGGTCCCCCACATTGCCCTTCAGGCGTGCCTTGGTGCCGATAGGAAGGGCAAGCGTTCCATAGGGCCGTACGGAGTCGCTGCTGAACCGGGCGCCGCCGCCAAGTTCGTAGCCCTGCGGGAAGACATAGAGCGCCTCCGCCTTGGCATAACCCTTGAAAGCGATAGCCGCGCAATCGGACGTGTCGGTAAACTGCCCGTTCGGCGCACGGCAACGCGACTGACCGTTGCTGAAATAATCCGTGCGGTTCGGGTTGTTCTCGTCATGGTGGATGAAGACGCCACCGATCGGGCGCAGGCTGATCCGTCCGATATCGAACGCGTAACCCAATCCCAGTTCGCCGCCCCAGCGATCCTGCGCCCGCGCGCCATTGGCCTCGAGCACCAACGAGCTTGCCAGCGCGGGCGACGCCGCACACAGACCAACGACCATCGCCAGCCCCTTGAAGATATTCATGAAATTCCCCCGTGACCGATACAATGCGTATCGGCAGGGGCGGGCCGTTAACCGACCGGTGACAGGGCTGCAATCCGGGCAACAGCCGGATGGCACCGAAGCGGATCGAACCCTACCCCACCGCCGCCGGAAGCCTGAGCCGCACCAGCAGCCCGCCCAGATCCTCGCTTTCCTCCAGCGCGACGGTGCCGCCGTAGATTTCGGCCACGTCGCGAACGATGGCGAGGCCCAGGCCCGTGCCCGGCTTGCCCGTGTCCAGCCGGACGCCGCGGTCGAAAATGCGGACGCGTTCGTTCTCGGGGATGCCTGTGCCGTCGTCCTCGACCAGCATCTCGACAAAGCCGGCCTGGGCGGAGACGGTCACGAAGACGCTGCCGCCGCCATATTTGGCCGCGTTCTCGACCAGATTGCCCAGCATCTCGTCCAGGTCCTGCCGCTCGACATGCACGACCAAGTCCTTGGGGCCATCAATGTCGATGCGGACATGGCGATAGAGGCGGCCCACGGCGCGTTCGACCGACTGCAGGCTGGGCCAGACCTCGGCGCGGCTGTGCGCCGAGCCGCGCCGACCGACCGCGCGGGCGCGCGCCAGATGGTGGTCGACCTGCCGGCGCATCGTGCGCGCCTCGCGGATCACCGTCTCGGCCAGGTCCTCGGACTGGGCGGTCGCGGCGTTCATGATGACGGTCAGCGGGGTCTTAAGCGCATGGGCCAGATTGCCCGCATGGCGCCGCGCCTCCTCGGCCTGTCTCTCGTTATGCTCGATGAGCGCGTTCAACTCCTCGACCATCGGCGCGACCTCGTTGGGCATCGCGTCGGAGATACGGTCGGCTTTCCCGACCCGCATCGCGGCGATCTCCTCGCGCACCCGGCGCAAGGGATATAGGCCGTAAAAGGTCTGCATCGCCGCCATCAGGAGCAGGCCGACACCGAGCAGCGCGAAACTGCGGATCAGGATGCGGCGCAGGGCTCCGACCTGCGCATCCAATCCCGTCGTCCGCTGTGCCACCTGAAACCGCCAGCGCACATCGGAGCCGGGCAGCTTCACATCGCGTTCGACGACGCGCAGCTTTTCATCGGGAAACTGGGTGCTGGTATAGACGTGGATCGTATCGTCATTGTGCGGCGCGCCATAGGTCAGCCGCCGGTCCCAGAGCGAGCGTGACGCATAGGGCTCCAGACCGGGAGCAGATACCTGCCAATAAATGCCCGACCCCGGTTCGAGAAAACCCTGATCGGCCGGCTCGCGGCTAAACCAGACTTCGCCTTGAACGATTTGCGCCGATACCAGCATCGACTGGAGCACATAGGCTTGGCGATCGTCGAAATTCTGCGTGACGGCCGACACCAGCACCCGATCGAGCGCAAAGCCGCCGCCGGTCAGCAGGACCAGGATCCACCCAGCGGCGATCAGGATCATGCGGCGCGACAGCGAGCCCGTACGCAGCGTCGGGCGCGAGATGATCATATCCGTCACGGGAAGGACCGGATCAGGCCGCCGCGCCACCCGCCGCCGGATCGTCCAAGCTATAGCCCAGGCCCCGGATGGTGGTGATCACATCCTGGCCCAGCTTCTTGCGGATGCGCGTCACGAACACCTCGATCGTGTTCGAATCGCGGTCGAAATCCTGGTCGTAGATATGCTCGATCAGCTCGGTGCGGCTGACGACCTTACCCTTGTGGTGAAGCAGATAGCTGAGCAGCTTATATTCCTGCGCGGTCAGCTTCACCGGCTCGCCCGCGCGCGTGACCTTGCCCGAGCGGGTGTCGAGGCGGACATCGCCGGCGGTCAGCTCGGACGAGGCATTGCCGCTGGCGCGCCGGATCAGCGCACGCAGGCGGGCGATCAGTTCCTCGGTCTGGAAAGGCTTGGCGACATAATCGTCGGCGCCCGCATCCAGCCCGGCCACCTTGTCCGACCAGCTGTCGCGCGCGGTCAGCACCAGGACGGGCATGGTCTTGCCCTCCTTGCGCCAGCGGTCGAGCACGGTCAGCCCGTCGATCTCCGGCAGGCCGAGGTCGAGGACGATCGCGTCATAGCTCTCGGTCGAGCCGAGGAAATGCCCCTCCTCGCCGTCCGTGGCCAGGTCGATGGCGTAGCCCGCACCCTCCAGCGTGGCCTTCAGCTGCTGGCCGAGATTGGGCTCGTCCTCGACGATCAGAACGCGCATCGTACAACTCCCTGTATGTCCATGAGGCTCACCGAGCGGCCGGTCATCCGCCGTCGGTCCGGCCGATGATGCGGCCCGTGCGGCCGTCCACCTCCACCCAGATGACCGTGCCATTGCGCAGGAATTTAAGCGTGTAAACCGCCGCCTGCGCATCATAGTCGACGCCGATATATTGCGCGTCGCGCATGATGGGCACGACCCGCGCCTCGATCTCGCGCAGCGACAAATTGCCTTCCTTGCGCTGCTGATACGCACGGATCTGGTCGCCGCGACGCTGATCGCCCCCCGACATCATCGGCGGATCGAACATCGGCGGCGAGCCCAGCGGTGCGGCGAGCAGAGCCAGAAGGACGGTCATCGACATGAAACTGGCATAGCGGGCAACCGTTGAACAGCCTCTGAATGGATCATGCAGCGGCGCGACAGCGCATGGACCGCTTGCCGGGTTCCGCTCCCGCGCCTAACTGCATCCCTATCATGGCAGCACCCGTTCTTTCCTATGAAGACCTGGGCCTTGTGCAAGGCTCGGGCTGGCTCTTCCGGCATCTCGACATCCATATCGGTCCGCGCGACCGGCTGGCGCTGATCGGGCGCAACGGGGCGGGCAAATCGACCCTGTTGAAGCTGATCGCCGGGATCATCGATTCCGACGAGGGGCGGCGGATGATCGTGCCGGGCACGCACGTCGTGTACCTCGAACAGGACCCGGACCTGATCGGCTGTGCCACGCTAATGGACTATGTGCTGTCGGGCGAGGGGGCGCCGGAAAGCTATGAGGCCGAGGCGATCGCCGGGCAGCTGGGCATCGACCTGACCCGCGACGCCTCCACCGCCAGCGGCGGCGAAAAGCGCCGTGCGGCCATCGTGCGCGCGCTGGCGATGAACCCCGACGTGCTGCTGCTCGACGAGCCGACCAACCATCTCGACCTCGCCGCCATCGAATGGCTGGAGGACTGGCTGAAGCGCTTCACCGGCGCGTTCGTGGTCATCAGCCATGACCGCACCTTCCTGACCCGCCTCACCAAGTCGACCTTGTGGCTGGATCGCGGGCAGATGCGCCGCAACGAGGTCGGCTTCGGCGGCTTCGACGCCTGGACCGAACAGGTCTATGCCGAGGAACAACGCGCCGCCGAGAAGCTCGACGCGAAACTCAAGATCGAGGAGCATTGGCTCCACCGCGGCGTCACCGCGCGGCGCAAGCGCAACCAGGGCCGCCTCGAAAAGCTGCACCAGATGCGTGCCACCCGCGCCGCGATGATCGGGCCGCAGGGTGCCGCCAAGCTCGGCATCGCTTCTGACGACGTGAAGACCAAGGAGGTCATCAAGGCCGAGCATGTCACCAAGCGTTACGGCGACCGCACGATCATCAAGGACCTGACCCTGAAGGTCACGCGCGGCGACCGGATCGGCATCGTCGGCTCGAACGGGGCGGGCAAGACGACGTTGCTGCGCTTGCTGACCGGCGAGATCCAGCCCGACGAGGGCACGGTCTTCCTGGCCAAGACGCTGGACGGCGTCATCATCGACCAGCAGCGCAAGCTGATGGCCCCGGAAAAGCGGGTGCGCGAGGTGCTGGCGGACGGCGGCGACTGGATCGACGTGCGCGGCACCCGCAAACATATCCATGGCTATCTGAAGGAGTTCCTGTTCGATCCCTCGCTGGCCGAGGCGAAGATCGGGACGCTGTCGGGCGGCGAACGCTCGCGCCTGCTGCTCGCCCGCGAATTCGCGCGCGAATCCAACCTGCTGGTCCTCGACGAGCCGACCAACGATCTCGACCTGGAGACGCTCGACCTGTTGCAGGAGGTGATCGGCGATTATGACGGCACCGTCCTGATCGTCAGCCACGACCGCGACTTCCTGGACCGCACGGTGACGGTGACGCTGGGGCTGGACGGGTCGGGCAATGTCGATGTGGTGGCGGGCGGCTATGCCGATTGGGTGGCCAAGCGCAAACAGGCGCCCGAGGCGAAGAAGGCCCCGGCCAAGGCCGCCCCCTCCCCCGCCGCGCCGGTGCAGGCCAAGACCAAGCTCAGCTACAAGGACCGGCGCGATTACGAACTGCTGCCCAAGCGGATTGAAGAACTGGAAACCGGCATCGCCCGCGACGAGGCCAAGCTCGCCGACCCCGATCTCTATGCCAAGGACCCCGCGCAGTTCGACCGGCTGATGAAGGCGATCGAAAAGGCGCGGGACGAAAAGGACGAGGCCGAGATGCGCTGGCTGGAACTGGCCGAGCAGGTCGAGGCGCTGGCCGGATAAGCCCGGCCGCGCGCGTCACCGGGTGATGCGTGCGGTCGCCACGGCGTTCTGGAACAGCGCCGCCATCGCGGTCGCAATGTCCTGGTCGGTCGAAACCTTCGTATAAAGGCCGGGCGACGCGCAGGCCTGAAGCGCCGGTTCGACCTTGTAGAGATAGGGGGCGACGTTGTTCTGGGACCAGGAGTCGCCGGTCAGCGCGTCGGAAAGATATTCGGTGTAGAGCACCGCGATCCGCACGCCCCGCGACTTGATCATGTCGCATTTGGCGGTGTCGACGGCAATTTCGGGTCTGCCGTTGGAACGATACTCGTCGCGCATGCCATCGGTGACGAGGAACATCACCGCCTGGGGGGCCGCCGATCCGATTCCGGTGCCAGGATCGTTCTTGATCAACTGGCTGTTGATCTGATCCATCGCATCGCTGGTTCCGGTATCGGTGTCGTTATAGCCCACATCGGTCGACTTGCACGCCTGGGTCGGGCAGCTGTTGCTGTAGAAGAGCGACGGTTTCAGCTGCTTCGTCGTGGACGCCGCCGTGGCCATGTCGGCCGTCTTGGACTGGAGGATCGAAAAGCCTCCCTTGCCCCGGAAGGTCGCGATCGCGATCTGATAGCGCGCGCCGTTCTTGCTGGACGTGCTGGTCGCATTGGTCGTCAGCTTGGATACCGCTGCGCCCTCGTCGTCGATACGCAACGTCAGGCCATAGGATTTGGCGACGCCGTACAGGTCCGTCATATTGCCGTTCGCATCCCGGCCGGTCAGGTCCTTGGTCGAATGGCACGCAAACTGGCACTTCTTCGAATTGCTCGCCGCGACCTTGGCCAGCCCGGCGCTGGTCGTCGGCAACGCCATCGAGCCGGACACGTCCAGAAGCATGTAGAAGTCGATATCGGGCGCGGTCGCATTGGTCGTCTGCGACTGGCCCGATACGGTCAGCGTCTTGATGCCCAGGATCGCGGCAAAGACGTTGTTCGACACGCCGGTGTAGCGAACCGTGGCGTTGCGCCGCCCCGTATTGTCGGTCGGCGCACTGATCGACACGTTCGTGATCACCACGTCGCCTGAGCCGGTGACGTTGCTCGTCTGGGTGTCGAAGAAGCTGCGGGCATAGGCCACGGCCTGATCGTCGGCCATGCCCAACGCCGTCTTGCTGACCGCCGAAAGCGCGGCGGCATCGGCGATCGCGTTCAACTTCGTCTGCGCCTTCATCGCGCGCGCGTAATCAATCCCCATGCCGATCGTGAAGACCAGCATGGGAAGGACCAGCGCGAACATCATCATCACGGAGCCACGGCGATGCCGGGTCACGCCGAGCGCGGCTTGCAGGAAAGACAGGTTCATGGGGGTCAGCAATCCGAGCAGGCGATCTGGTCCGTGTTGCGCGGAACCATCCAGATATAGTCGTAGAGCGCGATCGGGCCGAACACGCCGAAGGTCGCGACCGGGTTATAGGGATAGCCCACCTCCGCGAGCAGGAAGCTGGTCCCCGGCGCGCTCATGGCCGGATTGACCCGCACGCGTATGCCACGCGTATAGGGATAGGCGTTCTGACCACGGCTCCAGACGATCGAAGTACGCCCCTGGCTGTCGGTCGCGATCTCTGTCACCCGGATCTGGGTCGTACCGGGCGCATAGGGCTGCATCACCTGCGTCGCCGCAGTCAGATTGGCCTGGACTTCGGCGGCGGAGGTTACGCCGGTCGTACTCTGGGCGATCAGATCGACCGCCGCGCGGGCGGTGATCGTCACCTTGCGCTTGCAGGAAACCGCGTCCTGCAACTGCACGCCGCCCAGATACAAGATCAGCATGACCGGCAGGACGAGGGCGAATTCGATCATCGCCACGCCCCGACGATCCCCGATCAGACGGCGCAGGCTCACTGATAGGCCTCTGACTTGGATACCGAGGTCGCGATCAGCGTGGTGGTGCCGCCATTGCCGCTCAGGTCGATATTGGGCGCCAGCCGCATCGGCCAGAGATAGATGAACCGCACCATCACCAGCGATCCCTGGCTGCCCAGATCATAGGACAGGTTGGTCGGTTTGCCGCTGCGGCTGTCATAGTTGAGCGGCGCGGCGGCAGGGGCAAAGGCCGCGCCCGACGACGCGCTACGCACGTCGACATACAGCCGGTTGCACGCCATGAAGGAGGGCAATCCCTTGCACCCCGCCTGGCGGAAACGCTCGGTCAACTGGGCGATGCTCATGCCGGCGCCGCTGCCCTGGATGTCGGCGGCCTGGGCCTGGCCGGTCACGATGCTGCGCGCCGATGTCTCCACCGCGCTCTCCAGCGCCTCCTGCGCCAGATAGGCCAGACCAGTCTGGAGGATCGCCAGCAGCAGCGCGATGAAGGGCGCCGCGACCAGCGCGAATTCGACGATCGCCGCCCCCCGCCGATCGGACAGGATCGGACGCCGAGGGCCTGGACGGCGGCGCGGGGAACAAGGACTCAGCATGGGGAGGACGGTTCTCTTTCCCGTCCATAATGGTCAGAATCCGTTAAACTTCTGCAAACACGACGCCGCCTGCGCCGCGAACGCGCGAGGCCCCTATCGCAGCGCTCGCGCGTACAGCGCCAGCGTCCATTGCATCGCCTGCAGGAACAGCGCGGGGTCGTAGCGAGGCCCTTCGTCGCGCAGAAAGGCATGCTGCCCCGCCACCTCATGCCATTCATAGGATGCGCCGACCGCTTCCAGCCGCGCCCGGATCGCCTCGCGTCCGGCAAAGGGTACATGCGGGTCCTGCCGGCCCCAGACGAACATCGTCTCGGCCTTCAACTTGTCCATGCGCGCCAGGCTGTCGTCCTGACGCCCCGCGCCCAGCGTGCCCGAATGGATATCGGTCGCGTAGAAACATGCCGCCGCGCCGACACGCGGGTCGAGCGCGGCACGGTATGCCAGATGCCCGCCCAGGCACACGCCGAACGTCCCCAACCGCCCGTTGCACGCCGGATGCGCGGCGAGCGCGGTCAGCGCAGCGGCGGCATCGGCGTCATAGGCGGCGACCGATTTGGTGAATTTCAGGTCGTTGCCCCGGTCCGTGCCTGGCTTGTCATAGGCCAGCACCGTGCCGGCGGGCTCATATTCGTGATAGACCTCGGGCACTGCGACGAGATAACCCTGCCCCGCCAGCATCGCCGCCAGCCGCCGGATCGGCGCCGTCACCTGATAGATTTCGGAAAATAGCAGGATGCCGGGAAAGCGCCCCTCGATGGCCGGGCG
This sequence comes from uncultured Sphingomonas sp., assembly GCF_913062585.1. Taxonomy (GTDB): domain Bacteria; phylum Pseudomonadota; class Alphaproteobacteria; order Sphingomonadales; family Sphingomonadaceae; genus Sphingomonas. Next base: position 88,264 of record NZ_CAJXWX010000009.1, on the reverse strand, counting down.
GAACAGGTGCATCCGCATCGCGCCGCTGCCGGGCACCTCGACATCCTGGGTCTCGTCGCTGCGTAGGATCATGGCGCCTTCGTCCTTGTTTCGACCGCGTCCTTGGCATCCCGGCGGGATCGGGGCAATCGACTTGCCCGGTTGTCCCTTGGCGTTATCGTCGGCGCCGTGATGGGGAGCGGGACAAAGCTGGCGCTGTTGAGTGCGATTTGGGTGGTGGGGCTGCTTGCCTCGGGACTCCACCCGTTCGACCGGGCGACCTGGTGGATGGAGGTCGCGCCGGTGCTGATCGTGTTGCCCCTGCTCTGGGCTATGCGGCGGCGGTTCGTGCCGACCGACCTGGCGCTGATCCTGATCGGCGTGCACGGGCTGATCCTGATGCTGGGCGGCGCCTATAGCTATGCGCGCGTGCCCGCCGGATATTGGGTGCAGGACTGGCTGGATCTGGCCCGCAATCCCTATGACCGGCTGGGCCATTTCGCGCAGGGATTCGTGCCCGCCCTCGTGTTTCGCGAAGGGCTGGTCCGGCGCGGCAGCCTGGTGCGCGGCGGGTTGCTGACGGCCCTCGTCCTCGCCTGTTGCCTGGCGGTCAGCGCCACCTATGAGCTGATCGAGTTCGGCGCGGCGATGGCGCTGGGTCAGGGTGCGGACGAATTTCTGGGGACGCAGGGCGATCCCTGGGACACGCAATGGGACATGCTGATGTGCCTGATCGGCGCGGTGACGGCATTGGCGACATTGTCGCGGGTGCATGATCGGCAGATTGCCGGGATCACGGCGAGGTAGTTTGTTCGCGCAGAGGCGCGAACAAAGGAGATGAAGCGGACACTGGTCGGTGATAGGAACGACCCGAAACCAGGAGTTCTCGACATGGTCCAGCGGCACCGCTGACGCGGCACAGGTCTTCACGGCGGCATGAACCGCCCCCTGCCCCCATTTCGAGAGATTTTATGCCCCGTTTGCAGAACAAGACGTGCGTCGTCACCGGCGCGGCGCGCGGGATCGGCCGTGCCATCGCCCGCCGCTTTCACGACGAAGGCGCGACCGTCATCCTGACCGACCGCGATGCCGAGACCGGCCGGGCCGCCGCCGATACGCTGGATTGCCGCTTCGAGCCGCTGGACGTCGCCGAGGAAGCCGACTGGGCGCGACTGGCGGACATCGTCCCGACCGCCGACGTCGTCGTCAACAATGCCGGGATCACCGGATTCGAGCAGGGCTTCGTGCCCCATGATCCCGAACATGCGTCGCTGGAGGACTGGCACGCGGTGCACCGGGTCAACCTCGACGGCACCTTCCTCGGCTGTCGCTATGCCATCGGCGCGATGAAGGCGAAGGGCGCGGGCTCGATCATCAACATCTCGTCGCGCTCGGGGCTGGTCGGGATACCGGGCGCGGCGGCCTATGCCTCGTCCAAGGCGGCGATCCGCAACCATAGCAAGACGGTCGCGCTCTATTGTGCGCAGAACGGATGGACGATCCGCTGCAATTCCATCCACCCCGCCGCGATCCTGACCCCGATCTGGGAGCCGATGCTGGGCACCGGCCCCGACCGCGCGGCGAAGATGGCGGCGCTGGTCGCCGATACGCCGCTGAAACGCTTCGGCGAGCCGGACGAGGTGGCGGCGATCGCGGTCATGCTGGCGTCCGACGAGGCGACCTATGTGACCGGCGCAGAGTTCAGCATCGACGGCGGGCTGCTCGCCGGGTCGGCGGCCACACCCGGCTAAGCGTATGGCGTCGGGCGGTTTCGACCGATAGGCTGCGCCCATGAATCGCAACCTCACCGAAGACCGCCCGACCTTCGTCACCCATCTGGAATGTTCGCTGACCGGCGAGCGGTATGAGGCGGACCGGCTGCACGGCCTGTCACGCGCCGGGCGGCCGCTGCTCGTCCGCTACGACCTGGAGGCGCTGGGCAAGGCGGTGTCGCGCGACACCATCGCCGCGCGCGACACCGATCTGTGGCGCTGGCGCGAACTGCTGCCGGTCCGGCGGACGGACAGCATCGTGTCGCTGGGCGAGATCGAGACGCCGCTGATCCCCATCCCGCGCTCGGGCGGGGGCTCGGTGCTGGTCAAGGACGAGGGGCGGCTGCCCACCGGATCGTTCAAGGCGCGCGGCCTGGTCATGGCGGTGGCGATGGCGCGCGAGCTGGGTGTGACGCGGATCGCGATGCCGACCAACGGCAATGCGGGCGCGGCGCTGGCCGCCTATGCCGCGCGGTGCGGGATCGAGACGGTGATCCTCTGCCCGGAGGAGACTCCGGAAGTGAATGTCCGCGAGATCGCCGCCCAGGGTGCGCGCGTCTGGCGGGTCAACGGCCAGATCGACGAATGTGGTGCCATCGTCGGGCGCGGGGCGGCCGAGGGGCGCTGGTTCGACTTCTCGACGCTGAAGGAGCCGTACCGGATCGAGGGCAAGAAGACGATGGGGCTGGAACTGGCCGCGCAAGCGGGCTGGGACCTGCCCGATGCGATCTTCTATCCCACCGGCGGCGGCACCGGCCTGATCGGCATGTGGAAGGCGTTCGACGAGATGGAGCGGCTGGGCTGGATCGGCTCAAAGCGGCCGCGCATGTATGCGGTGCAGGCGAGCGGCTGCGCTCCGATCGTTCGCGCCTATGAGGCGGGCGAAGAGCATGCCGAGCGTTGGGAGGATGCCGCGACCGTGGCGGCGGGGATTCGCGTGCCGAAAGCGGTCGGCGACTTCCTGATCCTGCGCGCGGTGCGGGAGTCCGGCGGCGCGGCGCTGGCGGTGGGCGACCCGGCGATCCTGAAGGCGGTGGAAGATTGCGCCAGGCGCGACGGCTTGCTGCTGTGTCCCGAGGGCGGGGCGACGCTGGCAGCGTACAAACAGGCGGTGCGCGACAATCTGGTCGACGAGGATGAGCGGGTGGTCCTGTTCAACTGCGCCACGGGGCTGAAATACCCGATGCCGGAGGCGGGGCAGTGGCTGGACAAGGACGGGGCGATCAACCTGGCGACGCTATGATTACCAAACTCCGTTCAGCCTGAGCGAAGTCGAAGGCCAAGGGGCAACCGTCCCGCATGCACTTCGACTTCGCTCAGTGCGAACGGAGGGTGGCGCTACCCGATCAGCAACCGAATCCCCAGCGCCGCCAGCAAGGCGAGCGGCATCGCCACCGCCCCGACCTTCAGGAAGGCGAGGAAACTCACATCCTCGCCCTCGCGCCGGATAGCCTGAAGCCACAATATCGTCGCCAGCGATCCCGTCACCGACAGGTTCGGTCCCAGGTCGACCCCGATCAGCAGCGCGTCGGTGACGATCTGCGGCGGATGCGCCTGGGCGATGGCGCTGCTGGCGACCAGGCCGGCCGGCAGATTGTTCATCGCATTGCTGACGAACGCCAGCACCGTCCCCGACACCGCCGCCGCGCGCGTCGGATCAGTCAGCATATCGCGAAGGCCCCGCGCCACCCAGGCGATCACGCCGGTCCGGTCGAGCGCCTCGACCAGCACGAACAGCCCCGCGACCAGCGGCAGCACGCCCCAGCTGACCGACCGCGCCAACGTCACCGGCGAGCGCCCCGCCAGCAGCGACACGACCACCGCCGTCGCGATGCCTGCCAAGGCGGTCGGCAGGCCCAGTTCGACGTCGAGCGCCGACATGGTCAGGAGCAGCAGCGCGGTCAGCACGATGCCCGCAATCGCCAGCTTGCCGCCGGTCGACAGCGCCTCGCGCGTCACATCGGATTCGCAGTCCCCCGCGATCCGCGCCCGCTGCGTCCAGCGCAGCACCCCATAGGTCACCACGATCGACCCGATCGAGGGCAATGCGAACGCCTTCATCCACGCGCCCAACGGCGGCATGTGGCCACCATAGAGAACGAGGTTGGCGGGGTTGGAAATGGGCAGCACGAAGCTGGCCGCATTGGCGATCAGCGCGCAGGCGAACAGCAAGGGCAACGGATCGGCCTTCGCCTTCTTCGCCGCGACGAACACGGCGGGGGTCAGGACGACGGCTGTCGCATCGTTCGACATGAAGGTCGTGACGACCACGCCCGTCGCATAGACCAGCGCGAACAGCTTTGCGCGCGACCGGCCCGCCATGTTGACGGCGGTGGCGGCGATCCAGTCGAACGCGCCATGTTCGCGCGCGGTCTCGCTCAGCAGCATCATGCCGGTCAGAAAGAGATAGACGTCGAGGCCCTTGGCAACCGCCTGCCCCGCTTGTGCCAGCGGCATCAGGCCGAGGACGATCAGCAGGACTGCCCCCGTCACCGCCCATATCCATTCGGGCCAGCGCATCGGCCGTGCGATCACGCCCGCCGTCGACAGGCCCGCAATCGCCCAGGTGGCTCCATAGGCAAAGGTCACCATCCGCACCCATTCTTGTTGGGCCCGAGCTGGGCACCGTCGATCCCGGCGATAGGCCAGGCGCCGATCGCGTGGCAATCCTCGCCCGGTGCCACGGGCAGTCGGCGCTTCGGGATCGCATGGGCGTCGCGGACCAGGCACTCGATCCGGTCATAGCCGTCTCCGCAACGGACCTCGATCGGGTTGAGCCCCTCGTCCAGCGTCACCGTCGCGCGCCACAGGCCATCGCCGCCGCGCGTCATAGGCGTGTCGCGGTCGCCGACCCGTGCGACCGGCGGCGCATCTCCGCCGAACAGCCGGGCGAACACCTCCACCGCGCCGGGACGTGGCACCTGATGCGGGTCGGTCGGGCGGGTGATGAGCCGGACATCGCCCGGCGAGACGATCTGGACATGCGGCCACGGCGCGTCCAGCCGTCGGAAGCGCCAGCTGACCACCCGGTCCTGGACACAGACGATGGTGAAGCCCGGCGCACCGCCATCCTCCTCGATCTGCCCGGTCGAGCGGGTCGCGCCATAGACCACGCGGCCGTCGTTGAGCAGCTCGTTATAATGGGTATGGCCGGTATCGACAAAGGCGACCGCGCCGTCGATGAACTGGCGCGCGATCCGGTCGCCGTCCGCCGCCAGATCGCCAGGATAGGCGTGCATGAAGGCCAAGGGCACCTCGCCTGCCGCCTTCGCTCGCGCCAGTTCCTCGGACAGGCGATTGCGGTGATGCATGGTCAGCCGGAAATCCGGCCCGCCCGCCCCCGCCGACACGACGTCGAGGAACAGGCAGCGATGCCCCGCGATCACCTCGGTCTCCGGCCGATGCGCCTCGGGGATCGCGGCCTCATAGGCGGACAGGTCGCCCGGCTCGAAATCATGGTCGCCGGGGATGATGCGCCAGGGCAGGCTTAGCGGCGCCAGCGCTTCCAGCATCCGGGCATATTGTTCGGGCGTGCCGTGATTGGCATTGTCGCCGGGCACGAAGACGAAGTCGGCGCTGCCCATGTGGGCGTTCACCTGTCCGACGATCGCATGCAGCCGGTCGAGGCTCTGCCAGCCGTCATCCTCGTCCAGGTGCAGGTCTCCGATATGGACCCAGGCGAAGCCGCTCATGCCTTTGCCTCCCGGGGCTCGGCGTTCCCGGCACAGGCCGGGCGCAGCGTTCCCGCGAACCCGATCCACAGCGCCAGGCTCGCCACCGCAAAGCCGCCCAGAATGTAGAAGGCGATGTGATAGCCCAGTTCCTGCGCCAGCCAGCCGCCGATCGCCGGCGACAGCGAGGCGCCGACGCCCTGGATGGTCATCACGGCACCCTGGCCGACATTGACCCGGCCGGTGCCGTTCAGCAGGCAGGCGACGAGGCCCGGCACCGCCACGCTCTGAAGCCCCGCGCCGATGCCGTCGAGCGCCTGGACCGGCCACACGCCCCAATGTTCGATGAAGCTGCCGGCCAGGAAGCCGCGCAAGGGAAGCGCCGCGAACGAGATCAGCAGCACCAACCAGTAGCCCCGCCCGGCGGCGACCTTCATCGCGACCAGGCTGGCGACGATCATGACGGCCTGCGCGACCATCACCGTGGTTGCGGTGAACATCGCCGCATCGCCCTTGCCCGCGCCGACCACCGCCATGCCGTATAGCGGCAGCATCGCGCCGTTGCCCAGGTGGAAACAGGCCAGCGCCGCCGCCAGGATCAGCATCGGCTTGTTGGCCAGGAGCGTCTTGAACCCCTCCGCCTGGCCGCCTTCCTGATCCTCGTCGCCGTCCTTGTCCTCCAGCCCGCGCGCCGCGCGGTGGTCGATCGCGCGCTCGGGGATCGACAGGACCGAGATGATCGCCAGCACGCCGAACGCCGCGGCGAGGTAGAAGATGGCGGGCATCCCGAATTTCCAGCCCAGAAAGCCCGACAGGCCCGCGCCGACCATGTTGCCCGCATGGTTCCACGCCTGGTTGCGGCCATTCTGCGCGTTGAAGCCCTTTTGCCGGACGACGCCCAGCGTCATGCCGGTCACCGCCGGGCCGATCGCCGCCCCCGCGATCGCGGTCGCCACCTGGCTGACCCCGACGACCACGCCCGCCTGCGACCAGAGGATCAGGAAGGACGCGAGCACGGTGCAGATGCCGGTGATCACCACCACCCAGCGTTTCTTGTCGGTATGGTCGATGAACGCGCCCGCAGGCACGGTCATCACCATGCCCGCGACGCCGCCCAGCGTCATGACCGAGCCGATCGGCCCGGTCTGCCATCCGCGCTGTTGCAGGAAGACGCCCAGGAACGGGCCGATCCCCGCCTGCATGTCCGCCATGAAGAAGTTGAGGGCCTGAAGCCAGCGAGTCGCGCGCCGCCGGTCAGCGTCCGGCGCACGGGATGAAGAAGAATTGGGCAATGCCGCTGTGGCCATGACGGGTCTCCGCGATATGCGGGGGCCCAACCCGGCAACACTTTGAAATATCCGTACAGAAGATGATTTATGTTGGACAAAATGACAGTCGATGACCAATGCACTGAATAGGCTTGATAATTCCTCCATATTCTCGATGAGGCCATGTGCGCTACATGTCATGAATTTCATGATTGGCCGGCGGAACAAAATATTGGCGGCCGGTTACGACCTCCCTCAACTTGCATTTCCGCGATTTAAGCATCCCGTCATCTTCGTCGGTTTCACGCCCTGATAGGTTCGCCGCCGCAACGCGAAATGGGGATGACGGGGATGATCGGGGCCTATCGCAAGGCGGGTGCGCTGGCGGCGTTGATGATCGGGACGGCGAGCCCGGCCATGGCCGCGACGCCGTGCAAGATCGGACAGATGGTGGCGATCCCCATCACGATGCAGGGCTTTCGCCCGGTCGTCGAAACCCGGATCAACGGCAAGCCCGCGCCCTTCATCCTCGACAGCGGTGCTGCCTATAGCAACATCTCCCCGCCCGAGGCGCGTGAGCTGGGTCTGTCGCTCCGGTCCCTGCCCATGGGCTTCCGAGTCGGTGGCATCGGCGGCAGCTCCGACGCCTCGATGACGACCGTCAAGGATTTCAAGCTGGCCGGGCTCGACATCCCCAATGTCCAGTTCATCGTCAGCGGCAGCTATGTCGGCCAGATCGGCCTGATCGGTCAGAATGTCCTGGGGTTGGGGGATGTCGAATATGACCTGCCCGGCGGCATGGTCCGGCTGTTCAAGCCGAGCAATTGCGGCAAGTCGGCCATGGCTTATTGGACCGGCGGCCAGCCCTTTTTCGAAATCCCGATCGAGAGCCGCGACAATGGACAGCGTCACACGGTGGGTACGGTCGAGCTGGACGGGGCGAAGCTGAACGCGACGTTCGACACCGGCGCGACGCAGACCACCGTGTCGCTGCGCGCCGCCGCCCGCGCCGGGGTGCATCCCGGCGATCCCGGCGTCGAGCTGGCCGGGGCGGGCTATGGCCTGGGCAGCCATGTGGTGCAGAGCTGGATCGCGCGGTTCAAGCTGCTGAAGATCGGCAATGAGGAACTGCACAATGTCCGCCTGCATATCGAGGATATGGGCTCGATCGACACCGACATGCTGCTGGGCGCGGACTTCTTCGTCTCGCACCGCCTCTATGTCTCCAATGCGCAGCATCGCATCTATTTCACCTATAATGGCGGGCGTCTGTTCGACTCGACCGCCCATGCCGATGCCACCGCCGCCGTCGTGACGGCGCAAGGCGCGACCACGGACGCGACGCCGACCGATGCCGAGGGCTATAGCCGCCGCGGTGCGATGTATGTGACGCAGCACGACCTGCCCCGCGCGATCGACGACTTTACCAAGGCGATCGCGATGGCGCCCAAGGACCCGCGCTTTCCCCGCCAGCGCGCGCTGGCGTATATGGCGCAGCGCCGCCCCGTGCTGGCGATCGACGATCTGAACACCACCCTGACGCTGGATCCCACCGACACGCGCGCGCGGCTGATCCGTGCCGAATTGCGGGTTCGCGCAGGCAATCCGGCGGGGACGATCGGCGACCTCGACCTGCTGAACACCCAATTGCCGCGCGAAGACGCCGCGCGCCTGCAGATGGCGCAGCTTTATGCCCGCGCGGACGCGTTCGATGCGGCGATCGCGCAATATGATCTGTGGATGACCGGCCGCCGCGAGGATGCCGAGCGCAGTACCGCGCAGAACGGGCGATGCTGGGCGCGGATGCTGGCCGACAAGGATCTGGACAAGGCGATGGGCGACTGCAACGCCGCCGTGCGCGCGCTGCCCCGCAATGGCAGCTTTCTCGACAGCCGCGGCTTCGTCCATCTCCGCCTGAAGGAGGATCAGGCCGCGCTGGCCGATTTTAACGCGGCGCTGGCCCTTGATCCAAGGCGGGCCTGGGCGCTCTATGGCCGGGCACTGGCCGAGGCGCATCTGGGCATGACCACCCAGGCCGCGCAGGACCGGACGCTGGCGACCGCGCTCGACAAGACGCTACCGCAGCGGATGAAGAAATACGGGATCGGCTGATCGGCTTCATTCCTCCCCGCAAGGGGACGGAGGGGTGTCCCGATAACGGGACACCCCTCCCCCAGCTTCGCCGGTAGCCCTCCCCTATCGGGGGAGGACAATCATGGCATCAGAACGCCTTCGACAGCCCCACGAAGAAACCGCGACGCGGGCCATATTGCGGCGCGCCGACGCCCACGCCGGTTCCGTCGCGGATTTCATATTTGTGGTCGAGCACGTTGATGACATCGAAGCGGATGTCGAGATTGGGCCCGGCCAGATGCTGGCTCGCGGTCAGGTTGAACTGCGCATAGGGTGCGATCTTTGCGCCGTTGGGAATGTCGTTGACGTCATCGTCACGGCGCAGCCCCGAGCCATAGATCATGCTGCCGCCCAGCTTCGTGCCCTGGCTGAATGCATAGGACAGGCCCGCCGAGCCGGTGAAGGTCTGGTCGTGATCCAGATAGATGTAATGGTTGGCGATATAGGCCAGATCGTCCGGCGAGAAGCTGAACTGGCTGGAGACGATGTTGCGCCCCTTCGCCTTGGCGGCGGCGAAATTGGCATAAGCGAGCAGGCCGCCGCGCGCATAGCTGACATTCGCCTCGATACCGCCGATGCGACCCTGCTTATAGTTGAACGGGGTCAGGATGATCGGCGCGCCGAACTGCCCCTCGTCGATCAGGTTCTTCGAGATGCGGTAATAGGCGTCGATGCCATAGGTGAAATAACGGCTGGGCTTGGCCTGGAACCCGACGTCGAAATAATCCTGCCGCTCGGCATAGGGCACGTCGTTGAGCGGATTGGCAGGATAGGCGCTGGTGCCGACGAACTTGGCGATGCTGGTATTGCCGACCAGCTCGAAGGGCGGCGGCACGAAATAGCGCGAATAGCCCGCATGGAGCGTATAGATGCTGCCCGGCTGCCAGACCAGGTTGACGCGCGGCGACAGCTGCCCCTCGCGCCGATAGCCGTTATAGAGGTCGTAGCGGCCGCCATAGTTGAGCGTCAGCTTGGGCGCGAGCTTCCATTCGTCCTGCAGATAGGCGCTGAAGCTGGTCGCGGTCTTGCCGCCATTGTCGGTGATCGCGATCGGCTCGCCCGTCTGGCCGCCATTCGCATCGACCGGGAACACCTGGGTCGTGGTGTCGCTGGTCGAGCGGTCGCGGGTGACGAGCAGGCCGCCGCGCAGCGTATGGGCGCTGCCGACATGATAGACCGCGTCGACCTGTCCGCCGATCGCGAAGTCCTGCTTATACGCCTGCTGCGCCTGGCCGTTATAGAGCAGCTCGCCCAGCACGTCGGGGCGATAGCGCAGCGAGGAATAGCGCGCGAACAGCGACGCCTGCACCGTCAGCGGCTCGGCATCGTGGAGGAACGCGACCTGGCCGAAGCCGGTCTTCTCCAGCTGCGTCTCGTTCAGCTTTTCGCTGGGGAAGGCAGTCTGGCCGCCGACGCTCCATCCCGCGCTCGGCTGTTGCCCGACCGGGTTGGGGATCTGGAACCACTGGTTGGAATAGCCGCCGACGAAGGACACGCGGTTCTGGTCGTCCAGGATATGGTCGACATAGGCAAAGCCCTGATACTGGTCGGTATCATCATGCACCGGGTTGGACCGGCCATCGACGCTCTCGATGCCCAGGCCGCTGTGCCGGTAATCGCCCGACACGAAGTAATTGGTGCTTCCGCTCGAGCCGCCATAGGTCAGGCTGGGCTGGATGGTATTGTGGCTGCCGCCATAGATGGACGCGGTGCCGCCATTGTCGAACAGGCCGCTCTTGGTCGTGATGTCGATCACGCCCGCCGTGCGCAGGCCATATTGCGCGGGCAGCGCGCCGGTCAGGATGTTGACCTTGTCGACCAGGCGCGGCGACAGGGTCTGGCCGAATACCGCCAGACCTTCGGGCAGGATGGTGCCGTTGATGCGGTATTGCAGCCCGTTATGGTCGTCGCGGACGTGGAACTGGCCGAAACCGTCCTGCACGATGCCGGGCGCCTGGAGCAGGATCTGGTTGAACTGCTGGTTCTCGCCGCCGGGCAGCGCCTTGATCGTCTCGCTGCTGATTTCATAATTGGAGGCGCCCAGGCTCGGCTGGATATGCTCGCGCGCGGTGTCGAGTCGCTTGGCGGTGACGACGATATCGCTGCTCTGGCCAGTCGGGGCCTGATCCGAGTCGGACGCAGGCACGCCCCGCGTCTGCGCCAGCGCGGGCATGGTTATGGCAGACGAAGCGACACAGCAAAGGAGCACACCAAAACGCATAGACAACCCCAAATGATATAACGTCTCCCGATCGGGCTATCTTGCTGCACCGCGATACAATGGCAAGCGGCACAGGCGTCCATGACGCATTTGTAAGCAACCTATCATGCGGCCCCGGCCATGGTCAGCGGTGCGGGATCGGCCTATAAGGGGCCATGGCCGAACGCTTTGAACGACATCGCCAGCCCTGGCGCCAGGACGAAATCCAGAAGCTGCACACGCTCGCCAAGAAGGGCATGGCGCTGAAGGCCATTGCCAAGGCGCTGACCCGCAGCGAGGAGTCGGTCAAGGCGCGGGCGAAGGAAGACGGACTGTCGATCGCCAAGCTGCATTGAGGCGGGGGCTCGCCGGCGGCCAGCGCCGACGGAACTGAATATCGCCTTTTCCCAAAAAAGATGGTTGATGGGGAAATTGAAGGTGCGGTCAGTCGGAGTTTCCCCCCAAGTTGCAATCAGGCCTGTGTCGATCCTGTCCGTTGTGACAAAATGACCGTTGTCTCGACGTTCCTGATCCCTTCGATGGTCTGAAGGCGATCGGCCAGTTGGGACAGCGCTTGCGGCGAAGCGGCCGAGACAACCAGCACGGCGTCCCGATCACCGGCGATCGAGTATATGCGCTCGACCTCCGGCCATTCGGCAAGCCTGTCAGTGACGAGCGCGCACGGCCGCACTGAAATGGACAGCGAAACCAGCGCCATGACGCCTGCCACCACGTCGGAAGCGAGTGTCGTCGTATAGCCAAGGATTATGCCGTCCCGCTCGAGCCGAGCGATACGCGCCTGCACGGCCGTGCGTGAAAGGTTGAGATCGCGGCCGAGCGACGCAACAGGCTTGCGGGCATCCCGACGCAGCAATGCCACCAATCGCTGGTCGATCTCGTCGAGTCGTTTGCCTGTTCGGTTCATCTGCACCTTCGAAACGTCGTCACTTACGGCGATCTGCCATCTCGTCTATTCCCATCCTCCGTACCATCTCGGCGGCACCAAGGGAGGGTATGATGAAGATTGTCGAAGCCAGTGCATTTCAAGGTGGGCGGCCCTGGGAGGCGCTGGATATCGGTGAGATCGATGGCGTGACCATTCGGCTGCACTGGACCGACCAGCCATATATCTGGCACGTGAACGACGGACCGGAGGTCTTCGTCGTTCTCGATGGAAGCTTCGATATGCAGGTTCGCGAAAATGGCGTCGACCAAGTCCACCGGCTGACACCCGGATCGATCTTCCATGCCGAACAAGGGGATGCGCATCGTGCCGTTCCTATCGGCACGGCGCGCGCTTTGGTCATCGAGCGAGCAGGCAGTATCTGAACGTCTCAAATATGAACGGCGACCGAGACAGCCCGAGCCGTCCCATTAGGGGGTATTTTGAAAAAGGACGGCCTGTTCGCTACGAAACAATGCCGCCCATGGAACCAACTATCTCAGCGGCAGGAACAGTTCCGCGACAGCTTCATGTTCCGGCACCTCCGGGAAGAAGGTGATGCGCCGGCAGTAGAGCGGAAAGTCTAGCACTTCCTCGCCGCTGGCCGGTAGCCAATCGCGGTAGAGGTACAAGGCGGCATGCTCCAGATTGTCGGTGTTGCCGACGACACGCAGCACCGCACAGCGTCCACCGGGAATGGTGCCGACCTCGATCCGCTCGCCATGCGCGTCGATCGGGCGATCGGTGCCGACGCACAGGTCCATGCGATACTCGGCCGGAGGCGTCGTGCGTGGGTCGGCGTGGAAGACGTTGAAGGTCGGGTTGGTCTTCGGCGACAGTCCGGTCGCTTTGCGCCAGGCTATGAACCGCTGGATGGTCGCGCCAATCGTTGCCGGGTCGCCGCGATGCTCCATGATCGCCACGGGCGTCGGGCTCACGTCGCGGATCGTCACGTCGTCGGGGGTGTAGGTGGTCTGCATGAGCTTACTCCTCGCGTTGTCGAGAGGCCCGAAGGCCGCAAGCCACGGCTCCCAGTCGGGAGCCTTCCTGAACGACGACGGCGACTGCCCGAACCTTCGCCTAAAGGCGCGGGCGAAGGCATCCGGCGCATAGTAACCGGCATCCATCGCTATGTCGGTCACGCTCTGCGCGTCCCGGTAAGCCAACTGGTAGGATGCCCGCTTCATGCGGGCCAGTTGGACGTAGCGATGCACCGACAGACCGAAGGTCGCCGTGAATTGCCGGTGGAAGTGGTATTTCGAGAAGGCCGCGATGCCACTCACCACATCCAAGTCCAGATTGTCCTCCAGATGCCGGTCGATATGATCCAGCACCCGCTGCATCCGGGCATGGTAGTTTTGAAGCGCCGCCGTCATCTCGTCCTATCCTCTTGGCGACACAAGTTAGGCGCTCCCGGCTATGACGCGCTCGACCGATCTTGCGGTTCTGGCGTCGTCTGCCGGCTTTCTCGTTTGCGAACTCGAGACGCGAATCCGCCCCCGCCCCTTGCGTCGACGGCCGCCTGCGAACTCCGCTTTCTCAAAACCCGTTCCCGATCGCGCTTTCCCGAAAAGGCCCGGGGGGGGGGCCCGCCGTGCCGGCCCGAACGTCCAGGGGTTGGCGAGGAAGCCCGATGCCATCCATAACCCAAGCCCCCTCACCCCATGACCCGCCCGATCCGTACCAGCACCCCGGTTGGATCGCTGACCGCAAATTCGTACGTGCCCCAGGGCTTGGCGTGCGGCGCGCCGGGTTCGATGATGCGGTCGCGCACGCGCGCCGCCACCGCGTCGACATCCTCGACATAGAGGTACAGGCCGAAGGGATTGTCCTCCACCCGGGGCGGCCAGCCGGGCATGTGGTTCAGGTGCAGGTGCCAGCCGCGCCCATCCTCCAGGATGCGATAGCCGCCGAAATCCGCCGCCAACTCGAACCCCAGCAGTCGGTAGAAGGCGGTGCTGGCGTCCAGGTCGCTGGCAGGCACGATGGCGACGACATGGTGGTTCATCGGGCGATCCTCTCCGCTTCGGATCGGCGGATCGTGCCGCAAAGCTCAGGGGTTGGCGAGTCCGGTCAAGGGCGGAAGCATAGGATCGGCCGCGCCCAGCGGGCCTTCGGGGTGGGAGGCTTCGTCCCGATAACGGTTGCGCCCATCGTCTCGTAAAACCCCGCCGATGGTGGGTGGGATATGATCTTCACCGCCGCTACGCCCAGCCGCTTCGCCTCGCCCGCCATGTGCCGGAACAGCGCCGCGCCCAATCCCGCCCCCTGCGCATGGTCGGAGACGAACAACAGGTCCAGTTCGGGCTCCGGCACCAGTGTCAGGCTGTAAAAGCCCAGAAGGACGCCCTCTTTCTCCGCGACATGGAACAGGTCGGCGGCGATCTGCTCGGGCGTGATCGCATAGCCTTCCAATATGCTGGCATAGTGGCCGCGATAGGCCGACGCGGCGTGCATCAGGGCGGTCAGCGCCGCCGCGTCCAGGGGCACACCCGGTCGGATGGTGAACGCCGCGGGGGTCAGGCCGTCACCGCCATGTCGCCCGCGAATTGCGACAGGCTGTGCGCCAGTTCCTGCTTGCGGAACGGCTTGGCCAGCCGGGGCATGGACGGCTCGATCCCTTCCGCCTCGGCATAGCCCGATACCAGCAGAATCGAGACGCCCGGCCGCCGGGTCAGGACGGTGCGGGCCAGATCGGTGCCCGACATGCCCGGCATCAGGTGGTCGGTGACCAGCAGGTCGAACGCCGCCCCGTCGTCGATCAGCCGCATCGCCTCCTCGGCCGACCCCGCCTCGATCACCGCATAGCCCAGGTCGCCCAGCATATCGGCGGTGCTCTGCCGGACCAGATCCTCGTCATCGACCAGCAGCACGCGGCCGCTGCGCTGCCTCGGGCCGGCACAGGCCGGGCCGGGGACAGCGATCGGCGCGGGCGAGACGCCGACCGGCAGGAACAGGTCGACCCGCGTCCCCTGGCCGGGCACGCTGTCGATATGCAGCGCGCCGCCCAGCTGCGAGGCCAAGCCATGGACCATCGACAGACCCAGGCCGGTGCCCTTGCCCACGCCCTTGGTCGAGAAAAAGGGTTCGATCGCACGAGCCAGCGTCGCGGAGTCCATGCCGCTGCCCGTATCGGCGACCGACAGGCGGAGATACGCGCCCTCGCCGACCGGCAGGGCCTGCGCGGCGGTTACCCGCACCTGCGACAGCCCGATGCGCAAGGTGCCGCCGCCCGGCATCGCATCGCGCGCATTCACCGCCAGGTTGAGCAGCGCCATTTCCAGCTGGTTCGGATCGGCATCGGCGGAGGGCAGGTCGGGAGCGATATCGACCTCGACCGCGATCTGCGGCCCGGTCGTGCTGGCGATCAGGTCGCCCATGCCGCGGACCAGCTCGGCCATGTCGAGCGGGATCATCTGAAGCGGCTGACGCCGGGCGAAGGCGAGCAGCCGCTGGACCAGCGTCCGCGCCCGTTCGGCCGATTGCGCCGCGCCCGCGATCAGCCGCTGTTCGCGCGCGCCGCCCAGCCCCTTGTGCTGCAACAGGTCGAGCGTGCCGACGATCGGGGTCAGCAGGTTGTTGAAGTCGTGCGCCACGCCGCCGGTCAGCTGGCCCATCGCCTCCATCTTCTGCGCCTGGCGCAACGCCTCCTGCGCTTCGACCAACTGGGCTTCGCGGCGCAGACGATCGGTGACGTCGGTGACGAACTGATAGGCGCCGATCTGCACCCCCGCCTCGTCGAACAGCGGGCGGAAGCTGATTTCGTAATGGGGGCGATCGCGCTGCGGATCGCCGAATGGCTCGACGATCGTGACTTGCTCTCCCCGCATCCCCTGCGCCCAGCCCGCACGCACTTCCTCACGCAGGGCGGGCTGGTCGGCCAGCAGGGCCAGGATATTGTCGCCCGCGCGCGGCCGCACGCCGAACACCCGCTCGAACTCGTCGGCATTGGCGGCATTGAGCGCCAGGATGTTGAAATCCATGTCGATGGCCTTGACCATGACATCGGTATTCTCGACCAGCGTGGCCAGCATGTTGCGCTCGGCCGTGCGCTCGGCGACCCGCTGTTCCAACGTGGCGTTCAGCGCGTGCAGCCGATCCTCGGCCAGCTTGCGGTCGTGAATGTCCACCGACACGCCGAACCAGCGGACGATCTGGCCCGTCACGGGGTCGCGATAGGGATGCGCGCGGTCGAGGAACCAGCGATATTCGCCCGAGGCGGAGCGGATGCGATGTTCGCACCGATGCTCGCCGCCCGACCGGAGCGCGGCCTGGAAGGTGGCGACGACATGCGGCCCGTCCTCCGGGTGGATGAAGGCCGCCGCGATCTCGGCCGGGGCCATGGATTGGAACTGCGCGCCGGTATAGATCGAGAAATGGTGGCTGAGAAACTGCATCCGGCCATTGGCGTCGGTGATCCAGATGATCTGCGGCACGGTATCGACCATCAGCCGGAACTGCGCCTCGCTCTGGGACAGGGCGGCGTCCGCTTCCTGCCGCCGCCGCTCGACCGCGCCCGTGTCGGCGATCTCCGCCAGCACGCACAGCACGCCGCCGGGCCGGCCATCGTCGTCGATCACCGGCACATAGTCGAGGTTCACCCATAGCGGCTCGGGCGCGCCGTTGCGGTCCAGCGTCAGCGCCTGGTCGCGATAGCTGCGCGTGCCACCCGCCAGCACCGCGCGCATCGCCTGGTCGTGGAACGCGGCGATCTCACTCCCGGCTTCACGGACCAGCGATCCCAGCAGGCCGGGATGGCGCTGCCCCGCGAACACCGAATAGGCGTCGTTATAGAGCATGACGCCATCGTCGCCCCACAGGATCGCCATCGGGACGGGCGCGTGCAGCAGGATCAGCAGGGCGTTGCGCAAGGCCGCGCTCCAGCCCTCGATCGCGCCCAACGGGCTGGCCGACCAGTCGCCTTGCGCGATCAGCGTGCCGCACGCACCGCCCGCGCACAGGCGTTCGCGGAAGCTATGGGGCACTGCCATGGGCGAAAAGCATCCTCGATCCCCGCGCCGCCGATCCGGTCGCGATAGAAGCCGGTTAGAGCAATTCCCTGATCTTAGCGATGGCTTTCCGGGCCGAAGCCACCGACAAGAGCGTCACACCCCGCGCCGGGTCCTGGCAGCGGGGGTACGATAGGTCGGGAGAGTCTATGCACGCGCTGGAACAGGCGACCATCCGCCGGGTCATGTGGCGGCTGATGCCGCTGCTCGGGCTGCTCTATCTGGTCGCCTATATCGACCGGCAGAACATCTCCTATGCCAAGCTGCAGATGGTGGGTGCGCTGGGCCTCAGCGAGACGGCGTTCGGGCTGGGCGCCTCGCTGTTCTTCATCGGCTATTTCCTGTTCGAGGTGCCCAGCAACATCCTGCTCCACCGGGTCGGCGCGCATCGCTGGTTCGCGCGGATCATCGCCAGTTGGGGGTTGGTGACGGTGGCGCTGGCCTTCACCCCCAATGCGACCGTCTTCTACGTGCTGCGCTTCCTGCTGGGCGCGGCGGAGGCGGGCTTCTTTCCCGGCGTGCTCTATGTCCTGACCCTGTGGTTTCCGGTCCGCTACCGGGCCCGCGCGGTCGGGCTGTTCATGCTGGCGAGCGCGGTCGCCAATGCGCTGGGCGGCGCGGTCGGCGGGTTCCTGCTCGACCAGGACGGGACGCTGGGGCTGGCGGGGTGGCAATGGGTGTTCCTGGCGACCGGGGTGCCCGCCGTGCTGCTGGCCCCCGTCGTGCTCTTCGCCCTGCCCCGCACGCCCGCGACGGCGACCTGGCTCAGCGACGCGCAGAAGACGTGGCTGGCCGACGAACTGGCCAAGGCCGAGCCGGACGACGGCCATGACGGCATCCTGTCGGTGCTGCGCGACGGTCGCGTGCTGCTCTTGTGCCTGGTCTATATCGGCTTTCCGCTGGCGGCCTATGGCCTGAGCTATTGGCTGCCGACGATCATTCGCGGTTTCGGCGTGTCCAACACCGTCAACGGGCTGCTCGGGATCATTCCCTGGACGCTGGTCGCCTTTGCGCTCTGGGCGGTGCCGCGCCATGCCGCGCGCTATCGCAATCCGATATGGCATGCCGCAGGGCCGGCGCTGGCCGGGGCGATCCTGCTGGTGCTGAGCGTCGTGGTGACGTCGGTGCCTTTACGTTTCGCCTGTCTCAGCCTGGGGGCGGCGGCGATCTTTTCGGGCCAGCCCGCCTTCTGGACGCTGCCGCCGCGCTTCCTGTCGGGCGCCCGCGCCGCCGCCGGGTTCGCGGCGATCAACGCGGTCGGCAATCTGGGCGGCTTCGTCGCACAGGCCATCGTCCCCGCGATCCGCGACCGGACGGGCAGCGACACCGCCCCGATGCTGTTCCTGGCCGCCTGCCTGGCGGCGGCGGCGCTGGGGGTGATGCTGGTCGAACGGCGATTGCCGCGGCCGAGCTAGGACGGATCGAGATTCCGGATGGCTTATTCTTTCCTTCTCCCCTGGACAGGGGAGAGGGTTAGCGAAGCTTGCCAGCTTTGCTGGCTAGCGCAGCTTGGGTGAAGGGTCGAGCGAGCCCAATGGCTCGCGCGCGCTATGCGCGCCCACCCCTCACCCAGCTCCGACTAAGCCTTTGCTTCGCAAAGACCAAGTCTGCGCAACCCTCTCCCCTCTGCGAGGGGCGAGGGAAGAAAAACAGGCCTCCGCGCCGAAGAGGATCAGGCCAGCGTCACCCGGCGTCCTTCGCGGGCGGAGCGGTAGATCGCCTCGATCACCCGCATGTCCGCCAGCCCCTCTTCGCCCGGCACCAGCGGATCGGTGCCGTTCAGGATGCACCGGGCGAAATGGTCGAGCTGCCCGGCATGCTGGCCCTTAGCCACGGGCACCTGCCGCTCCTCGGTCCGGCCGTCGCGGCGGATCCACATTTTCTGCCCCTCATAGGCGGTCGCCGGCTCCAGTTCGATCCAGCCCTCCGTGCCCGTCACGCGGTACATATTGTGGTTGGAGCTGTAGCTCGACACGCAGGTCGCCGCGATGCCCGAGGGGAAGCGCAGCAGGAAGCTGATCCGGTCCTCGACGGTGCGGAAACGCGGATCGCTGCGATCGGTCGATTCGATCGCGCTGACCTCGACCGGTTCCTCGCCGGTCAGATAGCGGGCGGCGTTCAGGCTGTAGATGCCGATATCCATCAGCGACCCGCCGCCCGACAGCGCCCGGTCGAGCCGCCACTGGTTCGACCCCGCATTGAAACCATGGTCGGCGGTGATGATCCGGGTCGGGCCGACAAAGGCTTTGCGCGCCAGGTCGATCGCCAGCCGGTTATGGGGCTCGAACCGGGAGCGATAGCCGATCATCAGCTTGCGACCCGCCGCCCGGCACGCCGCGATCATCGTGCGACATTCCGTGACCGACACCGCCATCGGCTTTTCGCACATCACATGCTTGCCCGCCCTGGCCGCGCGCACCGTATATTCGGCGTGGAGCGCATTGGGCAGGATCACATAGACGACATCGACATCCGGATTGTCGCGGATACGATCGAAATCGGCATAGGAATAACGATGCGTGGCAGGGACGCCATATTTCTCGCCGAAGCGCGTCAGCTTCTCGGGCGTGCCGCTGACCAGAGCGACCAGGCGCGACTGGTCGCATTCGGCGAACTTGGCCATGATCAGCTCGGCATAGCGGCCCAGCCCGACGATCGCATAACCGACCTTGCGGCCGCGCGGCGCGGCACAGGCTCCGCTCGCCGCCATGGCAAGGCCCGCGCCCAGCCCCGCGATGATCGTCCGACGGTCGGCGTGGCCCATGATCCTCTCCCATGATCCGACCGGCGTAGTTCGCCAGCCGGATCAGCAGCTTATCATGACAGGCACGTCATAACCACCAGCCTGGATCAATAGGTCCACCAGCCCTGGCTCGTCCCGGCATAGTGGAGCGGCCGCGCATATTTGGCGAATTCCGCCTGGACCTCGGGCGTGGCGCGCGCCTTGGCCAGGGTCTGAAGGATCGTCTGTTCCATCGGCATCTGCGCTTCCGCCGTCTCGAAGGTCAGGAACTGGTCGAACACATCATTCCGCGCGTCTTCGTCGCGCAACCGGTCAAGCAATATGGTGGCCGTGGCCTTCACGTCGCCGCGACATGTCACTACACGCGTCACCGCGCCCCAATTATCGGCAGGCTTGGCGGTCAGCTTGGCCTCGTCCGCCTTTGCCTCGTCCAGACGTCCCATTCGGTATAGCACACACGCGCGACCGCCCCATACATAGCTGCGGCCATGCGCGTTCAACCGATCGAGATGATCGGCCGCCAACGAATTGAAGCTGTCGAGCGCCGCCTGGTCTTTCCCCATCGCGCTCAGCATATCCGCTCGGTTGATCGCGATTGGTGCCAGGTCGGGATATTGCTCGATGCCCAGCCCTATCACCAGGTCCAGCGCCGCGATCGCCTCGTCGGGCCGCCCCGCCATCTTCAGAGCGGCGGCATATTCGTTTACAAGCCGGAAGCCGTCCTGGCCGACCATCTCGATCCGGGCGCGGTCGGTAGCAAGCGGCTTGCCTACCGCGATCGCCTCGTCGAAACGACCCAGCGCGCGCAAGGTCTGCATCTGATACAATACGGTCTTGTAGCTGGTCGGCGCGGCCTTGGCGGCGGCCGCCGCCCGCCGGGCATCGGCCTGCAGCGCGCCACGGAAATGATCGGCCATCATCCGGTCCACTGCGGGCCAGAAGGATTGATAGCGGCGCTCGGCCGCCAGCGTGACCAGGGTCTTGGCCGATGGCTCATTGGCAAGCAACGCACGCGCTTCCGCCATCTGGCCGCGACGGACATGCGCCAGGATGGCGCAGCGCAAGATGGTGTCGCCGAACGCGGTTCGCGGTGTCTGTTGCCAGCCTGAGGCGGACAAGGCCAAGCAGATATCCTCGCGCGCCGCCTGTCGCTTGGCGGGCTCCAGCGCCTGCACCTGTCCTAGAGCGCCCTGAATCCAGCGTTCGTCGAGCGTGGCGACGATGCCGGGTTGCACCGCCCGGGTCCGCTGCAACGCCTTGGCCACACTGGTGCCGTCACCCAGGTCGATCTCATAACCGATCCACAGGCGGAACACCTCGGGATTGCCGTCATATTGCGCGGTCGCGGACCGGAAGGCGGTCAGCGCCGCCTGCGGCCGCCGCAGATCAGACAGCACTCCGGCCTTCAGCCCGTCCATCAACCCGGCAAAGGGCGAGGGATGCGGCACCTTGTCCGAAATGGCGGCGATCAGCGACAGCGCCTCGATCTTCGAGGCCTCGTCGGGCTTCTGCATCAGCGCCTGGACCTTTTCCAGCTCGGGGCGGATCGTCGCGGCGATCGCCGGATCGAGCCCGCCCGGCATTTCGGAGGGGCGACCCGCCTTTTCCAGATAGAATTCGATCCCCGTCTCGTCCTTCATCGTGTCGGACAAGGTATAGACCGCCTCCGCCTCGGTCGCCGGAACCTGGTCGCGCGCGCCGGTGTCGAGGTGATAGACCATGCGCAGTCCGTCGGGCAGCTTCGTGCTGGTCCGCGAGAAGGCGATCGGGCCGCCCTTGGCGTCGATATTGTCCAGCGGGTCGAGCATCCGGTCCTTGACGCGCAGCTCGATCGTCTGGTCGGTGACGATATGGTCCGGCAACGCCAGCGGATTGCGGCGCGGATTGGCCTGGCGGTCGGGCAGGACGTTCTGCAGCCCATAAGCGCGGGTAATCAGCTTGGACGACAGCTTGGCCTTGTCGAACGCCTCGCGCGACAAGCTATAGTCCTCGACCATGGTCAGGACGTTGGCGTCGCGATCGTCCTTCAGGACCAGCGGCTTGGCCTCGGCAAGGCCGGGGAAGCGCTGGCGATAGAAGTCGAGATTGCCATCGGCGATGCTGCGCACCGATCCCGCCGCCCAGCCTGCCCGCATCCCGTCCGCCCGCGCCTCGGTATAGCGCGTCTCGACATGCAGGGTCAGCGGCACGGCGCCCTTTTCGTCGACCGCGAACTGTTCGACCACGGTCATCCGCCCGGCATGGTCGCCATAGCCGTCCATCTTCTCCAGCGCCGACTGACCCGCGCGGATCGGCAGGGCATAGCCCAGGTCGGACGCGACGATCGCCGCGCCCCGCCCGCCGCGATGCGTGCCGGTCGGGTCGATCCACATCACCCGGCCATCCAGCACCGCGCGCACGATGACGTGATCGAACTGAAGCGGCGAGGGCAGCCGGTCGGGCAGGCGTTCGCCCGCCTGCGTCGACACGAGCGCCGGCGCCGCGTCGATGCCCAGCCGCCGCAGCGCGACCGCCAGCAACAGGCTCTTGTCCTTGCAGTCGCCATAGCCGCGCGCCACCACCGTCGCGGGCCGCCGGGGCACGAACGACCCCTCGCCCAGTTCCTCGCCGACATAGCGGATATTATCCTGGACCAGCCGCGACGCCTCGGTCAGCCGGTCCGCCGCCGCCGGATAGGCCTTGGCGATGGCGTCCAGCCGGGCGGCGAAATCGGCGGGCAGTGCCTCGTCGCCCTTGTACAGCCGATCGGCCCAGACGGCGACCTCGCCCCAGCTCTTCATCGTCGAGATATCGACCAGGCCCCATTGGAAGGCCCCGGCGGGCACATCGCCCTCCCCCTTGGCGGCAGGAGGATCCTGCGCCAGCCATTCCCATTCGGTGCCGCCGTCGAACGGTTTGACCTGGAACGCGACATCGCTGTTCAGCGCCTTGAACGCAGGGGTCATGCCGCTGGGCCAAATCAGCCGGATCGCGCGCATCGCCAGCGGATCGGAAAAGCGCTGCGAGAATTGGTGGAAGGACTGGCCCGCCCACAGGGTGGAATTGGTGTGGACGATCGTCGCATAGTCGATGACGTCGCCGACCCGCAGGTCGCGGACATTGGCGATCACCTTCAGGCTGCCGCTGACGATCCCGTCCTTCAGGTCGCTTTCGCGCTCGACCACGCGGAACTGGGTATCGCGCGTCAGGTCGATCGTCCTGCCGTCGCGGACGATGCGGACAAAGGCGATGCCGACGCTTTCGAACGCAGGATTATAGACGAGCGAAATCTGCCCCGCCGATTCCAGCCCGCTGCGGTCGACCACCTTGCTCGCCAGCCGGAACCAGTCGTCATGCCCGTCGGCGCGGGCGCGATATTGCTGGTCGTTGAGCAGATAGGCGGTGCCGTCCCGCGCCCCCTCGACCCGCGCCTTGGTCGCCTCCGGCACGGCATAGTCGCGGATCCAGCCGGGCACGGGCTCGACCGCGACGGTCGGTGCCGCCGCCTTGGTCTCGTTCGGCGCGGCGAACGCCATCGTGCTTCCACAGAGGGACGCCGCGGCCACCCCCGCCATCAACGCGAAACCCACCCACCGGCGTCGCGCCGTCATGCCCCTCGTCACGCTACTCTGCCTCCCCCGAGATAGGCGCCGACGCTATGGCCCGCGCCCGGTGCTGGCAAGGGGAAGAGGCGATTCTATACCGTGACCGGCTTCGCCTGGCGCCCATCCTGGCCGAAGATGCGGAGATAGCGTTCGATCTCGGCGGGGTCGCCCGTCGCCTTGGCCGGGTTGTCGGACAGTTTCACCGCCGGGCGGCCATCGGCGCTGATGACCTTGGCGACCAGCGAGATCGGCTCCAGCCCCGCCTCGCCGTCCGGGTCGCAGCCACGGAAGTCGTTTGTCAGATTGGTCCCCCAGCCGAAGCTCATCCGCACCCGGCCGTGGAAATGGCGATAGACCGCCTCGATACTGTCCACGTCCATCCCGTCGGAAAAGATCAGCAGCTTGCTCCTGGGGTCGCGGCCATGCGCCTGCCACCAGGCGATGATCTGCTCGCCACCCGGAATCGGCGGCATCGAGTCCGGGCGGAACCCCGTCCAGTCGGCCACCCAGTCGGGCGCGTCGCGCAGGAACGCCGTCGTCCCGAACGCATCGGGCAGCGCGATCAGCAGGTTGCCGTCATACAGCGCCTGCCACTCCTCCAGCACCCGGTAGGGCGCGGCGGCCACCCCCGCATCGTCGGGGGCGAGCGCGGCCATCACCATGGGCAGCTCATGTGCGTTGGTGCCGATCGCCTCCAGGTCGTTGTCCATCGCCAGCAGCACGTTGGACGAGCCGATGAAGCGGCTCCCCAGCCCCTCCTTCAACGCCTCGACGCACCAGCGCTGCCACAGGAAACCATGCCGCCGCCGCGTGCCGAAGTCGGAGAGGACCAGGTCGGGAAGCGCCCGCAACCGCTCGACCTTGTCCCACAGCTTGGCCTTGGCACGGGCATAGAGCACGTCCAGCTCGAACCGCCCCTTGCCCTTCAGCGCGGCGCGCGAACGCAGTTCGTTGACGATGGCGAGCGCGGGAATCTCCCACATGCTGGTCTGGGCCCAGGGGCCCTCGAAATGCAGCTCGAACTGGCCGTCGACGGTGCGCAGGTCATAGTCGGGCAGCTGGAACCGCGCGAGCCATTCCAGGAAGTCGGGGGTGAACATCCGCCGCTTGCCGTAGAAGCTGTTGCCCGCCAGCCAGATCAGCTCCTTCTTGGTGAAGCGTAACGACCGCGCATGGTCCAGCTGTTCGCGCAATTCGCGCTCGTCGATCACCTCGGCCAGGCGGACCGAGGTGCTGCGGTTGATGAGCGAAAAGGTCGCGTGCACATCGGGGTGAAGCTGCCGGATCATCTGCAGCATCAGCAGCTTGTAGAAATCGGTGTCGAGCAGGCTGCGCACCACCGGGTCCAGCCGCCAGCCATGATTATAGACGCGGGTGGCGATGTCGGTGACGGGCATGGACGATCCTTGGCTAGACGACACGCAGGTCGATGCACGATCGCCCCGGCGTGGACAAGCACGGGCGCGGGCCCGGCTTGAACCCGGCGGCGCTTCTGTCACTATGCCGAACCGGGGCAAAGGGACGGACTTGGGGGGAATGCAGTTGCGTGTGATGGCGATGGCGCTGGTGTCGATGCTCGCCGCCGGCACGGCGGGGGCGCAAGCGGATCAGGTGCGGCGCGGCCCCCTCCCCGCCTGGGCCACCCGGTCCGAGCCGATGACCGTGCCCGCCGATCCCAGCGGCCCGGTCTTCATCCGCCGCCAGGATGTCGAGGCGCATCTCGATGACCAGGGGCAGGCGCAATATCTGGGCTACCGCGTCAAGATCCTGCAATCCAACGCGTTGCAGATCGGCAATCTCGCACTGACCTGGGACCCGGCGGCAGGGCCGCCGATCGTGCATGGCATCACCATCATCCGCGACGGCCAAACGATCGACGTGCTGAAGGCCACATCGTTCGAGATCCTGCGGCGCGAGGACAAGCTGGAGCAGGCCAAGCTCGACGGTACGCTGACTGCCATGCTGCGCGTGCCCGACCTGCGCGTGGGCGACGAGCTGGAGGTCGAATGGACCAGCTTTTCCAAGGACCCGGTAATGGGGACCAAGGCCTCCGGCCTGCTCGTCATGGCGCAGAGCCCAGCGCCGGGCCGCTATCATCTGGGCCTGCGCTGGGCGGCGGGGCACAAGCCCCGTGTCCAGATGACCCCCGACCTGACCGCGGCGGTGAAGGCCGCCGAGAACGGCCTGGACTGGCGGTTCGACAACCCCGCGATCCTGACCCCGCCCAAGGACGCGCCGCCCCGTTATCAATGGATGCGGATCGCCGAATATAGCGACTTTGCCGACTGGACATCTGTGTCGCGCCATTTCGCGCCGCTCTATCTCAAGGCCTCGACCCTGCCCGCAACCTCGCCGCTCAAGGCCGAGGCCGTCCGGATCGCCGCCGCGCACCCCGCCCCGCTCGACCGGGCGGCGGCGGCGTTGAAGATGGTCCAGCAGGATGTCCGCTATATCTATGTCGGGCTGAACGGCGGCAACCTGACCCCGGCCACCGCCGACGAGACGTGGCAGCGCCGCTATGGCGACTGCAAGGGCAAGACTGCGCTGCTTCTCGCCCTGCTGCGCGAAATGGGCATCGAAGCGGAACCGGTGATCGTCAATTCCAGCGGCAGCGACGATGGCTTCGACCAGCGACTACCCGGACCCCAGCTGTTCGACCATGTGCTGGTCCGCGCGCAGATCGACGGACGCGCCTATTGGCTGGACGGCACCCTGCCCGCGGTGGCGACGCCCGCCGCCCGGCCCCTATTCCCCGTGCAATGGGTCCTGCCGCTGACGCCCAAGGGCAACGGGCTGGAGCAGCTGCCCTGGCGGATGGCGCAGACGCCCGATGAGATCACCCTGTTCGACCTCGACGCGCGTGCCGGCTTCGACAAGCCCGCCGGGATGACGATGACCACCATCGTGCGCGGCGTAACGGGGTTGCAGCAGCAGATGCAGTTCTCGGCCATCACCAACGGCCAGCTATTGGAAGCGCTGCGCCAAAACATGGTCGGCGACTTCTGGCAGGCGGTCGACAGCGCGACATGGCGCTACGACCAGAAGGCGCAGGCGAGCGTCCTGACCATCAAGGGCACCGGCACGATCGACTGGGAGAATGGTACCGATGGCACGAAGTCGCTGGCGCTGCCCGGCGGTGGCTTCAGCCCGCCCGAACGGCGCAGCCGGGGCGGCGACACGCGCCGGGACGTGCCCTTCTACACCAAGCCCGAATATGACTGCTATGCCACCACCCTTCGCCTGCCGGCCACGACCGAGGCGCGGCAATGGTCGACGACGCCCGGTTTCGACCAGCGGCTGTTCGGCCGTAACTATTACCGCGCCTGGGAGATGCGGGGCGGCACGATCCGCATGATCCGGGGTTCGCGCATCGAACAGACCGAAATCGACGCCGCCGCCGCAGAGCGCGACAATGCGCGTATTCCGGCCTTCGACAACAGCAAGGCCTATGTGACCTATAGCCCCAAGGGGAAAAAGGCGGACATCGGCAAGGGCGGCAATGTTCCCGCGCCCGACGAGATCGACTGGACCGCCGACAACGTCCCCTGCACGGCGCTGCCCAAAGGCGTTTGAGGCCAGCGTCGGTCAGGCGAACGAATAGGCGCATCCCGGCTCGGCCGCGACGAAGCGGTCGGCCGCAACTCCTGCGGCGGACAGCGCCTGGGTCAGTTCCTCGACCGGCGCGTTGCGCGCCTCGTCGGTGAGCTGGAACGTACCCCAGTGAATGCCCAGGGCCTTGCCCGCCGCCACGTCCTGAAAGATCCGCACCGCCTGGACGGGATCGACATGCTGGGCGGCCATGAACCATCGCGGCGCATAGGCCCCGATCGGGATCAGCGCGACATCCGGCGAGCCCAGCCGCGCGCGTATCTCCCCGAAGATTCGCCCGTCGCCATAGCCAGTGTCGCCGACGAACCATAGCGACCCGGCCGGCGTGTCGAGATAATGGCCGCCCCATAGCATCATCCGCGCATCGCTCGGCCAACGGTTCGACCAGTGATAGGCGGGCGTCAGCGTCGTCGCGATCCCCTGCCCCAAATCCAGGCGATCCCACCAGTCCGCCGTCACGCAGCGCGCCTCTGGTATCGCCCGCCGCACGATCGCGTCATTGCCCAGCGGCATCGCCATCACCGGATCATGCGCCGCCTGCAACCGCCGGAGCGTCTCGATATCCAGATGATCGTAATGGCCATGGCTGAGCAGGACGATATCGATCGGCGGCAGGTCCGCGAACGCGATGCCTGGCGCGGTCACACGCTTCGGGCCGACATGGCGAAAGGGGCTCGCCCGCGCTGACCAGACGGGATCGGTCAGGATATTGACGCCTGCGACCTGGATCAGCAGCGAGGCGTGACCGACCATCGTCACGCACAGGCCTTCGACCCGCACCTCCGGCCTGGCAGGCGTCACCGGAACGGATACCGGCCATTTCGCCGGCCGTCCGCCCAGCTTCCAGCGCAAGATCGCTCGCAACCCGCGATCGGTGCTCTCCTGCCCCGGATTGAAAAAGCGTGTGCCGTCGAAATGGTCGCTCGGCGCACCCTGATAATAGCGATTGCCGCCCATGGTCAGGCGCGACGTGTTTCTGGGAAAGGACGGACGGTCATAGCCAAAGGCCTAGCGCGGGCCAATCACCAACGCCACAGGAGGGGGCAGGGATATTGCGCGCGCGGTCCCGAATTTCGATCCGTTCGTGCGATCGACGGGCAATGGCGGAGACGGAGGGATTCGAACCCTCGGTACGGTTTCCCGTACGACGCTTTAGCAAAGCGTTGGTTTCAGCCACTCACCCACGTCTCCGGCTGCGGCGAGGTGCGGCTATAGCGGGGCCGGTGGAGGCAATCAACCGGGTCTGAGCGGGATTTTATGCGGAAAATCGACTAGGCCCCGTCCCGTCATTCATTGCACTGCAAGGCGGGGGCTGGTTAACGTGGCCCATCGGTCCGCCGGGGGAGTTGAAAAGTCATGCGTATCGTCCGTCCTACCCTGTCGCTGCTGGGTGGCCTTGCGCTGATCGCCGCGGCCCCCGTGGCGGCGCAGGTGCGCACGATCGACCCCAATCAGGGCATCGACAGCGACCTGGGCACGCAAGCCTCGCGCCCGCCGTCGCAGCAGGTGCCGCGCGACCAGCGCAGCACGCCGCCCCAGGACGATACGACCATGCCGTCCCTCCCGCCCGCGCAGTCGACGCCGGTGACGCCGCCGCCCGCCACCTCGCCGGACACGCGCGCGACCCAGACGACGCAGGCCGCCGACACGTTCGAGCGCGACGACCTGCTCGCGGCGGGCGAAGGTGTGTTCGGCAAGGGCGCCGAGGGCCTGGCGGGCATCATCGAGCGCATCCTGAAGGAACAGGGGCGCCCCAATGCCTATATCGCGGGCCGCGAGGCGTCGGGCGCGTTCGTCGTCGGGCTACGCTATGGCTCGGGCATCATGACCCATAAGGTCGAGGGGCAGATGCCGGTCTATTGGACCGGTCCGTCGCTGGGCTTCGATATCGGCGGCGACGCGAACAAGGTCTTCGTGCTGGTCTACAACCTCTACGACACCGAGGAGCTGTTCCACCGCTTCCCGGCGGCCGAGGGGCGGCTCTATTTCGTCGGCGGGTTCGCCGCGACCTATTTGCGGCGCGGCAATGTGGTGCTGATCCCGGTGCGGCTGGGCGTCGGTTGGCGCGCGGGCGTGAATGTGGGGTATATGAACTTCACGCATAAGGCGCGGTGGTTGCCGTTCTGATGCGGGGCTGGGGGCGCGAGGGATTCCCTTGGGCTTCGACTTCGGCGCTCCGCGCCGAAGTTTATCCTGAGCGGCTGGCTTGCCAGCCAGCCGAAGGGCTCAGCCTGAACGGGGTTTGAGGATAGACAGCCGTTCAGGCTGAGCGAAGTCGAAGCCCGCGCCCTGCCCTACCCCCGTACCAGCAACCGATAGGGCTCGCTCACCACGATAACCGGCACGTCCCAGGGATGCATGGCTAGCAGCTGCTCGGTAAGCGCATCCACATTTGCGCCGGCATCGTACATCGCGGTCAGGATGACGGTGGGCGACCAGCTCGCCTCGCCCACCGCACCCAGCGTCGGCACCGCGCCCTCGCCAGGCCGGAAGCCTTCATAACCGATCGCCAGTTCCACCACCTCGCGATACCGCCCGAAATCGCCGAGCGGCGGGATGCGCAGGATCGCCAGCAGCGCGGCGGCGGTATCGTCCCGCTCCACCGCGCCGGGATCCCCGGCGATCATCGCCGCCAGGGTCGGGGGTGCGACCGGGCAATAGACCCGGATGTCGCGCACCCACCGCCTCTCGCTCATCCGAAGTCGACCGCCTCGAAGCGCAGCGGCTGACCGGTCGGCGCGGCGGCGAGCTGATCCTCCCACATCGCGACCTCGCCGCGAATGATCGTGCCGATCGGCTTGCCGGTCAGTTCCATGCCGGTGAAGGGCGACCAGCCGCACTTGGACTGGAGCCACTGATCCTCGATCGTCCAGCGCTTCTTGAGGTCGACGATGGTGAAGTCGGCATCATACCCGGCCGCGATCCGCCCCTTGCCGACGATGCCGAAGATGCGCTGCGCACCGGCGCTGGTCAGCTCGATCACGCGCTGGAGCGACAAACGGCCATTGGCGGCATGGTCGAGCAGCAACGGCAGCAGCGTCTGCACGCCCGGCATCCCGCTGGGGCTGCCGGGATAGGGCTTGGCCTTTTCCTCCAGCGTATGCGGCGCATGATCGGAACCGATGACGTCGGGCACGCCCTGGTTCAACCAGTACCACAGACCCTCGCGGTGCGCGCCCGAGCGGATCGGCGGGTTCATCTGCGCCAGCGTGCCGAGACGCGGATAGGCCTCCTCGCCCGCCAGCGTCAGATGCTGCGGCGTCACCTCGCAGGTCGCAATATCCTTGTTCTGGCCGATATATTCCAGCTCGGCCGGGGTGGTGACGTGCAGGATGTGGATACGGCGATTGGCTTCGCGGGCCAGGCGCAGGATGCGGCGGGTGGCGAGCATCGCGCTCTCATCGTCGCGCCAGACAGGATGCGAGGACGGATCGCCCTCGATCCGCTCGTCGACGCGCGCGTTCATCCGGTCCTCGTCCTCGGCATGGATGGCGACGCGGCGATGGCCCGAGGCGAGCACCTCGGCCAGCCGCGCATCTTCCGACACCAGCAGGTCGCCGGTCGAGGCGCCCATGAAGATCTTCACACCCGCCGTACCGGGCATCCGCTCCAGCTCGGCCAGGTCGCGGGCATTGTGGTTGGTCGCGCCGACGTAAAAGGCGTGGTCGCAGAACATGGTCTTCGCGCGGGTCAGCTTGTCGGTGATCGCGTCGGCCGAATCGGTGTTCGGCTTGGTGTTCGGCATCTCGAACACGGCGGTCACGCCGCCCATCACCGCCGCGCGGCTGCCGCTCGCCAGGTCTTCCTTGTGCATCAGCCCGGGCTCGCGAAAATGCACCTGGGTGTCGATGACGCCGGGCAGGATGTCGAGGCCGGTACAGTCGATCACGCGGCCCGCATCGCCTGTCGCCCCGATCTCCACGATTCGGCCGCCGCGCACACCGACATCGGCGCGGACGGGGCCGCCGGGGGTATGAACGGTGCCACCGGAGAGAAGCAGGTCGAAGGTCATGACGAACGGGCCTTTCGCATAGGGTTGCGCCCTCCTACCTTGCTCGCATGAGCGATACCACCCCGACGACCGCCCCCGCGACACACCCCGGCACCCCATCCGGCACGACCCTGACCGACCGCCGGCTGATCCGGATCGCGGGCGAGGATGTCCGGGGTTTCCTGCAGGGTCTGGTGACGCAGGATGTCGTCGGGCTGACCCCGGAGGCGCCGCGCTGGGCGGGCCTGCTGACGCCGCAAGGCAAGGCGCTGTTCGACTTCATCCTGTGGGCGGAGGGCGAGGCGGTGCTGATCGACGCGGAAGCCGCGCAGGCGGAAGGGCTGGCCCGGCGACTGGCCATGTACCGGTTGCGGCGCGCGATCACGATCGCGCCGGTCGAGGGGATGGCGGTGCATTGGAGCCTGGATGCCTCCGACCATCCGATGGACCCGCGCCTGCCCGTGCTCGGCCATCGCTGGCTGGCCCCGGCGGGTGAAGCGGCGAGTGGATGGACCGCACACCGGCTGGGCCTGGGCGTGACCGAGGGCGTCGGCGAGCTGGGATCGGGCGAGACGCTATGGCTGGAGTGCAACGCCCGCGAGTTGAACGGGGTCAGCTTCACCAAGGGCTGTTATGTCGGGCAGGAAAATACGGCGCGCATGCATCACCGGTCCAAGGTCAACCGGCGACTGGTCGTCGCACCGCTGGGCGAGGTCGGCGACCGGACGCGGGCGGCCTATCCCGAGCTGGGGCTGATGGTCGAGCATCGTCGCGTCGAATCGCTGGGCGACGCGCTGCGGCCCGAATGGCTGGTCGCGGCGATCGCGGCGGACTAGGAATAGCGGTCGTCCCATTGCCCTGTCCCGGCTGGCGGTCGTCGGAGAGGGTGAGGCCTATTTCGCCTGCGTCGCCAGCGCCTGGGTGATCTGCTGAGCCGGTGCGGCAAGCACATGGCCGACCTGCAGCGCGATCGTCACGGCGGCGACCAGACCGAACAGGCCGAGCGCGCCGAACTGCATCGCACTGGAAATGGCGCGGCTGCGTTCCATGCGCCGGGCGGCTTCGATCTCGCTATTCATGCGCTGGCGCGGATCGCGGCGGTCCTCGTCCCCCGCCTGTTGGACGGGGCGTCCCTCCAGCCTGGGCTCGTTGACCAGGACGTCGGCGCTGATCAGGTCCTGGGTACGGATGCCGGAAAACCGGTCGCGCCGCCATATCACCCGGCCGATCACCACCTGCCGCCCCCGCCGGAGGTCGACATATTCGCCGGGTACCAGCGCGTCGTCGCAGGCGATCATCATGCCCCGCGACGAGATATTATGGATGCACGCATCCCCCCAGCCGCGCTGGGACTTTACACGGCAGGGAATCAGGACCTGCCGACGCGCCTCGCGGCATTTATGATGTGCGTTCGTCCGCGGCACCGTCCCTCCCTTCCCGCTCGAAGAATCTGTCCATATTGGACAGTCGCCAAGAAAGTATGAACCGGCACAAAAAAGGGAGGCCGGCTTTCGCCGACCTCCCTCTTTGACAATCAGCCTTGGCTGAGCGTGGCTTACTGGCCAGCGCCGGGACCGTAGGTGATTTCCACGCGACGGTTCTGGACCTCGCGGACGCCGTCCGCGGTCTGAACGCGCAGGTGGTCGCGATCTTCGCCGAACGCTTCGGTCGTGATCGAGCCATCCGGGATCGAACGCGACGTCATGTACGCCTTCACCGCGTCGGCACGACGCTGCGACAGACCCATGTTGTACTTCGGCGTACCAGACGTGTCGGTGAAGCCGGCAACCATCACGCGGGCATTGCCGCAGCTCTGGTACTGGGTGATCGCGTTGTCGAGGATCGACGCTGCTTCCGGGGTGACGTCCGACTTGTTCCACTCGAAGAACACGATGAACGGACCCGGCGAGCACGGCACGGCCTCGGGCTGAGGCGGCGGAGCAGCCGGCTCACCGAAGTTGTACGCCACGCCACCCAGGATCGAGTGCGAACGGAAACGGCCGTCGAAGGTGTTGTTCGCGACGTCGACCAGCTTGACGTTCTCGGCGTTGAAGAAGCGATACTTCAGCGTCGCGTCGATGTGGTCGGTCAGCGGCGCACGGATGCCCGCCAGAGCCTGCCACGCGAACACGGTGTCCGAGTCGTTCAGGAAGTCGGCACGACGGTTCAGGGCGTAGTTCGCCTTGACGCGCGCCACGCCGACGCCGCCGCCGACGAAGCCCTGGATGCCGTCGTCGGCACCGAAGTCCAGCAAGCCGTTCAGCATGAAGCTGAGCGCCGAGGTGGAACCGCCGGCATAGCTATAGCTGCCAGCCGGAACCGTGCCGGTGCCGATGCCGGTGTTGGTGATCGCGGTCGAGGCGTAGCTGTCGACCGTCGCGCGGCGATAGCCGACTTCGGTTTCCAGACGGAAACCACCGAAGTCGTAACCCATCACGCCGTCAACGTCGTAACCATAATCGTGGTTGACGGTGCCGGTGCCGGTGCGCGTGCCGGTGATATCATAGTTGATATCTTCGACGATCATGCCGCCGCCTTCGATGCCGACGTACCACGACTTGTCGCGGGCGAGGGCAGGCGAAGCCAGAGCGGTGGAGGCGAGTGCCAGAACAATGGCAAGCTTCCGCATCATAGTCCCCTTTCTTGGTTGTCACTACGGACAGCGCAAACCCACTATCGGAGCGTTGGTTTCCACGCAAGCGAACAAAAGCCCCCGACTGTGGCATTAAGATCACAGAAATTTGGTCAGCCCGTCGCGATCAAACCATGGCCACGCAACGCGGCCAGCACCGCTTCCAGGACCAAACGTGCTTCCATATCAACGACTTGACCACCGCTTGCTTCGGCAATGGGCGATCGTTGCGACCCAATAACTTTTTTTCCGTCGAGGATCAGTTCGCGCCCGCTGACCCGTCCGCTATGCCAGCCATTTCCGTCCCATTGCGCCGCACACTGATCGGTCCGACTCCAGACCGCAAGCCCGGCCCGGGGAACCAGGAATCGCCACCCGCCCGCGGTCCATCCCGCCAGCGCCTGGGCCCTGCCCGACCAGGCGCCCGTCGGTTGCGGGCCGACGATCCAGGCCTGTCCCGGCTGGGGTGCGCCCGGCGGCGTGTCGAGTCCGACCGACTCGACGCAGGGCTGAACCACCAGATCGAGCAGGCCGAGCGCTTCATTGTGCGCGATCTCCTTTTGCGCCTGCCCCGCCGCCAGCAGCGGCAGCGTCCAGCGCGGCGTTTCGTCGGTCATCTCATCCCTCCCCCACGATCCCGACCAGCGGCGACGAAGCGCCCCAGGTCCCCAATTGCCATATCGCCACCGGCACGCCGTCCTCGGCTGCCCCGGTCCAGCCGGGCGTATCGACCTCTTCCACCTGGTCGCCGATCGCGATGCGATAACGCTCCCGCTCCTCCGCCAGCGGTACGTCGACCCGGTCGAGCCAGCGCCAACCCATCCGGCTGCGCCGGGTCCAGCCGATGGTGACGCGGCCATCCGCACCGCGACGGCATCGCCAGCCGATGGGCGCGGGTGGCAGGATCGAGCGGCCTGTCACCTCGGCCACGGCCTGGACGCCGTCCGGGCCATCCCCCACACCATGCGCCAGAACGCGCACCCGCCCGCCCAGCATCGTCACCGGCACGTCGATCGTCCGCACCGTGGCGGAATCGAGGCGGACGAAGGACGCCCCCGGTGCCGCTGTCCCGATCATCGCCTCGGTACCGCGCAGCCCGCGCCGCAGTTCGGTCAGCCGCCAGCGCCCCTGTCCCAGGGGTGCGGCGCGGGCGAACTGGATCAGCTCGCCACCGATCCAGGCCAGGTTCGCGCCCGCCTCGATCGCGGCGGCATCGGCATCGGCCAGATCCTCGGCCACCTGCACCTCGATCGCGCCGCGCCGGTCGATCAACCGACCGTCACCACCCGGCATCACCGCCGTCACCACCCCGATCACCCCGGGCAGCGCCGTGGGGCCGAGCGGCATCCAGCTCGCCCCGTCGTCCAGGCTGCAGGACAGGCTTGCCTGTCGCCAGCCGGGGCCGCCCGCCGCCACGACCGTCAGGCGCGGCATCGTCAACAGCTCGTCGGTGAGCGGCGGCATCTCGAAGGCGATCAGCCGGGTCTGACCGATCGGCTGGTCCGGCGCGGGTGCGATGCGGCCCGGCGAGGCGGGCTGGACCGGTGCATCCTGCGCCAGCGGGACGCAGGTCAAGCGCACCGCCATCGCCTCCCACGCCGCCTCGACCACGCGCCAGCGCCCCGCCTCGCCCTCGATCGTCACGACCGCGCCTGGGTCGATGTCGAGCGCCTCGGGGCCGAGCGTCACCGTCCGCCGCACCCGCTCGGCCAGGCGGCGCGCCAGCCGGGTTTCGGCCAGCGTCCGCGCAGTGGTAGCGTCCAGCGCCGCCGCCAGCTCCAGCCGCTCGTCACGGATACCGCCGGGCCGACGCGCCTGCTGCGTCCCGATCTGATAATCGCGCGCAGGGTCGTAATGCGCCACGGTCACCCGGGCGGGGACCAGCACCTCGGCCGCCACGGCGCGGACACCCCGGCGGCCGGGTCCGGCGGCGCCCATCCCCTCGTCCCGGATCGACCCGACCGCCCCCGATACGGGCGCCGCCAGCCGCAGGCCGGACCCGTCCGCCACCCATTGGCCACCGCTCATATCGGCCAGCATCGCCAGCACCGCGCGCACGCTGCCGCCGCTCGCGGCGAAACCGGAGACGGTCACGCCCGCATCGCCCGCCTGGATCAGCGGCGACAGGGCCTGGGCGATCGTGCCGCACGACACCGGCGCCGCATCGGCCTCCACCTCGAAGGTCAGCTGGGGGATGCGATTGCCGAACTCGGCCAGCGCCAGCCCCTCGAACACCGCATAGGCGATCCCGCGAAAGGCGGGAGCCCGCGCCCCCTCGACCGAGGCGATCAGCGGATCGACCGGCTGGTCCTCGGTGCCGCTATGCAGGCGAAAGCCGGTCGCGACCTTGAAGTCGCCCGCACTCCCGCGCAGCAGCCGCCCATCGGCCCAGATCCGCCCCACCCGCCGGATCGCCCGCCCCGACAGCGCGACCGCGAAATTGGCCGAATAGCTATAGCTTTCGGTGGCGGGCCGTCCCTTGCCGCCACCGGTCAGCCCGCGCGCCTCGACCAGGTCGGTCGCCCAGATCACCGGCCCGGCGACGCGCATCGTGCCGAAGACGGCGGGCATCTGCGTGCCATAGGTCGATGTCTGGACCGACAGCTCGGTCAGGCGCGGCCCCTGCCGGCGGGGCGAGCCCAGCACGGCATGATCCACCCGATTGCCGATCAGCGCGCCGATCGCGCCGCCCACCGGCCCCAGCAGCGCACGTCCCACCGTGCCCAAGACCAAGGTCGCCATTACCCCTCCCCCTTCCAATATCCCAGCACGGGCCAGGGCGGCGCACCCGGTCGCCAGGCCACCCGGCGCAGCCCCGCATCGGCATGGACGATCCCGTCGCTCACCCGGATCGCCAGATGCAGCTGCCCCGGCCCGGCCCGCAGCAGCATCACCGCGCCAGGCGCGTCCCCGCCGCGCGGGAAGGCCGCGTCGAGCAGCGCCGCTACCCGGCCTTCATCGCCGCGCCGCCAGCCATAGCCGGTCGGCGCGGCCTGCCCCGTCGCCGCCGCGACCAGCCCGACACAGTCCAGCCCATGGTCCGCATCGCGGCCATGCAGCCGGAACCGCACGCCGATCAGCGCGCGCGCCACCGCCTCGACCCCGCTCATGCGCCGGGATAACGGGTGAGCAGGTCGATGCCGGGCAGGAACGGCTCGCCCCGGAAATTCGCGACATTGGCGAAGCGCGACAGGCAGGTCTCCAGCCTTTTGTCGCACCCCTCGACCAGTTCGATCAGCGGCGTGCCTTCGACCGCGAAGGCGGGCGCAGCGGACAGCCATAGCCGGTTCCCCTCCGACCACGCGATCGCCGACTCCAGCCCGGCATTGGCGCCGCCGAACCAGATCAGCCGCCCCTGGCCATAGGCATTGGCGACCGGCTCTGCGCGGTCGAGCGTCAGCACGCCCTGGCCGTCCCATGTATCGACCCGCGCGAACCGCCGCCGCCCCGCCATCGCGACGCGGCATCGTCGGTCGCCCAGCGCGGCGCGACAATCGGGCGAGGTTTCCTCCGCCACCGGCCGGTCGAGCAGCGCGCCGACCCCGCGCAACTCGGCGGTGAAGCCCCCCTCGCCCAGTTGCACCGTGCCGATCTCGCCCTGACCCAGGGCCACGGGGGCTGCCTCCCCGGTCCAGTCGACCGCGATCGCCGCGACGCTTGCCCCGTCCCAGCGGCCTGCCAGCAGGTCCCGCTCGCCGATCGCCTCGCTGGTCAGCGCGCCCGAGGCGTCCATGAGATCGGGGTCCAGCCCATCGCCGCGCAGGATCGCACTCGGCGTCAGGCCGGGCGCGGCACGGTAGCGCAGGCCGTCGATCCACAGGTCATGGTCATGCCCCGTCAGCCCGATCGTCGCCCCGTCGCGCCGCGCGATCCGCCAGCACAACACCCATGTCGTCAGCGTATCGGCGCTCATGCCTCGCGCACCTCGACCAGCGGCACCGAGGGGGCCGCGCCCGCCTGGAACCCGGCCAGCGTCGCGCTCAGCCGGTCCTCGGCGAAGCGGACGGGCACGTCGAAGGTGAAGCTGGCGGTGATCGCAGCGCCTGGGGCGGGAGCGGTGTCGAACACCAGCCAGCCGCCCGGCTCGAGCGCAAAGCCGGTGACGCCGACGCCCGCCACCTTCACCGACACGCTGCCCGCCACGGGGCGGGTGATGCGGCGAAGCTGGTCGTCATAATGGCGGACCAGCGCGAAGCGGCGCGTCGTGCCGTCGCCCGTTCCGACCACCTGATCGACGCCGACACTGTCGAACGGATCGCGCAGGCGAAATCCGCGCGCCGGGCCCATCCGCGCGCGGAAAAAGGCGAGCAGCGCGGCGATATCCTCCGCCGAGCGGATGCCGGGGCCGACATCATAGGTCGTCCGCGCCTCGGCCCAGGCGGCATTGCGCGCCTCTCGCCCACCCGCGCTGGTCAGGATCGCGGTCGAGAAACCGGGCGTCACCTCCGCCTCGCGCCCCAGCGCCAGGGGGAACAGCACGTCGTCGAAAGCCTGCATATCACCCTCCCCTTCCCAACAGACGAAACCGTCGCGCATCACCTGCGGCATCGCCCACAGGTACGTCGCGGCCACGCCCCGCTCGCGCGCCGTTTGTGCGGCATCGGCGATCCAGCCCCACCCCGCACGCTGGTCGGCGCGCAGCACGAAGCCCGACAGATAATGCTGCCGCCCCGGCGGATAGCCGAGCCGCGCCTCGGCCAGCGCGACGCCCTTGCGGGTCGCGGCGGTGTCGCCCGCCGTCACCCAGTCGTAATCCTCCAGTTGCAGCACATCGAAGGCCGGGCTCGCCCAACCGACCGGCATGTTGGCGCGCTTCGCCTCGGGCGACAGGGGATCGAGTACGGTCGGCAGATAGGTGAGCAGGTGGGTGACGCAGCCCGGTGCCGCCGCCTTCGCCGCCGCGCAAAGCGCTGCCGTCGATGCCGCCAGGCACGCCCCCGCCCGGTCAAGCGTGTCGTGCTCCGCCTGGCTCTTTGCTCCCGCCATGCTCGCCATCGGCACCGGCGCGAAGGCCGCCACCGCCGCCGCATCGTAAAGGCATGGCGCGCCGTCCGAGGGGCGTACCCACCACCAGGGCTCGCCAACCTGGAATTGCGGGGTGAGCCCGGCGGTCTGGCCGATCGCCAGAAACGCCTGCGTGACGATCTGGAGATAGGCCATCGCACCCGAATGCGCCGGGCTGAGCAGCGTCGAGGGCGGTTCCCAGCCGGTCAGCGCGGGCGCGCCATCGGCCGCGCGCTGCTTCCAGTCGCCCCAGCAATGCGCATCGAACAGCTCATAGGACAGCGACCAGATCAGGCCGTAGCCCAGCGCCTTGGCCTCGCTCGCGAACCCGCGATGCCAGGCGGCACTCGCCACGTTCAGCGCACCGCCGGCCAGGCTGGCGTAGAGCCCCTCGCCACTGCGTTCGAGCCGGAAATAATGGCTCATCCCGACATAATGGACGATGCTCCCCCGATAGCCGAGGTGCAGCATGTTGCGCAGCAGACGCTGCGGCGTCAGGTGATAACTGTCGTCATAACCGCTCGCGATCCCGAAGCCATGCTCGGGCAGCACCGCCGCGCCGATCCCGATCACCGACCCCGGCCCCGTGCAGGCCATGTCGGTCAATTCAACCCACCCCTCCTGCGGCTGGGCTAGGAACGCAGCACCTGCATCGTAACCGGGGGCGACCAGCGAGACGAACATGCGGTCGATATCGCCCGCCCAGACCGGATCGCGATCCTCGGGGAATTTGAACCCGCCCGCCAGATCGGCGAAGTCGAGGACGATCTCGGCATCCTCGGGCGTGCCGGTCGCATAATTCCACAGCCGGACATACCAAGCGCGAGCCTTGCCGCTCTCGTCCCGTCCTTCGATCGTCAGCGTCGGCCCGTGCGGCGCATCCAGCGGCTTGATCCCGCCGGAGCGCCAGCGGAACCGCAACCGGCAGTCGCGATAGTCGCGCACCGTGTCGTAGCGCAGCAGCGGATGGTCGTGCCGATCGGCCGACTCCCAGATCAGCCCCGCCAGATCGTCGGTGTGATAGAAGACCGCATCGACCCGCAAGGCATCCGGCGCGGTCGCCACCACCGCCGCCATCATCGGGCGCGGGAAATCGACCGTCCAGTAGCGCGGGTCGAAGCGTGACAGCGTATCGCTCCGCTGGTCGCGGCGCTCGCCGTGCAGGCACCATTGCATGTTCGTCTCCCGAATGTCCGGTGGGGCAATGCCCCTCCACCACCGGGCTGACGCCCGGCGGTCCCCCTCCCCAAGCAGAGCTTTGGGAGGAATGGTGCGTCTCAATCCTCCCCATCTCGGATGGGGAGGGGGACCGCGCCCGCAGGGCGTGGTGGAGGGGCACACCCCCGCCCCTCAATCCTCGGCCAGCGCCGCCCTGACCGCCCGCGCGACCTGTCGGCCGGAGCGTTGCAGCACCCCAGCCGCCTCGCCCGACGCAGCGTTGATCGTGATCGCCACCCGCACGTCGCGCGCACCGCTACCGGGGCGCAGCGCCTCGACCCGCCCGCTGGCGGTGGGCACGAAGACCTCCGGCCCCCGCTCACCGACCAGATAGGGCCGGCCGGGCGACACCGGCCCACCGGTCGCGCGGCCGGGTAGGCCCGACACCAGCCCGCCCAGCAGACCCAGCAATCCGCCATCGCCGACCGAGCCGACACCCTGTCGCAGGGCGGCGCGCGCAATCTGGTCCAGGGCGGAAAGCGCGGTCGCCTTCAGTTCCTCGAACCCGAACTTGCCCGTCCGTGCCGCACGCAGCAGCGCACCCTCGACTGTGCGCGCGCCCAGTTCCGCCGCATCGCCCAGCCCGCGCGACAGATCGGCGCGCATCGCGGCCATGTCGGCGGCGAAGCCCCGCATGTCGATGCGGGGTGCGAAGTCCTGCTCATCCATCTGGATACATCTCCCGCAATCGCGCTAATGTCGCCGAGGACGGCGGCGCCGCCCCTCCCGGTTCCGTCATCGCCGCCACCACCGCGTGAAGCTCGGCAGGCGTGGCGCGCCAGAAGCGGTCGGGCGACCAGCCCAATACCGCACCCGCCATCCCCGCCAGCCGCGCCGCCCCCTCGGCAAAACTCATTTCCCGCCCAGTATCTGGCGCAGCAATTGCCGCAGCACGGGCGCCAGCGCCGCCAGCCCCAGGTCGACCAGCGCCTCGCCCAGCTGCTCGCGGCTGAGCCCCTCGGGCACCTCGAGCAGGCAATGCCAGATCAGCGCCGCCGCCTCGCCCAGCGACAGCTTGCCCTCGCCCGCGCGTTCGACCAGCTCGAACAGCGGGCCCAGCTCGCCCTCCGCCGCGACCAGCGCCTGGAAGCTCGGCCGCACGACCAGTTCCGCGCCACCGACGCGCAAGGGTGCCTCGCCCCGCACTGGATTCGCCGCCCCGCTCATGCCGCCACCACCGCGCCGGAGCTTTCCAGCGCCAGCGTGTAGGTCCGCTCGCCACCGAAATCGCCGCTATAGTCGAGGCGCGTCACCAAGAAGCGCCCGGTCATCGACCCGCCGCTCTCGAAGCTCAGCCGATAAGTATCGATCGTGCCCGCCAGCGCATGGCCGCGCATCCGCGCCTCGGCCGCCGACCCGGTGAACACGCCCGCGCCCGCCACGCTGACATGCCGCACCCCCGCACCCGACAGCAATTCGCGCCAGCCGCCCGAATCCTTGTTCGTTACCACCACCGTCTCGCCATTGATCGACAATTGCGTGGTGCGCAGCCCCGCCATCGTCGCAAAGGTCGGCGGCTCGGCCCCGTCGCCGATCTTCAGCAGAAAGGCGTTTCCCTTTTCGATTGCCATGTCCCGTCCCCCCCTATTGTCCCACGCGCCACAATCGGGCGCGCCATTCGACGCTCGCCGTCCAGCGCGCGCTCGTCTTCGCCATGCGGGTCGCCGTCACGACCAGCCCCGCGACCTGCCATCCGTCCGCCAGGGACTGGGGCAGTTCGATCGCCTCGACCGCCTGCATCGCCGCGCGCAGCCGCCGGGGCTGCTCGCCCTCGTCGGTCAGCGTGACCGTCACGCGCAGCTCGCGCCCCTCGATTCCGGCAGCGCCCCAATCGGTTTCGCCCGGCTCGCCCAGCACGCCTTGCGGCACGCTGGCCCGGACCGGCACCGCATCGAACAGCGCCACCGCCAGCGGCTGCAGGGCGGAACGCAGCGCCGTCATCAGCCCGCCGCGCAAGGCCTCCCGCGCGGTCATGCCCGCCTCGGCGCGTCGAGTCGCATCCGCCGCCACGGCCGCCACAGCGCTGCTACCGCGGCGGGCGGCACGGCGGCCGCGTCGCGATTGTCGAACAGATGCGCGCCCATAATCGCCACGCCATGCGCGATCTCCGGCGGTAAGGCGGCCCAGCTTGTGGACAGCCCCGCGCGATAGCGGATCGTCGCCGCCTCGCCGGTGCGGACCCAGCCGCGCCCGTCGCGGTCGATCGCCCCCTCACCGCCCGACAGAATCGCGCGCACGGGCAGGGTCGACAGCGGCTGCCAGGCGGTTCGACCCGCAACTCCCTCTTCGACCCCGCGTTCGATCAACAGCTGCCCGCAAAACGACTCGCCCAGCCCCAGAGCGACACCCGCGACCCGTTCGACGAACGCAGCTTCATTGCCCTCGTCCAGCCGCAGTAGCGCGCGCACCGCGCCTGCCGCCGCCGCGACGACCCCGGCGGGCATGGGCTCGATCGTCCCGCTCATCATGTAAACTCCTTCATGGATACAAGTTGCGACACGCGCGACACACGGGCGTCACACTTGGGGCGCAGAGGGTCGTTCAGCCGTTGCCCGCCTCCCCCTTGGGCACCGGCCATGCCGACCCCGCGCCCCCCGGCCGGGTCCGGCATCCTCCCTGAACTACGGGGCAGCCCCCGCCGGCTGCCCCGATTTTTCATCGGCCCCCGGCTCAGCTGGCCGAGAACTTCATCAGCTTGATCGCATCCGAGTCGCTGACGCAGCCGCCGACCCGGCGCGTGGCGTAGAAGGTCACGAAGGGCTTGTTGCTGTAAGGATCACGCAGGATCGCGGTCTCGGCGCGCTCGGTGATCAGATAGCCCGCCTGGAAATTGCCGAAGGCGATGGCGTACATGCCGTCCGCGATGTCGGGCATCTCCTCCGCCTCGACCACCGGATAGCCGAGCAGCGTGGCCGGTTGTCCCGCCACCAGGCCCGGCGCCCACAGGAACTGGCCATCGCCCGTCTTCATCTTGCGGATGCGGGCCGAGGTCGCGGCGTTCATCACGAAGCACGCGCCCTGGCGATAGGGCGCCCGCAGGCTCTGGACCAGATCGACCAGCCGCTCGTCCGAATCGGCCCCGAACGATGCCGCCGCACCGCCCGGCAGATGTTGCAGCGTACCGAAGGGACGCGCGCCGTCCTTCGCCGTGCTGGTCGGATTGTTCAGGAACCCCCTGGGCCGGTTAAGGCCCGTTCCGTTGACGAAGGCCTCGCCCTCGGCACGGGCGAACTCGGTCGCGATCTCGCCCGCGAGCCAGCCCTCCACATCGAACGCCGCATCGTCCAGCATCGCCTGGCTGGCCGACGGATTGGCATAAAGCTCGCCCATCGGGGGCGCGAGTTCGACGAAGCTGGGCGTCGCCGTCTCGGGCCGCGCCGCCGTCTCGCTCGCCCAGCCGGACGGCGTGCCGCCGGTCGTCACCAGCTTGCGATAGCCCGCCGAACCCACCGTCACGACATTGGCGATGGCGCGGATCGGCGAGACATTCTTCAGGACCGAGGCGATCGCCGCGTCGATCTCCCGCGGGACGGCGAAGCCGCCGCTGTCGCCGGTGGTGCCGGTAAAAGCCTTCAGCTCGACGGTGGTGCCACTGCGCACATAACCGTCGAACGCGCCGTTCGTCTTCGCGCCTGCGCCGTCCAGCACGGGTCGTTCGATCACGTCCATATCAGTCCCCCTTGGTCAAAATGTGAGTCACGCGGGCGAGCGGCTGCATCGGCACCGTCACCAGGCTGATCTCGAAAAGTTCGGCCGACAGGATCGCGCGGGCGCCGCCCTGATGGACGACGCGCGGCCGGTATCCGACCGACAGCCCGGCGACCGCGCCCGAGCGGACCAGCGCGGCGAGTGCCGGGTCGTCGACCACGCCCTCGACCGCCAGGCCGGTGTCATCCTCGGCCAGCGCGGCGATGCGGCCCACGGCGTCGCCCCGATGCTGCCAGAGCAGGGGGACCAGCGGCGCGCCCGCAAAGGCGCCGCGCCGCATGACGTCGCCCGCCCGGTCCATCCGGTCCCAGATCGCGGCATAGCCGGTGAAGGAAAGGCTCATTTCAGCCAGTCCTCCATCCCCAGCCGCATCGCGATCCCCGCCAGCAGCAGCGCGCCGAGCAGCCGGGTCAACCAGCCGACCGCGCTTTTCCACACCGACGACTTGGCCTCGCGCCAGGCGGTCAGCAGCTCGCGCAGCTCCGCGACGTCCCCCGCCGCATCGGCATCGGCCAGACCCAGCCGGGTGAGCGCCCGCGTCGCGCCCAGCTCGCCCGCTTCCTCCGCCACCGCGCGCAGCGTGACGAGGTCCGCCCCGCTATCCGCCGCCTGCGCCAGCAGCCGCGCCAGAACGTCGCCGCTCATGACAGGCCGACCATCTGGCGCTTCTCCGCCGGATCGAGGAAATCGGCGCTTGCCGCCATGGCCCACAGCATCTGCCGCTCCTCGGCCAATGCGGTGACGCGGTTGATGTCGACCGACAGGCTCGCCCCCTCGAACCAGCCCGACAGCCCCTGGGCCAGGCCGCTCAGGATCGCGCCGGCCAGCGGCAGGATCGCCTGCCGCCACAAGGCGCGGTTCGCCTCGCGGTAATTGGCATAGGTGTTGTCGCCGGGCAGGCCGAGCAGCATCGGCGGCACGCCAAAGGCCAGCGCGATCTCGCGCGCCGCCGACGACTTGGCTGCGATGAAGTCGAGTTCGGCGGGCGTCAGGCTCATCGCCTGCCACTTCAGCCCGCCTTCCAGCAGCAGCGGACGCCCGGCATTGCCGCTGCCCGCAAAACCCTCCATCTCGGTGCGCAGCCGCTCGAATTGGTCGGGCGTCAGCGTC
The DNA here is from genome assembly GCF_913062585.1 of uncultured Sphingomonas sp. Classification (GTDB taxonomy): domain Bacteria; phylum Pseudomonadota; class Alphaproteobacteria; order Sphingomonadales; family Sphingomonadaceae; genus Sphingomonas. The sequence continues at coordinate 43,690 of NZ_CAJXWX010000009.1, read as the reverse complement.
GAGCCATCGCCCGGATCATAGACCAGCGCCCCCGACGGCCGCGCCGCATTGTCGAGCAGCGCGCGGTTCCAGGCGGCGGCCGCGTTATGAATCGCGATCGCCCCCGCCGCCGCGCCCAGGCAGCCCAGCCCATAATGATCGTCGAGCGGGTGGCAGCTTTTTAGATGCACCACCTGCGCCCGCACCGGATCGACCGGCAGCGTCGTGACACGGCCACCAGCGCGATAGAGATAGGCGGCGGGCCAGCCGCTCGCGTCCAGCTCCATCGTCACCCGTTCGGGGCGCAGCGCGAACAGCTCGGCGACCTCGCCCTCGCCGTCACGCAGGATCTGCACATAGGCATTGCCGTGCAGCAGCAGATGCGTCGCCACCGTCTCCAGCAGCGCCTGCCCCTCGCTGCGCGCCGCCACCAGCGCGATCAACTCGGGGTGCGAGGCGGCTAGCGGTGCCTCCGCCAGCCCGCCCGCCACCATCCGCACCGCACGCTGCGCCACCGGATTGCGCAGATAGCCCTCGCGCACCTGCGTTTCATAGGACGGCGCCGCGCCGGTCAAAGGCACCCCTGACCGGGCGAAACCCAACCCGAGCAAAGGACGCGCGGCCCCCCGCCCGGTCTTGCGACCGAACATCCTCATGATGAATCTCCTTCAGCTCCTCCCCGGCACGGGGAGGTGGCAGCGCGCAGCGCTGACGGAGGGGGGCTTCCACGCAAGGTCACCCCATGCGGCGATCCCCCTCCACCAGCTGCGCTGGTCCCCCTCCCCGTTCCGGGGAGGATCAAGGGCTATAAATTCCGTATTCCCGGCGGCCCGCGCCCGGACAGCATCAGCTCGGTCAGCGCCCAGACCAACGCATCCGCCCGATCCGGCGAGCGGCCGGGCCCGTCATAAGCCCCCGCCACGCCCAGCCCGCACAGCTCGTCCTCCAGCGCGGGAAACCCCCGCCCATGCCACACGCGGCCTTGCGCATAGAGGAACGACACCGGCTCCGCCCGTGCCGCCTTGCCGATCGAGGCATAGACCAGATGCACCGGCAGGGTCGGGTCGGCGAGTCGCAGCACGCTTTCCACCATGTCGCCACCCTGGTTGCGCTCGGCCACCACCCGGTCGGCACGGTTGCGCCGCGCACAGCCCGCCACCCGCGCCGCCCAGCCCTCGGGCGACAGCCCCGCTTCGCTGGCGTCCTCCAGCACATAGCCATGGCCGTCGCGCCCCAGCCCGACCGCAACGATCCCGCAGGCATCGCCGCTGCTGGTCGCGGGCGGATCGACGCCGACCACCACCCGGTCGAGCGCGGGCACCGTCTTGGCCCGTTGCCGGTCGAGCAGCGCGCGAGTCCACAGGGCCCCCTCGCGGTCGTCGACCATCTCGCCGTCCAGCTCCTGCCGCCCCAGCCGCGTGTCGCCATATTGGGCGATCATCGCGTCCTGGAAGCTGTCGGGCAGATGCGCATTGTCGCTGGTCCGCCCGATCGTCTCGACGCAGTCGGGCAGCGCCATCACCTTGCGCATCAAGGGCGTCGCGCGCGGCGTGGTCGTGACCAGCACCCGCGGCCGCTCGCCCAGCCGGAGCGTCATCATCAGATTGTCCCATCCGGCCTCCCCCTTCCACTTACCCAGTTCGTCGCACCAGGCCGCATGATGCTGCGGCCCGCGCAGAGCCTCGGGCGCGGCCGCCGAATAGGCGAAGCCGATCGCGCCGGACGCGAAATGCACCTGCCCCAGGCTGCCGATCCATTTGGGCGTCTCGCCTTTACGCGCCACCGCCAACAGTCCGCTTTCACCGCGCACCATCACCCGCTCGACATCGCGCAGCGTCGCGCCCATCAACGCGATCCGCGCGCCCGGATTGTCACGGGCGAGGCTACTGACCCACTCCGCCCCGGCGCGTGTCTTGCCGAAGCCGCGCCCCGCGCGGATCAGCCAGACCCGCCAGTCGCCCGGTGGTGCCACCTGACCGTCATGCGCCCATAATTCCCATCGCTCGACCAGCTCGCGCTTCTGCGCCGGGGTCAGCGCCGCCAGCGCCTTTTCGCGCGCGCGGGGGTCCAACATCGCCAGCGTGGCGAGCCGCGTCGCCGCATCCTCCCCCGCCATCACGCCATCCCCTTCAATCGCCGCCGCGCCAGTCCATCGAGCGCGCGTTCCAGCGCCGCATCGGTCTCCGCCGCACTTGCCCGTGCCGCGTCGCTCCCGGCGTCACCCGCCCGGGCCAGCGCATCGCGCCGCGCGAGCAGCTTCAGATACAGTTGCACCTCGGTGGCGTGGAGCGGCGGGGTGATGGAGAGGCCGGTGGTCCCCGCACCGGCCTCTCCGCCCTCCCCATCCCCGGCCGCCAACAGGGCGAGCATCCGGCGCAGCAGCCCCTCCTCGACCAGCGCGTGCGCCGCGCCGATCGCCGCGTCCCAGGCCTCGCCAAAGGCCCGGTCGCGCCGCCGCAGGGCCTGTGCGGCCCGGAGCGTCTCTCCCACCGCCCGTGCCGCCGCCCCCGCATCGGCGCTGACCGCCAGCGCCGCCAGGAATTGCCGTCGTCGCGCCAGCGTCCACGCCGCGCCCTCCCCCGTTCCGGCCATTCCCGCTCCCCCCGAAGCATCGCGGGCGATCCGGCCGCTCCCGTCGACCGCATCACCCTCGATGTTCCTGTTATGTGCCGGAGGCGATCGGCTTTGTATCCAACAAAGGAACCGCTCCGGTTCGCCGCGCAAAAGCGGCTTGCCAGACGCGGGGCGCATCGGCATTAGGCGGAGCTTCCCGAGAGGGGGCGATTAGCTCAGTTGGTAGAGCGTCTCGTTTACACCGAGAATGTCGGCGGTTCGAGCCCGTCATCGCCCACCATTCCCGACATCACCAATAGCCCCACCCCGGCGGAGGCCGGGGTCCAGATGCCATGCGATCTGTGCAAAAGTGGCTGGTCGAGAGATATTGTGTTCGCGCGGAGGCGCGGAGAACGCGGAGGTGTCTCGCCCGTGGCAACTTCCTACCTTTCTCCACCAGTGTTGATGAAGCCGTGCCGCGGCCAATCCGACACCCTCTCTGCGTTCTCCGCGCCTCCGCGCGAACACAATCTCTTTATGCCTTTACCCGCGACGGAGTGGCAACTGGACCCCGGCCTTCGCCGGGGTGGTGCGCAGAGTGTCTGCGATCAGGCCAGCTTCCAATAGGTCGCATATCGCTCATGCGCGATGCGATGATAGGGTACCAGCCGCACCGGCCGCCCGTCCGCCGCCGGAATGGTGAACTCCAGTGGCTTGCCCGTCGCGGCGATCTTCCGGATGAGGTGGTCCGGTTCGCCCGACAGAATCGGTGCCTGGAACGGCCCGTCGTTATACTCGCCATATTTGCGCTCGCTCACGACGACGTCCGCGCCCGGCGCCAGCCCTTCGCGGCCCAGCGCGCCCGCCAGCACCAGCGGGCCATAGGTGAAGGCGACGATCTTCGGCGCGGCGGGGGCGCTTTCGGTGGCGGGCTCCATCACCATGCGCCATTCGACCATATCCCCGGTCTTCCAGGTCCGGGTCACATCGACATAGCGGCCGGGCTGGTCCGAGCGTTCCACCTCCGCGCCGTTGACCAGCAGGGTCGCGGTGCGACTCCATTTCGGATGACGCAACTTCAGGGTCAGTTCGGTCGGCTGGCGCAGTTTCCAGCGGAACCGGGTCGTCGCCGAGTCCGGGAAATTCGTCACCTGCGTCAGACCTGCACCCTTGTCGGCCCAGCTCACGCTCGAAGGGATGAACAGGTTCACATAGAGCGCGCGGTCGTCATGGAAGTAGATCGAGTCGCGATACTTCACATGATTTTCCATGCCCGTGCCGGTGCAGCACCAGAAGCTGTCCTCGGGCGTGTGATAGAGCTTCATGTAACCCGGCCGCGCACCCTGGAAATAGGTTGCCATGCCCGAGTCCGGGTCCTGCGAGGCGAGGATGCCGTTGTAGAGCGTGCGCTCGTAATAATCGGCATAGTCGGCGCGCGGATCGTGCAGGAACAGCGCGCGGGTCAGCTTGAGCATATTATGCTGGCAGCAGGTCTCCGACCCCTTGGCCGAGAAGACGTGCCGGTCGAAATCGGCCATCGCGAAGAAATGCTCGCCATCGCCATGCCCGCCGGTCGCGAAGGAGCGGGTATGCGCGACGGTGCGCCAGAAAAACGCCGCCGCGTTGCGATACCGGTCGTTGCCGGTCGCCTCGAACACGCGCTGGAAGCCGATGATCTTGGGCACCTGCGTATTGGCGTGCAGCCCGTCGAGATGATCCTGCCCCTTGGCCAGGGGATCCATGATCGCCTTTTGCGAGAAACGCTCGGCCACCCGCCGGTAATCCTGGTTGCCGGTCATGAAATACAGATCGGCATAGACCTCGTTCATGCCGCCATATTCGGTCTGGAGCATCGTCTCGAACTGGTCGTCGGTGAGCGGCTTGGTCGCCACCACGCCCCAGTCGGCCAGCCGGATCAGCACCGCGCGCGCACGCTCGCTGTCCGCCAGCAAGGCCGAGTCGCGCAGGCCCGCATACAGCTTGTGCAGCGTGTACCACGGCACGCCGGTGATCGGCTCGCCCCGCAGATGCGCCGCGACCAGCGCCGGCCCCTTGGGGAAGGCGCAGACCAGGCCTGAGCACGCCGCCTGCTGGCACGCCGCCAGTTCCTGGGCGATATAGTCGATGCGCTGGCGGTATCTCTTGTCCTTCGTCGCGCGATAGGCGAGCGCGCAGGCCGAGAGATAATGGCCCAGCGTATGGCCGTGGCAGTTGATGTCCGCCCATTGCGGCTCCGATTCCCAGCCACCATAGACCGGCGCCTTGGGTTTCAACCCCGCATTGGTGCGGAAATTTGCGAGCATCCGGTCGGGCTGCAGGCGCATCAGATACGCCTCGGTCATCGTCTGCGCATGGAGGAGGGGGCCGTCGGCCAGGGTGACGTCGGCCATGTCGAAGGGCTGGACGACGGGGGCGGCGGAGGCGGGTGCCATCGGCTTGGCCTGCGCCCAGGCGGAAGCGGGCATCACCGCGCCCCAGGCCGTCGCCAATGCACCGATGCTGCCCCCCCTGCCGGCCGTGGTCAGGACATCGCGACGCGACGGGGCGGGACAGCATGGATGCACCGATCTTCTCCGACTATTCTGATTTTCCTTTTGGGTGACAGGCTTGGCGGATCGGCGCAATGGCTTTCTGAACCAAAGGCGAAGAGTCTGGAAACGCGGAATTTTGAGCGGTGCGGATGTACAGGGCGTAGAGCAAGCCCCGCCGTCACACCGTGATTTGTCCGACTGTTGCCACCCCCTCACCCGCCCCGACCTGCGTGCGATGGCTCTGCCCGAGTCGCAAATTCATGCCCCAGAGCCGCTGAACGGACGGATGTCCTGCACCGGACTGCCCGGGCAGCATCGCGACCAGTCCGTGCGCCAGCGCCAGCCCCAGATCGTCCAGTTCCAGCGAGAAACAGGTCAGGTCGGGCGACAGCGCGCGACAGGCCGGATTGTCGCGCAGCCCGATCACCGCCACGTCGCGCCCCGGCTCCAGCCCCAGGCGGCGCAGCGCGCGGTAAGCCCCGACCGGCGCGGTCTCGCCCATCAGCAACAGCGCGGTCGGCCGGTCGGGCAGCGCCATCAGCTCGCACGCGGTCGTCTCGCCATCGCTCTCGTCGGTTTCGCCGTGATGGACGAGCACGGGATCGAAGGCGATGCCCGCCCGCTCCAGCGCGGCGCGATAGCGGTCGACGACGATATGGCTGTTGTTGATCGTCGCGGGCGGCGCGACCAGCCCGATCCGGCGATGCCCCGCCTCGATCAGCAGGCCCATGGCATCGGCCACGACCCCCTCGAAATCCAGGTCGATCCAGGCGTAATCGCACGCCGACGCGGTCCGCCCCAGCGCGACGAAGGGAATGGAGCGGTCGAGCAGGAATACGATTCGCGGATCGTCATGCTGCGTACCCGACAGCACCCAGCCATCGACCGTCCGGCGCGACACATGCCGCCGCAGGAAGGTCAGCCCGTCCTCACCCTTGCGCGCCAGCAGGACGGCGAGGTCGAGGTCATATTCGCTCAGACCGTTCTGCAATCCCTCTAGCAGCGCCATGAAGAACGGGTCGCCATGGATCGCACTGTCATGCTCCAGGGTCAGCATGAAACCGACCGTGCCCGTCCGGCCGCTGCGCAGCGTCCGGCCCGACTGGTTGGGGATATAGCCATGGAGTTGCGCCGCCTCGATCACCCGCTTCCGGGTCGCGGGGCTGACGTCCTTACGGTCGTTCAACGCGCGCGACACGGTGCCGATCGACAATCCCAGGTGACGGGCGAGTTCGCGTATGTCCATGCGCGCAGTGATCGCGTCACGCGGCGTTTCACACAAGGGCCATTGACAGACGCTCACATTCGGCCGAAAAACCGTAAACGTTTACGGCCATCGAAGAATGGCAGCGAGAGGATCAGGGCGGTTGGACACGCTTGTTCTGGAAGCACGCGCGATATCGTGGGCCTATAATGGCGAATGGCTGCGCATCGAGGCGCATGGCCCCGATGGCCTGCGCCTGCGCGCGTCGCCCTTTCCCGATCGCGGCGCGGCACCGGGTGCGTTGCTGGCGGACGGCGCCGCCGGGACCGGCGAGCCGATCGTCACCCGCGACGGTGCGACCGCGCGGATCACCCATGGCCGGATCACCGCCGAGGTGGATCTGCAGGGCCGCGTCCGCTTCCTGGACGCGACAGGCCGCGTGCTGCTGGAGGAAAAGTGGCGGCAGCGCGATACGATCAGCACGTTCTGGACCGTCGGCACGACGGAAGTTCGCACGATCAGCGCGCTGGGCTTGGCGGGGCGCGAATTCCGGATGATCGACGGCGATGCCGCACAAATCACCGTGCGGTTCGAGGCGAAGACGAACGAGCGGCTTTATGGCATGGGCCAGTATCAGCAGCCCAATCTCGACCTGGCCGGATGCTCGCTGGAACTGGCGCAGCGCAATTCGCAGGCCAGCGTGCCCTTTGTCGTGTCGAGCCATGGCTATGGCTTTCTCTGGAACATGCCAGCCGTGGGCGAGGCGCATTTCGCGGCCAATGGCGCGACCTGGACCGCGCGGGCGACGCATGAGATCGACTATTGGATCACCGCCGCCGACAGCCCGGCCGAGATCCTGCACAACTATGCCCGCGTCACCGGCACCGTGCCGATGATGCCCGACTATGCGCTGGGCCTGTGGCAGAGCAAGCTGCGCTACCGGACGCAAGACGAGTTGCTGGCCGTCGCGCGCGACTATCATGCGCGGGGCATTCCGCTCGCGGTGATCGTCGCCGACTTCTTCCACTGGCCGGTGCAGGGCGACTGGCGCTTCGACCCGCGTGAATGGCCCGATCCCGCAGCGATGACCGCCGAGCTGAAGGCGATGGGCACCGAGCTGCTCGTCTCGATCTGGCCGACGGTCGATCATCGCTCGGAAAACTATCCGGCGCTGGTCGAGAAGGGCTATCTGGTGCGCAGTCGACGCGGGCTGGACGTGCAGCAAGAATTTCTGGGCAATACCCGCTTCATCGACGTGACCCATCCCGGCGCGCGGGCGTTCCTGTGGGACACCGCCAAGCGCAATTATCGCGACCAGGGCGTCCGGCTGTTCTGGCTGGACGAGGCCGAACCCGAATACAGCGCCTATGATTTCGACAATTACCGCTATCACGCAGGCAACGTCCTGGCGGTCGGCAATGCCTATCCGCTGCATTACACCCAGGCCTTTCACGAAGGGCTGAGCGCCGAGGGCGAGACCGAGATCGTCAGCCTCGTCCGCTGCGCCTGGGCGGGCAGCCAGCGTTACGGCGCACTGGTCTGGTCGGGCGACATCCATTCCTCGTTCGAGGCGATGCGCAACCAGCTGAGCGCCGGGCTCAACATGGGCTTGGCGGGCATTCCGTGGTGGACAACCGATATCGGCGGCTTCCATGGCGGCGATGTCGGCGACCCCGCCTTTCACGAGCTGATGATCCGCTGGTTCCAATGGGCGGTCTTCACTCCCGTGCTGCGGATGCACGGCCACCGCGATCCGATCACCCCGCCCGCCGAGCCGTTCCGCGACGGCGTGGCGCAGTGCGATACGGGCGCGGGCAACGAACTGTGGAGCTTTGGCGAGCCGGTGTTCGAGGTGCTGCGCTGTTATGCCGCCTTGCGCGAACGGCTGCGCCCCTATGTCGCGTCGCTGATGCGCGCGGCGCATGAGCATGGCGATCCGCTGATGCGGCCGATGTTCTACGACTATCCCGACGATCCGCACTGCTGGGCGCTGGACGACCAATATATGTTCGGCCCCGACCTGCTGGTCGCGCCGGTGACGGCGGCGGGCGTCGGTGAGCGCTGCGTCTATCTGCCCCAGGGGATATGGCGCGACGCCTGGACCGGCGAGCGGGTCGAGGGCGGCGGCGACATCGCCTATGCCGCGCCGGTCCACCGAATCCCTGTCTTCATCCGCGACGGGGCGGAAGTGACGGCGGCGTTCGACAAGAAGCGATAATCGGCAAAAATCGGGGATATCAACGGAACCGTCAAAAGACGGACCGGCACAGGAGGCAATAAGGTCATGGCGGCATCGATGGCGGACCACGCCATAGCAGCGGATCACGAGCAGCGGCGCGGCGCCCCTGCTCCGATCACGCCTGCGTCAATCCCGTTCGTCGAGAAGATCTGCTATGGCTTCGGCGATGCAGGCGGGACGATCGTCACCGGGCTGATCGCCAATTTCCTGACCTTCTACTACACCGACGTCTTCGGCCTGGCGCCGGGGATCGTCGGTATCCTATTCCTGTCATTGCGTGTCTTCGACGCCGTTTCCGATCCGCTGATCGGGATCATGGCCGACCGCACCGCCACCCGCTGGGGGCGGTTCCGCCCCTATCTGCTCTGGACCGCGATTCCGGTGGGGCTCAGCTGTTTCCTGACCTTCCAGGCGCCCGACTTCAGCTATGACGGCAAGGTCGCCTATGCCGCGATCACCTATTTCCTGCTGGCCCTGTCCTATTCGCTCAACAACGTGCCCTATTGCGCGCTGATCACCCGGATGACCGACAGCGAGCGCGAAGGTGTGTCATGCCAGTCGGTGCGTTTCGCGATGGTCGCGGTCGCGTCCTTCTGTGTCTCGGTCGGACTGCCTATCCTGGTCCGCTATCTGGGCGGAGCCGACATCGCGCGCGGATACCGCGACGGCGTGGCGATCCTGAGCGCCGCTGCGGTCGTCATGTTCCTGATCTGCTTCCTGTTCGTGCGCGAACGGGTGGTGGCGGCCGACACCGCCGACGTGCCGTTGAAGGTCGCGGTCGCCAACACGCTGAAGAACGACCAGCTGCGCTGGACCTTCCTGATGACGCTGTTGCTGATCGCCATCTTCAACACCAAGGGCGGTGCAGCGCTCTACTTCATCACCTATGTGCTGAAGGGCGACGCGACCTATCAGGCGCTGTTCTTCGGCACGGCGACGGCGGGCGGGTTCCTGGGCTCGATCCTGGTGCAGGCCTTTACCCGCCGCTTCGATGTGCGCAGCATCTATATCTGGGTGAACCTGATCCTGGTCGCCGGGCACTTCGCCGCCTTCTTCGTGCCGGGTGACTATCCGGCCCTGTGGCTGGTCCTGGTCGGCCTATGCTGCATCGTGCTGGGCTGCACATTGCCGCTTCACTTCACCCTGATCCAGCTTGCCGACCAATATGGCGAGTGGAAGCTGGGGATGCGCTCGTCGGGCATGAGCTTCGCCTTCAACCAGTTCTTCGTGAAGCTGGCCTGGGCGGTGGCGGGTGCGCTGATCAGCGGCGTGCTGGTCCTCGTCTCCTACAAGGCGGGCGCGGGCAACCAGACGCCGACGTCGCTGACCGGCATCCGCATGCTGTCGACGATCATCCCCGGCCTGATGCACCTGGCGCTGGCCTTTGCCATCTCGCGCCTGATCCTGAACCGCGCCACCATCACCCGCTTGACCGCCGAGCGCGGCGCATGACCCTTATCCCGGAACCCCGATCCATGTCCCAGCCGCTTCGCCGTTCCCCCCTCCTTCTGGTCGCCGCGCTGCTCGGCTCGGTCGCGATGCCCGCGCTCGCGCAGGAGACGATCACCGTCGACCTCGCCAGCGACACCGGTGCCTTTCACGGCGGGGCGTCGGGCACGCTTTACGGCCTGTACGACGCGCGCCTGCCGCATCCCAATCTGGTCGAAGGCATCGGGCTTCGCACCGTATCGACCAAGGCGCAGGACGGACCGCAGCATCCCGGTGCCGACGCGCTGGAGGTCTCGACCCTGCTGACCGATGCGTCGGGCGGCGACACCTATATCTACATGACCGACATCAACCGCGAATTCCCCTATGACTGGAAGACCGGGGACTGCGCACAGTCGGTGACGAACTATATCGAGAAGCTGCGCGCCCAGGTTCGTCAGGTAAAGGGCATGGCCCCGCGCTATCGCGACCGGATCGTCTTCGTCCCCTATAACGAGCCCGACGGCAACATGTTCGCCGACGGGCCGAAGAGCTGCAACAACGTGCGGTGGCAGAAGGACCCGACCGCGTTCAACGACGCCTGGGACCGCGCGGTGCGGATGATCCGCCAGGAACTGCCCGGCGCGCGGATCGCGGGGCCGAATACCAGCATCCTGTTCCCGGAGGTGGAGGGCTTCCTGCGGCACGCCATCGCCGCCGACACCATGCCCGATGTCATCACTTGGCACGAACTGAGCAACCCGGCGACCGTGCGCACCAGCGTGCGCCAATATCGCGAATGGGAGGACCGGCTGTTCGCCGGGACCAAGTGGCAGGGCCGCCATCTGCCCGTGAACATCAACGAATATGCCTATAACTACCACACCTCCGTTCCCGGCCAGATGGTGCAGTGGGTCGCCGCGATCGAGGATTCCAAGGTCGATGCCGATATCGCCTATTGGAATATCGACGGGAACCTGAGCGACTCCGCCGTGCAGGCCAATCGCGGCAACGGGCAATGGTGGCTGCTCAACGCCTATTCCACGATGAGCGGCCACACCCTGACCGTCACCCCGCCGCATCCCGACCAGAGCTATACGTTGCAGGGCGTGGCGACGCTCGACCCGGCGCGCGCGCAGATGCGGATGCTGTTGGGCGGTGCGTCGGGGGATGCGACCGTCGCCCTCACCCATGTCCCCGCCGACTTCGGCCCGACGGTGCGGGTGCGGGTGCGCGAGATCGGCTGGACCGGGCAGCTGGGCGACAGCGCGCCGCCGGTCGTGGTCGGCGACCGGATCGTGGCGGTGAAGGACGGGCAGGTCGCCATCCCCTTCGGCCGGGACGGCTGGCCTGCCCTGCGCGAGGAAGCGGCCTATGAACTCCTGCTCACGCCCGGCCAGGGCGTCCGGCCCACCGCCATACCCGCTCGCTGGCGACAGGATTACGAGGCGGAAAAGGCCACCCGGCGCGGCCAGGGGCTCAGCGTGCGGGGCCCTGAGGGTTCGCCCGATCATGTCGACCGTTTCCACGTCTCGAACGGCTATCTGGTCGAAGGTTTCAAGACCGGCACCGACGCCGCGCTGGACTTCGCGGTCGAGGTGCCGCGCGACGGGCGCTATGACCTGAGCGTGCTCGCCAGCACCTTCAACAAGGACCCGCTGGCCGAGGCACAGGGGCCGACCAATGTCTATCTCCTGATCGACGGAAAGGCCGCGGGCGAGCTGTTCCTGCCGCTGGGCTACAAGCCCGCCGTGCTCGATCATGTCGACACCGTCATCGACCTCCTGCGCGGTCGCCACATGCTGACCCTGTCCACCCGCAGCCTGGACGGCCGGGGACGAACGCAGGGCAATGCGATGGTCGACCGCATCACTTTGACCTCGGTCGATCCCGCCGCCGCCCGCACCCGCTATGACGTGGCCGACGCGGTGCTGAAGGGAGCGGCTCGCGCGGCCGGTGACCTAGTGACATTGTCGCCCGGAAGCAGCGCGACCTTCTGGGTCTATACCGCGCAGGACGGCCTGGCGCGCCTGAGCCCTGCGCTGGACGGCGGGTCGGTGCGCATGGTGGTCAATGGCCGCGAAGTGAAAGACCGCGCCTTCATGCTCGGCGGGATCAACAAGGTGGTGCTGACCGCCGCCGGGGTGTCGTCGCTGCACGGCCTGTCGGTCGTGCCCGAGACCGGCCCCACCCCCCAACGCTACGAAGCGGAGGACGCGCAGGTCGCCGGGACCGCCCGCATCGGTGCGGCCTCGCTCGCCAGCGGCGGCCATGCGGTCTTCGCCATCGGCGGCGCGCCGGGCAACGGCAACACGCTGACCTTCCCTAAAGTCATGGCGGACCGCGCGGGCACCTATGCGCTGACCATCCGCTATTCCAACGAGGAACAGGCCAAGGCGACACATTACAATCCAGACCCGCTCGCCCGGATCGCCCGCATCTCGGTCAATGGCGCCGCGCCCATGCTGGTCAGCGCACCGCACAGCTTCAATGCCAACAACTGGTGGGAGACGACCGTGCCCGTCACCCTGAGGGCCGGCGCCAACACCATCCGTATCGCGGGTGAGGAACAACCCGATTGGGACGGACGCAGCTATGCCTCGCAAAACTGGCCCGGCATCCTGCTGCGCTCGCGATACGCGCCCAATATCGACCGGATCACCATCACGCCCATGCCCTGACGGCGCACCCGTAAAGACGGGGTGCCGCAGGGCTTTTTTCAACCACCGACCGCAAACGTTTCTGAACCCCAAAGGTGGGGATTATGAAACAAGTCCCTGTCGGGGCGCTCTTCGCGTAGGTGTCCACGACGATGACGGTCGTGCTGGCCGCGCCCGTCCGGGCGCAGACGCGGCCCGCCCCCGCCGCCTAGACCGGTCAGGCGACACCCGGCAGCGTCGACATCGTCGTCACCGGCATCCGCCAGAGCCTGAGCAATGCGCAGAATATCAAGCGCAACACGAACGCGATCGTCGATGCGCTGGTCGCCGAGGGTATCAGCAAATTCCCCGACAATACCCCCGCGTCACAGGGGTTGGGCGACAGACCGGCGGTCGGCCCGTCGCCTCTTTTCATTCCCGATCAGAACAGCCCGTCGTCATCGTCGTCGAACGACACCGCGATGGGCGCCGGGGCGGTGGCGATCATGTCGGGCAGCAGGAAGGCCGCATGGATCACGCGCTCGGCCGCCATGGTGTAGAGCCCGCCCGCCCAAGGCAGCAGCTCGGCCAAAGCGGCCTCGTCCGCCGCGGTCAGGTCGGCGCCCTCGGGGGTCTCGGGTGCGACCTGGTCGGCATGGAGCAGCAACACCTCGGCCACATCGGTCAGCGCCTGCGTGAAGTCGCGCTGCCGCCCCAGATCCTCCGCGCTGGCCTCCAGCGAGGACAGGATGCGCCGCGCATCGCCGCCGCCCCTGGCCATGGCACTGGACGAGCTTTCGCAGGCGCGACGCACGACAGACAGCGCCTCGCCCAGGGCGCTGCGCGTATCGCCCTCGTCATCCTTGTCGCCATCCTGCACCAGGTCGATCGCGCCCAGCACGCCGATCAGACGTCCGACCGCCAGGCTCAGCTGGTCGAGGCGGCTGGCGCAGGGGGCGACCTCCTTGGCGATCACGGCGACCGCGCGGCCCAGCGCACCGTGACGGCGGCACAGCAGCTGGGTGTTGGTCGAGATGTCCTGGACGTTGACCGCGATGTTGCGGATGCGGCCCAGCCCCTCGGTCAGGTCGGCGAGCGTACGGCCGACAAAGACGGTCAGCTCAGCCAGATGCCCGTCCGCGTCGCAAAGCTGGTCCGTCACATTGCCCAGGGTCGCGATGCCATGTTCCAGTTGGAACAGCAGCTGGCCATCGCCGCCGCCCTGCGAGCCGATCAGCTCGCGCAGATGATCCGCCAGCGGGCCCAGCCGTTCGAGCGACTGGACGATGGCGACCAGTTCGCGCCCGAAATCATCCGCCATGACGTTCAGCTGTGCGGCGATCAGTCGCGCCATATGGGCGGTCGCCCCGGCCGGCAACGCGGCCTCTCCCTCGGTCGGCACGATCCGGCGCAGGATGGTGATGGCATGTTCGGCGCGCTGGCGCACCGAGTCGCCGATCTGGATCGCCCCCAGGATGCGCGCGACCTCGCCCTGGATCGTGCGGACGATCCCGCCGACCTCGTCGGTCATGCGCATCACCGACTCGACATGATCCTGCAGCGCATTGGCGTTGGCGGTCAGCTCGGCGGGCACGGCGATTCCGGCGCGCGTGCATTCCAGGGCGAGCAGCCGGTCGGCCTGCTGGACGTCGCCGACCACCCGGCCGAACTGGTCGAGCTGGCGCTCGATCTGGCGCAGTTCCTGCCGCCCGGTGGCCAGCTTCTCGTCCATGCCGACCACGAAGTTGAAGAACGCCGCCTCGCCCGAAGAGGCGATCTTGATGTTCATGCCATAGATGCCGAGCAGCTTCAGGATCGTGCCGACCTCGTTCAGCAGGCCGCGCAGCTCGCGGGTGCGGCCGGTCAGCGTCTCGACCTCGATCGCGCGGCGGCGCTGGATCATCGGCAGGGTGATCAGCCGGTACGCCACGTCGCGCAGCTTGGCGACCGCAACGCCCGCCGTATCGGGGGACAGCGACTGGCGGATCGATGCCAGCCCCTCGGCCATGCCGTCGATCGTGCCGATCGCGGTGGCCAGCGTCTCGCCGGTCTCGCGAAAGGCGTCCTCCAGCCCGGTCATCCGGCTCTGCAACCGGTCCGCCAGGGCCGCGAACTGGTCGGCGCCCGTGTTCAGCGGCGTGGCGGTGTCGCTGTCGATCCGTGCCATCAACATGTCGGTATTCCTTCTCAACGAGCCGTGGCGTGGAGCAGTTCGCGTGCGACGCTGCCCAGCGGGATGATCTTGTCATGGGCGCCGCGCGCGATCGCCTCCTTGGGCATGCCGAACACGATCGAGGTCGCCTCGTCCTGCGCGAAGGTGCGGGCACCGGCCTGCTTCATTTCGAGGAGGCCGCGCGCGCCGTCGTCGCCCATGCCGGTCAGGATGATGCCGACCGCATTGGCGCCCGCATTGCGCGCCGCCGAGCGGAACAGCACGTCGACCGAGGGGCGATGGCGCGAGACCAGCGGCCCTTCGCGCACCGAGACGACATAGCGCGCGCCCTGGCGCTCCAGCATGGTATGGCGCAGCCCGCCGGGCGCGATCAGCACCCGGCCGCGCATCACCGTGTCGCCGTCTTCGGCCTCCTTGACGTCGACCTGGCACAGCCCGTCCAGCCGCTTGGCGAAGGCGCGGGTGAAGCTTTCGGGCATGTGCTGGACGATGACGATGCCCGGCGAATTGGCGGGCAGCGCCTCCAGCACCTCGCGCAGCGCTTCGGTCCCGCCGGTCGAGGCGCCGATGCAGACCACCATCTCGGTCGTGCGGCTCATCGCGCGGCCGGTGGGCGGCGGCAGGACGGCGTCGGCGGTCAGCTTCTTGGCGGGCGCGGTGGTACGCGGGGCAGGACGACGCGCACCGACCCGTGCATGGGCGGCACCCTTCACCGTCTCGCGGATCATCGAATGTGCTTCGAGCAGATGATCCGCGACGCCGACCCGCGGCTTCAGGATGACGTCGACCGCCCCGGCCTCCAGCGCCTGAAGCAACGTCTCCGAGCCTTCCTCGACCAGCGAGGAGCACATGACGACCGGGACCGGATGCTGCGACATCAACTTGCGCAGGAAGGTGATGCCATCCATGCGCGGCATCTCGACGTCCAGGGTGATGACGTCTGGCACTTCCTCCTGGATGTGGCGCGCGGCGGCGAAGGGATCGGCGGCGACGGTCACCGCGATCTGCGGATCGGCGGACAGGATCTGGGTCATCGCCTGGCGGACGCTGGCGCTGTCGTCGATCACGAGGACGCGGGTTTTCTTCATGGCGCTCAGATCCGCTGGAACACGGTGTTGGCCACCGTCTTGAGAGGGAGGTCGAAACCCGTGATCGATTCCGAATGGCCCAGGAACAGCCAGCCACCGGGGCGCAGGCAGTCGGCCAGGCGGCGCACGACCTTTTCCTGGGTCGGCTTGTCGAAATAGATCAGCACGTTGCGGCAGAAGATGATGTCCATCGGTTCGCCCACCGGATAGCGCTCGTCCATCAGGTTCATCTGGGCGAAACCGATCGCCGAACGCAAAGCGGGCGCGATGCGCATCTCGGTGCGCTTCGGGTCGCTGGCCTTCATCGCATAGCGGTTGCGCAAGGCGGACGGCACGGGATCGAGCAGCGAGGACGGATAGACGCCGCGCTTGGCGGTGCGCAGCACCTCGCTGTCCAGGTCGGTCGCCAGGATCCCGAAATCGGGCCCGCCCTTGTCCTGGGCGAAGACGTCGAGCAGCATAGCCAGCGTATAGGGCTCCGCGCCCGTCGAGCAGGCCGCGCTCCATACCCGCACCCGCCTTTTCCCCTCGTCGCGCAGGCGCGGCATCACCGTGCCCATCAGATAGTCGAAATGCTTGGGCTCGCGGAAGAAGTCGGTCTTGTTGGTCGTGACCGCGTTCAGCAGATGCTCGCGCTCCGCCTCCAGATGATTGCCCTCGAACACCCAGCCGCAATAATCGCTCAGGCTGGACAGGCCGGTGGCGCGGACGCGGCGGCGCAGGCGCCCCTCGATCATCGTCATCTTGGCCGGCGGCAGGCGGATGCCGCACTCCTTGTAGACATAGGCCGAGATGCGATCGAAATCGCGGCGCTGAAGCGCATCGCTGGAAACCGCCAGGCGGGCTGCATTACTCAAGGGGACGGCTCCTGCCAAAATCGGGGAAAAGGCGGTCGGTCGCGACACCGCGACCGACCCGTCGGGGAAAGGATCAGGCGGCCAGGCCGAGATCGCCCAGGGCCGCTTCCACGCCGTCGGCCCCGAAGAGCCGGACGGGATCGAGCAGCGCGACGAAATCGGCGCCGCGCCGCAGGATCGCCTCGATCTGCTGCGACCGCCAGCGATCGCCCAGCGCCGGCGAGCCCTCGATCGCATCGGCCGGGAAGGTGGCGACGTCGAGCACCCGGTCGACCACCAGCCCCAGGGCCAGCGGCGCACCGTCGGTGCCGGGCATGTCGATGACCAGCACCCGCGTCGTCAGCGTCGCCTCGGCCGGGGCCATGCCCAGCCGGACGCGCAGGTCGACCATCGGTACCGAGGTGCCGCGCACATCGGTCAGCCCCAGGAACCAGTCGGGTGCGTGGGGCACCCGATAGGCGGTCCGGTGGTCCAGGATTTCGCGCACCGTCGTCACGGGCAGCGCAAACTCCTCCTGCCCCAGGCCGAAGACCACGACCTGGATATCACCGCCGGCGTTCATGCCGCGTGTCCGAAGGCGGCGTCTTCGCCGTCAGGCCCGCCATTGCTCAGGTCGAGCGCGAAGCCGCGCACCCGGGCCTGCTGGTCGGCGACCGAACCGGCGCGGGGTGCCGGGCGAGCCTTTGGGCGCCCGCTGGTCGTGGCGGATGCGGGGCGCGGGGCGGCGCGACGAACGGGTGCCGGCCGCGCCGAGGCGCCGTGGCCGTGCGCATCGACCCGGAAGTAAGCGATGCTTTCCTGCAGCTCCTCGGCCTGGCTGGCCAGTTCTTCCGAGGTGGACGAGATCTGCTCGGAGGCGCTGGCATTCTGCTGCGTGACCTTGTCGAGCTGCTGGATCGCCTCGTTGATCTGGACCGCACCGATATCCTGTTCGCGGCACGCCGCGCTGATCTCGGCGACCAGCTCGGCGGTGCGGCGGATGTCGGGCACCAGCTTGGTCAGCATCTCGCCCGCCTGGGTCGCCGCCGTCACCGTGTCGGACGACATGCCGCTGATCTCAGCCGCCGCCGACTGGCTGCGCTCGGCGAGCTTGCGGACTTCGGCGGCGACCACCGCGAAGCCGCGACCATGTTCGCCCGCACGCGCCGCCTCGACCGCGGCGTTCAGCGCCAGCAGATCGGTCTGACGCGCGATTTCCTGCACGATGCCGATCTTCTCGGCGATGGTGCGCATCGCGATGACCGCCTTCTGCACCGCCGTACCGCTGGTTTCGGCGTCCTGCGACGACTGGCGGGCGATCTTCTCGGTCTGGGTCGCGTTGTCGGCATTCTGTTTGATGTTGGCGGCCATCTGCTCCATCGAGGCAGACGCTTCCTCGGCTGCGGCGGCCTGCTCGGTCGCGCCCTGGCTCACCTGCTCCGACGAGGACGACAACTGCTGGCTGCCCGCCGCGACATTCTGTGCCGCCTGGGTGGTCTGGCCGATCGTTTCGCGCAGGCGCACGGTCATGCGGTTGACGGTGTCGACCAGATCCTTGATCTCGTCATTGCTGGCCACCGCGACTTCGTTGCTCAGATCGCCATCGGCGACCGCGGACACCGCCTGGTCGATCTTGCGCAAACCGCTCGACACCAGCAGCGCGACCCACAAGGCGCCGGCGATCGCGATCAGCAGCGCCACGACGGCGGTGGCGATCAGAGTAGTCCGCGCCGATGCGTAAAGCTCCGCCGAATCGGCCTTCGCCTTCGTCATCTGGCCCTGGGTGATGTCGGCCAGCTGGCCGAGCGTCTCGCCCAGGCGCACCGCAACCGCGCGGCCCTCGGTCCCCGAAAGCTGGGCGCCTTCGACATTATGGTTCTGCATGGCCAGGCCCCGGGCCCGGTCGCTGATATCCTTGTAAGCGCGCCATTCCTGCAGCGCCTTGGTCCAGACGGGACGCCCCTGTTCGGTGGAGATCTTCAGGCCGTTGTTCAGGCTATCCAGGATCTTCGCATCATAATTGGCAAAGGTGCCGTCCAGAACGCGCTTCTGCGCCAGGTCCTCGATCAGCAGCATGTTCTTTTCGGCACGGATTGCGCGCCCCATGTCGCCATCGGCCGTCAGCGAGAACTTGATGCGCTGCGCCGGCCCGTCGATGATCTGCGAGATCATGACGTTGAGTGCATTGACCTTGGCAACGCCCACCCCGACGACGATCGCCAACAGCAACAATACCACGCCGAATGTACCGGCCAATTTCATCTTGATAGTTGCGCGCATAAAATTCTCCCGACCCGGCAAGTATTTCACATATTGGTGGAAATCACTTGCCCTTGACTGGTGAAATCATAGTTTCAATTGATGAATTATTGGTTCAGCGAACTGTCATGATGTCCGCCGGCAGAGTGCTTCGGACGCCCTGTCGGCGGACCGGCATCACGCGACGCAGCCGAACTCTTCGTCCTCGCCGTCGGCCCCACCCGTCGCCATGTCGAGCGCGAAGCCGCGCACGCGCGACTGCTGATCGGCGATCGAACCGGCACGCGGCGACGCCTTGACCTTGGCTTTCGCCTTGGCAGGGGCGACCGGCTTGCGGACGGCGGGCTTGGCCGTTGCGGGGCGACGCGTCTCGGCGACGCGGAAGAAGGCGATGCTCTCCTGCAACTCCTCGGCACGGCTGGCGAGATCGCTCGACGTGCCCGAGATTTGCTCGGACGCCGAGGCGTTCTGCTGCGTCACCTTGTCGAGCTGCTGGATCGCCTCGTTGATCTGGACCGCACCGATATCCTGTTCGCGGCAGGCCGCGCTGATCTCGGCGACCAGTTCGGCGGTGCGGCGGATGTCGGGCACCAGCTTGGTCAGCATCTCGCCTGCCTGGGTCGCCGCCGTCACCGTGTCCGACGACATGCCGCTGATCTCGGCCGCCGCCGACTGGCTGCGTTCGGCGAGCTTGCGGACCTCGGCTGCCACGACCGCGAAGCCGCGACCATGTTCGCCCGCACGGGCCGCCTCGACCGCCGCGTTGAGCGCCAGCAGGTCGGTCTGACGGGCGATCTCCTGCACGATGCCGATCTTCTCGGCGATGGTGCGCATCGCGACGACCGCCTTCTCAACCGCATGGCCGCTCACCTCGGCATCCTGCGAGGACTGGCGCGCGATCTTCTCGGTCTGGGTCGCGTTATCGGCATTCTGTTTGATGTTGGCGGCCATCTGCTCCATCGAGGCAGACGCTTCCTCGGCGGCGGCGGCCTGTTCGGTCGCACCTTCCGACACTTGTTCGGACGCCGAGGACAGTTCCTGGCTGCCGCCCGCCACCTGGTCGGCCGCGATCGCCACATTGGTCGCGAAGCCGGTCAGATTGTCGACCAGATTGTTGATCGCATCCTTCATCCGGCGATGATCGCCTTCGCAGTCGATCTCGACCCGCTCGAGCAGCGAGCCGGTGCTGACCAGGTCGAGCACGCGGTTGCCCTCGCCGATCGGCAGCAGGATCGCGTCGAGCATGCCGTTGATGCCCTTGACCAGCCCGGCAAAGTCGCCGGGGAAGCGCTCGGCCTCGCCGCGCTCGCTCAGCCGGCCCGCGGTCGAGGCGTCGATCAGCCGCTGGATCTCACCGATGATCGCGCGGAAATTGCGGCGCAGTTCCTCGATCGTATCGTTGATGAAGGCCTTCTTGCCGGGGAAGCGCTCCAGCTCGGCGTCGAAATTGCCCTCGCCGAACTGCTGGATGCAGGCCATGGCCTTTTTCTTGACCGCGATATGGCCCGCGACCATCGCGTTGATCCCCTCGGCCATGCGGCCGAAATCGCCCTGGAAGCGGTCGGCGGGCACGAAGACGTCGATGTCGCCCTTGTCGTGTTCGGCCGACATCCTGTTCATCTCGGCGATCAGGCCCTTCAGGTTGCCGCGCAGCTGTTCGATCGTGTCGTTGATGAACGCCTTCTTGCCGGGCAGCTGCTGCAGTGGTGCCTCGAAATCGCCGTCACCCAGCGACTTGATGCAGGCCATGGCCAGCTTCTTGACCGCGATATGGCTGGCGACGAGGTCGTTGACCGTCCTGGCGGCCACCGCCAGGTCGCCCTGGAATTCCTCGACCGGCAGCGCGACGTCGATGTCACCGCGCTCATGCTCGGACGACATGTGCGCCAGCCGCCGGGAGAAGATGGCAGCCGGCATCGCCGCCGCCTCGATCATCTCGTTCACCGCGACCAATACATCCCGCGCCTTGCCGGTCACCGCCGACAGATCGGCACGGTCGTTCACACGCCCCTGGGCAAAGGCGCGCTGCAACCGGGTGATCTCTGCGGTGGCCCCATCGACATGCGATGTATCCTTGAGCGACACATGGAAACGCATGAGAATTTTCTCCTGAATCTGGTTTTGGACGTCAGGTTGGTGGGAGTGGGCGACCGCGGCCAACGGCCGTCCCGCCCCCAATCGTCAGGCGGCAACCGCGAAGGACAGGGTGGCGTCGAGGTCACCGGCCCCGAAGAGCCGGACGGGATCGAGCAGCGCGACGAAATCGGCCCCGCGCCGCAGGATCGCCTCGATCTGCTGCGACCGCCAGCGATCGCCCAGCGCCGGCGAGCCCTCGATCGCATCGGCCGGGAAGGTGGCGACGTCGAGCACCCGGTCGACCACCAGCCCCAGGGCCAGCGACGAACCATCGGTGCCGGGCATGTCGATGACCAGCACCCGCGTCGTCAGCGTCGCCTGGGCCGGGGCCATGCCCAGCCGGACGCGCAGGTCGACCATCGGCACCGAGGTGCCGCGCACATCGGTCAGCCCCAGGAACCAGTCGGGGGCGTGGGGCACCCGATAGGCGGTCCGGTGGTCCAGTATCTCGCGCACCGTGGTCACGGGGAGCGCAAACTCCTCCTGCCCCAGGCCGAAGACCACGACCTGGATGTCGTTCGTAATGGTCATGCCGCTTCTCCGAAATCGGCGTCTTCGCCGTCAGGCCCGCCATTGTTCAGGTCGAGCGCGAAACCGCGGGCGCGAGCCTGCTGGTCGGCGATCGAACCGGCGCGCGGTGCGGGCTTGGATTTTGCTTTGGCGGGGGCTGGCGCTGCCTTGCGCACCGGCGCCTTCACCGTCGCGCGCTTCGCACCGTCGATGCGGAAATAGGCGATGCTTTCCTGCAGTTCCTCGGCCTGACTGGCCAGTTCTTCCGACGTGCAGGAAATCTGCTCGGACGCCGAGGCGTTCTGCTGTGTGACCTTGTCGAGCTGCTGGATCGCCTCGTTGATCTGCACCGCGCCGATATCCTGTTCTCGGCATGCTGCGCTGATCTCGGCGACGAGTTCGGCGGTGCGGCGGATGTCGGGCACCAGCTTGGTCAGCATCTCGCCTGCCTGGGTCGCCGCCGTCACCGTGTCCGACGACATGCCGCTGATCTCGGCGGCCGCCGACTGGCTGCGCTCGGCCAGCTTGCGGACTTCCGCCGCCACGACCGCGAAGCCGCGACCATGTTCGCCCGCCCGTGCTGCCTCGACCGCCGCGTTGAGGGCCAGCAGATCGGTCTGACGCGCGATCTCCTGCACGATGCCGATCTTCTCGGCGATGGTGCGCATCGCGACGACCGCCTTCTCCACCGCATGGCCGCTGGTTTCGGCGTCCTGCGACGACTGGCGCGCGATCTTCTCGGTCTGGGTCGCGTTGTCGGCATTCTGTTTGATGTTGGCAGCCATCTGCTCCATCGAGGCAGACGCTTCCTCGGCAGCGGCGGCCTGCTCGGTCGCGCCCTGGCTCACCTGTTCCGACGAGGACGACAGCTGCTGGCTGCCGGTCGCGACATTCTGCGCCGCCTGGGTGGCATCGCCGACGACGCCGCGCAGGCGCTCGACCATCGACACCAGTGCCAGACCCAGCTTGTCCTTTGCCGACAGGGCCTGGGGCTGGACGGTCAGGTCGCCGTCCGCAATGTCGCTGGCGATGCCGGCCATGCCCTCGAAGCTGGTGCGCAGCGCGTCCAGATTGTCGGCCAGCTGATCCGCCAGCCCGCCGAAACGCTGCTTCATGCCGACGCTGGTGTCGCCGACCGCCACCGCGCCCAGCACCGTCGAGATCTGGTCGAACGCGCCTTCGACCGCGCCGACGCTGCCCTGCATCCGCCCGATCTCGTCGCGACGGTTGGTGGTCAGCGGCTCGGCCAGACGGGCCAGGGCCTGGGTCAGCGCGGCGATCGGGCGTGCGATCGTCGAGGTCATCAAAAGGCCGATGCCGATCGCGACCAGGATGCTGGCGGCCATGCCGATCCAGATGGCGAGGTTGATATTGGCAAAGGCCTGTTGCTGCGCCTGCTGGCGCTGGGCCATCAGCGCCTTTTCGGTCGCGATCATCTCGCCCACCCGGGCGCGCAGCTGGTCCATCGCCTGCTTGCCCGCGCCGCTGCTCTCGAGCGCGCGGCCCTGTTCGCGCGTCTCGACATGCGCCATCAGGCGGATGGCCTTTTCGGCCACGTCATTGTGCCAGCTTTCGGCCAGCCGCCGGATATCGTCGAGACGTCCCTGCTGGACGGGATTGTCACTGGTCAGGCCGCGAACATCGCTCCAGGCCTGCGAAAACTCGGTCCACCCCTTGTGATACGGGGCCAGGAACTGATCATTGCCCGATACGAGATAGCCGCGATAACCGGTTTCCTGATTGACCATGCTGGTCACGATCTGGTCGGCGGTCGCGATGACCTTGTAGGTGTGCTCGTTGATCTCGGTCGTCGACTTCACCTGCCCGGCGTTCGACAGGATGACGCCGTCCACGCCGACCGTGATCGCCATGACGACGCCCAGGCACAGCGCGAGTTTCTTTGAAATCGACAGGTGATTGAACCAGCTCAACATGTTGAGGCTCCAAGCAATAGGACAAGATCGAAGTCCGGACGCCCGCACCCCCTGCGGACATTGGACCGCCAGCACGCGCGGCTGGTGACGCGGATCGTCGTGACGTCGGGGCGCACGCTGGAGCCGTGTCGTCGTGACGGTCATCGGAGAAGTATTCAGGCACCGGGCGGTCGACACCGCCGGTCCGGGCGTCTCATGGTCGCGCCATGGCGCATCCAGGTCGCCCCCCGGCGTGACAGGTCGTTCAACCTCTCACGCCGGGGTGGCGATGGCTGCGTCAGGCGGCGCGGCCGAACTCGGCGTCTTCGCCGTCAGGCCCGCCATTGGTCAGGTCGAGCGCGAAACCATGCACCCGGGCCTGCTGATCGGCGACCGAGCCGGGGCGCGGCGCCGACTTGGTCGGCTTGGCGGACTTGGACACCGCCGGGCGCGACGCCGGCTTGCGGACGGCCGACTTCATCGCGGTACCGCGGTTGCCATTGGTCACGCGGAAGTAAGCGATGCTTTCCTGCAGCTCCTCGGCCTGGCTGGCCAGTTCTTCCGAGGTGGACGAAATCTGCTCGGAGGCGCTGGCGTTCTGCTGCGTCACCTTGTCGAGCTGCTGGATCGCCTCGTTGATCTGCACCGCGCCGATATCCTGTTCGCGGCATGCTGCGCTGATCTCGGCGACGAGTTCGGCGGTGCGGCGGATGTCGGGCACCAGCTTGGTCAGCATCTCACCCGCCTGGGTCGCGGCCGTCACCGTGTCCGAGGACATGCCGCTGATCTCGGCCGCCGCCGACTGGCTGCGTTCGGCGAGCTTGCGAACTTCGGCAGCGACCACCGCAAAGCCGCGACCATGTTCGCCCGCACGCGCCGCCTCGACCGCCGCGTTCAGCGCCAGCAGATCGGTCTGGCGCGCGATCTCCTGCACGATGCCGATCTTCTCGGCGATGGTGCGCATCGCGATGACCGCCTTCTGCACCGCCGTACCGCTGGTTTCGGCGTCCTGCGACGACTGGCGGGCGATCTTCTCGGTCTGGGTCGCGTTGTCCGCGTTCTGTTTGATGTTGGCAGCCATCTGTTCCATCGACGCCGAGGCCTCTTCCGCAGCGGCGGCCTGCTCGGTCGCGCCCTGGCTCACCTGTTCCGACGAGGACGACAACTGCTGGCTGCCCGCCGCGACATTCTGCGCCGCCTGGGTGGCATCGCCGACGACGCCGCGCAGGCGCTCGACCATGGCGACCAGCGCATGGCCCAGCACGTCCTTGTCCGACAGCGGCGCATGGTTGACGGTCAGGTCGCCCGAGGCGATCGTGTCGGCCAATTGCGCGCTTTCGCGCAGGTTCGCAGTCATACGGTTGACCGTGTCGACCAGGTCCTTGATCTCGTCATTCGACGTGACCGTCACGTCCTGGCTGAGATCGCCGATCGCCACAGCGTCGAGGGCAACGGAGACCTTGTTCAGGCCCTGCGAAACCAGACGCGAAATCCAGAAAGCACCGGCAAGCGCGACCAGCAGTGCCAGACCGGCAGTCAGGAACAGGATGTTGCGTGCATTGGCATATTGCTCGTTGGTTTCCGCATCGGCCTGCTTCATGCCGTCCTGTGCGATGGCCACGATCTGATCGAGCTGTTCGGTGATGGCGCTGGCGAATTCGCGCGACTTGGTGATCGAAATTCGACCGGCGTCGACGTTCTTATTCATGCCGGCCAGGCGGCGCACCTCGTCATTGACGGGAATATACTGGTTGAAGAGCGACTGGACCTGCATCCAGCGCGGCTTGCCCTCGACCGTCGCGATGCTCAGGCCGGTGGCGATCAGGTCACGCGCGTCGTTCCGTGCCTTGACATCTTCGGCATCGAACTTCTGGGTGAGTGCCGCATCCTCGGTCAACGCCATGTTCTTTTCGAAACGCAGCGTCTTGTTCATGCGCTCGTTGACGCGCAGCGCGACCTCAAGGCGCTTGGACGGACCGGCGATTACGTCGCTGATCGCGTCGTTGAGGGCACTCATCTTGATGGTGCCAACGGTGACGACGACCAGCATCAGGGCGACGACGATCGCGAAGGTCGCCCCTAACTTCAATTTGATGGTGGCACGCATGTGTTGAATTCCCCCGCAAAAATAAGAATGAGAGTTGGGTCGAAATCAGTGAAGGCTGACCGGCTCGGCCGCGCGCGCGGTCAGACGCTCGAACAGCGAGGGCAGGTCGGGCAGGACGACGACGTCGCCTTCGCGCCGGACCAGGCAGCGGACATGATCGCGCGGCCAGCGTATGCCGATCACGGGCGCCTCCTCGGCGTCGAGCGCAGCCAGCACCGTCACCTCGTTGACGCGGTCGGCGGTCAGGCCGATCAGGACGGGCGTGCCGTCCAGGTCCAGCTCGATCACGATGATCCGGCTGTCGGCGGTGATGGCATGGGCATCCATCCCGAACGGCCCGCGCAGGTCGGCGAGCGGCACGATACGCCCCCGGAAGTTGATGACCGACGCGGCCATCGGGTCGGCGCCCGGCACCATGGTGATCGGCATCATGTCCAGGATTTCGCGGACGATGCCCGCTTCCAGGGCGAAGGTTTCGGACCCCAGGCCGAAGGTCAGAACCTCCAGGCCATCTTCGGGCGTCCAGTTGGCGATCTTGCGATATGGCATGGGCTTATCCAGCGGCGAGACGCCGCTCCTCCCTGGGCTGGCTCATCGCGATGAGCTGGGCGATGTCGAGGATCAGGGCGACCGAACCGTCGCCCAGGATGGTCGCGCCCGCAAAGGCGGCGACATTGCGGTGCAAGGGCGACATCGCCTTGATCACCGTCTGGTGGTTGCCGACGATCTGGTCGACGACCAGGCCGACGCGTTCCGCCCCGGTGCCGACCACGACGATCTTCTGATAGGTGTCGGGCTTGGTCCCGGTGGCGAACAGGTCGCGCAGGCGCAGGAAGGGCACCAGTCGTTCGCGTAGCGTGATGATGCTGCGACCGCGCGACCGCAGATCCTCCTCCAGCGACAGCTCCAGGCATTCCTCGACCGCCGCGAGCGGGATGACATAGCGCCCCTCGCCCACCCGGACGAGCAGCCCCTCGATGATCGCCAGCGTCAGCGGGATGCGCAGCGTGATGGTCGAACCCTGGCCGGGCGTGCTCTTCACATCGATCGAGCCGCGCAGGCTTTCGATCGTGCGCTTGACCACATCCATGCCGACGCCGCGCCCGGACAGGTTCGTCACCTGCGCCGCCGTCGAGAAGCCGGGATGGAAGATCAGGCCCAGCAATTCGTCTTCGCTGACCGCCTGGCCCGGCTGGAGCAGGCCATTGGCCTCCGCCTTGGCGCGGACCCGGTCGACATCGATGCCGCGTCCGTCGTCGGTGATGGTGATCAGCACCTCGCCGCCCGCCTGATGCGCGCTGAGGCGAATGAGGCCGCTGGCCGACTTGCCCGCCGCCACGCGGTCCTCGGGCTTTTCCAGGCCATGGTCGCAGGAGTTGCGGATGATATGGACCAGCGGATCGAACAGGCGCTCGATGACCGTCTTGTCGACCTCGGTGCTCTCGCCCTCGGTGACCAGTTCGATGGTCTTGCCGGTTTCGATCGCCAGGTCGTGGATCAGGCGACGGAAGCGGCCGAACAGCGTCGAGACCGGCACCATGCGCAGGATCATCATCGTGTCGCGCATCTCGCCCGCCAGCCGCTCGATCTCTTCCGAGACGGAGCGCAGGCTGAGGTCCTGGCCATGGCCCGCCAGCTGCGACAGGCGGCTCTGTGCGATGACGAGTTCGCCGACCCGGTCCATCAGCTCGTCCAGCCGCTCGGCGGGCACGCGGACATGCTCGCCCTGCGACCGGTTGGCGGTCGTGGCACGCGGGGCTGCATCGTTCGCGGCGACGTTCGCAGCCGCCGATACTTCGACCGGCGCGGCCTCGGGCGTGTCCACCACCATGTCCGCCGCCTCGGCCTCTTCGACCGCCAGCGGGGTGATGGTGATCTCCATATCGTCCATGACGAACAGGAACACGTCCTCGATCGCCTCGCGCGAAATGTCGCCGATCAGCGTGCAGTCCCAGCCGACGACGCAATGGCTGGGGTTCAGCGCCACCAGCGCCGGGATCTCGTCGACCCGGGCAATGATGGTCGCCTCGCCCAGCTCGCGCAGCTCGTCGAGCAACGCCAGCGGGTTGGTGCCGTGCGCCATGGCATCGGGCGGCAGGCGGAAGGACAGGGTCCAGCCCTGCTTCGCCAGCGCCTTCACGGGCGCGGGAACGCCGCCGCCCGAGCCGCCGGCCGCGGCATCGACCGCCGCCGCCAGCTTCGCCAGGATCGCCTGCCCCTCGGCCTCGGGCGCATCGCCCTCGACCAGCGCGCGCATGTGATCGCCCGCCGACAGGATCACCGACACCAGGTCGGCGGTCGCCGGCACGTCGCCCTTGCGGACACGGTCGAATGCGCTTTCGCAGTGATGGGTGAAGGCCGCCAGCTTGTCGAAGCCGAACATCGCGCCCGAGCCCTTCAGCGTGTGAAGGCCGCGGAACACCGCGTTGACCAGGCTCATATCGTCCAGGCGATGGCCCAGATCGAGCAGCCCCTGTTCGACCTGCTCCAGAAGCTCGCCCGCCTCGATCCGAAAGGCGGCTGTCGGATCCTCGCCGCTCATCGCGCCAGGACCTTCTTCGCGACGCGGATCAGCTGTTCGGGCTGGAACGGCTTGACCAGCCAGCCGGTGGCGCCGGCCGCCTTGGCCTGCGCCTTCATCGCGTCATCGGATTCGGTGGTCAGGAAGATGATCGGCACGCCCGCCTGGGCGGGCTGTTCGCGCAGCGCGCGGATCATCTGCAACCCGTCCATATTGGGCATGTTGAGATCGGTGACGATCAGGTCGAACCGGGTCGCGGTCGCCTTGGCGAGGCCCTCGACGCCATCGGCGGCCTCGGTCACCGCATAGCCCGCGCCGGTCAGCGCGATGCGGATCGCCATGCGCAAGGAGGCGCTGTCGTCGACGGTAAGGATGGAAGCGCTCATTGGACGGTGTCTCCGTGGAACCAGAATTGGGCGTGGTCGGGGGTTGCGGCGGGCAGGAAGCCCGCCCGTTCGAGAAGGGTGCGGAAGCCGTCGCCGACGGGCGCCGTCAGCGCGAAGTCGCAGGGCGCCTCGGCCGCGCTGACACGGGCCGACTGGACGAGCTGGATCACGCTGAGATCGGGCGCGGCGACGTCGGACAGGTCGAGACGAACCGTCGCGCCCGGCGCGATCGCGGCGGACAATTCTTCGGCAAGCACGCCGATATTCGGCAGGCACAGGTTCTCGCTTGCCATCACCGTGGTGATCGACATGGTTTCTTCCTTTGAATGAAAGTAATGAGCGCGCGGGATCATCCCCCGCGACGGGATCACATTATGGAAATAGTCAGGATCGGCTGGCGAATGCCGATTACGTCATCGCCGTGATGGTTGTCGCGTCCTGCCCCCACCCGGAACAGACGACCGAATTTCTCGAGTCATGTGTCATTCCCCCACATTCATCTGTGGGTTTAGCCATGAATGGTAAAATCCGGCTTAAATATAATCGCCATAGTGACGGAAATGGCGATTTCCGTGATCGGTCAGACCAATGACGCGGTCGAATGAGGGGTTTTCAATCACTTACAGAAATGCACTCGCCCATGAAAAATGACGTATGGGCATTTTTTGACGGCTGCCACCATGCCGGGCATCGCTCAACACGCGGTGCCGGACAGGATGAACAAAGTGGCGTCGATGGGGACACAGGGTTTGCGGCGCCGGGCTGCTGACCGCCCGGCGTCTCACCCGTCCTGCAGGATCAGGCCGCAAACAGCGTCGCGGTTTCCTCGGGCGTCAGGTCGATGCCGAACATCAGGCTCATGCGCATCCGATAAACGCGCGGGTCGGCAATGGTCGCGGCGGTTTCGTCCTCTGCGACGCGCCGGCGATAATGACGATCGGTCAACGTGGCGAAGCCGCGCGGCAGGATGATGCTGGCGATCGTCGCCTGGCGGAACCGGCTTTCCTCGGCGGTCGAGGTCCAATGATTGCCCATCGCCAGATCCGCGTCCCAGACATGGTCGATGGTGAAGCTGTATTGCGGCTCCCACCCCTCGCCCGTCGAGCGACCGTCGGTCAGCCCCGGATGGCCGTGGCGCAGCAGCATCCATCCGTGCTGGACGTCGCGGACCAGGCGGAAGCGCGCGCCGTCGGGCGCGGTCGCCTCGGCTCCGTCGACCAGCGGCATGGGCGGCGAATAGCTGCCCCCGAACCCGGCATCGGCGACCCAGTCCTGTCCGTCGATATGGACCACGCTGAGCGTATGCGTCAGCGGCGGCACGTCGGTGGCGCGCAGCCAGACGCGGCCTAGGATCGGGCGGGCGGCAAAGCCATGCGCCGCCAGCGCGTCGAGGAGCAGCCGGTTCTGCTCGAAACAATAGCCGCCGCGCTTGGCCGTCACCAGCTTGGCGGAGACGCTTGCGCTGTCGATGGCGATGGGACGGCCGAGCCGGACATCGAGATTTTCGAACGGAATGGCCTGGCGATGCGCCCATTGCAGCCGCGCCAACCCGTCGGCATCGACGGTCACGCGCGACGGCAGGGCGATACGGGCGAGATAGGAATCGAGATCGAACATCCCGCGCAGATAGGATGCCCGATCGCGATTGTCGAAGGGGCGAGCATCCCGCCCCTTATCGCGCGCGGCCCGAGCGGATATAGCCGCGCCCGATGAGCTTTCCCGCCGACGATCCGACCCTGCCCTTTTCCGACGCCGCCGTCCGTGCCGCCGCACGGGTCATCGCGGACGGCGGCATCGTCGCGGTGCCGACCGAGACGGTCTATGGCCTGGCCGCCGACGCCACCGATGCCGCGGCGGTCGCACGCATCTATGCGGCCAAGGGGCGGCCGTCCTTCAACCCGCTGATCGTCCATGTCCCCGATCTCGCGGCGGCGCAGGCGCTGGCCACGTTCGATGCCGAGGCGCTGGCGCTGGCCGAGGCGTTCTGGCCCGGCCCGCTGACGCTGGTCCGCCCCATCAAGCCCGGGTCGGGCGTCGCCGCGCTGGTGACGGCGGGGCTGGACACGGTCGCGATCCGGGTGCCGCGCCACCGCGCGATGCAAGCCCTGCTCGCGGCGAGCGGCCGCCCTCTCGCCGCGCCGTCCGCCAATGCCAGCGGCGGGATCAGCCCGACCCGTGCCGCCCATGTCCGCGCCAGCCTGGGCCCCGCCATTCCGATCCTGGACGACGGCGCGACCGAGGCCGGGCTGGAATCGACCATCGTCGCAGGCCGCACCATCCTGCGCCCCGGCCCGGTGACGGCGGCGATGCTGGCGGCGGTGCTGGGCGATGTCGAGCAGGGCCCCGAAGCCCCCGCGATCGTGACCGCGCCAGGCCAGCTCGCCAGCCATTATGCGCCGCGCAAAGCCCTGCGGCTCGTCGTGACGGCGGCCGAGCCGGACGAGTGGCTGATCGGTTTCGGGGCGGTGGCGGGGCAGGACACGCTGTCGGCCAGCGGCGATCCGGTGGAGGCGGCGGCCCGGCTGTTCGACGCGCTCCACCGCGCGGATGCGAGCGACCGGCCCCGCCTCGCCGTCGCCCCGATCCCGAACGAGGGGATCGGCGAGGCGATCAACGACCGGTTGCGGCGGGCCGCGACGCGGTAAGGTTCAGGTGGCTCGGGGTCGTAACGTCGACAAAGGTCCATGCCCCACCGCCGTTCAGCCTGAGCGAAGTCGAAGGCCAAGAGGGGGTTTTGGGGCAAGGTTGAAGCGTGGCCTTCGACTTCGCTCAGGCTGAACGGAATTCGGCGTCGACCGGGAATGAGGCTCCATACCCGTCCCCTCGCCATCATCGAGCGAGGTCGAAGCGTGCGCCCCGACCCCGCCCCGACACAAATTACGCCGTCACCGCCTTCGACCGGGCGGCGAAGCTCTTGCGCAGCTTCTGCAGCTTGGGCGGGATCACCGCCATGCAATAGGGGTTCGACCGGCCCGAGGTTTCCCAATAATCCTGGTGATAATCCTCGGCCGGATACCATTCCGCCATCGGCTCGATGGTGGTGACGATCGGCTTGTCGGATCCCGCCTGGGCGCGCGCTTTCGCCGCGTTCATCGCGGCCTCCTGCGCCGCGTCGGCCGGGAACATCGCCGAGCGATATTGCGTGCCCACGTCATTGCCCTGCCGGTTGAGCTGCGTCGGATCATGCGTCGCGAAATAGATGTCGAGCAGGTCGTCCAGCGCCAGCTGTGCGGGATCGAAACCGATGCGGATCGCCTCCGCATGGCCGGTATCGCCGCCGCACACCTGCTTGTAGGTCGGGTTGGGCACGGTGCCGCCGATATAGCCGCTTTCGACCGATTCGACCCCGATCACGTCCTTGAACACCGCCTCGGTGCACCAGAAACAACCGCCCGCCAGTGTCACATAGTCCGTCACGCGAAATCTCCTTGCAGTCTTGTGTGCTTAGATAGGAAGACGCTAGGCGACGGCAATCCAAGGGCTCGGGACAAAAAACGATGGCGACGATCGACGGCAAGGTGATGGTGACGGGCGGCGCCGGCTATATCGGCAGCCATGCGGTGCTAGCGCTGCTGGATGCGGGCTATGAAGTCGTGGTGCTCGACAATCTGGTCACCGGCTTCGACTGGGCGGTCGATCCCCGCGCTTCTCTGGTGGTCGCCAATGTCGCCGACGAGGACGCGGTCCGCGCCGCGATCCGCGGGCACCGGGTCCGCGCGATCATGCATTTTGCGGGCTCGATCATCGTGCCCGAGTCGGTCAGCGACCCGCTCAAATATTATCGCAACAACACCGCCGCCAGCCGTTCGCTGATGGAAAGCGCAGTGGCCGAGGGCGTCGCGCACTTCATCTTCTCCTCGACCGCCGCCACCTATGGCACGCCCGAGCGCGTGCCGATCAAGGAAAGCGATCCCAAGGCGCCGATCAACCCGTACGGCATGTCCAAGCTGATGACCGAGATCATGCTGAAGGACGTCGCGGCCGCGCATCCGATGAACTATTGCGCGCTGCGCTATTTCAACGTCGCCGGTGCCGACCCGCAGGGCCGCTCGGGCCAGTCGACGGTCGGCGCGACCCACCTGATCAAGATCGCGGTCGAGGCGGCGATCGGCAAGCGGGAGGCGGTCGGCGTCTATGGCACCGACTTCGCCACGCGCGACGGCACCGGCGTGCGCGACTATATCCATGTCTCGGACCTCGCCGCCGCGCATGTCGCCGCGCTGGAATTGCTTATCGAGCGGCCGGGCGAAAGCCATACGCTCAACTGCGGATATGGCCGTGGCTTCTCGGTCCTCGAAGTGCTGGACGCGGTCGACCGGGTGACCAACCTGAAGATCGAGCGCCGGATGGAAGGCCGCCGCGCGGGCGACCCCGCCGAGCTGGTCGCCGACAATGGCGCGATCCTGGCCACCCTGCCCTGGCGGCCCGAGCGTGACGATCTGGAAGGCATCGTCCGCGACGCGCTGGCCTGGGAGCGCAAGCTGGCCGAGATGGGGCGCTAAACGCCGGTGCGGCTGCGCTCGCTCCTCTTCGTGCCCGGTGATCGGCCCGATCGCATGGCCAAGGCGATGGGAGTGGGCGCGGACGCGCTGATCCTCGACCTGGAGGATGCGGTCGCCCCCGACGCCAAGCCGCGCGCGCGCGAAGCGGTGGCGCGGTTCCTGGCCGAGGCCGACCGGGGCGATGTGCGGCTGTTCGTGCGGATCAATCCCGTGGACGGACCGATGGCGGCGGACGATCTGGCCGCGATCCTGCCCGCGCGCCCCGACGGCATCGTCCTGCCCAAGGCCGAGGGGCTGGTCAGCCTGCACGCACTGGCGGCACGCGGGGTCGCGCATATCCCGATCCTGCCGATCGCGACTGAGACGCCCGCCGCCCTGTTCCGGCTGGGCGACTATGCCGGGTCCGCCTTGCCGCTGGCGGGCCTGACCTGGGGCGCGGAAGACCTGCCCGCCGCGATCGGCGCAACCACCGCGCGCGAGGCGGATGGCAGCTATACCGCACCCTATCAGCTTGCCCGCTCGCTGACGCTATTCGGCGCCCATTCGGCCGGGGTGGCGGCGATCGAGACGGTCTATCCCGACTTCCGCAATCTCGATGGGCTCGCCGCCTATGCCGCGCGGGGCCATCGCGACGGCTTTACCGGCATGATGGCGATCCACCCGGCGCAGGTTCCCGTCATCAACGCCGCCTTCACCCCCTCCGACCAGGACGTTACGCGGGCGCAGGCGATCGTCGACCTGTTCGAGGCCCATCCCGGTGCCGGCGCATTGCAGCTCGACGGCAAGATGGTCGATGCGCCGCACCTGAAGGCGGCGCGAGCATTACTGGCGCGCAGCCGCCCATGAGACGCGGGCGGCCGCCGTCGCCCACCACCAGCCGAGCGCCCAAAGCGTGCCGAAACACCAGCCCGCCGCCACGTCGGACGGCCAGTGCACGCCCAGATAGACGCGGCTGACCCCGATCGCGCCGACCAGGAACACCGCGAGCGCGACGATCATGTGCCGCAGTCGCCGATGCCGCGTCGCCTGGGTCGCGAGCGCCGCCAGCGTCATATAGACCATCGCACTGCCCGCCGCATGGCCGCTGGGAAAGCTGGCATTGTGCACGTCCACCCAATGCGGCACCAGATCGGGCCGCGCTCGCGCCACGGTGTGCTTTACCAGCGTGACGACCGCCCCACCGCTGATCCCCGCCGCCACGGTCGCGATCGCGGTCAGCCACCATCCGCGTGCGAGCAGCAACAGCGCCGCCCCTGCCACCATGAGGATGAGCACCGGCACGCTGCCCAAGGCGGTGAAGTCCACCGCCACCGCACGCAAGCCCTCCGACCGCGCATGGGCGCGCAGACCCGTCAGGATGACGCGGTCCCAGGCGAAGGGAAAATGATCCACCGCCAGTCCGAAGAGCAACAGCAGTGCCAGCGCCACTGCCCCCAACGCGACACCACGCAGGGCAAAGGGCATGGTCGCCAGATGCGGCCGCTCCGCCATCGTCGAT
The DNA here is from genome assembly GCF_913062585.1 of uncultured Sphingomonas sp. Classification (GTDB taxonomy): domain Bacteria; phylum Pseudomonadota; class Alphaproteobacteria; order Sphingomonadales; family Sphingomonadaceae; genus Sphingomonas. Next base: position 9,188 of record NZ_CAJXWX010000009.1, on the reverse strand, counting down.
TCGGGCTGGTCGTCCAACTGTGCGCCGATTCGCGGATTTGTCATGAAAGCACTGCCATCATGCCCGGTCTGTGGCCCGCATGTCCGCCCTGGGCAAGCATGGTCCGGCCTTCACGCCGAATTGCGGCGCCCTATGTGATTGATCCAAGACGCGGTATTTACCCCCACAACTATCCGATCACACTTATTCGAAAAACGGGTTTGTTTTTTAACTCGTCTTGTCTCATAGTTGACACACACCGGCGAGACGACCGGTTGGAGAGGAATGCCCACCATGGACGAACATGTCATTTCGCCGCTCGACCGCCTGATGATCCTGACATTTGGTGCGGCCGTTAGCTGGCTGGCCGTCGGCGGCGTCGCGTTCGGCGCGTCGAAGCTGATCCAGCATCTGTTCTGACAAAGGGTTCGGGCCGGGGCCGCTTCCGGCCCGGCCCTTTCGGACGATCTCCCGTCCCGCCTGCGCTTCGATGACGCGTATCCCATTTGCGCGGATCTGCGACTCCAGTGTCGCCAAGTCAAAAGCCACCCACCACATCGCCGGAATATAACGCCGCTGCATCCATAGGTATGCTGGCGGGTCGCATGTATGGCGCGTGCCAGGGCTATCGTGGCATCGCCCAGTCCAAGAACTGAACAGAAACGCCGTATTTTGCGGGTGATAAGCGCCGTTCGGGACATGCTCCGCCACAGGTTATGTCGGGTGCCAATAGAAGACAGGCGGAAGATAAAGACTCAATATATTCTGCGACATCAATTCATTAACATCGCCAATGCTGACGATCGGACCATGCCGTAAGCTTCGCGAATCCCCTAGCCTGTTCGACTAAAGCGGCAATTTTCGATCGCCGGATCGTTTCTTGATATCCGTTCGCAGGCAGGGCTATGGCACGCGTCGGCTAGGGGGCCGTAAGCGTGGGACGGAATATCAGGGCGGCGGCCCTTGGATTGTTATTGCTCTTGGTGTGGCTGGTGCCGGGGACAGCCTCGGCCGCGCCCATCGACCTGTACGACCATATGTGCAGCGCGACCTTGCCCGACCGTGCGAGCAGGGCAGAGATCGCTACGGCCGCCTATCAATGCGGGGCTGAAGCGCCCACGCGGGGCACTGACTGGCTGTGGCTGCGGCTCGACGCATCGCGCCTGCGCAGCCTGCCCGCGAACTGGGATCTGCTGGTCGACCAGACGCGGTTCGACCGGATCGCCGTTCTGGTCGTCACCCGCGACGGCACGGCCCGCCAGGCCTATTCCGCCACCGACTTACGCGGGCGCTGGGCACCGGGCGGCTTGCTGAAATTCGCGATCGCACCGCCCGGGGGCGAGATACGCGGCTTGTATCTCGGCTTCCGACACATCGACGACCTGTCCCTGATGCGCAAGGTCGTCGCCCGACCGGGGGCGGGCGTGGCCGTCGAGGACGTGCATTGGTGGCTGCTGGTCGGCCTGTTCGCCGGCACGCTGCTATCGGCCCTGCTCTACAATCTGGTGATCCATACAGGCCGGCGCCTGCCCTTCCAGCGCTGGTATCTGCTCTGGGTCTCGATCTCGCTGGTCTATGGCCTGATCTGGACCAATGTGGCGGCGCTGGTCGTGCCCGATCTGGTCGGGCCGATCGCGGTACGAATGGACTTCGTCCTGGTCGGCCTGATGGTCGGCGTGTGCAACATGTTCTTCTTTGCGGTCATCGAGGATGGCATCCTGCCCGCCGCCTGCCGCACCATCGGGCATTGGCTCGCCGGGGCCAGCGCGCTGCTGGGCATCATGGCATCGGCCGACACGGTGCTGCCGCCCGTCCTCATGGACCAGCTGCTCAGCTATGTGCTCGCCGGGACCAGCCTGATCATCGCGGTGTCGTGCCTGATCGCGGCGCGGCGCGGCAGCCGCGTCGTCTGGTTCTACATAATCGGCTGGACGCCGGTCATCGCCATCTTCGTGGCGCGACTGGCCCGCAATCTGGGGCTGGCGGAACAGAGCGATGCGGTCGACATGGGCGGCTTCGCCGCGCTCGCCTTCGAAGCACTGGTGCTCTCGCTGGCGATCGCCGACCGGTTCCGTCGGATCCAGCGCGAGTTGGAGAGCGCCCGCCAGCGTCGCGAGATCGACCAGATCGAAACCCGGACGCTTCGCGCCGCCGCGCATACCGACTTTCTGACCGGCCTGGGCAACCGCGCGGCCTATCAGCATCATGCCCAGGCCCTGATCGACACCCAAAGCCCGTTCAGCCTGTTCCTGGTCGATGTCGATTTTCTGAAGGACGTCAACGACCGTCTGGGCCATGGCTCCGGCGACGCGCTGCTCCGTCATATCGGATCGGCATTGGCGACGGCGTCTCAGCCGCTGGACGATGTGCGGATCGCGCGGATCGGCGGCGATGAATTCGCGATCCTGTGCCCCGGCCCGCTGGCCGTCGACGCCGCACTGGCCGAGGCGATCGGCACGGTGCAGGGCCAGAAATGGCTTCCCGAGGACCCCGAACGCATCGTGTCGCTCAGCATCGGCTCGGCCCGCTATCCCGACGATGCCGAGGCGCTGGACCTGCTCTATCACAATGCCGATCTGGCGCTGTATTCCGCCAAGCGGCGGGGGCGGGGGCGTCACATCCGCTATGATCTGGCGCAAAGCCGCCTGCGCGATTTGCAGGTCGCCTTTGCCGAGGAGGCGGAGGGCGCGCTGGAGCGGGGCGAGTTCCTCCTCTATCTGCAACCCATCGTCGCGCTCGAAACCGAAACCGTCGTCGGCCATGAAGCGCTGCTGCGCTGGAACCACCCCCAGCACGGCCTGATGTCGGTGGACCGCTTCGCCGACGTGCTGGTCACCGAGCGGATCGGGTTGCGGATCCAGGATCATGTGCTCGAGATGGCCCTGGCGCTGCTGCGCGACCAGGGTGAGCCGCTGAGCGGACTCAGCGTCAATTTCACCTCCGCCCAGCTCACCGGCCCCCGCGCCGCGCGCAACGTGCTCGATCGGCTGGCGCATCACGGCATCGCCCCCGATCGGCTGTGCGTCGAAGTGACCGAAGGCGTGATGCTGGACCGGGCGTCCGACAGCATCCTGGCCAATCTGCGGACATTGCACGCGGCGGGGGTGGGCATCGCGCTCGACGATTTCGGCACCGGCTATGCCTCGCTCATCCATCTGCGCCGCCTGCCGGTCGACCGGATCAAGATCGACCGCTCCTTCGTCGCCGGGCTGGATCAGTCCGACGGCAGCACCCTGCCCATCGTCAGCGCGATCGTCGGCATGGGCACCGGCCTGGGCAAGCTGGTCGTGGCCGAGGGCATCCAGACCGAGATTGAGGCGCAGCTCCTCCGCCAATTGGGGTGCCAACTGGGCCAGGGCTATCTTTACGGTCGCCCCTCCCCCTATGAATCGACCGTCCGCGACGCTTCCGCGCCGATCGCGGCCCGGTGACGGCGATCCGGTCGACGATCTTCGCCAGCCCGAAATTGCCGACCTGCGCATCCCGGCGCTAGCAGGAGGAGGACCAGGTCGGGCTCCAAAAAGCCGTTATGCAAAGGTTTTTATTAACCCGTGTTACCTAATGCCCGGGCCGATGTGCGGCCGTCCCTGCACATGTGTAATCGTTTACCCAGCGCCGGGAGAATGCTGTGAGAAACCTGCGGATCAGTTCCAAGCTGATAGCTTGTTTTGCCATTTTGCTCATTGCCCTTGTGATTGTCGGCGGGCTTTCCATCCGCAATCAGAATACCTTGAGCGCAGGCACGTCGGATATCGCTTCTCGCCTGGCACGCCTGCAGAAGTTGACCCATTTCATCGACACGCAGACCTCGAACGTCCGCGCCGAGGAGATGACCCATATCGTCACCAAGTCGCCCGAATTGATGGCGGCGCATTACAAGGCGATGCACGCCTCACTCGATTTGATCGACCAGTCGCTTGCCAAGGTCCGGTCGATGGAGCAGGATCCGGTCGCCAAAGCCGCGATGGAGGAATTCGCGCCGATCTGGCAGCGCTTTACCGACCATGTGCCGCAGACCATCGCCCTGTCGAACCGTGACGAGACCGATGCGGCGCAGGCGAGCGCCTTGCAGGAGGTCAAGGATTACGACGCCCAGAACGCGGCGCTGGGCCGTGCGGAAGACGCCTATACGGCCGCCATGGACAAGGCCCGCGCAGAGGCCCAGGAGACGGCCGCGACGGGACGCCTGATCACCATAGGGATGATCCTGGCGACGATCGCGCTGACCATCGCACTCTTGACCCTGCTGATCCGCCAGATCGCCAAGCCCCTGAACGCCATGACCAGCGCGATGGGCGAACTGGCCGCGGGCAACATGCAAGTTCACGTGCCCGATGCCGATCGCCAAGACGAAGTCGGCGATCTGGCCAGCGCCATGACCAAGTTCCGCGATCAGTTGATGGCGGCCGAACGGGCGAAGGCCGAACAGACCACCCTGATCGTCGACAGCATCGGGCGCGCGCTTTCGAGTCTCGCGAAGGGCGATCTTCTGACCCGCGTGGACGCGGATCTGACCGGCCCCTTCGCCAAACTGAAAAGCGATTTCAACGCGGCGGCCGAATCCCTGCAGGATACGATGGCGCAGGTTGCGACGGCGGTCACCGGCATCAACGGCGGCGCGGGCGAAATCCGCACCGCCTCGGACGATCTGTCGATGCGGACCGAGCAGCAGGCGGCAAGCCTCGAGGAAACGGCCTCGGCCATGGAGGAGATCACCGCGACGATGCGCGCGACGGCGCAACGGACGGCGAGCGCGAATGCCGCCGTGCGCAGCGCGCGCGAACTGGCCGAGCAGTCGGGCGGGGTCGTCCAGAACGCCGTCGAGGCGATGGGCGGTATCGAGCGTCGATCCAACGAGATTTCGGACATCATCGCCGTCATCGACGGCATCGCGTTCCAGACAAATCTGCTGGCCCTGAACGCCGGGGTCGAGGCCGCCCGCGCGGGCGATGCGGGCAAGGGCTTCGCGGTTGTCGCCTCGGAAGTCCGCGCGCTGGCCCAGCGTTCGGCCGATGCCGCCAAGGACGTGAAGGACCGGATCAGCGCCTCGTCCGCCCAGGTTGCGGAGGGCGTGCGGCTGGTCGGCGAAACCGGCCAGGCGCTGACCGGTATTATCGGGCGCATCGTCGAGGTCAGCACCCTGGTCGGCGAGATTGCCGACGCCGCCGAACAACAGGCGACCGGGCTCCAGCAGGTCAATACCGCCGTCGGCGAAATGGACAGCGTCACCCAACAGAACGCCGCGATGGTCGAGGAAGCCACCGCCGCGGCGCGTGGTCTGGCGACCGAAGCCGACGGCCTTGCGCGTCAGATCGCGCGGTTCCAGATCGGGCAGCAGACCGCCGCCCCGCCAGCCAATGTGCACACCCTTCAAGCGCGACTGACGACCGCTGCACCCCGCCTCCTTGGAAAGCCGGTTGCCGTGCCGCAGGGCAATGCGGCACTCGCAGAAGAGGATTGGTCCTCCTTCTGAGCTGACGGGTCTTTGCCTGTTCGGGTCTTCGGCAGTCGCTCTGTCGGAACCCGAACAGGCCTATCTCGCAACCAGGCGGGCAGCATCGCTACCGACGCGCGCGCCCTATCGGCAGACGGCGCCGTTCAGTTCGCCCCACCGGGACCGCTGATGGCGTGAAACGTCGCGAATTGCTGCTGCGCTTCAGCACTCATCAGGTTCTGCATCATGGTCCAATAGCCGAGAACGGCCTCTTCGCCCGATGCGGCATAGGCCCGGCTCATATTCTCACGCAGATCGGCGAATAGCCTTTGCTCGAGAGCTTCCCCGGCGGGCGACAGCCGCAACAGGCGTTGGCGACGGTCCTTGTCGCCTTGGCGCTGACGAATAAGGTCCCGTTCGACGAGAACGCTCAGGACACGTCCCAGGGATTGCTTGGTGACGCCGAGCAACGCCAGGAGCTGAGCGACACTCAGATCGGGCTGCCTGGCGACAAAATAGAGGCAGCGATGGTGCGCGCGCCCGAGACCCAGCTTGGCCAGTTCCTTGTCGGAATGATTCAGGTGCGACTTGTGCGCGAATAGCAGGAGATCCATGCCCCCACGGATGACGTCATTGCGTAGGAATTGGGCACGCGGGGGACGAATGACGTCTGGCATAGGCGGCTCGGATCTCTCTGACCGTTGGCGATCGGTTCTATCGAGCATGACGACGCGAAACGGCAGCATCCGCACCCTATCCCAGAAATTTTCTGCGATATGCGCAACAAAGCATAGCGGTCGGGCAAGGCGCTCGCATTTCCACCGACCTATGCCGCCCCGACGCGGTATGTCATGTGCCAGGATTTCGCGCTCTGGATCGTCACGAACAGGGAGAGCCCGGCTGAGTCCGCGGGCTTGTAATCCCTCTCGGCCGCTTGTGCTTTTCGGCTGAAACAACCCCGTGGTGGGTCCGCCGGGACTCGAACCCGGGACCTCTCGATTAAAAGTCGCTTGCTCTACCGACTGAGCTACGGACCCGCCATCGGGGTGGAAGCGACCTAGGGGCGCGGACGCCTGCGGTCAACACCATGTCGCAAATGACGTACCCGCCGCCCGTCGCGCGGATCGCGCCAGTCGCCCGCAATGCCCGCCAGCGGATGCAGGACGAAATCCCGTGCCGCATAGGCCGGGTGCGGTACGGCCAGGCCGGGCGACCGCCACACCCCGCCCGACCACAGGACGATGTCCAGGTCGATCACCCGCGCGCCCCAGCGTTGTCCCCGCCGCCGCCCGAAATCGCGCTCGATCGCCTTCAGACGCTTGAGCATCGCCGGCGGATCGAGCGGACTATCGACCAGTGCGGCGGCATTGGCGAAGGCGCGGATCGAGGGGCCGATGGGCGCGGTCGTGATGATCGGCGACACGGCGCGAACCTCTCCGATCGCGGCCCCGATCGCTGCCAGCGCCGCGCGGACCTCGGCCTGCGGATGTCCGTGCCGTCCCCGACGGTTGGAACCCAGCGCGATGGCATAGCTTGTCGTCGTCATGTCCCCCGACTACCCGAGTGCGATGCCCGACGCATCCTTTCCCGCCATTCCCGCCGCCCTGGCCCCGATCCAGCCGCCGCACGACTGCCCGCTCTGTCCCCGCTTGGCCGCGCTGCGCCACGCGGTCGCCGCCGAATATCCCGGCTGGTGGAACGCCCCCGTGCCGCCGTTCGGCGACGCCGACGCCTGGCTGGCGATCGTCGGCCTGGCGCCGGGCAAGCATGGTGCGCACCGCACCGGCCGCCCTTTCACCGGCGATGGCGCGGGCCCCCTGCTGTTCGGCACGCTCGCCACCTTCGGTCTGGCCGAGGGACAGTTCGACGCGCGCGTCGATGACGGCGTGGCGCTGACCGGGGCGGTGATCCTGAACGCGGTCAAATGCCTGCCGCCGGAGAACAAGCCGACCCCCGACGAGATCCGGACCTGCCGCCCCTTCCTGACCCAGGAGCTGGCGGCGCTGCCGCGCCTGAAGGTCGTGATCGCGCTGGGCCAGATTGCGCACCAGTCGGTGGTCAAGGCGCTGGGCGGCAAGCTGCCCAAGACCCGCTTCGCCCATCTGGCCGAACACCGGATGCCGGGCGGCCCGGTGGTGCTCGATAGCTATCATTGCTCGCGCTACAACCAGAATACCGGGCGGCTGACCCAGGCGATGTTCGAGGCGGTGTTCGCCCGTGCCCTGGAACTACGCGGCTGACCCTACCCTGTCCCCTGCCGGGGACCGATTGATGGCCACCGACTGACGGTCTTTTCATGTCCGGGCAAGGCGGGGTTCAGCCTCGTTTCGCCACATTAGCCTCGCACGAAGCCTGCGCCCGCTCGGCGTGTGGCGACACTGGACGGGCGAGGCATGGCGCGGATCGCTTTTTCTTGGTTATGTGGCACGGCGGTGGTCGCGGCGGTTCCCGCCCAGGCCGCCGATCCGGCACGCGATGCGGCCTGGGCCGAGCGGCTCGGCTGGGGCCCTTCGGCCGCACCCGACTCCGGCCCGGCGCCGGGCAGCGATGCCTGGCTGCGGCATCAGCTGGACGACCAGCCCGATCCCCTGCCCCCGGCGGTGCAGGCGCAGATCGATGCGATGCGCATTTCCAAGGAGCCGGTCGCCGCGCTGGTCGTCGAGACCGACGCGATGCAGCGCGACCTGAAGGCGATCCCCAACCTCGACCAGCGCAAGGTCGCGCGCGAAGCCTATCAGAAGACGCTCAACGGCCTGGCGGACGAGGCACGGCAGCGCTTCGTCCTGCGCGCGCTCTATTCGCCCGACCAACTGCGCGAGCGGATGACCTGGTTCTGGTTCAACCATTTCAACGTCCAGGCGAACAAGCGCGACATCCGCGCGATGGTCGGCGATTATGAAGAGACGATCCGCGCCCATGCGCTGGGCCGGTTCCGCGACCTGCTGGAGGCGACGCTGCGCCACCCGGCGATGCTGCGCTATCTGGACAATGACCAGAACGCCAAGGGCAAGATCAACGAGAATTACGCCCGCGAGATCATGGAGCTGCACTCCATGGGCGTCGGCTCGGGCTATAGCCAGCAGGACGTGCAGGAACTGGCGCGCATCCTGACCGGGGTGGGCGTCGACCAGAAACCCGACGCGCCGAAGCTGAAGCCCGAGCTTCAGCCGCTCTATCTTCGCGCCGGGCTGTTCGAGTTCAACCCGGCGCGCCACGATTTCGGCACCAAGCACTTCCTGGGGCACACCATCCAGGGATCGGGCTTCCATGAGGTCGAGCAGGCGCTGGACCTGATCGCGGAGAGTCCGGCGACGGCGCATCGCGTCTCGCTGAAACTGGCGACCTATTTCATGGGCGATAATCCGCCGTCCGCTCTGGTCGACCGGATGACCGCGACCTTCCGCCGCAGCCATGGCGACATCGCCGAAGTGCTGAAGACCATGATCCGCTCGCGCGAATTTTCAGGCAAGCTGGGCAGCGGGTTCAAGGACCCGGTCGGCTATACGCTGTCCGCGGTACGGCTCGCCTATGGCGACCGGATGGTCACCAACCCGCAGCCGGTGGTCGGCTGGATCCGGCAGATGGGCGAAGGGCTGTACGATCACGAGACGCCCGACGGATACGACCTGTCGAGCGCCGCCTGGTCGGCACCGGGCCAAATGGCGACGCGCTTCGACATCGCGCGCCAGATCGGCGGCGGCGCGGCGCGGCTGTTCCAGCCGACAGATACGCCGCCGATCTGGCGCGCGATGTCGAAGCGCGTCGCCATTTGGCC
>NZ_CAJXWX010000008.1 GCF_913062585.1 uncultured Sphingomonas sp. | reverse complement strand
GGCATACGAGATCTAGTACGGTCTCGTGGGCTCGGAGATGTGTATAAGAGACAGGCTGTACTATCATTCGGCGCGGGGCGGTGGAGCAGCAGCGCGCCGACGCCGACGGCGCCCATCAGAATTGCCCCTGCCAGTAACTGCAAGCCTCGCATCGTTGCTATTCTAACGTGCGGGATTGAACGAAGCGTTAGCGGATTTCGACCGTGACATGGCCCAGCGCCGTCATGCCGTCCAGGCGACGATGGATATCCGCGCTCGTCAGCTTTGTCTCGATCCCCTCGACCGACAAGATCACCGCATGGGCGGTCGGTCCGATCCGCCAGATATGGAAGTCGTGGATCCGGATATCGGCCGGTCCCTCCACCCGTCCCCGGACCTCGGCGGCGAGTTTCGGATCGGCCGCGTCGAGCAGCACGGTCGAGGCCTGTCGCATCAGCCCGACCGACCAGTTGGCGATCACGACCGCACCTAGCAGGCCCACCGCGGGATCGAGCCAGACCCAACCCAGATAGCGCCCAGCGACCAGCGCCAGGATCGCCATGACCGAGGTCAGGGCATCGGCGATCACATGGATATAGGCCGCCCGCATATTGGTGTCGCCGCCATGCCGGTCATGACTATGGTCATGATGATTGTGCTCATGCCCATGCCCATGGCTGCGCCCATGTCCATGGTCATGTCCGTGGCTATGGCCATGCCCGAGCATCCAGGCACTGGCGATGTTGATCAACAGGCCCAGCACCGCGACCAGGATCGCGTCCCGGAACGCCACCGGCCGCGGATCGGCCAGCCGGGTGATCGACTCATAGGCGATGCCCAGCGACACCAGACCCAGCACCATCGCCGAGCCGAATCCGGCCAGTTCGCCAACCTTGCCCGTGCCCCAGCTGTAGCGCGGATTGGCGACATGCTTTTTGGCATAGGAATAGGCGATGGCGGCGATGCCCAGGGCACCGACATGGGTCGCCATGTGAAATCCATCGGCCAGCAGTGCCATCGAGCCGGTGAAATAGCCCGCCACGATCTCGGCGACCATCATGCCCGCAGACAACCAGACCACGGCGCGGGTGCGCCGGGCATTCTCGTCATGGGCATGGCCCAGATAATCATGGCTATGGGTCGTCACGGCTGATGGTCCTTTGGCGGCGTTCGGTGGCGATTATCGGAAGTGGCGGCGGAGGAGCCGGGCCAGCTCGGCAGCGGCGGTACTGCGTTCCTCATCCGACAGGCCGGGGGCGGCGACATGGGCGTGGAGATGATCCTCGACGAGTTCGTCCATCAACCCCGCAACGGCACCACGGACGGCGGCGACCAGATGCAGCGTCTCGGCGCAATCGGCGTCCGCGACGACCGATCGCTCGATCGCCGCGACCTGCCCTGCGATCCGCCGGACGCGGGCGATGATCTTTTCCTTGCTGGTCGTCACATGTGCCATAACGCATAGGGGTATAGGGTATATACGAGGGAGTCGCAAGATGGGTTGCAGCCATGGCTGCGCTTCGCCATCAAGGCTCCCGGTCCAGGATCGGGGGTACGAGTTCATGCGTATTGCGATGGGAATGGCGGCGGCCATCCTGACGATGGCTGGCCCAGCGACGGCGGAGACGATCCTGTTCGTCGGCAACAGCTTCACCTTCGGCGCCAACTCGCCGGTCATGCGCTATCGCCCCGATCTGGTCCGCGACCTCAATCGCCAGGGGATCGGCGGAGTCCCTGCGCTGTTCAAGAGTTTTGCCGAACAGGCAGGCCAATCCTGGACGGTCAGCCTGGAAACCGATCCGGGCCGCGACCTCGCCTTTCATTACGAGCAGAAGCGCCGGGAGATCAGCGGCCGCTGGGACGTGGTGATCCTGCAGGGCTATAGCACGCTCGATCCGCAGCGGCCGGGCGACCCCATACGCCATGCCGAGGCGGCGGGCGCGATCACCGCGATGCTGCGCGAGGCCAATCCGAGGGTCCGGGTCGAGCTGGTATCGACCTGGAGCCGCGCCGACCTGACCTATCGCACGTCCAGCCCTTGGCGGGGCAAGCCGATCACGGCGATGGCCGACGATCTGGCGGCAGCCAATGCCTATGCCCGCCGGCGTTACCCGGAGATTTCGGGAACGATCCCGGTCGGCCAGGCCTGGAATCGGGCCTGGGCGGAGCGGATCGCCGATCCCAATCCCTATGACGGGATCGCCTTCGGCCAGGTCGACCTGTGGACCTGGGACCAGTATCACGCCAGCGCGGCGGGCTATTATCTGGAGGCGCTGGTGATCTTCGGCAAAATCACCGGCTTCGACGTGCGGCGGCTGGGCGAGCAGGAACGCGCGGGGCGCGACCTGGGGCTGGAGCCCCGACTGATGGCGCGGCTCCAGGCGATCGCCCAGGCCGAGGTGGCTGCGGTCACGCCGTGACGATGGCACCGTCGCGGACGGTGACCGGCCAGGGCGTCAGGCGCTGGCCGCTACATGGCCCGCCCAGGCATTTGCCGTCCGCAATGTCGAAGATCGCCCCGTGCCAGGAACAGGCGATGCGCTGCCCATCGGGGGTCAGATAGGCGTCGAGCGTCTGGGCCAGCGGCAGGCCCATATGCGGGCATCGGTCGACATATCCCTGTACGGTCTCGCCTCGCCGGATGATGAAGCCATGGAAGCGCCCCGCACGCATCTGGAGCACGAAGTTGCGCGCCGCACCATCGGCGATGGTGTCCAGCGGACCCAGCGCGATCCCGGCGGGGGTGGCGGTCAGCCGTTCGTCGGTCATCCGGCATCGTCCTGCGCTTCGGGTGCGGCCGAAGGGGCCTGTTCCCGCAGGCGCTGTGCGGCGGCGGCGAGCCGGGGAAAGGGCGTCAGGTCAACGCCGAAGCGTTCGGCATTATAAACCTGCGGCAGCAAATGGCAGTCTGCTAGGGTCGGCGTGTCGCCATAGGCAAAGCCCGCGCCATGCCGCGCGATCAGCGTTTCCAGGGCGTCGAAACCTTCGGCCACCCAATGAGCGATCCAGTCCCGAATGGCGGCTTCATCGGCTCGCATATCCTCCCGTAGACGGGTCAGGACGCGCAGGTTGTTGATCGGATGGACGTCGCACGCCACGATCGCCGCCATGGCGCGCACTACGGCCCGCCCGGCGCTGTCAGTTGGCAGCAACGGCGGATCGGGATAGCGCTCCTCCAGCCATTCCAGGATTGCCGGGCTCTGGATCAGCACGCCGTCCTGGCCTTCGAGTGCGGGAACCAGCCCTTGCGGCTGCAAGGCCCGGTAATCCTCGCTGCGTTGTTCGCCAGTGCGCAGGTCATGGGTGACGCTGCGATAGGAGACGCCCTTCAGCGCCAGCGCCAGCCGGACGCGATAGGCGGCACTCGACCGCCAATAGCCATGGAGCGTCAGGCTCATGGTAGCCTGGCCTTGGGGAAGTCCTTCCACACTGCGTCATAATCGAGCTGGGCGTGGGCCAGCGCGTGGCTGGTCGGGCGATAGGGCCAGCAACTCTCGACCATGAAGGCCATGGTGCCCTCGATCCGGTGGGGCTTCAGCTCGGCGTTGCTCGCACCCTGCCAACTCGCCAAGTCGGGGCCGTGCCCAGCCATCAGATTGTGGAGCGACAGGCCGCCGGGACGGAAGCCTTCGGCCTTGGCGTCATAGGCGCCGGTAATCAGCCCCATCGCCTCGGACATGACGTTGCGGTGGAACCAGGGCGGGCGGAACGTGTCCTCCGCCACCATCCAGCGCGGTGGGAACAGGACCAGGTCCGCGTTCGCCCGCCCGGGCACATCACTGGGCGAGGTCAGCAGGGTGAAGATCGACGGATCGGGATGGTCGAAACTGACCGTGTTGATCGTGTTGAAGCGCGACAGGTCATAGCGCCAGGGCGCGAGATTGCCGTGCCAAGCCACCACGTCGAGCGGACTGTGGTCGAGCGTCATCGTCCAGAGCGAGCCGAGGAATTTCTGGACGACCTGGGTCGGCTCATCCCGATCCTCGAACCAGGCGACCGGCGTTTCGAAATCGCGGGGATTGCCTAGGCCGTTCGCGCCGATCGGTCCCAGATCGGGCAGGCGGAACAGGCTGCCATGATTTTCCGCGACATAGCCCGCGGCCTCTCCGTCAGGCAATTCGACCCGGAAGCGCACGCCGCGCGGTACCAGCGCGATCTGGCCGGGTGCGATGTCGATCCGGCCGAGTTCGGTCAGGATCGACAGGCGGCCTGATTGTGGCAGGAACACCAACTCGCCATCGGCATCGACGAACACCCGCTCCATGCTGCGGTTGCAGGCATAGACATGGACCGCCACCCCCTCCAGATCGGCGGGATCGCGATTGGCGAGCATCGTCGTCATCCCGTCGATCCAGTCGGTGCCGGATGCCGCCATCGGCACCGGATCCCAGCGCAGGCGGTTCGGGGGGAGGGGGCTGTCGCTGGTGCCGGGGGCGAAGCGGGGTGCGCCGTCATAGGGTTCGTATGGCGGATGCTCGGCGGTCGGGCGGAGACGATAGAGCCAGGACCGGCGATTCTCGTGGCGCGGCGCGGTAAAGGCGGTGCCCGACAGCTGCTCGGCGTAAAGACCATAAGCGGGGCGCTGCGGCGAGTTGTGGCCGATCGGCAGGGCGCCGGGCACCGCTTCGGTCGCGATGTGATTGCCGAAGCCGGGGATGTAGGATGTCGTCATCTCTTTTCCTCTCCACAACACGCCAGCGCGTCAGACGCGGCCAAGCCGCGCCTTATGCGCTGGCTCGGCCGCGCTGGCCGGGCTTGCTCGCGCACCTTCGTGCGCGCATCGGTGGATGCTCAGGCATCCACCGTAATGACGCCGCGCCGGATCTGGTCCAGCTCGATGCTCTCGAACAACGCCTGGAAATTGCCGTTGCCGAAACCTTCATTCCCCTTGCGCTGGATGATCTCGAAGAAGATCGGGCCGACCATGTTCTCGGTGAAGATCTGGAGGAGGATGCCCTCTTCGCCGACATTGCCGTCGATCAGGATGCGGTTCTTGCGCAGCCGCTCCAGGTCCTCGCCATGGTTCGGCACGCGCTTGTCGACCAGCTCGTAATAGGTCTCAATCGTATCCTGCAGGCGGACGCCGCGTTCGCGCAGCTTTTCGACCGTCTCGTAGATATTGTCGGTGGTCAGCGCGAGATGCTGGATGCCTTCGCCATTATATTCGCGGATGAACTCCTCGATCTGGCTCTTCTCGTCCTGGCTCTCGTTCAGGGGGATGCGGATCGCCTTGTCGGGGGCGATCATCGCCTGGCTGAACAGCCCGGTCGCCTTGCCCTTGATGTCGAAATATTTCTGCTCCTCGAAGCCGAACAGCTTGGAGTAGAAGCCCGACCAGGTCCGCATCTCGCCGCGACGGACATTGTGGGTCAGATGGTCGAGCAGGTCGAGGCCGACGTTGCTTTCCGTTTCTGCTTGTTGCCAGCCCGCCATTTCGATCCAGTCGGCGAACAGGTCATCGCCCGCCTTCACCAGATAGAGATAGCTGCCGCCGATGCCCTCGATCGCCTTGGCATCCGGGGTGAGGCAGCCGCGCGTCGCGTCGACCGGCGTCGCACCACCCTCAAGCGCATGGTCAAAGGCCTGCGCAGGATCGGCGACGTAAAAGCCCATGCCGCTGGCCGAGGGGCCATGCTGGCTGCGGAAGTCGGCCGCCTGACCTTTCGCCTCGGCGTTGAGCAGTAGGGTGATGCGGCCCTGCTTGTAGCGGGTGATCGCCTTTTCCGGGTGCCGGTGGGTGGGCACGAAGCCCATCATGTCGAACTGCTTTGCCAGCGCGTCGGGCTCGGGCGTGGTGAATTCGCAGAAAGCGAAGCCGTCCAGGCCCAGCGGATTGTTCGGGGTGGTTGCCATGACGTCCAACTCCTGATCCAGTATCTTCCGAAACTAGATCGCAGAACGGGGAATTGGTGTCAAATGTTACGATCTCGCGAATTGCGGCTGGACGGCTTTCTTCCCTATCGGCTTTCGATCACCTCGAACCTAGTCAGCGATCATATCGCCAGCGCCTATCAACAGCTGTTCGGGCTCACGATCCCGGAATGGCGGCTGATCGCGATCGTCGCGGAGGAAGGCGCGGTCGCCCAGTCGGCGGTGTGCGAGCGCAGCCGGATGGACAAGGTCACCGTCTCGCGCGCGGCGATCGCGATGGTCGGCCGCGGGCTGCTGGCGCGGACCGCGCATGACGGGGACCGGCGCTCGCATCTGCTGGTCCTGACCGAGGCGGGGCGGACTCTTTACGCCGATGTCGCGCCCAAGGCGCTGGAACTGGAGGCGCAGCTCTTTGCCGGGTTCAGCCAGGCTGAACTCGATTCCTTCGTGGCGATGCTCCAGCGGATTGACGCTGCGGCGCTGGCGCAGCGCGATCAGCCCAGGATCGAGCGGTAGAGCGCCAGATAGCGATCGGCCATACGATCGACCGAGAAGCGCGTCGCCGCCGCTTGGCGACAGGCGGCACGGTCGATCTCGCCCAGTCGGTCGACCGCTGCGATCGCCTGCTCGACCGTGTCGACCAGGAAGCCGGTGACGCCGTCCTCGATCAACTCGGGCATCGAGCCGCGCCGGATGGCGATGACCGGCGTGCCGCACGCCATGGCCTCGACCACCGACAGCCCGAACGGCTCGTCGAAATTGATGAGGTGGAGCAGGGCCCTGGCCCCGCCCAGCGTTGCGGTGCGGTCCGCGCCGCCCACCGGCCCGCGATAGACGATGCGATCGTCATCGACATGGGGGCGAACGTCACGCTCCCAATAGCCTTGATCCTGCACGATGCCCGCCATCACCAGACGGCGGCCGGTCGCCTGCGCCACCGCAATCGCCTCGGCCGCGCCCTTATCGGGGTGGATGCGACCGAAGAACAGAAGATCCTCGCTACCCGCTGGATCGAAAGGAAATTCCTCGATCGGAATGCCGTGATGGATCGTCGCGGCGTAGCGCAGGCCGGGGTGGCGGTCGGAGTCCGATATGGCGACATAGCGCACCCGGTCCTGATAGGGTGCGTACATCGGCAGGATGCGCTCGGACGAGAAACCGTGGATGGTCGTGACCATCGGCGTGTCGACCAGCCCGGAAAAGGCATGGGCGGGGAAGTCGGCCTGGTTGTGGATCAGGTCGAACTCGCTGGCGCGTTCGAACACGGCGGCGAGGTGGCGCATCTCCCACACCTTGGCGTCGACCGACGGGTCTTCGGAATAGGGGGCGGGCACGGGGCCCGCCAGCGTCGCCGCCGTGACGCTGTCCTGCGTCGCGAACAGGGTGACGTCGACGCCACGGGCGACGAGCGCCTCGGTCAACAGGCTCGTCACCAATTCCCATGGTCCATAGGCGCGCGGCGGCGTGCGCCACGCGATGGGGGCGATCATCGCGATTTTCATGTCAGCGCGTCTACTTTCAGGATCAGCCCTTCATCGGGGCGCAGCAGGGAAGGGGGCGTGAGCGGAAGATTGCCGAGCGTCGAGAGGACAGGGCGCCCCGCCAGGGTGACCGGCGCGGCCGTCTGGCCGAGATTGAGGGCGATCACATACCGCTCTCCGTCCTGCTCGCGCTCATAGGCGAGGACTGGTCCTTCGGCCTCGATCAACCGAATATTTCCCGTCGCCAGCGCAGGGCTGTGGCGCCGGAGCGCGAGCAGCGCCTTGTGCAGCGCCAGCATGGATCGGCTGTCCTCAAGCTCGGTGGCGACGTTCCGGTCCTGCCAGCCCCGGCCGAGCGGCAGCCAGGGTTCGCCGGTGGTGAAGCCGCCCGCCGGGCTGTCGTCCCACGGCATGGGCGTACGGACCGGATCGCGGCCCAGCCCCAGTCCCGGCTCCCGCAACTCGCGCGGGTCGCGAACCCGATCGGGCGGGATGTCGCCATTCTTCATGCCCAGCTCGTCGCCATAATAGAGCGTCGGCGTACCGCGCAGGGTCAGCAGCAGCATCGCTGCGACCCTGGCCTGGGCAGGGCCGCGCTTGGTCGCGCTGCGCGGGCGGTCGTGATTGCCCAGCACCCAGTTGGGCCAGCCGCCCGGGGGAAGCGCCGCCTCGTAATCCGCGATCATCCGCGCCAGATGCCGGGCGTCCCAGGGCGCGTCGATCAGCTGGAAGTTGAAGGGCAAATGTACCCCTTCGCCCTGCTGTCCATAATAGCGCATCAGCCGTTCGACCGGCAGATAGATCTCGCCGATCAATACCCGCTCGTCGCCGTCACGGCCGAATGCATCGGCGATGGCACGCATATCGGCGGCGATATCATGGACTTCGGGCTGGTCGGTCGAATGAAACTGGAACACCCGGTTCATCTCGCCGGTCGCCGGATCCCAGTCGGGATTGATCGGATTGTCCGGGAAGCCGGCGTGCTTCACGATGTGCCACAACACGTCGATACGGAATCCGTCGACGCCACGCGCAAACCAGAAGCGAAGGACGTCCAGCATCGCGGCGCGCACCTGCGAGTTGCGCCAGTTCAGGTCCGGCTGTTCCTTCAGGAAGGCGTGGTAATAATATTGCCCGGTGGCCTCGTCCCAGGTCCAGGCCGGGCCGCCGAAATCGCTGATCCAGTTATTGGGCGGACCGCCATCGGGGGCTGCGTCGCGCCAGATATACCAGTCCCGCTTGGGGTTGTCGCGCGACGACCGGCTCTCCACGAACCAGGGATGCTGGTCGGAGCTGTGGTTGGGTACGAAGTCGAGCAGCAGCTTCAACCCGCGCGCATGGGCCGATGCCAGCAGCCAGTCGAAATCATCCAGCGTGCCGAAACGCGGGTCGACCCCGCAATAATCCGCCACGTCATAGCCGAAATCGGCCATAGGTGACGGAAATATCGGCGAAAGCCAGATCGCGTCGACGCCCAGCTCGACCAGATAGTCGAGGCGGCTTTCGATCCCGCGTAGGTCGCCGATGCCGTCGCCGTCGCTATCCTGAAACGACCAGGGATAGATTTGGTAGAGGACGGCCGACTGCCACCAGGGCCGCACGTTCATGCGAAGAGCGCCTTGGGCAAGCGGGTCATGCGGCAGGCCAGATCGGCCTCGCCGCTCGCCACCAGATAATGGTCGCCCATGTCGATCATGCCGGTCGAAAAGACCACCGGGGTCGGCAGATACATCTGATGCGCGATCGAGGCCGTAAGCGCCGGATCGGCCTCCAGCAGCGGGCGGTCGTCGGCCAAATGCAGGATGCGGGTCGGCTCCTCCCGGTCGAACAGCGCCCAGAAGCTGCGATAGATGCCCACCGACTCCCGCCTCTCCACGCCGTGATAGATGGTCAGCCAGCCACGCTCGGTCAGGATCGGCGGGGTGCCGCCGCCCACCTTCATCGCGGAGGTCGAATCCTTGCGCGCGCGGATGCCGGGGGCCTCGAGTGGCTTCCAGTGCAGCGCATCGGGCGAGGTGGCGAAGTTGATCGACGGGCCGCCGACGAACGGGCTGTCATCGGGATAGGCGAAATATACTTCGCCCAGCGGCCGGGTCAGCGCCATGAAGCGGCCGTCGACCAGTCCCTCGAAGAACAGCATGTCCTTGTTCTGATGGTCCAGGATGATCCCGGCCAGCCGATAGTCCAGGCCGTTTTCCGACAGGTGCAGCGTGGTCGAATGCCGCTCGGCCGACACCGAACAGGTGGTCATATACCAACGATCGCCGATGCGGCTGATCCGGGCGTCCTCCACGCCGTAATCCTGCCAGGTCGCGAGAGGTTCGATCGCCTTGTCGTAATGGACCGCGACGATGCTCGCCCCGTCCGGGGAAAGCTCGACCGGGAGCAGCCAGGATAAGGACGTAAGCGCCAATATGCGATGCGCGCTCCCCCGAATGGCGAACTGGCGCGGGTCGGTCATATCGACCTTGGACAGCGGATAGCGGTCCAGGACATAGCCTTGCGGCGTCCAGCGAATGGCCCGGACATCGGCAGCATCGACGGGCTCGCGGAGCGCCTCGGCGATCCGGACCATCAGCAGGATGTTGCCGTTCGCCAGCCGGGTCATGCCCGGATTGAACGCGCCCAGCACATAGGTCGGCTCGGAAATGCCGCGGCGCAGCGGCGAGCGGGACAGATCGACATCGTCGGGGCGAAAGATCAGCAGATCGTCGGACATGGCCCGCCAACGCCCGCTGTCACCGCCCGTTCCCTTCACCCGGCGGTCGCAACCTTTAGGAACACCGACCAGCGATGCTCGAAGAACGCATCGGGCGAGAGGCCGGAGAAGGGATCGGGCAGATCGAACTGCATGCGGCGGCCAGGACCGTCGAGAATGTCGGCGAGCAGGCTGAACAGCGCGATGGCCGTCTCGTCGGAACGCAGCAGGCCAGCCTCTTGCGACGCCCGGATGCACAGGATGATCGGATCGGACAGCACCCGGTCCCATGTTCCGAAGCGCTGACGAAGCTCCTCGGAGAAGATCGCCTCGGACGTGAGGAAGGCCATGAACCGCACCGAATCCGGCTCGACACAGAAAAAGAAAAAGCGGCGCGCCGCACTTTTGAGCCGTTCCAGCGGATTGCTGCCCGTGGCGTCATCCAGCAGCATTGCCTGATTGAGGCGGTCGAGGTCGCGGGCCACGACAGCGTCGAGCAGCGCCATCTTGCCTGCATAGCGGCGATAGATGGTATGCTTGCTCACCCCCACCGACAGCGCGATCTCCTCCATGGAAGTGCCTTCTATGCCCTGCGAGCAAAAGGCCTCCCGTGCGCCGGACAGGATGATGTCGTCGATGTGCTGGGCTTGTTCCCGTGTAGGGCGTCCAGCGGTCCGTTTCGTGATGGCCATGATCCCCCTTGTGCGGCCTCCGATCAACGACGTCAAATTTAATTGCACCTATCCGTTGCTTTTTCGCGGCTGCGACGTACATATAGGTGAATTACAGAAACGTCATCTTAATCCGGGAGTTTCACGGCCTTTTCAAAATTCCCGCGCTCGAATCGTCGCTTGTGCGGCGCCGCCGGTTGCGATGCCGTGCCTTGCAATGACGTCTCCCTCCATGTCGCGCAGGTCGTCAGCGTTTGCGGGGTGGCTCTTTACGGTTCCCGCGAGCGGCTATTCCCCCAGCCGCCGCGGTTGAGCGAGGGGCGTGCGGGTCCTCCCCCCGTGCGCCCCTTTGCTTATTGGGGGCAAGCGCCTAACCGGCGTCGTAAGCGAAGGGGAGCACGATATGGGCGGCTGGACGATCGGGATCATCGGCGGATCGGGTCTGTATGCGATCGATGCGCTGGAGGACGCGGAGACCCTGATCCTCGATACGCCCTGGGGCGCGCCGTCCGATACGCTGGTCCGTGGACGGATCGGCGCAATTCGCTTCGTGTTTCTGCCTCGTCACGGGCGGGGCCACCGCCTGTCGCCGACAGAGGTCAATGCCCGGGCCAATATCCATGCGCTGAAGTTGGCGGGCTGTACCGACGTGCTGGCGATCTCGGCGATCGGGTCGCTGCGGGAGGAACTGCCGCCGGGGCGTTTCGTCGCAGTGGACCAGTTTATCGACCGGACCGTGCACCGGGACACCAGCTTTTTCGGGTCCGGGCTCGTGGCCCATGTCTCGATGGCCGATCCGGTCTGTCCGCGCCTGTCGACACTGGCCGCGCAGGCGGGCGAGCGTGCCGGCGCCCGGATGGTGCATGGCGGTACCTATCTGGCGATGGAGGGGCCGCAATTCTCGACTCGTGCCGAAAGCCATCTCTATCGCCAATGGGGCGCGGACGTGATCGGCATGACCGCCATGCCCGAGGCCAAGCTCGCCCGCGAGGCCGAGCTACCCTATGCGCTGATCGGCATGGTGACCGACTATGACTGCTGGCGCGAGGACGAGGCGCATGTCGAGGTCGATGCCATTCTGGCCCAACTGACCGCCAATGCGGCCACCGCGCGGACGCTGGTGGTCGAGCTGGCCAAGCTGCTTCCCGAAACCCGCACGGCGTCGCCGATCGACACGGTGCTGGACCAGGCTCTGATTACCCATATCTCGCATGTGGATCGGGCCAAGGCGGATAGCCTCGGCCCGATCGTGTCACGTGTGCTGGCCGCACGGGGCGGCTGAGGGGCGGGTCCCGAGCAACCCGCCGCCGCTATCAGAAACGGAAGCTGAGCCACCCGGCGAAGAAGTCCGAGCTTTTCAGATTGGCACGCTTCAGCACCGTGTCGGCCTTGAAATGTTCGTAACGGCCGACGAACGACAGACGCGGGGTGATCGTCCATGTGGCCTGTAGACGGGCAACCTCGGCGACCTTCTTGCCGCGGACATTCTGCGTGCCCGCCCAGGGGGCGCCGCTGGCGCGATAAACTGCGTCGAACTCGTCCGGCCGCCAGGCAAAGCCATATTCGGTCGCCAGGCGCACGCCCTTGATCGGCGTGAAGGTGAAGTTCGGCGCGGTGTACAGCAGGTTGGTCGGCGTCAGAAACAGGCCATAGCTGTAATAGATATTGTTGCCGAACAGGCCATTGGTGGTGTTAAGCGCCCCGGTCCGCTGATAGGCGCCGCCGCCCGAGCCATAGTCGAAATGGATGCCGACGCGGGGGGCGTCGGGCTTCTTGCCCAGGCGATAGGTCTGGGCGACGAACGCCTGCCAGGCCGAGATCGGGCGATTGGCGAAGGTGCCGCGCTGGTTGTTCACGGTCCAGTCGATATTGACCGGCCCGGCATCACCATAAGCGTGGAGGCCGAGGAAATAGCGTTCCTCCAGCGCGGTGGTCGGGCCCCATACCGCGCGACGATTGCGCAGCCGCCAGATGAAGGGATCCAGGTACAGCTTGGACCCGCCGAAGAGCTTGGGCGAAAGGCGGAAGCCGAAGGTCGCGCCGGTGAAGCGCACGTCCGGATTGGTCTTGTCGTCGCCGATGCCCTTGAAGCCATAGGTGACGTAGTTCAGGTCGAACACGTCGATCCGCGCGTCCTTGCTCCGCGCATAGGCGCGCACGCCGTCCAGCACGAAGAACAAGGTGTTGTTGTCGCGGCCGACGGTCAGCAGCTGCGGCCCGTCGTAAAATTCCTGGCGACCGGCACGCACGCCGACGTCCAGGCCAAGCGCCTTGCCCTTCACTTCGGCGAACAGCTGCTGCACGGCCAGCTGGTTGCGCAGATTGCCGCCGGGCGTGCCCAGGTTGATACCCTGAAGCTCCGCACGGCCGAGTTCGCCGAAGACGCGGAAATTGTCGCCCAGATGCACGTCCGCACCGCCGACGATCCGCGCGATGTCCTGACGCTGCTGCTCGACCTCGCGCAGATTGGGGTTCGTGGTGATGTTGACGCGGGTGCGCAGCTCGCCCGAGAAGGTGACGTACGACTTGCCGTCCTGGGTCAGCTTCACGCACTTCAGCGCGTCGATGACATCGTCCCGCTTGGCGGGGTCGCAATATTTCCGCCAATCCTCGGCCCAGCGCGACTGGTTGTAGCCGCCAACCGTGTTGCCGTCACCGGCAGCCGTGGTCGGATAGGCCGTGGCGACGGGGCTGGCAGGCTCTGCGGCCGCTTTGGTGGTGACGGTCTGAGCCGACACGGGGGATGCGGCGACCCCCATCGCCGACACCATGGCGGTGCCAGCAAGCCAATGAATCTTCATGGAATATTCCCCCTCAATCGAACCCCGTCGTCATCGCGGTGACCGATTAGCGCATCTTTGTAAATAAATGGCCCGACCGATGAGATCGACCGGGCCGCTATGCAGATCAGGCGATGACGGGTTGCGCGCTGCTGGGGGTGGGAAGGGTCGGATGGCCGTTGAGTGCGGCGTTCAGGGCATCCTTGTCGAGCGCACCTTCCCAACGGGCGACGACGACGGTGGCGACGGCGTTGCCGATGAAGTTGGTCAGGCTGCGGCATTCCGACATGAAGCGGTCGACGCCGAGGATCAGCGCCATGCCCGCGACCGGCACGTCCGGCACGATCGACAGGGTGGCGGCCAGGGTGATGAAGCCCGCGCCGGTGACGCCCGCCGCACCCTTGGACGAGAGCATCGCGACGAGGAGCAGGGCCAACTGCTGACCGAGGGACAGGTCCACGCCGCAGGCCTGGGCGATGAACAGCGCCGCCAGCGTCATGTAGATGTTGGTGCCGTCGAGGTTGAACGAATAGCCGGTGGGGACGACGAGGCCGACGACCGACTTTTCGCAACCGGCCTTCTCCATCTTCTGGAGCAGGCTGGGCAGCGCGGCCTCCGAAGACGAGGTGCCGAGAACCAGCAGCAGCTCGGCCTTCAAATAGCGGATCAGCTTGAGGACCGAGAAGCCGTTGACGCGCGCGATGGTGCCCAGCACGACGACGACGAACAGGATCGAGGTCAGGTAGAAGGTCGCGACGAGCGCGCCCAGATTGACCAGGCTGCCGACGCCGTACTTGCCGATGGTGAAGGCGATCGCGCCAAAGGCGCCGATCGGCGCGGCGCGCATCAGGATGCCGACCATCCGGAAGACCACGACGCTGATCCGCTCCAGGCTGTTCAGCAGCGGGCGGGCGGGTTCGCCGACGAGCGCCATCGAAATGCCGAACAGAATGGCGACCATCAGCACCTGCAGGATGTTGCCCTGGGTGAAGGCGCTGACCAGCGTGTCGGGAATGATGCCGAGCAGGAAGCCGGTGACCGTGGTGTCATGGGCCTTGGCGGTATATTCCGCGATCGACCCGGCCTTCAGTGTGCTCGGATCAATGTTCATGCCAGCGCCCGGCTGGACGACATTGGCGACGATCAGGCCGACGATCAGCGCGAAGGTCGATACGACGATGAAATAGAAGAACGCCTTACCCGCGACCCGGCCGACCGAGCCCAGTTCGCGCATACCGGCGATCCCGGTGACGACGGTGAGGAAGATCACGGGGGCGATGATCATCTTCACCAACTTGATGAACGCGTCGCCGATCGGCTTCAGCGATTCGCCGAAAGCCGGCCAGAAATGGCCAATGATCGCACCCAGTGCGATCGCGGCCAGAACCTGGACATAAAGGTGGGACCAGATCCGCGCGCGGCGGGGCGTCTCCGCCACGGCATAATCTTGTGCTATCATTGCCTTCGTCATCCTCTGCAAAATTTCGGGGCGGACGCGGTTGGCCGCATTCCAGATTTCAACGAGTGTGCGGCAGCCGGGACAAATCGCAAAATTCTGCGGACGGCATTATATATCACTGAAAATGAAAGATAAAATTTCGTTTCATCAGGTAATCGGCGCGAAAATCCGCATAGCGTGATGCGGCGCGTTGCGATATTTCGCACATGTGCCCAAACCGTCCTACCCCATGCACCGCTATCTGAAACGCTACGCCAAACCGCTCCTGGCGGTGCTGCTGCTGGCGACCGGCGCGGCGTTCGCGCTGCGGGTCTATGGCCATCGACAGGCTGTTGCAGCGCTCCGGGTCGATGCGGCCCGGATCGCACGACAGCAGGAGCGGTTGCTCAACAGCGAATTGCAACGCTTCCGTCTGCTGCCCATCGTGTTGGTCGAATATCCGGACGTCGCCTCCGCGCTGCGGAACGGCAAGAGCGAGGCGGCGGTCCGGTTGAACGAGAAACTGCGCGTCCTGGCCGAGCGGACCGGCGCGCCGGTCATCTATGCCATCAACCGGTTCGGTATCACCATCTCGGCGTCCAATGCCGGAGCGCCCGACAGCTTCGTCGGGCGGCAATATGCCTTCCGCCCCTATTTCCGACAGGCGATGCGGACGGGCACGTCGGAATATTTCGCGCTGGGCAATACCAGCCACCGGCCGGGCCTTTTCCTCGCGCGGCGCATCGGCCCGGCAAACGCACCCGACGGAGTCGTCGTGGTGAAGGTGGAGTTCGACCGGCTGGCCCAGGCCTGGGCTAGCGATCCGGGGCAGACGTTGCTGGTCGACGATCACGACGTGGTCGTGGTTTCGACGGACTGGCGCGCGCGTTTCACTGCGCTGCGGCCTTTGGCCCCCGGCGTTGCGCGCGAAATCGCGTTGAACCAGCAATTTGGCGGTATCGTGCCGAGACCGATCCCCTATCGGATCGCAGACAGTGAGGCGACGGATTCGCAGGACGCGCGCTATATCGTCGGGGTGACGCACGCGCCCCTGCCGCGATGGCAGTTGATCCATCTGCTGCCGACCAGACCAGCCTTGCGACAGGCGGACAGCTGGGTGCGCTCGGCCAGCGCCCTGATCGCCGCCGGGCTGATCGGCCTGACCCTGCTCCTCATCTGGCGCCGGACCCGGGCCGAGCGGGCGGCCCTGGCGCGTGAGGCGTTGGAGGAGGAGGTCGCACGGCGCACCGCCGAGCTTCGCGCGACCAATGATCGCCTGACGGTCGAGATCGGCGAGCGGATTCTGGCCGACCAGCGTTTCCGCGCCGCGCGCGAGGAACTGGCCCAGGCCAATCGCCTCGGCTCGCTGGGGTCGATCACCGCGGGCGTCGCGCATGAGATCAACCAGCCGGTCGCCGCGATCCGGACCCTGGCCGACAACGCCCGGACCTTCCTGAACCGAACCCAGCCCGACAAGGCGGCGGGCAACCTGGCCACCATCGTCGAACTGACCGAGCGGATCGGATCCATCGTCCAGGAGATGCGCCGTTTCGCCCGGCGGGGCACGCACGGCCTGGGCCCGGTGGCGCTGGACGAGGTGCTGGACGGCACGATGTTGTTGATCGGCGATCGTTTTCGCAGTGCCGGCGTGGCGCTGGAGCGACCGGCGGACGGCCTGCCCAGGGTGATTGCAGGGCGCGTCCGGTTGGAGCAGGTGTTGGTCAACCTGCTCCAGAATGCGCTGGACGCGGTCAGCGGGCGGCCCGATCCGCGCGTACGGCTGACGGTGTCGGAACGGGCGGACGGGATCGAACTGACCGTCGAGGACAATGGCCCGGGGCTGGACCCGGCGATCGCCACCGAGATCTTCACGCCGTTCGTGACCGGAAAGCCGGACGGACTGGGCCTTGGACTGGGCATTGCGCGGGATATCATGACGGAGTTTGGAGGTATGTTGGAAACCATCCCCTCGACACTGGGCGGCGCGGGCTTTCGTATCGGGATGCGCCGGGCATGAGCGACGGCTTGCGGGTGCTGCTGGTCGATGACGACACCGTCCTGCGCCAGGCGCTGGCCCAGTCGTTCGAGCTGGCCGGGATCGACGTCGAGGCGCATGGCGATCCCCAGACCGCGCTGGCGGGGATTGGGGCGGAGTTTCCCGGCATGGTCGTGTCGGACATCCGGATGCCCGGGATCGACGGGATCGAACTGGCCAGGCGGGTCGCGGCGATCGACGCGGAAATCCCCGTGATCCTGATGACCGGGCACGGCGACGTGCCGATGGCGGTCGCGGCGCTGAAGCAGGGCGTGTACGATTTCGTCGCAAAGCCCTTTGCCGCCGACCATCTGATCGCCAGTGCCGAACGGGCGCTGGAGATGCGGCGGCTGGTCCTCGACAATCGGCGGCTCCGGCTGGCGGCGGAAGAGGCGCAGGGCGCCTATCCCCTGATCGGCGAGACCGCGGTGATGATGCGCCTGCGCGAGACGGTGCGGCAGGTGGCGCAGGCGGATGTCGATGTGCTGGTCGAGGGGGAGACGGGCACGGGCAAGGAGCTGGTCGCCCTGCTGCTTCACCGCTGGAGCGCCCGGCGCACGCGTCCCTTCATCGCGGTCGACTGCGCCGCCCTGCCGGAAGCGATCGCCGAGGACGAATTGTTCGGCCAGGTACATGGCCGGACGCCGGGGCGGATCGCGGCCGCGCATCGCGGCACGCTGTTCCTGGACGAGGTGGACAGCATGGCGCCCGCCTTGCAGGGGCGGATGCTGCGTGTGGTCGAAGAGCGCGAGGTACGCGCGATCGGTGCCGAGGATCCCCAGTCGCTTGACCTGCGCATCGTGGCGGCCGCCAAATCCGATCTGGCGCGCGCCGTCGTCGAGGGGCGGTTCCGGCCCGACCTACTATACCGGCTCGATGCGGTCCGGCTCCGGGTACCCCCGCTACGCGAGCGTCGTGCCGATGTACCGTTGCTCTTCGCCCATTTCCTGCGCGAGGCGGCGGAGCGGTTCGGGCGACCCGTACCGATGATCGACGGCACCATCCAGGCGCGTCTGCTGTCGCATGACTGGCCCGGCAATGTGCGGGAGGTGCGCAACTATGCCAACCGGGTTGCGCTGGGCCTGTTCGGTGAGGTGCAGGGGGCGGGCGATCCCCTGCCGCTGCCCGAACGGGTCGAGCAGTTCGAGGGGGCGACCATCCGGTCGGTCCTGGAGGAGGTATCAGGCGATGTCCGCGCCGCGCTCGCCATCCTCGGCATTCCGCGGAAGACCTTTTACGACAAGGTCACGCGCCACGGCATCGACCTGAACGCCTATCGCCCCAATCGCGCTTGACGGAACGGCAGGGGCAGGGGAGCATGGCGGCCACGACACCGATCTACGGTGCGGGGTTTGGGAGAATGCCATGGAGGATGCCGCAGCCCGTCTGGCGAGCGATCCGCGTTACATTGCGCTGGTTCGCAAGCGAGGGCGCTTCACGATCGTCCTGACGGTCATCATGCTGATCGTCTATTTCGGCTTCGTCCTGACGATCGCGTTCGACAAGGCGTTGCTGGCCCGGTCGGTCAGCGGCGGAGCGACCAGCTGGGGGATTCCGGTCGGGCTGGGCGTCATCGCGCTCGCGATCCTGTTGACCGGCCTTTACGTATGGCGCGCCAATCGCGATTTCGATCCGGTGATCGACGCGCTTCGTGCGGAGTATGGCGCATGAGGGCCGGGCGTTTCGCCCTTGGGGCGGCGCTCACGCTGACGCCGCTCTCCGCCGTTCAGGCCCATGCGATCGGCCCGGCGGTGCAGCAGGCGACGAACTGGACCGCGATCGGCATGTTCGCCGCCTTTGTCGCGCTGACCCTGGCCATCACCCGCTGGGCCGCCCGGCGCACCCGGACGGCTTCCGATTTCTACACGGCGGGTGGCGGCATCACCGGTTTCCAGAACGGTCTGGCGATTGCGGGCGACTTCATGTCGGCGGCGTCCTTCCTGGGTATCTCCGCGCAAATCTATGCCGATGGCTATGACGGGTTGATCTACTCGATCGGCTTTCTCGTCGGTTGGCCGATCCTGTTGTTCCTGATGGCCGAGCGGCTGCGCAATCTGGGGCGCTTCACCTTTGCCGATGTCGCGTCCTTCCGGTTCGCGCAGACACCGGTGCGGATGGTCGCGGCCTGTTCGACGCTGCTTGTCGTGCTCTTCTATCTGATCGCGCAGATGGTCGGCGCGGGGCAGCTGATCCGGCTGCTCTTCGGCCTGCCCTATGGCTATGCGGTGGTCATCGTCGGCGTGCTGATGACGATGTATGTGCTGTTCGGCGGCATGACCGCCACGACCTGGGTCCAGATCGTCAAGGCGATGATGCTGCTCGGCGCGGCGAGCTTCATGGCGGTCGCGGTGCTGGCGCGGTTCGGCTTCAGCCCGGAGGCGCTGTTCGCCCGCGCGGTCGAGGTAAAGACGGCGCTCGCTGCGCTCGCCGGCGCAGGACCGGATGAAGCGGCGGCCAAGGGGCATGCGATCATGGGGCCGGGCGGCTTCATCAAGGATCCCGTCTCCGCCATTTCGATCGGTGCCGCCCTGATGTTCGGGACGGCGGGTCTGCCGCACATCCTGATGCGCTTCTTCACCGTGCCCGATGCTAAGGCGGCGCGCAGCTCGGTGCTGTGGGCGACGGGGTGGATCGGCTATTTCTACATCCTGACCTTCGTCATCGGCTTCGGCGCGATCGTGCTGGTCGCAACCGATCCCGGCTTCCTCGATGCGGAGGGCGCGCTTCGGGGCGGCAGCAACATGGCCGCCATTCACCTGGCACAGGCGGTCGGCGGCAACCTGTTCCTCGGATTCATCTCGGCCGTGGCGTTCGCGACCATCCTGGCGGTGGTTGCTGGCCTGACGCTGTCGGGCGCCTCGGCGGTCAGCCACGATCTTTATGCGACCGTCATCAAGCGTGGCCAGGCCGACTCCGCGTCCGAACTTCGGGTGTCGCGGATCACGGTGCTGGTGCTGGCGGTCGTCGCGATCCTGCTCGGCATATTGTTCGAGAAGCAGAATGTCGCCTTCATGGTCAGCCTGGCCTTCGCACTGGCGGCGTCGGCCAATTTCCCGGTGCTGTTCCTGTCGCTGCTCTGGTCGGGCTGCACCACGCGCGGTGTGGTGGCGGGCGGTCTGGTGGGCCTGTCGACGGCGCTGGTCCTGACCATCTTGTCGCCCGCCATCTGGGTGAAGGTGCTGGGATATGCGGAGCCGATCTTCCCTTATGGCTCGCCGACGATCTTTTCCATGCCGCTGGCCTTTCTGACCATCTGGCTGGTGTCGGTCACCGATCGCACCGGACGTGCGGCGGTCGACCGGGCGGGCTATCCTGCGCAGCGGGTCCGCTCCGAAACCGGGATCGGCGCGTCGTCGGCGCATCACCACTAGGTTCCCGCCAAGTTCCTGACCCGCTGTCCCTTATCGGGGCAGCGGGTACAGTCGCCCGGAATTGGGGCGATGCAAAAATGGTCAACGCCGGGTTAACGTCCGCGCCATGAGACGCCGCCTTGTCCTGACCAACGAAGCCGCCCGCCATCCCTTTCGGCGTTCGCTACCGCCGCCTTCGGGACTGCGCAGCCGCCGGGACGATGAACAGGATCTGCGCCTGTTCGTGCTGAGCTTCACCGCCTTTTTCGTGTGCTTCTACAGCTTCCTGATGTGATCAGGCGGGGGTGACGCAGCCGTCGTCACAGGCCCGGTGCAGGCGAAGCGCCAGCCAGGCCGAGACCAGGCACATGCCCGCCACGACGAAGAGCATGTCCTCCGACGACACGCCCGCCGCGCTGATCCCGAATACCGCGACCGATCCGATCGTCATGGCGAAGCAGTTGACGATATTGTTCGCCGCCACGGTCCGGGCCGTCTGATCCTTTTCCACCGTCGTCGTCAGGAAGGCGTAGAGCGGCACCACGAACATGCCCCCCGTGGTCGCGATGGCCAGCAGCGCCGCCAGGATGCCGATCGCACGCGGCTCCGCCAGGAAGGCATGCCAGGTGTAGAGGCCGCCATCGGGCGCCGGGGTCCAGTTGCGGCACAGCACCGAAAACAGCACGACGAACGCCCCCATCGCGATGACAGACATGGGCGAGTAGCGCGCCGAGATCTCGCCCCGCAGCATGGTGTTGATGACGACCGACCCGATGGCCACGCCGATCGAGAAGATCGCGATCGCCAGGCTGGCCACTTCCTTGTCGGCGGTGAGGACGTTCTTCACCAGCGGCGGGAAGATGATGATCAGCACCGCGCCGATCGTCCAGAAGAAGCTGATCGCGATGATCGCCAGGAACAGGCGGCGGATATGCAACGTCGCCGAGATCAGCCGCCACGACGCGGTGAACGGATTGTAGTTGAGCGGAATGGGCGGCCCTTCGCGTGGCGCTGGCGGAACCTGCCGCCCCGTGAACCAGCCGAGTATCGCGACCACCATCACGCCGATCGCGGCCGCCTCGACCGGGATCCAGCCCGCCGCGACGGTGCCGAGCAGGATGGCCAGATAGGTCCCCGCCTCGACCAGACCGGTGCCGCCCAATATGTCTTCGGGCTCCAGATGCTGCGGCAGAATGGCGTATTTGATCGGGCCGAAAAAGGTCGAATGGACGCCGAGCGCCAACACGGTGCCGAGCATCAGCGACAGGCCGATGGTGGTATATCCGGCCTTGGCGATCAGCAGGCCGCCCGCGCCCACCAGCATGATCGCGATCTCGACCGTCTTGACGATCCGGATGATGCGCGCCTTGTCATGCCCGTCGGCCAACTGGCCCGACAGCGCGGACAGGAATACGAAGGGCAGGATGGCAGCGCCCGTGGCGGCGGAGTTGAAATAGAATTCCGAACGGGGATCGGTGAAGATCGCGTAGGTCGCGAACAGCACCATCGACGTCTTGAACAGATTGTCGTTGAAGGCGCCGAGAAACTGGGTGGTAAACAGCGGCAGGAACCGACGCCGTTTAAGAAGCCCGAGGGCATTAAGCATAACGAAAAATGGCCCGATCGTGGCAACAGGATGACGCCAACATAACCATGCGGGCTGGCATCGCCAACCGCTTAAAGCGGTTTGTCATGTGCGGGCGAGCGGTTAGAAGGCGTCATGCTGACGCTGCCCAACCTGTTGACGCTCTCGCGAATCCTGGCCGTGCCGCTGCTCGCGGGGCTGCTGTGGCAGCCCGACTGGGCGCTGGGCTATGGGATCGCCTTCGCACTCTACTGCCTGATGGGCATCACCGATTATTTCGACGGCTATCTGGCGCGCGCGCAGGGTGCCGTGTCGAAGCTCGGCATCTTCCTGGACCCGATCGCCGACAAGATCATGGTCGCCTCGGTCATCCTGGTGCTGGTCGCCGTGCAGGTGCTGAGCGGGTGGAGCGTGGTCGCAGGACTCGTGATCCTGCTCCGAGAGATCGCGGTGTCGGGCCTGCGCGAGTTTCTCGCGCAGTTGCAGGTCTCGGTGCCTGTGTCGCGGCTGGCCAAGTGGAAGACGACGTTGCAACTGATCGCGCTCGGCGGTCTGATCCTGGGCGGTGCGCTTCCGGCCTGGCCCTGGCTGCATGTCGCGGCGCTGGCAGCGCTGTGGGGCGCAGCGGTGCTGACCATCGTCACCGGATGGGACTATCTGCGCGTCGGCCTCAAGCACATGGATAGCTGATGCCCCTGACCATCCTGTATTTCGCCTGGGTCCGCGAGCGGATCGGGCAGGCCGAGGAAAGCGTCACGCCACCGACCGACGTCGTCTCGGTCGCGGACCTGATCGGTTGGCTGGCGGGGCGGAGCGCTGGTCATGCCGAGGCCCTGGCCGAGCCGGAGCGGCTGCGGGCGGCGGTGGACCAGAATTTCGTCGCGCTCGACGCCGTCATCACAGGCGCGCGTGAAATCGCGATCTTTCCGCCGGTGACGGGCGGATGATCCGCATACTGGTGTCCTCCGATCCGATCGACCTGGCCGGGGAAATGGCGCGGATGGAGGGCGACGATGTCGGCGCGGTGGCCAGCTTTTGCGGGCTCGTCCGCGCCGATGACGGTGTCGATCGCCTCGAGCTGGAGCATTATCCGGGCGCGACCGAGGCTGCGCTCGACCGGATCGCCCGGGCCGCGTCCGAACGCTGGTCGCTTCAGGCGGCGACGATCATCCACCGGGTCGGGCCGATGCATCCCGGCGAGCGGATCGTCCTGGTCCTCGCCGCCGCGCCGCATCGCCACGATGCGCTGGACGCCTGCGCCTATCTGATCGACCGGCTGAAGACCGATGCCCCCTTCTGGAAGCGGGAGACGCGGGGTGGGGAGGCGCGCTGGGTCGAGGCGCGACACGGGGACGCCGTGGCGGCAGCGCGCTGGACCGACCCGACCCCATAGAAAAAGGCGGAGCCGAAGCCCCGCCTTTCCTCATGTCGATCCGGTTGGGATCAGCCGATCTTCGGCACGTTGATGCCGTTGGTCAGGTGGACGACGCCATTGGTCGCATCGACATCGGCCTTGTCGACATAGGCCTTCTGCCCGTTGACGTCGGTCAGCATGATATTGCCGTTCGGCCCCAGCTGCGCCGTCAGCGGCTGGCCCGCCAGCGTGGTCAGCGTCGCGGTGCCGTTCCCCGCTGCGATCTGGGCCTTCAGCTGCTCGGCGGTCAGCTTGCCCGATACGACATGATATTTCAGGATCGTCGCCAGCACCGGCTTGTTCGCCGGCTTGCTGAGATTATCGAGGGCACCCGGGGGCATCCGGCTGAACGCCTCGTCGCTCGGCGCAAAGACGGTGAAGGGGCCGGGGCCCGACAGGTCCGCCGTCAGCCCGGCCGTCGCCACCAGCTTGGCCAGCGTGCTGCGGTCCGGGGTGGCGGCGAGAACCTGAACGATGGTGCCGGTCGCGACAGGCGTCGCAGCCGCCGGCGCGGCGGGCGCTGGCTGGGCAGGGGCGACGGGCGCCGCTGGAGCCGTGGTCGTCTGCGCCGTCGCGACGCCGGCCATTGTAAGGCCTGAGGTGGCGGCGAGGATTGCGAAAGTCTTCAACATGAAAAGCATACTCCCATTCTTCGGACGGCGGAGCGTGGTCGCGTCGCGCCGTATGGTGAAGGGCAGGCGAGCCGTTCGGCAACCGAAACGGCCCACCTGCCGGGAGTAACGCACTTAATCCAGTTTTGGCACCAATACGCCGTTCACGATGTGAATCATGCCGTTCGCCTGGGCCATGTCACCCGCCTCGATATAGCTTTTGTTGCCGCCCGCATCGGTCAGGGTGATGACCGATTGCGTCATGGTGACAGTCAGTGGTTCGCCCTGAACGGTCATCAGCGTCGCCTTGCCGCCGCCCGCCGCGATACGCTGTTGGAGATCGGCGACGCCGACGACGCCCGGGACCAGATGGAAACGGATCAGCCGGACCAGCGATTCCCGGTTGGCGGGTTGCAGAAGCTGATTGAACACACCCGGCGCCAAACGGCCGAAGGCCGCATTGGAGGGGGCGAACAAGGTATAGGGGCCGGGCCCGGCCAGCGTCGTCGCCAGGCCCGCTGCCCGGATGGCGGACACCAGCGATGACAGCGAACCCGTGGCTGCCGCATTGTCCAGGATTGTGCGGGTGGGCGCCATCGGCTGGTCGGTCGGTGCCGGCATCGGCGGCGCGACGGTGACCGGCTCGCTCGACGGGGCGGCGGGCGCCTCCCGCTGATCCCGCCCGCGTCCGCATCCGCCGAGCCCGACCAGAGCGGCGATTGGCAAGAGAACGACCAGTCGGCGTGCGTTGAGGGTCATGGGGAGGGTCATGGGCGAAATCTCCTTGGCTGATGGGGGCCGCGGGGCATGACGCCCGCAGGGCCGCTCCGGTTGCGTGTGGCGCTCAGGCCGCTTCGGACAGGACTTGGGCGAGCAGGCGGAAATCCTTTTCGCGCGGGCTGGCGCGGCGCCATACCAGCGCGATCTTGCGCATGGCGTTATCGGCGTCGAGCGGTCGCGCGGTGATGTTCGTATTGTCGAGTATGCCGGACTTCAGCGCCATTTCGGGCAGCATCGTCATGCCGAGGCCATTGTCGACCATCTGAACGATGGTGTGGAGCGAGGTGCCCAGCATCGTCGCCTCGGCGCGAAGCTCTGGGCGATTGCAGGCGGCGAGCGCATGATCCTTCAGGCAATGCCCGTCCTCCAGCAGCAGCAGTCGGTTCTCGTCGATCGCAGCGGCCGGAATGGCGGCGGGTGGCGCTCTGTCCTCGTCGGACGGGAAAGCCACGAACAGCCGGTCGTCGAACAGGGGCTCAGCGGTCACCTCGCCACAGGCGAAGGGCAAGGCGAGCAGGACGCAGTCGGTGCGGCCATTGTGCAGACGTTCGCAGGCCGGGCCGCTCGGCTCCTCGCGCAGGAACAGCTTCAGGTCCGGATAGTCGCGGCGCAGACGCGGCAGGATTCGCGGCAGCATGAAGGGGGCGATGGTCGGGATGACCGACATGCGCATTTCGCCCGAGAGCGGACGCCCGGCCGCACGCGCCATATCGCCCAGCTCGTCCGCCTCGCGCAGGACGCGCCGTGCCTTGTCCGCGATCCGCTCGCCCAGCGGCGTGAAGCGCACCACGCGCCGAGTCCGCTCGACCAGGGTCACGCCGATCAGCGTCTCCAGCTCGCGCAGGCCCGCCGACAGGGTCGACTGGGTGACGAAACAGGCGTCGGCCGCCCGGCCGAAATGGCCATGATCCTGCAGGGCCACCAGATATTGCAGCTGTTTCAACGTGGGTAGGTAGGTCGCGGCCATTGATCGCCTCAGTCGATTGCGATTTGACAAATAGCTTGTTGGATCAAAGGCGCCAGTCCCCATATCCGTCACTACAACGAATACAGGCGGTCCACCGTCGATGCCCGAGAGGATGGCTGAAGCCGAATTTTTGCGTAGAAATGGAGGCTATTGCCATGTTGACCGTTGGAGACAAGCTCCCCGCATTCACTGTTCCCGTCCAGCAGGGCACGAACGCGCTGCCCGCCGGCGAGACGATCAGCGACACGTCGTACGAGGGCAAGTGGAAGGTCCTGTTCTACTGGCCGAAGGACTTCACCTTCGTCTGCCCGACCGAGATCGTCGGCTATTCGCAGCTGAAGGGCGATTTCGAGGATCGCGACGCCGTGCTGATCGGCGCGTCGACCGACACCGCGCACGTCCACCTGGCATGGCGCAAGTCGGACCCGGATCTGGCCGCCGCCGATTTCCCCTGGATCGCGGACAATGGCCGCGTCCTGGCCGACGCGCTGGGCATCGTCGACAAGAACGAGCATGTCGCCTACCGCGCGACGTTCATCATCGATCCCGACAATGTCATCCAGCATGTCACCATCAACGGCCTGAACGTCGGTCGCAACCCGGCCGAGACGCTCCGCGTCCTCGACGCGCTGCAGACCGACGAGCTCTGCCCCTGCAACTGGAACAAGGGCGACGACGTCCTCCAGCTCGCGGCCGAGTAATCCCGTCATCCGGGGGCGAGACCGTCCCCGGACCCCATTCCCGATGCCCCGGCGAGGGTTGCCGACCCATGGCGGTCGGCAACTCGGACTGGGGCGTCGTTTATCTGGAGCTCTTCCATGTCGCTCAAGGAATTCGCCGGGCAGTTGCCCGACTTCGCCAAGGACATTCGGCTGAATGTCGGATCGCTGCTGAACGAGGCGCTGCTGAACGATCAGCGCAAATATGGCCTGCTGCTCGCCTGCGCGCACGGCACCGGCCACAAGCCGCTGGTCGATGCCGCCGAGGCGGAATGCGCCCCCAAGCTGTCGCCCGAGGCCGCCAACGCGGCGCGCGCGGCGGCGGCGGTGATGGCGATGAACAATGTCTATTATCGCTTCACCCATCTGGCGGGGAACCAGGAATATCGCAACCTGCCCGCCAAGCTGCGCATGAACGTCATCGCGGCGCCGGGTATCGACAAGGTCGATTTCGAGCTGTTCAGCCTCGCCGTCTCGGCGATCAACGGCTGCGGCATGTGCATCGACGCGCATGAGGCGGTGTTGAAAAAGGCGGGCGTCTCGGCCGAGATCATCCAGACCTCGGTCCGGATCGCAGCGGTCATGCAGGCGGTCGCGACCGTCCACGCGGCCATTGCGTAAAAAGTCCTCCCCAAGCTCGGCTTGGGAAGGGGGACCGCCGGGCGCAGCCCGGTGGTGGAGGGGCGTACCCGCTGGCGGTGACACCCCTCCGGAATCCGGCGGTCAGCCTTTGATCGCCTGATACAGCCCCCACAGGCTGGTCAGCGTCAGGATCACCCCGACCAACGTCAGCAGCGTCCGTGGCGGCACGCGCTTGGCGAGGATGGCCCCGAACGGCGCGGCGCAGATGCCGCCGATCAACAGCCCGACCGTCGCCATGGTGAAGGCGCCCCAGCCCAGCTGGCTGATGAAGGTCGCCGAGATCGTCGCGGTCAGGAAGAACTCGGCGGTGTTGACCGTGCCGATGGTGGTCCGCGGTGCGGCGCCTTGCGCCAGCAGGTTGGACGTCACGACCGGGCCCCAGCCGCCGCCGCCCGCTGCATCGAGAAAGCCGCCGATGAAGCCCAAGGGCTCGACCACTTTCGGCTCGCGCATATGCGCCTTGTGCCGCCAGGCGCGGACCAGCAGGTACAGGCCGATGGCGGTCAGATAGGCCAGGATGAACGGCTTCACGACCGCCGCGTCGATATTGGACAGGACATAGGCACCCAGCGCCCCGCCGATGACGCCCGGGATCATCAGCCGCAGGAACAGCCGCCAATTGACGTTGCGGTGCATCGCATGGCTGATGCCGGAGACGGCGGTGGTGAAGGTCTCGACGCTGTGGACCCCGGCCGAGGCGGCGGCGGGAGGGACGCCCAGGCTGATGAGCAGGGTGTTGGAGATCACGCCGAACGCCATTCCCAATGCGCCGTCGACGACCTGGGCGGCAAAGCCGACACCCACGAAGGGCAGGATATGGATCAGTTCGCTACTCGTCGGGTCCATCATGTCTCCTTTGCGCCTTTCGGCCGGGCGGCCATGCCGTGTCGGGACGAACGCTGCAACAAAGATAGAGTTTGTCGCGACGACACCGTCTCTGCGACTATCTGGATTTCAAGCCATATCGTGCCTAAATGCCGGTATCGCATCTGGGGACATGCACATGCCGAGCCGATTGGCCGCTTATCTCGATTCGATCCGGGCTCGCGATCCCGCGCCGCATTCGCGGGCCGAGATCCTGCTTTATCCGGGGGTGTGGGCGCTCGCCGGACACCGCATTGCCCATCGGCTGTATAAGGCGCGGGCCTTTTTCCTGGCGCGGCTGGTCAACCACTTCACCCGCTTCCTGACCGCGGTCGACATTCATCCCGGCGCCCGGATCGGTCGCAACTTCTTCATCGACCATGGCTTCGTGGTGATCGGCGAGACGGCCGAGATCGGCGACGACGTCACCATCTATCAATGCGTCACGCTGGGCGGGACCAGCCCGGACAATGGCGTGGCGGGCAAGCGTCACCCGACACTGGCGGACGGGTCGATCATCGGCTCGGGCGCGCAGGTGCTGGGGCCGATCACCGTCGGCCCGCGGGCACGGATTGGCGCCAATGCGGTCGTGACCCGTGACGTGCCGGAAGGCGCGGTCATGGTCGGCATCCCCGCTCGACCGACGGTGGTCGAGGGCGGTGCGGCCACCGAGAAGCGCTTCGTTCCTTACGGCACGCCCTGTTCGGAAATCTTCGATCCGCAAACCCAGAAGATCGAGATGCTGCGCTGCGAACTGGATACCATGCGGCGGCGGCTGGATGCCGTCCTGGCCGAACAGGAAGACAAGCGCGACCGCGCCTGATGGGAGTCCTGCCCTTCCCCAATGTCCCCGGTCAGGTGGGGTTCGAGCGGGCTGAGTTGAACCGCATCCTGGACTTGTACGGCCGCATGGTCGCCGCCGGACACTGGCGCGATTATGCGATGGATCTGGGGCGCGATGCGGCGATCTTCTCGGCCTTTCGCCGTACCGCCGAGCGGCCGGAATATCGCATCGAAAAGCGACCGGCGCTCCGCAACCGGCAGGGCATGTGGGCGCTGATCGGCGAGGGCGGTGCCGTCCTGAAGCGCGGCCATGAACTGGGCCCGGTGCTGGCGCCCGTCGAGCGGCGTCTGATGAAGCTGGTCGAGGAATAAGCGGCCAAAAGAAAACGCCGGTCCCCGAATTGGGAACCGGCGCCATTCTTACAGCCGGGTGATCGACCGATTACTTGCCGCCACGCTGACGGCACTGGTCATACTGACCCTTTTTGCAGATCGGATAGCTCTTCAGCGCCGCCGGGGCCGGATAGGCCTGCGACGGGCTGGGCGCCTGCTGGAACACGACCGGCGCGCCCGGGGGCGGGGGCGAGGCCATGGGCGGCTGGGCGGGCTGATAACCGCCGGCGGTCATCGTCGCGGCTGAAGCGGCTGCATTGGCCTGGGTCGAGCCGGTGGTGGTGTCCGTCGCGCCGCCGGCCTGCATCCCGGCCTGTGCGGTAGTATCGGTCTGGGTCGTGGTCTGAGCCACGGCGGGCGTCGCCATCAGCGCGGCGACGGCCAGAAAAACGAGCTTCATGCGAATCTCCTGTTCAGAAGCGCAAGTGCGTTAGCGCGTGGGGTGAACGCCCCATGCCGCACTTGGCTCCCTCGTTTCGCTTGCGACCCGATCGTGACGCGCTTTTTAGCCGCCCGCGTCCAGCGAGTAGCCCGCCGAACGGACGGTGCGGATGATGTCGGGACGGTCGCCGATATTGATCGCCTTGCGCAGGCGACGGATATGCACGTCGACCGTGCGGCTCTCGATATCCGAGTCATGGCCCCAGACCGCGTCGAGCAGCCGTTCACGTGAGAAGACCCAGCCGGGATGCTCCAGGAAATGCTTGAGCAGGCGGAACTCCGTCGGCCCGAGCGAGACGACTTCGCCCGCCCGGCGGACCTTGTGGCCGACCGTGTCCATCTCGATATCGGCATAGGTCAGCGCCTCGCCCGCCAGTGCCGGTCGAACGCGCCGCAGCACCGCGCCGACGCGCGCCACCAGTTCGCGTGGGGAGAAGGGTTTTGTGACATAATCGTCCGCCCCCGTCTCCAGCCCGCGCACCCGATCCTCTTCCTCACCGCGCGCGGTCAGCATGATGATCGGCACATTCGCCGTCTCGGGCGAACGGCGCAGGCGGCGGCAGACCTCGATCCCCGAAATCCCCTCGACCATCCAGTCGAGCAGGACGATGTCCGGCGTGCTCTCGCGCGCCAGCAGCAACGCCTCCTCGCCGTCGGGCGTATGGGCGACCTCGAAATCCTCGCGCTTGAAATGGAAGACGAGCAATTCCGCCAGCGCGGCGTCGTCCTCGACCAGCAACATCTTTACCCGTGCCATCGTGCCTGTTCCCTCAAGAAGGCAAAGTACCGCCGCGGTCCCGCTCACCCATCTGGGTGCCGGTGGCGGCGAAATAGACCATCTCCGCAACGTTCGTCGCATGGTCGCCGATACGTTCGAGATTCTTGGCGATGAACAGCAGGTGCGCGACCTGTCCGATCGTCTTGGGATTCTCGACCATATGGGTGACGAGCGTGCGGAAGATGGAGTCGTAGAAATCGTCGAGCGCGTTGTCGCTGTCGCGGACCCGCACCGCCGCCTCGGCATCGCGCGCGGCGAAGGCGTCGAGGACGTCGTGCACCATCGCGGAGGCGATCCGCGCCATGGCGGGCAGGATCGAGACGGGCTCGATCCGGTCCTCGCTCTCGATCATCGGCACGCGCTTGGCGATGTTCTTGGCATAGTCGCCGATCCGCTCGACGACGCTGGCGATCTTCAGCGCGGCGACGACCTCGCGCAGGTCGTTAGCCATCGGCGCGCGCAGGGCGATGGTGCGCACGGCCAGCCGCTCGACCTCCGCCTCGATCAGGTCGATCGCCTTGTCGTCCTCGCGAACCTTGCGCGCCAGTTCCAGGTCGGAGCGTTGGAGCGCCTTGATCGCATTGGCGATCGCCTCCTCGGCCAATCCGCCCATCTGGCTGATCAGCCCGCGCAACCGGCCGATATCGTTGTCAAAGGCTTTTACGGTGTGGTCCATGATCCTCGTCCTCAGCCGTAACGGCCGGTAATATAATCCTTCGTCCGCTCTTCCTTCGGGTTCGTGAAGATGTCGGACGTCTTTCCGTACTCGACGAGCGTGCCGAGGTGGAAAAAGGCGGTACGCTGGGAGACGCGGGCTGCCTGCTGCATATTATGGGTGACGATCGCAATGGCGTAGCGCCCGCGCAGGTCGTGGATCAGCTCCTCGATGCGCGCCGTCGCGATCGGATCGAGCGCGCTGCACGGCTCGTCCATCAGGATGACTTCCGGGTCGACCGCGATGGCGCGCGCGATGCACAGCCGCTGTTGCTGGCCGCCCGACAAGGCGGTGCCGCTCTCGGACAGCCTATCCTTCACCTCGTTCCACAGGCCCGCCCGGGTCAGCGACCGCTCGACGATCATGTCCAGCTCGGCGCGTGACGCGGCCAGCCCGTGGATGCGCGGGCCATAGGCGACATTCTCGTAGATCGACTTGGGGAAGGGGTTGGGTTTCTGAAACACCATGCCGACCCGCGCGCGCAACTGCACGACGTCCATCTCGGGCGCGTAGATGTCTTGCCCGTCCAGCCGCACGTCGCCCGATACGCGTGCCGAGGGGATGGTGTCGTTCATCCGGTTGAGCGTGCGCAGGAAGGTGGACTTGCCACAGCCGGACGGGCCGATGAACGCGATGACGTGATCCATGTCGACGTCGATCGAGATGTCGCGGATCGCCTGCTTGGCGCCGTAGGACACGCTGACGTTGCGCGCGCTTATCTTGGGTGTGCTCACCAGCGTGTCTCGAACCGATTGCGGAGATAGATGGCCAGCCCGTTCATCGCGAGCAGGAAGACCAGAAGGATGATGATCGCGGCGGAGGTGCGTTCGATGAACCCGCGATCGACCTGATCCGACCAGAGGAAGATCTGCACCGGCAGCACGGTCGCCGGGTCGGTCAGTCCCCGCGGCGGTGCTGCGATGAAGGCGCGCATGCCGATCATCAGCAGCGGCGCGGTCTCGCCCAGCGCGCGCGCCATGCCGATGATCGTGCCGGTCAGGATGCCCGGCAAAGCCAGCGGCAGGACATGGTGGAAGATCACCTGCACCCGCGACGCGCCGATCGCCAGCGCGGCGTCGCGGATCGACGGCGGCACCGCCTTGATCGCGTTGCGCCCTGCGATGACGATGACCGGCATGGTCATCAGCGCCAGCGTCAGGCCACCGACCAGCGGCGCCGAACGTGGCAGGCCGAAGGTGCCGAGGAATACCGCCAGGCCGAGCAGGCCGAAGATGATCGAGGGGACCGCCGCCAGATTGTTGATCGACACCTCGATCATGTCGGTCCAGCGGTTCTTGGGGGCATATTCCTCGAGGTAAAGTGCGGCAAGCACGCCGATCGGAAAGGCCAGTGCCAGCGTGACCAGCATGGTCAGCAGCGATCCCTTGGCCGCGCCCCAGATGCCGACCCGGGTGGGATCGGTGGCATCGGCATCGCGCAGGAAGCCCAGGTCCCATCCGGTCGACAAGACACCCCTGGCCCGCAACCGCGCGACGACCGCCTCCGCATCGGGCGTGCCGACGCCTTTGGCGGCGACGTCGAACCGGCTGGCGACGGGAAGCGCGAACATCGTCTGGCGGTGGAGCAGCGCTGGGTCTGCCTTGACCGCGTCACGCACAGTGATCCATGCGCCCGGCGATAGAAGATCGGTGCCGTCCGGGCCGAATGCGGTCGTCGCGGCCCGATTGACGGCATCCTCCAGACCCGCCCCGGCCAGGGCAAGGTCGGCACCGCGCCCCTTCAGGCGCGCCGGCTCGATCGGCAATCCCGCTACGGCCAGGTCGACCGGCATCGTCACCCGGGTCTCGGTAAAGCCGCGTATCCCTTGCGCCAGCATGGTGATGAGCAGGAATGCCAGAAACGCCGCCGACAGCGCCACGGCCGCCGCGCCGAGGCGCCGGAAGCGGCGCTCCGCGGCATAGCGCCGCCGCAGC
This sequence comes from uncultured Sphingomonas sp., assembly GCF_913062585.1. Taxonomy (GTDB): domain Bacteria; phylum Pseudomonadota; class Alphaproteobacteria; order Sphingomonadales; family Sphingomonadaceae; genus Sphingomonas. The sequence goes on along the minus strand of NZ_CAJXWX010000008.1, from coordinate 98,506 downwards.
CGCCGGACCATGGCCGGGCTGTCCCACGAATGGGGCGCAGGAGGCGGCGGGCTATTCATAGCTTTCCCGGTACCGCTTCACGACGCTGAGCGCGACGATGTTCAGGAGCAGGGTGATGACGAACAGGGTCAGGCCCAGCGCGAAGGCGGCGAGCGTCTTGGGGCTGTCGAACTCGGCCTCGCCGGTCAGCAGATCGACGATCTGGCGCGTGACCGTGGTCGTGCTGGCAAAGGGATTGGCGGTCAGCGTGGCGACGCCGCTTGCGGCCATGACGACGATCATCGTCTCGCCGATCGCGCGGCTCACGGCTAGCAGGACGCCGCCGACGACGCCGGGCAGGGCGGCGGGCAGCATGACGCGGGTGATGGTCTCCGACGGCGTCGCCCCCATCGCCAGGCTGCCGTCGCGCATCGTGCTGGGCACCGCCGCCAGGCTGTCATCGGCCATCGAGGAGACGAAGGGGATGATCATCACGCCCATCACGAGCCCGGCCGCCAGCGCGCTTTCGGACGAGGCCCAGTCGATGCCGATCGCGACCGCGAACTGACGAACGGCGGGCGCGACGGTCAGCGCGGCGAAATAGCCGTAGACGACGGTCGGTATGCCAGCCAGCACCTCAAGCACCGGCTTCATGATCCGGCGGGCGCGGGGGGCGGCATATTGCGTCAGATAGATGGCGCTCATCAGACCGAAGGGGATGGCCACCGCCATCGCGATGACCGCACCGATGAAGAACGTGCCCCAGAATAGCGGCACCGCGCCCAGCGACGCACCCGGATCGCGCGGGTCGATGACCTGCGGGCTCCAATGCGTGCCGAACAGGAAGTCCGTGATCGGGACGACCGAGAAGAAGCGCCCGGCTTCGTAGAGCAGGGATGCGACGATCCCCGCCGTCGTCAGGATCGCGATCAGCGACGCGCCGAGCAGCAGCCCGAGCACCACCCGCTCGATTCGGGTGCGCGCCGAGAAATCGGGGCGGACGCGGAGATAGGCATAGGCTCCCCCCGCCAGCGCGAGCAGCAGGACGACCGCCGTCGCGATCCAGTCGAAGCGCGTCTGCGCCCGGTCATAGGCGGGCGCTAGGGTCCGCGACAGGGCATGGAAGGCACCGTGCGCCCGTCCGGCCGCCAGCGCGCGCGCTTCGGACAGGATCGCGGCGCGCTCGAACCCCGGTGGCGGCAGCTGCGCGGCGGCCGGCGTCGCGACGACCGTCTCGGTGACCAGCGCGGGCGAGGTCGCGACCCAGACCGCCAGGAACAACAGCGGCGGCACGACCGTCCACAGCGCGACATACCAGCCATGATGATGCGGCAGCGAGCTGGCCCGCGCGCCCGTCCCGCGCCGGAAACCGAGCGCGCGCATCCGGGTGCTGGCCCAGGCGATGACGCCCAGCCCGACGATCAGGATCAGGAGGATCGCCCCATTCATAGCGGCAGCGCCGCCGGATCGAGCGGGATTTCGCGGGCGATGATCGCTCTCGACCGGGCTTCGACGGCGGCGGGCGCGGCGATCAGTCCGCGCCGGACCAGCGGTCCGTCCTTGCCCCAATTGGCCGCATAGAGGCGTAGAAAGTCGCGCAGGCCCGGAATGGCGTCGAGATGCGCCTTCTTCACATAGACATAGAGCGCGCGCGATCCGGGATATTGATCGGCGGCGATCGCGGCATAGGTCGGCTTCACGCCATTGATCGCGACGCCGTCCACCGTCTGGCGGTTCTCCTCCAGATAGGAATAGCCGAAGACGCCGATCGCATCCGGATTGGCCTGGAGCTTCTGGACGATCAGATTGTCGTTCTCGCCCGCATCGATATAGGCGCCGTCGTCCCGGACCCGGGCGCACATCAGCCGGTGCGCGTCGGGATCACGGTGGCTAAGCGCGACCGCGCCCGGTTCGACCGCGTCGCAGCCCTTCATCAGGATCAGCTCGGCCAGCGCGTCGCGGGTGCCGCTGGTCGCGGGCGGGCCATAGACCTGGATCGGCGTGGCGGGCAGCACCGGGTTCACATCGGCCCAGGTCCGCGCGCGATTGGGTCGACCGCCCGGATGCGCCGACAGGGCACGGTAGAGATCGACCGTGGTGAGGGCCATGCGCGGCCCGCGCTTCGATTCGGCAAAGGCGATGCCGTCGATGCCGATCTGAATTTCTAGGATATCGGGCGCGCCGTGCGCGGCGCACTCGCGATATTCGCTCGCCTTCATCCGGCGGGATGCGTCCTCGATATCCGGGTGGCCCGCCCCGATCCCGGCACAAAACAGCTTCATGCCCGCGCCCGTGCCGGTCGACTCGATCACCGGCGCCTTGGCATCCGGGTCCGACGCGACGAAACGCTCGGCGATGATGGTGGTAAAGGGGTAGACGGTCGAGGAGCCGACCGCCGTGATCTGCTCGCGCACGCCCGCGCCGCCGCCATTGGCCTGGTCGTGACAGGCGGCCAGCGCGAATATCGCGGCGAGAAGGCAGGGCAGGCGCATCGGGTTCCTTGGAGGGAGGGCGACCATCTTGGTTGCGAACCGGCGCTGCCATGCTCGCCGGACCCCCGTGTGACATTTTTATTGTGGTTTTGTGACACTCACCTCGGAAACCGTCCGATCGGCGTTTTTGATCGTGGGCAGCCGCACGGTGAAGGTCGTGCCGACGCCCACTTCGCTGGCGATTTCCAGCTTGCCGCGATGACGCTCGACGATGTGCTTGACGATCGCCAGGCCAAGCCCGGTGCCGCCGATGCTCCGGCTGCGGCCCGAATCGACCCGGTAAAAGCGTTCGGTCAGGCGCGGAATATGGCTGGCGGCGATGCCTTCGCCGCGATCGGCGACCGCGAGCTTCAGCATGGCGCCGTCACGCTCCAGCGTGACCCGGACCGGCGTGTCCGCCCGCCCATATTTCATCGCATTGCCGATCAGATTGTGCAGCATCTGCGACAACTGGGCCCGGTCGCCCGCGATCGGGGGCAGGTCGGGCGTCAGGTCGCAGTTGATATCCTCGGCCCGGCGCGAGCCGGAGTCGAGGAACTCGTCCCACACATGCTGGACCAGGTCGTTCATGTCGACCGGCTGCGCCGGCTGGCGATATTTGTCGGCCTCGATCCGGCTCAGCGAGATCAGATCCTCGACCAGCCGCTGCATCCGCCGCGCCTCGTCGAACATGACCTTCAGGAAGCGGGCGCGGATTTCGGCGTCTTCGCCCGCTTCGTCGCCCAGCGTCTCGATGAAACCCAGGATCGAGGCGAGCGGCGTGCGCAATTCGTGGCTGGCATTGGCGACGAAGTCGACGCGCATCCGTTCGGCGGCGTCATGCGCGGTCTGGTCGATCAGATGGACGATGCGTTGCCCGCTGGAGGTGTCGGCGACCCGCATCTCCCAACGCTGTTCCAACGAACCCAGGCCGACGAGCGATATAGGGTGGTCGGGGTCGGTCACGCCTTCGCGTGCGATCAGGCGCTCGGCGGCGGCGGGGTGACGAATGGCGATCCGCGCATCCTCGCCGACGATATGCGAGCCGAGCAGCCCCCGCGCCGAACGGTTGGCGAGGATCACGCGGCCCCGCTCGATCAACAATACCGGTTCGACGATGGCATCCAGCGTCTCTTCGAGCAGGGGTGACAGGCTGCCCTGTTCTTCGAGCGCGGGAAGATCGTCCGGGGTGTCGGAGACGCCTTCGCTCGCGACGAGCGCGGCCGCGATCCCGCCGACCAGCGTGATGATCGCCGGGGCGGGGCCGCCAGTCAGAAACACCACGACCGTGGCGACGACGGCCACGACGACGGCCCATAAGGTGCGAATGCCGAATCCCATGAGGTGTCGATGTAGCGGGCGACGACGGCGCTGTCTGCCTTCGCGCATCCGCTTTTCCAGCTTTGGGAAACGACCGCGCCTGCACGGCTTCTTGTGATAACGCCATGAATATGGGACATCGCAACGTCATGGATGACACGCCTCCCGACCACGGCCCCGCGCCCGAGGAACCGGCCACCCCTGTTCCTTCCAGCGTGACGAGCCGCCGGATGCTGATGCTGGGCGCGGTCGGCGCGAGTTCGGTTGTTGCGATCCGCCCGGCCTTGGCACAGGCCACCGCGTCTATCCTGGCGTGTCAGATCCCCGTGCCGGACCCCGGCAATGCGGGCAAATATATCGCGAGCGACGGATCGCTGGCGCCGCCCAGCCTGTTGGGACCGATCACCGGCTATGGCCCGTTCCCGCCGCCGTCGCGTCCCTTTACCGGCGACGAGGTGCAGAAGGCGATGTTCCAGGGGCAGAACCTGCCCGGGGCGACCAGCAAGGCTACGCAGGCCTATCTCGCCTATATCAGGAAGCTGAAGATGGGGCAGAGCGGCTATACCTGTTTCCTGTCCGTGCAGAATCCCAGGACCTGAGCGCATGGCCGTTCCGCGCTACCGCGCGGCGGAGGCGGCGCTGTTGATCGTCGAGCCGCTGGATATCTTCACCGCCGTCTATCATCGCCCATCGGGCATCACCCATCTGCTCAACGAACCCGCACCGCAAATCCTCGAGGCGCTGGACGAGGCGCCGCTCGATATCGAGGCGCTGCTCGCGCGCCTGGCCGGAACCTACGACCTGGGGGATGCGGACGAGGACGATACGGCGATATTGCGTGTCCGGCTCGACGAACTGGAGGCGGCGGGGCTGGTCGACCGGCTGTGAGGCATCGGATCGCCCTGCGCGTCGGGCTGGTCGGGTTCCGTATCGGCTCGGACTGGCGCGCGCCGATCGCCGCGCTGGACGCTTTGTACCGTGATTATCCGCGCGCCGATTTTGCGCACTATAGCGTCCGGCTGGAGGCAGCATCTTTGGCGCGGCGGTGGTTGCGGCCTGCGGTCAGGACCATGGGCGACTATCATCTCCCCGATGCCGCCCCCTTGGCCCTGGCGCATGGGCTGCTCGCCGCCGAGATGGGAATGAACCTGCAGGTCGCGCTGGGCCATCGCCGTCACCTTCTGCTGCACGCCGCAGTCGTCGCGCGAGGCGACAGGGCGATCCTGATGAGCGGCGTGTCGGGGGCGGGCAAATCGACCCTGGCGCTGTTGCTGTCGCAGCGCGGCTGGCGTTTCCTGGGCGATGAGTTCGCGCTGATCGACCTGACGACCGGCTTGGCACATCCCTTTCCGCGTCCGATCAGTCTGAAGAATGAGAGCGTGGCCCTTATTCCGCCGGACAGGCTGACCGGCCCGCTCCTGTCCGGCACGCCCAAAGGCGAGGTCCGCCATGTCGCCCCCGATGCCGCAGCGGTCGCCGCGATGGACGAGCCCGCTCGCCCGGCGCTCATGATCTTTCCACGCTTCGGCTTTCCCCTGACGCTCCAGGGTATGGCGCCGACCGAAACCTTCGTCCGGTTGACCCAGGCCTCGACCAATTATGTCGCGCTGGGAGAGGCGGGTTTCCGCGCGCTGACCCGGCTTCGCGCGGAGGTGCCCGCCGTCGCGCTCGACTATCCCGATGGCGAGGCCGGTGTCGCGGCGGTGGAATCGATCTGGAGCGCCTTGTGAGGGCGGCCGAGACGCTGGTCGCGCTGCTGCGGTCGCCGGAGCGGTCGGCGATGCTGGCCCCTGAGACCTGGACCGAGGTCGTGTGTGTCGCGCGGGCCGAGACCTTGCTGGGGACGCTGGCGCATCGGCTGGACGGGCCATCCGTGCCCGTGGCTGTGCAAAGGGCCTTGGACGGCGCCCGTGCAGAGGCGGCGGAGGTCCGGCGAACGGCATTGTGGGAAGCCCATCGCGTCGCCCGTGCGCTGGCACCTCTCGGAAAGACGGTCATCCTGCTCAAGGGCAGCGCCTTTGTCGCGGCGGGACTGGCGGCGGGGCAAGGGCGGGGGATCGGAGACTGCGACATCCTGCTGCCCCGCGCATCCCTCGACCAGGCCGAGCAGCTGCTGCTGGCGGCGGGATGGGATTGGTTGAAGTCCGACCCCTACGACGATCTCTATTACCGGCGCTGGATGCACGAACTGCCGCCGCTGGTTCACGGCGAGCGCGACCGGATGGTCGATGTCCACCACACCATCCTGCCGCTGACCGCACGCCCCCGGCCGGATGCGGCCGCGATGATCGCCGATGCCGTGCCGCTGGAGGGCGGGCTGGCGGTCCTGTGCCACACCGACATGCTCGTTCATGCCGCGGCGCATCTTTTTGCGGATGGCGACCTGAGCGGCGGCCTGCGTAATCTCTGGGACATTCATGCGCTAGTCGAGGAAGGCGGCACTCAGGGGCTGGAGGACCGTGCCCGGCACCATGGCCTGTCGGCGGCGATGGGCCGGGCGATGCGGCTGAGCCATGCACTGTACGGGACCGATGTGCCCGAACCATGGCGGCACCTGACGCCCCTCGACCGCCTCTATCGCCGCCGGATGATGGCCCGCAACGGATGGGGACGCGAACGGCGGCCGTTGACGCGGCTGGGTTTCTATATCCGCTCGCACCTGATCCGGATGCCGCTGCCGCTGCTCGCGCGGCATCTGTGGATCAAGTGGCGGAAGCGCCGAGCCGCCGCAGCGTCGGAATGAGTTCGTCATATCCGTCGATGACCGCATCCGCGCCCAGCGTCTCGACCGGCTGACTGAGGAAGCCGAAGGAGCAGGCGACGACCGGCAGGCCGGCGGCGCGTGCGGCCTGCACGTCGAAGATCGAATCGCCGACGAACGCTGCATGCCCGCCGCCGCATTGTTCGACCAGCGCCTGGATCGGTCTGGGCGAGGGCTTGGCGACGCCCAGCGTGTCCCCGCCGATGATCGCGGCGAACCGGTCGGTCAGGCCGAGCGCGTCCAGGATGCCGCGCGCGAACCGCTCCAGCTTGTTGGTCATGACGCCCATCGTCACGCCGCGCGCCGCCAGTTCGTCGAGCGCGGCCAGCGTACCGGGGAAGGGCGTTGTGTGAACGGCGAGGTTGGCCTCGTAATGGTCGAGCAGCAGGCGGTGCAGCGCATCGAGCGTCGCCTCGTCATAGCCGCCCGTCGCGTCCAGCCCGTGTTTCAGCATCGCCCGCGCCCCGCCGCCGATCATCGGCTTGACCGCCTCGACGCTCAGCGCCGGGCGACCGATGGACGCGAGCGCGTGGTTCACCGCCGCCGCCAAGTCGCCGCTGGTATCGAGCAGCGTGCCATCCAGGTCGAAACCCACGATGGAAAAGGGAAAACCGTGCGGTGAATTCGCGTCCATGATCGTGTCCGTCGCCGTTCTGTGGCTGGCCTTGGCCCGAAATCCATGGCAGGCGCAACCATCATGACGAGACCAGTCGCCGCCATCATCCTCGCAGCGGGTAAGGGCACCCGCATGAAGTCCGACCTGCACAAGGTTCTCCACCCGATCGCCGGGCGGCCGATGCTGCTCCATCTGATCGACAGCGTGAAGCAACTCTCACCCGAACGGATGGTCGTGGTGACTGGTGCGGGACGCGAACAGGTAGAGGCGGCGGTGGCGCCGCTCGGCGTCGGGACGGCGCTTCAGGCCGAGCAGCTCGGTACCGGCCATGCGGTGGCGCAGGCGCGCGAGGCACTGGCGGGTTTCGACGGCGACGTGCTGATCCTGTATGGCGATGTGCCACTGGTCGAGGCGCGGACGATGCAGGCGATGATCGACCGGCTGGGTGCCCAGGACGCGCCCGCCGCCGTCGTGCTGGGTTTCCGCCCCGCCGATCCGGCGGCCTATGGACGGGTGATCGCGGATGCCGATGGCCGGATCGCCCGGATGGTCGAGTTCAAGGATGCCAGTGCCGAAGAGCGCGCCGTAACCCTTTGCAATTCCGGCTTGATGGCGGTCCGGTCCACGGATCTGTTCGGGCTGCTCGACCGGGTCGGCAACGACAATGCGGCGGGTGAATATTACCTGCCCGACATCGTCATGCTTGCCGCTGCCGATGGTCGCCATTCGGCCGTGATCGAGACGGGCGCGGGGGAAGTCGCGGGCGTCAACAGCCGCGCCGAACTGGCGGTGGTCGAAAGCGACTGGCAGGCTCGCCGTCGTGCGCGCGCAATGGCCGATGGCGCGACGCTGATCGCGCCCGACACGGTCTGGTTCGCGCACGACACGCGGATCGGCCGTGACGTGGTGATCGAGCCGCATGTGGTCTTCGGTCCCGGCGTCCATGTGGCGGACGGCGTGACGATCCATGCCTTCAGCCACCTGGAAGGCGCGACCGTGGCCACCGGCGCAGATATCGGTCCCTATGCCCGCCTGCGCCCCGGTGCCGATGTGCGGGAGGGGGCACGGGTCGGCAATTTCGTCGAAATGAAGAAGGCCGTGCTCGGCCCCGGCGCCAAGGCGAACCACCTGACCTATCTGGGCGATGCCGAGGTGGGGGCGGGGGCCAATATCGGCGCGGGTACCATCACCTGCAATTATGACGGCTTCCTCAAATATCGCACCGTGATCGGTGAGGGGGCCTTTGTCGGATCCAATTCCGCATTGGTCGCCCCGGTCACGATCGGCGCGGGCGCGATCGTCGGCGCGGGCTCGGTCGTGACCAGCGATGTCGAGGCGGACGCCCTGGCGCTGGTCCGCGCCGAACGCCAGACCAAGCCGGGCTGGGCCAAGCGTTTCCGAGATATGATGACGGCCAAGAAAGCCGCGAAAAAGGCTGGGGAGTAAGAGTATGTGCGGTATCGTGGGAATCCTGGGCGGCGAGGATGTCGCCGATCGGCTGCTCGACGGGCTGCGGCGGCTCGAATATCGCGGCTATGACTCGGCTGGCATCGCAACCATCGACCATGGCGCGATCGAACGCCGCCGGGCCTCGGGCAAGCTGATCAACCTGGCCAAGGAACTGGCCGCGCATCCGCTGCCCGGGACGGTCGGCATCGCCCATACCCGCTGGGCGACGCATGGCGGCCCGACGACCAACAACGCCCACCCGCACGCCACCGACCATGTCGCGGTGGTCCACAACGGCATCATCGAGAATTTCAAGGCGCTGCGCGACGAACTGATCGGCCGGGGCCGCGTCTTCACCAGCGAGACCGACACCGAAGTCGTCGCGCATCTGGTCAGCGAGAAGGTCGAGCAGGGGCTCGACCCCGTCGCCGCCGTCCGCGAGGTGCTGCCGCGCCTGCACGGCGCGTTCGCGCTCGCCATCCTGTTCCGCGACCAGCCCGACATGCTGATCGGCGCGCGGCTCGGCTCGCCGCTGGTCGTCGGCTATGGCGATGACGAGACCTATCTGGGCTCCGACGCGCTGGCGCTCGCCCCGCTGACCCAGCGCATCGCCTATCTCGACGAGGGCGACTGGGTCGTGTGCACCCGTCAGGGCGCGCAGGTCTATGACCGCGACAACAACCCCGTCGAGCGGCCCGTCACCCTGTCGGGCGTCACCGGTGCCCTGATCGACAAGGGCAATCACCGGCACTTCATGCAGAAGGAAATCTACGAGCAGCCGATCGTCGTCGCCCAGACGCTGCGCTCGTATCTCCAGCGGCTGGAGGGCAAGGTCGCGCTGCCGATCCCCGATTTCGACCTGTCGGGCATCAAGCGCGTGACGATCGTGGCGTGCGGCACCAGCTTCTATGCGGGCATGGTCGCCAAATACTGGTTCGAGCAGTTCGCGCGCGTGCCCGTCGACCTCGATGTCGCCTCCGAATTTCGCTACCGCGCGCCGGTGATGGAGCCGGGCGGCCTGATGATCGTCATCAGCCAGTCGGGCGAAACCGCCGACACGCTGGCGGCACTGCGCCATGCCAAGAGCGAGGGGCAGACGATCGCGGCAGTGGTCAACGTGCCCACCAGCTCGATGGCCCGCGAGGCCGACCTGCTGCTGCCGACCCATGCCGGGCCGGAGATCGGCGTCGCCTCGACCAAGGCCTTTACCTGCCAGTTGAGCGTTCTCGCCGCGCTCGCCGCCAATCTCGCCAAGGCCAAGGGGCGGCTGTCGTCCGACGAGGAGAAGCAGATCGTCCGCCATCTGGCCGAGGCTCCGGCCGCGATCAACGGCGCGCTCGCTTATGACGAAGCGATCGAAGCCATGGCCGGCGCCGTCGCAGGTGCGCGGGACGTCCTGTATCTCGGTCGCGGCACGGATTATCCGCTTGCCTTGGAAGGTGCGCTGAAGCTGAAGGAAATCAGCTATATCCATGCCGAGGGATATGCGGCGGGCGAGATGAAGCACGGGCCGATCGCGCTGATCGACGAGCATGTGCCCGTTATCGTCATCGCGCCCTCCGGCCCATTGTTCGAAAAGACCGTCTCGAACATGCAGGAGGTGCAGGCGCGCGGCGGCAAGGTGATCCTGATCTCCGACTATGACGGGATCGAGGCGGCGGGCGATGGCTGCATCGCGACGATCACCATGCCCAAGGTCCACCCGCTGATCGCGCCGATCGTCTATGCGGTGCCGGTGCAGCTGCTCGCCTATCACGTGGCTGTCGCCAAGGGCACCGATGTCGACCAGCCGCGCAATCTGGCGAAGAGCGTTACGGTCGAATAACCGGCAGATCGGCGGCTCTTATGCCCCGAACCTGACCGTTTACGTCACTTTAAGCGTCTCTGGTTACCATCAACTCCATTGATTGCATGATCTTGGAATGATGGTGACCGGATGCGTATTCTGATCGTTGACGACGAACCGGCGGTACACGACAGCTACGCCTTCTGTTTCTCCGGGCTCGTCCACGGTCGGACCGACGCGCGGCAGACTTTGGACGCCATGGCCGCCGATCTGTTCGGTGCCGACGGACGTCCCGACGGGGACACCGATATGGTGTTCCAGCCGCATCATTGCTTTCAGGGCCTCGATGCGGTGCAGGCGGTCGAACAGGCCCTGGCGGACGGCAATCCCTTTGCCGTGGCGTTTATCGACATCCGGATGCCCCCTGGCATCGACGGTTGCGAAACGGCGCGGCGGATCCGAGCGCTCGACCCCCATATCCATCTGGTCATCGTCACCGGCTATTCCGATTTCTCGCCGGTCGAGATCGGCAGGGTCGCGGGACCGGCGGACAAGATCTTCTATATCGCCAAGCCGTTCGAGGTCGCCGAAATCTCGCAAATGGCGCTCGCGCTGTGCCGTCGCTGGGACAATGATCGCGAACTGACGGCGGCACGGGCGCTTCTCGCCGCGCAGGTCGTGACGCTGGAGCAGAAGAGCGCCGAGCTGGAAGCCAATGAAAGCCGCGCGATGCATATCGCGATGCACGACGCGCTGACCGATGCGCCGAATCGTGTCGCCTTCCTGCGCGGCCTGCAGGAGCGCGGACGGCGGCCGGGATCGTTCGCCGTCTGCATGCTCGACCTCGACCGGTTCAAGCAGGTCAACGATACGCTGGGCCATATGGCTGGCGACGAACTGATCCGGACGGTGTGCGCGACCATCCAGCGGACGGCGCCGGAGGCAACCTTGGTCGCCCGACTGGGCGGCGACGAATTCGGCATGGTCTTCGATGTCGAGACCGAAGCCGAAGCGGTGGCCGCCTGCAACGCCGTGGTGACGGCCTGTGCCGACAGTTTCCAGATACTGGGCCACGCGGTCCGTTGCGGCGCGTCCTGCGGGCTGGTGATGCGTGGCGATCGGAGCGAGCGCGACCCCACCGATCTGGTTCGCCAGGCGGACATGGCGCTGAACGAAGCCAAGCGGGCGGGGCGCGGGGTGGCGCGTGTGTTCGATGCGAGCATGGACGAAGGCGTCCGCGTCCGTCGCGAAATCGAGGCCGGCCTGGCCGAGGCCATTGCGAAGGACGAGTTGAGCCTGGTCTATCAGCCGATCGTCGGGCGTGGCGATCTCGAGATCGTCGGTTTCGAGGCGCTGGTCCGCTGGAACCGGAAGGATCGCGGGCCGATCAACCCGGCCATCTTCATTCCGATCGCCGAGGAAGCCCACTTGATCCACGAACTGGGCGACTGGATTCTCGACCAGGCGCTGGCCGAGGTGAAGCGCTGGCCCGGCCAATATGTGTCGGTCAATTTCAGCCCGATCCAGTTTCGCCGGTCGCATTTCGTCGCCCATGTGATGGACAGCGTCTCGCGGGCGGGGGTCGATCCGGCCCGGGTGCAGATCGAAATCACCGAAACCGCGATCTTCGACGATGCCGAGCGCGCCGCGGCCACGCTTTGCGAGCTGCGCGGCCTGGGCTTCCGGATCGCGCTCGACGATTTCGGGACCGGCTATTCCAGCCTGTACAATATCCGCAAATTCGCGCTCGACTGCCTCAAAATCGACCGCAGCTTCATCGACGGCATGGGCCGGGAGCGCGAATCGGCCGCAATCGTCCACTCGATCATCCATCTCGGGCGTGCGCTGGGACTGGGGGTCGTGGCCGAGGGTGTCGAGACCGAGGCGCAGGCACAGGCCCTCCGGGTCGCCGGCGCAAGCCATTTGCAGGGCTATCTTTTCTCCCGCCCGGTGCCTGCGGCCGAAGCGCAGGCCTTGGCGGATCAGCATTACATGGCGCTGCCGGGTGCCGAAGTCTTTGACAGGCCCATGGTCGCGAGCGTTCGGCGCTGACCGACATGAAGGGCTTACGGGCGTGGTTCGGCGCGCGGGTCCGCCCGCGATCGCTGCGCGATACGATGGTGTCGGTGCTGACCATCACCGGGGTCGGCGGGGCGATCGCGTTGGCGGCGCTGCTGGCGCTCGTCATCTCGCCGAGCTTTGCCGAACTCGAAGATCGTGCGACCGTGGCCTATCGCCACCGCGCCCATGCCGCACTGGCCGAGTTCGCGGCGGGGGCCGAGATCATCGCCCGCGAACATGCGGACACCGCGCGAACCCTGCCGACATCGGCGCCTGTCCCTTTATCGCAACTGCTGTTTTCCGCCCATAGGGTCGATGCCGTAGCCTATCGTGCCGTGTCGGACAGCGGCTGGGACGTACGGGTGCGGTCCTACACCGATCCGTCCCGCACGGCATTGGCCCAGGGGCTGAATGCCGTCGATCTGCAAAAGCCGCTGAAGGATGGGCGGTCCACCCATTTCTATCTCCCCGACGGGGCTGGCGTCATGGCCGTCGGCATGGCGCGGATCACGGACCCACGGGGGCACACGACCGGCTATGTCGCGGTGATGCAGCGATTGACCGCCGGGCATCTGTCGGCCCTGCTGGGCAAGGCTGCGCATATCACGCGCCCGCCCGAGGGGCAGGGCGATGCGATCCGCAAGCAATCGGGTGCCATAGAGATCGCGGTCCCGATGCGAGGTGCCGATGGCGCCCCGGTCGCCACGGCCGGGTTCCGGGTTTCGCGCGAGGTCGTCCTGCTCGGCCGCCGCGTATTGATGCTGGCGGTGGCGGGGTCGATCCTGTTGCTGGTCTTCCTGCTGCTGATGGTACGGCGCGCCGTGGCCGCTTTCGTCCTGGCCCCGCTCGACCGGGTGGAGCGCCATATGGAGCGCGTGCGGGCCTCCGGCGCGCTATTGCCGTTCGAGGACGAAGGCTCGCGCGTCGACGAATTCGGGTCGCTGGGGCGCAGCTTCAACGCGATGCTGAACCAGCTGAAGGATCTGCGCGAGCAGAATGAGATACAGAGCTTCGCGCTGGGGCGCTCGGAAAGCGCGGTGGCCGTGCTCCATAATGTCCGCAACGCTCTGGCGCCGCTCAGCACGATCCTGAGCCACGGTGTCGGGCCGATGCCCGTGGCCGACCGGCAGTTGCTGGATCGCGCCTTGGCGGAGCTGCGGCGCGACGATATCGACGCAGCGCGCCGTGCCAAGCTGGTCGCGTTCGTCGCTACTGCGATCGACGCCGATGCCGTGGCCCGCGATGCGGTTCGCCAGCAGCTGGAGGTCGGGCGTGACGCGATGCGCCAGACGCTGGAGATCATCGGCGCGCAACAGGCCCGCGCTCATGAGCGTCCGCCCCGCGAACGGTGCGACGTGACCGACATCGTCGCGCGCAACGCCACGATCGCGCGCTATGCGCAGTCGGTCTCGATCGGGTTCAGCTTTCCGGCCGAACCCGCCCCCGTGCTAGCCAATCGCGTCATCCTGAGCCAGGTGATCGGCAATCTCTTTTCCAATGCGGTCGAAGCGATCGTCGCGACGGGGCGCGATCACGGCACCATCGCGGTCGAACTGCTGCCGCCCACGGGCGGACGCCTATCGGTCCGGATCATCGACGATGGCGAAGGCTTCGAACCCGCCCTGTCGACGCGGCTGTTCCAGCCCGGCTTTTCGACCCGCACCGAAAAATCGGGAGGGCTGGGTCTTCATTGGTGCGCCAATTCGATGGCGGCGATGGGCGGCGTGCTGGAACTGCGCAGCGCGGGGCAGGGCACTGGCGCGGTGGCGATCCTTACGCTGGATGCCGACCCAGATCCCGTGGCGTCGGTCGGTGAACTCGCCGCCTGAACCTTTTGCCGCTCAGAGCGGCAGTTCGGCCTGGTCGGGTTCACCTTCGCGCCCCTCTCCGTCATCGGTCAGGCCGGACAGGGTCAGGCCCAGAAGCCGGACGCCGCGTTCGACCGGCAATTGCTGGTCGAGCAGCTCGATCCCGATCGCCAGGAACTGTGCCCGGTCGCCGACCGACTGGCCGAGCGAGCGGGCGCGAGTGATGGTCCGGAAATCGCTGTGACGTAGCTTCAGGGTGACGGTGCGACCTGAGACCCCGCTGCGCTCGATTCGGGTCCAGGCCGCGTCCACCACCCGGTCCAGCGCGCCGAGCAGGGCATCGCGATCCGACAGGTCGTGCTCGAAGGTCCGCTCCGCCCCGATCGACTTGGCGACCCGATGCGCCCGGACCGGGCGATGATCAATGCCGCGTGCCGCACCGTAAAGATAATCGGCATAGCTGCCAAAATGCCGCTGAAGAAACGCCAGAGGTTGATCGCGTAGGTCCTGGCCCGTCAATATGCCCAGCGCCTCCATCTTGCGGGCGGTCACGGGGCCGACACCGTGGAAGCGCTTGACCGGCAGACTCGCGACGAAGGCCGCGCCCAGCGCGGGCGGGATGACGCACAGCCCGTCCGGCTTGTTCTGGTCCGAGGCGAGCTTGGCGATGAACTTGTTGTAGCTGACACCGGCCGAGGCGGTCAGCCCGGTTTCCGCCTTGATCGCGGTCCGGATCGCCGACGCGATCGCAGTGGCGGAGCCGAGCGCCGCGCGGTCCTGGGTCACGTCCAGATAGGCCTCGTCCAGGGACAAGGGCTCGATCAGGTCCGTATAGCGGGTAAAGATGGTGCGGATCTGTTGCGAAACCTCGCGATAGACATCGAACCGGGGCGGGACGAAGACCAGGTCCGGGCATCGTCTGGCTGCAGTGACGGAGGGCATGGCCGATCGGACACCGAATGCCCGCGCCTCATAACTGGCCGCCGCGACGACGCCGCGCGCCCGCGATCCCCCGACCGCAACGGGGCGCCGCTGCAAGGCGGGATCGTCGCGCTGTTCGACTGAGGCATAGAAGGCGTCCATGTCGACATGGATGATCTTGCGGGTTTCCGGCAGCGGTCCGGCATCGGGCGAAGGGGAGGGGTGGCGCACCGGGAGCCTATAGCGATCCTATCGCCCGCCACTTGCGAGCCCAAAAACAAAACAGGAACACTTGCCTTTCGTCAAGCCCTTGGTAACTCTGCGCCACTTTCCGAGCGGATTAACATCCTTTTAGATTGTCGGCCGTAGATATCGGCGCGGGATATCGGCTTGAGACAATTTCGATCCTTGGGCGCCGCGGCCCTCCTGCTTCTCCTGTCCATCCTGCCCGCTGGGGTCAGGGCAGAGCGAAGCGATCCATGGGCGGCATGGCAATGGGTGACCTTCTCCGGTCTGGGGGACACGCTGGGGCTTCCGCACGTCACGACCACCGCGATGGCGTGCGCCAAGGACGGCACCATGTGGATCGGGACGCGCGGTGGCTTGACCCGCTATGACGGCCAGCGGGTGCGGAATTTCAAGCAGAGATTGTCCGACGCCAATTCGCTGCCCGACAATTATGTCCGGTCGCTGCTGGCCTTGCCCGATGGTGGCCTGCTGATCGGGACCAATGTCGGCGGGCTGGCGCGCTACGAACCGAAGACGGGGAGATTCCTGCGCTTGAAGAGCGACGGACATCGTATCGGATCGCGCATTTTCGGCTTCACGCCCGATGGCGCGGGCGGTGCCTATATCGCGACGGACGCGGGCGTTCACCACTATATCGCCGCGACCGACCGGGTCGCTTCGATGGCGGCGCAGGCGTTGCGCGATGCGGACGGCCATAATCAGGTCGTGTTTTCCGTGCGCTACGATGCCGACGGTACGCTTTGGGCCGGAGCCGACCAGGGCCTCTGGGTCCGCCGTCCCGGCCAGAATCGGTTCGAGCCGGTACGTTTCGCACGCGATGGCGGAGTCCACGACGTCTGGGCGATCCTGCGCGATCGACGCGGCCGATTATGGGTGGGGACGGGGTCGGACGGGATCTACATGGCGACCGAGCGGGGCGACCGGCCGCGCTTTACGCAATTGCCGGCGCTCGCAGGCGCCTCGCCATTGGTCGGCCACCGGACGATCCGCTCGATGCTGGAGGATGGCCATGGTCGCCTGTGGTTCGCAACGGACGGCATGGGAATCGTCCTGGTCGACCCGGCGCGCAACTTCGCCGCCATGTCGGTCCGGCGCCTTGCGGCCAACCCGCTCTCGCTGCCCGGTGATACGGTCCGCTCGCTGGCGCTGGACGGTTCGGGCGGCATCTGGGCCGCGACCGAGATGGGCGCGGCCCGAACGCTGGGGCCGGGCGGCGGCGTGTTGCGCATCGGCTCCGCCATGCCGAACCCGCACATGTCGCTGTCGGACGACAATGTTCGCGGGATCCTGGTCGATCGGCGCGGGCTGATCTGGCTGGGCATGAGCAACGGCACCCTGGACGTCCTGGATCGCCCACACGGCGAGGTGCGCCGTGTGACGCTGCGGGATCGGCATGTCGGCCAGGATATCAAGGCGCTGCTGGATGCCGCCGACGGTTCGATCCTGATCGGCGCGCGCGGCGTGCTGGCCATCAATCCTGTGACCTTGGAGCAACACACCATCGACGTGCCGGGCCTGGGCGACCTGCCGGTCATCTCGCTGGCCGAAACCCCGGATTCCCTGTTGATCGGGACCTATAAGGGCCTGTTCGTTCGTCGAAAGGCGGATGGCCGCGTCTGGCATTTCCAGCATGACGACGCAGACGGGCAAAGCCTGCCCAATAACGAGGTCATCAACATCATCGTGCGCTCGCCGACATCGGCGCTGATCGGCTCCCCCGCAGGGGTGGCCAAGTTCGATCTTCGGACCGGCCGCTTCACGACCTTTTCCAGCCGGTCGGCGGGATCGGCCAAGCTGCCCCAGGACTATGCCGGCTCGATCGTCCCGGACGGACCGGACATCTGGGTCGGAACCTATGGCGGCGTCGCTTTCGGGCGGGCGGCGCCGGGCGGCTGGCGCTTCCAGGCGATCACCGAGGCGGACGGCCTGGCGGGCGACAATGTCGCGGCGCTGATGATGGATGGCCGGCGGCGGATCTGGGCGGCGAGCGCAGGCGGTATCTCCGTCATAGACTGTTCCGGACGCCAGGTTCGCACGATGAGCCAGCGCGACGGGCTGAGCATGAATGCGTTCAACCAGTTGGCGGCGGCTCGCCTGCCCGACGGCTCGCTGCTGTTCGGATCGCCCGATGGCCTCATGGTTCTGCAACCCGACCTGCTGCTGGGCCGCGCCGCTCATGGCAGGCAGGTGCAGTTGATCGTCAGCGCGGCGGATATCGACGGTCATGCGCTGCCCATCGACCCGACGGCGCCGCTCCTCTCTCTCGAACGCGATGGCCAGACGTTGCGGGTCGACTTTGCGCTGACCGATTATAATGCGCCCGAGGACATTCGCTATGGCTACCGCCTGGACGGGTTCGATCGGAACTGGATGACGGTCCCGGCCGGGACACCCGCGAGTGCCACCTATACGAACCTGCCCGTCGGCAGCTACTGGCTCGATCTGCGCGCGGACATACCGGGCCTGGCGTCGCGCACGATCACCCGCCGCATCCGCATCACGGTCGAGCCGCAATGGTATGAGACCTGGCCCGCGCGCATCGCGATGGTGCTTGTGGTCATGCTCGCGCTGGCTGGTCTGGTCTGGCTGGTGACCACCGTCATGCGTCGTCGGGCGCGGATGCTGGAGACGATGGTGGCCGAACGAACGCAGGAATTGCGTGCCGCGAACGCGCAGCTCGACCGGCTGGCCAGCACCGATCCCCTGACGGGCCTCGCCAATCGCCGCACACTGATGAACGAGGTCGAGGCCCTGCGGGAGCGGGCGATCGCGGAGGAGGAACGCTTCGCCTTCGCGCTGCTGGACGTCGATCACTTCAAGCGGATCAACGATCGTTTCGGTCATAGCACGGGTGACGAAGTGCTGGTCCAGCTCTCGGCCCGGCTTCAGCAGGGGGTCCGCGTCGGCGACACACTCGCCCGCTATGGTGGCGAGGAAATCGCGATCCTGCTGCCTGGCACGACGCTGGAGAACGCCATGGCGATCGTCGACCGGCTACGCCACGATGTCGCGTCGAGCCCCTTCAGGGTGGGCGACCGGATCGTCCCGGTGACGTTCAGCGGCGGCGTGGCCGAGTGGCAGCCGGGCGAGGATGTCGGGGCGATGATCCGTCGGGCCGACAGCGCGCTATACCACGCCAAACGCAACGGAAGAGACCAGGTCGCTCAGGCGGCCTGACCGCGCCCCGGGGAACCGGCCCCTCGGCGCGGTGTTGGCCCAGACAGGCGCTGCGCATTATCTGGGGAAACAGACATGACGTCCGATATCATCGCCCGGAGCGGCAGGTTGATCCGGCAGGGCGGCGCGTTCCTGCTTCAGGGCGATGACGGTACGCCCCTGGAATTGCGGCTGATGCGGGTACCTGTTGACCATGTCGGAAAATCGGTGACAGTCACCGGGCGGATGCTCGCCCCCGGATTGATGGAGGTCGACGGGGTACGCGGCAGCTGAGCAGCGCGGATCAGTGCGCGGCGCCGCGTCGGGGCAGCAGATGCAGCACCCCGACGATCACCGCCCCGACGGCCAGCCCGACGATCGCGGCACCGATGGCACTGACGAGCCAGGCCACGGCACCCCCCGCGACCGGCATGGCTTCCCCCGCATGATGCGCCGCGTCGTGGATCCAGTGGGGCAGCGGGGTCAGGCCGAACTCCTCCAGCCCGTGCACGATGATCCCGCCACCGACCCAGATCATCGCGGCGGTCCCGACGACGGCCAGAACCTGCAGGACGAGCGGCATGGCCTTCACCAGCCCGCGCCCGATCGCCTGTGCGGCCGCGCCCTCGCGACGGGCGAGATGCAGGCCGATATCGTCCATCTTCACGATCGCCGCGACCACCCCGTAAACGCCGACGGTGATCGCGATACCGACCAGCGCCAGCGCGATCGCCTGGGTCACGATCGACAAATCGGGCAGTTCCGACAGCGCGATCGCCATGATCTCGGCCGACAGGATCAGGTCGG
This sequence comes from uncultured Sphingomonas sp., assembly GCF_913062585.1. Lineage (GTDB taxonomy): Bacteria > Pseudomonadota > Alphaproteobacteria > Sphingomonadales > Sphingomonadaceae > Sphingomonas. The sequence continues at coordinate 79,122 of NZ_CAJXWX010000008.1, read as the reverse complement.
TGCGGATCGCACCGGACACTTGGGCATCCTCCAGGGTCTTCGGATCGGTGGGGGCCACCTCATGCGCCGTTTCATGCCCGCCGGTCAGCGTCTCCAGGATCTTCTCGCTTGCCTCGAAGCACAAGAACGCGCCGCCCGCCATCAGGATGGGAGTGATCGCCCAGGGCGCAAAGGCGCTCAGCAGCAGGGCGGCGGGAAGCAGGAAGATCAGCTTGTTGCGAAGCGATCCGAGCGCGATCTTGCCGATGATGGGCAATTCGCGCTGTGGCGCCAGGCCGACGACATAGCGCGGGGTGACCGCCGTGTCGTCGATGACGACGCCTGCGGCCTTGGCCCCCGCACGGGCGGACGCGCCCGCGACATCGTCGAGCGATGCCGCCGCCAGCTTGGCGATCGCCGCCACGTCGTCCAGCAATGCAACCAGACCCCCTGCCATCCCAACCTGCTCCCGTGAATTGCGTGGCCCCGTGCCTAGAGCGTGCGTGACGGCGATGCACGGGAAAATGACGGGTATGTCATCTCATCCAGTCTGCACCGCGCCATTGGTCACGCAAATGGGCGAGCAGGGCCGGCACCGCCGCCGGCGCGCCCAGGGGAGCGTGCAGGGCCCAGATACCGACCGCCACCGATCCCTCCAGGCGCGGCAACACCCGGACGAGGCGTCCGTCGGCCAGTGCGTCCGCCACATCCCATAGCGAGCGCAAGGCGATCCCGCCGCCGGCCAGGGCCAACTCGCGGACCACCTCGCTGCTATGCGTCTCGACATGGCTTTGCCCGGCGATCGTCGCGCCGGTCAGCCGCCAGGGCAACTGGCCCTGCGCAGCGAGCAGTCGGTGGTGGCGCAGCTCGGCGATCGTCTCCGGCATTCCCGAACGGACGATATAGGCGGGGCTGGCGCAAAGAATGCGGCGATTGTCGGCCAGTCGTTCCGCACTCAGCCCCGAGGGCGGAGTGGCGGTGATCCGGATGGCCAGGTCGATACCACCGCTCGTCAGATCGACGAAATCATCGGCCAGCTCGACCTTCAGCCGGATCGCCGGATAGCGTTCGAGAAAGGCGGGCAGATAGGGCGCGATCCACAGGCGGCCAAAGGAGGTCGGCGCGCTTAGCGACAGGGGGCCGGCGGGTTCCGACGCCGTCTTAGCCATCCGCGCTTCCGCCGCGCGAAGTCCGGCGACGAGCGGTGCGACCTCGGCATGAAAGGCCGCACCGGCGGCCGTGGGTGCCAGGCGTCGGGTGGTCCGGTGCAGCAACCGAATGCTAAGCCGTGTCTCCAGCCGTGCCATTCGCTTGGACACCATCGCCGGTGACAGGCGCCAGACCCGGGCAGCGCCCGCCAGGCTGCCTTCGCGGACCACGTCGACGAACAGCGCGATGTCCGGGTCCATTCGTTCCTCCAGCGATCGACAGACCTTAGATTATGCCATCTATGCGATGGTCTGGCGATGCCCTATTCTTGCGCCCACAACGCCTTGGGAGAGACGCCATGATTGAACGCCACGGCCTGTCCGTCGCGCCTGCGCTGGTCCGTTTTCTGGAAGAGCGGGCGTTGCCCGGCAGCGGCGTCGACAGGGATCGCTTCTGGGCCGGAATGGCGGACATCTTCCACCGCTTCGCCCCGGAAAACGCAGGCCTGCTTGCACGGCGAGACGCGCTGCAGGCGCGGATCGACGCCTGGTATCGCGAGGGCGGTTCGTCCGATGGGGCGGCCCAGCGTCGTTTCCTGGCCGAGATCGGCTATCTGCTGCCCGAACCCGCGCCCTTCACGATCGCGCCAGGGCATGTGGATGAGGAGGTGTGCGAGCGGGCGGGGCCGCAGCTGGTCGTCCCCATGCTCAACGCCCGCTTCCTGCTGAACGCGGCCAATGCGCGCTGGGGCAGTCTTTATGACGCGCTGTACGGGACCGATGCCATCGGGTCGCTGCCCGACGGATCCGGTTACGATCCCCAGAGAGGGGCCCTCGTGATCGCCTGGGCGCGCGATTTCCTGGACCAGACGCTGCCGATCACGGGCGGCTGGAACGCCGTTCGGGACCTGGCCGACGCGGTCCGTCGCCTGGACGATCCCAGCCTGTTTCGCGGGCGGAGCGAGAAGGGCTGGCTGTTCCGGCACCACGGCCTGCATATCGAGATCATCGTCGATTCGGCCCACCCGATCGGCCGGGACGACCCCGCCGGGATCGCCGACATCGTGCTGGAGTCCGCGTTGACGACCATCTGCGACCTTGAGGATTCGGTCGCGGCGGTCGATGCCGAGGACAAGGTGGCGGGTTATGCCAATTGGCTGGGCCTGATCGACGGCACCCTGACGGCCGAGATCGAGAAGGGTGGTCGGACGCACACGCGGCGGCTCGCGCCCGACCGTCACTACCGCGCGCTCGACGGTACCGCCTTCACGCTGCCGGGCCGCAGCCTGTTGTTCGTCCGCAACGTCGGCCATCTGATGACGACGCCCGCCATTCGGCTGGCCGATGGCAGCGAGGCACCGGAAGGAATATTGGATGCCATCGTCACCAGCCTGATCGCGATGTGCGGCGGCAATGGTCGCACCGGCTCGATCTATATCGTCAAACCGAAGATGCATGGGCCGGAGGAGGCGGGCTTTGCCGATCGCCTGTTCGACGCGGTTGAGGATATGCTCGGGCTTGACCGGCATCGCATCAAGATCGGGGTGATGGACGAGGAACGCCGGACCTCGGCCAATCTCGCCGCTTGTATCTATGCAGTGAAGGACCGGATCGTCTTCATCAATACCGGCTTCTTGGACCGCACGGGTGACGAGATCCACACCGCGATGGAGGCCGGGCCGATGGTTCGCAAGGTCAACGTGAAGCAATGCGCCTGGATCGCGGCTTATGAGGATCGCAACGTCCAGATCGGACTGGCCTGCGGCTTTGCGGGCCGCGCGCAGATCGGCAAGGGCATGTGGGCCGCGCCCGACCGGATGGCCGACATGCTCGCGCAAAAGGGCGGCCATCCGCAATCCGGGGCTTCGACAGCCTGGGTGCCGTCGCCCACCGCCGCGACGCTCCATGCGACGCATTACCACCGGATCGACGTCGCCGCGCGCCAGGCCGCGCGCGCCGCGGAGCCGGTGGCGGCACTGGAGGCGTTGCTGACGCCGCCCGTCGCGACCGATCCCCATTGGACGGAGGGCGAGATCGGCGCGGAACTGGACAATAATGCCCAAGGGCTGCTGGGCTATGTCGTGCGCTGGATCGACCAGGGCGTCGGCTGTTCCAAGGTGCCGGACCTGCACGATATCGGCCTGATGGAGGATCGTGCGACCCTGCGCATCTCGTCGCAGCATATCGCGAACTGGCTGCATCACGGGATCGTGACCGCCGAGCAGGTCGAGGCCAGCCTGGCGCGCATGGCGGCGAAGGTCGATGCGCAGAATGCGGGCGACCCCGCCTATCGGGCGATGACCGCCGATCCCGACAGCCTGGCGATGCGGGCTGCCCGCGCGCTGATTTTCGAAGGCCGGGCACAGCCCAATGGCTATACCGAGCCGTTGCTGCACCGCTATCGCCAGATGGCCAAGCAGCCGCTGGATCAGCTGGAGACTGCCTGATGCCCCTTTACGCGCTAAAGGACTGCTGTCCCGTCGTGCCCGCGAGCGCCTGGATCGCGCCTTCGGCCGACGTCATCGGCGAAGCGATATTGGGGGAGGGCGTCGGCATCTGGTTCGGGGCGGTCCTCCGCGCGGATAACGGTGCGATCACGCTCGGCGAGCGGACCAATGTTCAGGATGGCGCGGTGCTTCATTCCGATCCGGGCAGCCCGCTGGTCGTGGGCGCGGACTGTACCATCGGGCACCGCGCTATCCTGCACGGATGCACGATCGGGGACGGCTGCCTGATCGGCATGGGCGCGACCATACTCAACGATGCGCAGATCGGCGCGGGATCGCTGGTGGGTGCGGGCGCTCTCGTGACCGAGGGCAAGGTCTTCGAACCCGGCAGCCTGATCGTCGGCGCGCCCGCCCGCGCCATCCGCCAACTGGCGCCGGGCGAGGTCGAGCGGTTGCGCGGATCGGCGACCGGCTATGCGGCGCGCGCCGAACTCTATGCCGCTCATTTGCAGCGACTTGGCCCGGATAAGGCCGGACGGCACGTTGACGCGGGCAGCGCGCGTGCCTAGCCAAGCGGGGTGACTCCGCCCACCATCCTGATCGTCGAGGACGATCCCGCCCTTCGCACCCTGACCGCCCGTGCGTTGCAGGAAAACGGCTTCGCCGTGAAGCTGGCCAATGCCGCGCCGGAGATGTGGCAGGCGCTGGAGGTCGGCCAGATCGACCTGATCCTCCTCGACATCATGCTGCCGGGGACCAGCGGCATCGACCTGTGCCGCCAGGTCCGCCAGAAGAGCGCGGTCCCGATCATCTTCATCAGCGCAAAGGGCAGCGAGGTCGACCGCGTGGTCGGACTGGAACTGGGCGCCGACGATTATCTCGCCAAGCCCTTCGGCACGCGCGAGCTGGTCGCGCGCATCCGGGCGGTACTGCGCCGCGGCGGGCTGGAGAAGGCGCCGGGCGAGCGCGAGGCGGGTATATTGGGTTTCGAAGGCTGGACCGCCAATCTGCCGCGCCGCGAGCTGATGTCGCCCTCCGGCGCGCAGGTCGAGCTGACCGGGGCCGAGTTCGACCTGCTCGTCGCGTTTCTGGACAATGCGCAGCGGGTCGTGGCGCGCGAGCGGCTGATCGAGCTGTCGCGCGCCCGGATCGGCGACAGTTCGGATCGCAGCATCGACGTGCTAGTCAGTCGCCTTCGTCGCAAGCTGTCGGGTGCTGGCGGAGCGGCGCCGATCGTGACGGTACGCGGAGTCGGTTACATGCTGAACGTGCCGGTGGAGCGACGGTGATCCGCCCCTCGGTCGGCCTGCTTGGCCGGATCGTCGCGATCCTGCTGCTGGCGGTGACGATCGAGTTCGCGGTATCGACCTATCTTTACGAGCGGGCCAGCCATGTCTCGGTTCGCGATGACGAGGCCCGTCGCCTTGCCGAGCATCTGATCGTCGCACGGCGCGTCCTGAACGAACGCCCGGCGGCCGAGCGGCGTGAGGTGGCGGAGGAGTTGACCACCGACCGCTACATCGTCGGCTGGTCGACCGAAACGCCGCCCAGGCCGACCATCGCCCCGGCGATGGACAGTATGCGGCGGCAGATCGTCGATTGGGAACCGTCGCTTGCCGCCACGGACATCCATCTGCGCCTGACCTCGCCGGGGCGGACCTCGGTCGTCTCCGGCGATCTGCGGCTTGACGACGGTACGCTCCTCAGCTTCCGAATGCGGGAGGGGGTTCGCACGCTGGACCTGGCGTTCGGGCGGGTCCTGCTGGCGCTGATCCCGGCGATCGCCTTGATGCTGCTCAGCGGCGTCTTGATCGGGCGTATCCTGCAACCGCTGCGGATGCTCGCGCGCGCGGCGGACAAGCTGGGGCGGGGGGCAGGCGGGCAGGGCGCGCCGCTGATCGTGCCCGAGCGGGGGCCTGGCGAAGTCCGCCATGTCACCCGCGCCTTCAACCGGATGCAGGCGCGGATCGGGCGGCTTATCGACGAGCGGACGCGTGCGCTGGCGGCGGTGGGCCATGACCTGCGCACGCCGCTCGCCCGCCTCCGGCTACGTGCCGACGCGATCCGTGACGACGAGGTGCGCGAGGCGATCGGCACGGATATCGAGGAGATGGAGGCCATGGTCTCCTCGCTCCTCGCCTTTCTGGGGGGAGAGGGGGATGTCGAGCAGCCCGAATTGACCGACCTGGCCATTCTCTGCGCCAATCTGGCCGATGATGCGGCGGATCATGGGCGCGACGTTCATTATGTCGGCCCCGATCATTTCGACTGTCGCCTGCGCCGTTTCGGCATGAAGCGGGCGCTGACCAACCTGGTCGAGAATGCGCTGCATTATGGCGAACGGGCGACGATTACCCTGCACGCGGATCCCGGCCAGGATGTCCGCATCCGGGTGGAGGATGACGGCCCCGGGATCCCACCGGAGTCGCTGGAGCTGGTGCTGGAGCCCTTTGTCCGCCTGGACACCGCACGGCGGCGCGACACGGTCGGTTTCGGCCTGGGGCTGTCGATCGTCGCGCGGGTGGTCGCGGCCGAGGGGGGCGAGCTGACCCTGGCCAATCGGCCGGCAGGCGGATTATGCGCCGAAATCCGCCTTCCGCACTGCCGGACATGATTTGTCACGGTTTCGCTGCACGACAGCAAAATTCAAAGCGTATTACCTTTTAGCAGAGGCTGGCGCCGTCACTCCATGAGTGGTTCGAGTCCGTCTCTCCGATTTTCCGTCCGCCTTTGATGGCGGACCTATCATTCGGGAGGTAACCGATGACGATGGAGTTCGATTTGACCGCACTGGAATTGCAGGGTGCCCTGCTGGTGCTGGCGGTGATCATCACCTTCGCCGCCATCGAGGGCTGGAAGGCCCGCTAACCCCCAAAAGAGTTCCCGTTTCACGCGTTTCGCAAGGGCTCCCCTGCCGCCCCCCTCCGGCATGAGCCCGACCGGAAAGGGGTAGGCGGCCCGGCTTACGGCCGGGCCGTCTGCTCCATGATCTCCAACCGACCCCGGATCGCCGCAATGAGCTGCGCCGCCGAATAGGGCTTGGTCAGCAGTGCGGCATCCATCTTCGACGCCTCGGCGGCCATGCCACCGTCGCCCGTCGCAAAGACGATCGACAGACCCGGCCGCAACTGCCGCGCCTTGCCCGCCAGTTCCACACCCGATTCGCCGGGCAGGTTGAGATCGGTCACCAGCACGTCGATCTGCGCCGTCTGCAGCGCGGTCATCGCCTCCTCGGCGGTCACCGCATGAACGACGACGAAGCCCGCATCCTGCAGCGTCTCGGCCGTATTGGCGCGGATCAGGTCGTCGTCCTCGACCAGAAGGATCGTGCGGCCGTCATGCAGCGGCTGGGCCGGCGGCTCTTCGGCCGGCTTTTCCTCCCGAACCGATGCCAGCGGCGCATCGCCGGTACCTATGCGCCGCTGGCGCTGGTTGGCGAGCACGTGGCGGAACTTCCGCGCCAACGCCTCGCGGGTATAGGGCTTGGACAACAGCTCAACGCCCTTGTCGAGCCGCCCGCCATGGACGATCGAATTCTCGGTATAGCCAGAGGTGAACAGCACCGCGATATCGGGCAGCCGCTCGCGCGCCTTGCGGGCCAGTTCCGGGCTCTTCAGCGTGCCCGGCATGACCACATCGGTGAACAGCATGTCGATCGGAATGCCGCTTTCGATGACGCTGAGCGCACTCTGCGCATCCACCGCCTTCAATACGCGGTAACCCAGGTCGGACAGCAGCTCGACGACGGTCGCGCGCACTTCGGCATCGTCCTCGACGACCAGAACCGTCTCGGTGCCGCCGGTGATCGGGCCGGTGTCGACCGCGACCTCGACATCCTCGGCCTCCATCGCACGGGGCAGATAGAGCTTGATCGTGGTGCCGTGGCCGATCTCGGAATAGATTTTCACATGGCCGCCCGACTGCTTGACGAAGCCATAGACCATCGACAGCCCCAGGCCCGATCCCTTGCCCTCGCTCTTGGTCGAGAAAAAGGGCTCGAAGACCTTCTGGATGATGTCGTCCGATATGCCGCAGCCCGTGTCGGACACGGCCAGCATGACATATTGGCCCGGCGTGACCTCGTCATGGGTTCGCGCATAGTCGTCGTCGAGATGCGCGTTGCTCAGCTCGATGGTCAGCTTGCCCTGGCCCTCCATCGCATCGCGCGCGTTGATCGCCAGGTTCAGCAGCGCATTCTCGATCTGCGCCGGGTCGATGAAGGTGTTCCAAAGGCCGCCACCGACGATCGTCTCGATCTCCACGCCCTCGCCGATCGCGCGGCGGAGCATGTCGTCCATACCCTGGACGAAGCGGGTGACGTTGACGACCTTGGGCTCCAGCGCCTGCCGCCGTCCGAAGGCGAGCAGTTGCGAGGCCAGTTTCGAGCCGCGAGCGACACCCGCCATCGCATTGGCGACGCGCTGCTCGGCGCGCTCGTTGCCTGCGACATCCTTGCCCAACAGCTGGAGATTGCCCGAGACGACTTGCAGCAGATTGTTGAAGTCGTGCGCGACGCCGCCCGTCAGCTTGCCGATCGTCTCCATCTTCTGCGACTGGGCGAGCTTCATCTCGGCCTGGCGACGCTCGGCGATCTCCTCGATGACGCGGCTTTCCAGCGTCTCGTTCAGCTGGCGGAGCTGGGCCTCGGCGCGCTCGCGGTGATGGACCTGGCGGGCCAGCAGAGCGGCCTGATCGCGCAGCGCCTGCTCGGCCGCGCGCTGTTCAGTGATGTCGGTATGGACACCTACCCATTCGATCAGCTCGCCATCCTCGCCGATGATGGGCAGCGCGCGGATGGCATAGGTCCGCCATACACCGTCATGGTGGCGCACGCGATGTTCGTGGATGAACATACCCTTTGTTGCCACCGCTTCGTTCCAGGCGACGATGGTGCCGGCGGAATCATCGGGATGGACGGCATTCGCCCATCCGAAGCCCTGATATTGCTCGTAGGTCTGGCCGGTAATCGCCGACCAGCCGGGCTGTTCGCCGACCATCCGGCCATCCGCGCTGTTCGTCCAGAGCACGCCATGAACCGCATCCATTGCCGCACGGAACCGGCGATTGCTGCGCGCCAGCGCCTCGCTATGGCGCATCCGTTCGTCCACGTCGAAGACCAGGATATGGAAGCCCACAACCTTGCCGTCATCGCCGTGGCGGGGAATGTACCGGGTCTCGGCCCGACGGCGGCTACCGTCGCGGTGATGCAGATGCACGTCGGCCACCACCGTCTCACCCGTCAAGGCTCGCTCGATCAACGGCTTGCGTTCGGCATAATCCGCCTCGGTCAGGACGTCGCTGATCCGATTGCCGCGCATGCTTTCGGGGTCGATGCCCAGAAATTCGCGGTAATATTCGTTGGCGAAGCGATAGCGTTCCTCGGTATCGACAAAGGCAACCAGCACCGGCAGCGAATCGGTGATGACGCGCAGTTCCGCCTCGCTTTCGGCCAGCCGACGCTCGGCCGCGACCCGACCGGTATTCTCCACGACCGTGCACATCACGCCGCCGACATCGCCGCGCTCCAGATAGACCGGCGTGTAGTAGAGATCGAAAACGACCTCCTCTTCGATCCCGGCGCGCGTGACGATCAGCTTCTGATCCCGATAGGCGATATCCTCGCCTTGGAAACCGCGGCTCAGGATATCGCGGTTCCAGTCCCAGATTTCCGGCCAGATTTCCGGCACCAATCCGCCAAAGGCCGCCGGATGACGCGGACCCGCGATGGCGCGATAGGCGTCGTTGTAGATCATCACATGGTCCGGCCCCCACATCAGGACCTTGGCGATCGGCGAGTGCACGATGTTGGCGACCGTCGTGCGCAGGACGCCCGGCCAGCCGTCGATCGGCCCCAGCGCGGTCTTCGCCCAGTCATGGTGGCGCGCGCGTTCGCCACACTCTCCGCCACCCACCAGCCAGGCGGTCGGATCGGCGCAAGGCTGGTCGTCACGCAGGCGTTCGATCGCGGCGATCAGCATCGCCCGCTCATCGGGAAATTCGCCCGCGTCCACGGCCTGGGCGACATATCGTTCAAGCTGCGGGGGGAGCGACAGCGTTCGCGACTGGGGAGTAGTCATGGCATGACGCATGGGTAAGAGCCCCCCTCAAGTCAATCGGCCATTATAGCGAGCGTGTTGATTTGGGCCGTATTTCCAACATCGCCGTCAGGAAATATCCGTCGACCGCTGCGGATGGTGCGGCTCGAGGATCAGGGTCGAACCCTCCACCCGCCAGCTTTTCAGGCGCGACAGGAAATTCATGCCCAGCACATCGGTATCGCCGAACGCCGGCGAAATGACGACGGGCACATTGTCGGCGCGGATCGTGCCGATCCGTAGCGACTCGATCTGGGCGGTATCGGCGCGGATCATGCCGTTCGCGGTGTTCAGCACGACCGGAAAGACGGGCTTGGTGGGGCGCAGGCCGACCGCGCGTGCGGTGTCGACGGAGAGTGCGGTCAGCGTGGCCCCGGTATCGACCAGCATCCGCCGCGTGACGTCGCCGATGGTGACCCGGACCCAGAAATGACCGTCCGAGGCCATACGGATCCGCACCGTGTCGCCGACGACGCTCTGATCCTCAAGATTGAGCACTTTCATCGCGCGCTGGATATAGGGATCGAACTGCTGACGCTGTTGGAGCAGAACGAACAGCAAGCCACCCAGAAAAACCCAGCTGGCCAAGCTGGCGACGACGCGCAGCACCGGTATCCGCCGGGCAAGCGCCAGGGCGAGCACGATCGCGACCGTGACGATCAGCAGGGGCAACGATCCGCCCAGATCCGACATCATGAAAAAACGATCCTTCCGCGACCCGATATGGGGCGCGCGAAGGATCAAGCCTAGGGGGTCATGTATTTACCACAGCTGACGGTGCAGGCGGATCAGCCCTGATCGGCGACGCCGACTTCATCCGCGCTGAAACGTCGCCCGCCATACCAGCGGCGGAAGCTGCCATCGGGCTGGCGGAAATAGCGGGCACCGTCGTGAAGCACTGGCGCACCCAAGGACCTATAGGCCGCCCAAACTCCATAGACCATGGCGATCACTGCCAGGACCTTGATCCACTCCATCGACTCGCCCTCTTTTTGTTATGAAGATGAGGCTCGTAGGAAATGTGAGGAATATCAAGTAAATTTGATGCTGCGATGCATGATGATTGCCCTGCTATTCATGCTGCGTCGCAATGTGATCGGTCGGAAAAGCACGGCTGAGCCATGGGGAGTCGGCAAGGCCAAAACGACGAAGACGATCTGCGGCCTTGGTAATTCCGATCCTGGTGCCCACCGAAACAGTCTTTGCGGGCAAGGATCGAGACAGAAGGAACGGCGGCTGCGTCAGCGAGGCCCCGTCGAGCGTGCGGTCGATCCCCAAGGCCGAACACACGCGCCCCGGCCCGGCACAGAGTTGCCCCAAGGGTCGGGACGGCCCGCGGCGATCGCGCATGACGTCGACGCCATGTCGCGGCTCGATCGCGCGGATCAGGACCGCACTGCCGGGCGTCCCGCACACGATGTTCAGGCAATGGTGCAAACCATAGATCCGATACACATAGGCATGGCCCACCGGCCCAAACATCGCCCCATTGCGCGCGGTTCGCCCGCCGAAACTGTGCGAGGCTGGATCGGCGGCGTCATAGGCCTCGGTCTCGACGATGATCCCGCCCACGCCGTCGACGGTCAGGTCCACCCCGATCAGGTCGCGTGCGACCCGGTCGACATCCTGTTCGAAGAAGCCGGTCGGCAAAGGCGTCATCGAAGCGGCTCAGCGCTCACCCGTGGCCAGTTCGAACCAGATCGGTTTAGCCCCAAGCAATTCCGACAGTCGCAGCGGACCTTTGCCAACCACGACCGTCGTATCCCGCCAGTCGATCGAACCGTCCGGGCGGATCAATGGCATCAGCCGCAAACCGAACACGCAGGTCAGCACCATGTCCTCGTGGCGACGCTCAAAGGCGATGACCCGGTCCCGGCCATGACCCGAAGCCTCGAGCGGGACGTAAGCGCCCTTCAGGAACAGATCCGGATAGTCCCGCCGCAGCGAGAGCAGTGCCGCGATCAGCGCCTGTTTGGGGCAGGTCGTATCCTCCAGCGCAGATTGCCGCGCCGTATAGTCGACCGGCCGCCGATTATCCGGGTCGACAAGGCTCAGATCCGCGAATTCGGTGCCCTGATAGCAATCGGGAACACCCGGCACGGTGTAGCGAAGCGCGACCTGCGCCAGCGAATTGGCGGAGGCGGCGACCGCGATCCGCTCCAGAAACGCCGCCACGCCGGTGCGGAATGCCGCGCCTTCGGGACCGTCGATCAAGGCACTGGCAAGCGCGTTGCAGCGGCTCTCATAATCCGTATCGGGCGCTTCCCAGGACGAGCGTAGCTTCGCCTCGCGCAGGGCCTTTTCCTGCCATCCGGCTATGCGTTCGGCGAAGTCGGCCTGCTCGCCCCGATCCGGCCACGCCCCGACCAGCGTCTGGACGAGCGCATACCAATCCGCCGGGTCAACGCCCTCGGCCAGTTCGGTGGTCTGCGCCTGCCACGCCTCGACCTGCGCGCGCCATTCGTCCGGCATCGCGCTCAGCACGGCCAGGCGCGCACGGACGTCCTCGCCGCGCTTATGGTCATGGGTCGCGGTCGTCAGCATGGCGCGGGGAAAACGATCGGCCCGTCCCTGCATATGGTCGTGGAAGACCGCGATGGGCATGCTCATCCGCCCCGCGTCGAAGCCGACATCGTTGCGCGATAGCAGGGCGGCATGGCGGTAGAAGGCGGTGTCTTCGACCGCCTTGGCCGCGATGGGGGCTGACAGTTGCTGGAACCGCCGAACCGCCTCCGACAGGCACGCACGGTCGCCTGGACCTTCGCCCGCCAGCCATTCCAGCATCTGATCGACGACAAAATCCTCCCCCGGCGGGATCAGCCGCGCGACGCGGGCCCGCACGTCGCTCCGGATCGCGGCATCGCTGGTCGGGGCTTTGGGGCCGTAGGTCCGATAAACTGGAAACACCCATAACAGGCGCTCTATCGCCCGGCGAAGCATCGGCGTCGTGATAGCCCCCGCCAGCGTCTCGGCCGAGACTGTCAGCGCGGCGAAGGCGGCGACGCATTGGTCGAGTTGCCCTGCGAATTGCCAGGCTAGCAGGTCCTGGCGCGCCTGCAATTCCTCCGGCGCGAAATGGGCGGACCGGCCACTTACTTGCGCCCAGAGGTCGGCCAGCGGCCTCGTCCCCTCGGGCGCGTGGAGCAGCGCGGAGACCTCTTCCATGAAATCATAGCCGCTGGTGCCGTCGACACCCCAATCTTCGCCCATCGGCTCGTCGGCGGCCAGGATCTTCTCGACCACGATATAGGCCCGATTGCCATCCGCACGAGGTAGGGCGTCGAGCCGGGCGCGGAGTTTCCGGCAATAGCCGATCGGGTCCGTCAGCCCGTCGACATGGTCGATCCGGACGCCGTCGATCAGCCCTTGCACATACAACCGGAAATACAGGGCGTGCGTTTCATCGAAGACCAAGTCGTCCTCGACCCGCAGGCCCGCCAGATCGTTGATCGTGAAGAAGCGCCGCCAGTTCAATTCGTCATTCGATACCCGCCAGGACGCCAGCCGATAATGCTGACGGTCGAGCAGATCGGCGAGGGGCGTGGTGTCGGCCGCCGCCTGGTCCTCGTCGCGGACCGGCAGGCAATGCTCGCCATAAGCGACGATCTCCGCCCGTCCGTCGCGGCGTTCGACCGCGATCTGCCCGTCGTCCAGAACCTTGGCCAGCGGGTCGCCCAGTATGGGCAGCACCAGCTTGCGCGACCAGTCGATGTCGAAGAACCGGGCATAGCGGCTCGCCTGTCCATGCATCAGGACGTCGTTCCACCAGCGATTGCCGCCGCCGGCGACGCCCATATGATTGGGAACGATGTCGATGATCACGCCCATGCCCCGCGCGCGGGCGGCCTCGGCCAGCGCACGAAAGCCGTCCTCGCCGCCCAGTTCGGGATTGATCCGCGTCGGATCGATCACGTCATAGCCGTGCATCGACCCCGGCGTCGCCGTCGTGATCGGGGAGGCATAGACATGGCTGATCCCCAGCCGGTCGAGATAGGGAAGCAGCGCTTCGGCCCTGGCGAAGGGGAAGTCCTTGTGGAACTGGAAGCGATAGGTCGCACGTGGCGTCATGGGCGACGTCCTGTTCTGAGAGCCGTTCAACGGGCGTTGAGGGTGGCGATCCGCGCAGCGACGGCGGGGTCGGCCAGGGCATTGGCGAGCGTGTCGGGCAGGCGGCGGCGCCAGTTGGGATGTTCGTCGGTGGTACCGGGCAGATTGGGCTGCTCGTCCAGGCCCAGCAGGTCCTCGACCGGCACGATCGCCAGCGGGCAGGGTGTCTTCGCCACCGCCCGGATCGCCGCATCGACAACGGTAGCCGGTTCCTCCGGCTCACCCCCGTCGTCGCCGATCATGTCCCACAGCGCGCTTTTCTCGTCCGCGCGGTGATCGCGCTCGTCGGGCGAGACCGGCCGGTCAGCGATCCGGGCACGCCAGTCCAGGTCGCGGCCTTGCCACCAGCCCGCGACGGTCGGGATGTCGTGGGTCGCGGTCATCGCGATCGCCTGCGCATCCCAGGCGTCGGCGGGCAGGAAACGGCCCTTATCGTCCCGCTCGAACGGCAGCACCCGCATGCCGAGCATCTCGGCGCGGGCCATGACGTCGCGAAAGCCCGGCGGTACCGTGCCCAGATCCTCGCCGATGACGATGGCCCCGCGCCCGCCATTTGCGCGGTTCGCCTCGATACGCAAAATCCGCAGCATGTCGGCAAAGGGCATCGCCAGATACGCGCCCTGATCGGCGGGCGCCCCTTCCGGTACGACCCACAGGCGGCACAGGCCCAGCGCATGGTCGATCCTTATGCCGCCCGAATGGGCGAAGACGGCGCGAAGCGTTTCGATAAAGGGCCGGAAAGCCTGTCGGCGAAGGGCAAAGGGGGACAGGGCTGTGATGCCCCAATTCTGCCCATCGGGTCCTAGCGGATCGGGCGGCGCGCCGATCGACAGACCGGTCAGCAGCTCGTCGCCCCGGCTCCAGGCGTCCGCGCCGTCGCCTGAAACGCCGATCGCGAGGTCCGCGATCAGGCCGATCGCCATGCCCGCGCTCTTTGCCTGAGCGGCGGCATCGCCCAGCGCGCGATCGGCCTGCCACTGCGCAAAGGCGTAGAAGCGGATGGCGTCGCTGTGTTCGTACGCAAACCGGGCGACCGCATCGCCGTTCGGGTCATGGAACGGCGTGGGCCAATCGCGCCATCCCGCCGCATGGTCGCGCTGGTGGAAATAGGCGTGAAGCGCATCGAACAGCGCCTGTGCCTCCAGCCTTTCGCCACGCGCGCGCCGCCATTCCTCGAAAGCGCTCGTCGCACTATCGTCCATCCGGTCATAGACCAGCCGCAAGTCCTGCAGCCGGTCGGGGGCCGCACCGGTCCAGTCGATCAGGGCAGGAGCGTCCGGCACGGCATCGCCGGCCGGGGCGAGCCAGATATTGCGGAAGATGCGGCTGGACGGCGCGTAGGGGCTGAACCGGCGCGCATCGGCGGGGAAAAGGGCGTGAACCGGGCTGATCGCCAAGGCCGCCGCACCGGCATGGCCCAGGGTCCGCGCCGCCTGGGCGAGGCTGGCAAAGTCGCCATAGGCGCCACCGCCTTCGCGCAACGAGGGTATCTGGACGGCACTGCCCCAGTGGCGCTCGGCCGGGGGAGCAGGGCAGCGTTCTGGCGCGACCGCCAAGGTGCAGCGGCGATCGCCCTGTTCCAGCGTGTGATAACCCCATTCCGCCAGAGCGGGCAGGCAAAGGCTCCCATCCGGTGCGGCCTCGATGACGACGGAGACGATCCTGCCATTTTCCAGCGTCAACAGGGCCGCCCCTGTCTGCCAGGACGAGGGGAGCGCGACGGCCTCGCCCCGATCGGCGGATACGAATGAGGGCTCGACCGCGTCCGCGTCCAGATGCGTCAGGATCGCCGCCAGGGCTTCGTCGGATACGATCTGGTCCCGCCCATTGGCGTCCTGCCACGCGCGCGAAAGGCCGGCGGCCTCGGCTCGGGCGTGGAGGTCGCTCATGTCGCGATCCAGGAAGCGAACCGGTCCCCGTCCCGATACAGGGCCATTCCGGGCTCCTCCGCGATCGGCGCGGGCGTGTCGCCAAGGTCGATCACGATGGTCAGCCTCGCTCCGTCGGCCATCCGCCAGCGCGCCTTAACCCGCGCCTCGCCGATCGCCTCGGCTGTCAGCCCAACGGTCCCCTTGAGCCGGGGGACGATATGCGCGTGACGCAGCGCCAGCAATTCGCCGTATAGCGCTCGCCAGGCGCCCGCGTCCGGCCCCGGTCGGGGCACGGATGCCTCGAAGCTGCTCTTCGCATTGGGATCGGGGATGCGGGCGCGTGCCTCCTCATCGGCAAAGGCTTCGAACTTGGCGAATTCCTTGCGGCGTCCCTCACGCACCGCATCGGCCAGTTCGTCATGGAAGTCGGTGAAGAACAGGAACGGGCTCTCGCTGCCTTCATGCTCGCCCATGAACAGCAGGGGGATCTGGGGACACAGCAGCAGCAGGGCGGTGGCCGCACGCAACCGGTCGCGGTCGGTAAGCTGGATCAGCCGCTCACCCATGGCGCGATTGCCGACCTGATCGTGGTTCTGAAGAAAGGCAACGAACGCCGTGCTGGGCAAGTTGCCGGACGGCTTGCCGCGCGCTTTGCCGTCATGGTTGGGCGAGCCCTCACCCTGATAAATGAACCCTTCCTTCAGACACCGGGCGAGGCGTTCGGCCGGGTGGTCGGCGAAGTCGCCATAATAGGCGCTGGTCTCGCCGGTCAGCAGGACGTGCAGGACATTGTGGAAATCGTCGTTCCACTGCGCGTCGTAGGAACCGGCCCGCAGGCGATCGGCGTCGTTCTTTTCGTTCTCCAGGACCAGATGGACATGCCGTTCGGGCAGCGCGGCGCGGATTTCCTCCGCCATCCGGTCGAGAAAGCGGTCATTGGCGATGGCATGGACCGCATCGAAGCGCAGCCCGTCGAAGCGATAGTCCCGCAGCCACATCAGCGCATTGTCGACGAAGAAGCGGTGCACCGGATCGGCATCGACCGCCACCGCGCCGCCCCAGGGCGTGTCGACCTCCTGATGGAAGAAGTCGCTTGCATAGGCGTTGAGATAATTCCCGTCCGGTCCGAAGTGATTATAGACCACGTCGAGGAAAACCGACACGCCCAGCCCATGGGCGGTGTCGATCAGCGTCTTCAATTCGGCGGGCGATCCATAGGGTTCGGCAACCGCATAGGGCAGGACGCCATCATAGCCCCAGTTGCGTGTCCCGCCGAATGCGTTGATCGGCATCAGTTCGATCGCCGTGATGCCGGAGGCGGCGATGGCGGGCAGGCGTTCGCGAATACCGTCGAACCCGTCCAGCACACCGGCATGGACCTCCAGCAACACCATCTCCTCCCATGGCCGCCCGCGCCATTCGGTCGCGCTCCAGGCGAAGGCGGGGTCGAGCACGACGCTCCAGCCATGGACGCCGCCCGACTGGAGGCGGGAGGCCGGGTCCGGAACCGCCAGGTCGGCATCCAGCCGGAACCGATACCGCGTGCCCGCCGGGGCGGGGGCTGCGGCGGTAAACCAGCCGTCCGCGTCTCGGTCCATGGCGACCGACGGGGCACCGTCGATCTCCAGCTCAACCGAATCCCGCTCCGGTGCCCAGAGGCGGAAGCGGGTGTCTTCGCCGTCGCGCAGTTCGGGGCCCCAATGCGTCATGGCTCGATCGCGTCCTGCCAGGTGATCAGCACCGCGCTTTGCGGCCCGACCTCATAGCTGTCGTCGATCTGGATCTCGCCCTGTTCGGGCTTTGCGCTGTCGATCAACACGGTCCGCGCGGCATGGGGTGGGGGCAGGGTGAAGGTGATCGGGTCCGCCGACGCGTTGAGCAGCAACGATACCGCCTCGACCCGGCCGTCGTCCGTTACTGTAGCGCGACGCATCATCAGCGCGCGGCCCTCCGGATTGTCCCAATCCTCCGGGCTCAGCTGGTGCCCGCGCTCGTCCCACCATTCGATGTCGTTGATGCCATGCCCCGGCGTATCCTGGCCATAGAGGAAATGCGGTGAGCGCAAGACGACATAGCGCCGCCGCAGCTCCGCCAGACGGGCGGTAAAGGCGATCATCGCCTCGCCCTCCTCCGAGCCGGCAGCCTTCCAGTCGAGCCAGCTGATCTCGTTATCCTGGCAATAGGCGTTGTTGTTGCCCTGCTGGGTCCGGCCGAACTCGTCGCCCGCGACGATCATCGGCGTGCCCAGCGAGGCTAGCAGGGTGGTCATCATCGAACGCATCACACGCCCGCGCGCCGCCTTGATCCCCTCGTCATCGGTCGGTCCCTCGGCACCCCAGTTGCGCGAATAATTCTCCGAATGACCGTCGCGATTGTCCTCCTTGTTCGCTTCGTTGTGGCGCTGTTCGTACATGACCGTGTCGGCCAGCGTGAATCCGTCATGCGCCGCCAGCATGTTAAGGCTGGCCCAGGGCCGCCGCGCGCGTCGGTCGAACAAGTCGCCCGAGCCCGACAGACGCGCCGCCAGCTCGCCGCGCTGGCCAGGATCGCCGCGCCAATATTTGCGGACCGTGTCGCGATATTTGTCGTTCCATTCCGAGAAGCCGGGCGGGAAATTCCCAAGCTGATAACCACCCGGCCCGACGTCCCACGGCTCGGTCAACAGCTTGAGGCGCCCGAGAACCGGATCCTGCCGAAGCACGTCGAAAAAGGCCGAACCCGGATCGAACCCGTCTGCCTCGCGCCCCAGGGTCAGGCCCAGGTCGAAGCGGAAGCCGTCGATGCCGAAACTCGTCGCCCAATAGCGCAGCGAGTCCGCCACCATCTGGATCACCCGCGCCTTGGACAGGTTCAGCGTGTTGCCGGTGCCGGTGTCGTTGATCGTGTAGCGCGGCTGATCCTGGACCAGCCGGTAATAGCTGGCATTGTCGAGCCCGCGCCACGACAGGGTCGGGCCTTTCTCCGACCCCTCGCAAGTGTGGTTGTAGACGACGTCCAGGATCACCTCGATCCCGGCCTTGTGCAGCTTGTGCACGGCCCGGCGCAGTTCGTCCTGGGTGTCGGTCGCGAAATAGGCCTGTTCGGGCGCGAAGAAGCCCAGGGTGTTGTAGCCCCAGTAATTGCGCAGCCCCTTTTCCTGCAGGAACCGGTCCTGGGTGAAGCTGTGGATCGGGAGCAGCTCGATCGCTGTGACGCCAATCCGCTTCAGATGCTTGATGACCGCCGGATGGCCGAGTCCCGCATAGGTGCCCCGTTCGAGCGGCGGCACCAGCTCCATCAGCTTGGTCAGGCCCTTGACGTGCGCCTCATAGATCACCGTGTCCGACCAGGGCGTATTGGGCTTCACGTCGCGCGACCAGTCGAAATGGTCGTCCACGACCACCGCCTTGGGCATGGCGGGGGCGCTGTCGCGCTTGTCGAAGCTCAGATCCTCCCTCTTGGACCGGATCTGATAGCCATGGAGCGCATCGGTCCACTTGATCTCGCCATGCAGCTTGCGCGCATAGGGGTCGAGCAGCAGCTTGTTGGGATTGAAGCGATGCCCCGCCTCGGGCTCATAGGGTCCGTGCGCGCGGTAGCCATAGAGCAGGCCCGGCCCGACATCGGGCAGATAGCCGTGCCACACCTCGTCGGTGCATTCGGGTAGGGTGTAACGCTTCAGTTCACGCTTGCCCTGAGCGTCGAACAGGCAAAGCTCGATCCGGTCGGCATTCGCCGAAAAGACGGCGAAGTTGACGCCTTCGCCGTCGAAACTGGCGCCCAGCGGATAGGGCGAGCCGGGCAGGATCTGGTCGGGCAAATCGGTCAAAAACTCTCTCCGGCAAAAGTCGATGGACCAACCGATGGATAAATACGGCGATGATGGTGGGGGCCCGCCGCTCCCGAACGAAATGTCAGGCGGGCTTGGGTGCGCGCGGCTTGCGGGTCTTGGGCTTGGCCTCCGTCCCGCCGGTGACTTCGGTCTTTTCGACGGGTGTCGCCTTCTTGCGACGTGCCGCGGTGGACTTGGGCGAGGTGGACTTGGGCGAGGTGGACTTGGGCGCCATGGTTTCCGACGCGGGGTCGGCGTCCGGCGGGATCAGCTCCCGCTCAGCCATTTCCCAATGCTCGCGATCGCGCCCATGCGGCTCTCCCTCCGCCTGCCAGATGCTGTAGGCCCGCGCGCGAAGCTGTTCGTCCTTATTGTCCACCGTCGACTCCCTGCCGTGACATAGATCTGTCATCGCCAGCGTAACGATTGTTAGAGCCAATCCGCTCCCCGAAAATTGCGTTGATGCGAATCAATTGCCGGTGGGCGACTTGGCCTTGACCGGCTCGGGCGCACTGACCGCCGACAGGGTCTGGCGCTGGCTTTCCGGATCAATCCGGCGGGTGCGGGTGAATGGCGGCAGCTCAACGCGCTGGCCGGTTTCCATCGCCTTCACGATCCCCTCGATTACGCGAAGATCGGCCAGCCCTTCCTCGGCATCCGGCTCGGGCTCGCGATCGTTCAGGATGCAGTCCGAGAAATAGCGCATCTCGCCGCCGAAATGATCGGTGTGCTTGAACGTCTCATGGCTCTGCGTATCGCCGATCGTCACGTCATGCTCGATCGCCGACTGAAAGCCATAGGCCGGGCTCATATGGATCGAGCCCTTCATGCCTGCGACCATCAGGCTGTCGACATTGTTCATCACATAGCTGACGGTGAAGCTCGCCAGCTTGTCCCCCGGCATCCGCAGCACGACGGCGAAGGTATCGTCCAGATCGCCCAGCCCGGCGCTGGGCTGGCGGGTCGCCACGGCGCTCTCGACCGCGACCGGCTCGGCCCCGAAGAGGTAACGGATGGCGTTGATAGGATAGGGCGCCATGTCGAACAGCGGCCCAGCTTCCAATCCATGCTTGGCGCGATGATTGTCCGGATCGAGCTTTTGCCCGAAGCACGAGGTGAAGCCGACCAACTCGCCCAGTTCACCGCTGCGGATCCGCTCGATGGCGGCGAGCGTGCCGGGCTCGAAATGCAGGCGATACGCGGTCATCAGCTTGGCGGTCGAGCGCTGCTCGGCCTCCTGGATCGCGCGGGCCTTCTCGCTCGAAATTTCCAGCGGCTTCTCACACAGCACATGGATGCCAGCGTCCAGTGCCGGGATGGCGAACTCGGCGTGACGCCAATTGGGGGTCCCCAAATATATGGCGTCGCAGACATCCGCCTTTAGCAGCGTATCGAATTCGTCATAGGAATAGACATGCTCGACGCCGTATCGCTCCGCGAGCGCGCGCCCTTTTTCGGCGTCCCCGGTGACGATCGCCGTCAACTCGGAATTGCCCGTATGCTTGATGCCCGGCAGCATTGCCGATTGAGTGATGTCGCCTGCGCCGACGACCGCATAGCGAATCTTTTTCGTACCGAAACCGAATGCCGATGTCAGGCTCATGACTATGCTCCCAAATGACGTAACGGGTGCTGCAACGCGTCAATTCAAAGAAGGTCCCACGGAGATTTAATGGTTCTGACGAGTTTTCAGGCTCCTAACCTGCATCATCTTTGACCTGGCGGAGCATGAGCGACCTGTGACCCTACCCGATCAGCATGCCGACCCGCTCCGCGACGCCGACGGCTTTCTCGACCTTGAAAATTACGCCGCGCTGGGGGACGGGCGGAGCGTTGCGCTCAGTGGGGCGGATGGTGCCATCGACTGGTGGTGCGTGCCCAACATGGACTCCGCGCCGCTGTTCGACCGGCTGCTGGACGGGGAGCGCGGCGGCACCTTTTCGATCACGCCGGTCGAGCCTTTCACCGTCGAGCGCCGCTATCGCACCCACAGCAATGTGCTGGAGACGATCTTCACCACGGCCAGTGGCCGCGCGAAGCTTGTCGAGTCGCTCAACAGCGGGCCCGCCGGGCGACTGCCCTGGGCGGAGTTGGCGCGGCGGGTGGAGGGGCTGGACGGCTATGTCCGATTCGCTATCACGCTGCGCTTCAGTCGCCGAGGAGATACCGTCAGCCCCTATTTCGCGCTGGCGGGCGGCCATAACGTCTTCCATGTCGACCGGGTGCTGGGTGTCTTCCGCCACTGCGCCCATGTGACGATCGACCATGTCGAGGATGGCCTGGTGATCGGCACGGCCGCGGTCGGGCCTGGCGACCGGGCGCGGATCGCAATCATCGCGGGCGAGGACGAGCCATTGGTTTGCCAGGACATCGAACAGATCGACGCGCGGATCGACCTGTCCGATTTCGAATGGCGGCAATGGGCGAGCGGGCTCAAGGTGCCGGACCTCCACCGGGACCGCATCCTGCGGAGCGCCCTGGCGCTAAAGCTGCTCCTCTATTCGCCCACCGGTGCCATCACGGCAGCGGCCACGACGTCGCTGCCCGAAGGGATCGGCGGCGAGAAGAATTACGACTATCGCTACGCCTGGGTCCGCGACGCGGGCTACACGATCAAGGCGTTCCTGCGCATCGGCGCGCATGGCGAGGCGAAGGCGGCCTTTACCTGGCTGCTCAAGCGACTGGGGGAGGGCGATCCGCAGGTCTGCTACACGCTGAACGGCCGCCCCGTTCCGGCCGAGCGCGAGATCGCGGTGAGCGGCTATCGCCATTCCCGGCCCGTCCGGGTCGGCAATCTGGCGGGTGGCCAGCACCAGCACGGTATCTACGGCGACATTTTCGAAACCGCGAGCCGCTTCGTCGCCTGCGGCAACTTCCTCGACACCGCCAGCGCGGAGACGCTGTCGCATCTGGCCGATACCTGCGCCGATCGCTGGCGGCTGCCCGACGCGGGCATCTGGGAACTGCCCGAGGAGCGGCATTACACCATGTCGAAGATCAGCTGCTGGCAGGCGCTGGCGCGCGCGGTCGAACTGGCCGACGAAGGGCAGATCCCGACCACCTGCCGTGATCGCTGGGCACGCGAACGCGATCGGATCGAGGCATGGATCGGCGAACATTGCTGGTCGGAAAAGCGCGGCGCCTATCTGATGCATCCCGACAGCGACGCGCTGGACGCGAGCCTGGCGCTGGCGGTGCGGTTCCGCTTCGACGGGCAGGACCGGCTGGCCCGCACGCTCGACGCGCTGGACAGGGAATTGGGATCCGGCGCGTTCCATTATCGCTATTCGGGGGTGCAGAAGGAAGAGGCCTGTTTCCTGGCCTGCACCTTCTGGATGATCGAGGCGCGCGCGATCCTGGGCCAGCGGAAGGCGGCGCAGGCGGCCTTCGACGCCGCGACGGAGGCGCTCGATAGCCGGGGTGCCGGACTCTATGCCGAAATGATCGACCCCAAGACGGGCCATTATCTGGGCAATATGCCACAAGGGCTCACCCATCTCGCCGTCATTCAGGCCGCTGCGACCCTGGCTGGCGAAGAATTGTGACGGTGGCGGACCGGGGATCGACTTGCTACCAGCATGCGGATGAGTACCGCGCTGTCCGATCCCCGTTTCGCGTTTCTGGAAGGAGGGGGTGAAGCCACCCGGCTGATCCTGGCGCGCGACTGGACCGGCCACCCGCTCGGTCCGCCGCAGGAATGGCCCGAGGCGTTTCGGGTCGCGCTCAGCCTGGTTCTCAACTCGCCGGAATCAATGATCCTCGCCTGGGGGCCCGATCTCCATTTCTTCTTCAACGAGACCTATTTCCCGCTGCTCGGACCCCGGCTGTCCTGGGCCATGGGGTCGCGGTTCGACGAGGTCTGGGCCGATGCGCTGGAACAGGCCCGGCCGATCATCGACGATGCGCTGGCAGGACGGACGCAGCGTTTCGTCGACCTGCCCTGGAAGCTGGATACCGACCGGGGCGAGGCACATACCTTCTGGTCCTTCTCCTACTCGCGCGTCCTCGATGGCGAGGGCAAGGTGGCCGGGCTCTTCATCTTCACCAACGAGACGACGGCCCGGGTTCATGCCGATAGGGCATTGCGCGAAAGCCAGGTGCAACTGTCCCAGGCGCTGGAGGAACTTCGCGCGCTGAACGTCACGCTGGAACAGCGGATCGTCGAGCGAACCGCCGAGCGCGACCGGATGTGGGACGTATCGCCCGACCTGCTGACCGTGGTCGGCGCGGAGGGTATCATCCACCGCGTCAATCCGGCCTGGCAAACGCTATTGGGCTATGAACCGTCCGATTTGATCGGACGCCTGATCCTGGATTTGGTGCAGGACGAGGACCGGCCGGCCGCCGAAAAGGCGCTGAAGGCCTCGCTGACCGGCAGCGTCACGCGCATCGAACTGCGTCTGCGCCATGCCCAGGGACATGACGAATGGATCGCCTGGGTCGGGGCGTCCAGCGCCTATGAGGTTTTCGGGGTGGGCCGCCACATCACCCAGCAAAAGGCCGCCGAAGCCGCGCTGCGCACCACAGAGGAACAATTGCGCCAGGCCCAGAAACTGGAGGCGATCGGCCAGCTGACGGGCAGCGTCGCGCATGATTTCAACAACCTCTTGACCGTCATTCGCGGCTCGATCGACCTGCTGCGTCGCGCAGAATTCCCGGCCGAGCGCCGCCAGCGCCAGATCGACGCCATTGCCGACGCGGCCGACCGTGCGGCCAAGCTGACCGCGCAATTGCTGGCCTTCGCCCGACGCCAGCCGCTGACGCCCGAAATCGTCGATGTCGGCGACAGCATCACCGCACTGACCGACATGATCACGACGCTGTGCGGTCCGGGCATTCGGTTGGTCCTTGATCTGCCCGACGCGCCGTGCCGCGCGCATGTCGACCGCAGCCAGCTCGATACCGCGATCGTCAACATGGCGGTCAACGCACGCGACGCGATGGCGGGGCAGGGGCAGCTGACCGTTCAAATCCGGGGCCGGGCCGGCGCGACCGGCAAGCCGCAGGTGCATATCGCGATCGCCGATACGGGCGAGGGTATTCCACCGGACCGGCTCGACCAGATTTTCGAGCCCTTTTTCACGACCAAGCGCCTGGGGGCCGGGACAGGTCTGGGGCTTAGCCAGGTCTTCGGCTTTGCCCGTCAGTCGGGTGGCGACGTCCATGTCGTCAGCGCACCGGGACAGGGCGCGACCTTCACGCTGGTCCTGCCGCAGGTGGATGGCCTGCCTGTGCCGGACAGCCGGTCGAGCGGGATGCCGGGCGCGCCGCATGCCGATCGCTGCGTCTTGGTGGTCGAGGACAATATCGAGGTCGGCCAGTTCGCGGTCGAGGCGCTTCGGACGCTGGGCTGTCGGACGGTCATCGCGACCAACGCGGCTGCGGCAATCGAGGAGCTGAATGCCGGAGCCGAACGCTTCGATCTCGTCTTTTCGGATGTCATGATGCCGGGCCAGTCAGGCATCGACTTCGCCCATGACATCGCCCGCAACCATCCGGGCCTGCGGATTCTGCTCACCAGCGGCTATAGCCAGGTCATCGCCGATGAGGGTAGCCATGGCTTTGCCCTGCTGCGCAAGCCCTACACGCTGGCGGAACTTGCGCAGCAGATCGACCGGCTATTCAGCCGCTGATCCCGGGCAACGGGATCAGTCGAGGTCGTTCTCGCTGACGACGACCAGCGACTGGGTCATGTCACGGCCGAGCGCGGTCTGTGCCGCCTCGAGAATGTCGTCGGCGTACCGCTCGAACAGTTCGACGGCATCGCCATCGGGTACGTCGCCGCTTAACGCCTCAAGCAGGTCATACTGAACGGCGAACTGATATTCTTCACCGTCCAACTCCCCGACGAATTCCACCTGCCGTTCGGACGCATTGTCCTCGACCGTATCGGCAATCACTGTCAGCGCATCGTCCGCCATGGCGTTCCTTTCCCTGCTATCGCGTCGGGGACGCCGCAAACGCGAGACGGTTCCATCGGAGCCGCTATTTGATCCGGCGCCAGCGTTGTTCGCGGCACCCGAGCCGCCCCAGCAGGCACCCTTCGCCCACCAGCGTCCGCGCGTCCACCTGGGTGATCGTGCCCTCTACCTCGCGACCGATATCGGGGATGTAGACGGTGCCCGCCCAGCGGCCGGGTTCTTGCTCTTCGAAGTCGGTGAACAGCTCGGTTCCGACCAGACGTGGCGAACTGCCTCGCGCGGCATCGGCCTTGGCCTGTTCGCTTGCCCAGACGACCGTACCGCACATCAGCTGCGCATCGCGTCCGCGACCACAGGGGGCGAAGCGGACCTGCACCGTGTTCGACGGATTGGCCCAGATGCCTGCGGGCACCCGCGCGTCCGCAGCGCTCGCGAATAATGCGCCGCCCGCCACTGCCATGGCCGTTACGGCCTTACGCCAATTGCCTATCGTCATATCGCCTCCTACCGGGCCTGATACGCACCCAAGATGAATGTAGGATGGCCTTCCCCAAAGCAAAACGGCCAGCGGGTCGCCCCGCCGGCCGCTTCGTTTTCGGATCACCGATGCGCGTTACGAAGCGCGCTTGGCGAGTTCCTTGTTGATGCCGAGCGCGGCGAGCGTCCCGACCGCACCCGACAGCAGATAGGCGCCGACCGC
This sequence comes from uncultured Sphingomonas sp., assembly GCF_913062585.1. Taxonomy (GTDB): domain Bacteria; phylum Pseudomonadota; class Alphaproteobacteria; order Sphingomonadales; family Sphingomonadaceae; genus Sphingomonas. The sequence continues at coordinate 53,043 of NZ_CAJXWX010000008.1, read as the reverse complement.
CAGCAGGCCGAAATGGCTCGACAGCAACAGCGCGGCGAGCGGCGCGAAGCCCGCGCCGATCAGCCAGGCCAGGTCCGAGGTGATCGCGGCGCCCGTATAGCGGCGCAGCGACGAGAAGCCCGAGTTGATCGCACCCGACGACTGGCCGAAGCCCAAGCCCAGCAGCAGGAAGCCGAGGACGATATAGATCGTCTCGCCCGTGCCGCCATTGTCCAGCAGCTGCGGCGCGAAGCCCGCAAAGGCGGCGATACCGGCGGCCGAGAAACCGAGCAGGGTACGGCGACCGACACGGTCGGCGATCTTGCCCGAGGCGAGGATCGCGAACACGCCGACGATGCTGCCGATGATCTCGATCATCATGAAGTCCTGCGGGCGTTCCTTGTTGAACAGCACGACCCAGGACAGCGGGAACACCGTCACGATGTGGAACATCGCGAAGCTGGCGAGCGGCGCGAAGGCGCCCAGGATGACCGTGCGGCCTTCGGTGCTCAGCGTCTCGCCGACCGGCGCGGGCTGAAGCTCGCGGGTCTCGAACAGGCGCTGGAACTCGGGCGTCGCGACGATGCGCAAACGGGCGAAGAGCGCCACGACGTTGATCGCGAAGGCCACGAAGAACGGATAGCGCCAGCCCCAGTCGAGGAAGTCGGCGGTGCTCAGCGTCGTCAGGAAGAAGGCGAACAGCCCGTTGGCGACCAGCAGGCCGAGCGGCGCGCCCAGCTGCGGGATCATCGCATACCAGCCGCGACGACGCTCCGGTGCGTTCAGCGACAGCAGCGAGGGCAGGCCGTCCCAGGCCCCGCCCAGGGCGAGACCCTGCATGATGCGGAAGATGCCGAGCAGGACGGCGGCCGAGGTGCCGATCTGCGCATAGCCGGGCAGGAAGGCGATCGCCATGGTCGATCCGCCGAGCAGGAACAGCGCGATGGTCAGCTTGACCCCGCGTCCGAGGTTACGGTCGACCGCCATGAAGATGAAGGTGCCGATCGGGCGCGCGATGAACGCGAGCGAGAACAGCGCGAATGAATAGAGCGTACCGGTCAGCGCGTCGACATAGGGAAAGATCAGCGACGGGAACACCAGCACCGAGGCGATGGCGTATACGAAGAAGTCGAAAAATTCCGACGTACGCCCGATGATGACGCCGATGGCGATATCGCCCGGCGCGACATGGTGCGGATCACGGGCATTGACCAGCCGCGCGTCCCGCTCAAGGGGCGTCGAGGTCGATGCGGTTAACTCTGCGCTCATCGGCTGCCAGTCCTGACTTCTTGCATGTTCCCATCGGCGGATCGGATGCGGCGCATAACGACCGCGCAGAACCGCCATTCTGCTGCGCCTATGCGCCTTTCGATCGGGCGGGGGGATTGGACAAACTGTCCAATGTGCGCAGGTGCAGCAAAGGCGTAGCGGCGCTTTCCATATGTCTCATTCGTCGAGCCTTGCGCGCCTGCGCCCTCTTCGCTGGGCCGCCTTGCCCCTCCTGGCCATGCTGGGGGGATGCGACGCGGTCGTGCTCAACCCTGCCGGTGACGTCGCCGTGCAGCAACGCGATCTGGTGCTGATCGCGACGGCCCTGATGCTGCTCATCATCATTCCGGTGATGGCGCTGACGGTGCTGTTCGCGTGGCGCTATCGCAAGAGCAACACGGACGCCGAATATGATCCGGATTTCGATCACTCGACCATGCTGGAGCTGGTGATCTGGTCGGCGCCGCTGCTGATCATCATCTGTCTCGGTGCGGTGACCTGGACGAGCACCCATCTGCTCGACCCGTACCGCCCGATCGAGCGCACAGCTCCCGGCCAGCCGATCGCCTCTAGCGTCAAGCCGCTCGAGGTTCAGGTCGTCGCGCTCGACTGGAAATGGCTGTTCATCTATCCGGAACAGGGCATCGCCACGATCAACGAACTGGCGCTGCCGGTCGACCGCCCGGTCGAGTTCCGGCTGACCGGCACCTCGGTGATGAACGCCTTCTACGTCCCCGCCATGGCCGGCATGATCTACACCATGCCCGGCATGGAGACGAAGCTGCATGCGGTCATCAACCGCGAGGGCACGTTCAAGGGCTTGTCGTCGCATTATAGCGGCGCGGGCTTCTCGGGCATGAACTTCCCGGTCTACGCGCTCCAGGCGAATGGCTTCGACCAGTGGGTCGAGAAGGTCCGCTCCTCGCAGGCCGGTCAGGCAAAGGGCAAGGGCCAGCTGACCCGCGCCGCGTTCCTGACGGTCGAGAAGCCCAGCGAATATGTGCCCGCCATGTATTTCAACGGCGTGCAGGGCGGCCTGTTCGATCGTGTCGTCAACCGCTGCGTCGCCGACAACACCCCGTGCATGTCCGACGTGATGATGCACGACCGGATGAGCGGTGGCGGCGACCCGCACAAGATGAAGGTCGGCGAGGGCAATCCGCCGGTCAACAATACCGGCCCGATGCATGGTGAGCGGACCAAGGGCGCACTCGAAAAGTCGCCCGAGGAAATCCAGACCTCGCCGCATCAGAGCAAGGAGCCTGTGCCCTCCAACGGCGTGCAGGAACCGGGCGAGATGAAGAACCGCCGCATGTCCTTCCTTTCCATCCCGCAGACCCCCGGCCCGCAGACCTTTGGTCATGCCGGTGCGGGTCGCGGCTGAGGCACGCCATCATGGAACACATCATAAAGACCATCTTCGGGCGGCTATCGATCGAATCGTTGCCGATCCACGAGCCGATCGTCGTCGGCACCTTCCTGGGTGTCGCGGTCGGCGGCATCGCGGTGCTGGCGCTGATCACCAAGTTCAAGCTGTGGGGCTATCTCTGGAAGGAGTGGTTCACCACGGTCGATCACAAGCGCATCGGGATCATGTACATGATCCTGGGCATCGTGATGCTACTGCGCGGCTTTGCCGACGCGCTGATGATGCGCGGGCAGCAGGCGATCGCGTTCGGCGATAACCAGGGCTTCCTGAACTCGCATCACTATGACCAAGTGTTCACCGCCCACGGCGTCATCATGATCTTCTTCGTGGCGATGCCGATCATCACCGGCCTGATGAACTATGTGGTGCCGCTCCAGATCGGCGCGCGCGACGTGTCCTTCCCGTATCTCAATAACTTGAGCTTCTGGATGACCGCGGGCGGTGTCGTGCTGGTCATGGCCTCGCTGTTCATCGGCGAGTTCGCGCGGACCGGCTGGCTGGCCTTCCCGCCGCTGTCGGAGCTGGACTTCAGTCCCGATGTCGGCGTCGACTATTATATCTGGGCACTGCAGGTGGCGGGTGTCGGTACGACCCTGTCGGGCATCAACCTGATCGCGACGATCATCAAGATGCGCGCGCCGGGCATGACCATGATGAAGCTGCCGGTGTTCTGCTGGACCTCGCTGTGCGCGAACGTCCTGATCGTCGCCAGCTTCCCCGTGCTGACCGCCACGCTCGTCCTACTGTCGCTCGACCGTTACGTCGGCACCAACTTCTTCACGAACAATCTCGGCGGCAACCCGATGATGTACGTGAACCTGATCTGGATTTGGGGTCACCCGGAGGTGTACATCCTGATCCTGCCGCTGTTCGGCGTGTTCTCGGAAGTGACCTCGACCTTCTCGGGCAAGCGGTTGTTCGGCTATACCTCGATGGTCTACGCCACGATCGTCATCACGATCCTGTCGTACCTGGTCTGGCTGCACCACTTCTTCACCATGGGTTCGGGCGCCAGCGTCAACTCGTTCTTCGGCATCACCACCATGGTGATCTCGATCCCGACGGGTGCGAAGATCTTCAACTGGCTGTTTACCATGTACAAGGGGCGCATCCGGTTCGAGCTGCCGATGATGTGGACCATCGCGTTCATGCTGACCTTCTCGATCGGTGGCATGACCGGCGTTCTGCTGGCCGTTCCGCCCGCCGACTTCGTGCTGCACAACTCGCTGTTCCTGATCGCGCACTTCCACAACGTGATCATCGGCGGCGTGCTGTTCGGCGCCTTTGCCGCGATCAACTACTGGTGGCCCAAGGCCTTCGGCTTCAAGCTCAACCAGTTCTGGGGCAAGGTGTCGTTCTGGCTGTGGGTCATCGGCTTCTGGGTTGCCTTCACGCCGCTCTACATCATGGGCCTGATGGGCGTGACGCGTCGCCTCCATCACTTCGACGATCCGTCGCTGCAAATCTACTTCATCGTCGCACTCCTGGGTGCGCTGATGATCGCGGGCGGCATCGGGGCCTTCCTGGTCCAGATCGGCGTGTCGATCTGGAAGAAGGAAGAACTGCGCGACGTGACGGGTGATCCCTGGAACGGTCGTACGCTGGAATGGGCGACCTCGTCGCCGCCGCCGGACTACAACTTCGCCTTCACGCCGGTCATCCATGAGCTGGACGCCTGGTACGACATGAAGGACAAGAAGGCGCAGGCGCCGGTCGAGGGCTATCGTCCGATCCACATGCCCAAGAACACGGGCACCGGCGTCATCATCGCCGGCCTGTCGACCGCCTTCGGGTTCGGCATGATCTGGTACATGTGGTGGCTCGCCGCCTTCGGCCTGATCGGTGTCGTCGTCGTCGCCATCTGGCACACGTTCAACTATGACCGCGATTATTACATCCCCGTCGAGGAAGTCGTGGCAACGGAAAGCGAGCGGCGTCGCCTGCTCGGGCAGGGAGCCTGATCCATGTCGACCGATGTTCTGAGCGCCGATCCGGCGAAGAACCCGACCTATTATCTGGTCGAGGACGAGGATCATCATCACAAAGGCGGTGGCTCCACGGCCATCGGCTTCTGGATGTACCTGATGAGCGACTGCCTCATCTTCGCCATCCTGTTCGCCACCTACGGCGTGCTGGGCACCAGCTATGCGGGCGGGCCGACCCCGCGGGAGATTTTCGAGCTTCCGCTGGTCGCGCTCAACACCTCGATGCTGCTGCTATCGTCGATCACCTATGGCTTCGCCATGATCGCGATGGAGAAGAACCAGAAGTCGAACACGCTGATCTGGCTGGGCATCACCGGCCTGTTCGGTCTCGCCTTCCTGTCGATCGAGCTCTACGAATTCGCCAACCTCATCCATGAGGGCGCGGGTCCGCAGCGTTCGGCCTTCCTGTCGTCCTTCTTCACGCTCGTCGGCACGCATGGTCTGCACGTAACCTTCGGTTCGATCTGGCTGGTCACGCTGATGGTGCAGGTCGGCCGCTTCGGCCTGATCGAGGCGAACAAGCGTCGCCTGATGTGCCTGTCGATGTTCTGGCACTTCCTGGACGTCGTCTGGATCGGTGTCTTCACCTTTGTCTATCTGATGGGAGTTCTCCGTTGAGCGCTCATACCCCGCATGGTCATGGCGACCACGGCCACGACGATCACGCGCATGGCGACACCCATGGCCATGGCTCGATAAAGGGATACATGATCGGCTTCGTGCTGTCGGTGATCCTGACGGCCATCCCGTTCTGGGCGGTCATGACCGGCGCACTGGGCGATACCCAGACGACCGCGCTCGTCATCATGGGTCTGGCCTTCGTCCAGATCGTCGTCCACATGATCTACTTCCTCCACATGAACACCAAGTCGGAGGGTGGCTGGACGATGATGGCGCTGGTGTTTACCGCTGTGCTGGTCGTCATCACGCTCAGCGGATCGATCTGGGTCATGTATCACATGAACACCAACATGATGCCGGACATGGCCGCCCAGATGGGCGGCGGCATGTAATGGCGGACGCCGGCGTAAGGGGCGGGCGGCGGGGCCGCTCGCCGCTGACGCTGGCGGTCCTGACCGCGATCGGCTTGGCGCTGATCGCGGGGTTCGTCTCGCTTGGCGTGTGGCAATTGCAGCGCCGGGTGTGGAAGCTGAACCTGATCGCAACCGTCGAGGCGCGGCTCCACGCACCACCGGTTGCGGCGCCTCCGACTGCCGACAAGGCCGATGCCTATCGCCGGGTCACGGCAGAAGGTCGCTTTCGCAACGATCGTGAGACGTTTGTCCAGGCCGTAACCGAGCGCGGGCCCGGCTATTGGGTCATCACCCCGCTGGCGGGGCCAAACGTCACCATTCTGATAAATCGCGGCTTCGTGCCTGCCGAGAAGCGCCAGGATCATAGTCGCCCGGACGGACCGGTTCGGGTCACGGGATTGGTCCGCGTGACCGAGCCCGGAGGCGCATTCCTCCGGTCGAACGACCCGGCCGCCGATTGCTGGTATTCACGCGACGTCGCCGCAATTGCCCAGGCCAAGCGGCTGGGGCCGGTCGCGCCCTATTTCATCGACGCGGATGCCAGCCCCAATCCCGGCGGCTATCCGGTGGGCGGGCTGACGGTGGTCGCCTTCCGCAACAGCCATCTGTCCTATGCGCTGACCTGGTTCGCGCTGGCGATCCTGACGATGGTCGGCCTCGTCATCCTGTGGCGGCGGGGCCGCGATTGACCTCGGGCGAGCCGCCTTTCCTGCCCTTCACGATGCGGCCGCGCGAACCCGATCCGACGGCGGGCACCGCGAATATGCGCCAGCTTATCCACCTGCGCTGGATGGCGGTGGCGGGACAGCTGGTGACGATCCTGTTCGTCAATCGCGTGATGGGCGTGGAGCTTCCCATTCCGGCGATGATGGGCGTGCTGGTCATGGCCATCGCGATCAACCTGCTCAGCCATTTCCGCCTGCGCTTTCATCGGATCACCAATACCGAATTGCTGTTCGCGCTGATGTTCGACGTCGGCACGCTGACGCTCCAGCTGTTTCTGGCGGGGGGCGCGACGAACCCGTTCATCTCGCTCTATCTGATCCAGGTTGTGCTGGGCGCGGTACTGTTGGAAACCTGGTCCGCCTGGGCGCTGGCGGGGATCACGGGCGTGTGTTTCGGGCTGTTGTCGCTGCACCACAGGCCGCTGGCCTTTCCGCCCTGGTTGTTCGGAGACATTGCCGGGCTTCACACGCTGGGCAACTGGCTGGGCTTCGCGTTGGTCGCGGGGCTGCTGATCCTGTTCGTCACCCGGATCAGCCATAATCTCCGGCGCAGTGCCGCGCGCCTGGCCGATCTGCGCCAACAGGCGTCCGAGGAAGAGCATATCGTCCGCATGGGCCTGCTCGCCTCGGGCGCGGCGCATGAGTTGGGCACGCCACTGGCCAGCCTGTCGGTCATCCTGAGCGACTGGCGGCGCGTGCCGAAGCTGCGCGACGACGCCGAACTGATGGGCGAGATCGCCGAGATGCAGGCGGAGGTCCAGCGCTGCAAGGCGATCGTCACCCGCATCCTGCAATCGGCGGGTGAACCGCGCGGCGAGGCGGCCGAACTGTCCGAGGTCGGGCGCTTCATCGACACGATCGTCGAGGAGTGGCGGCAGAGCCATGCGCAGGTGACGCTCGACTATCGCCGGACGGACGATGACGCTGCCATCGTATCCGATCCCGCGATCAAGCAGGCGGTATGGAACGTGCTCGACAATGCGGCGGAGGCATCGCCGCACTGGGTCGGCTTGAGCGTCGCGCGGGAAGGCGGGGCGGTGGCAGTCCGCGTCACGGATCGCGGTGCGGGCTTTACCGACACCACCTTGGCGCAGGTCGGCCGTCCCCAGCAATCGACCAAGGGCGAGGGGCATGGCGTCGGCCTGTTCCTGGTGTCGAGCGTCGTCCGCAAGCTGGGCGGACGGGTCGAGGCGGCGAACCGGCCGGAGGGTGGCGCGGTGGTGACGCTCACCCTACCTTTAAGCATGATCGGCGTGTCGGATCGGGAGTAGATATGGACGACGGACGCTCTTTGGTGATCGTCGAGGACGACGAGACCTTCGCACGAACCTTGCAGCGGTCCTTCGAGCGGCGGGGATACCGGGTCTGGGTGGCCGCCAGCCCGGATGCACTGGTGGCGACCTTGCGCGAAACGACGCCGCGCTATGCGGTGGTCGACCTGAAACTCGGCCAGGCCTCGGGGCTGGCCTGCGTCCAGACGCTACACGCGCATGATCCGGCCATGCTGATCGTCGTGCTGACCGGCTTCGCCAGCATCGCGACCGCGGTCGAGGCGATCAAGCTGGGCGCCTGCCATTACCTGGCCAAGCCGTCCAATACCGATGATATCGAAGCGGCCTTCCACAAGGCGGGCGGTGACGCGACGACCGCGATCACCGACCGGCCCAGCTCGATCAAGACGCTGGAATGGGAGCGGATCAACGAGACGCTGGCCGAAACCAATTTCAACATCTCGGAAACCGCGCGGCGCCTGGGCATGCACCGCAGGACCCTCGCCCGGAAGCTGGAAAAGCGCCACGTCCCTTAAGACGCGGCGCTTATTCCCCGATCAACGCCGCTTTTCGACCGCGATCCAGTCGGCGATCTTCTTCTCCAGCACCGGCATGGGCAGCGCGCCGGTATCCAGCACCTCGGCATGGAAGCGGCGCGGATCGAACTTGGCACCCAGTTCCGCCTTGGCCTGCGCCTTCAACCGGCTGATCGTCAGCTGGCCGATCTTGTAGGCGAGCGCCTGGCCGGGGATGGCGATGTAGCGTTCCACCTCGGCGGTGGCGTCGGTGCGCGCCATGGGGGAGTTGGCGAGCATATATTCGATCGCCTGATCCCGCGTCCAACCCTTGGCATGGATGCCGGTGTCGACGACCAGGCGCATCGCGCGCAGCATCTCGTCACTCAGGCCACCCATGCGCTGGTAAGGATCGGTCTCCATGCCCAGCTCCGGCCACAGCGTCTCGGCATAGAGCGCCCAACCCTCGGCATAAGCAGTATTGCCGCCAAAGCGCATGAACGCGGGGAGGGCGGCATTCTCCTGCGCCAGACTGATCTGGAAATGATGTCCCGGCACCGCTTCATGGAGGTACAAGGTCTCCATTTCCCACATGTACCGCGAGGGCAGGTCGTAAGTGTTGTAATAGAACACCCCCGGCCGCGTCCCGTCGGGCGTGCCGCCCTGATAGGAGCCACCCGCATCGGTCTTTTCCTTGAAGGCCGGGACCGGGCGGATTTCCAATGCGGTCTTGGGGATCAGCGAGAACTGCTCGCGGATGCGCGCGTCGATGCGGCGGCCGATCGCTTCATAACCCTCACGAAGCTGTGCGGCGCTCTTGGGCGCGAATTGCGGATCGGTGCGCAAGAAGGTGAAGAACTCGGGCAGGCTGCCCTTGAAGCCGACCGCCTGCTTCTGGACCTCCATGGCCTTCAGGATGCGCGCGACTTCGGACAGGCCGAGCTGGTGCACGTCTTCGGCCTTGAGCGGCAGGGTCGTGTTCTGCTCGATCAGATAGGCATAGAGCTTGTCGCCGCCCTTCATGCCCGACAGGCCGACGCTGTCGCGTGCGGCGGGCAGATAGGTGTCGGCCAGGAAGGTCCGCATCCGCTGTTCGGCGGGGACGATGACGTCCCGGATCTGCTGGGCATAGGCGGCCTTCAGGCGCGCCTGTTCGGTCGCGGGGATCGTCGCGGGGAAGCGCTTGACCGGACCGTAGAAGGTCGATTCCTCGACCGGGACGTTCAGCAGATTGTCGAACTGCGCGATCATGTTGCGCACGACCAGCTTGGGCTGGACGACGCCGGTCGCCATACCCTGGCGGAAGCGGGCGATCGCCTCGTCGAGCAGACGGGCATATTCGACGTTGCGCTTCAGGTTGTTGTCGTAATCGGCGACCGTATTGAAGGGCGCGGCACCCTGGCCCGACGCGAATTCGGGATAGAAGGTCTGGATGCCGTAGAAATGATCCATCGGTCGCACGATGGTCAGCGCGACGATCGCCGGGTCATAGCCCTTCAGCGTCGTCTCGGTCTGCTGCTTGAAGACATCATAGGCGATCTGGTTCGTCGGGGTCAGCCTGGACCGGTCGATCCGGGCCAGATCCTGAAGATCCTTCTGCGCCGCCGCCCGCTCTGCCGCGATATAGGCATCGGAGAAGAAGTCGCCGATCCGGTCCGCCCGGCGCATGTCCCCGCGAAACAATCCGCTGATCGGGTTGCGGGCCAGGCTGGCTTCGTCGCTGTCATGGAAGAGCTGCTTCAGCCGGGCATCTTCCTTGCCCTCTCCCGGTTGGGGCGCGGCGACGGGAATGGCCTGGGCATGGGCGGCAAGAGGAGCAGTCGCGGCAAGAAGCGCGACGAGGGCAGCAAGGGGCAGAGAGCGCAAACGGAAATCCCGGAAAAAAGCAGCGAGGCCACCGTGTTAGAAAGACCGGTCACTCCTCGCAAGACACCGTCGCAATAAAGCGGAACGCCCGCACGGTCCGGGTGAACCATGCGGGCGTCCAAAGGGCCGATCGGAGGTTTCCGATCTCCGGGCGATCAGGCCGCCGTCTTGTTCGTGGCGGCCTTGGCCGCTGCCGATCCGGCGCTGCTCGCCGCCTTCACGACATTGTCGAACAGCGACCGGGCGCGGTCCTTGGCATTGTCCTTGGTCAGACCGGCATCCTCCAGTTCGCGCAGGCCCGTCTCGCGAGCGGCCTGGGTCGCCTGACGGATCGTCTCGCCCAGCTTCTTGCCGAGTGGGGTCAGGACTTCCTTTTCACGCGTCGAACGCGGGATCAGCGCGCCGATGATCGCGCCGATCGCCAGGCCGCCGACCAGGACGCCGATCGGGTTCGCCTCGATCGTGCGCGCGGTCTTGTGCGCGAGTTCGCCGGCCTTGTCCTTGGCGTCGTGCAGCGCCTGCGACGCGGTTTCGCGGCCATGGTCCAGCTTTTCGCGGAGGCCCTCGGTCTGCTGATTCTGATGGGTTTCGGTGGTCATGGCGAACATCCTTCTGGGCTGTGCCGCCGGGGTCGGAGCCCGGCGCGCCAAATCAGCGTTTGCGTATGAAAAGGCGGGCGATCCGCCGACGGTTGAGGAGCAGGCCCAGCACCGCGACGCCGCCCGCCACGGTGGCGGGATTGTTCTTGGCCGTTTCGATACCCGACCGAGCCGCGCACATGCCCGCTTCCTTGGCTTGTGCAGCCAGGGCCTGCGGCTCCAAGCGAGCCTGGATACGCGACGCGGTCTGGTTCATCCGCTCGCGTGCTTCGGCGGCCCGCGCTTCGGCTTCGGCGACGGTCATGCAGAGTCTCCGGTCAGACGAGACTTGCCCACCATCGCCAGGATTCCGGCGATGATCAGAACGGCACCGACGACGATCAGCGTCGCGGCGAACGGCCCTGTCAGCGGGGTCAGCGTCATGATGAGGCCGACGAGCAGGGCGATCAGGGCGGCCAGGCCGAGCACGGCCGCAATGCCGATGAAAATAGCGGCGCTGCGATACCGGCCGATCTTGTCCGTCGCGCGCGCCTTGACCAGATCAATCTCGGCCGTGATGAACGACCGGCCGTCATCGACGAGTTGCGAGACGAGCGAGGTCAGCGTCTCCGGCTCTGGCGCCATGGCCGTCAGGGACTCGGTGACCCGGTTCACGCGGCGCGGTCAGCAGATGGGCTGGTTTCAACGCCGGACTGAACGACGCGCGCCAGAACGAAGCCAAGTGCTGCGGCAATGCCGATCGCAACCGCCGGGCTCTTCGTCACGAAGGCGCGGGCGTCGTCGAGCAGCTCCTCGACATCCTTGTCCTTGATCGCGCCGGACAGCGAGGTGACCGTGTCGGCGGCCGACCGGGCATATTGGCCATATTGCTGGCCCAGCTTATCATCGACCTGGCCCGCCGCGTCGTTCAGCATCTGCGCGACCTGGTCCAGTGCCGATCCGGCCTTTGCCTTGCCGTCGCCGGCCAGCGCGTAGATCTTGTCGACCGCCTGCTGCTGCACCTTGGTCGCGCCTTCCTTGACCTGCTGCTTGGCATCGGCGAGTCCCGCCTTTGCCTTGGACGCCTCGGCCGAACTGTCGAACGACGCGTTGGGCGCAGCGACGTCCGGCGCCACGGCAGCGTTTCCGGCGAGGCTGGGGGCGCCGGTATTGGCGGCGGGGAATGTGCTGTCGGTGTCAGCCATCGGAAAACCCTTTCGTTCTGGGCCCGGGCAAACGGGCGGTTTTGCCTCTTAACCCCGGCACAGGAACCACGGTTCCATGCTTTTCCCGCAATTGCCCTTCGCATGGTCACAGGTTAGAGCCGCGCCGAGACTTTCAGGCTGATGTAGGAGCATCGTTACGTGACCGCAATCATCGACATCCACGGGCGCCAGATCCTGGACAGCCGCGGCAACCCCACCGTCGAGGTGGACGTGTTGCTCGAAGACGGCAGCTTCGGCCGTGCCGCCGTTCCTTCGGGCGCATCGACCGGCGCCCATGAAGCGGTCGAAAAGCGCGACGGCGACAAGAGCCGCTGGATGGGCAAGGGCGTCGAGGCGGCTGTCGAGGCGGTCAATGACGAGATCGCCGATGCGGTCATCGGCCTCGATGCCGAGGACCAGGCCGATCTGGACCGCGTGATGATCGAACTCGACGGTACCGAGAATAAGGGCCGTCTGGGTGCGAACGCCATCCTGGGCGTCAGCCTGGCCGCGGCCAAGGCCGCTGCTGAGGCGCGCGGCCTGCCGCTGTATAAATATGTCGGCGGTGTTTCGGCCCATCTGTTGCCGGTGCCGATGATGAATATCATAAATGGCGGCGAACATGCCGACAATCCGATCGACTTCCAGGAATTCATGATCATGCCGGTCGGCGCGGCGAACATCGTGGAGGCGGTGCGCTGCGGCTCGGAGATCTTCCACACGCTGAAGAAGGCGCTGCACGAAAAGGGCCTGGCGACCGGCGTGGGCGACGAGGGCGGCTTCGCCCCCAACATCGCCTCGACCACCGAGGCGCTCGACTTCATCATGGCCTCGGTCGAAAAGGCCGGGTACAAGCCGGGCGACAACGTGATGATCGCACTCGACTGCGCCGCGACCGAGTTCTTCAAGGACGGCAAGTATAATATCTCGGGCGAAGGCAAGATCCTGTCGAGCCATGAGATGGCCGAGTATCTCGCCAACCTGACCCGCCAATATCCGATCCTGTCGATCGAAGACGGCATGGCCGAGGACGATTGGGAAGGCTGGAAGGCGCTGACCGACATGATCGGCGACAAGGTGCAGCTGGTCGGCGACGATCTGTTCGTCACCAACCCCAAGCGCCTGAAGCAGGGCATCGACGGCGGCTATGCCAACTCGCTGCTGGTCAAGGTCAACCAGATCGGCACGCTGACCGAGACGCTGGAGGCCGTGTCGCTGGCACAGCGTTCGCGCTACACTGCCGTCATGTCGCACCGCTCGGGCGAGACCGAGGACGCGACGATCGCCGACCTGGCGGTCGCCACCAACTGCGGCCAGATCAAGACGGGTTCGCTGGCCCGCTCGGACCGGCTCGCCAAGTACAACCAGCTGATCCGCATCGAGGAAGAGCTGGGCGATTCGGCACGTTATGCCGGTCGCGATATCCTGATCCGCGCTTGAAATCGAAGGGCGTCGGTACGAATATGGCCACTGTGACCAAAAAGCCGTCGCCTTTCATCCGGACCATGCGGCGGGCCGCCTTGCCCGCCCTTGGTCTGACGATCGTTGCTTTCTTTGGCGCCTATGCGGTGCTGGGGCGCAACGGCCTGCTCGCTTATGGCGAATATCAGCGCCAGCTGGTGAAGCGGGAGCAGGACTATGCCGCGCTCGACAAGAAGCGGACGGTCTTGAAGAACCGCGTTGCGCTTCTCGATCCCGACCATGCCAATCCGGACATGGTGGACGAGATGGTGCGCAAGGAACTGAACGTCGCCCATCCGGACGAGGTCATCGTTCCCCTGAAATGAGAAAGGGCGGCCTTGGCGGGCCGCCCTTTTCTTATCATCCGCCGAGGAAGGTCAGCAGGTCGCTGGTCAGGCGATCGCCGTGCGTGACGTTCAGGCCGTGCGGCGCATCCTCATATTCGACAAGCTGCGAATGGGCGATGCCCGCCGCCGCCGCGCGGCCCGCCGCGTCGATCGGCACGGTCTGATCGCCGGTGCCATGGACGATCAGCGTGGGCACGCGGAAGGCGGACAGGTCGGGGCGGAAATCGGTCTGGCTGAACGACTCGGCACAGGCGAGCGTCGGTTTCAACCCCGCCTGCATCGCCACGCTCGTCGCCCAGTCGAGCACATCGTCGCTGACGGGGCTGGTGATATAGCCGACCCCGAAGAACTGCTTCAGGAAGGTGTGGCGCAGGAAATATGCGCGATCGTCCCGCAGATTCTGGCCGATCTGGTCGAAGACCGACTGGTCGGTGCCGTGGGGATTGTCGTCGGTCTTCAGCATGAAGGGCACGACCGAGGCGATCAGCCCGGCAGCGATCACGCCCTTGCCGTCATGGCGGCTCATATAGCGCGCGACCTCGCCACCGCCCATCGAAAAGCCGATGATCGCGGCATCGTGCGCGCCGGTTGCTTCCAGCACATCCGCCAGATCGTCGGACAGCGTGTCATAGTCATAGCCGGACCAGGGCTGGCCGGATCGCCCGAAGCCGCGCCGGTCATAGGCGATGGCGCGAAAACCCGCCTCCGCCAGCGCCATCATCTGCGCATCCCACATGTCGGCCGACAGGGGCCAGCCATGGAGGAGCACCACCGGGCGGCCTTCGCCCCAGTCCTTGACATAGATATCGGTGCCGTCGCGCGTCTTCACATAGGGCATGATCTGCTCCTGCGGTTAGGGAGCTGTCTGAACGGGCCGCCGGGCGGGCCGTTCCGTATCTGGGACATCGCCCAAGCGCTTCAATTCGAACAGCTTCGGATAGGGCCGATCGGTATCCCAATAATGGCCGCGGCCCGGTTGCCAGCGCCGCGTGATGAAGTCACATTCAGCTGAATAAGCCAATGGATGGAGCGTGACGGAATGCGGGGATGGCATGGACTGCTGGCGGGTACGATGCTGGCCGGACAGCTTGTGGCGGGGGTCGCCATGGCGCAGACCAGCGCGATGACCGAGAATGATCCCTATATCTGGCTGGAGGACAAGGACGGCGCCAAGGCACTGGCCTGGGTCGAGGCGGAAAATGCCAAGACGCTGCCCCGGCTCCAGAACGATCCGCGCTACCAGACCTTCTATGGCGAGGCGCTGGCCATCGCGTCGGCCAAGGACCGGATCCCGATGCCGGGCCAGCTTTATGGTCGCATCGTCAATTTCTGGCGCGACGCTGATCATCCGCAGGGCCTGTGGCGCTGGACGACCGAGGCGGATTACGGCTCCGCCAATCCGAAATGGACGACGCTGCTGGACCTGGACGCCCTGAGCAAGGCGGAGGGCAAGAAATGGGTCTGGAAGGGCCTGACCTGCCTCAGCCCCGAAGATCGCCTGTGCCTGATCGCGCTGTCGGAAGGCGGCGAGGATGCGATCGAGTATCGCGAGTTCGATATGGAGACGGGACAGTTCGTGCCGAACGGCTTCCGTCTGTCGACCTCGAAGCAGGGCGCCTCCTGGCTGGACAAGGACACGCTGCTGGTCAGCCGCGACTGGGGGCAGGGGACGCTGACCCAGTCCAGCTATCCGTTCGTGGTGAAGGCCGTGAAGCGCGGCCTGCCGCTCGACCAGGCCAAGGAAATCTATCGCGGCGCGCCGACCGATGAACTCGGCACCTATGCCAGCGTGTTGACCGACGCCAAGGGCAATCGCGCCGTCGTGATCGAACGGCGCAAGACGTTTTTCGGTGGCGACAAGCTGTTCTGGACCCCGACCGGCGGCGCCAAACCGATCGCCATGCCGGCGCGGGCCTTCCCCGCCGGGCTCGTGGATGGTCGGGTGATCTTCCAGACGAGCGACGCCTGGGGCGCGTATCCGGCGGGTGCGGTGGTGTGGGCACCCTTGTCCGAGCTGGAAGCGGGCACAATTACGCCCCGCGCGCTGTTCACGCCGAACGACCGTCAGGCGGTCGAAGGGGTGGCGACGACCAAGGACCGCGTCGTCGTGACCTATATCGACAATGTTCGCGGCCGGGCGAGCATATTCGCGCCAACCGGAGACGGCTGGTCGGCGTCGGCCGTGCAGGTTCCGGACAATATGGCGGTGGACGTGGTCAGCACCAGCGACCGGTCGGACGTCGTCTATTTGTCGACCTCGGGCTTCACCACGCCGACCGTGTTGTCGCGCTTCGACGCCGGCCGCCCGACCGCGCCGCAGGTCCTGAAGACGCTGCCCGCCCGCTTCGATGCGGCGGGCACCACCGTCCACCAATATGAAGCGACGTCGACCGACGGGACCAAAATCCCCTATTTCGTCGTGCTGCCCAAAGGCGCGAAGCTCGACGGAACGACGCCGACCTTGATGACCGCCTATGGTGGGTTCGAGATCGCCCGCCTGCCTTATTATCTGGGTTCGACGGGTAAGATCTGGACCGAGCGGGGCGGGGCGTTCGTGCTCGCCAATATCCGGGGTGGTGGCGAGTTCGGGCCCAAATGGCATGATGCTGGCCGCAAGACGAAGCGCCAGATCATCTATGACGACTTTGCGAGCGTGGCGAAGGACCTCTTCGCGCGGAAGATCACCGATCCGCAGAAGCTGGGCATCTATGGCGGGTCGAATGGCGGCCTGCTGATGGGCGTTGAGCTGACGCAGCATCCCGAACTCTGGAAGGCGGTGACGATCCAGGTGCCGCTGTTGGACATGGTCCGGTACCAGAAGATCGCGGCGGGCGATTCGTGGAAGGACGAATATGGCTCGATCGACGTGCCCGAAGAGGCCGCGTTCCTGCGCAAGATTTCGCCCTATGCCAATATCCGCAAGGGCGTGGCCTATCCCGAGCCCTATATCTGGACCACGACGAAGGATGACCGCGTCGGCCCGCAACACGCGCGCAAGTTCGCGGCGCGGCTGGCCGAATACGGCATTCCCTATCTTTTCTATGAGGATACGGCCGGCGGCCATTCGGGCGATGCCGACATCGCGCAGGGTGCCCGTCTGAGCGCCCAGCAGATGGTCTATTTCGCCCAGAAGCTGATGGACGCGCCGAAGAAGTGACGATGCGGGCCGGGTGGTGACGCCGCCCGGCCCATGTCATATGACGTAAGCGGCAATTATCCGCTTGCTGCGTTGCGGCAGGATGGGCAAAAGCGGGGCATGACCGATATGACGACGACCGAGCGCCGTCCGGCTGAACCGGCGGCAGGCGCTCCCGCCATCATCTTCGAAGCGATCGTCAAGATGCAGGCGGTCTCCGCCCTGTATAATCGCGGCGAAGTGGTGCTCGCGCCCCATGTGATCTTCACGCGCCATGACGAGCTGTACGTCGACGCAACGACCATCGAGCGGGACGGCAAGCCGCCGCGCGAGGAGAAGATGGGGACGTTCAAGCTGGCCGGGCTCGGCTCGCTCCGCCTGACCCCGCGCCGCTTTACCGCCAGCGCGCTGTTCGAACGCGAGGCGGAAAAATATCAGAATGCCGCGCTCATGATGATCGAGCCGTCCTGATCCAGACCGCGAAGGCGCCGCTCCGGTGATAGACCGGCGCGGCGCCTATCGTCAGCGGCAGCGAATCTGGCTCTGGTTCTGGTCGATCGACCGTCCCGCCAGCGCACCGCCAGCCGCACCGAGCAACGTCGCGATCGTGCTGCTCCGACCCCCGACCAGATTACCCAGGATACCGCCTGCGGCCCCGCCGATGATCAGGCCGGTCGTCCCGTCCGACCGGCGGCAATAATAGCGTCCATCGGTTCCGGCATAGACGCGGTCCTGCGACTGGAGCACGCGCTCGCGATATTGCGGTCCATCGCGATAGTCGCCGACCGGGTCGTAATAGGGCTCGGCATTGCGGTCATAGCCATCGGCCGGAACCGGCGGCGCGACGCGGTAGCCGCCCGGCCCGGGCCCTGGAGGCGGCGGCGGCGCGTACCCGTCGTCACCATAGCCGCCATGGTTGCGTCGCGACTGGTACAGATCGACTTCCTGCCGATAGAGTTGATATTCGCGGTCGAACCGGGCCTGCGCCGCGCGGAACCGCGCATCGTCGGCCGCCGTCTGCGCGCTTGCTGGAATGGCCGTCGCGGCGACGGCGGCGGTAATTGCTACGATGGTCAGATGACGAACGCCCATCGGTCCTGTCCCTCCAATGCCCGGACAATCGGGTCCGGGAACCGATACGGATGCGAATTGATATGGTTCCTGAACGGCGCTTCCGTTCAGGAACTTCACCCCTTCGTCACGAAGCTGTCCATCACCCGCTTGCGCCCGGCTTGTTCGAAATCGATCTCCAGCTTGTTGCCCTCGATCACCGCGATTTCGCCGTAACCGAACTTCTGGTGGAACACCCGGTCGCCCACGCTCAGGTCGTCGCGGCCCTTCTGCCCCAGGCCGACGGACGGCGAGCGGGACTCGACGATGCGCGCAGGCCGGGTGGGCAGGGCGTTCTGCCCACCTGCCGCGCGCTGCCAGCCGGGGCCACGCCCGGTGCCGCGTGCGACATTGGCGAAGGGATCGGCATGTTCGGACCAGTTGGCACGCCACAGGCTCTCGCCGCCGGTCATGCTGGTTTCGCTATCGATATGCTCGGGCGGCAGTTCGCCGACGAAGCGGCTCGGCAGGCTCGACGTCCACTGGCCATAGATACGGCGATTGGCGGCATGCAGGATGATCGCCTTTCGTCGGGCCCGGGTGATCGCGACATAGGCCAGACGCCGTTCCTCCTCCAGACTGCGCGTGCCGCCCTCGTCGATCGCGCGCTGGGACGGGAACAGCCCCTCCTCCCAGCCAGCGAGAAAGACGGTGTCGAATTCCAGGCCCTTGGCGGCGTGGATCGTCATGATCGTCACCTCGGGCTCTCGCTGGTCGCCGTCGCGATCCATCACCAGCGAGACATGCTCCAGAAAGGCGCCGAGCGACTCGTAATCCTCCATCGCCCGAACGAGTTCGGACAGATTCTCCAGCCGCCCTGCGGCTTCGGCCGATTTTTCGTTCTGGTACATGGCGGTATAGCCGCTCTCGTCCAGCATCTGCCGCGCCAGTTCGGGATGCGGCAGGTCGCGGGCCATATCGCGCCAGCGGGCGATGTCGCCGATCAGATTGCCCAGGCTCCGCCGCGCCTGGGGGGTCAGTTCGTCCGTGTCCAAGATGCGCGCAGAGGCGATGGTCAGCGGCAGATCCTCGGCCCGCGCGAGTTGATGGATCTTGGCGAGCGCCTTGTCGCCCAGCCCCCGCTTGGGGACGTTGACGATCCGCTCGAACGCCAGATCGTCCGACGGCTGGTTGACGACCCGTAGATAGGCGAGCGCATCGCGGATTTCGGCACGCTCGTAAAAGCGGAAGCCGCCGACGATGCGGTATGGCAAGCCGATCGCGATGAAGCGGTCTTCGAACTCACGGGTCTGGTGCTGCGCGCGAACCAATATGGCGATGTCGCCATAGGATGTGCCCGAGCGTCGCGCGGCCTCGATCTCTTCGCCGACGCGGCGGGCTTCCTCGGGTCCGTCCCAGACTCCGAGCACGCGGACCTTCTCGCCGACGTCCAGTTCGGTCCACAGCGTCTTGCCCAGCCGCCCGCCATTGTTGGCGATCACGCCGGATGCGGCACCCAGAATGTGGGGCGTGGAACGGTAATTCTGTTCCAGCCGGATGACCTTGGCACCCGGAAAGTCCCGTTCGAAGCGCAGGATATTCTCTACCTGTGCGCCGCGCCAGGAATAGATGGACTGGTCGTCGTCGCCGACACAGGCGATATTCTTGCGCGCCTGGGCGAGGAGGCGCAGCCACAGATACTGGACGCTGTTGGTGTCCTGATATTCGTCCACCATGATGTACCGGAAACGCTGCTGATAATGCTCCAGCACGTCGCGGTGCGTCTTCAAGATGGTCAGCATGTGCAACAGCAAGTCGCCGAAGTCGCAGGCGTTCACGCTGCGCAGACGTTCCTGATACTGGCGATACAGATCCGCGCCCTGGCCGTTGGCGTAACGCTCGGCCTCGCCCGCGTCGATATCGGACGGCACCAGCCCCTTGTTCTTCCACTCGTCGATCAGACCGCCGAGCGCGCGCGCCGGAAAGCGCTTCTCGTCGATATCCGCCGCGACGATCAATTGCTTCAGCAGCCGCAGCTGGTCGTCGGTGTCAAGGATCGTAAAATTGGACTGCAGACCGACCAGCTCGGCATGGCGGCGCAGCATCTTGGCGCCGATCGCATGGAAGGTGCCCAGCCACGGCATACCCTCCACGGCATCGCCGACCAGCCGCCCGACCCGCTCGCGCATCTCGCGCGCCGCCTTGTTGGTGAAGGTGACCGACAGGATCTCCGACGGCCAGGCCTTGCGCGTATAAAGCAGATGCGCCAGCCGCGCGGTCAGCGCCGCGGTCTTGCCGGTTCCCGCACCGGCCAGCACCAGCACCGGGCCATCGGTGGTCAACACCGCTTCGCGCTGCGCCGGGTTCAGGCTCCGCAGATAGGGGTAGTCGGTCGGCGGCGCGGCGGGATCGAGGGGGGCAGGGGTCATCGCGAACAGTTAGGGAACGTTTGCAGCCGGGGCAACCATTCGCGAAATTCTGGCGCGATTGTTTCCTTGCGGGATCGTCATGACACAGACTTGTGCAGGACGCGAAAGCGACATGCGGCGGGATTAGGGAGCGGCCCGTGCCGACGAGCGTAGGGGATCCCAGCCGGGCATCCACCCATGCCGTGACGGGTACGACCCGCTGCAGGAGCTATCCCGATGAACCGTTTCATGGCCGCCGCCGTCGCGGCATCGCTTTTTATGCCCGTCCTCGCCCACGCCCAGGTTCGTGAACCCGTCTCCGCCACCGCCTTTCGCGGCGATCTCGACCTGAATCGCGCCGATCACCGCGCGCTGCTGGACGCCCGCCTGAACCGGGCAGTTGCCCGCGCCTGCGGTCCGGTCAGCCGCGACCTGATCGCCAATGCGAATGTCGCGCAGTGCCGCAAGGAAATGCGTGCGGATGCCGCGGTCAAGATCGCCGCGCTGGTCGCCAAGCCGGTGGCGCTGGCCAGCAATCAATAAGATCAGGCAGCCAGCACGGCCGAGCCCCCATCCGGGGCGCCCGGCCGCGTTGCGCCGGGCGAGTATCGGCAGGCGCACAGTCATCAAATTGTCACCTCCAGAGCGCAACGGACGAACATCATGACTTCTCATGCGCTCGCCGGTGGCCAATCCGTATCCCGCGTTCGTGGGCCGCATCTCGATGCCGGGCTCCATCCGATGGGGCGCTGGCTGTTCGGGGCCCTTTTGATCGGGGGCCTGCTCTATGCCGGCTATAGCGTCGCGATCGACACCGCCCGTGTCGGCGAGCCGATGGCGATCGGCGTCTTCGCATTCCTCGGCCTCGCGCTGCTGATCGCGCTGGGGTTCGAGTTCGTGAATGGTTTCCATGACACCGCCAATGCGGTGGCGACGGTGATCTATACCCATTCGATGCCGGCACCCCTGGCGGTCATCTGGTCGGGCTTCTTCAATTTCCTGGGCGTCGTTACGTCGACCGGTGCGGTCGCCTATTCGATCATCACGCTGCTCCCCATCGACCTGATGCTGCATGTCGGGTCGGTCGGCGGGTTCGCGATGATCTTCGCGTTGCTATTGGCCGCTGTCCTGTGGAACCTGGCGACCTGGGCGGTGGGGCTGCCCAATTCGTCCAGCCATGCCCTGATCGGCTCCATCCTGGGCGTCGGCCTGGCCAACCAGCTGCTGTCCAATATCCCCGGCACGTCGGGCGTCGACATGGCGCAGGTTCAGAAGGTGCTGTCCGCCCTGCTGATCAGTCCGCTGATCGGCTTCGTCGGCGCGCTGATGCTGCTCCTCCTCATGAAGCGCTTCCTGCGCGACAAGCGGCTGTACCGCGAGCCCGAGGGGGACACGCCCCCGCCGCGCGGCATCCGTGCACTTCTGATCTTCACCTGCACCGCGGTCAGCTTCGCGCATGGCGGCAATGACGGGCAGAAGGGCATGGGCCTGATCATGCTGATCCTGATCGGCTGCGCGCCGACCGCCTATGCGCTGAACCGCACGCTGCCCGAAAGCGCGATGCCCGCCTTTGTCCGCAGTGCGCAGGTCGCCGCGACGGCCTATGCGGCGCACGGCACGCCCGACATGCCGTCGGTCGATCGCGCTCGCGCCGCCGTGGTCGATGGCGTTCGGACCAAGTCGATCGACAAGCTCGAGGTCTATGCTGGGCTTTCCGTGCTGTCGCGCGACATCGGCGAGCGGATCGAGAATTACGGTACGTTCAGCCGCGTGCCCGCTGCCATCGTGCCCAATCTGCGCAACGACATGTATCTGGTGCTCGACACCACCCGCATGGTCACCAAGAGCGAGAGCGCCAAGCAGCGCTTCACCGCCTCCGAGATCGAGTCGCTGAACGGCTATGCGGGCGCGTTGGAACGCGGCACGCGCTACATCCCGCTCTGGGTGAAGGTCACGGTGGCGCTCGCCCTGGGGCTGGGCACGATGGTCGGCTGGCAGCGGATCGTGGTGACGGTCGGTGAGCGGATTGGGAAGACCCACTTGACCTATGGCATGGGCGTGGCGGCCGAATTGATGACCGCCGCGACCATTTTCGGCGCGGAATATATCGGCCGCCCGGTATCGACCACCCATATCCTGACCTCGGGCGTGGCCGGTGCCTCGGTCGCGAACGGCGCGGGGCTTCAGTTCCGGACGATCCGCAACATGGTCCTGGCCTGGGTCCTGACGCTTCCGGCTGCGATGCTGTTGTCGGGCACGCTCTACTGGCTGCTCCTCCATCTGGCGGGCACGCTGGCAGGCTAAATCGGGACAATCGCGCTGGGGGGCTTTACGTCGCGGCTCCGCTTCTGCACGAGCGGGGCATGACCCAAGCATCGCCCGTGTCGCATCGTCATATCCTGCTCGCCAGCCTGACCGGAACGGCGGTCGAGTTCTATGACTTCTATATCTATGCGACGGCGGCCGCCTTGGTGTTCGGCCCGCTTTTCTTTCCGTCGTCGTCGGCCACGGCTCAGTTGCTGCTATCCTATGCCAGTTTCGGGCTCGCATTCGTCGCGCGGCCGGTCGGTGCCGTCGCGTTCGGCCATTTCGGCGACCGGGTCGGACGCAAGTCGACGCTGGTCGCCAGCCTGATGCTGATGGGCGGCTCGACCGTCGCCATCGCCTTCCTGCCGACCTATGCGCAGGCCGGGTGGATCGCACCGCTGCTGCTCTGCATGGCGCGGCTGGGACAAGGCCTGGGGCTGGGTGGCGAATGGGGCGGCGCGGCGCTGCTCGCGGTCGAGAATGCGCCGCCGGGCAAGCGCAACACCTGGGGCATGTTCCCGCCGCTGGGAGCGCCGGTCGGCTTCATCCTGGCCAATGGCTTTTTCCTGACGCTTGGCCTGCTCCTGACCGACGATCAGTTCCGTGCCTGGGGCTGGCGGCTGCCCTTCCTGGCCAGCGCGGTGCTGGTGATGCTGGGCCTGTGGGTGCGGCTGCGCCTGACCGAAACCCCCGATTTCGCCCAGGCCAAGGAAAGCGACGCGCTGCCCCGCGTGCCGATCGCGGCGCTGCTGCGCGACCATGGCCGCGCCTTGCTG
The DNA here is from genome assembly GCF_913062585.1 of uncultured Sphingomonas sp. GTDB lineage: Bacteria > Pseudomonadota > Alphaproteobacteria > Sphingomonadales > Sphingomonadaceae > Sphingomonas. The sequence continues at coordinate 29,702 of NZ_CAJXWX010000008.1, read as the reverse complement.
GCGGGAACGAGCGGGGTGATCGCATGCTTTGCGATCTTCTACCTCGCGACCGCCTTCGCGCTGGGATACGGCACCACCGTTCTCGGCTATCCGCGTGAGGGGTTCCTCGGCGTCCAGCTCGTCGCCATCCTGTTCCTGGCACTGGGCGTCATTGTCTCCAGCGTCATGGCGGATCGGCGCGGGGCGCCCGCCATGCTGAAGCTGGGTTTCGCGGGCTGCGTCCTGGTCGGGATCGTCATGGGGCCGATGCTGGGATCGGGCTCGCTGGCGGTCGTCTTTATCTGGCTGGCGCTCGCGCTGTTCGTGATGGGCTTCGCCTATGGCCCGCTCGGTGGCTGGCTGCCCGCGCTGTTTCCGGCGGGCGTGCGCTATACCGGTGTGTCGATGACCTTCAACCTGGGCGGCATCATCGGCGGCGCCCTGGCCCCGATCGCCGCGCAAGCGCTGACCGAGCGTGGCGGGCTGAACTTCGTCGGCGGCTATCTGGTCGCCGCGGGTCTGCTCAGCCTCGCCGGATCGGCCCTGATGCGGGGCAGGGCGGTCGCTCAGTCCTGACGCAACAGGGTCAGTCGCGCCTTGCCATGGACGCGCGAGGTGTCGACGGTGAAGCCCGCCACCGCGACCTCTTCCTGCTTGGCAGTCTCGATGCTGACCCAGGTGCCGGCACCGACCCAGCCGAGCCGCGCCAGCTTGTCGAGCGCGACGCTGCCCGCGCTCGTGCCGTAGGGCGGATCCATCAGGATCAGGTCGAGCGGCGCGCGGGCGGGGCCGAGGGCCATGACCGAGGTTGCCCGCACATCGCCGACGGCCTCCAGCTTGGCGAGGTTAGCCCGCAGCGCGTCGAGCGCGGCCCGGTCCTGCTCCACGAAAAGGCAGGAGCCCGCGCCGCGCGACAGTGCCTCGATCCCCAACGCGCCCGAGCCAGCGAAAAAGTCGCCGACCGCCAGCCCTTCGAAATCACCGAGCCGCGCGGTCAGCATCGAGAACAAGGCCTCCCGCGTCCGGTCGGCAGTAGGGCGGGTCACGTCACCCTTCGGCGCGACCAGCGGGCGGCCCCGCCACTGTCCGGCAATGACGCGCATCAGCCTCGCCCTCCCGGTCGACCGGGCCGCGATCCGCCGCCGCCGGGCCTGCCACCGCGCGGACCGGATTTGGCAGGACCGCCCGGCCGCCCCGACGGCGCCTGACCGCCACGCGGCGATCGGGCGGGACGATCGCGGCGATCGTCGTCGCGAAACGGGCGTTCGCCCGACTTGGCAAAGGGCTTGGCATCGCGCGCACGACCACCGCGCGCCGCTTCGCCAGGGTTCGAGGTTCGCGAACGAGCTTCGCCGCGGGGACGCTCGACGGCCTCGCCGTGCGGCGGGCGAGCCGGACGCTGAGGGCGATCATCGCTGCGGACGGGCCGTTCACGCGGTGGACCGGACCGTTCGTCCCTGGGGGTCTTGCCATAGGGCTTGCCCCCGGGGCGGGCATGAGGCGCATCGCCACGCCGGCTACGTTCCCCAGAAACCCCGCGATCCTGCCGCTTCGGCACGCCGCTATCAGCAGGCGCGCTCCGGGCGGGACGATCGTCGGCCGCCCGGGTCGGGGGCGTCCGGAAACCGGGCTTCACTTTGGCGGGCTTGATCGCGTCGGCGGGAATGCCGCCTTCCAGCGTCCGGCGGAACTCGACGATATCATAGCCCTTGACCTCGCCGATCTCGCCGACCGGCAAGTCGCCGAGCAGGAACGGACCATAGCGCAGCCGGATCAAGCGGCTGACCTGCAGACCCAGATATTCCAGCACGCGGCGAACCTCGCGGTTCTTGCCTTCGCGCAAGGTCATCTCGATCCAGACATTGGCGCCCGTCCGCCGCTCCAGATTGGCGTCGATCTGGCCATAGCGGATGCCGTCGATCTCGATGCCGTGGATCAGTTCCTCCAACTGCGCCTGGGTGATTTCGCCATAAGCGCGGGCGCGATAGGTGCGCTCGACGCCCGTTGCGGGCAACTCCAACTGGCGCTTGAACCCGCCATCGGTGGTCAGCAGCAACAGCCCTTCGGTATTGAGGTCGAGCCGTCCGACCGGCACCAGGCGCGGCAGCCCCTCGGGCAGGCGGTCATAGATGGTCGGCCGCCCCTTGGGATCGCGTTCGGTGACGAGCAGGCCGTTGGGCTTGTTATAGAGGAACAGCCGGGTCGGCTCGGGCGCGGCGACGGGTTTGCCGTCCACGGTGATGCCGTCGAGCGTCGAGAGCAAGGTCGCTGGCGTGTCGATCGTCACGCCGTTCAGGGCAATCCGCCCCTCGGCGATCATCCGCTCGATCTCCCGACGCGACGCGACTCCCGCCCGGGCGAGCATCTTGGCGATACGTTGATCTGATGTCATGATCGACGCTGATACATAGGCTATGGCCTAAAGGAAATTAATTGCATCGTTTCGCGAATATGAAGCGTTACGGATACTGAGCGGGGCACACGAGACGGGTCGATACAGGGATGAGGCTCTTCGGGCGAAAGAAGCGGCAACTGGTCAGGTTGCTTGTCGTGGAAGACGAGCCGCTGGTTGCGTTCGACAACGAACATGCCCTGACCGATGCCGATTATGAAATCGTCGCCACCGTCGACCGCGCGACCAAGGCCGTTGCCCTGATCGAAAGCGGTGCCGCCATCGACCTTGTCCTCGCCGACGTGCGGCTGGCGGACGGCAGCGGCGTCGACGTCGCCCATGCGGCCCGAGCGCGTGACATTCCCGTCCTGTTCATCACCGGAACCCCGCCCGACGATGCCGAACATCTGGCCGAGGGGCTGCTGATGAAACCCTATGGCTCGCGCGATCTGCTGGGCGCGATCGAGGTGATCGAGGAACGCCGCGGCGGCAAGACTCCCGCCCGGCTGCCGTCCGGCTTCCGCCTCTACGCCCGGGCCTGAACGCCGCCCCCGTTGCCCGCGCCCATCAACCCCGATAGGGTCGGGGCTTTGGCGAAGGGCGGGCGGATTTGCGTATGGCGAGTGGGCGTTGGGTGGATGGCGTGCGGCCCTATGTCGAGCGAGCCCCGCTCGCCGCGCTCGCCCTGGGCATATCCTCGGCCTTTCCGCTGACCATGATCAACGCCACGCTCGCCAGCCGTCTGGCCGAGGCGGGGATCGAGAAGAAGAGCGTCACCGCCTTCGCGCTCATCATCCTGGCCTATAATTTCAAGTGGCTATGGGCCTGGATCGTCGAGGGGGTGAAGATCCCGATCCTTCACCGGTTGGGGCAGCGCAGATCCTGGCTGTTCGTCATGGCCGTGCTGGTCTGCTTCGCGGCCGTTGCGCTGGGCCTGTCCGATCCCAGGGTGTCGGTTGCCCAGACGGCCATGGCGGCGATCGCGCTGGGCGTCGCGGGGGCGACGTTCGATATCGTGATCGACGCTTACCGTATCGAACTGCTCGAACCGCGCCAGCTCGGCGTCGGTGCTGGGATGAGCCAATATGGCTGGCGGATCGGGTCGGCCCTTCTCGGCGCGTTGTCGCTGGTCATCGCGGCCCGTGCGGGGTGGAGCATCGCCTATATGGTGAGTTGCGCCTTCGCGCTTCCGGCCGTCTTAACCGCAGTCGTGATGGGCGAGCCCGCCCGACATCGCGAGATCACCGCCAGGCGTCCCGGCGAAGGGCTGGTCCGCGCGGTCATTGGCCCCTTTGCCGAGTTCTTTCGGCGACCGGGCGCGGTGATCATCCTCGCCTTCATCCTCGTGCACAAGATCGGCGACACGCTGGCCAATCTGACCTTCCGCCTGCTGTTCAACGACCTCGGCTTCAGCAAGGACGAGATCGCGATCTACGATGTCGGCGTCGGCTTCTGGGCGCTGCTCGTCGGGGTGTTCGTCGGCGGCGTGCTTTATGCGCGGCTGGGCATGAAGCGGTCCGTGATCATCAGTTTGGTGCTGATGGCGGTGTCCAACCTGTCCTTTGCTGGCCTTGCGGCGCTGGGCCATTCCAACTGGGGCATGGCGGGCGCCATCGGGTTCGAGAATTTTTCGAGCGGGATCGGCGGCGTCACCGTCGTCGCCTATTTCTCCGCCCTGACCGACCTGCGCTTCACCGCCGCGCAATATGCGATGATCTCGGCGGCGGCGAGCGTGGTGGGCCGTATCCTGAGCGGCACGACGGCGGGCGCGCTGGTCGAACGGTTCGGCTATGTCGACTTTTATCTCCTGACGACCGTGGTCGCGCTGCCCGGCGTAACGCTGTTCTGGTGGATGGCGCGCTCGGGGCTGGTCGACCGATCGATCGGTAGCGCGGGCGTCGAGGGAGCGGGCGACGCCCGGGAGCAGGCGCCGGTCAATAGCTGATCGGTCGTCCCTCATCGGCAAAGGCGGCGCCGAGCGCCGCCGCGCTGGCGAGCACGCCCTCGACCCGCCGCACGCCGAGCAGGTCGGCCATCAGGAACTGAGCCTTTTCCGGCGCCAATTCCATCTGCGCCAAGATGGTCATCAGCGCGGCCTCCGCAGCCGTCATGCGACCGCAGCAGCATGGCGCGATGGCGATTTGCCCCGTGGCATGGGCCGCCAGATCCGCCATCAGCGTGCGCATCAAGATCAGCGGACGCCGGAAATCCTGACCGAAGACGGTGAACAAGGTATGCGCGGCGCGGGCATCGGCCAGCCCGTGGGCGCCCATCCGCCGGATCGCGAACAGAGCGATCCGTGCATGGGGGCAGGCGGGCAGCAGGTGCGGCAGCGCAGCGGACAGGGTCTGGGTTTCGGCCATCGGCTTGGGACTCCGTGATTACGGACCCCATGCTAAATCCTCGCTATTGATAGTCAATCGCAAATAATGACGGATGCGATGACTTTCGTCGCGTCACTCCGGCGCTTCGCCGTTCTGCTCCAGCACCTGCCCGGCGAGATAGAGCGATCCGGCAATCAACACCCGGACAGGATGCCCGAAGCGCCGGGCGATCAGGTCGAGCGCGTTCGCCGGATCCTCCGCTGCCACCGTGTCCCATCCAGCATCGCGCGCCTGTCGGGCCAGATCGGAAGGGGCATGACAGGCATGGTTTGGCACGGGAACGGTCACGACCAGATCGACCATCGCGCCGAGCCGCTCGAGAACCGGCCCCGCCGCCTTATTGGCGAGCATACCCAGGACGAGCGCGCTTGGCCCCTTGGCGCGCCATCTGGCCATGGCGCTTGCGACCGGCGTGGCGGCCGAAGGATTGTGCGCCCCGTCGAGCCAGCATTGGCTGCCATCCGGCAATCGTGCAGTCAGCAGCCCTTCGCCCAGTCGCTGCATACGCGCGGGCCAGCGCGCATGGGTTGCGGCGGCACGCAGCGCCTCGTCGGGAACGGTTATGGCGGATTGGTGCCGGATCATCGCAACGGCCAGGGCGAGGTTGCGCGCCTGATGCCCACCGGACAGGGCCGGACGGGGCAGGGCGAGATGGCCCCACTGATCCTGATAGGCGATCCCATTCTTCGTCGCACGGCTCTTCCAGTCGCGCCCGCGGGCAAGGATCGGCGCGCCTGCGACCGCCGCGACGCCCTCGATCGCATCGCGCAGGGGCTTGGCATAGTCCATGGTCACGAGCGGTGTGCCGGGCTTGGCGATCCCCGCCTTCTCCCGCGCGATGCCGGTCAGGCTGCGACCCAGAAACGCCTCATGGTCGATGCCTAGTGCCGCGATGCCGCACACGGCCGGGGGTGGCAGGATGTTGGTGGCGTCCAGCCGTCCACCCAAGCCGACCTCGATGATCGTCGCGGCGGCCGGCGTGCGCGCGAAGCATAGAAAGGCGGCGGCGGTCGTCACCTCGAAGAAACTGGCCCCGATCCCTTCGGCTTGGGCCAGCACTTCCGCCAGAACCGCGGCCAGCGCGTCGTCGTCGATCAGCCGCCCGGCAATCCGGATACGCTCGTTGAAGCGGACGAGATGCGGGCTGGAATAGACGTGGACGTCCTGCCCCGATGCCTCGATCGCGGCGCGCAGAAAGGCGCAGGTCGAACCCTTGCCGTTGGTCCCCGCGACATGGAAGACGGGCGGCAGGTGATGTTGGGGATCGCCGAGCCGCGCGAGCAATGTCGTGATCCGCTCCAGCCCCAGCACGTCCGCGCCGGGCGACAGGGCCCAGAGCCGGTCGAGCTGCGCCTGGACGGCCGGATGGTCGGAACGGGCATGGTCGGGCATCGGCCGATCTTTCAAAGCGGATGTGAAAGAGGCGGACCTCCCGGCCCGCCCCTTAAAGCTGTATGCGACGAAAAGCGACGGATCAGGCCGCTTCGCGCGATCCCGTCAGATAGCCGATGACCGTCGCCAGGCGCTCACGCAGGTCGCGGCGATGGACGACCATGTCGAGCATCCCGTGGTCGAGATAATATTCCGACGTCTGGAAATCGTCCGGCAGCTTTTCGCGGATGGTGTTCTCGATCACGCGGCGGCCAGTAAAGGCCAGCGTCGCCTTGGGCTCAGCGATCTGCACGTCGCCCAGCATTGCATAGGCCGCCATCACGCCGCCCGAGGTCGGGTCGGTCAAGACGACAATATAGGGCAGGCCCGCATCGTGCAGCATCTGGATCGCGACGGTGGTGCGCGGCATCTGCATCAGGCTGAGAATGCCCTCCTGCATCCGCGCGCCGCCCGAGGCGGTGAAGATGACATAGGGGCAATGGTCGGCGATCGCCGCTTCCACGCCACGCACGAACGCCTCGCCGACTGCCAGGCCCATCGAGCCACCCATGAAGGCGAAGTCCTGTACCCCGACCACGACCTTGTGCCCCAGGATCGTGCCGCACGCATTGACCAGCGCGTCGGTTTCAGCGGCGTTGGTCCGCGCGACCTTCAGCCGGTCTGCATAGCGCTTGGAGTCACGGAACTTGAGGGGGTCTTCCGGCACCTTGGGCGCGGGAAGTTCGTTGCAGCTACCCTCATCGAGCAGATGGCGGAAGCGCACCTTCGGCCCGATGCGGTCATGATGATCGCATTTCGGGCACACGTTCAGATTGTCTTCCAGTTCCTTGGTGAAGACCATCTGCCCGCATCCCTTGCACTTGTGCCAGAGATTGTCGGGCGTTTCCTTCTTGACGACGAAGGGGATGACGTTGCGGACGCTGTTCAGCCAGCTCATGCGAGTTCCTTACGCGCGTCGACCAGCGACGACGACAGAGTTTCGATATAGGCGCGCACCGGGCCGGAGGCCGCCGCGCCATGTTCGCCGACCAGATCGACGATGGCCGAGCCGACGACCACGCCGTCCGCCACCCGGCCGATGGCCGCCGCCTGTTCGGGGGTGCGCACGCCGAAGCCGACCGCGACCGGCAGAGACGTCGCGGCCTTTAGACGGGCGACGGCGTCCTCGATGGAAGACTGCGCCGCCTGCTGCTGGCCGGTGATCCCGGCGACCGACACATAATAGAGGAAACCATCCGCACCGGTCAAAATCGTCGGCAGGCGCATGGCATCACTGGTCGGCGTGGCCAGCCGGATCGAGGCTATGCCCTTGCTGCGGAGTGCAACGCCCAGCGCGTCATCCTCCTCGGCGGGGATGTCGACGCAGATCACGCCGTCGACTCCGGCATCGGCCGCCGCCTCGGCGAACCATTCGGGTCCGCGCACCGTCATCGGATTGGCATAGCCCATCAGGACCAGCGGCACGGCCGGATGACGCATTCGGAAGGCCTTGGCGATGGCCAGCACATCGGCGGTGCGGGTGCCCGCGCCCAGGCTGCGGATGTTCGCCTTCTGGATCGCGGGGCCGTCGGCCATCGGATCGGTGAAAGGCATACCCAGCTCGATCACGTCCGCACCGCCTTCGACCAGCGCGTCGAGGATGGCGGCGGTATCGCCCGGCGTCGGATCACCCGCCGTCACGAAGGTGACGAGCGCGGCGCGGCCCGCCTGGGCACAGGCGGCGAAGGTGTCGGCGATCCGGCTCACATCTTCACTCCCATAGCATCGGCGACGGTGAAGATGTCCTTGTCGCCGCGACCCGAAATATTGACCAGGATGATCTGGTCGCGGTCCATCGTCGGCGCGCGCTTCAGGAGTCCTGCCAGCGCATGAGCGCATTCCAGCGCGGGGATGATCCCCTCGACCCGGCAGCACAGCTGGAACGCGTCCAGCGCCTCGGTATCGGTGATCCCCTCATAGACGACACGGCCGGTGTCGTTCAGCCAGCTATGCTCCGGTCCGATGCCCGGATAGTCGAGACCTGCCGAGATCGAGTGCGCCTCGGCAATCTGGCCGTCCTCGTCCTGGAGCAGATAGGTCTTGTTGCCGTGAAGGATGCCCGGCTTGCCGCCGGTCAGGCTGGCGGCATGTTGCGTGGTGCTCAGGCCATGGCCCGCCGCCTCGATTCCCAGCATGGCGACTTCGGCATCGTCCAGGAAGGGGTGGAACAGGCCGATCGCGTTCGAGCCGCCACCGACCGAGGCGATCAGCAGGTCGGGCAGGCGCCCTTCGGCTTCCAGAATCTGCGCCTTGGACTCGGTGCCGATCACCGACTGGAAGTCGCGGACCATTTCCGGATAGGGATGCGGGCCCGCCGCCGTGCCGATAATGTAGAAGGTGTCGTGGACGTTGGCGACCCAGTCGCGCAGCGCCTCGTTCATCGCGTCCTTCAGCGTCTGCGCACCCGACGTGACGGGGCGGACCTCGGCGCCGAGCAGCTTCATGCGGAAGACGTTGGGCGCCTGCCGCTCGATATCGCGCGCGCCCATGAAGATGGTGCAGGGCAGGCCGAACCGCGCCGCGACGGTTGCGGTCGCCACGCCGTGCTGGCCCGCGCCGGTTTCCGCGATGATCCGCGTCTTGCCCATCCGCTTGGCGAGCAGGATCTGGCCGATGCAGTTGTTGATCTTGTGCGCGCCGGTGTGGTTCAGCTCTTCGCGCTTGAAATAGATTTTCGGCCCCTTGCCGTCGGGCGCGCTCTCGCGCAGCGTCTCGGTCAGGCGCTCGGCATAGTACATCGGGCTGGGACGGCCGACATAATGGGTCATCAGGTCGTCGAACTCGGCCTTGAAGGCCGGATCGACCTGCGCCGCGCGATATTCGCGTTCCAGGTCCAGGATCAGCGGCATCAGCGTCTCGGCGACATAGCGGCCGCCGTAATCACCGAAATGGCCGCGCTCGTCGGGCTGGGCGCGGAAGGAGTTGGGGGCGTTCATCGTCTATTCCTTGGGCGTTGCCGGGGCGAGCCCTGCAAACGTTCCTGTCACTGATTTGCCGCAACGGCTTTAAGGAAGCCTGCGATCTTGTCCATATCCTTCACGCCCGGCGCGCTTTCGACGCCGGACGAGACATCGACGAGCGGCGCGCCGGTGCGGCGCATCGCCTCGGCCACGTTACCGGCGTCCAACCCGCCCGACAAAGCCCAGCGCAGCGGATGCCGTACCCCGTCGAGCAGCCCCCAGTCGAAGCGCAGGCCCATGCCGCCGGGCAGGGACGCGTCGTCGGGCGTCTTGGCGTCGTACAGGATCAGGCTCGCCGCCCCCGCATAGTCGCGGGCCTTGTCGACATCGCCGCGCAGCTTGATCGCAACAGCGGCCCAGACCTCGCGGTCGAACTTCGCCCGGATCGCCGCGACGCGCGCCGCGGTGGTGCGGTGAAGCTGGATCGCGTCCAACATGCCCGCGCGCACCGCCGCTTCCAGAAGCTGGTCATCGGGGTCGACGAAGACGCCGACGCGCTGGACATGATCCGGCACCCGCCCCGCCAGGCCCGCCGCCACGTCGAAGGTCAGGTGCCGGGGAGAGGCGGGAAAGAAGACGAAGCCGACATGGCTTGCCCCTCCACCCAGCGCGGCGTCGAGCGTGGCGGGCGTCGTCAGTCCGCAGATCTTGGCAGTCGTCGGCATGATCGTTTCCCGAATGGGAGGGTCCGAAAAACGTCTTTAGAGCGTAGCGGCAATCGCCCGAGCGGCGGCGTCCGGGTCTTCGGCCTGGGTGATGGGACGGCCGATGACCAGGATCGAGGCGCCCGCATCGACCGCCGCACGCGGGGTCACGACACGCTTCTGGTCGCCGATCACGCCGTTCGCCGGGCGCACGCCCGGAACCACGAAAAAGCCCTTCGGCCAAGCCTTCTTGACCGCCGCCACTTCCTCGCCCGAACAGACGATACCGTCGACCCCGGACTCGGCGGCCAGATCGGCCAGGCGACGGACATGGTCGGCGGGCGATCCGACGACGCCGGTGTCCGACAGGTCGTTGGCGTCCAGGCTGGTCAACATGGTGACGGCGACCACCTTCGTGCCGACCGGCGCGGCGGCCTTGGCATCCTCCAGCATCGCCCGCCCGCCGCTTGCATGGACGGTGAGAATGGCCGGCGCAAGCGGCCCCAGCGACTGGACCGCCTTCGCGACAGTATTGGGGATGTCGTGCAGCTTCAGGTCAAGGAAGATCGGCAGGCCGATCTGGGCCATGTCGCGGACGCCGGTGGCGCCGTGCGCGCAGAAGAATTCCAGGCCAAGCTTCAGCCCGCCGACATGATGGCGGACCTTTTGCGCCAGCGCATGGGCGCGGACCAGGTCGGGCGTGTCGATCGCGACGTAGATGCGGTTGCTCATGGGTAAATCAGACCGTCGGCTCGGTAGCGGGAACAGATGGAGCGGGAGGGACATAGGCGCTGCTTTCGGCCGAGACGGCGGCCAGCGAGCGCTCCGCCGCGCTCAATCGCTGGCGCAGACGCCAGCGCGCGGCATGTTGCCATATCAGCGTCGGCACCAGCCCCAGCAGGAAGGTCAGGAACAGTAGCAGCGGCAGATTCACATCGGCAATGAGCCCACCGACCAGGCGAATCTCGACCGTGGTCCAGTTCCCAATGGTGAAAGCGGCCACCAGAAAGGCCAGCAGGCACCAGAACAGCATTTTCAGGAACTGCATGCGCTTCTCCGCGTAACCCGATCCGCCGCCCCCCTGACGAGACGAACGGACTTCGCTCAGGTCTGGCGGTCTAGCGGCGTTGTTCGGGCATGACCAGCCTTCAGCCGATCTCGCGGCGAAGCGAGGCAATCAGGGGTGAGATCGCGGTCAGGCGATCCTCTTCCTCGTCCAGGATCGCCAGGAACGCCCGGCGCTTGAACGCCGCGACCGAACCGGGCTTCAGCCGGATGGTCGAGGGGAGGGTGGAGACGGCGATGTCGATCATCCGCTCCGCGCCGTGCAGTCGCCCCCAGAGATAGTCGTTTTCCCGGTAGCTGCGACTGAAGAACGCGCCAAAGGTCAGGAACTGGATACCCTTCAGCGTCGCCTCGGCACCGCCTGCCCGGATCGCGGTCGCGTCGTCGGGCGAGATGCGGTCGACCTTGATCGGGTCGAACTCGTCCAGCCCCTCGCCCTGCAGCAGCGGCAGGGTCGCGACGTCGAAATAGGGGAAACCCAGATAGGTCAGCAGCAGCGTCCGCCGGGCGGCACGCGGCAGTCCGGCAAAGGCGGCCGCGAGCCGCGCGTCGGTTTCGCCGTCCAACCGGACCAGGTCCAGTCGCGCCTCCAACCGGTCGAGCAACGCGCCGCCCTGGTCACGCGCATCGCGAACATCGGGTTCCAGTTCCGCATGGGCGCTGCCATGCTGCCGTTCGAGAAAGGCGGCGAGCGATTCGTAGATTGCCTCGCGCACCGCCGCCAGCTCGGTCTCGGAATGCTCGCCTTCCAGCTCGGTCAGGCGGCGGGTGAGCAGGCGAAGCCGCCGGATGCGATAGCCTAGATCGAAGGCACGTAGGAAGTCGCGGGCGCCGTTGCTGGAGCCGCCGGTAAAGCTGATCGCCTCGAATCCGACGTAACGCGTCGCGACAGTCCGCTCGATCATCGCGCGCAGCCGCCCGCGACGCTGTTGCCCTTCGTCACCGACCGCCTCGGCGAAGATCGCGGCCATGGCGTCGATGACATTGGCGAGTTTCAGATGGCCATAGGCGGCATAGCTGAACCCCGCCTTTGCGGCCGAGGCGCCCTGGGCGCGAACACGCCAGGATGCGAGCCGGGCGGCGGTCGGGCGGTCGAAGAAGAAGGTGCCGCCGAACAGCTGCTCGATCTCCTTTTCGACATCCTCGCGAATGGCGGCGACGATCGCCTGCATCCGGTCGATACGCCCCGAACGCGCGGCAATCGCCTCCAGATTGTCGCGGATCGGCTGTTGGCGGGGAAGCTCGCTGACCGCGCCGATGATGGTCTGGAAGAAGCCCGGATGTCCCCCGCCGCCGGGCAGGCGAAAATGCATGCCGGGGAAGGGGTCGATATAGACGAAACGCCGGTCCACCTGCCGTCGTGCCGGACGGCGGCCGAGCGCGTCGATCGCCGGACGGAAGGGCGCGTTGACCAGCACCGATCCGTCGATCAGCACCGCCTTGTCCGCTGCCCCGGCCGCGTGATGGCGGGGCAGGACGCGGCGCAGGAAATCGTCACGGCTCGCCCAGTCCTGTTCGCGGCGTTCGAGCACGCGGTCCAGTTCGGCGACGGTGAAGGGCGGGAAGGCGCCAGGGAAGCTGGAGGTCGCGCGCGCCGCGAACACCAGCTCCGGGACCGCCGCCAGTCGGCCGCCGCCATTGTCGGTGAAGTCCACCACCATGCGGTGCTCCGTCTCCACCACTTCGCCCGGCGAGTGGAGCTTCAACCGCTGGGGCTGGCCGGTGAAGTCGGTGACGGTGACGAACAGGTCCAGCGGCTGCCCCGGTGGCACCAGACGCTTGCCCGCTGGCGCAGCGGCCATGCGGTCGAACGCCTCCAGCAATCGCCCGGTAAAGGCATCGGCGTCGAATGGCGGCTCGAACCAGCGCGAACGGACCAGATGGCCCAGCTTGTAGCGAACCTCGTCGCGGGTTTCCTCGTCCAGCGCTTCGATCTTGTCGCCGCTGCGCCCGGCGGCCATCCACGCGATGGGGAGCGCCCACATCTTGGAGAAGCGCGAGGTGGGGGCGGCTTCCGGCGCGATCAGCGATTCGATGTCCGCCGCCTCCAGCCAGAGGTCGGTCAGCGGATCGAGCGACTGGCCCGTACACAGCGCCTGGCCCAGGAAAATACCGTTGATCCCGCCTGCGCTCGCCCCCGCGATGATATCGGCCAGGATACGGACGCGAAGGCCGCCACGCTCGGCCATCTCGTCCAGAAGGTCCTGATAGACCGCATCGACCGCCGAGGCGGGTGGGTCGCCCTCGTGCGAGGCGCGGCTGGCGCGCACGATCCGCCAGATCTCCTTGGTGATGCCGTGCATATAGACCGCCAGGCTGATCCCGCCATAGCAGACGAGTGCCAGCCGCAGTTCCTTTTCGCGCATCAGCGGGGCCCGATCAGCGCCCAGATGGGCAGATGGTCGGACGCCTTACGCGACATGGGCGTCGCATGGACACCGCACGCGGCGATATGCAGGTCGGCGGAGACCATGATGCGGTCGAGCCGCCCGATCGGCCGCCGGGCATGAAAACTGGGGCCGGTGTCCGCCATGATGAAATCCCGCGTGAAATCGCGCAGGCACCCGGCACCGCGTGTCCATTCGTTCAGATCACCCATCATGACGGTCGGATGGGCGTGAACGCAACTCGACAGGTGCGACAGGATCGCCGCCGCTTGCCGTCGCCGCCACAGGCCCGACAGGTCCAGATGCATCCCGACGACCCGGATCACCCCGCTTTTGGTGCGCAGGTCGGCCATCACCGCGCCGCGCGGTTCCAGCGAGGGGAGGTGGATCGCCTCGAAATCCAGCACCTGCGTCGTCTTGCGGACCAGGAGGGTATTGCCGTGCCAGCCCATCGACCGTGCCTTCATGCCATAGACGATCGGCTTCCAGTCGCTGTGATCGTCGAGCAGGTGGAGCGGGATGACGCCCTCGCGCTCGCCGAAGCGGCGGTCCGCCTCCTGCAGGGCGATGATGTCGGCATCGACCTCGCGCAGCACATCCAGGATACGATCGGGATTGCGCCTGCGATCGGCGCCGATCCCCTTTCGGATATTGTAGCTGGCGACCTTGATCATTCCGCCACTGTAACGCAGCGCCGGGCTTTTGGTGCCCGTTCTCAAAAGGTCATCTGCTGGGAAATGGTGCCGGATGAGGGGATCGAACCCCCGACCTTCGGTTTACAAAACCGCTGCACTACCGCTGTGCTAATCCGGCGTTGCCGATCCCCCTAGCGTCAAGAGACGCCGAAGGTCCAGCCCTCCGTTTGCGCGACAAGCGGGGTCAGGCCCGCCGGATGCCAGAGATCCGCGCGCATCGCCACCTTTCGCAGCCAAGCGGAGGTCAGGATCGCATCCGTACTGTGATCGTCATAGCGGGAAAGCGGGGCATGGCGTTCGCTGCCCAGAGCCAGCAACGCCGCGTCGAGCGTCTCCGCACTGCGCATCTTGCTGCGACCGCGCGGCCGCCCGGCGTCGCGCGCGGCGATGGAGGTATAGATCTCGACCACGGCGGCGCCCCGTCTCGGCAGCGGATCGAAGGGCCAGATCGCGATCCGCCCGTCCAGTTGCCGCAACAGCCGCATCCCGGCAAAGCTGGCCTTGGCGACCTGGGACGCGCCGATCGCGTCATAGACGGTCGAGGGCTTGCGCCCGCCATCGGCGGCGATCTCGCAGACGCGCCAATGGAGGAAATCGGCCTTTCGCCCGTCGGCGGCCCCAAAATAGAAATGCCGAGCGCGCCGCGCCTCCAGGAAGCTCCGAGCGCCCAGATCGGGATCGTCGCAGGTCTCATCCACATAGGCCCAGAGCGCCCGGGCATCCGCTGTCGTCCGGTCGCCGGGCAGATGCGCGCCGCGCGCCACGAACGGTGCGGAAAAGCTGAAGTCGAAGCCGACCAGCAACGGCTCGTCGGCCCGCGTCAGCAGCCAGTCGGCCACCGCCTGCCGAGACCAGGCCCGCCCCGGCGGCGGCACAAGCATCGGTGCGGCGTCACCCGCCTCGCATCGCGCCATACGGATGCCCGGATGCGCCACCCCATGCGCGCCGGACCAGTCGATCGCGACGAAACCCGTAAAGCGCTCAGCCATCGCCGTCCTGTAGGGACCGCCGCCGTTCGTCCCACCACGCCATGCGCTCGGCGATCCGCTTCTCCAGTCCCCGGCCGGAGGGTTCGTAGAAATTCTGCGGCGGCAGCTCGTCGGGCCAGTAATTGGCGCCCGAAAAGCCCCCCTCGGCATCATGGTCATATTGGTAGTTCGCGCCATAGCCGATCTGTTTCATTAGCTTGGTCGGGGCGTTCAGGATATTGGCGGGCGGCATCAGCGATCCGGTTTCCTTCGCGGTCCGCCACGCTTGCTTCTGCGCCTTGTAGACCGCGTTCGACTTGGGCGCGGTCGCCAGATAGAGGCAGGCCTGAACGATCGCCAGTTCACCCTCGGGCGAGCCCAGAAAGTCATAGGCGTCCTTGGCCGCCAGGCACTGGGCCAGAGCCTGCGGATCGGCCAGCCCGATATCCTCGACGGCGGCACGCGTCAGGCGCCGCAGGACATAGAGCGGCTCTTCGCCGGCCGTCAGCATCCGCGCCAGATAATAGAGTGCCGCTTGCGGGTCCGAACCCCGGATCGACTTATGCAGCGCAGAGATGAGGTTGTAATGTCCCTCGCGATCCTTGTCATAGACGGCGACCCGGCGCTGCAGGAAAGCCGACAGGCCCGCCGGATCGAGCGGTTCGGGCAGATCGACCGCGAACAATGTCTCGGCCTGGTTCAGCAGGAAACGGCCATCGCCATCGGCGCTGGCGATCAGCGCATCACGCGCTTCGGCCTTCAGGGGCAGGGGGCGCTGCATCTCCGCCTCTGCCCTGTCGAGCAGCTGGTTCAGCGCCGCCTGGCCCAGCCTGTGCAGGATGAGCACCTGCGCCCGGCTGAGCAACGCGGCATTGAGTTCGAATGACGGGTTTTCGGTCGTCGCGCCGACCAGCGTGACGGTGCCGTCCTCGACATAGGGCAGGAAGCCGTCCTGTTGGGCGCGGTTGAACCGGTGGATCTCGTCCACGAACAACAGGGTGCGCTGTCCCAGCCGGGCATGGTCGCGCGCCTCCGCGAACACCTTCTTCAGCTCTGCCACGCCCGAGAAGACGGCGGAGATGGCCGCATAGCGCAGCCCCACCTCCGCGGCGAGCAGCCGGGCGATCGTCGTCTTGCCCGTGCCGGGCGGGCCCCAGAGGATCATCGAAGACAGGCGCCCTGCCGCGACCATCCGCCCGATCGCGCCGCCCGGCCCGGTCAAGTGATCCTGCCCGACGACATCGGCCAGCTGCATAGGGCGCAGCCGGTCGGCCAGAGGCGCATCCGGGGACAGCGTTGGCGTGACGGGGGCGGGGTCCATGCCCGCGAACAGATCGGCCATAAGGGCCATGTAAGGGCAGGAGAGCCCCCCGTCATCCTTTCATCCCAAGATATATCTTGAAGCAACTTGACTCCGACCGCTCACGATATATCTTGGCTATATCGAGAAAGGAATTTCGCTATGAGGCATCATCACCATCATCATGGCCAGGGCGACGATCACGGCCGTCGGCAAGGTCACTGGTCGTTCGGACCGTTCGAGGTAAAATGGGACATCGAGCGCGAGATGGGCGGCGGGCGCGGTCGGGGCGGGCGCCGTGGCCGCATGTTCGACGGCAGCGAGTTGCGGCTGGTTCTGCTGAAGCTGATCGCCGACGAACCGCGCCACGGCTATGACCTGATCCGCGAGATCGAGACGATGACCGGCGGCGCTTATGCACCGAGCCCCGGCGTCATCTATCCCACGATCACCCTGCTCGACGAAATGGGTTTCATCGAGGAGCAGCGTTCGGAAGGTGCCAAGAAGCGTTTCGCCGCGACCGACGCGGGGCGGACGCATCTGGCCGAGAATGCCGAGCTGGTCGAAACGCTGGTCGCACGGCTGCGCGCGCTGGCCGAGCATCGCGAACGCACCGACTCGGCACCGATCCGGCGCGCGATGATCGGCCTGAAAATCGCCCTGGGCGAAAAGTTCGGACGGGGCGATGCGTCGAAGGAGACGGCACACGACGTCGCCGCCATGATCGACGAACTCGCCCAGAAGGTGGAACGGCTGAAATGAGTGTCTCCGTCGCCCGCGTGCCGACCCTGTCGGCCAGCCGCTATCTCCAGCAGCTCGCCAAGCATTGGAACCACAAGATGGAGGTCGTCTTCACCGCCGAGGAGGGGACGATCGTCTTCCCCAACGGGGCGAAGCTCGCGATGCGCGCCGACAGCGAGACGCTCGACGTCGTGCTGACCGTGCCGGAGGATGGCGATACGGCCCGGATGCGCGAAGTCGTGTCCAGCCATCTCGACCGCTTCGCCTTTCGCGAGGCGCCGCTGACCTTCGACTGGCGCGAAGGCTGAGCCTTTAGTCACGCCCCGTGAACAGGGCGCGATAGGCGTCGATAACCGCTTCGTTCACCTTGTCCCACCGGTAATCGGCGACGCGGGCCTGACCCGCCTCGCTGAACCGATGGCGCAGGGCCGCGTCCGTCGCGATCCGCTCCAGTGCATCGGCATAGCCGGTGATGTCGCGCGGCTCGACCAGGAAGCCGGTCCCGCCATGGACGACCAAGTCCATCGCGCCCGTGGCGTTGGCAGCGACCACGGGGACGCCCGCCGCCATGGCTTCGGTCGTGACGTTGCCGAAAGTTTCGGTCACGCTGGGGTTGAAGAAGATGTCCATCGAGGCGACCGCCCGGCCCAGATCATCACCGGTCTGATAGCCGGCGAAGATCGCATCCGGCGTCGCCTTGGCGAACCACGCCTCCGCCGGCCCCTTACCGATCACCAGCACCTTGTGCGGCACACCCCGGCGGCGCAGCTCGGCCAGGGCGTCGGCAAAGACGTCGAGCCCCTTTTCCTTCACCAATCGTCCCAGGAATCCGATCGCGACCTCGTGATCGGCAATTCCCAGCGAACGCCGCCATTCCAGGCTGCGGCGCGAGGGCTGGAACCGGTCATGGTCGATGCCGCGCGACCAGATGTCCATCGGCGGCGTCACGCCCCAACCGCGCAGCAACGCGATCATGCTGGGGCTGGGGGCCACGATCCGGTCGAACTTGTTGTAGAAGCGGGTCAGCAGCCGGATGATGAGCGGCGCTAGGAACCCCAGCCCGTAATAGGCCGGATAGGTCTCGAACCGCGTATGCACCGACGCGATCGAGGCGACCTGCTGGTCGCGTGCCCAGCGCACCGCGGCATGGCCGAGAAATTCGGGCGCCGAGACATGGACGATGTTCGGCGCGAAGGCCTCCAGATCGGCGCGCACCTTGGCCGGGAGCCCGCGGCCCAGCTTATAGTCGGACCGGAAGGGCATGGAGATGGCAGGCACGTCGACCAGATCGCCGACCGGCGGAAAGGCAGGCGTCGAAGAGGTCGGCGAATAGACGCGGACGGCCACGCCCCGATCGAGCAGATGGCCGACCAGCAGGTTCAGGCTCTGGTTCGCGCCGTCACGCGTATAATTGTAATTGCCGCTGAACAGCGCGACACGAAATTTGTCTGGGGTCATGGAGTCCGACCCATAGCCGCGTGCCGCCGCAAAGGCCACTCCTGCCATTGCCATCAAATTCGTTCCATTTTCGTTCCGGCCGGGATAGAGCCGAACCATGGCCAAGATCCAGAAGCGCTATGTCTGCCAATCCTGCGGATCGGTATCGTCCCGCTGGCAGGGGCAATGCCCCGATTGTTCCGAGTGGAACACCATGCTGGAGGAAGCGCCGGTCCAGATGACGCCCTTTGCCGCCAAGCATAATCTGCAGGGCGGCGGGCGCGCGATCCAGTTGGTCGGGCTCGACGCCGATATCCCGCTGCCCGACCGGATGGCGACGGGGATCGCCGAGCTGGACCGGGCGCTGGGCGGCGGCTTTGTCGAGGGATCGGCGACGCTGATCGGCGGCGACCCGGGCATCGGCAAGTCGACTCTGCTGCTCCAGGCGGCGGCCAAGCTGGCGATGGCGGGGCGGCCGGTCGCCTATGTCTCGGGCGAAGAGGCGGCCGACCAGGTCCGCCTGCGCGCCCGGCGGCTGGGGCTGGGCCAGGCGCCGGTGCGGCTGGCGGCGGCGACGTCGGTCCGCGACATCCTGACCACGCTGTCGATCGGAACGCCGCCCGCGCTTCTTATCATCGACTCGATCCAGACGATGCATTCCGACCTGATCGAGGGCGCGCCCGGTACGGTCAGCCAGGTCCGCGCCTCGGGCCAGGAACTCATCCGATTCGCCAAGGAACGCGGCACCGCCGTCGTCCTGGTCGGCCATGTCACCAAGGACGGCTCGATCGCGGGCCCGCGCGTGCTGGAGCATATGGTCGACACCGTGCTGGCGTTCGAGGGAGAGCGGAGCCATCAGTACCGTATCCTGCGGGCGATCAAGAACCGCTTCGGCGGCACCGATGAAATCGGCGTCTTTGCGATGCAGACCGAAGGCCTGACCGAGGTCGGCAATCCCTCGTCCCTGTTCCTGACCAATCGGGAGGAGGGCGTGACCGGCACGACCGTATTTCCCGCACTGGAGGGGACGCGGCCGGTGCTGGTCGAGATCCAGGCGCTGACCGTGCGGCTGGCGTCGGGCGCGACGCCCCGGCGTGCGGTGGTCGGGTGGGACAATGGTCGCCTGGCGATGATCCTGGCGGTGCTGGAGGCCCGCTGCGGACTGAGTTTCTCGTCGGCCGAAGTCTATCTGAACATTGCGGGCGGCTACCGGGTGCAGGATCCGGCGGCCGATCTGGCGGTCGCCGCCGCGCTCATCTCGGCGCTGTCCGAAAGGCCCGTGCCCGCCGACGCGGTCGTGTTCGGCGAGATCGCGCTGTCGGGTGAGATCCGGTCCGTGGCGCACGGGGCCTTGCGCCTGAAGGAGGCGGGTAAGCTGGGCTTCGAGAAGGCGATGGTGCCCCGCGCGATGGCGGCGGATGAAGGCGGTTTGCGGATGACGGGCTTCCGAACCCTGGCCGAGTTCGTTGACCATATGCTGGGCCGGGGGTAGCGAAGGGCGCCATGGTCGCCTCATCGGCACCGATACCACGGATGAGACGTTGGACAGCGAGCATTGACGGCCCTTGATATTCTCGTCC
Source organism: uncultured Sphingomonas sp. (assembly GCF_913062585.1). Classification (GTDB taxonomy): domain Bacteria; phylum Pseudomonadota; class Alphaproteobacteria; order Sphingomonadales; family Sphingomonadaceae; genus Sphingomonas. The sequence goes on along the minus strand of NZ_CAJXWX010000008.1, from coordinate 9,739 downwards.
TGATCGCGGTCTTTGGCGCCGCGATCCAGGGTTTCCTGCGCGGCTTCGTGACCGAGGTGCTGGCGCTGTTCGCCTGGGTCGCGATCGTCGCGGCGCTCAAGCTGTTTCATATCCCGCTGGCCCAGGCGCTGGCGCCGATCGTCGGTACGGTCTCGGGCGCGGCGGTCCTCGCCTTCGCGCTGATCGTCGGCGTGACCTATCTGGGCGGCCGGATGGTCGCTCGCGCGATCGGTGGACGGACCCGCACCTCGATCCTGGGGCCGATCGACCGGGCGCTGGGCTTCGGTTTCGGCGCGCTCAAGGGCCTGATCCTGGCCAGCCTCGTCTTCCTGGTCGTCGCCCTGCTGGTCGATACGGTCAGCGGCGGCCCCGCCAGGCGGCCCGAATGGATGGTCAAGAGCAGGTCCTACAAGCTGTTGAACGCGACCAGTGCGGGGATCGCCGACTTCGTCGATCGCCGCCGCCGGGGCCTGCCGGTCTTCGGCGCGCCGACCCCGCCGAGCGGCGGCGGCAATCAAAGCGAGACCCCGTCATGACCGCAGCCCTCTACAATACCGAAATCCTGCGGCTGACCACGGCCATCCCGCATGACCATCGACTGGTCGATCCGATGGCCAGCGTCGAGAAGCGTTCCCCGATCTGCGGCAGCCGGGTGACGGTGGACGTCAACCTGGACGAACAGGACCGGGTGACGGAAATCGGTGTGCTGGTTCGCGCCTGTGCGCTGGGTCAGGCCTCGGCGGCGCTGCTGTCGGCCCATATCGTGGGGCGCAGCGTCAGCGAACTTGCCGTGGTGCGCGACACGCTGACCGCGTGGCTGGCGGCCGGGCAGGGGGAAGCGCCCGACTGGCCCGGACTGGACGTGTTATCGCCCGCTCTGTCCTACACCGCACGACACCCCTCGATCCGCCTGGCGTTCGAAGCCGCGGCCGAGGCCGCCGCCAGCGCCGCCGATCGGGACCGCTGATGCACGCCGAGGTATCGCTGCTGCGCGACGGCGCGATCCTGCTGGGCTTCGGGCTTGCCTTCGTCCTCGTGTTTCGTCGCCTGGGCCTCGGTGCGACGCTGGGCTATCTGGTCGCGGGCGCGGTGGTCGGGCCGCATGTCCTGGGCCTGGTCGGGGACGCGGAGTCGAAGCTCGGCATCGCAGAAATCGGCATCACGCTCCTGCTGTTCATCGTCGGGCTGGAACTGAACCCCGCCCGGCTGTGGCGGATGAAGCATGAGATTTTCGGGCTGGGCCTGATCCAGGTCGCGGCCTGCGGTCTGGCGATCACGGGCATCGTCCTCCTTGCGCATTTTTCACCCGAGGCGGCGTTGGCGCTCGGCCTGCCACTTGCCCTGTCATCGACGGCGCAGGTGCTGCCGATGCTGCAATCCTCGGGCCGGATGCGGACGCCCTTTGGCGAGCGGGCCTTTTCGATCCTGCTGTTCCAGGATCTGTCGATCGTCCCGCTGATCACGATCGTCGCGGCCATGTCGCGCAATCCGGCGGACCATACCGGACCGCCGGGCTGGATCCTGGCGCTCGAGACGATCGGCGCCATTATCGGCCTGATCGTGGCAGGCCGTTTTCTGCTGCGGCCGTTGTTCCGCCTGATCGGCAATATGGGCGAGCGCGAGATGTTCGTCTTCGCCGGGCTGTTCACCGTCATCGCCAGTGCGGCGGTGATGGAACTGCTCGGCCTATCGACCGCACTGGGCGCCTTCATCGCGGGCGTAATGCTCGCCGACAGCCCCTATCGCCACGAGCTGGAGGCCGATGTCGAGCCGTTCCGGTCGATCCTGCTCGGGCTGTTCTTCCTGGCTGTCGGCATGATGCTGAACCTGCCTGCCATCGCCGAGCGGCCCTTCTTCGTCGCGATCATGGCGCTGGCGCTGATCGCGACGAAGACGCTGGTCATCATGATAATCGGCCTGGCGTTCCGGATGAACTGGCGCGCGGCCTTCGCGCTCGGCCTGCTTATGAGCCAGGGCGGCGAGTTCGGCTTCGTGCTGTTCGCCCAGGCACAAGCGGGCTATCTGATCGCGCCCGAGGCGGCGAGCCTGTTTGGCGCGATCATCACCGTGTCGATGGCGACCACGCCGTTCCTGATGGCCGCCACCCGCCGCATCCGCGAAGAGCCGGTCATCACGCGCGGCGGCCAGCGCGAGGGGCCGGTGACCGACGGCGCCAACGCGCTGATCGTCGGCTATGGCCGGTTCGGCCAAACGGTGGCGCAGATGCTGATCGCCAGCGACATCCCCGTGACCCTGATCGACCGCGATATCGAGATGATCGACATCGCCGCCTCATTCGGCGCGAAGGTCTATTATGGCGACGGCACCCGGCTCGACCTGTTGCGCCAGGCGGGCGCGGCCGAGGCCGAACTGATCCTGTTCTGTCTGGACGATGACCAGATCACGCTGGAATTCCTGGAAAGCGTCCATGCGGCCTTCCCGAACGCCGCCCTGTTCGTGCGCGCCTTCGACCGCCGCGCCGTGCTGCGGCTGAAGGGCGGACCGGCGAAATATATCGTACGCGAGGTGCTGGAGTCCGCGGTCAAGATGGCGCGACTGGCGCTCGGCAGTCTCGATGTCGATGCGGGCGAGATCGACCGGGTCGAAACCATGTACCGCGCCCGCGACAAGGAGCGGCTGGCGGCGCAAGCGGCCGCCGGCGATCTGCGCGCGGCGAGTGACCGGATCATCACACAGGAAGAACGAAAGGGCTGAGCCATGGAGCTGGTGGCGATACTGGCGGCATTGTCGGGGGCCTTGGCGATCGCGGCCGGTGCATTCGGCGCACACCGGGCGGAAGGCGTCGCGGTCGAATGGCTGCGCACCGGCGGTCAATATCAGCTGATCCATGCCGTCGCCGCGCTCGTCGCCCTGAAGTTCGGCGTGCGGGGCGTCGCCTGGGCCTTTGTCGTCGGGGCCGCGATCTTTGCGGGCACGCTCTACGCCATGGCCTTCGGCGCGCCGCGCTGGCTGGGGGCGATCACACCGATCGGCGGTACGATCCTGATCCTCGGATGGCTCTGGTTCGCCTGGTCCTTACGCGGCTGAGCGGCACGGGCTTCACCTGCGCGAGGGGATGTTCTAGGGACCGGCCATGGCCGATCCATTTTATATCACCACCGCGATCCACTATCCCAATGGCCGTCCGCATATCGGCCATGCCTATGAGATGGTGGCGGCCGACGTCATCGCCCGGTTCCAGCGCCAGGCGGGCCGCGACGTCCTGTTCCAGACCGGCACCGACGAACACGGCCTGAAAATGGCCCAGGCGGCACGTGCGCGCGGCATTTCGACGCGCGAATTCGCCGATGAAATGTCGAGCCATTTCCATGTGATGGCCGATCGTCTTGACATCTCGTACGACCGCTTCATCCGCACGGTCGACGTCGACCATTACGCCGCGAGCCAGGCCATCTGGCAGGCGATGCAGGCCAAGGGCGATCTGTATCTGGATCGCTATGAGGGCTGGTACTCGATCCGCGACGAGGCGTTCTACGACGAGAGCGAACTGACCACGGGCGAGGACGGCACCAAGCTGTCGCCGCAGGGCACGCCGGTCGAATGGACGGCCGAGGAGACCTGGTTCTTCCGCCTGTCCAAATATCAGCAGCCGCTGCTCGACCTGTACCGCGACAATCCCGATTTCATCCGCCCGGAAAGCCGCCGCAACGAGGTGATGCGCTTCGTCGAGGGTGGACTGTCCGACCTGTCGGTCTCGCGCACCAGCTTCGACTGGGGCGTGCCGGTGCCGGACAGCCCCGGCCACGTCATGTATGTCTGGGTCGATGCGCTGACCAATTATCTGACCGGGACCGGCTATCCGAACACGGACAGCGAGCTGGCGCGGTTCTGGCCCGCCAATCTGCACCTGATCGGCAAGGATATCGTGCGGTTCCATACCGTCTATTGGCCCGCTTTCCTGATGTCGGCGGACCTGCCGCTGCCGCAATCGGTGTTCGGCCATGGCTTCCTGCTCCATAGGGGCGAGAAGATGTCGAAGTCGGTCGGCAATGTCGTCGACCCGATGGGCCTGGCGGACGCGTTCGGCGTCGACGCGCTGCGCTATTTCTTCCTGCGCGAGGTCAGCTTCGGACAGGATGGCTCCTATTCGGCCGAGGCGATCGTGACCCGCGTCAATGCCGAGTTGGCCAACAGCTTCGGCAATCTGGCGCAGCGGACTCTGTCGTTCATCGCCAAGAACCTGGGCGGCGAACTGCCCGAAGCGGGGCGGAGCGATCCCGCCGACGCGATGCTGTTGGAAGAGGTCGTCGTCGCCTGCGCGGGCCTGAAGACCGCGTTCGACGACCTGGCGCTCAGCCAGGGGATCGAGGCGTGGATGCGCGGCGTCTATGCCTGCAACCAGTATATCGACGTGCAGGCACCCTGGTCGCTGCGCAAGACCGATCCGGAGCGGATGCACGCGGTGCTCGGCACCCTCGTCCGCGCGATCCGGATGCTCGCCATTGCGATCCTGCCGGTCACGCCGCGCGGGGCGGGGCTGGTGCTCGACACGCTGGGTGCCGAGGAGCGCGACCATGCCACGATCGACGATGACGGCTGGTACGCCCACCGCGCCGCAAACGGCACGCCGCTGGCCGCACCGACCCCGGCCTTCCCGCGCCTGGAGATCCCTGCGGAGGCCGACGCCTGATGCTCGCCGACAGCCATTGTCACCTGAACTACAAGGGCTTGGTCGAGGATCAGGCGGCCATCCTGTCGCGCGCGCGCGATCGCGGCGTCACCGCGATGCTCAACATCTCGACGCGCGAGAGCGAGTGGGACGCGATCATCGCCACCGCCGAGCGCGAGCCCGATGTCTGGGCGACGGTTGGTATCCATCCGCATGAGGCGGACGCTCACCCGCATGTCGACACCACCAAGCTGATCGAGCGTGCCAGCCATGCTCGGGTCGTCGGCATCGGTGAAAGCGGGCTCGACTATTATTACGATCATAGCGACCGCGAGCGACAACAGGCGAGCTTCCGCGCGCATATCGCCGCCTGTCGCGAAACCGGCCTGCCACTCGTCGTTCATACCCGCGATGCGGAGGAGGACACGGCTGCGATCCTGGCGGAGGAGATGGGGAAGGGGGCCTATCCCGGCGTCATCCACTGCTTCACCGCCAGTGGAGATTTTGCCGATAAGGCATTGGCGTTAGGCTTTTATATATCCATTTCGGGTATCGTCACCTTTAAGAATGCGAAGGATCTTCAGGAGACTGCTCGGCGGCTTCCGCTTGAGCGGCTGCTGGTCGAGACCGACGCGCCCTTCCTGGCGCCCGTCCCGCATCGCGGCAAGACGGGGGAGCCGTCCTTCGTCGCCGACACCGCGAAATTCCTCGCCGATCTGCGAGGGGAGGCGGTCGAGGATCTGACCCGCGCCACCGCCGAGAATTTTCACCGCCTCTTTGCAAAGACCCGCGCATGAAAATCCGCATTCTCGGTTGCGGAACATCGTCGGGGGTTCCCCGCATCGGCAATGACTGGGGCGCGTGCGACCCCGCCGATCCCAGGAACCGCCGGACGCGCTGCGCGTCGCTGGTCGAGCATGACGGGCATCGCATCCTGATCGACACCGGCCCCGATATGCGCGAGCAACTGCTGGCCGCCAATGTCGCGGCGGTCGACTCGGTGATCTGGACGCATGACCATGCCGATCACACGCATGGCATCGACGATGTCCGGCAAATCTATCATGCCATGGGCGTTCCCGTGGCGGGCTATGCACGGACCTGGACGGCGGCATCGCTGGAAGGCCGTTTCGGCTATGTCTTTCAGGGCAAGACCGGCTATCCGCCGACCGCGACCATGGCGCCACTGGACGATGACATGTGGATCGGCGGCATACGGGTGCGCAGCGTCGATCAGCCACATGGCCGGGTCCAGTCGGCCGGGCTCCGCTTTGAATGCGATGGCAAGAGCGTCGGCTATGCGACGGATTTCCATGAATTGACGCCGGCGATGGCCGATCTGTATCGCGATCTGGATATCTGGATCGTCGACGCGCTGCGCCGTCATCCGCATCCGGCCCATGCCGACCTGCCGTCCGTGCTGCACTGGATCGAAGAACTGCGGCCGCGCCGGGCGGTGCTGATCCATATGGATCAGTCGATGGATTATACGACGCTCTGCCGGGAACTGCCCGCCGGGGTCGAGCCTGGCTATGACGGTATGGAATTGATCCCGTGAGTACGGACCGGGTCATGGACTTCGTCTATTATGGCCTGGTCCTGATCCTGCCGCTCAGTGCGATGATGGCGCGTCGCATCCCGATCGGCCGGACGCTGCGCATGGCGCTGATCTGGATCGCGATTTTCGGAACGGCTTATATCGTGATCGCCCAGCGCGACCGTCTGACGGGCTGGTGGCCCAAGCAATCTGCCCCGCAGGCGACCGTCCGCATACCCGTCGGCTCGGACGGACATTATTGGGCGATGGTCCGCATCAACGGGACCGAGCGCCGGATGCTCGTGGACAGCGGCGCGACGACGACCGCATTGTCCGTGGTGACGGCGCGGGCCGCCGGACTGGACCTGAAGGAAAGCCCGTTCGGCAGCCTGATCGAAACCGCCAATGGGCGCGTGACGGCCGACCACACGACGATCGCAAAGCTGGCCATCGGTCCCATCACGCTGGACGATGTCGGCGCCGATGTTTCACCCGCCTTCGGCGATCAGGACATCATCGGTATGAACGTCCTAAGTCGTTTGCGCGGCTGGCGCGTCGAGCAGGGGGTATTGGTCCTCAATCCCCCCGATTAATTTCATTTTACATAATACATATTATCAAACCTAAGGAATGTAAGCGCCAAATACAAATGACACCATCCTGCTAGATAGAAACGGCACTGCCGGTGCTGTCGGCGGGTCGCCGGTGTCATAGCCTTCCTCGGCAACGAGGACGCGTATGGTATGACGGTGCTGACGATGAGTGCTGCAGAGATCACCCGGTTCGACACGCTGATGCGGCTCGACCGCGGCGAGATCCAGATCCCGGACGCGATGGAGCTGCTGGGCCTCCAGCGGCGGCAAATCTACCGGCTGCTCGATCGCCTTCGACAAGAAGGCGCTGCGGGCCTCGTGTCGCGCAAGCGCGGGCGGCCGAGCAACCGGCGCTACAGCGATGCCTTCCGCGCCGAGGTGGTCGCGCTGGTGCGAGAAAACTATGCCGACTTCGGGCCGACGCTCGCGCGCGAGTACCTCGCCGAACGCCACGGTCTCGGGCAGATCATGATGGAAGCCGGGCTTTGGAAGGACCGCGCCGCCAGGCGCCCTCGCCCGTACCAGCCCCGCTATCGGCGCGACTGTCGCGGCGAGCTGGTCCAGGTCGACGGCTCGAAACACTGGTGGTTCGAGGACCGCGGCCCGCAATGCACGCTGCTGGTGTTCATCGACGACGCCACGAGCGAACTGATGCACCTCGAGATGGTCGAGAGCGAAAGCACCTTCTCCTACATGCGCGCGACGCGGACGTACCTCGAACGGCAGGGCAAGCCGGTCGCCTTCTATACGGACAAGCACAGCGCATTCCGCAACAACACGGCCTCGGCGAACGGCGACGGGATGACCCATCTCGGGCGGGCGCTGGACCGGCTGAACATCGATCTGATCTGCGCGAACTCACCGCAAGCGAAGGGGCGCGTGGAGCGCGCCAATGCCACACTGCAGGATCGGCTTGTCAAGGCGATGCGGCTTCATCGCATCGACACCATCGACCAAGCCAACGCCTTCCTCCCCTCCTATATGGCGCAGCACAATCAGCGGTTCGCCAAGGCGCCCTTCGACCCGCGCGATCTGCACCGGCCGTTGGCCATTCACGAGAACCTTGAGGCGGAGATGGTCTGGCGCGAGCAGCGCACCGTCACCGGCACCCTCACGCTGCACTACAACAAGGCTATGTTCATCCTGGAGCCGACCCCGGTCGCTCAGGGGCTCGCGCGCAAGAAGGTCGACGTGTGCGAGTACCCGGACGGACGGCTCGAGATCCAGCACGAGGGTGAGACCCTGCCCTATCGCGTCTTTGACAAGATGCGCAGGGTGAACCAGGCGCCGGTGGTCGACAGCAAACACCTCGACGCCGCTCTGGCGCTCGCCCATGCCATCCAGCAGGTGAAGCCGCACCACGCCAAGCGCAACAACCACGAGCCCGCGCGTACCGCGCAGCCCGGAGGGATGTTCAAGGCCCCCTCGCCCGTCCCCCCTGGGCCGAAGCTGGACCGCCGCAAACTGGGCAATCAGCGCCTGAAGCGAGGCCCCCGCCTCTCCAACGACGAACTCGTCGCACGCGGCCTGGGTGAGTATGTCCGCCAACAGACGGGATAACCGGATGGCGTGCCTGCCAGCGCCTGAAAATCGATCCCAGTTGGGATCGGGTGATCCTTCGCACGGCGGCACGAATTGAGCTAAGCAGCAACGCAGGGGAGCGCGAGCTGGTGGAAGTACGGCTGAGAAGGGGTTGGGGCTGGCTGCTGCTCGCCACGCTGACGCTGTCGACCATTGGCGATGAAATCTCGCTGGTTACCCTCATGTTTCGGACGGCGGATAATCGCACGCCCTTCGCCGTGCCGATGCTGCTCGTTGCCGAGCTGCTGCCTGGGCTGCTGGCAACCCCCTTTATCGGAAGACTGGTCGATGCCCGCGATGCGGGCAGGCTCCTAGTGGCGACGGCACTCGTCGAGGCCGCGATCATCGCGTGGATGGCGTGGCATCCCGATCTGGCCTCCACCATCACCGGTGCCAGCATTCTCAGCGTGTCGTTCGCCATCAGCGGCACGGCGAGCTTTGCGCTCATCCCTGTCCTCGCCGCAGGTCTGGGCATGACGTTGCCGAGAGCGAACGCGGTGCTGGAGTTCGTTCGCAGCGCCGGAATGCTCGCCGGGCCGGTGGTGGGCGGCGCGCTGGTGGCGTGGGGCGGTGCCGGGAACGCGCTGTTGATCGACGCTGCCAGCTTCGTGGTCCTGGCGGTCGTCGTTCTGGCAAGCGGGCTGCGTCGTCCTGTCGAAGCGGAAGGCGGCGAGGGACAAACATTGTTGTCCGAATACCTGCCGCTGCTGCGGGACCGCCGCATCACGGTGATGATCGGCGCGCTGACGCTGGAGGTCTACGCGACGGCGATGGCCGACGTGGCCTTCGTCTTCCTCGTCACCGTTTCATTGGGTGCGGGACCGACCGCTTTCGGTCTGCTGACCGCTTGCTGGGCCGCAGGAATGATGGCGGGGGCCGCCGCGGCAGGCACGATGGCGATGCGAGAGCCTTCCTCCATCGCGTTCGGCTCGGCGACCATCATGGGAGCCACGATGCTCGCGATCGGCATCGGCACCGCCACGATGGCGGGCGGTCTAGTTCTCGTCGGGATCGCCTTCATCATCGGCGGTGCCGCGAACAGCGCCCATAACGTCGCGGTACGAACGATGCTGCAACGGGAAGCACCGGCCGATGCGCACGGGAAGGTCGCGGCGATCTACAGCGCCGGGACGAGCAGCGCCGGCATCCTGGGCTATATGACCGGTGGATTCTTTGCCCCGGACAGGGCGATCCATGCCTACGTCCTTGGTGGCGCGCTTGGCGTACTGGCCGGGCTGGCAGGATGGCTGGTGTGAGCTGCCCCCTTCTGAGTGGTCCATCGACTATGACAGTCTGGACCAAGGAAGGGACAACGAATGCGTTCGAAGAAGCACAAGCCCGAGGAGATCATCGGCAAGCTGCGTGAGGTTGAGATCGTGCTGGGCCAAGGCGGCACGA
>NZ_CAJXWX010000007.1 GCF_913062585.1 uncultured Sphingomonas sp. | reverse complement strand
CCGTTCAGCCTGAGCGAAGTCGAAGGCCACGTTCAACGCTCGCGAACAAAACGCAACGCCTCCCCCCGATAGGTCGGCTGGTCGTGCAGCACATAGCCCAGCCGCTCCGCCAGCCTGATCGACCCGAGATTGGTGGGCGCGATGATGCACTGGGTCACGGGCGAGGCATGATGCACGTCGATCCAGCGATGCGCGGCGGTCGCCGCCTCGAACGCATAGCCCTTGCCATGGGCGGCGCTGGTGAAAACCCAGGCCGCTTCCGGCGGAGAGGGCGAAAGTCTCGGGGCAACCTCGCGGCGGAAATCCATGAAGCCCGTCTCGCCGAGATAGGTGCCGCTCGCCCGGTCCAGCACCGCGAACATGCCATGGCCGAATACCGACCAATAGCCGATGAAGCGCAGCAGTCGCATCCAGGCTTCCTCGCCCGTCATCGGGGCCCCGGCATGGCGAACCACGACGGGGTCGGCGACCATCGCGGCATAGGTGTCGAAATCCGTGACCGCATAGGGACGTAAGGTCAGGCGCTCGGTCTGGATCATGGGCGGCTGCGTCATGACAGGGCCACCCGGCCGCCCGCATGGCGCTCCAGCCGTCCCGCCAGTTCCAGCTCCAGCAGGATCGTCTGGACGATCGCCGGAGGTCGTCCGCTCTGGCGGATGAGTTCGTCGACCGTGACCGCGACCGGGCCGAGCAGGTCGCTCACCCGTTGGCGGTCCGCGTCGCTCGCTTCCTCGGGTGGCGGGGGCGTGTAAGCGCTGTCGGGCGCGCGGACCATGCGCGGGTCGATGGGGCGGATCTGTTCGAGGATGTCGCCCGCCGACTGGATCAGCGTCGCACCTTCGCGGATCAGCATGTTGCAGCCTTGCGCGCGCGGGTCGGCGGGGTGGCCGGGGACCGCCATGACCTCGCGCCCCGCCTCGCCCGCCAGCCTTGCGGTAATGAGCGAGCCGGAGCGGGGTGCGGCCTCGACCACCACGGTCCCTTGCGCTAGCCCGGCGATGATCCGGTTGCGCGAGGGGAAATGGCGGGCGAGCGGTTGCGTCCCCGGCGGCTGCTCGGCGATCAGCAGGCCGCGGGTGGCAACCTCCTCCTGCAACCGGGCGTTCTCCGGCGGGAAGGCGATGTCGATGCCGCTGGCGATGACGCCGATCGTCCCGCCGTCGAGCGCGCCGATATGCGCCGCCGTGTCGATCCCGCGCGCCAGGCCGGAGGTGACGGGGACGTTCTGCGCCGCCAGATCCTGCGCCAACCCGCGCGCGAAGCGGCACGACGCGGCCGAGGCATTGCGCGCGCCGACCAGCGCCACCCCGCCCCGTTGGGCCAGGCCGATGTCCCCCCGCACGATCAGCGCGGGCGGGGCGGTGTCGAGTTCGGCGAGGAGCGCGGGATACGCGCCTTCGCCCAGCAGGATGTGCCGCGCGCCCAGCCGGGCGACCGTCTCGATCTCGCGGGCGATGGCGCCCGGATCGGCGGCCTTGGGCGCCTCGCCACCGCCGCGCCGGGCGAGATGGGGCAGGGCGTCGAGCGCCGCTTCCGCCTCGCCGAAGCGCGCCATCAATTGCCGCCAGGTGACGGGTCCGATGCCATGCGTCCGCAACAGCCGGAGCTGCGCGAACCGGGCGTCAGTCACGCTTCTTGCCGATACGCGGCTCGGTGCCCGCCAGCAGCCGCTCGATGTTCGAGCCGTGCTTCCAGATGACGATCAGCGCGAGCGCGATCAGCAGCAAGACCAGGTCGAATCGCCCCATCACCGCCGCCGCCAGCGGCGCGCTGACCGCCGCCGTCATCCCCGCCACCGCCGAGATGCGGATGGTGGCGAGCAGGCCCAGCCAGACCACGGCATAGACGACGCCCAGCGGCCAGTAGAGCGCGGTGACGACCCCCATCAGCGTGGCGACGCCCTTGCCCCCGCGAAATTTCAGCCAGATCGGATAGCAATGGCCGACGAACGCCGCCGCCGCCGCCAGCGCTTCCTCACCGGGCAGCCAGTGGCGCACGATCAGTACCGCGGCCACGCCCTTCAGCATGTCGAGGATCAGCGTCGCGGCGGCCAGCCCCTTGCGGCCCGTGCGCAACACGTTGGTCGCGCCGATATTGCCCGAGCCGATCTTGCGCAGATCGCCCGCGCCGGTCGCGCGGGTCAGGATGATGCCGAAGGGAATCGACCCCAGCAGATAGCCGATCAGCAAGGCCCAGGTCGGCGGCCCCCAGATGATTTCGGTCGGCAATAGTCTTCCCCTGTGCTCCGGGACAGACATAGAACATGCGCGGTGGCCTGTCCAATCGGCGGCGCTCTGGTTTCGACCGTGTCCACCGCTTATGAGGCGGACATGAGCGATACGCGTCCGATCCTGTTCTTCGATTCCGGCGTCGGCGGGCTGTCGATCGCGGGGCCCGCACGCGCCGCGCTGCCGACCGCGCCCTTCGTCTATGTCGCGGATAGCGCGGGCTTTCCTTATGGCGAAAAGAGCGAGGCGGAGATTGCGGGGCGCGTCCCCGCGCTGCTCGGGCGGCTGGCGGAGCGCTATCGCCCGCGCCTGATCGTGATCGCGTGCAACACCGCCTCGACCATTGCGCTGCCCGCCGTGCGCGCGGCGCTCGATCTGCCGGTGGTCGGCACGGTCCCCGCGATCAAGCCCGCCGCCGCGATGAGCGAGACGCGCACCATCGGCGTGCTCGGCACCCGTGCGACGGTGCGTCAGGCCTATGTCGACGATCTGGCGGCGCGGTTCGCAGGGGACTGCCGGGTGATCCGGCATGGCTCGGCGGAACTGGTCGAACTGGCCGAGGCGAAGCTGCGCGGCGAGGTGCTGGCGCCCGAGGCGTTTGCGGCGGTGCTGGACGGGCTGTTCGGGCAGGAGGGCGGCGGGGATATCGACGTGATCGTCAATGCCTGCACCCATTTCCCACTGGTCGAGGCCGAGCTGGCGGCGGCGTCGCCCCGGCCGGTGCGGTTCGTCGATGGCGGCCCCGGAATCGCGCGGCGAATCGCTTACCTGACGGACGGACAGGCATGGCCGGACCAGCCGGGCGAGGGGGTGGCGGTGTTCACACGACTCGGCGCGCGGGAAGAGTCGTTACGGCCGGGGCTGGCAGCGCGGGGATTTGCGCGGATCGAGGCCCTCTGACCTCCGTTCGCACTGAGCGAAGTCGAAGTGCACGGGATTCGCGTGCGGCGAGGCGTTTCCCTTGGCCTTCGACTGCGCTCAGGCTGAACGGAGGCGGGTAGGGCCTTGGGACAATATGTCCACCGCGTTCGATCACAGTAACCGGCGATCCCCACTCGATTCCTTTGGCCATTGGGCCTACATTCGCATCCCATGAGCATCGAAGGCACGGACGTGCGCGTGGATTATTCCCGCGTCTTCACCCAGGCGATCGACCGCCTGCACGCCGAGGGACGTTACCGCGTCTTCATCGACATCCTGCGCAACAAGGGCATGTTCCCCAATGCGCGGTGCTTTGCCGGGCATAACGGGCCGAAGCCGATCACCGTCTGGTGCTCCAACGACTATCTGGCGATGGGCCAGCACCCCAAGGTCATCGCCGCGATGGAGGAAGCGCTCCATGACGTTGGCGCCGGTTCGGGCGGCACGCGCAATATCGGCGGCAACACCCATTACCATGTCGATCTGGAGGGCGAGCTCGCCGACCTGCACGGCAAGGAGGCGGCATTGCTGTTCACCAGCGGCTATGTCTCCAACGAGGCGACGCTGGCGACGCTGGCCAAGATCCTGCCCGGCTGCGTGATCTTCTCCGACGAGCTGAACCATGCCTCGATGATCGCCGGCATCCGCAATTCGGGCTGCGAGAAGCAGGTTTTCCGCCACAACGATCTGGCGCATCTGGAGGAACTGCTGGCCGCGACCGACCCGGGCGTGCCCAAGCTGATCGCGTTCGAGAGCGTCTATTCGATGGAGGGCGATGTCGCGCCGATCGCCGCCATCTGCGACCTGGCGGACAAGTATAATGCGCTGACCTATCTGGACGAGGTCCATGCGGTCGGCATGTACGGCGCGCGCGGCGGCGGGATTTCGGAGCGCGACGGCGTCGCCCACCGGCTGACCGTGATCGAGGGGACGTTGGGCAAGGCGTTCGGCGTGATGGGCGGCTATATCGCGGCCGATCGGATGATCGTCGACGTGATCCGCTCCTATGCGCCGGGGTTCATCTTCACCACCTCGCTGTCGCCGGTGCTGGTCGCGGGCGTGCTGGCCAGCGTGCGCCATCTGAAGCAAAGCTCGGTCGAGCGCGAGGGGCAACAGGCCGCCGCCGCCAAGCTGAAGGCGATGATGTGCGAGGCGGGCCTGCCGGTCATGCTGGGCGAGACGCATATCGTGCCGGTGATGGTCGGCGACCCGGTCAAGGCCAAGAAGATCAGCGACATCCTGCTCGCCGAATATGGCGTATACGTCCAGCCGATCAATTATCCGACCGTCCCGCGCGGCACCGAACGCCTGCGCTTCACGCCCGGCCCCGCGCATGACGAAGCGATGATGGCGGAACTGGTATCCGCGCTGGTCGAGATCTGGGAGCGGCTGGAACTGAAGATGGCGGCGTAAGGGCCGAGCCCTATTTCCCCGGGCGATCCCTGCACCTTTTATTCCCACCCCGGCGAAGGCCGGGGTCCAGTCGCGACGGCAGTCGTTTTGGTGTCCGGTTGTCCGTCTTGCGTTTCACATTCTGGGTGGCAGCTGGACCCCGGCCTTAGCCGGGGTGGCCCATACTTGGGCCGTTCAGTCCAGCGTGATCGCGGACTCGCTGCCCGGTACCGCCAGGGCTTCGCCAAACCGAACCGTGCGGACGCTGCTATATTCGCCCTCGACCGGATCGCCATAGACGTGGGTGACGCGACGCACACCATCGATCACCCAATAGGTCGGAATCCCCGCCCGCGCGTAAAGCATTCGCTTCAATCCCAGACCGCGGCTTTGCGTCGTTTGCGCGATCTCGATGACCAGCCGGAGATCGTCGGGCGTCAGGAAACGATTCTCGGCGATCGGCTCATGCAGCAAGGCGGCATCGCAGGCGATGACTGTCGAGTCGTCGAGAACAAGGCCCGTTTCTGCTCGCACCAACGAAGGTCCAATCTGTTGGGCCAGACAGAAAACGACATTGGCCTGCGCGGCGGAATGACCGTTCATTGGCGGGTTCATCCGCGCCAGCTCCCCGTCGATCAGTTCGACCTTCATGCCGTCGAACGCGCCGCTTTCGACCAGGTGCAGGAACTCGGCGCTGGTGAAGCGCGCGCGGGTGTCTGGGGAAAGGCGGGCCAGTTGGTTCACGCTCGCGATCCTAACATGGCGGCAGGCGCCAGCCTAGCCGCGCCTCATTTCCGGCAATAGCCCTCGCCGGTCTTGACCGTCAGGCACTGCGCCTTGCCCGCCAGATATTTCAGCCCCGTCACGTCGCCGTTCGTCGGGCGCAGCGTCTCGCGTACGCCATTGCGCTCGAAGACGATGGTGTCGCCGACCTGCTCGCCGCGGAACTGGCCCTTGTGATCCAGGTCCCATTGCATGAACAGGCGATAGCGGCCGGGCGTCGCGGCGTGCTTCACGTCCAGGACCATGCCCTCGACCCCGATCCAGCGGCCGACATAATCGGGCGCCTTGGTCTTGGGCATGCCGGTGAAGGTCGACCCGTCGCCCGCAGGCCCCGCCGTGCTGGCGGCATTCGAGACGGGCGCGGCGGCGTTCTTCATCTCCTCCGGCGTCTCGCGCGAGCAGGCGGCCAGGGAAACAAGGGCGGTCAGGATCAGGATACGGGTCATGATCCACAAAACCGACCGGATCGGGCGCATGTTCCCACGCGAAGGGGTAGCCATGGCCCGCGCGCGCGCGTAAAGGCGCGGGCATTCCATTCGACCCTGTCAGGAGCGCCCGTCTTATGCGCATCGCGATCGCATCCGATCATGCCGCCGTCTCGCTGAAGACCGTGCTGGCGGACTGGCTGCGTAGCGAGGGGCATGAGGTACTGGACCTGGGCACTGATGGCACGACAAGCGTCGACTATCCCGATTTCGGCCATGCGGTCGCCGAGGCGCTGGCCGATGGCCGTGCCGAGCGCGGCGTCGCCTTGTGTGGCTCCGGCATCGGCATCTCGATCGCTGCCAATCGCAACCCCGCCTGCCGCTGCGCGCTGGTGTCCGAGCCGCTCTCGGCCACGCTGGCCCGCCAGCATAACGACGCCAACGCCATCGCCATGGGCGCGCGCGTCATCGGCGAGGAAATGGCCAAGGCCTGCCTGCACGCTTTCCTGTCCACCCCGTTCGAGGGCGGACGTCATCAGCGCCGTGTCGACATGCTGTCCA
This sequence comes from uncultured Sphingomonas sp., assembly GCF_913062585.1. Lineage (GTDB taxonomy): Bacteria > Pseudomonadota > Alphaproteobacteria > Sphingomonadales > Sphingomonadaceae > Sphingomonas. The sequence goes on along the minus strand of NZ_CAJXWX010000007.1, from coordinate 143,598 downwards.
CCGCGCCCGCCCAGAATTGAACGCCAAGGATACCCTCATGAGCACGCTTAACGACGTCCAGCCTGCCGGCTTCTTCAACCGCACCCTGGCCGATGCCGATCCCGCCGTCTTCGCCGGCGTCGCGCACGAGCTGGACCGCGAGCAGACCCAGATCGAGCTGATCGCCAGCGAGAACATCGTCTCCAAGGCGGTGATGGAAGCGCAAGGCTCGGTCTTCACCAACAAGTACGCCGAGGGCTATCCGGGCAAGCGCTATTATCAGGGCTGCGCGCCGTCGGACGAGGTCGAGCAGCTCGCGATCGACCGCGCCAAGCAGATCTTCGGCTGCGACTTCGTCAACGTGCAGCCGCATTCGGGTGCGCAGGCGAACGGCGCGGTGATGCTGGCGCTGGCCAAGCCGGGCGACACGATCATGGGCCTGTCGCTCGACGCGGGTGGCCACCTGACGCACGGTGCCAAGGCCGCGCTGTCGGGCAAGTGGTTCAACGCGGTCCAGTATGGCGTCGACCCCGAGACGCACCTGATCGACTATGACGAGGTCGCCCGCATCGCGCGCGAGTGCCAGCCCAAGATCATCATCGCGGGCGGCTCGGCCTATCCGCGCGTCATCGACTTCGCGAAGTTCCGCGCCATCGCGGACGAGGTCGGCGCGTATTTCATGGTCGACATGGCGCACTTCGCCGGCATCGTCGCGGGCGGCTTGCATCCGACCCCGTTCGGCCATGCGCATGTCGTGACCACCACCACGCACAAGACGCTGCGCGGTCCGCGCGGCGGCATGATCATGACCAATGACGAAGCCATTGCGAAGAAGATCAACTCGGCGGTCTTCCCCGGCCTTCAGGGCGGTCCGCTGATGCACGTCATCGCCGCCAAGGCGGTCGCGTTCGGCGAAGCGCTGCAGCCCGAGTTCAAGACCTATATCGCGGCGGTCGTGGAGAATGCCCGCACGCTGGCGGCGACGCTGAAGGCGCGCGGTGCGAACCTGGTCGCGGGCGGCACCGACACGCATCTGGCGCTGGTCGACCTGACCCCGCTGGGCATCACCGGCCGCGACGCCGACGAGGCGCTGGAGCGCGCCGGCATCACCTGCAACAAGAACGGCATCCCCAACGATCCGCTGCCCCCGATGAAGACCAGCGGCATCCGCGTCGGCTCGCCCGCTGGGACCACGCGCGGTTTCGGCAAGGCCGAGTTCGAGCAGATCGGCCATATGGTCGCCGACGTGCTCGACGGTCTGAAGGCCAAGGGCGAACATGGGGACCCGGAGGTCGAGGCGAACGTTCGTGCCCGTGTGCGTGAGCTTTGCGCACGCTTTCCGATCTATCAGGGATAAGGACGTAATCGCATGGCCAAGTTCGACGAGAAGTTTTCCGAGGTGCAGAGCGACATCAAGTCGACCCCGGGCCTTGGCAAGAGCATGGCCAAATGGGGCGCGCTGGGCGCCGTCGTGGCGATCCCGGTGCCGTTCGTCGGCCCGATCTTCGGCGCGGCGGCGGGTGCCGGCTATGCCTATCTCAAGGCCAAGAAGAAGATCTGAATGCGCTGCCCCTTTTGTGGCCATGAAGACAGTCAGGTAAAGGACAGCCGCCCCACCGAAGACGGGGCGGCCATCCGCCGCCGCCGCCAATGCGAAGGCTGCGGCGCGCGCTTCACGACGTTCGAGCGCATCCAGCTGCGCGAGCTGTTCGTGCTGAAGAGCGAGGATCGGCGCGAACCGTTCGAGCGCGAGAAGCTGCTCCGCTCCATCGCCATTGCGACGCGCAAGCGGCCGATCGACCCGGTGCGGGTGGAAAAGCTCGTCTCGGGCATCCAGCGCCAGCTGGAAACCAGCGGCGAGGGCGAGGTCTCGTCCAAGCGGATCGGTGAGATGGTGATGGAAGGGCTGAAGGGGCTGGATTCGGTGGCCTATATCCGCTTCGCCAGTGTTTACCGCGAGTTCGGTGAGGCCAAGGATTTCGAGGCTTTTGCAGGGACGGTCGAGGAAGTGGCGCCTCGGGGGGAATGAAGTTTTGGGCGAGGGCGGGGCGTGGGCTTCGACTTCGCTCAGCCTGAACGGCTGTTTTTACTAAACCCAAATCGCGCCCTAGCGCCAATCCCCCACCTCCGTTCAGGCTGAGCGAAGTCGAAGCCCAAGGGAAACCCTTGCCCCAGACCCTCAAAGCGATAGCCTCAGGGAATGGCCTTCTACTGCTACATCCTCCGCTGCTCGGACGGCAGCTTCTACACCGGCCACACCGAAAACCTCGAACACCGCATCGCCCAGCACCAGACCGGTGAAATCCCCTGCTACACCCAGACCCGTCGTCCGGTAGAATTGGTCTGGTCTCAAGACTTCCCCACCCGCCACGAAGCCCTGACCGCCGAACAGCAGATCAAAGGCTGGTCCCGCACCAAGAAGGTCGCGTTGATCGCATCGGACTGGACGCGCCTGAAAGAAGCCGCGATACCGCGCGCGGAACGTGCCCTTCGACTTCGCTCAGGGCGAACGGAAGATTGAATTTTGTCCCAGCCCTCATCCCAGCCCCCCGTCATCGTCCTGGTCCGCCCGCAGCTGGGCGAGAATATCGGCAAGGCCGCGCGCGCCATGCTGAATTTCGGGCTGGTCGAGATGCGGCTCGTCACCCCGCGCGACGGTTGGCCCAATCCGCAGGCGGGACCGGCGGCGTCGGGTGCGGACAGCGTGCTGGAACAGGCGAAGGTCTATGAGAGCGTGGCGGACGCGGTCGCCGATTGTGCGCAGGTCTATGCCACCACGGTGCGCAAGCGGGGCGTGACCAAGCCGGTCGTGACCCCGGAAGAGGCGGCGCGCGAAATCCATGCGGACACCGCGGGCCGTGCGGCCTTCCTGTTCGGGCCGGAGCGCTCGGGGCTGGAGACCGACGACGTCGCCATCGCGCGCAAGATCGTCACCGTGCCGATCAACCCCGAATTCGGCAGCCTGAACCTGGCGCAGGCGGTGATCCTGATCGCCTATGAATGGTCCAAGGGCATCGAACTGGCCCAGCCGCCCGAGGTCGAACTGCCCGAGGTCGCGCCGCAGGTCGAGCTGGACGGCATGATCGGCCAGCTGGAGGAGATGCTCGACGGCGCGGGCTATTTCTTCCCGCCCGATCGGACGCCCGCGACCAAGCGGACGCTGCGCACCCTGCTGACCAAGCCCGGCTGGTCGAGCCAGGAGGTGCGGACGCTGCGCGGCGTGCTGTCGACCCTGGCACGGCCCCGGCAGCGGTAATTCTCCCACCGCCGTTCGGGCTGAGCGAAGTCGAAGCCCACGCTCCGAACCCCGCTACAGGGGCCGTTTGGCGGAGGACATCCCTTGGCCTTCGACTTCGCTCAGGCTGAACGGGGTTGGGGTGTCTTACCCCCGCGTCCGGTCGAAGGTCGCCAGTTCATAGGCAATCGACCCCTCGACCAACACTTCCCAGATGTCTGCGACAACCGACTCCGGCACGCCCAGCCGCCGGGCCTCGGCGCGGGCCTGATCGATCACCTGGGCCTTGCGATCCTCGTCGCGCACGCGGTCGCGGGTCGGCTTGATACGGGCGGCGGCGTCCATATAGGCGAAGCGCCGCGCGAGCAGGGCGACCAGTTCGCGGTCGAGCTGGTCGACGCCCGCGCGAACCTCCGCCATGGTCGTGCAATCGGGTCCGGCGAGAATCTGGGTCATGGGCAAAGGCTCTGCCGGGCGGCGCCCGTGCTGTCCAGTGCGGGTTGCCGATCGGGTTCGATACGGGATATCATCGTCTCTCGTTCCAATTGGGAGATAGAACGATGCTGACCACGCTGCTTCTGCTGGCGCTTGCCGGCCAACAGACCGAACCTACGCCGCCTCCGGCGAAGGAAAAGAAGATTTGTCGTGCGCAGGAAACCACCGGTTCGCGTCTGGCAGCCAAGAGAGTTTGCAAAACCCAGGCCGAGTGGGACGAGATCGCCGCCAATGCCCGCAACACGGTGGAGGACTCGGCAACACGCATGAACACCAACAACGGTCGGTGATCGCCCGCCTCGCTTGACTCGAGCGCGCCCCTCGGCTAGGCGCGCCGCTTCGCAATTGCCCCCGCATCCCGGTGAAGCGGTGGGCCTGCGCTTGTCCACAAAGACTGGCATGGTGCGATACCGGGACCAACGTCGTTCGTAATTGCCAAGGATTATACATGTCGAAGCGTCAGAGCGCGAAGTACAAGCTCGATCGCCGTATGGGCGAGAACATCTGGGGTCGCCCCAAGAGCCCGGTCAACAAGCGTGAATACGGTCCCGGCCAGCACGGCCAGCGTCGCAAGGGCAAGATGTCGGACTTCGGTCTGCAGCTGCGCGCCAAGCAGAAGCTGAAGGGCTACTACGGCGACGTGACCGAGAAACAGTTCAAGGCCTGCTACCAGGAAGCCGCCCGCATGAAGGGCGACACCTCGCAGAACCTGATCGGCCTGCTCGAGCAGCGTCTGGACATGATCGTGTACCGCGCCAAGTTCGCGCCGACGATCTTCGCCGCGCGCCAGCTGGTCAGCCACGGCCACATCCGCGTCAACGGCGTGAAGTGCAACATCGCGTCGCGTCGCTGCTTCGTCGGCGACGAGATCTCGCTGGGTTCGAAGGCGAGCGAAATGGCGCTGGTCCTCGAGGCGCAGCAGCTCGCCGAGCGTGAAGTGCCCGACTATGTCACCGCCGACGGCAACACCAAGGTCGCGCTGACCCGCGTTCCGACCCTGGACGAGGTGCCCTATCCGGTGAAGATGGAACCGAACCTGGTCGTCGAATTCTATTCGCGCTAAGTTTCGGGTCTTACCGACTTTGCGGAAAGGGCGGTCCTTCGGGGCCGCCCTTTTTGTTTGCCCGGCGCCCGTCGGGGGATCATAGTCGCGGCCTTCAAGGGGGAGGATTGCCATGCGTCGAACTGTCGTCACGATCGGTGCGCTGCTGTTCGCGACGGCCGCCACGGCGCAGGCGGTAGAGCAGGGGCAGTATTCGACCCCGCTTCGTACGATGCTGACCGCCGCGGCGCAGGGCAGCTGTACCGAGGCGCTGATGGGCGAGGCGCTGCTCAACGCCTGTCGCCAGCAACTGCCGCAACTGGCCCCCACGCTGAAGGCGGCGGGGGAGATCCGGACGATCGCCTTCGACAAGGCGGAGGATGCCGATGGCCAGCGGTACGAGAAATATACCGTGACCTTCGCGAACGGCAAACCCGCCATCTGGGTGATCGGCGCGTTGAAGGACGGCAAGTTCGAAGCGGTCTACTCCATGGGCGAGTAAGACGGCGAGCAGGATTCGTTCGTTTCGGTTTGGTCACAAACGATCCCGTGTTCGGCCTATTGCGGCCGCGATTTCCGCCGACCCATGGCGGCCATGACCATGATACGACCCGCTCGCTTCCCCGACGATGCGACCGCCTTGCTCGACATCTGGCGGGAGTTCGTTGCCAGTCCCAGTGTCAGCCTGGACTATCAGGGCAATGAGGCGGAGTTCGCGACCTTGCCCGGTAAATATGCCCGGCCCGGCGGCTGCGTGCTGCTGGCGGACAGGGATGGGGCGATCAACGGCTGTATCGCCTTTCGCCGGGTCAGCGCGACGATCGCCGAGATGAAGCGGCTCTATGTCCGGCCGCGTGCGCGAGGCGGGCGGCTGGGCCAGAGGCTGGTCGAGGCCTTGATCGTCGAGGCCCGCGCGCAGCGCTATGCCGAAATCCGCCTGGATGTGCTGGCCGAGTTCACCTGGGCACGGGCGCTCTATGCGCGGTTCGGCTTCGTCCCGGCAGAGCCGGTATCGCATAATCCGCTGCCCGGAACCGCGTTTCTCGGGCTGCGGCTGGGATAAGGGATCATGATCGCGGACGTAGCGTGATGAGCCACATGTCGGGCACCGCGCCGAGCCGCAACGGCAGGACGCTGGTACCCAGGCCCGCGCCGACGATCAGCGTCTTGCCGTTTTCGACCACGATGCCGCATACATAACGGTCTCCATAATGCGACATGGTCGACACCGCGCCGATCAGCGGCAGGCGAATCTGGCCGCAATGGGTATGGCCCGCCAGCATCAGTCCGACCGAGGCCGGAAGGCGAGGGAAGGGATCGGGGCTGTGGCTGAGCAGGATCGGCACCCCGCCGGTCGCGGCCATGGCGCGCAAGGTTGCATCCAGATCGTCATGACCCGTGAAGGCATCGTCCAGCCCCCCGATCGTCAACGGCCCGACGCGGCGGGTGCTATTGTCTAGCACATGGATGCCGGCGGTGCGCAGTGCGACGCGAGCGGCGGCCGGATCGCGCCAGTGATCGTGATTGCCGAGGACCGCAAAGGTGCCGAACCGGCTGCGCAATCGGGTCAGCGGTGCAATCGACTCGGCCAGTGAAAATGTCCGGGTCGACAGCGCCTTGTCGCTGACGAAATCGCCTGCGATCAGCACCATGTCGGGAGTCAGGGCGTTGGCCTGCCGGACGATGCGCGCCAGCCGCGTCGGCGGCATGTCGGGCCCCGCGACATGGATGTCGGACAGCAGTAGCAGGTGAATCGGCGCGCCCGGCGTCCCCGGCGGCAGGAGGCTGACCGTGGCCTGGCGGACGACCGGATCGGCCACCGCGGTTCGATAGCTCCAGCCGAGTACCGCCAGTGCGGCCAGCAGCAGGACGGCCCCGATCCGAACGGCAGTCACCCGCATCTATCCTGTCCGCTTGTTCCGCACGATCGCGACGATCACCGCGGCGGCGAGGCCAAGCGGAAACCATAGGCCGAATTTGTGGGTCAGCAGGCCGATACAGCCGAAGATCACCAGAACGGCGAAGGGTGACAGCGTTTTCATGATCGCAGGCTGAAGCGCCTTGCAGGATTTGGCAAGCTTGCCCCCAGCCATCGCGCCGGGCACAACATCCCCCAAATATAAGGGGAAATCGTCATGCGCCGCCTGCTCCTGCTGTCCCTCCTCCTGTCCGGCACCGCGATCGCGCAGGACAAGCCCGCCATTTCGGTCGATACGCTGAAGACCGTGACCCAGACGCTGAGCTCGGACGCCTATGAGGGGCGGGGGCCGACCACGCCCGCCGAGGAGAAGACCGTCGCCTATATCATCGACCGGTTCAAACAGGCGGGGCTGAAGCCGGGCAATCACGGTAGCTGGACCCAGGACGTGCCGATGGTCGAGATCAACGCCGTCGACGTCCAGCCCTTCACGGTATCGGGGAAGGGTGCACCGATGTCGCTCGCCTATCGCCGGGACATGATCGTCGGCACCTACCGCGTGACCCCGCGCATCGACCTGAAGAACAGCGAACTGGTCTTTGTCGGCTATGGCATCACCGCGCCCGAAAAGGGCTGGGACGATTATGCCGGGGTCGATGTGCGCGGCAAGACGGTGGTCATCCTGGTCAACGATCCCGACTGGCAGAATCCGGGGCGCGACGGGCCGTTCGAGGGGCGGGCGATGACCTGGTACGGCCGCTGGCCCTATAAATATGAAAATGCCGCAAAGCACGGTGCCGCGGGGGCTTTGATCGTCCATCAGACTGAACCCGCCGCCTACCCCTGGGCCGTGGTGCAATCCTCCTGGACCGGGCCGCAGCTCGAAATGGACGAGCCTGGCGACCATAAGGACCAGAGCCAGCTGGTCGGTTGGCTGCAGCAGTCCGTTGCCGAGCGCCTGCTGCAGGCGGCGGGCCGCGACCTCGCCACGCTGACCAAGGCGGCGCAGACCAGGGGGTTCAAGGCGGTGCCGCTGGGCCTGACCCTGTCGGGCGGCTTTACCAACACGATCCGGCGGCAGGCGTCGAAGAATGTGATCGGCGTGCTGCCGGGCACCACCGCGCCCGACGATTATGTGCTCTATTCGGCGCATTGGGATCATCTGGGCCACTGCGACGCGGTGGACGGCGACGATATCTGCAACGGCGCGCTCGACAATGCGAGCGGCGTCGCCGGGCTGGTCGCGCTGGCCGAGGCGCAGGGCAAGGCGGGGCCGGCCAAGCGCTCCATCGCCTTTCTGGCGGTGACGGCGGAGGAACGCGGGCTGCTCGGCTCGGCTTATTATGCGCAGCATCCGATCTTTCCGCTGGGGCGCACCGTGGGGGGCGTGAACATGGACGGGCTGAACGTCACCGGCCGATCGAAGGACTTCGTGCTGACCGGGCAGGGCAAGTCCGAGATCGAGGATCTGGCCAAGCGGCTGGTCGCGGCGCAGGGCCGCTATATCGGCGCCGAGCCCAATCCGGAGCGCGGCAGCTATTACCGCTCGGACCATTTCTCCTTCGCCAAGCTGGGCGTGCCGATGCTGGCTGGCGGATCGGGCCAGGACAAGGTAACGGGCGGCGTCGCGGCGGGTAAGGCGGCGACCGAGGATTATGTCGCGCACCGCTATCACAAGCCGTCGGACGAATATGATCCCCGCTGGGATTGGTCGGGCGCTGTCGAGGATTTGACCATCTATTACCAACTTGGCAGGGAGCTGGCCGACCGGCCGGGCCTGTGGCCCAACTGGTATCCCACCGCCGAATTTCGCGGTCTCCGCGATCAAAGCAGGAAGAATGCCCAGTGACGCTCAACGTGACGACGCCCGCTGTGACGACGCCCCATGTGACGACGCCGCCGCCCGCCGAATGGGCCAGACATGACGCCGTGTGGATCGGCTTTCCCAGCCATCGCGAGCTGTGGGAAGAGGATCTGGAACCGGCCCGCGCCGAAGTGCTGGCCTTTGCCCGCGCGGTTCATGCCGATGGCCGGGGCGAGCGGGTGATCCTGGTTGCCGCCGATGGCGAGGCGGCGGACGCCGCGCGCCGCATGGCGGGTTCGGTCGCCGACGTGATCGTCCAGCCCTTCGGCGATATATGGCTGCGCGATACCGGCCCGATCGTCACCGGCGACGGCTCCGCGCGGCTGTTCGAGTTCAACGGCTGGGGCGGCAAATACGACCTGCCCGGCGACGACACGGTCGGCGCACGACTGGCCGAGGAGCGCGGGATCGCGGCCCAGGCCTGTGGCTGGGTGCTGGAGGGCGGCGCGATCGACGGCGACGGCACCGGCCTGGCCGTCACGACGCGCCAGTGCCTGCTCAACCCCAACCGCAATCCGGGGCTGAGCGAGGAGGCGATCGCCGAGCGGCTGGCCCAGGATCTGGGGCTGACCCGGATCGTCTGGCTGGGCGACGGGCTGCTCAACGACCATACCGACGGCCATGTCGACAATCTGGCGCGCTTCGTCGGCCCGAACCGCATCGCCCTTCCCGAAGCGGCCGAGAATGATCCCAATTGGCAGGTCTATATGGCCGCCAAGCGCGATGCCGTCGCCGCAGGGCTGGAGGTCGTGCTGATCCCGTCGCCGGGCCGCGTGCTGCGCGACGAGGAGATCGTGCCCGCCAGCTATATGAACTTCTATATCGGCAATGCGGCGGTGGTCGTGCCCCTCTATGGCAGCGAGAATGACGCGGCGGGTGTCGCGGCGATCCAGGCGATCTTCCCCGATCGCGAGGTCGTCGGCCTGCGCGCCGATGCGATCCTGACCGGCGGCGGCAGCTTCCACTGCATTTCGCAGCAGATCCCGGCCATCGCCTGATCGCCCTTTCCGGCCCGCGCTTCCCCATCGAAGCGCGGGCCCTTTACCGCCTGTAAATCATGCTCCGATAGGGTGGTCCGTCCACGCGTTCGGGTTCGGAGCCATATTTTGCAAGCCACGATCACTCTGCTCCGCGGCCAGCACGAGGAGATCGCGCGGGCGATCGGCGATCTCGTCGCCCTGTTCGACAAAAGCTATGCCGAGGCCGCACCGCTTCTGGGCGTGGTCCGGACGCGGATCGCGCAGGTCATCACCAAGCATCTGAAGACCGAGGACGATCTGCTGCTGACGCCGCTGCGCGAAAAACGGCTGATGGCCAGCATTCCCGGATGTGAGGCGATCGTGATCGAGACTCGCGAACTGCGCCTGACCTATTCCCGGCATATCGGCATCTGGACCGCCCGCGCCATCGAGGAGCGGTGGAGCGAATATGTCGTGGCCACGCGCCAGCTCAACCAGCGGCTGACGGCGCTGTGCGACCAGAAGATGCAGAGCTTCTACCCGGTCGTCCTGCGCTCCATCCTGTTCGATCCGGTTCCGACGTCCCGTATGACGGCGTGACCGGCGGGGCGGCGCAGTCTATCATCGCGCCGCCGCCGATCAGGGGAGTCGCCATGAACGTCGTCCGATCCGCAACCGGGTTCGATCGCCCGATCCTGCCCGCCGTCGCACCTGCCCTTGCCATCGCGGCCGCCGCCGCGCTGCTTCGCCTGCCGGTCGCGCAGGCCCATCCCCGGGCGGCGGCGCTGCTGTTCCTGTGGATCGCCTCCGACGCGATGATGCTGGGGCTGATCGCGCGTGACCGGAGGCCCGGCTGGCGGGCGGGGATCGCGGCGCTGGCGGGGGCAGGGATGGCGGTGTTCAGCCTGTCGCCGCCGCCGGTCCGCACGGCGCTGTTCGCAATGCCCTGGGCGGTGGTGGTGCCGGTCGTCGCGATCGCTCTGCATAATGGCTGGGGTTTGTGGCGCATCGTCGCGCGGGTGCGGCAGTGGAACCGGCACGATCCCGAACGCTGGGTCGCCCTGTTCGCCGAGGTCGTTCCCGCGCCGCTGGTGCGCCTTGCGCGGGCGGAGGCGCGGCTGCTGCATCTGGCGCTGTTCCGCTGGGGCGGCGCGCCCGACATACCGGCGGGGACGCAAGGCTTTGCCTATCACCGCCATCTCCAGCCGATGATGATCGCGCTGCTGCTCTTGTCCTGTATCGAGATCGGCGTCACCCACCTGCTCGTCGCGCATTGGAGCCGGACCGTGGCGCTGATCCTGTTCGTGGTCAGCGACGTATCGCTCCTGTATCTGATCGGCCTGATCAAGTCGCTGCGCCTCGCGCCCGTCCTGCTGACCCCTGCGGGCGTGCGGGTTCGCGCCGGGATCCTGGTCGACCGGACGATCCCCTATGACATGATCACGGCGGTCGACGCGCATCCGGATGGCGATATGGTCCGCGCGCCCGACAGCTGGAACGTGGCGCTGCTGGCCTGGCCCAATCTGCTCCTGCGGCTGGACCCGCCTCTGCCGCCAAGGTCGCGCTGGCGGCGCGACCCCGTCCGGGCCATCGCGCTGCGGCTCGACGAACCCGGGGCCTTTCTCGACGAATTACGCGGGCGACTGGCCACTCGGCGGGTGACGGGGCAAAATTGAACCATTAAAGGGCGTGGCCATGACCCAGATCACCGTCGCCGCGCTGCAACTGGCCTTCACCGCCGATATCGACCGTAACATCGCCGAGGTCTCGCGCCTCGTCCGCGAGGCGGCCGCCCAGGGCGCGCAGGTGATCCTGCCGCCCGAGCTGTTCGAGGGCGAATATTTCTGCCGCGTCGAGGATGAAGGGCTGTTCGCCCATGCCAAGCCCACCGCCGAGCACAAGGCGGTGCGCGCGATGCAGGAATTGGCGGCCGAGCTGAAGGTCCATATCCCGACCAGCTTCTTCGAGGCGGACGGGCCGCACCATTACAACTCGCTGGCGATGGTGAACCCCGACGGCCAGGTCGCGGGCGTCTATCGCAAGAGCCATATCCCGGACGGTCCGGGCTATGAGGAGAAATTCTATTTCCGCCCCGGCAATACCGGGTTCAAGGTGTGGGACGGCCCGGCGACCAAGCTGGGCGTCGGCGTCTGCTGGGACCAATGGTATCCCGAGACGGCGCGCGCGATGATGCTGATGGGCGCGGAAATCCTGTTCTATCCCACCGCGATCGGCAGCGAGCCGCATGACGACAGCCTGGATACCGCGCGGCTGTGGCGGCGCGCGATGCTGGGCCATGCGGTGTCCAACGTCGTGCCGATCGTCGCGGCCAATCGTATCGGCTGCGAACATGGCCAGACCTTCTACGGCACCAGCTTCATCTGCGACGAGCGCGGCGACATCCTGGCCGAGCTGGACCGCGAGGAAGAGGGCGTGATCGTCGCCACCCTCGACCTCGACCGGGTGAAGCGCCACCGCGCGGCCTTCGGCTTCTTCCGCGACCGCCGGCCCGAGCTGTACGGGCGGCTGGTCCAGGATATCTGAGGCCGACGGTTCCTCCCCCGGCAAGGGGGAGGAACGCGCCTTTACCTCGGCAGTTTGCAGCCTGCCGGTTGCGTCACCGGGTTGCAGCGCTCCATCACCCCGCCGGGCAGCGTAACGGTGAAGCCCTTGCTCCAGGGGCGTGTCGGCGCGCCGGGATAATAGTCGGTCGACACCGCCTGCGCGCCGCTGTCGATCGCGGCCTGCTGGCGGGCATGGTCGTCGGCTCGCGCCTCGACCGTGTCGGCGTCGGTGCGGGTGCGGACGATGAAGCCTTGGCGGACCCACTCACGGATCTTCGCCCCATCCTCCCGCGGATCGCCGACGATCTCGACCGAGGCCTCGGGCTGGTCGGTGTCGTACCAGCCGAAGATCGGGCGGCCCTTCAGCGAGGGATGCCCGGCGCGATAGCGGTCGGACACGTCCGCAGGGGTATCGAGCACGAAGTAGATCTTTCCGCGCGCGCTATCCAGCGTCGGCCAGCCCTTGGTCGTCACCGCCTCGCGCAGTGTCGCCGCATTGCCGCGCACGTCATCGGGGGTGATGATCCGGTTGGGCTTCAGCACGTCGCGGATCTCGGCATCGAGCGCGTCGAGCAGCGGCGCGGTCAGGGGGAGGGGATCGGTGACGCCGGGCTTGTTGATCGGCCGGTCGGCGGCGTTGATCGTCACCATGATCGGCAGATGGCGCGGATGTGCGCGCGACCAGGCGTCGATCTGGCCGATGCACTGTTTGAAGGTGCCGCAGGAGCGATAGTCGACTTCCGGAATGTGGAAGACCTTGAAGCCCGGCTTCATCATTGCGGCCTCGTCGAAGCCGGTCTGCTCGCCCGCTGCCCTGGCGATCGCCTCGCCCTTGGGATGCGCGAAACGGCCGCCTTGCGGGTCGGCGAAGATGTCGATCTCCAGCTGGCGCACGCCCCGGTCGAGCTGTTGCGCCAGGGTCAGATGGTCGTAATCCAGCGCGGCGGCCAGTTTCGGGTCACGCTGCTCCAGCGCGGCGAAGACCGCAGGCGCGATCCGCTTCTTGTAGCTGTTGTGCGAGCCGACGACCTGGATGTCGTTCATCCGCAAAGGCGCGCGCGGCGCCGGCGCAGCGGCGGTCGCGAGGACCGCCGCCAGGGTGAGTACGCGCTTCATCAGAACTCCGCCCGAATACCGAACAGGATCGTCCGGCCATAATAGTTGATCTCGCCGAAGCGCAGATCATTGTCGTTATAGGTGTCCTGATGCGCGCCCGCGATGTTGATGCCCTCCAGGCTGAGCGTCAGATTGTCTGCGGCACGCACCGACAGCTGGCCGTCGAGCGAACCGAAGGCCGCGACATAGGTCGGCGCCTGCACCGTGCTGCCCGTGCTCGACAGATATTTGTCACGCCAGACATAGGAGAGACGCGCCGACAGCGGCCCCTTGTCGTAGAAGCCGACCAGGTTGAAGCTGTTCTTCGACAGGCCGATCAGCTGGTCCTTGATGAGGCGCGAGCCCGCCATATAGTCGGCCTTCACCTCGGTATGGGTGTAGGACCCCTGCACGCCGAAGCCGTCGAACGGTGCCGGCAGGAAGGTGAAGACCTGGCTATAGGCCGCCTCCGCGCCGTACACCTTGGCATCGCCGCCATTGACCGAGGTGGACAGGCGCACCGTGCCGCGGTTCGGGATGTCGATCAGCGTGTTCGACTGGGTGATGTAATTGTCCATCGCCTTGTAGAAGATGGCGCCCGACAGCATCCCCGACGGCGCGAAATACCATTCCAGCGACCCGTCGAACTGGGTGGCGAGGAAGGGCACCAGCTGCGGGTTGCCGCCGCTGGCGGTCGGTGCGTCGGTCGACACGGTGATGCGCGGCGCGGTGTCGGTGACGTTGGGACGGGTCAGCACCCGGCTGGCGGCCAGGCGACCGACCAGCTTGGGCGTCAGGTCGGCGCGCAGGTTGAAGCTGGGCAGGACGTCGTTGAACGTCTTGGGATAGCTGACCGGCGTGGGGGTGCTGCCGCTGGTCAGCGTGCCGCTCGCGACTTGGTCGGTATGGACGTAGCGGACGCCGATATTGCCGCTGACCGGTACCTGTCCGGCATCGAACTGGTAATCGGCGCGGACATAGGCGGCGGCGATCTTCTCGGTCACGACGAAGGACGAGCGCAGGTCGCCGTTGGTCAGCGGCTGTGCCTGGATCGCCGGCGTGAAGAAGTCGCCGACATAGGCCTGGGTCACCGGCACCAGCCAGTTGCGGAAGGCATTGCCGCTGACGCCCGACAGGAAGTCGCCATAGGGCATCTGCTGATAGGCGCCCGCGCCCAGGCTGGTCAGCGGCTGGTTGGTCGCGGTGTTGATCAGATAGTCGCGACGGAAATAATCGCGCTTGCGCCAGTGATATTCGCCGCCCGCCGCCAGCTTCGACAGGAAGCCGTCGAAGTCGTGCGCCACGTCGGCGCGCGAGTAGAAGTCCCAGTCCTTGCTGTTCTTGGGGGCGATGTTGAACTCGAACAGCTTGTAATTGGCCGGGTTGGTGACGTCGACCGGCGTGGTGAAGGTCGGGATCGACTGATAGCCGCCGCTGGCGTCATAGGTCAGCGGCGCGATGAAATAGGCGCGGCTGCGCACCGTGCCCGTCCGGTAATCGGGGTGATAGCTGTGCGCGGCCGACCAGTTGACGTTCGCCGAGACATGCCAGCGATCCGGGTTCCACACCTGCTTCAACCCGATGGTGATCAGGTCGTGGCGGTTGAGGCTGTATTCGCGCGTGCCCATGAAGCGGACATTGTTGATCGTCGCCTTGGTGATCGTGTCGCCGACGACGGTATAGCCGGGCTGCAACACGGTCGGCAGCTGCTTGACGTTGCCGATGGTGACGTTGTTGTCGTCCGGATAGATGTCGAGGCCGAACTCGTCATAGGCGACGTCCAGACGGGTCGCGACGATGTCGAGGGTCGTCTGCAATTCGGTCGTGGGTGCCCATTGCGCCGACACGATGCCGGAGATGCGCTTGCGATCCTCGGTCTCGACGGTGGGGCGGGTACGGGTCGGCGAATAGAGGCCGGTGGGCGCACCGCCCCGCTTCGGCGCATTCGGATCGCTGGGGTCGACATAGCGGTCGAGCAGCCAGCCGAAATTCATGAAGCGGTCGTTGCGGACCGACTTCGCCCAATATTGCGCGCCCGCCAGGATGCCGAAGGTGCCGTCGCTGTTCTTCGCGCTGGTCAGCACGGTGACGTTGGGCCGCACCTTGTCGGTCTGGCTGGTATAGGTGCCGCGCATGTTGATCGTCGTCTTGTTGCCGACCTCCAGCGGGTGGAAGGTCTTGACGTCGATATTGCCGCCCAGCGCGCCTTCGCTCATGTCCGCGGTCGGGGTCTTCACCACGTCGATGCTCGAGGTGAATTCGGCGGGCAGCATCTCGAAGCGGAACTGGCGACCGGCTGCGCCGCCATTTTCGATCAGGTCGTTCAGCGCGATGGTGCGGCCGTTCATCAGCGTGTTCTGGAACTGCGGCCCCAGGCCACGGACGCTGACATACAGGCCCTCGCCGCGCGGGCGGGTGATCGCGACGCCGGGGACGAGCTGCAGCGCCTCGGCGACGTTCTGGGTCGGGAACTTACCGATATCGGTCGAGCTGATCGAGTCGACGCCATAAGCGGCGCGGCGCTTGGTCTCGATGCCGGCCGCCAGGCTGCGCGCATAGGTGCCGTTGACGACGATCTCTTCGCCCTGGCCGTCGGTGCCCTGGCTATCGCCGTTCTGGGCGGCCTGCGGCGCGGCGGCGGTGGCGCTGCTATCCTGCGCATGGGCCGCCAGCGGGCCGGTCGCCAGGATGAGCGAGGCCGAAGCCTTCAACAGGCTGCGAAACGTAAGCATGTGATCATTCCCCCTCGGCTGTCTTGCCGGTTCGGCGGGGGCGTTAGGTATGCTCGGTGTCAGCTTGGCGAAAAATTGATGACGTCTGTGTGAAACGGGTCGAATGGATCAGAAAACGGTCAGAATGTGATAAGTTCGCGTGCGATCCTCCCCATGGCGCGGAAGATTTACCGTGCCGTGCCCGTCACCTGTGGGCTGTGGCGACCGATGGAGCGCGCGGTGCGCTCGGGATCGCGCAGCAGCACACGGCCCGATTTCCACATCAGCTCGCCGTCGCGCCGCGCCTGCTGGATCATGCGATTGACGTGCACCGGGGTCAGCCCCAGCGCGTCGGCCAGCATTTCCTGGGTCAGGGGCATCTCGAAACTGCCGCCGACGGTCAGCCCGGCGAGCGAGAGGCGTTCGTAGATTTCCAGCAGGAAGTCGCTGATCCGCTCCTGCGCGTTCAGACGGCCGAGCTGCACGACATGGCCGAGCAGATAGGCCTCGTCCAGCGCTTCGGCCACGGCATAGGCCTGGGCCAGGCCCGATCCGGCGGGGGCGGGCGGGGCGGGGCAGACGGTGCATTCGGTCAGCGCCATGACGGTCGCCGAGGCGAGGGGCATCGCCTGATGGCTCACGCCGATCACGTCGCCGGGCAGGTAGAAGCTCATGAACTGCCGCCGCCCGTCGGGCAGGATACGGACCCGCGCGGCCCAGCCCTGGAGCAGCAGCAACGGCTCGGCGATGGGCCGTCCCAGGGTCAGGAAGGTGTGGCGCACCGGATAGATGCGCGGGGCGTCCATCGCATTGCGCAGAAGCGCGAGATCGGCATTGTCGAGCGAGGCCAGGGCCGACAGGCGCAGGATGGCGGGGGCGATCCCTTCATCGGAGGCCACAGCGGTCATAGGGCGGGTCATGCGCGTCCTTTATCCGGTATCAGCGCGCCGATCGCGCGGATCACGCGATCGACCTGGAACGGCTTGGCGACGATCGACGCCGAGCGATAGGGGGCGGGCAGCGCCCATTCGTCATAGCCGGTGAGAAAGGTCCAGGGGACGTCGCGCGCCGACAGCCGGTCGGCGATCTCGAATGCGCGCTCACCCTCCAGATTGACGTCGAGCACGGCCGCGTCGATCGCTTGCGTCTCCGCCAGGGTCAGGCCCTGTTCCAGCGTTGCCACCGGCCCCACCACGATCGCATCGGCGGCCCGCAGCGCACGCTCCAGGTCGCGCGCGATGAAATACTCGTCCTCGACCACGAGGATTCGCTTGGCGGACAGCGGCGATGCGTGGCTCATTCCTCAATGCTCCGGTTCGGCGCTTCGACGTGCTCATCGGCCCATGGTAGCGTTATCACGCAGAGAACGCCGCCACCTCGAAAATCCAGTCTGGTCCGCGCGCCCAGCCCATAGGGCAAGGCCTCGCGGATCAGCTCGGTCCCGAATCCCTGACGTACAGGCGGGACCGGCATTGCTGGTACACCTGTTTCATCCCATTTTACAATCAGTTCGCATTTGCTATTTGATATATGTTCAACATGCCATGCGATATGCAGCCGTCCGGTGGGATGCCGGAGCGCGCCATATTTGAGCGCGTTGGTCGTCAATTCATGGATCGCCAACCCTACGGATTCCGCGGTATCCGCGGGCAGGAACACGTCCGGCCCCTCGATCGACAGCCGGTCGTCCTCGATCGCCCCGACGCCCAGCAATTCGTCGCGGATCAGATTCTCCAGATCGACCCGGCCCGACCGTGTCTGGGTCGCGACGACCTGGGTCCGGGCGAGGGAATCCAGTCTTCCGCGGAAATGATCCGCGATCTCGTCGATCGGCCCGCCATTTTCGACGGTCCGGGTGAAGATCGAGCGGACGATGGTCAGGATGTTGCGGACCCGGTGCTGAAGCTCGGCGACCAGCGTTTCCTGTCGCTCGCGCAGGCGGCGCAGCGTGTCGATGTCGGTCGAGGTGCCGAACCACTCGACGATCGTGCCGTGATCGTCGCGCACCGGCGTCGCGCGGGTCTTGAACCAGCGATAGCGGCCGGTCCGGGCGTCGCGCAGTTGCCCCTCCATCGCTAGATCGCCGCGTTCGCTCGCGTCGGCCCAGAAACGGCGGGCGGCCTCCCGGTCATTGGGGTGCACGGCGGCCAGCCAGCCATGGCCCATGCTCTGCTCGACGCTCAGGCCGGTCATTTCCACCCATTGCGGGCTGGCCCAGGTCCACTGCCCGTCCCGCGTCGCGGTCCAGACGAGTTGCGGAATGCCCTCGATCAGGGTCAGCAGCCGGCGTTGGCTGGCGCGCGAGGCGACCTCGGCCCGCTTGCGCAGCAGCGCCTGGACGATGGCGGGGGCCAGTTCCTCGGCGATCGCGCGTTCGCGTTCGGTGAAACCGGTCGGATGGTTGCCGAGCGCGAACATGGCGAAGGTCTGACCGTCGCGGCGCAGCGGCACGCCCAGAAAGTTGCGCAGGGTCGGATGCCCCTCGGGCGTGCCGATCCGGTCGGGATGGCTGGCGGGGTCGTTCACGATCATGCTGCGGTCCTGCAGGATGACCTGGCCGAAAATGCCGTGAATCTTCATGCCGTCCGGCAGCAGGCGCCGGCTGTAATCGGGATCGTTGCCGGTATAGGCCGCCCAGCCGCGCTCGCTGATCGCGATATGATCCAGCCGGTCATGGGAATCGCGCCGCTCGCCGAAAAAGCTGAACGCCGCCCCGGTCAGGTCCTCGGCGACCTCCAGGCACAACCGCCCCAGCTCCTCCTCGGTCGAGGCGCGCAACGCTTCCTGCAGGATGCGGTTGATGCCCGCCAGCACATGCGCGTCGTGCGGCACCAGCCCGTTGGGCGGTGCGGACAATGTCGTCTGTCCCTGGAGAGAAGCCAGTTCGGTCATGTGCGAAATAATCCCGATCGTATGTCAACGATCCCGGCCGGAGCGGGCTCCCCGATACACACGATTTCGGACCAACTGGCAAATGAACGGGTTGGAATGCGCGTCTCGGGCTGCCCCTCGCCTGATGGCGCGTGCGCCGCTATGACGCGGCGATCAGCAATTTCTGGCCGGTCCATGTCCGCATCGCTTCCGCTTCCGTCCCGCCTCCTGCATGTCCTGACGGCGATCGCCATGCTGATGGCGCTGGCTCTGGCCGGACCGGTGCGGGCGCAGGGCAATCCGGCGGTCGCCTCCGCCGAGCGGATCGCCCAGGCCGAGGTGGATGTGCGCACGGTGGACCGCGCGCTCGATGCGCAGGTCGATGACGATGATCGCCGGGCGCTGCGCGACCGGGCGCAGGGCGCGAAGGACGCGACGACCCAGGCGGTGTCGGACCTGACCGAGCAGCTGGCGCTGGTCAATGCGCGGATCACCGGCCTGGGCCCGCTGACACCCGGCGAGGTCGAGGCGCCGGAGCTGAGCGCCCAGCGCAAGGCCCTGAACGGCTTGCGCACCACGCTCGACGCCGCGATCAAGCGCGGGCGGCTGGCCGGGGTCGAGGCGGGGCAGCTGATCGACGAGATCGACCAGGGCCAGGCCGAGCAGTTCAACGAGAAGCTGTCGACCAAGGCCTCCTCGCCGCTCAGCCCCGCCTTCTGGATCGTCGTGCTGGACCAGGCGCCGCGCGACCTGCGCCGCGTCGGCCTGTTCCTGCAACAGGGCCATGAGCAGATCGCGCGGCAGTGGCGCGGCGGTATCCCCTGGCACGCGCTGCTGGGCCTTGCGCTGGCCGTCCTGCTGATCGGTCCCGTCCGGCTGGGCGCGCATCGGCTGGTGCAGCGCCGCCTGATCGCCGAGGCCCCGCCCAGCCGGGTGCGGCGATCGGCCTATACCTTCTGGCGGGTCGCCGTCGGCACGCTATGCCCGCTCGCCGCCGCCTTCGTGCTGGTCCAGGGGCTGCACTGGTCGGGACTGTTGCCGGAACGCTGGACGGATTTCCTCGACGGCTTCGTCAAGGCGGCCGGGATCGCGGGCTTTGCCGCCACCGTGACCGGCGCGGTCCTGATGCGCAGCCAGCCCTCCTGGCGGATCGCGCCGCTCGACAACGAGACGGCCAGCCGCCTGCGCCCGCTGTCCTGGGGTCTGACGGCCCTGACCTTCACCACCGCGATGATCGGCGCGTTCGAACGCGCGATCGGCAGCAGCCGCAGCGCGGTGATCGCCACCCAGGCGGCAGAGGCGCTGCTGCACCTGTTGCTGATCGTCGCGACGCTGGTCGTGCTCGGCCAGATCCGCGCGCGCCGGGCGGCGCAGGACGAGACGACCAGCGCCGGGGTCAGTGCGGGCCTGAGCGTCGCGACGCTGTTCGCCTGGATCGCGGTCGCCGTCGCGGGCGTGGCGCTGCTGATCGGCTATATCTGGTTCAGCTGGTTTGTCTCGCTGATGATCGGCTGGACCGTGCTGCTCGGCTCGGCGCTCTACCTGATGCTGGTCGCGGCCGACGACATCGCCACCACCGTCTTCGTGCGCGACAGCAAGGTCGGCGTCACCCTGACCCGCGCGCTGGGCATACGCGGCGCGATGGTCGACCAGTTCGGCCTGATCCTGTCGGGCGTGGTGCGGCTGGCGTTGATCCTGCTCGCGCTGGGCATGTTCCTGCGGCCGTTCGGGGCGAGCGGCAATCCGGGCGCGATCTTCGACCAGCTGGCCATGGTCGCCGACGGGATCAAGGTCGGCAATGTCTGGATCTCGCCGGGCGCGATCCTGCAGGGGCTGGTCGTCCTGTTCGTCGGCCTGGGGCTGGTGCGGCTGTTCATGCGCTGGCTGGAGCAGCGTTACCTGCCCGCGACCGACCTGGACGGATCGGGCCGCAATTCGATCAGCCTGGTCGCGCGCTATATCGGCATCGCGCTGGCGGTCATCTGGGCGCTCGCCTCGCTCGGCATCGGGGTGGAGCGGATCGCGCTGCTCCTCTCCGCCCTGTCGGTCGGCATCGGTTTCGGCCTTCAGGCGATCACCCAGAATTTCGTCTCCGGCCTGATCCTGCTGGCCGAGCGGCCGATCAAGATCGGCGACCTGATCCGCGTCGGCACCGACGAGGGCGACGTCAAGCGGATCAGCGTGCGCTCGACCGAGATCGAGCTGGCCGACCATTCGACGCTGATCGTCCCCAATTCCGAGCTGATCACCAAGTCCGTGCTCAACAAGACGCTCGCCGGGCCGCTGGGGCGCATCCAGATCCAGTTCTCGGTGCCGATCGAGTCGGATGCAGACATGGTGCGGGGTATCGTGCTCGACTGTTTCGCCGCGGAAGAGGCGGTGCTGGCCGATCCGGCGCCCAAGGCGTTCATCGACTCGATCATCGACGGGCGAATCCATTTCAACTGCTTCGCCCATGTCGAAAGCCCGCGCGCCGCCTATGGCACGCGCAGCGCCGTCCTGTTCGCACTGCTCGCGGCGCTCAGGGCCAAGGGGATCGAAATCGGCACTCTGCCGCAGAAGCTGGAGCTGGTGCGCCAGGGCGGGACGGCGCCCGCCGCCGAACCCGTGCCGTTCCCGGAAGATGAAACGAAAATGAAATGAACAAGTCCGGATTGGTCATGGAAAGGTAACACCAGCTTCTTCGAGCGCCCCTATCCGCGCGGCAGCGACGACCGAACAGGTCGATCGGGGGATAGGAACATAATCACCATGAACAGCCATTTCATTCGCGCCGCGCTGCTGGGCGGCACCGCGCTTCTCGCCGTGGCGGCGGCCCCGGCCTTCGCCGCCGACGCCAAGCCCGCCGATCCGGCGCCTGCGCCCGCCGCCGCCGATCCTGCGGATGGTGGCCAGCTGAAGGAAATCGTGGTCACCGCGACCAAGCGTGAGACCAGCCTGCAGAAGACCCCGATCGCAATCTCGGTCATCGACCCGACCGTCCTGAAGGACCGTCACGTCCAGAGCCTGCTCGACCTGGCCGACGGCACCGTGCCGTCGCTGCGCGTCGCCACCTTCGAGGCGCGCCAGTCGGCGCTGACCGTCGGCATCCGCGGCATCGTGCCCTTCGACCAGAACCAGACCGCGCGCGACACCGGCGTCGGCGTGTATTTCGACGGCGTATATGTGGGCCGCTCGCAGGGCCTGAACGCCGCGCTGTTCGACATCGAGCGCGTCGAAGTGCTGCGCGGGCCGCAGGGCACGCTGTTCGGCCGCAACACCGAGGGCGGCGCGCTGTCGATCGTCACCGCCAAGCCGACCGGCAAGTTCGGCGGCTCGCTGACCGCGGGCTTCGGCAATTACGGTGCGTACAACACCTCCGCGCACGTCAACCTGCCCGAGTTCAACAACATCTCGGTCAAGCTGGACGGCGTGATCCAGCACCAGAACCCGTTCGTAAAGAACCCGCTGCCGGGTGCGGTCGGCTGGGGCGCGTATAACCGCGTCGGCGGCCATGTCGCCGCCGTCTGGAAGCCGGTCGACGGCTTCTCGGCCGAGCTGTCCTACGACCAGGCGAAGGACGAGAACACGCCCTTCTACAGCCAGCTGATCAACTACAACCCGAAGGGCCTGCCGGTCGCGACGATCGCGCAGATCAATGCCAATGGCGGCAAGCTGCCCTCGGGCACCATCGCGCCGCTGTCGTCGCTGGTCGTCGTGTCGGGCGACAACCGCATGAAGACCGCCGATATCGGCGTGCCGCAGCAATATAGCCTCGATCGCACGCACGGCTTCTCGACCAAGCTGAACTATGACGTCGCGCCGGGCCTGGAGCTGCGCTCGATCACCGCATGGCGCGGTGTCACGACCGACCAGTGGGACAATTCGGGCGGCGCGCACCGCACCGTCTTCCTGCCGAACGGCAAGTTCAGCCGCTACAGCCTGTCGTTCATGCAGCAGCACCAGTTCAGCCAGGAATTCCAGGCGGTCGGCAGCCTGCCGCAGTTCGATTATGTCGCGGGCCTGTATTATTTCACCGAAAACGCCCGCGAAACGGCGGCGACCCCGTCGAGCAACCAGTGGAATGCGGACGGCACCGGCTACACCGTCCTGTCGCCGATCGTGACCGGCACCGTCACCTCGGGCAACCAGGGCTGGGCGCCGAACTCGCTGTTCCTGCAGCGCGGCAGCTTCGCGCGCGCCTATAGCTATGCCGCCTTCGCGCAGGGCACCTATACCCCGGCGGGCTTCGATGCCTTCCACCTGACCCTGGGCGGCCGCTACACCAAGGACAAGCGCAACGGCACGCTGTACCTGGTGCAGGGCAAGTCGACCAACTTCCCCTTCACCTTCAACAACAACCGTTTCGATCCGATGATCACCGCCGCGTTCGACGCGAGCAACACGATCCATCTCTATGCGAAATATTCGACCGGCTACCGCGCGGGCGGTGCCAACGACCGTTCGCAGACCTTCGCCGCCTTCGGTCCCGAAGCGGTCAAGGCCTATGAGATCGGCTCGAAGATGGACCTGTTCGAGCACCGCGTGCGCCTGAACCTGGCCGGCTACATCATGGATCGTACCGGCACCCAGATCGACTTCGACAATGTCGACATCAACCCGTCGAGCCCGACCTACAACCTCCACACCGAGGAAACCCGCAATGCGCCGGGCACCTCGAAAATCCGCGGCGTCGAGGCCGACCTGACCGTGAACCCGGTCGAGGGCATGACGGTGGGCGCGTCCTATGCGTACACCTACACCAACGTGCCGGCGACGCCGAACCCCTTCCTGGGCGGCGCGCTGACCCAGGTGTTCGTGGTCTATACGCCGCGCAACGCCGCCTCGGCCTATGTCGACTATGAAGTCCCGATGCCGGGTTCGGAGGCGAAGATCCGCTTCCACCTGGACGGCAACTATGCCGACCCGTCCTACAGCTTCCAGAACGAGACGACCCGCACCGACAAGACCTTCGTCATGAACGGTCGCATCGCGCTGGCCGACCTGCCGCTGACCGAGAACGGCACGAAGATGACCGTGTCGCTGTGGAGCCGCAACCTGCTCAACAACACCTTCATCTATCGTCGCTCGGCTGCCAACGCCGCGACGCTGGGCGATTACGGCAACTTCAACCCGCCGCGCACCATCGGCCTGGAGGGTACGGTCCGCTTCTGATCCTTCGGGATACCCTAACCCCAAACTCATGGGGCCGTCCTTCGGGGCGGCCCCTTTTTTGTGGTGGCTTTCCTGGGGCGGATCGACATTCAAGGACTTCGTTCTTCCCTCGCCCCTCGCAGAGGGGAGAGGGAAAGAAGGAGCATGAACGTCTAAGCCCGGGGCAGGATCAGCGAGACGATCAGCCCGGGTGCCGCATCGCCCAGCACCAGCCGCCCGTGATGCAGCCGCGCGACCGCATCGACCAGGGGCAGCCCCAGGCCATGGCCGGTCGCGCTGCGCGCCTGGTCCAGACGGCCGAAGCGGCGCAGGGCCTGGGCGTGGTCCTCGGCGGCGATGCCGGGGCCGTCATCGGCGACCGACAAGGTCCAGCCCTCCTGCGTCACCCCCAGAGTCACGCGGATCGTGCCAGCCGCACGGCCATATTTGATGGCGTTCCCGATCAGGTTGACCAGCGTCTGGGTCAGCAGCTGGCGATCGCCGATGAACGATATGGCGGACCGCTCGACCGCCACCATGATCTGGTGCCCGGCTTCCTCCGCGACCGGCATCATCATCGTTGCGGTGTCTTCGACCAGCGCCGGCAGGTCGAAGGGCGCGAATCCCGCCTGGCGATGGCCGCTCTCGATCTCGGCGATCCGCAACAGCGCGGCGAACATGGCGAGCAGTGTGTCGCACTGGGCCAGCGCATCGGTCGCGCGGGCGGCCTGGTCGGGGCGGCTTGCTTCGGCGGCCATCGCGGCCAGCTGTGCGCGCAACCGGGCGAGCGGGGTGCGCAGGTCGTGCGCGATGTCGTGGGACTGACCGCGCATCGCCTCCATCAGCTCGCCGATCCGGTCGAGCATCCGGTTGAAGGCGGCGGCCTGGCGGTCGAATTCGTCGGCGGAGCCGGTGACGGGCACGCGGTGGCGGATGTCGCCGGCGATGATCGCCTCGACCGTGGCGCGCTGCTCGGCGATGCGGCGGCCCACCAGCCGTGAGAAGGCGAGGATCCCGCCCACAACGATCAGGATGATCGACCCGAAGCCGATCAGATAGATGCGGGTCCGTGCGCTCCGATAGCTGTCGAGCGGCTCGGTCTCCGCCACCACCGTCAGCCGTCGTCCGGTTCCGGCATCGCGGACCAGCGCGCGGCCGTGCGACAGGCCGGTGATCCCATCGCGCGTGCGCAGATCGGAAAGACCCGGCGGAAGCAGGCGCCGCAGCCGGATATTGCCGCCGAGCACGCGCCCGTCCGCCCCCTGCAACACCAGGCCGACATCGCCCGTGTCGCGTTCCCCTGCCAGTTGGGCCATGCGGGCGAGCAGCGTGGCGGTGGCGGGGACGCCCTCTCCGGCATCGCGCTCCAGCACGACATCGGCGATCGCCGCGATCCGGCGGTCGACCAGCTGCGCCACCGTCACCCGGTTGGCGGCCAGGATCGACAGGCCGGTGGCGATGGTCGCGATCAGGAACAGCGCCAATACGGCCAGTGTCAGGCCGCGCAGGGACAGTCGCCGGATGACGCGCGCGATCATGGTTTCAGCGAATAGCCGATCCCGCGTATCGTTTCGATCGGATCTTCCTCGCCCGCCTCGGTCAGCTTGATGCGCAGGCGGCGGATATAGACGTCGACGATGTTCGTCTCCGGCTCGAAATCATAGCCCCAGACCCGCTCGATCAGCATGGCACGGGTCAGCACCTCGCCCGCATGGCGCGCCAGTTCGGTCAGCAGCTTGAGTTCCAGATTGGCGAGCGTGATCGGCTGGCCGCCGCGCCAGGCGCGAAAGCTGGTCGGGCTGACGACGATGTCGCCCGCGCGGATCGTGTCGCTTTCGCGCGTGGTCCAGCGGCGCCCGCGCAGCACCGCATGGATGCGCGCGTTCAGTTCCTCGGGTTCGACCGGCTTCACGACATAATCGTCGGCCCCGGCCTCCAGCCCGTCGACCTTGTCCGACGCCATGGACAGGGCGGTCAGCATGATGATCGGCACCGTGATCCCGCGTTCGCGCAGCGTCTCGACGACCGACAGCCCGTCGAGGCGCGGCATCATGCGGTCGAGGATGACCGCGTCATATTGCTCGCGGTCGATCGCGGCGAGCGCCTGGCGGCCATCGCCGACATGCTCGACGCGGTGGCCCAGCCCGCGCAGTTCGGCGGCCAGCCCTTCGGCATAGGCGGCATCGTCCTCGACCAGAATCAGGTGCAGGCTCATCATGCTTTCCACATCGTCACGCCCTTTGCCCTAACCGGCAAATGTGCGGTGGCAAGACGGATCGACGATGGGCTCAGCGTGCCAGCGGAGCGAGCCCGTCCCGGAACAGCGCCACGAACCGGTTCAGCGGGCAGGGGGCGTCGGCGGGGCAGCCGCGTACCCGGACCGGCGTCACCGTGGTGGCGGCGGACTGCGTGCGGATCTGATCGGGCGACTGGGTACGATAACGGACCGTGACGAAGGCGCGGCCGCGCGGGTCATGCCAGCGCTCGATCAGGATCGCCCCGCCGGGGGCGGCGTCGTTGGAGGCATAGCCCGGCGCGATCAGGTCGAAGCCGAGCAGCGCGGCCAGCGCGGTGACGTTGGTGTCGTGCCCGACCAGCATGTCGACCTTGGCCCCGTTCTTGGCGGTCAGCGCGTTGATCATGTGCCGCCCGAATACGGCAGACTGGTGCGCCGCCATATAGGGCGAGCGGGAATAGATGTCGAACAGCGCGGCATGGACCGTGCCCAACCGTGCCAGTACAGCACCGTCGACTGGCAGCCCCCCGACCGAGGGCGCCAAGCCTTCAGCATATTGCAGTAGCAGCACCTGCGCGGTGCCAGAGGCGGTGCGGATCGGCCCGGACAGGTCGATGCCATGCCCGTCCGCCGAGGGGGTCAGCCGTGGCGCTCCCGCGGGATCGCAGCCGCGCGGATCGCCGCAGCCCAGCACCTGATCGAGCAGCGTCAGCGCCGGACGGTTTCGCGCCACCAGCGCGTCCATCCCGCCGGTGAAGCGGCCGATATCCGCGATCGCCGCCGTCGCGTCGAAGCGTGTCGCGCGCGCGCGGAGCGGCTCGAACAAGGGGTCGACCGTGCCCAGGGACTTGTGCCGTACCGGCACCATGCAGTCGGGGGCCAGTCCGGCGGCATAGGCCTGGCCGCTCGCGATGGTGCGCGACGCGCTGTTGGTCCAGATTCGAATGCTATCCCGCGCCAGGCACCCATGGGCCGAAACCAGCCCCCGCGCCGCCCATTCCGCCCGGTCGGCGCGGGCGGCGGCCATCAGCGCTTGCGCGCCGCGCGGCGTCAATTCGCTCTCGCGCGTGTTCCAGACCGGCCAGGGCCTGGCGGTACGAGTGCCATGCGGCACTTCCCCGTCCAGGGGCGCACGCACGCCATGCCGCATCAGGATGACGACGCGGTCCAGGGTGAGATCGCTGACGCAGTGTAACGGTTCCTGTGCGGCAACCCCCGCCGTGGACAGCGAAAGAGCGAACAAGGCCAGCGTGCGCAGCCGGCGGGGCAGAGAGGATGAGACGATCATTCGATGGTTCTGGACCGATTGCGGGTCAGAAGTGTGACATCTGTTGGTCCCTGATGATCCCAATGCCGAATTTGAGGCTATTTTTTCAAATTCATCAAAAATCGGTCAATAAGTCATCGGACTGTCACAGCCCATCCCTAGCGGGGCCGTCGAAGGCGCCCGGGGGGCGTCGCCATCACGATTATCCCAGGGGGAATTCCATGACCGCTTCGTTCAAGCGGGCGCATGTCGTGCGCCTGTTGTGCGGCACCGCCGCCACGCTTCTGATCGCGCATCCCGCGTTCGCCGCCGATCCTATCGCCGCCGAGCCCGTCGCGGCGGCCGCCGATCCGCAGGTCGGCGAGGACGTCATCGTCAAGGGCCATCGCCAGGCGATGGTGGATGCACAGGACGAACAGCTGCACAGCCAGTCGCTCGCCACCGTCGTCTCGGGCGAGGAACTGCGCCTGCAGCCGCAGCAGAATCTCGCCGACCTGCTGACCCGCCTGCCGGGCATCAGCTCGTCGGTCGACCAGTCGCGCAACGCGGCGGCGACGGGCGAGGCGCAATATGTCTCGATCCGCGGTCTCGACACCTCGTACAATGCCTATTCGTTCGACGGCGTGCGGCTGGCCCAGACCGATGCGCGCACCCGCGCCATCTCGATGAACCTGCTGTCGCCCTTCTCGCTGCAGACGGTGCGCGTCGACAAGGCTCCGACCGCCAAATATGATGGCGACGCGATTGCGGGCATCATCGACATGGTGCCGATCACCGCCTTCGACCTGCCCAACCATCGCACCCAGATCCGCTTCCAGGGTCAGGTGGCGGGCCGTGCGGCGGCGCGCGGCGAAGACCCCTGGGGCGGCACCGCGCAGGTCGAGACGGCGCAGCGCTTCGGCGATTTCGGCATCTATGCCTCGGCCTATTACGGCCTGAAGCATGTGCTGGGCGAGTCGACCGCCGTGCAGCATGACTGGGAGAAGTATAACAATAACATCCCCGGCATGATCCGCGACAATCTGGACAATGTGTTCGCGCGCGGCGTGCAGTGGCAGGCGTTCCGCAACCGCATCCAGCGGATGGGCGGCACGCTGAACCTCGACTGGAAGGGCGAGGGGACCGACCTGTACCTTCATTCCACCTATGGCCGGTACCAGCTGAAGAGCTGGATGGATCAGACCGCGCTGCGCCAGACCAGCCTTGCGCCCTATCAGACCAATCCGAACCCCAATAAGGGCTCGTACGACGCGGCGGGGTATCGCGCCGATTACGGCCTGACCGCGACCGACTATTTCCGGACCGAGCACAGCAACCAGGAACTGGTGACGACCAAGCTGGGCGGCCAGACCCGGTCGGGCGACTTCACCTTCGACTATCACGGCGCCTATTCGCGGGGGTCGCAGGATTACCCCCTGCGTATCCAGTCGGGCTTTGCGGGCGCGCCCTATATCGGCACCGCGGACAATACGGGTGTCGCCAATTACCGCATGGTCACCTCGATCGGCCAGCGCACCTTCCCGCAGGTCGTGCTGACCGACGCGGCGCGCGCCTATCTGACCGACCTGACCAAGCTGAAGCAGTGGTACGTCACCCAGCAATTCGAGAATACGTGGGAACGCCGCCTGGAGGGGCAGTTCGACACGACCTGGCACCATGCCGACCAGGGCCTCGTCTCTATCTCGGCGGGCGCCAAGGTCGAGGATGCCAAGCGCTATGCCAATGCGCTGGGTGACGACGGCGCGCTGCAATATACCTTCCCCAATGCGGATGGCAGCGATTCGCCGCGCTACGCCGCGACGGGTCCGGGGCTGATGACGCTGCCCGGCCGGATGCTCGGCGGGTTCATGAACGGCGCGGCGCAGGTGCCGATCTTCCTGATCGACACCAGGTTCATCGAGGACGAGGTCGCACGGCTGTCGACCCCGAAGATCGCCGGGCTCGATCCGGTCAAGCTGAAGGAAAACCGCCTCGACGGGCGCGAGAATCGCCTGTCCGGCTATGCCATGGCGACGATGCAGTTCGGCGATCTTCAGGTCGTGCCGGGCGTCCGCTACGAATATAACCGCTTCAAGGGCACGTACTGGCAGGACCAGGGCAACGACACCGGCGCCTTTGCCACGTCGAGCCGCCATTACGACATGTGGCTGCCCAGCGTCATCGCCAATTACCGGCCCAATGACGCCATGGTCATCCGCGCGTCGGTTCGGAAGAGCTATTCGCGCCCGGCTTTCGATCTGCTGCTCGGGCCGACCCAGGTCTCGCGCAACGATCTGGGCGAGGTGACGGGCGTGTTCATCCCCAACCCGAACCTGAATGCGCAGACCGCGTGGAATTACGACGCCTCGGTCGAATATAAGGGGCAGGGGACGGACTTCTTCTCGATCAGCCCCTTCTACAAGGATCTGAACCACGTCCTGTTCGCGACCGGCACCACCAATGCGACCGGCGACTATAACATCTGGGGCAATCCCCAGTCGGAGCAGCAGGGCGGCGTCGAGGTGTCGAGCCTGACCACCGATGCCACCGGCAAGATCTATGGCGTCGAACTGTTCGGTCGTTATTCGCTGAAGGGCCTGCCGGGCCTGCTCGACGGTCTGGGACTCCAGGCCAATGTCACGGTGCAGCGCGCCACGGCGCGGGTGTTCGTCAACGGGCAGATGCGCGACCAGCGCATGACCCAGGCGCCGAAGATCATGTACAACGCCGCGCTGTTCTACACCCATGGCGGCCTGTCGGCGGAGTGGAACTATAACTATACCGGCGACCGCCTGTACGATCTGCGCTCCAGCCGTCCGGATACCTATATCCAGCCGACGACGATCTCGAACCTGATCGTCAACTATGTCCTGCCCTCGGGCCTGACGGTCGGCATGTCGGTGCAGAACCTGTTCAACGAACACAGCTATTGGGCGACGACCAGCGAGCGCAAGGCGTACCTTTCGAACGACCGCAAGGGCGGTTATGTCGAGACCGGGCGCATCTACATGCTCAACCTGACCTACGCCTTCTAAGCTTCACCCCCTCCCCGATCCGGTGCCCGCCCCCCAGCGGTACCGGAGCGCACCTACGCCGACGGCCCGCTTCTCGTGTGCCGTCGGCGATTTTTTGTGGGGTTCCTGACCGATTGGTCGCGCGATAGCATTGGTCGCGCGACAGCAGGGCGCGAATAAGAGGATTTGGCCGATATGATGAAACGCCAGCGCCGCCAGCACGAGATCGTGGCGCTATTGGGAGAAGGCGGCTTTCACGGCATCGGCGAACTGGCCGAGGCGCTGTCGGTGTCCGAGGAGACGGTGCGGCGCGAGCTGCGCGTGCTGGAGGCATCCGGCGCGGTGGTGCGGGCGCACGGCGCGGTGCGTATCGCCAAGGTGGAAACCGAGGGCTCCTTCGCCGCCCGGCTGCAACGCCATGCCGAGGCCAAGCAGCGTATCGCCGCCGCCGTCGCGGAAATGGTGGCGGAGGGCCAGACCATCTATCTCGATGCCAGCACCACCGGCCATTATGTCGCGCGGGCCTTGCGCGATCATCAGGGCCTGACCATCGTGACCAACGCGGTCGGCGTGGCCGCCGAGCTGGGCGGGCGCAACGACAATCGCGTCATGCTGGCGGGCGGCGAGATGGATTATGAATATCGCGCCTGTTTCGACGCCACGGCGCGCGAATATCTGAGCATGTTCACGCCGGCGCTGGCGATCCTGTCGGTCGAATCGGTCAATCTCGACCATGGTTTCGCCGACTATCATGCGGGCGAGGCGGCTTTGTGCCGCATGATGATCGCCCGCGCGCGCCGCACGCTGATCGCCGCCGACCAGAGCAAGTTCGACCGGCCGGGCACGATCCAGGTGGCGGCGCTCGGCGACGTCGCGATGCTGGTGACCGACGCCGCGCTGTCGCCCGCTTATGCCGAGGCGCTGACCGGTGTGGAGGTGGTGATCGCCTGACCGCGCCGGATCAGGAGGGCGACGGCGGCGCCCGCAATCCCGAACCCGGCATGGATCAGCCAGAACCGGGACTGGTCGATGCGCGGATAGAGCGCGCCCAATTGCCCCACCATCAGATGCGCGACGAAGCCGTGCAGGTAGAATAGCCCCGTCATCACGCCTCGCCGGGACGGCGGTGCCGCGGCCAGGACGATCGCCAGCGCCGAGGGCCAGGACAGCACGACGCCGAGCGAGAGCAGCAGGACCGCGCCGATCACGTCGCCCAGCCCGACCATCGCCTCGCCGCGCGCCAGCCAGGCCAGCAGCGTGTAGCCGAGCGCGATGGATAGTCCGCCCGCCATCAGCTTCGCCGCCGCGCCCGGCTCGCGGGACAGGCGCGGCGACAGGCGATAGGCCAGCAGCGCCAGCGCGATGGTGAACAGCCCGTCCATCGCCGCCAGCCAACTGGGCGGGATGGCGAGCCCGCCGACCGACAGGGCGACGCGCTGCTCCGCCCAGACCAAGACCATGTTGGTCAACTGCTCATAGGCGCAAAAGCATAACGTCACCGCCGCGACGGCGGGGATCACCCGTCGCCAGTCGGTCGGCCCATGCGCCGCCGGACGCGCGATGGCGAGGGGGATGGGCGGCGCGGTCCGCAGGGTCAGCATCGCGACGACCATGGTGCCCGCCATGGCAAGGAAAGCCACCGCGAAACCATAGCGCCAGGCCAGCCATCCGCCGATCAGGGGACCGAGCATCGCACCGCCGTTCAGGAATGCCAGATAGGCGGCGAACAGCCGTTCGCCCGCCAATCGCCCGCGCAGGGCCCCGACCTCGGCGGCCAGATTGCCCTTCAGCAGGCCGATGCCCGCGATCAGCAGCGCCAGGCCGGGCAGCGCCCAGACGCGGCTTGCCAGCGCGAACAGCCCCAGCGTCATCAGCACGGCCCCGGCATACATGGCGGGCCGCCGCCGCCCGCTGCGATCCGCGATCCAGCCGCCCAACGGCAGGACCAGATAGGTCAGCGCGCCGTACAGGCCGTACAGCTCCGAGGCGAAGGCGATATCGCCCTGCGCGCCCGTCACCCGCGCAATCCCGTCGCGCAACGCCGCCAGCCCGACCACCGCGGCGCCGGGCCGGACCAGCAGGTCGGTCACGAGGAACAGCGTCAGCAGGGCCTTCGCGCCCTGGATGGCGCAGCGCTCCCAGCCCTCGACGCTGGCGAGCGTCCAGAATCCGGGAGCGGGCGGGGTGGTGTCCCTGTCGCGCATGGTGTTGAATGGACGTCCGTTGAGGCTTTGGGAGGAAGCGCTGCTCCCCCTAGCTCCGGTTTGTGACGGGTTCGCGGCGGCTCGACAAAGGGCCGTGCAGGCGGCACCAGAGACGGATGGATCTGTCCGCGATCGTCGCCGATATCGCCGCCGAGATGGCCGAGGCCCCCGACCGGGGCAAACCGGCCGATTATATCCCCGCGCTGGCGGACATCGACCCGCGCCGCTTCGGCATCGCCATCATCGAGGCGGACGGGCAATGCCATCTGGCGGGCGATGCCGAGGAGAGTTTCTCGATCCAGAGCATCTCCAAGGTGTTCGCGCTGACCCTGGCGCTCGGTGCGGTCGGCGATCAGCTGTGGCGGCGGGTGGGGCGCGAGCCGTCGGGGACCGCGTTCAACTCGATCGTCCAGCTGGAAACCGAAAGCGGCATCCCGCGCAATCCGTTCATCAATGCCGGCGCGATCGTGGTCGCCGATGTGCTGCTCGGCGGGTATGAACCGCGCGAGGCGATCGGCGAGATGCTGCGCTTCGTCCGCGCACTGGCGGGGGAGGACGACATCGTCATCGACGCCGCCGTCGCCCAGGCCGAGATGGAGACGGGACACCGCAACCAGGCGCTGGCGCATTATATGCGCGCCTTCGGCAATCTCCATCATCCCGTCGACCGGGTGCTGGGCGTCTATTTCCACTTTTGCGCGCTCGCCATGAGCTGTCGGCAGCTGGCGCTCGCCGGGCGTTACCTGATGGCGCGGGGCGTCAATCCGGGGACGGGGCGCTCGGTCGTGTCACCGCAGCGGGCGCGGCGCATCAATGCGCTGATGATGAGCTGCGGCCATTATGACGGGTCGGGCGAGTTCGCCTTCCGCGTCGGCCTGCCGGGCAAGTCGGGGGTCGGCGGCGGCATCTTGGCGATCGTACCGGGCCGCGCCTCGATCGCGGTCTGGTCGCCCGGTCTCAACGCGCGCGGGAATTCGCAGCTTGGTACGCTGGCGCTCGAACGGCTGGTGCAGCGGACCGGCTGGTCCGTGTTCGACCCGCAAGCCGGTTGACCGCGCGCAAGGGGGCAAAGGCGGCGCTCGCCCGGACCGACAGGATCAGGTTGAGCGCGACGCCCGCGATCGCGGCGGCGCCGAAGATCCGCACGATCCGCTCGCCGGTGATCGCCGTGCCGCAGCCCGACAGCGCCAGCAGCAGCACCGCGCCGCCCAGCAGCTTCAGGCCGGTGCGCAGCCGTGCATCGTGCAGCGTCCCCGCCTCGCGCGCATGACGATGCGAGCCGGCGGCGAGCAGCCAGAAAGCGATGAAGCACAAAGCAATCGTATCAAGCATGGGCGGGCTCCAGGGGGTGACGGGTCCGTCTGGGAGTACGGGCGGCGGGACGCGCGCTGACCCGCGCGGCAACGGCGAAACCGATACCGATGGCCAGGCAGGCGAGGTCGAAGGCGGCGAACAGATGGTCGCCGTCGAGCAGCGCGGGGATCAGCCAGCGCGTGGTCGTCAGCGCATTGACGAGCGGGATCGCGGCCCAGGCTGCGGCGGCCAGGCCGAACACCATCGTCCAGGCGCGCCGGGCGGGCAGGCCCAACTGCGCCAGCGCCAGCAGGCCCCAGGTCCAGAACATCGCCGATACCTCCATATCGGCCCGCGCGGCCATGTCCGCCGGGATCAGCCGGTTGGCGAGCAGATAGGCGGCCATGCCGGTCGGGAAGGCGGCGATGACCGCGATGTTCAGCCGCTCCGCCAGCCTCAGTCCGAAAAACGGCGCTGCGCCGGGTTTGCGCCGCTTGGCGGTCCATAGCAGCAGGCCGGTGCCGACCATCGCGGTGCCGGTCAGCCCCAGGACGAAATAGGCCCAGCGCAGCGCGATGCCCGCATATTGCGCGACATGCAGGCCCAGCATCACCCCCGCCGTCTCGATCGCCGAGGCGGGGTCGCCGCTGCGGCTGACGAAGCGGCCGGTCGCGCCCTCATAGGTGACGGTGGGGGTGCGCGCGCTGATCGCGCCGCGCTTGGCGAGCGCGATCGAGACGCGCGCGGCGGCGTCGCCGGGATTCTGGACGATGACACGGGTGGCGGGACCGCCCAGCCGGCGTTCGGCATCCGCGATCAGCGGCGCGATGGCGACGAGCGGACGGCGCAGGCCGCTGGCGGGCACATCCTCGGGCGTCCCATAGGCGGTCTGCAGGAATTGCGCGGGCTTGGGATAGTTCATCACCACCGGCCACGGCATGTACATCGTAATCAGCGTGATCAGCCCGGTATAGGTGATCATTGCATGATAGGGCAGGCCGAACACCGCCGAGACATTGTGCGCGTCAAGCCAGCTGCGCTGCCCCTTGTTCCAGCGCAGGGTGAAGAAGTCGGCGAAGATGCGCTTGTGCGTGATCACGCCCGAGATGATCGCGCCCAGCATCGCCATCGCGCACAGCCCGGCCAGCCAGCGCCCCCAAGGGTGCGGCAGCTGAAGCTGGAAATGGAAGCGATAGAAATGCTCGCCGCCACGCGTCTCGCGCGCGATCAGGGGGGCGCCGCTGACCGGGTCGAGATCGAACTCGCCGCCGCGTGCCCGGGGATCGGGCTTGGCGGGGATGCGGAAGACGCGGGTGGCGATCGTCCGCTCGTCGGGCAGATAGATATACCATTGCAGGTCGTCGGGCCCGATCCGCGACAGATGGCGGATCGCCGAGGCCGCCGCCTGCGCCGGGGTGGCGGATTGTGCGCGGATTTCCGGCTGCATCCACTGGGTGATCTCGGGCCGGAAATAGGCCGAGGTGCCGGTCAGGAACATGGTGAACAGGATCCACCCGGCGATCAGGCCCAGCCAGCCATGCGCCCAGGCCATGGTCTGGCGCCAGCCCGGCTGTTTCCTGGCAGCGGCGCTCACGGCCGGACGCCCAGCAGCTTGAGCAGCACCGCCATCGCCAGCGCCCCGCCCCAGACCACCGCGCCGACCCGGCCCAGCCGGACGTCGTGCAGCGACCATAGCCCGATCCCGGCATAGACCAGGAAGGAGAGGATCATCGGCCAGCCGGTCGCCTCGATCCGCGCCAGCGGACCGGCGGCGGGCAGGGTCCGCGCGGCCAGCATCGCCGCGGCGACCGCGAATCCATAGCCTCCGATGGCGGCGGTGATCCACCGCCACGCCATGGCGAATCCGGCCCGCCAGCGGCGTCCGGCGTGTTCGTCAATGGCTTGGCTGGCTGGCACGCGGGATGGCCCTTGTCATGATGATGACATGGCTTTAGCAGCATTTGAGAGTCACTATCAATAGCAGGGAGTAATTTTATGCGCGGGCTTCGCGGAACGCTGCTGGTCGCATGTGCCACGAGCGTCATGCTGGGGAGTGCCATCCCTGCTTCGGCACGACCGATCGACGACGACGCGCAGAAGCTGCGCAACGAAGAGATCGTCGTCCAGGGCGAGCGCGAGAAGAAGAGCGGGACGTCGGGCACCAAGACCGACATTCCCCTGATCGCCACGCCCCAGACGATCGCGGTCATCGACCAGGCGGAACTCACCCGCCGCAATGCGCAGTCGATCAACCAGGCGCTGGGCTATGTCGCGGGTGTCGCACCCAACCAGCGCGGCAATGTCGCCACCCGTTACGACCAGCTGTACCTGCGCGGTTTCGCGCCGGGCATCTTCATGGACGGGATGCGGCTGCTCGGCGGCGTCTATGCCAGCCCGCAGGTCGATTTCCATCTGGTCGAATCGGTCGACGTCGTGAAGGGGCCGGCGGGCGTCACCTATGGTTCGGGCACGCCCGGCGGCCTCGTCAACCTGACCAGCAAGCTGCCCTATGCGGGCGCGGGCGGACGGATCGAACTGGCGGCGGGCAATTACGCGCTGCTGCGCTCCAGCATCGACGTGAATCGCCCGCTCGATGCCGATAATCGCTGGCTGTTCCGCATCATCGCGGGCGCCGAGGAGTCGGACGGCTTCATCCGATATACCGCCAATCGCCGCTATTATGCCCGCCCCATGCTGACCTTCGCGCCGGACAGTGCGACCAGCGTCACCCTGATCCTGAACTATCAACGCGATCCCGAATCGGGCTCCTATAGCGGGGTGCCGGTCTATGGCTCGGCGCTGCCCAATCCGTTCGGCGTGCTACCGGTCGATTTCAACACCTCCGAGCCGTCATACGAAGCGTTCGACCGGACCCAGAAATCGGCGACGATCCTGTTCCGCCACGACCTGAACGACCGGCTGAGCTGGACCACCAATGCGCGCTATCTGGCCATTGGGCTGCATTACCGGCAGATCTATGGCTCGGGCTATGTCACGCGTGGCGGCAATAGCGACTTCTCGACCCTGCAACGCGGCGGCGGCGGATCGGACGAGGCGTTCCAGACCTTCACCGTCGACAATCACCTGGTCGGCAAGCTCGATACCGGCCCCGTCCGCCACACCCTTTTGGCCGGCGTCGACTGGCAGCATAATCGCGGCGAGAATTACCAGGCCTTCTATACCGGCACCAATGCGAACCCGGTGTTCAACATCCCGAACCTCAGCCTGTTCGCGCCGGCCTATGGCGTGCCGCTGCCGAGCTTCCCGATCACCCAGACGCATAACTACACCAAGCGCGATCAGGTCGGCGTCTATCTTCAGGACCAGATCGCGATCGGCGGCCTGCAACTGATCGCCAGCGGGCGGTGGGACACGTACAACCAGACGACGCAGAATCTGAATACCAGCGCCGTCACCCGGCTGAACCAGACCGCCTTCACCACGCGCCTGGGCGCGCTCTACGAGACCAAGATCGGCCTTTCGCCCTTTGTCAGCTATTCGGAGAGTTTCGAGCCGCAGACAGGCAGCACATGGGATGGCCGCAACTTCACCCCCGTCACCGGGCGCCAATATGAGGCGGGGCTGAAATACCAGCCGCGCGGCACGACCGCGCTGTTCACCCTGTCCGCCTTCGACCTGCGCCGCCGCAACGTTCCGGTCGCCGATCCGCGCGCGGGCACCGGCAATATCCCGACCAATGCGCAGGTGCAGATCGGCGAAGTCGCGATCCGCGGCATCGAACTGGATGGGCGCGGCACGGTGGCGCCGGGCTTCGACGTGGTGGTCGCCGCGACCTATAACGACCCGCGCGTGACGCAGGGCTCGCCCGTGGTCGGCTCCGGTGACCAGCTGAGCGGTGTCACCGGCACGCGGCCGCTAGGTGTCCCGCAATGGAGCGCGTCGAGCTTCCTGTCCTATGACCTGGGCAAGGCGGGGACGGCGGGCGCGCTGGGCGGGCTGAGCCTGGGCGCCGGAGTCCGCTATGTCGGCGACTCGGATGGCACCGCCACCACCGTCGCGGCGGGAAAAACGGTTGTCCGCCGCTTTCAGTCGCCCGATTACTGGCTGGCCGACCTGATGCTCGGCTATGATCTCGGCCGGGTCAGCCCGGCGATGGCGGGGCTGAGCCTGACCGCCAATGTCGCCAATCTGTTCGACAAGCGCCACATCACCAGCTGTTTCTTCAACAATGGCTGCTATTACGGGGCATCGCGGACCTTTGTAGGCAGCCTGCGCTATTCTTGGTAAGGCGCACCCGATTCATTCGCATATGACGTATCCGCCCGCCCCGCCGACCGATCGGCGGGCAAGGGGCGCAAAGGAGTTTTGAGGTTTGTCGACCGATACTGCCCTGCCCGAACTGAGCCCGACCACCGCGCTGAGCGTCGAGACGGTTCAGAGCGTCCACCACTGGAACGAGCATCTCTTCTCCTTCTCGGTGTCGCGCCCCGACAGCTTCCGCTTCCGCTCGGGCGAGTTCGTGATGATCGGGCTCCAGGGCGACAACGGCAAGCCGCTGCTGCGCGCCTATTCGGTCGCCAGCCCGGCCTATGACGAGAAGCTCGATTTCCTGTCGATCAAGGTCCAGGACGGCCCGCTGACCAGCAAGCTGCAGAAGGTGCAGCCGGGCGACCAGATCTATCTGGGCCGCAAGCCCACCGGCACGCTGGTCGCCGACGCGCTGCTGCCCGGCAAGCGGCTGTTCATGCTGTCGACCGGCACGGGCCTTGCCCCCTTCCTGTCGGTCGCGCGCGACCCGGACATCTATGACATGTTCGACGAGGTGGTGATCGTCCACTCGGTCCGCCGGGTCAGCGACCTGGCCTTTCATGACGAGCTGGCGGCCAAGCTGGCCGACGATCCCCTGGTCGGCGACGTGGCGCAGGAGAAGTTCCACTATGTGCCCACCGTCACGCGCGAGCCGTTCCACACCTCGGGGCGCATCGACGCGCTGATCGACGATGGCCGCCTGTTCGCCGGGCTGCCCAGCGCGCACGGCTTCAACCCGGAAACCGACCGGATCATGATGTGCGGGAGCATGGAGATGATCAAGTCGCTCGGCGCCAAGTTCGAAGAGATGGGCTTCCCCGAAGGCTCGAACGCGCAGCCGGGTGCCTATGTGATCGAAAAGGCGTTTGCGGGCTAATTTCGCCGACCATCGGCGCGACCCCGGCATAGGCCGGGGCCCAGTTGCCAAGGTGGTGAGGCGGCACAGTGACAAGGCGGGGGAGGCAAAAGCGGGCGGATCGCGATTGCCTCCCCCGCTTCGTTGAGCGCGCCATCTACAGCCTCGATCCTGGGCCCCGGCCTTCGCCGGGGTCGAAGACAAAAGAAACGGCGCGCACGCACCTGCATCGCCTCACGACAATTGTCGGCGCGGACGGCACATTTATGCGACATTTGCGTCCTAACGCCCGAACCGACGGATAACGGGAAAAGGGACGGACATGCGGCTTTGGGCGGGTTTGATGGTGGCGAGCGCGACGCCAGCGATCGCGCAGGCCCAGGTGGCGACCCCGCCCGCCCAGACGCCGACGACGACCCAGGCCCCGGCGCCCGCCCAAGGCGACGGCGCCGCCGCTGCGCCGATGACGGGCAGTGCCCCGACCGTCGCCCCGGCAAGTGGGACGCAGACCGCGCCCGCCACCCGCACGCGCGGCGCGGCGCGACCAGCCCCCGCCGAGGACGAGGAAAGCGGCGACGAGGGCGATGTCGTCGTCACCGCGCGCCGCGAACCCGGCAAGGTCATCGGCGACATTCCGCCCGACCAACAGCTGAGCCCCGCCGATATCCGCTCCTATGGCGTGTCGAGCGTCTCCGACCTGCTGACCGAACTCGCGCCGCAGACGACCAGCGGGCGCGGCGGATCGCCGGTGATCCTGCTCAACGGCCGCCGGATCGCGGGCTTCCAGGAAATCCGCGACCTGCCGACCGAGGCGATCCAGCGCGTCGACATCTTCCCCGAAGAGGTCGCGCTGAAATATGGCTATAGCGCCGACCAGAAGGTGGTGAACTTCGTCCTTCGCCCGCGTTTCCGCTCGCTGGCGGCCGAGGCGGTCGGGACCGTGCCGACCCAGGGGGGATCGGCCAAGGGGCAGGGCAAGCTCGACTGGCTGCAGATCCGCCGCGACAAGCGGTTGAGCATCCATACCGACTATACCGAAGGCTCGCGCCTGACCGAGGCGGAGCGCGGCATCGTCGCGCCCGCGTCCAACGCGTCGCTGGGCGGCAACATCGTCACCGCCGATCCGGGCCTGGCCGCGCTGACCGGTAGCAACCCCAGCGTGGTCGGCGTGCCCGCCGGGCTCTCCGCCGCGCCCAGCCTGGCGCAGCTGGCGGGCAGCCCCGCGACGTCGACCGACGTCACGCCCTATCGCACGCTGCAATCGGCGCAGCGGCAATGGGACGCCAATATCGTCTATGCGCGCAACATCTTCCCCAAGGTGGCGGCCTCGTTCAACGCCGAGGTGCAGACGACGCAGAGCAACAGCTGGAACGGCCTGCCCTCGGCCAATCTGCTGCTGCCTGCGGGCAATCCCTATTCGCCCTTCACGACCGGCGCGACGATCACGCGGCTGAGCGACGCCTATGGCCCGCTGGTCCAGAACAATACCGGGCTGACCGCGCATCTGGGCACGGTGTTCAACGGCGATATCGGCAAGTGGCGCTGGTCGGTGACCGGCTCCTACGACCGTGCCGAAAGCCGGGTGGCGACCGATACCGGACTGGACGTGACGGGCTTCCAGGCGCGGTTGAACGCGGGCGACCCGACCGCCAACCCCTATGGCCCGCTGGACATGCTGACCATGGCGTCGCGCAATTTTGCGCGATCGACCTCGTCATCGGGCGAAGTCGATGCGCTGCTCAACGGCCGCGTCTTCGCGATGCCCGCCGGCGACGTACAGGCCAGCGTCAAGCTGGGCGGCCAGACCAGCGATTTTTCGAGCAGCTCGACGCGCTTCGGCGTGGTCCAGACCGGCGACGTGTCGCGCGACATCGTCAACGGCCAGGTCAATCTGGACGTCCCCATCGCCAATCGCGACCGCCAGGTGCTGGGTGCGATCGGCAACCTGTCGCTGAACGTGAATGCCGGTGCCAATCACCTCTCCGACTTCGGTACGCTGACCACCATCGGCTATGGCGCCAACTGGTCGCCGCTGGAGGGTGTGCGCTTCATCGCCTCCTGGACCGACCAGGAGGACGCGCCGACCGCGCAGCAGCTGGGCAATCCGACGATCACCACGCCCAATGTCCGGCTGTTCGACTATGTGCGCGGCACGACCGCGACGATCACGGCGGTGAGCGGCGGCAACCCGGCGCTGGTGGCGGACAGCCGTCATGTCATGAAGCTGGGCCTGACGCTGAAGCCCTGGAAAGACCGGGACCTCAACCTGACCGCCAACTATTACCGCATCAACACCGACGACCCGATCGCGTCCTTCCCGACGCCGACCGCCGCGATCGAGGAGGCGTTCCCCGACCGCTTCACGCGCGATGCGGCGGGCAATCTGCTGCGCGTCGATTCCCGCCCGATCAACTTCGCGCGGACCGAGCGGTCGCAGCTGCGCTGGGGCCTCAACTTCTCCCGCCCGATCAAGTCGAAGATCCAGAAGGAGATCGAGGCGTTTCGCGCAGGCACCGGTCCCAATCCCTTTGCGGGCCTGAACTTCCCCGGCTGGCGCGGGGGACCGGGCGGCGAGGGTGGTCCGCGTCGCGAAGGGCAGGGCGGTCCCGATGGTCCGGGCGGTCCCGGTGCGGGTCCGGGTGGCCCTGGTGCTGGCCCCGGTGGTCCCGGCGGCGGTTTCCGGGGCGGCGGCTTTGGCGGCGGTCGCGGCGGCGGCCGGTTGCAGTTCGCGCTCTATCACACCTGGACCTTCGAGGACCGGGTCATCGTCGCCGATGGCGGGCCCGATCTGGACCTTCTTCGCGGCGATGCCATCGGGTCGAGCGGCGGCACCTCGCGTCACAAGATCGAGGCGCAGGCGGGCTATTCCAACAATGGCGTCGGCGTGCGTTTCTCGGGCGACTGGCAGAGCGCCACGCGGGTCAATGGCGGCACCCCAGGCAATCCGCAGCCGCTCAATTTCGGCAGCCTCGCCACGGTCGACGTCCGCCTGTTCGCCGATCTGGGCCAGCGTCTGGACCTGCTGAAGAAGCACCCCTGGCTGCGCGGCACGCGGGTCAGTCTGTCGGTCGACAATCTGTTCAACCAGCGGCAGCGTGTGACCGATTCCACCGGTACGGTTCCGATCGGTTATCAGCCGGGCTATCTCGATCCGCTGGGCCGGACGGTCAGGCTGTCGATCCGCAAGCTGTTCTTCTGACAGCCGACATGTCGTTTCTGGGGGCGAACCTGACCTGGTTCGCCTTTTCAAGCCCGAATTTTTGATGGGATTAGTCCGATCCGGGATGGAATCGCGGATCGAATTCTTAAGTTTTTGGTTAACCCACCCTAATTTCGATGCCATCCCTTAACCGAGAGAATTGCGGAGACGCGGCGAAACCGAAATAGCATTCGGGAGGGTCGAGCGAGCAAAAACTCTGACGACAGGGGGAATGATATGGTCGGAGAGCGGAGGTCATGAGCGACCGCTACGATGCAGGGGAACATGTGCCGGCAGGTATTGATGACCGGCTTCGTCGCATACGCGACGAGTTGGAGATGGTCCAATCCCTGGTCCGCAGCGAGAATGAGGCGCGCATCACTCCGGCCGCTATCGGTCGCATCATCCGGTCCGCGCGTGAGGGGATAGGTGGCTTTTTTTCCGCCGACCTGTTCGCCGATCCGGCCTTCGATATGCTGCTGTTCGTGTTCCTGGAGGAAGAGGCGGGGCGGCCGGTCGAAACCAGTGCCTGCTACCGGGCCTCGGGCGTTCCCCGGACGACTGCTGTCCGCTGGATCAACATGCTGGTGTCCAACGGCATGTTCGAAAGTGCGCCGCATCCGACCGACCGTCGCCTGGCGCTGCTGAGCCTGAGCGAGGAAACGCGGACGGGCGTGCGGGAATGGCTGAACGGTCTGCGTCCGCTGATCGAGCGCCTGACCGTGCGCGACCATCCGAACGTTTTGGATTGAGGCGGCCCGTACTTAGGCGGCCCGTACTCAGGCGGCCTGGCCGATCCGGTTGCGCAGGCTGTCGGCCAGCGTCTCCAGCGTGACCCCGTCGATCCGGTTCGCCACCGGCGCATCGGATCGCAGGATTTCCGCGATGGCCAGCTGCGCCTGGGTGATCCGGTCGATCGACTGGATGCTGACCATGTGACGCCGCAGCGTCCCCGGATCGCTGCCCAGTTCATAGGCCAGGTCGGCGAGCGAGCGGGTCAGGTCGACCAGCTCGTCCGCCAGTGCACGGGCCAGCGCCCCGTCCCCGCCCGGCACCGTCATTTGCCGCACAATTTCATGACGTTCGAGGCTATGGTGCCGCCTACCAGGGGCTGCGACGCCATGCCCTTGAACAGGGTGAAGTCGGTGCCGTTGCGGCCGATCGCATAGGCGCCGCCCGCCAGCATCGCGCGCAGGCCCGCCGCGCCGTCCTCGTCGTCCAGCGCGACCAGCAGGCCCAGGGCGTTGCTGCCCGCCGCCTTCGCGACCGAGGCGAAGAGCAGCGAGATGGACGGGCGTTCGCCCGCCACCGGCTCGCGGGCCAGCAGGCGGATCGTCGCGTCCGGCCAGCTGTCGATGACCATGTGGGTATCGCCCTGCGGCGCGAAATAGATGGTGCCCTGCTCCACCTTCAGGCCATCGCTCGCCTCGAGGACGCGCGGCGCGATCTGTTCGCGCAGCTGCTCGACCATCGGGGTCAGCAGGCCGGGGCTCATCTGCTGCACGACCAGCGTCGGCGGGCAGTTTTCGGGGAAGGTCTGGAACAGGTCGAACAGCGCCTGGGTGTTGGCCGAGTCCGCGCCGATCGCCAGGACGCGACCGTTCCAGTGCATCGGCGGCGGCGCGGCCTTGCGCGCCTGGCTCAGCGAGCTGGCCGAGGTGCGCTTCAGATCGGCGTTGCGCGCCGACTTGATCCGCTTGCCCAGCTTGCCGATGATGGCGTCGAGTTCGGACTGGACCGCGACCTTGGGCTTGGGGAAACAGTCGATCGCGCCCAGCCGCAGCGCCTCGATCGACTCGGCCGCACCCGCGGCGGTGCGGGTCGAGAACATGATGACCGGCATCGGCCGTTCCTCCATGATCTCGGCCAGATATTCCAGGCCGCTCATGCCCGGCATTTCGACGTCCAGGGTCATCACGTCGGGACGGTGCTTGATGACCATATCGCGGGCCTCGACCGCGCCGTCGGCGGCGCCGACGACCGCGACGCCCTTGATCCGCTCCAGGGCGCCCGAGATGAGGACCCGCATCGTCAGCGAGTCATCGACCACCAGAACCTTTACGTCGGCCATTACGGTATACCTTCCAAGACGGATACGCCGTCACGTACAGGGAAAAAAGAAGTTCAAGCCGCCTCGGCCGTCAGCGACACGCTGTCGGTCAGGCGGTCGAGCGCCAGGATCAGGATCAGGCGCTGTTCGATCGTCGCCAGGCCCTCCAGATAATGGGCCGCGGTCGCGTCGCCCATGTCGGGCAGCGGCTGCATCGCCTCGGGCGGGATGGTCACGATGTCGTTGACCGCATCGACGATCAGGCCCTGCAGCTGGTCGCCGATCCGCACCACGATGATGACGTGGCGCGCGCTGGGATCGGTGACGCCCCAGCCCAGGCGGTGGCGCAGGTCGAGGACCGGCAGGACGACGCCGCGCAGGTTCACGACGCCGCGCACATGGGCGGGCACGTTGGGCAGCGGGGTGGCGGGCGACCAGGCGCGGATCTCGCGGATGGCCATGATGTCGACGCCCAGGATCTGGTCGCCGAGCTGGAAGGTGATGAGCTGACG
Organism: uncultured Sphingomonas sp.; assembly: GCF_913062585.1. Taxonomy (GTDB): domain Bacteria; phylum Pseudomonadota; class Alphaproteobacteria; order Sphingomonadales; family Sphingomonadaceae; genus Sphingomonas. The sequence continues at coordinate 98,853 of NZ_CAJXWX010000007.1, read as the reverse complement.
CGACATGGTCGGTTTCCTCGGGATCAGGGGATCAGTGCAGCACGCGGCGGATGGCCGCGGCGAGCTTTTCCGGGTTGAAGGGCTTGACGATCCAGCCCGTCGCGCCCGCTTCGCGCGCGCGCGCCTTCTTCTCGTCGGAGCTTTCGGTGGTCAGCACCAGGATGGGCAGGTTGCGATGCCCGGGCTGGCGACGCAGCGCCTCGATCAGGCCGAACCCGTCCATGCGCGGCATGTTGATGTCGGTGATGACCAGATCGGGCGCGGTCTCGGGCGTGACGCCGTCCAGCGTGTCGAGCGCATGGACGCCGTCCTCGGCTTCGAGCACCTGATATCCCATATCGGTCAGCGCGGCGCGGAGCAGCATTCGCATACTGGGCGAATCGTCCACGGTCATGATGGTCTGGGACACGAAGGGGCCTTTCGACTGTATCTGGGTCATCAGAAGAACTCCACGTCGCCGGTCGCGGCGGGTGGCGGGGTTGGGCGGGCGATGCGCGGCGGCGGTGGCAGCGCATCGGTGACATGACGGCACCGGGCGAGGCCCAGGGCCGGACGGAATTCGACGCGACGCGCGCTGATCCCGCCGACATCCTCGCCGACCAGCGCGATCCGCTCGTCCGCCAGGAAACGGCGTGCGAACTGCGCATTGGCCGCACCGATGTCGCGGAAGCCGTCGCGCATCATCGCGCCGCCGAACAGCCGTGCCTTCAGGCTGTGCCGCTGTGCGCCGAGCGCCATCATCGCGTTGATCAGAACTTCCATCGCATACACGCCATAGCGCTGCATGGATTTAGGATCCGTTTCCGTCATGCCCGGTTCGGCGAGAAGAAAATGGTTGAGGCCGCCGACCCCGGCGATCGGATCGTAGAGACAGGCCGAGATGCAGCTGCCCAGCACGGTGGTCAGCACGACATCCTTTTCCTGGCTGACGCGGGTTTCGCCCTGGATCACGTTGATCCGGCGAAATCCGTCGCGTTGCGCCAGGCCGGTGAAGGCGCCGGTGACGGGGGCGCCGATGGGGCCCGTGGCGGGGCGGTGGGGCATGGCGTTCATGCGCGGCACCGGTCGATCAGCGCGGCGCCGATGCGGGTCAGCGTCAGCTGCCGGGTCACCGCGCCGATTTCCTGCGCGACGCCGGGCATCCCATAGACGACGCAGCTTTCCTTGTCCTGGCCCACCGTGAAGCTGCCCTGGGCGCGCATGGCGAGCAGCCCTTCGGCGCCGTCACGGCCCATGCCGGTCAGGATCGCACCGACGGCGTTGCGGCCCGCGACTTTGGCCACGCTCTGGAACAGGCGGTCGACCGAGGGGCGGTGGCCGCTGGTCGGGTCGTCGGGGATCAGGCGCGCGCGATACTGGCCCTCGAAGCCGCTGACCTCCAGATGATGGGTGCCGCCGGGCGCGAGATAGACATGGCCGGGCAGCAGCGGCTGGCCGTGCCGCGCCTCGGCCACGGACGGCTGGGACAGCCGGTCGAGCCTGGCGGCAAAGCTGGTGGTGAAGGTCGCTGGCATGTGCTGGACGATGACCGTCGGCGGGCAGTTCGCCGGAAAGCCGCTCAGCACCTGGATCAGCGCCTCGACACCGCCGGTCGACGCGCCGATCGCGATCAGCGATTTGGGTAGCGGCTCGAACTGCGCATGGGGCACCGACGCGGACGGGGCGGGTTCGCTCACCCGGATGCGGCGGCTGCCCGCGGCGGCCTTGACGCTGGCGGCCAGGTTGCGATCGACGCAGCCCGCCGCCGGCTTGGCGCAGCATTCGACCGCGCCCAGCTCCAGCGCGCGGATGGTGATGTCCGCCCCCGCCTGGGTCAGCGTCGAGAGCATGACGACCGGCATGGGCCGCAGCCGCATTACGCGCTCCAGGAAGTCGAGCCCGTTCATGTCGGGCATCTCGACGTCGAGCGTGATGACGTCGGGGTCGAGCGCCTTGATCATCTCGCGCGCCTGGATCGGGCCGTTGGCGGCGCCGACGACCTCGATGTCGGGGTCACGGCTCAGCGTGTTGGCGATCAGCGCCCGCATGGTGGGGGAGTCGTCGACGATCAGCGTGCGAATGGCCATCAGGAGACTTTCTGAAAAGCGGTGCGACCGATGCAGCGGAACCGATCCGCGACCTCCGGCGGAATACGTTCGGCATGACCGATATAGAGGGTGCCGCCCGCGACCAGCTGATCGGCGAAGCGCCCCAACAACCGGGCCTTGGTCGGCTCGTCGAAATAGATCATGACGTTGCGGCAGAAGATGACGTCGAACGGCCGTTTCATCGGCCATCCGCGCAACAGGTTCAGTTCGCGAAAAGCGATCGGCGCGCGCAGCGCGGGATGTAGTTCGTCCTGATCGCCGACCTGACGGCACCAGGTGGCCCGCATCGACGCGGGCATGGCGCGCGTCGTCTCGAGCGGATAGCGGCCCGCGCGGGCGGTGGCGATGACGCTGGGCGACAGGTCGGTCGCGAGCAGGCGGAAATCCTGGCTCGCCAGCGTCTCGGCGGCGCGGACGTCCTGGCCCGCCAGGGTCATCATCAGCGAATAGGGTTCCTCGCCGCTCGAGCAGGCCGCCGACCAGACGCGAACGCGCCCGCCGGTCGCCAGCCGCTGGCGGAATTCCGGCCAGAGCTCGTCCCGGAAATGCTCGAAATGATGATTTTCGCGGAAGAACGAGGTGTGGTTGGTGGTCAGCGCATCGATCGCGCGGGCGCGTTCGTCCGCATCCTGCTCGATCATCGCGAGATAATCGGGAAAGTTCGACAGCCCGCAGGCGCGCAGCCGCCGCGCCAGCCGCCCATAGATCAGCTTGGCCTTGCTCTCGGGCAGCAGGATGCCCGATTCGGCGTAGATCATGTCCGCGATCGCGCGGTGGTCGGACGCCGAGAAGGCGAACTCCATCTCGCGTTCGCTCCCGCGGGAGGACAGGGCGGCCAGTGCGTTCAAGCGGCCAGATCCTCGATGAACGCACCGGCCGACGCGCCGCGCCCGTCACGGCGCCAGCGGCCGATCAGCGCATCGACGTCCAGGATGAGCGCCACGCGGCCGTCGCCCAGGATGGTCGCCCCGGCCAGGCCATGGATGGCGCGGTAATTGGCCTCCAGGCTCTTGACCACGACCTGGCGCTGATCCTGGATCGAATCGACCATCAGCACGGCCTGGCCCTGGTCGCTTTCGACCACGATCAGCACGGCATTTTCGGGCTTGGCGATCGCCCCGGTGACGCCCAGCTGCTCGCCGACCCTGTGGACGGGCACATAGGTGCCGCGCACGTCGAGCAGCGGCGACTGGCCGCCGACCACCTGGACCTCGTCGATGCCGGGGCGCAGGCTTTCCACGATATGGGTCAGCGGGATGACGAAGGTCTGGTCGCCGACGGTGACGATCATGCCGTCGAGCACGGCCAGCGTCAGCGGCAGGCTGAGCGAAAAGCTCGATCCCTTGCCCAGCACCGACTGGATGCCGATGCGGCCGCCCAGCGCCTGGATGTTCTTGCGCACCACGTCCATGCCGACGCCGCGGCCCGAGATGTTGGAGACGACGGCGGCGGTCGAGAAGCCGGGGGCAAAGATCAGATTGTCGATCTCTTCCTCGGACAGCTGCGCATCGGGGGTGATGATGCCGCGCTCGATCGCCTTGGCCTTGACGCGCGCGCGGTCGATGCCGCGCCCGTCATCGGCGACGGTGATGACGATCCGGCCCGACTGGTGGGCGGCCGACAGGGTGACGACGCCTTCGCCGTCCTTGCCCGCCGCCTTGCGGTCGGCCGGGGTTTCCAGGCCATGGTCGACGGCGTTGCGGATGAGGTGGGTCAGCGGCTCGCCGATGCGCTCGACCACGGTCTTGTCGACCTCGGTCATCTCGCCCTCGACCTCCAGGCGGACACGCTTGCCGGTCTCGACCTCCAGTTCGCGGATGATGCGCGGCACGCGGCTGAACACCGTCTTCATCGGCTGGGCGCGGATCGCCATGGTCGAATCCTGCAGCTCGCGCGTCAGGTGGTCGAGGTCGGACAGCTCGGGGATCGAGCCCATCTCGTTCTCGGACAGGCGCTGCGCCAGCATCGCCTGGGTGATCACCAACTCGCCCACCAGATTGACCAGGCGGTCCAGCTTGTCGAGATCGACACGGATCGTCTGGGTGGCGGCCACGCGCGGACCGCCGCTCGGCTCGCCGCCGGATGCCGGCGCGGGGGCGGCGGGCGTGGCGACGACGGGGGCCGGCGCGTCGGCGATGACGGGCGCGGATGGCGCGACGGTGACGGCGGGAGTTGGGGCGGGGGCCGGCGGAGACGGAGCGACCGCCGCCTCGACGGCGACCTCCAGCACGTCCGGTGCCGGATTCTCGGCCGAATCGCGGGTGATGGTCAGGCGGCACTGCGGATCGGCAAAGTCGAAGACCGCGCGGATATCGTCTTCGTCGATCGCACCCGGCAGCGCCATGGTGAAGCCGATATAGGCGCGTTCGGCATCCAGCCCGTCGAGCAGCGGCAGGTCGGACAGGTCCGCCGACAGCGTGCGGCCGCCCATGCGCGCCAGTTCGCGCAGCGCCAGCATCGGCTCGGCGCCATGGTCGAAGGCGCGCGGGCCCGGATGCACGGTGACGATCCATTCGGGCGCCGCGGTTGCGGCGGGCGCGGCGAGCGAGGGATCCTCCAGCATCGCGAACAGCGCGTCGAAATCGTCGAGCGCCGGCGCGGCTTCCGCTTCGGGGGCGACATCGTTGGCGGCAAGGTCCGGTTCAGTCGAGGCTGCGCCCATGTCGCCCAGCGCCGCGGCGGCCAGACGGTCGAGCATCGCCTGGTCGGCGGGCATTGCGCCTTCGCCGCGCGCGGCGGCGACATGGTCGGACAGCGTGTCGAAGGCGGCGACGATCAGGTCGATCAGCGGTTCGCCCAGCGGCAGCGTGCCGTTGCGGATCAGGTCGAGCAGGGTTTCGTAATGGTGCGAGAAATGCTGCAGCCGTTCATGGCCGAACGCGCCCGCGCCGCCCTTGATCGAGTGGACCGCGCGAAAGACGGTATTGATCGTCTCGTCATCATGGCGCGCGCGCTTCAGATCGTCGAAGGCGGATTCCAGGGTGCCGAGGCCTTCCTCGCATTCCTGGAAGAAAATCTGCTGGATCTCGTCGAGATTCATCGGGTGGGCCCCCTCAGGCGGCGGTGGCGAGGCTGTCGAGCCCGGCCAGCGCGATCATCGAAGCCAGCGGCTCGGATGGATTTTGCAATTCGAAATCGGCGCGGACCGAAGCGGCCATGGCCTGTGCGCTCGCCAGCACCTGAAGACAGGCCTGTCCCACCTGTTTCACCTGCGACCCGTCGAGCACGATGGCGTCGCCCGATGCGATCAGGTCGAGCAGCGCTTGGCGCAGCGGGGCAGCAGCGGTGGTGTCGAGCACGGAGGCGAGGGACAGAGCGGTCAAGGCGGAACTCCATACGCGAATGGCGTGGCGCTATTATGAGACGGGGATCGTTAAGAATCCGTGGTTAACGCGGATCATTGCGGAGCCCGCGCGCCGATCGGCGCGCGGCGCCGGGTTCAGAATTCGGTCCACTCGTCTTCGTTGACGGCCAGCGCGACGTTTCCGACTGCCGCCGGGGCGGGGCGAGCGGCCTGGGTCATGCGGCGACCGGCGGCGGCGGCCCGCTGCTGCAACTGATGCACGGGCTGGGGCGCGGCGATGCTGGCGCCCTGCACGTTGCTGATGCGGAAACGGGCGATCTCGCGCGCCAGGCCGTCGGCCTCGACCGCCAGCGAGCGGGCGGCGGCGGTGGCCTGTTCGACCATCGCGGCGTTCTGCTGGGTCACGCCGTCCATCGCGGACACGGCGGTGTTGACCTCCTGAAGCCCGATGGCCTGTTTCTCGGCCGAGCTGGCGATGTTTTCGACCAGCGTGCTGATCTCGGCGATCTGGCCGATGATCCGCTCCAGCGCGCGGCCGGTCTCGCTGACGAGGCTGACGCCCGATTCGACCTGTTCGGAGCTGGCGAGAATGCGCGATTTCACGTCCTTCGCCGCATCGGCCGAGCGCTGGGCCAAGGCGCGTACTTCGGAGGCGACGACCGCGAAGCCCTTGCCCGCATCGCCCGCCCGCGCCGCCTCGACACCCGCGTTCAGGGCCAGGAGGTTGGTCTGGAAGGCGATGCCGTCGATCACGCTGATGATCTCGGAAATCTCGCTGGAGGTGCGTTCGATGCCGGCCATGGCGTCGACGGCGCGGCGCACGACCTCGCCCGACTGTTCGGCCTCGACCCGCGCATCGGCAACGGCCTTGTTGGCGCGGTTGGCGCCCTCGGCGGTCTGGCGGACGGTCGAGGTGATCTCGTCCATCGCGGCGGCGGTTTCCTCCAGGCTGGCGGCCTGCTGCTCGGTGCGCTGCGACAGGTCGTCGGAGGCCTGGCGGATATCGCTCGCCCCCGAATTGATGCCGTGCGTGGCGACCGTCACGGTGCCCAGGGCGCGGCCCAGCGATTCGGTCGCACGGTTGAAGTCGCTGCGCAGCTTTTCATATTCGGCGGGGAAGGGTGTATGGATCGTCTCGGTCAGATTGCCGTCGGCCAGTTCGACCAGCCCCTTGCCCAGCGCCTCGACGACGATCCGCTGTGCCTCGCCCGCTTTCTGCACCTCTGCGGCGTTGCGACGGAACACGTGCATCGCCTTGGCCATCCGGCCGATGCAGTCGCGGTAATCGTTATAGAGGATCTCGCGGTCGACATCGCCGGCGGCCAGGTGCTCCATCGCGACCACGCTGCTGACATAGGGATCGCAGATCAGCTTGCGGCTGACGCGCGACACGATGAGCGACGCGACCAGCGCAAGCGCGGCCGCGATCACCGGCGTCGTCGGCGCGAGGCCGCCGCTCGCCATGACGGTGGCACCCAGGCCGATGGAGGCAATGCCGGCATAGGCGATGGTCAGCACGTCGAACTTCAAACGAATAGGCGCGGTCTTGGCAAACCAGGACAACATAGCGGCAAACCCTCCAACAGCCGGTCGGCGAGCAGGAATACTCACCTTCAGGAACGGAGGATGCCGGGGCTGTCCCTTCCTCCGATAGATATGCCCATAATGGTCAGCAACCGTAAACATCCGGTTTAACTATGTTAATCTGGGAGGGGATTTGCCGCTTGTCCGGCTATTTGAGGCTGTTCGTCATGCCCGAAGCCGACAGGATTTCGATCCAATAGCCATCGGGATCGGTGATGAAGGCGATGTCCTTCATCTTGCCGTCCTGCGGTCGTTTCTTGAAAGAAACGCCCAGCGTCTCGAAGCGTTCGCAGGCCTCGACGACATTGGCGACGCTGATTCCGATATGGCCAAAGCCGCGCGGATCGCCGTTGCCGTCATGATAGCCGGTGAAATCGGGGTCCGACTCGGTGCCCCAATTATGCGTCAGCTCCAGCGTGGTCTCGCGATTAAAGATGAAACGGGCGCGTTCGGCGGGATCTTCCGGGATCGTCTCGCCATCGGCCAGATAGGCGAGGAAATAGAGCGAGAAGCGCATCTCTTCGAAATCCAGCTTCTGGAGCAGCGTCATGCCCAGCACATCCTGGTAGAAGGCGAGCGAGGGCTTGGGATCGCGGATACGCAGCATCGTCTGGTTGAGCGCGAAGCTCTCCGTGCCGGTGGGGCGGGTCATCATTGGGTCCTTTGAAACAAACGGCAAGGCCCTCCGCCTTGATCGGGCGAAGGGCCTAGGAGGTGGCGAATATGGCGACTCAGGCGAGCGTCAGGCCGACATTCACATTGCCACGGGTGGCGTTGGAATAGGGGCAGACCTCATGCGCGGCATGCATCAGCCGTTCGCCATCGGCACGCTCGACGCCCGGCAGGCTCGCCACCAGGTCGACGGTGATGCCATAGCCGCCCTCTTCGCGCGGGCCGAAGCCGACCTCGGCGGTGACGGTCGCGTCCTGCGGCACCTTCACGCCTTCCTTGCCCGACACCGCCTTCATCGCGCCCAGGAAACAGGCGGAATAGCCCGCGGCGAACAGCTTTTCCGGGTTGGCACCCTCGCCGCCCGGGCCGCCCATTTCCTTCGGGACCACCAGCTTGACGTCGACCGAGCCATCCTCGGACCGCGCCGCGCCGTCACGCCCGCCGGTTGCAGTCGCCTTGGTCTTGTAGATCACATTCACGCCCATATCGGCTCTCCCGTTGGTTCAGTCCGTTTGCGGACCTTTAGCGCCTCAACGCTGCCCGCGTTCCATGACCACTTTAGGTCAGGCCATGCGATTGCGACAATCGCCCTCCCACCTGCGACCTATCGCGCGGTCGCGCGGATCGCATCGGGGGACCAGCCGCCGCCCATCGCCTGATACAGGGTGATATAGGCGGTCAGCTGATTGGCCTGGGCCTCCGCCAAAGCGAGTTCGGCCGACAGCAGCCCGCGCTGCGCGTCCAACTGCTCCAGATAGGAGGAATAGCCCGCGCGATAGCGGTTGGAGGCGATGCGCAGGCCATCGGCCTGGGCGGCGCGCTGTCCGGCCAGCGCCACCGCCTGCTCGCCCGAGCGACGGACCGAGGCCAGGCTGTCGTCCACCTCGCGAAACGCGGTCAGGGCGGTTCGGCGATAGGCATAGGCGGCCTGGTCGCGCCGGGCGGCGCTGGCATCGCTTTGCGCGCGCAGGCGACCGGCGTCGAAGATCGGGGCGAGCACGCTGCCGCCGATCGAAAAGAGCGTGACCGGGTTCGGCAGCGCGTTGGACAGCACCACGCCCGCCGAGCCGGTCAGCCCCAGGCTGGGCAGCATCGCCGCGCGCGCGCTGTCGAGCGAGCGGTCGGCGGCGACCAGCGCCTGCTCCGCCTGGAACAGGTCGGGGCGGCGGCGCAGCAGGTCGGCGGGCAGGCCGTCGGGGATGGCGGGGCGGACCAGCTGGTCGATCCCCAGTCCGCGCGGGATCGGACCGGGTGTGCCGCCGACCAACACGCTCAACGCGTTTTCCTGGCGCGTGACGGCCAGCCGGGCGGCGGCGACGAGTTGTTCGGTCGCGCGATATTCGCCCTCCGCCTGGCGCAGTTCCAGGTTCGACGTATAGCCCGTCGTCGCCCGCCGCCGTGCGATACGCAGCGCGTCGGCCCGCGCGGCCAGCGTCTCTTCGGCGATGTGCAGCCGGTGGTCGAGCGCGCGCAACGTCACATAGCCGCTCGCCACCCCCGCGGCGAGCGCCAGGCGGACGGTGTCGCGTGCCGCCTCGGTCGCCAGCAACTGTGCGCGGGCGGCGGCACGGGCGTTGCGCAACCGGCCGAACAGGTCGAAATCGTAACTTGCCTGGACCAGCGGCTGGGCCCCGAACTGGTCGAGCCCGGTGCCGAAGGCGGTCAGCGATCGCGACTCCGATACGGGAACGCCCGCCGTGATATTGGGCGACAGCTGTGCGCGGGCCAGCCGTTCCTGTGCGCGCGCCTCCTCGACCCGCGCAGCGGCACTACCCAGGTCCGGGCTGTCGGCCAGGGCGCGGGTGACGAGCGCGGTCAGCTGCGGGTCGCCGAACGCCTGCCACCAATCGGCCGCGATCGGGCTGCCGGGGCCCAGCGTCGTGCGCCAGGCAGGTGGCGGCACCACCGCGACATCGGCGGACGGGGCGGGGCGGGGGCCGATGCATCCGGCGAGCAGCAACGCGGCGGCGAGGGGAAGGGGCGCGCGCCTCATCGCACCGCTGGTCCACCCGAGGTGTCGACACTGGCCTGCACCGACATGCCGGGGCGCAGGCGCTTGCTGAGCGGCTGGCCCGGATCGACGCGGATGCGCACCGCGATACGCTGCGGCACCTTGGTGAAATTGCCGGTGGCGTTGTCCGACTTCAGCACCGCGAATTCCGACCCGGCGGCGGGCGAGATGCGCTCGACATGGCCCTTCAGCCGGGCATTGTTCAGGCCGTCGACGGTGAAGCTGGCGGGCTGTCCCACCGCCATGCGCGCGGTCTGCGCCTCCTTGAAATTGGCGATGACCCAGGTTTCGGGCGGTACCAGGAACATCAACTGCGAGCCCGCCGTCACATATTGGCCCAGCCGCACGCCGACCTCGGACAGGCGGCCATCCTCGGGCGCGCGGATGATGGTGTTGGCCAGGTCGATCTGGGCCAGCCGCCGGGCGGCCTCCGCTCCCGACACGCCCGCCTGCTGCCCGCCGCGCCCGACCACGACGGTGCGCACGTCCTGTCGGGCGATGTCGCGCGCCGCCTGGGCCTGGCGCAGCGCGGCCTGAGCCTGACGCAGCGAGGCGAGCGTCTGGTCGCGTTCGCGCAACGACACCGACCCGTCGGTGACGAGGTCGTTGACCCGCGCCATGTCGGCCTGGGCACGCATCAGCTGCGCCTGGGCGTTGGCGACGGCGGCGTCCTGTGCGGCGAGGCTTGCGGTGCGCGAGGCCTGCGCCTGGCGGCTATTGGCCAGCGTGGCCGCCTGCGCCGCGACCTGCGCGCTCGCCTGGTCGACACGCTGGCGATAGATGCGGTCGTCGATCTTCACCAGCGGCTGGCCGGCGCGCACCGTCTCGAAATCGCGGACCAGCACGGCGGTGACATAGCCGCTGACCTGCGGCGCGATCACGGTCGTCCGGCCGCGCACATAGGCATTGTCGGTCGACTGCACGTCGCTGGAAAAGGGCGGCAGCCGCCATGCCGCAAGCACCGCGGCGATCCCGCCGATCACCAGCAGCGCGATCAGCGCGCGCGACCGCCACCCGCCCGAGGGCGGTCGCCAGCCCGAGGCGGGGGCGGGCGGCGGCACCGGCGCAGGGGTCGGGGCAGGTGGCGGCACGCCCGCTTCGGCGGCGGCTTCCTCGGTCATCGGGGTGGCGGATACGGGCGAGCGGGTGTCGGTCATGGCTGGGCCTCTGCCGCACGGGCGCGGCGCGTGCGCCGCCATGTCAGCAGCGCGAGGAATAGAGTAACGGCGGCGGCCAGCGCGGCAACGAGCCGGAAGACATCGTTATAGGCGCGGATATTCGCCTCGCGCGTCGCCGCCTGCGACAACAAAGCCGCGCCTTCCGCCCGGGCGAGCGTCGGATCGCCGACCACTCCCGACACCCGCGCACCGCCCGCGGCGATACGCTGCGTCACCTGCGGGTCGGTGGGGTCGATATTCTGCACGATGGCGGCACTATGCGCCTTTTCGCGCACGGTCTGATAGGTGCCGAGCAGCGCGGTGCCACCGAGACTCCCCACCGAATTGAGCATCCCGAACAGCGCGATGAAGCTGATGACGTGCCCCGCCCCCTGTTGCAGCGCGCGGGTCATGCCGAACAGCAGCGACGGGCCCAGGAAGAAGGTGGTGGAAAAGGCGATCACCGCCTGGGTCGCGTACAGCTCCGGCGCGCGGGTCAGGTTGGTCGAGAAGCTGTCGGCATAGGCGGCGATGGCGACCAGCCCGATCGCATACATGACCGGATGGGTCAGCCTGGTCGGGTTCAGCGTCACCGCGCTCATGATGACGCCCGCGACCGAGGCGATGAAGGCGATGGTGAACAGCGTGCCGAACTGGTCGTTATTCTGTCCCAGCGTGGTCAGCAGCCCGACCGCGCCGAAATTCTGCTCCGAAAACACGATCCGCGCCATCAGCGTGACGATGGCGAAGCGGATGATGTCGATCGACCCCAGCCAGCGCGTGTTGAGAAGGGGATTGGCGCGGTGATGCTCGATCCACAGGGCGGTGGCCAGCAGCGGGATGGCGATGACGAGGGCCCAGCCGATCCAGGCGGCCTGGGTCCACCAAACGTAGCGCCCCTGGCCCAGCACCGCGCAGAACAGCCCGATGGCGGGCGCGTAGAGCGCGAAGGTCAGGAAATCGAGCGGCTCGAACGCCTTGACCCGCTGCGTCGGGGGCAGGCGCAGCGCGATGATCGCGGCCAGGCTGATCGCCGCCAGCCCGAACTCGAACAGATACAGGGTGCGCCAGTGCGACATGGCGAGCAGCTCGGGCGAGAAGAGCCGGGCGAGCGGCGTCGCGCATTGTGGCACGCCGATGCCCAGCACGATCGCCTTCAACCGCCATTTCGCCGGGAGCGCCTGCATCATGTAATACAGGCCGAGCGACGACAGCGCCGCCGCCGCCATCCCGCTCGCCGCGCGTACCGCGATCGCGGTCGAGAAGTCGCGGACGAACAGATGCGCGAAGGCCAGGATGGTATAGAGTCCCGAAAACAGCAGCGCGAAGGGACGCAGGCCGAATTGCTGGCGGAACTTGATGAGCAGCAGGTTGATCGACGCGTTGGTCATCACATAGGCGATGGGCAGCCACGCGATCTCGGTCGGGTCGAGCCCCAGCGCGCCCTGCAGCTGCGTCGTGTTGACCTGGACCAGCGCATTGCCGAGGCCGCCGGTCAGTCCGATCAGCACCGCGATCACGCCGTACGCGATGCGCCGCCGCTGCGGATGGTCGAAATTGCCGGGCGATCCGGGAATGGTCGGCCGCTCATGGGGAGCGAAGGTCCATTCCTCCTCGCTCCAGAATTGCCGAAACCGCGATGCCATCCCCGTCCTTTCGTCCCGTCGGGCTCAACGCGCAACCCACCGACTCGGGTGCGAGGGTGCTGACCGGCGTTCGACCGGACCCCGGGGGCGGTGTGACAGGATGTGCCATGTGGGCACCGCAAACTTAAACGTTTGTTGATCTTGCCGGATCGGTCATAATGCCGCTCGGCCAAGGCATTGGGGGATGCGGTATTGCGACGGGAGGAACCGGAGCCCGTCTACCGAGAACTCGTAGACGCGCTCGCCGACAATGTCGTGCCGATGGTCATCCTGTGCGGGATGACCATCGCGACGGGCGTCCATATCTGGTCGATCGTGCCCAGTCGCCTGGTGGCGGCCGCCAGCCTGCTCTGCGTGGTGACGATGGTCGTCAAGATCGTCACCATCCTGCACCATCAACGCCACCGCGTGGCCTATCGTCGCGCGTCGCTGGACCGGGTGCGACGGCATGAGCGGGGCCATGCCGTCACGACCATCGCCGTCTGCCTGTCGATCGCGCTGTTTTCCGTCGCAGTCTATGCGCTGCCCTATCCGGCCCTTCATCTACTGCCGGTCGCGATCGCCTTCTGCTATAGCGCGGGGCTGATCGCGCGCGTGTCGATCCGACCGCATATCGCGAGCAGTGCCATTCTAAGCCTGATGGTGCCCAATGCACTTGCCATCGCGCTGCTGGGCAAGGACCATGTCTTCGTCGCGGTCATTCTGATGGTCTTTGCCGTGGCGGGGTTGCAGAGCGTGGCCTTCGTCTATGCCACGGCGCGGGGCGCCGTACGGCTACGGCTGGAACTGGAGGCGCTGGCGCGGCACGATCCGCTGACCGGCGTTCTCAACCGGCTGGGCCTGCGCGAGGCGCTGGCGGGAATGACGGCCGACGCGTCCAGGCCGGTCGTCGTCCATGCCCTGGACCTGGACGGGTTCAAGGGCGTCAATGACCGGTTCGGACATGGTGCCGGCGACCGGTTGCTGGTGGTCCTCGCCGCCCGCATCCAGGCGAGCGTCCGCGACGGCACCATTGTCGCACGGACCGGGGGCGACGAGTTCGTCATGGTGCAACATGGCGACGCGGCGGCGGCCAGGGACCTGGCCGAGCGCATCCACGACCAGCTGATCCGGCCCTATGATCTGGGCTTGGCGGAGCCCGTCACGATCGGCGTCAGCCTGGGCTATGCGACCGGCCTGTTGCCCGAGGCGACGCTGGAAGGGTTGATCCAGCAGGCCGATGCCCGCTCCTATGCGGTCAAGCGGCGGGGTGGGGGCATATTGGGGATAGACGAACCCGCCGACCCGCCGATGGTCGCATCGCCCCCGGTCAGGGCCCTTACGCGTCAAGCATAGCGCGGATCCGCGCGGCCAGGTCCGAGAAGTCGAACGGCTTGGTGATCAGCGCGACGCCCGCATCCAGCCGCCCGCCATGGACGATCACGTCGCGGGCATAGCCGGTGGTGAACAGCACCTTGAGCTGCGGGTGCAGCGACCGCGCGGCCGAGGCCAGATCGGCGCCCGTCATCCCGCCGGGCAGCACCACGTCGGAAAACAGCAGCGCGATCCGGCGCGCCTCGGGCGCGTCGAGCAGCGCCAGCGCCGAGGCGCCGTCCTCCGCCTCCAGCACGTCATAGCCCAGTTCGCGCAACGCCTCGGTCGAATAGGCGCGGACATCGGCATCGTCCTCGACCACCAGGATCGTCTCGGACCCGCGCGTCGGGCGCTGGGTCAGGGGCGCGGCGTCGAGCGGGGCGGGGGCCTGGCCCTGGAACCGGGGCAGGAACAGCGTGACGCAGGTGCCCTCGCCGGGTTTGGACTCGATCTGTACCTGGCCGCCTGACTGTTTGGCGAAGCCATAGACCATCGACAGGCCCAGGCCGGTGCCCTTGCCGACTTCCTTGGTGGTGAAGAACGGCTCGAACACGCGGCCCAGCGTCGCGCGGTCCATGCCCGTGCCGGTATCGCTGACGTCGATCGCGACATAATCGCCCGGATCGGTGGGATAGGGCGCCGGTCCCGCCGCCATGGTCGCCAGCCCGTCCAGCGTCGCGTTGCGCATCGTGATCGACAGGGTGCCGCCATGCGGCATGGCGTCGCGCGCGTTGACCGCCAGGTTCAGGATCGCGCTTTCCAGCTGATTGGGGTCGGCCTCGACCGTCCAGAGATCGGATGCGGCATCGACGGCCAGATGGACCTGTTCCCCCAGCGTCCGGGTCAGCAGGTCGGACAGGCCGTCGACCAGCCGCCGCGTATCCACCGATTGCGGGGCAAGCGGCTGGCGCCGGGAAAAGGCGAGCAGCCGCTGGGTCAGCGTCGCGGCCCGTTTGGCCCCGGTCATCGCGTTGGTCGCCGCACGCCGGGCGCGCGGATGCTCGCCCTCCGGCAGGAAGCGGTCGAGCATCTCCAGATTGCCGACCACGACCTGGAGCAGATTGTTGAAGTCGTGCGCGATGCCGCCGGTCAGCTGTCCCACCGCCTCCATCTTCTGGCTCTGGCGCAGCTGCGCCTCCATGTCGGCCAGCTTTTCCTCTTGCGCCAGCCGTTCGGACACGTCGGTCGCGAACTGGTAGGCGCCGATCGGCGTGCCCTCGGCGGACACCAGCGGGCTGAAGCGCAGCTCGTAATGCCGCTTCTCCCCTTGCGCATCGTCCAGCGCCTGGATGACGGCGAACTCCTCGCCCGCCAGCGCACGGGTCCAATAGTCGCGCATCACCGACAGGATTTCGGGACGCCGGGCCATCGCCTCGCCCTTGTGCTCGCCGATCTGCGGGCGGGTGCCGAAGATCCGTTCGAAATCCTCGGCGGCGGCGCGGTTGATCGCCAGATAGCGATGGTCGAAGCCCAGCACCTGGACCATCGTGCCGGTCGAATCGATGATGTCGGCGAACAGCTTGCGCTCGGCCAGCGCCTCCATGACGCGGCGTTCGAGCACCGCGTTGACGTCGCGCAGCGTCACCTCCGCCCGGCGGCGCTCGTCGATGTCGACGGCCGATCCGATCATGCCCAGGAATCCGCCATCGTCGTCGAAGCGGGGGATGGCGGTGACCATCACCCAGCGATAGCCGCCACCCACCTGGGCCAGCCGATATTCGATCTGAAAGGGACGCAGATCGGCCATGGCGTCGCGAAAGGCCTGCTCGGCCGGCTGCCGATCGTCGGGATGCAGCATCTTGAGCCAGCCGAAGGTCAGCCCCTCCGCGACATCCTGGCCGGTCTGGATGGTCCAGGCGCGGTTGATATAGGTGCACCGCCCCTCGACATTGGTTACCCACATGACGATCGGCGCATGATCGGCGACGTTGCGGAACCGGGCTTCGCTCTCGCGTGCGGCGGCCAGCGCGTTCTCGCGCTCCTGCCGGTCCCGCATCCGCGCACTGCTGTCGATCACCGTCGCCATGATGCCCGCCGGATGTCCGGTCTCGTCGGCGATCGGCGTATACTCCAGGTCCAGCCAATGCTGTTCGGGCGCGCCCTTGTGCGCCAGCATCATCGCCTGGTCGCGATAGGCGAGCGTCCGCCCGGCCAGCCCTTCGGCGATGACCTGGGTGTTGAACGCCGCCGCCTCGGGCCAGCATTCGACCAGGCGGCGGCCCAGCATCGCCGGGTGCCGGTCGCCCGAAAAACCGGCATAGCCCGCATTGTAGATCAGGATGCCGTCGGCCCCCCAGATCGTCGCCATCGGAATCGAGGAGGCCAGGATGATCGCGATCGCCGTCATCCGGCTCTGCGGCCAGCCGGAAATCGGCCCCAGCGGCGTCGCGGCCCAGTCGAAGCCCGCGATCAGCCGCCCCATCTCGCCGCTGCGCGCCAGAACAGCGGCAAAACCGGCGGGGATGTCGGCACGGTCGTGGGCAGTCGCGATCATGCTCGGTTCGTCTCCCCCTCGAAACCCGGCCTGCTCCCGCTGTAGCGTTGCTTGGGGGCGAGGAATAGAGGGCGCACGCCGTATCTTGCTCTGGATGGATCAAATTCTCGGAACTTTGTCTTTCGTCTTGACGGGAATGCCCTGCGATTATGAAGATCGGTCGGCAAGACGGTGACATTTTGTGACACCGGGGCAGGGCCGCAAGCGCCGCCGCGACGCACTTTGTCATGGATCCGATAGGCAGGGGCCATGTTGGGCTGCTAAGGGTTCGTAAAAGACAGGAGAGAGAGATCGACATGAGCGCCCATGTTCACCCCGTTCCCGAATGGGCCGATAGCGCATCCATGGATGCGGAACGCTATGCCCGCGCCTATGCGGCGGCGAAGTCCGATCCGGACGGCTATTGGCGCGAACAGGCCCGGCGGCTCGACTGGATCACGCCCTTTTCGACCGTGAAGGACACCAGCTTCGCCGAGGCGGATTTCCGCATCAACTGGTTCGCCGACGGACAGCTGAACGTCGCGGCCAACTGCATCGACCGGCATCTGGAAAAGCGTGCCGACCAGGTGGCCATCCTGTGGGAGGGCGATGCGCCCGGTACCGAGCGCCGCATCACCTATCGCGAGCTGCACGGACAGGTTTGCCGCCTGGCCAATGCCCTGAAGGGCCTGGGCGTCGCCAAGGGCGACCGCGTCACCATCTACCTGCCCATGATCCCCGAAGCCGCCTTTGCGATGCTGGCCTGTGCGCGGATCGGCGCGATCCATTCGATCGTATTCGGAGGTTTCTCGCCCGAAAGTCTCGCCAACCGGATCATCGATTGCGATTCGCGTATCGTCATCACGGCCGATGGCGGCTGTCGCGGCGGCAAGGCTGTGCCCTTGAAGGCCAATGTCGACGCCGCGCTGGAGCATGACGGCGTCGTGGTCGACCATGTCGTCGTGGTGAAGCATAGCGGTGCGGCGGTCACGATGAAGGACGGCCGCGACCAATGGTATGGCGACCTGGTCGAGGCCGCCGCCACCGACTGCGCACCCGAGGCGATGGGGGCGGAGGATCCGCTGTTCATCCTCTATACCAGCGGTTCCACCGGCAAGCCCAAGGGCGTGCTGCACACCAGCGGCGGCTATCTGCTCTGGGCGTCCTATACCCACCAACATGTCTTCGATTATCGCGAGGGCGAGGTGTACTGGTGCGCCGCCGATGTGGGCTGGGTCACCGGGCACAGCTATGTCGTCTATGGCGCGCTCGCCAACGGCGCGACGACGCTGATGTATGAGGGCGTGCCCAACTATCCGGATTTCAGCCGTTTCTGGCAGATCGTCGACAAATATCAGGTGTCGACCTTCTACGCCGCGCCGACCGCGCTGCGCGCGCTGATGCGCGAGGGCGACGAGTGGGTGAAGAAGACCGACCGCTCGTCCCTGCGCGTCCTGGGTTCGGTCGGCGAGCCGATCAATCCCGAAGCCTGGGAATGGTATTACAACGTCGTGGGCGAAGGGCGCTGCCCGATCGTCGACACCTGGTGGCAGACCGAAACCGGCGGCCACATGATCGCCCCGATCCCCGGCGCCGTGCCGCTCAAGCCCGGCTCGGCGACCAAGCCGCTGCCCGGCGTGATGCCGCAGATCGTCGATGCCGAGGGCAAGGTGCTGGACGGCGCGGTCGAGGGCAACCTCGTCATCGCCGACAGCTGGCCGGGGCAGATGCGCACCGTCTGGGGCGATCACGACCGCTTCTTCCAGACCTATTTCACCACCTATCCGGGAAAATATTTCACCGGCGACGGATGCCGCCGCGACGAGGACGGCTATTATTGGATCACCGGCCGGGTCGATGACGTCATCAACGTCTCGGGCCATCGCATGGGGACCGCCGAGGTCGAATCCGCGCTGGTCGCCCACGTCAAGGTCGCGGAGGCCGCCGTGGTCGGCATGCCGCATGACGTGAAGGGGCAGGGTATCTATGCCTTCGTCACGCTCAACACGGGCGTCGAGGAAGACGAGGGCCTGCGCGCCGAACTGGTCCAGTGGGTCCGCCGCGAGATCGGCCCGATCGCGACCCCTGACGCGCTGCAATTCGCACCCGGCCTGCCCAAGACCCGCTCGGGCAAGATCATGCGCCGCATCCTGCGCAAGATCGCCGAGAACCAGGTCGATGCGCTGGGCGATACCTCGACGCTGGCCGACCCGGCGGTGGTGGACAATCTCGTCGCCAACCGGATCGAACCGGGGAAGAAGGCGGCGTGATCGGGATGGGGCGGCTTGGGTGAAGCGGCCCCGTTTTCCCTTGGCCTTCGACGTCGCTCAGGCTGAACGGCGGTTAGGTATGCTTGGCCCTATTCCCTCGCTCCGTTCAGCCTGAGCCCTTCGGCTGGCTGGCAAGCCAGCCGCTCAGGATAAACTTCGGCGCATAGCGCCGAAGTCGAAGGCCACGCCCAACCCCAAGCTCAAGGCGCCTTGCGCACCGGCGGCAAGGCCGCACAGATATCCACACCCCCCGCAGGCACGGTGAAGAAGTCGTTCTTCCGATTCTCCCGCGCTTTGATCCAGGCGGCGAAGCGCGGCGATACCGTCTCGCGATACTGGTAATGCGGACGCTGGGCGGCCGGGATCTCGCTCGCCAGCCGCACCGACACGATCGCCAGCCGCTGGCCCTCGTCCTTGTAGAGGCCCAGATCGCCCGTCCCGCGCGGCAGGGTGGACAGCGCATCCATGCCGTCGACGATCCGCCCGACGATCGCGACGTTGCGGTCCAGCGCGCGCGGCGAATGGCCGATCAGCGTGTAGAGTTCGGCTCCCGTGCCCGTGCTTGGCGCCAGGTCGCGCGCGACGCCGACCATGCCGTAACAATGCGGGATCCACTCGCGCGTCGCATTGCCCGCCAGCGGCCAGCCGTCGCGGCTATAACCGTCCCAGCTCGAATAGGGATCGGGCTTGCTCAGCCGCGCCACCGCGCTCGTCCCCGCCCAGTCATATTCGGCCGGGGGATTGGCGACGATGCCGATGGGCAGCGGCTTCTTCTCGGTCGCGTCGCCCCATTGCGCGACGTAGTTTTCCTGCACGCGGTAGACGCTGGTCCCCGCATCCCACCAATGCGCCCGCGCCAGTGCCCGGATATTGGCGACATGCACCGGCGCCTGACGGCCCGCGAGCCGCATCGTCACCGTCCGCCCGTTCGCCAGGGTAAAGACCAGCAGCTCGTCATCCGGCACCGCAATCCAGTCGCCGGGCAGCGGGTCGCCGGCTTGCGCGGTCGGAGCGGGGGAGGGCGAGGCCTGCGCCAGAAGCGCGGCGAGCAGAAGCGCGATCGTCATGGCCGTCGAGACTGCCCCAGCCCGAGCCCCCACGCAATCGCTTGCGCGCCGCGCGGAAGCGCATTAGGGGCGCGTGTTCCAGGCATGGACTCATGCGGAGCGGTGGCCGAGTGGTCGAAGGCGCTCGCCTGGAAAGTGAGTATACGGCAAAACCGTATCGAGGGTTCGAATCCCTCCCGCTCCGCCATTCTATTCCTATAAGTCTTTGCTTTGTCGCAACCTTGTGATGCGCCCAGGCTCCCCACGCGCCGCAGCGAAAGGCGTTCGGCGGGGAAGTGATGGCCACTGCCGCAATCGCCTCGACAATAAGGCGCGCTTCATGCAGGCATTCGCCGTCTGAAAAATCAGGCGGGCGTTGCAGGGCTCGACCGTGCAGGCACGCCGCGAGGACATGGGACGGGATGACGGGCGACAAGAAGGTCGAGGCGACAGGTCGATCGCGGCGGACATGGCCCCGCCTGGGATTCGGCGGCGCGGCGATTGCGGGGCTGTTCCAGCGGGTCGGCGAGGACGAGGCGCGCGCCACGCTCGATGCGGCACTGGCGGGCGGGATCACCTATTTCGATACGGCGCCGCATTATGGGCGCGGCTTGAGCGAGCGGCGGATCGGGGATGCGCTGCGCGGCCGGTCCGACATGCTGATCTCGACCAAGGTCGGGCGGCTGATGCGGCCGGACCCGTCGATCACCGACGATCGCGAACGCGACGGTTTCTACGCCGCCATGCCCTTCTCGCCCGTTTATGACTATAGCGGCGACGGCATATTGCGCTCGTTCGAGGCGAGCCTGCACCGGCTGGGGCTGGCGCGGGTCGACCTGTTGCTGGTCCATGATATCGGGCGGATGACCCATGGCGATCGGCACGACCATCATTGGGAGCAACTGACCCGGGGCGGCGGCTTCGCGGCGCTGGAGCGACTGCGCGACGAGGGGGCGATCGGCGGCTTCGGGCTGGGGGTGAACGAGGTGGCGGTGTGCCTGGACGCCCTCCGCGCCGCGCCGCTCGACGCGATCCTGCTGGCGGGGCGTTATACCCTGTTGGAGCAGACGCCGCTCGACGCGCTGTTTCCGGCCTGCCTGGCGGCCGACGTCCGGGTCATCGTCGGCGGGCCGTATAATAGCGGCATCCTGGTCGCCGCAGACGGGGAGGGGCATTATAATTACGGACGGGCCCCCGCCGAAGTCGCGGAGCGGGTGCGGCGCATGGCCGGGATCGCCAAGGCGCATGGCGTGCCGCTGCCGGCCGCCGCGCTGCAATTTCCGCTCGCCCATCCGGCGGTCGCCTGCGTGATTCCGGGCCTCCGCACGCCGGACGAGGTGAACCAGACGCTGGACTGGTTCCACCACGCCATTCCCGATGCCTTCTGGGCCGATCTGCGCGGCGCCGGACTGCTGCGCGCCGATGCGCCCCTGCCGCAGGACCGCCATGACCGATAGGCTCAGGTTGCTCGTCACCCGTCGCCTGCCCGAGGCGGTCGAGCGGCATCTGGCCGAGACATGGGACACGACGCTGAACCCGGACGACCGGCCGCTGGATCGCGCCGCACTGGTCGCGGCGATGACGGCCTATGACGCCTGGATGCCGACGATCACCGACCGGATCGACGCCGAATTGCTCGCCACGCCGGGGCGGCGCGTCCGTATCCTGGCCAATTACGGCGCAGGCGTGGACCATATCGACCTGGCGGCGGCGCGCGCGGCGGGGGTGGTGGTAACGAACACGCCCGACGTGCTGACCGAGGCGACGGCCGAGATCGCGATCCTGCTGATGCTGATGGCGGCCCGGCGCGCGGGCGAGGGCGAGCGGGAGGTGCGCAGCGGGGCGTGGACCGGCTGGCATCCGTCGCATCTGATCGGCCAGGGGCTGTCGGGCAAGACGCTGGGCCTGATCGGCTTTGGCCGGATCGCGCAGGCGACGGCGGCCAAGGCACGGGGGCTGGGGATGCGGATCCGCTATGCCAGCCGGTCCGCCGCCGCGCCCGGGGTCGAACGCGCGCTGGAGGCGTCGCGCGCGCCGTCGCCTCAGGCGCTGGCCGCCGAATGCGATGTCCTGTCGCTCCATGTGCCGGGGGGCGACGAGACGCGCCATATGGTGGACGCCGCGCTGCTCGCCCGGATGCGGCCCCATGCCATCGTCGTGAACACCGCGCGCGGGACCGTGATCGACGAGGCGGCGCTGGTCGCGGCGTTGACCGAGGGCCGGATCGGCGGCGTCGGGCTGGATGTCCATGAGCACGAGCCGCAGGTGCATCCCGGCCTGCTGGCACATCCCCGTGCCGTGCTGCTGCCGCATCTGGGCAGCGCGACGATCGAGGCGCGGACCGCCATGGGAATGCGCGCTGCCGCCAATCTGGCCGCCTGGTTTCGCGGGGAGGCGCCGGGCGATCGTGTCGCCTGAAAGCGCGATCGCCGGGCTGGTCGCGGATCGGCTCGCCCGGCGCGGCGCAGGCGACCCTCCGCTGGTGCTAGGCCTTTGCGGTGCGCAGGGCAGCGGCAAGTCGACCGTCGCGGCGCGGTTGGCGGCGCGGTTCGGCGGCAGCGCGGTCCTCTCGCTGGACGATCTGTATCGGACATGGGCCGAACGCCAGCGTCTGGCGCGCGAGGTCCATCCGCTGTTCGCGACACGCGGCGTGCCGGGGACGCATGACGTGGCACTGGGCGTGCGGACACTGGCGGCAATCGCACGCGGCGAGGCGGTCCCCCTGCCGCGTTTCGACAAGGCGATCGACGACCGTGCTCCGATGGATAGCTGGCCGATGGCGCCCGACCGCTGTGCGCTGGTCATCTTCGAGGGGTGGTGCGTCGGCGCGCGGCCCCAGGCGGAGGAGGCCTTGGCCGCGCCGTGCAATCGCCTGGAGGCGGAGGAGGATGGCCAGGGCATCTGGCGCCGTCATGCGAACACCGCGCTTGCCGAGGACTATCCGGCGCTGTTCGACCGGCTGGACATGCTGGTGTTGATGACGCCGCCCGACTGGCCGACGGTGCTACGCTGGCGGACCCAGCAGGAGGAGGCGCTGCGCCGTGTGCGGGGTGACGGACAGGGGGTGATGGACGCAGCCATGCTCGCCCGCTTCGTCAGCCATTATGAGCGGCTGACCCGCCATATCTGGTCGGAGATGCCCGCCCGCGCCGATCTGTGCCTGCGGCTGGACGAAGAGCGCAACCTGATCCTGTGATGCGCCTATCGGGCCCAGGGTTCACCTGAACCCTAGGCCCATGGTCCAGCCGCCGCTACGCCATGACCGACAGCAGATCATCGACGCTGCCGGTGGCGAAGGCGGTATATTGGTCGCCGATCGCATAGGGCAGGAGGATTCGGCGCTTGTGGAGCAGCGCGCCGCAGCTGTAGGTCACATTGGGCACATAGCCGCCGCGCTGCTCGGCGGAGGGGAAGAGCAGGGGCGAGGGCGTCCGGGCGAGCACCTTGGACGGATTGTCCTTGTCGAGCAGGCAGGCGCCCACGCAATAGCCGCGGATCATGCCGACGCCGTGGGTGAAGACCAGCCAGCCCTCGTCGATCTCGATCGGCGAGCCGCAATTGCCGATCTGGACGAATTCCCAGGGATATTGCGGGCCCATGAACCGCATCCCCTCGTCCCACATATGCAGGTCGTCGGAATAGAGCAGCCACAGATTCACACTGTCGAGCCGCCCGATCATCGCGAAGCGGTCGCCGATGCGGCGCGGGAACAACGCCATGCCCTTATACGCGGCGAAGGCGCCGCCCAGCGCGCGCATCTCGAAGCTCTGCTGGTTGATCCCGCGCAGCAGTTCCGAGCGCGCCTCCTTGCCGTCGAAGGCGGTATAGGTGCCGATCAGGCTCTCCACCCCGTCATGGTCGGTGAAGCGCACCATCCGCAGATCCTCGACGCCCTGGCGCTGGCTGGGCAGGATCGGGAAGATGACGGTTTCGGAAATGTCCTGGCTGTCATCGGCGCGCATCCGCACCCAGCCTTCGTCGTTGCTGTCGATCCGGGGCGGCACGCCTTGCGAACTGGGCGGATCGACGACCAGGCCGGTGCCGCCGTCCCAGGTGCCGGTGCGAAAGGTGACCGACGAGATATGCCCCTCGCCGACCCCGCGCAGCGACAGGAGGAAGCGGATCTCGTCGTCATCCGGGTCCTGGTCGGGCAGCGTCACGATGCTGGGGTTGAACAAGGCGGCGGATTCGAAGGCATATTCCTGGCTGAAATAGGCCCCCAGCAGCAACCGGTCGCGCTCGTCCTCGACGGCGATCCCGCCCAGATCGTCCTTCACTCCGTCGAAGCGGCGCAGGAAGACCCCGTCGGCGTTGCGATGCCGCTTGCCCATCGCGTCGCGCAACAGGTGGAGCATCCGGTCGCGCGTCTCCCCATCCAGCGCCATCACCCGCCGCGCAACATCCTCGGCGCGGGTCGGCTTGCGGTCGAAGGCGGTCGGATAGCCGAAGCTGAACGGGCGCAGCACGGTGCGCGAGGGGTCGGGTTTGAGTTCGATGTCGAGTTTGGTGAAAACATCTGCGGCGATCATCGGCCCTGCCTCTCGTCCCTCGGTCTGCGACGGACGATAAACCGCGCAAGGGCCGATTAGGCTCCCGGCCTTTCGCGGCGGCCGGCCGGGCGGCCTCGTCGCCGCCCGGGATCGCATGACGTCAGGCGAAGATCTCGCTCAGCCGGTCGACATCGGGGCCGTCCTTCCAGTGGCGCAGCTCGATGAACAGCGCCGCGCCGACCAACGTGAACCACGTCACCAGGACGGTCGTGATCAGCGCCTGCAGCAACTGGACGATCACCGATGGCGATGTCGGGACGTGGATCGTGGCGCCGCCGGTGAGCGCGCCGAAACTGCCATAGCCCGCCACGCTTGCCACCCCGGTCACGATCGAGACGAGCAGATAGATCACGAAGGCCAGCAGCAGGATGCCGAAGACATGCCAACGCGCGCCCTTGGTCAGCGCGCGGCTGCGCCCGAACGCGCCGAATATGCCGGTCCGCTCGGCGGCGATGGCATACATGGCGACCGACCACATCACGGCCAGGATGATGCCGGGGACGATCAGGACGGCGAAGCCGATCCAGATACCGACGAAGAAGAGGATGTTGACCGCCAGCATGGGCAAGGCCCGCGCGACCCCGAGCCGCAGGATCTCACGCAGGTCGGCGCGTCGGCCCTGGTCATGCGCGATCGCCGCATGGGTCAGCGCGCCGCCGGCCACCAGCCACAACAGCAGGACGGCCAGGCCATAGAGGCTGAACAGCGCATAGGCGCCGTCCTGAAACTCGCGGGTCAAGGACGCGCGCCCGACCATCAACCCCACCAGCAATTGCGGCAGCGCGACCATCGCGAAGGTCACGCCCAAAGTGGCGACCGGATTGGCCTTGATGATGTTCACGCTGCGCCCGAACACGCCGCCGACGGAGATTCCGGCACGCGTCTCGGTGAAAGGCTGGCTGGCCATGATACTCCCCCCTCAGGATAATGGGCGTGATGGTGGCGAGCGGACCCCGGGCTGTCCAGTCCCATCTTGTCCGACCAAATCGGCGATAATGGATTGCGCCGTTACCCGATCCGGCTACATTCCGCGCCGGGGCAATGCGGCGTCGCTTGGGAGGGCATCATCGCGGCAATGGCAAAGGATGGGGCTGCGGCCGATCGACTTGCGACGGCCCATGCCGCCTTGCGGGCCGATCCGTCCGTGCAGTTCAGCCTGACCCGCTCGCCCCCGCCGCCCGAGACGCCGGAATGGCTGAAGGCGCTGGGGCGATGGCTGTCCCATCTGTTCCGCCCGATCGGGCGTTTCCTGCGCTGGCTGACCGGCCTGATGCCCGATGCGCCCTATGCCCGGATCCTGCTCTGGGCGCTGCTGGTCCTGATCGTCGCGGCGCTGGTCTGGATGATCGTCGAGCGGTGGCGGTCGGGCGAATGGCGGCTGCCCGTCCGGCGACATGCGCGCGCGCCCGTGCCAGCGGATGACGACGAATGGGTTCCGGATGCCGAACCGGCGCGCGCCTGGCTCCAGGCGGCGGATGGCCTGGCGGCGGAGGGACGGTTCGCCGAGGCGATCCATTATCTGCTGTTCCATTCGATCGAGGACATTGCACGCCGTCGCCCGGCGCTGCGCCGCCCCTCGCTGACCAGCCGCGAACTCGCCTCCGCAGCCCTGTTGCCCGGCGCGGTCCGGCCGCTGTTCGCCCGCATCGCCGCCTTGGTCGAGCGTAGCCTGTTCGGCGGCCGCCCGGTCGACCTGGCGGACTGGGAAACGGCGCGGGCCGCCTATGCCGATCTCGCCCTGCCGCAGCGGTGGCGGGCATGAGCGAGATCGCGATCGGTCGCGGCGGGGGCGCGAAGTCGGCGGACCATCTCTTCTCGCCGCTGACCATTGCGCTGATGCTCGTCATCGGCCTGTTGGGCTTTGCGGGGTCGATGCTGCTGGGGGCCTATGCGCCGGACCTGCGGTCGGGGCACAATGGCGGGACCCATGCGCTGTCCAACGCCGCCACCGGCCTGGCGGGGATCGTCGAGCTGGCGCGCGCCACCGGGCGCAATCCCCGCATCATCCGGACCGATGCGGAATGGGATACCGACGACCTGGTCGTCGCGGCGCCCGATCATGGCTTTGTCGACTTGAGCAAGTTCATGGAGGCCCGCCGGGGCCGCGCGACCTTGCTCGTCCTGCCCAAATGGGCGACGACCGCGGACGAGGATCATCAGGGCTGGGTGAACGTGTCGGGCCTGTTGCCCGATATGGATCCGGCGTACATCCTGGCACCCGCGACCGAGATCGTCGTGGCCCGGCACCGCAGCGGCGGCCGGCCGCTGCACGCGCTCCGCTGGGCCCCGCCCGCGCTGAACGTCGCCGCGCCGCGCCCCTTGCAGGTAATGGCGTCCAAGGCGCTGACCCCGATCGTGACCGACGATGCCGGCCGCATCGTGCTGGGCCAGATCGACGGCAGCAGCACCTATATCCTGGCCGACCCCGACCTGCTGAACAATTACGGCATCCGCGACCTGAATCGCGCGCGCGCCGGGCTGGCCGTGTTCGATTTCGTCCGCGACAACGGGTCGAAGGGCATCGCGTTCGACGTGTCGCTGAACGGCCTGGGGCGCAGCCGCGGCCCGTTGAAGCTGGCGTTCGAGCCGCCCTTCCTGCCGATGACGCTGGCGGTCGCCGTCGCGCTCGCCCTGGTCGGCTGGCAGGCGCTGGTCCGCTTCGGATCGGCCCGGCCGCCCGAACGCGCGATCGCGCTGGGCAAGACCGCCCTGATCGACAATAGCGCGATGATCGTGCGCAAGGCCGGGCGCGAGGGCGGTCTGGGCCCGCGTTACGCCGCCTTGATCCGCGAACGGGCACGGGTGGCCTTCGGCGTGCCCGCGCGGCTGACCGACGAAGAGGCGGACCGGCATCTCGACCGGCTTCAGGGATCGACGCGCTTCACCACGCTGGTCGAAGAGGCCGAGCAGGCCCGGCACAGCGCCGACATGCTCGCCAGCGCCCGGGCGCTGCACCAATGGCAACAGGAGAAGACACGGTGACGGTTGAAGAGGTCCAGGCGCTGGGGCAGGCGATCCGTGCCGAGATCGGCAAGGCGGTGGTCGGCCACGACGCGACCGTCGATCTGATGCTGGTCGCGCTGTTCGCGGGCGGGCATATCCTGCTGGAGGGGCCGCCGGGCACCGCCAAGACGCTGCTTGCGCACAGCTTCGCGCACACGCTGGGCCTGGACTTCGGCCGTATCCAGTTCACGCCCGACCTGATGCCCGGCGACATCATCGGCGCCAACCTGTTCAACTTCCAGAACTCCACCTTCACCCTGACGCGCGGGCCGATCTTCACCGAGCTGCTGTTGGCCGACGAGATCAACCGCACCTCGCCCAAGACCCAGGCCGCGCTGCTGGAGGCGATGCAGGAGCGGACCGTCACCATCGACGGCGAGAGCCTGAGCCTCAGCCGCCGCTTCACCGTGGTGGCGACCCAGAACCCGATCGAGCAGCAGGGCGTCTATCCGCTGCCCGAGGCGCAGCTGGACCGGTTCCTGTTCAAGCAGACCGTGCCCTATCCCAGCGCCGAGGAAGAGCGGCGCATCGTCGCAGGGCATGGCGCAAGGCCGACCGCGATGTCGCCCGCTGATTGGGGTGTCGAGGCGCGGGCCGATGCGGCGACGATCGACGCGGCGGTCGCGACCGTGGCCACTGTCCGGCTGGTCGACGAAGTGATCGACTATATCGTCGCACTGATCCGGGGCACGCGCGGTGTCGCCGATCTGGAAAGCGGCGCGTCGCCGCGTGCGGGCGCGATGCTGGCGGGTGCGGCGCGGGCGCGCGCGGCGCTGGACGGGCGCGACTTCGTGATCCCCGACGATGTGAAGACGCTGGCGCCTGCGCTGCTGCGCCACCGGCTGATCCTGTCGCCCGCCGCCGAGATCGGCGGCCGCGCGATCGAGGATGTCGTCGCGCAGATCATCGAGACGATCGAGGCGCCGCGTTGATCTATCCCACCCGCATGGCGGTGCTGGCGGCGGTGATCGGAGCTCCGATCGCGCTGCTGATCGCCATGCTGTTTCCGGCCGTCTGGTATGCGGGGCTGGGCTGGCCGCTGGCGGTGCTGTTGCTGGTGGTCGCCGATGCGCTGCTCGGCCGTGCGCGGGCGGAGGCGATGCTGACGCTGCCGCGCTCGGCCGCCGTCGGTGTGGAGCTGATCGTGCCGGTGGCGGTGACGAGCGGCGGGCGGCCGGTCCGGGGCCCGGTGCAGTTGGCGCTGGCGGGCGATCCGCTCGTGGAAATCGCCGATGATGGGCGGTTGGACCTGGCGCTCGAGGGGGGCAGGGGGACGGGCGCCTGGGTGCTGACCCCCCGGCGCCGGGGCACCGCGCATTTTGCCACCATCTGGGTGCGCTGGGCCGGGCCGCTGGGGCTGGTCTGGCGGCAGATACGGGTGGCTGGCGACCATGCGCTGCCCATCCTGCCGGATATCGAGGCGATCCGCCGTGACGGCGCGCAGATCTTTCAGCGTCATGCGGTGCAAGGGCTGCTGGCGCAGAGCGACCGGGGCGACGGCACCGATTTCGATGCGCTGGTCGAGTTCCGCTCGGGCATGGACCGGCGGGCGATCGACTGGAAACAGTCGGCGCGCCATCGCAAGCTGTTCGCCAAGGAATATCGGACCGAGCGCAACAGCCAGATCGTGTTCGCGATCGACGCCGGGCGACAGATGTCGGACCCGGTCGGCGGCATCCCGCGCGTCGACCGTGCGGTATCGGCGGCGCTGCTGACCGGCTGGCTGGCGCTGAAGCTCGGCGACCGGGTGGCGCTCGCCGCCTTCGATTCCCGTCCGCGCATCGCCAGCGGCTTCATCAGCGGCGGCGCGGCCTTTCCCGAGCTCCAGCATCTGGCGGCGGGCATCGACTATAGCGGGGACGAGACCAATTACACCTTCGCCCTGACCACGCTGGCGGCGCGGCTGACGCGGCGGTCGATGATCGTGCTGTTCACCGAATTCACCGACCCGACCTCGGCCGATTTCCTGGTCCGGGCGGTCGCGCGGCTGCTGAAGACGCATCTGGTGCTCGTCGTGGTGCTACGTGACGAGGAACTGGAGACGATCGTCGATGCCGCCCCCGCCACGCCCGCCGACGTGACCCGTGCGGTGACGGCGGGCGCGCTGCTGCGCGACCGGCGGCTCGTCCTGTTGCGGCTGCGCCATCTGGGCGTGCACGTCATCGAAAGCCCGCACGACCAGGTCGCCGAGCGGCTGGTCGAGGGCTATGTCGACCTCAAGCGCAGGAGCCTGTTGTGAGTGCGTTCGTCGATGCCGCCCCGCCCTTGGTCAATGCCAGCCGCTTTCGCGCCGCGCACGAGGCCGACTGGACGCGGCTGGACGCGCTGCTCCAGCGGATCGAGAAACGCTCGGTCCGCGTCCTGTCCGAGGACGATCTGCTGGCCCTGCCCTTGCTCTACCGCGTGACCCTGTCGTCGCTGTCGGTGGCACGTGAAACCTCGCTCGACCGCGCGCTGATCGCCTATCTCGAGCAATTGTGCGCGCGCGCCTATTTCCAGCTCTATGGTGTGTCGGATTCGGTGTGGCGCGACCTGCTGGGCTTTTTCACCAAGGGCTGGCCGAGGGCGGTCGCCTCGCTGTGGCGCGAGACGCTGGTGATGGCGTTCCTGACCGTGGCGGGGGCCATCGCCGCCTATGCGCTCGTCCGCGCCGATCCCAGCTGGTTCTACGGCATCATGCCCGACGGCCTGGCGGGCGGGCGCGATCCCAGTGCCTCGGCGGCGACGCTGCGCGATACGCTCTATCATAGCCAGGAGAGCGGGCTGGGCGTCTTTGCCAGCTTCCTGTTCGGCCATAATGCGCAGATCGCGATCTTCGCCTTTGCGCTGGGCTTCGCGTTCGTCGTGCCGACCGCGCTGCTGATCCTCTATAACGGGCTGATGCTGGGCGCCATGATCGCGGTGTTCGCGGACAAGGGGCTGGGGCTGAACTTCGTCGCCTGGCTGGCGATCCATGGCACGACCGAGCTGTTCGCGATCATGATCTCGGGCGCGGCGGGGATGCGGATCGGCACCGCCATCGCCTTTCCGGGGCGGCGAACGCGGATGGCGGCGCTGGTCGAGGAAGGGCGGTCCAGCGCCATCGCGGTGGCGGGCGTCGTCCTGATGCTGGCGGTCGCGGCGATCCTGGAGGGGATCGGGCGGCAGGTGGTAACGCGCGACGCGATGCGCGCGGGCATCGGCGGCGTCGTGCTGGTGGCGTGGCTGATCTATTATTACGGTATCGGGAGGCGACATGCGCTTCGTTCGCCGCAATAGGAAAAAGCCACCCTTCACCCTGCGGCGCAGCTTCGTCACGCCCGAAGGGGTCGATTTGCAGCTGGAGCTGGGCGGGGCGGGCACGCGGGCGGCGGCGTTCCTGATCGACCTGATCCTGATGCTGCTGGTGCTGATCGCGGCGACCGTGACCCTGTTCGCCTTCGGTCAGGCGACGCGCGCGTCGATCGCGCTGATCCTGTGGCTGATCGGTGCCTTCTGCCTGCGCAACGGCTGGTTCGTGCTGTTCGAGCTGAGCGGGCGCGGCGCGACGCCGGGCAAGCGGCTGATGGGCCTGCGCGTGGTCGCGCGGGACGGTGCCCGGCTGACCGCTGGCGCCGTGCTGGCGCGCAACGCGATGCGTGAGATCGAGATATTCCTGCCGCTGTCCTTCCTCGGCGCGCAGGAGGCGATGGGCACCGCCGACGCGTTCCTGACCATCTTCGCGCTGCTGTGGACCGGCATCTTCCTGTTCTTCCCGCTGTTCAACCGCGACCGGCTGCGCATCGGGGATCTCGTCGCGGGCACCTGGGTGGTGCAGACCGTCCGGCGCGCCCTGGCCATCGACCTGACCGCGATCGGCCACCGGCCGCGCCGCGCCTTCCCGGATTCGGCACTGGCGCTCTACGGCGTCTATGAGTTGCAGACGCTGGAAGACGTGATCCGCAACGGCGATCCGGACGCACGCCGCACGGTCGCGGCGACGATCCGGCGCAAGGCGGGGCTGGCCGATGACGGCGACGATGAGGGCTTCCTCGCCGACTATTACGCCGCCTTGTGCGCCCGGCTGGAGGGCGGCCTGCTGGTCGGGCGGCGCCAGCTCGACAAGACCGGCGCGGTCGCCGGATAGGCCTGCGCGCCTACCGCCGCATTGCCGACCCCGCCGGCGCGGCGCAGCAGCGGGCGATGAACTGCTCGTGCGCGGGCATCAGCCCCACATTGGAGGCGACGACCTTTTCGACATGGTCGACCAGCGCCAGGCAGTCGGGCGTCGCGACCCAGTCGACCGCCGGGTGATAGCGTTGCGGATAGAGACCCTGGCCCAGCATCACCTGTACCCAGCTGGTCAGCCCGAACATCTCGGTACCGTTCCGGAAGAACTGGCCATTGGCGACGAACAAATCGATCGTATGCCGCAACGTGTCGGGCACCGCCATGGTGCGGAGATAGTTCCAGAAATCGGAATCGGTCCGCTGCGTGACATGGTAATGCAGGATCAGGAAGTCGCGGATCCGCTCATATTCGAACGCCGACTGGTCGTTATAGGCCGCCTGGAGCGCGGGGTCGCAGTCCGCATCGGGAAACAGCTGCATCAGCCGGTTGATGCCCGCCTGGATCAGATAGATGGCGGTCGATTCCAGCGGCTCCAGGAACCCCCCGGCCAGCCCCAGCGCGACGACGTTGCGATCCCATAGCTTGCGCCGCTTGCCGCTGGTGAAGCGCAGCGACTTCGGGTCCGCCTGTGCGGGGCCGTCGAGGTTGGAGAGCAGGATATCCGCCGCCCGGTCGTCGCTGGTGAAGGCGCTGCTATAGACATGGCCGTTGCCGGTGCGGTGCTGCAGCGGGATGCGCCATTGCCACCCCGCCTCGCGCGCGGTCGCGCGGGTATAGGGGGTGGGCGGCCCGACCTTCTCGCACGGCACGGCCAGCGCGCGGTCGCAGGGCAGCCAGCGGGTCCAGTCGTCGAACCCGACCTGCAACGCATCGCCGATCAGCAGCGCGCGGAATCCCGTGCAGTCAAGGAACAGGTCGGCCTGGACCTGCTCGCCGCTCTCCAGCCGGACATGGTCGACAAAGCCGCGTGAGGCCTCGCGCTCGACTGCGACGACCTTGCCCTCGATCCGCTTGACCCCTTGCGCCTCGGCCCGCGCGCGCAGGAAGCGGGCATAGAGCACCGCGTCGAAATGATAGGCATAGGCGATTTCGGCGAGCGGCGAGTTGGGCGGCGCATCGCGCGGCGGCACCATGAACTTGCCGAGCGGCGCGGCGACCGTGTTCAGCGAATAGCGGCCGATGTCGGCCCCACGCCCCGCCGTACGCGCCTTCAGCCAATATTGGTGGAAGGGCAGCATCCCCAGGTCGCGGCCGATCGTGCCGAAACCATGGATATAGCTGTCGCCGATCTGACCCCAGTCGTTGAACTGGATGCCCAGCTTGAAACTGCCCTGGGTCTGGCGGACGAACTCGCCCTCGTCGATCTCCAGCAGCCGGTTGAAGGCGGAGAGGTGCGGCACCGTCGCCTCGCCGACACCGATCAGGCCGATCTCCTCGGATTCGACCAGCACCACCCGGATCGTGCGGCCGAACATCTTGGACAGGGCGGCCGCCGCCATCCAGCCCGCCGATCCGCCGCCGATGACGGCCACCGACCGGATGGCGCGCGCGCCCTGCTGCTGTGTCATCACCATCACCCGGCGTTGTAGGAGAAGTCGCGATCCTGAACCGGATGCCGTCCGCCCGTCAAACGGGCGGCGGCATCCGGATGTCGGGTCAGAAGCGCAGGCCCGCCGACAGCTTCACCGTGAACGGCACGCCGACGATCGGTCCCTGGCGGTTATATTGCGGCACCGCGCGCATCGACTGGGCGAGCGCGGTCTCCGGATCGCTGCTCGTCGCGGCAGGGTAGGACACCGCGATCGGATCGTAATTGTGGAAGTTGAAGATATTCAGGAAGTCGGCGCGGACATAGCCCGACAGCGACCGCCAGAAGGTGACGTTCTTGGTCAACTGCACGTCGATCTGCTTATAGCCCAGGAACTCGTCCGGCTTGCGGCTGACGAACAGGGCCGAGCCGCCCTGGGCGTTGCACACGCTCGGGCAGCCGATGATCGTCGTCGCAAAGGTCGGCGTCGCCAGCTCGGCCTTGGCCGCCACCTGCAGGCCCCAGAACAGGTCGCGGGTATAGGTCGCGACGATACGGTGCGTCGGCGCCGCCGTGCCGCGCACGAACGGATATTGCGACGCATAGGGCAGGTCGAACAGATACTGGTTGGCGTTGACCTGATACGGGTTGGACCCGCCCGCCAGGTTGTTCTGGTCGGAGAAGGACAGCGTGTACGAGAAGGTCGCGCTCCATCCCGAATCCTTGGTGTAGGGCTTTTGCGCACCGACACCGAGCTGGAGCAGGCGATCCCGCGCGCCATTGTCGAAGATGATCAGGCTGCCGATGCCCGGCACGCCCTGCGCACCCCAGGGCGAACCGTTCTGGAAATAGGCGCCGTTGGAATAGCGGTTGCCGAAGCGACCGACGATCCCGTCGAAGCTTTCGATATAGGACAGCGTGACCTGGGTGTTCCAGTCGCCGATGGTGTTGCGCATACCCAGGCTGAACTGGTCCGAATGCGGCGTCCGGATGTTGTTCGGCAGCAGGTCGACTTCATGCGAACTCGGGCTGGTCTGCAGACCAGCGAGGCCCGCCGGCGTCAGATAGGCCGGGTCGAAGGCATAGCAGTGGTTGGTCGGATTGATGTCCGCTGCCGTGGCGCAGGGGCCGAAGGCGTTGCGGGTATAGGGGGACGGGAAATAGACCTCCGGATTGCCGTTCAGCGCGATCTTCGTCGTCTCCAGCGCCAGGATGGAGAACTGGTTGCGGTTATAGGCGCGCGCATAACCGCCGAAGATCACATGGCGGCCATCGGCATAGACATCGTAGGAGAAGCCGATGCGCGGCGAGAAGTTGTTGGGCGCCCGGCGGTTCTTGCCGGTGCTGATATAGTCGTTGATGTTATAGCCCGGCGTCGAGCCATTGCCCTGGGCGAGGACCGAGGCATAGCTCTGGTTCGTGCCCGGGAACGGCCCGTTGATCGCCGCGACGACATTGGCGGGCGTCACATAGTTCAGATAGGCGGGCACCACTTCGTGATCCCAGCGCACGCCCAGGTTCAGCGTCAGGTGCGAATCGACGGCCCAGTCGTCCTGGATATAGGCGCTGTACTGCTTCGCCTTGGTCGTAACGCCCGCCGAGGTATAGCCGGCGGTCAGGTTGGGATATTGCAGCTCATAGGGCGTCGACGCGACTCCGGCGGGTGTGACCGCATAATAATAGGTCGCGTTGGCCAGGTCCGAGCTTGCGTTCTGTGAGGTCAGCTCGATCGAGGCCATGCTGCCGCCGATGCTCAGCGAGTGATTGCCGGCGAATTCGATGTTCGGCAGCGTCAGGTCGTCTTTGAACGTCCAGCCGCGCTGGCGGTTGATCGCGCCGACGCCCGACCCCGGCCCACCGGTGATGAGCAGCGTGGTCGGCTGCGTGGTCGTCGCGGCGGACGGGAAATAGGTATATTGGAATTGCGGCGACGCCCGGGTCGCCGTCGTCGCGGCGTTGGTGTTCTGATAGCTCAGCCGGGCTTCGTTCACCCATTTGTCTTCGCTGTGCTGCCAGCGAACATCCGCGCGGCGGTCATTGTTGACGAAGGGCGCGGCGGTCGAAGCCGCGGCCTGCCCGTTGCCGCCCGAAATCTGGTCCTGGACGCGCAGGCGGCCGGTGAATTCGATTCGGTCCTTGGACG
Source organism: uncultured Sphingomonas sp. (assembly GCF_913062585.1). Classification (GTDB taxonomy): domain Bacteria; phylum Pseudomonadota; class Alphaproteobacteria; order Sphingomonadales; family Sphingomonadaceae; genus Sphingomonas. The sequence continues at coordinate 63,937 of NZ_CAJXWX010000007.1, read as the reverse complement.
TCGGCTCGATGTCGATCTTGCCGAAATACAGATTCTCGGTGAACGGGTTCGTCACCGGGCCGTATTGGCTGGCCAGATCGGCGGGCAGCAGCGCGACCGCCTGCGCCTGGGTGACGCCGGAGCCCGGATAGACGCTGCTCTGGTTCGAGAGGCTCTTATGCTCCCAGGTGGCGAAGAAGTGCGCGACGTCCTTGATGATCGGGCCGCCCAGCGCCGCGCCATATTCCCAGCTCGGCACCTTGGCCTTGGGGGTGTCGGTCGCCTTTTCCGCCGGGGTCCGGGCGCGCAGGTCCTGGTTGGTGAACTGGCCGAATGCCTCGCCATGGAACTGATTGGTGCCCGACTTGGTCTGGGCGAGGATGATCGTGCTCGCCGCGTCGCCATATTGCGCGCCGTAGTTGGACGTGAGGACCTTGTATTCGGCGATGGCGAGCTGCGGGAAGGGGTTGCCGGGGTCGCCATTGCCCTGCGCGCCCGCGCTGCCGGTGATGCCCGATCCGCCCCCGACATAATCCTTCTGGCTGACGCCGTCGATATAGACATTGGCCGCCGACGTGACCTGCGCACCGCCGCGTAGCGAGGTGTTGCCCGTCGCATCGACGCTGAACTGGACGCCCGGTACCGTGTCCGCGAATTCCAGGAAGTTGCGCGTCGTCTGCGGCACGACCGCGATGTCGTGCAGCGTCACGATCTGGTTGACCGCCGACGAGCGGACATCGACCGTCGGACGCGTGCCGCGCACGATGATGTCTCCCGACTCCGCTGCGGTCTGGGTCGGCGCGTCGAGGTTCAGCACGGCGTTCGAGGAGATCGCGACGGCGACGTCGCCCGTGCGGTCGCCCGCGGTTACGCGATAGCTGCCCGATTGCAGGCCGGCGACGACATAGTTGCCGTTCGCATCGGCCGTCGTCCGTCGGACCGCGCCGGTGTTGACTTCGGTCACCACGACCTCGGCATTGGCCGGCGCGCGGCCGCGTAGCGTCGATGTCGCGGTCTGGGCCAAAGCCACCGAGGGGATGCCGATCGCTCCGACCGCCAGGATCGCGGCCCAAGAGCTGCTCATCCGCGTGGCGGCCAGAATCCTGTGGGCAATCGCCTTCTTCATGTCATCCCCTCCTGTTTTCCTCAAACGACGCTTTGGCAGCGACTGTTTGTAACCGGTTACATGAAACGGACGCGAATATCAAAATGACAAAAATGTAATGTTTTAAATCATTCTATCTCAATGTGATGTTGAGGGGTGCAAGGAAATCGGATCTTGATCCGGGGCGATCGCGCCCGGTTTCTTCGCGCAGCGCCCCCCGCGCCAATGCCGAAGCGCTGAGGACGGCGGGTATCTCCAGCGCCTTTTCGTCTCGCCGGATACGGGCCATGAGTCCCGGACCTGGCGGCGCGGCCTGCAGGCGATGGCGCCGGTGCCGTTTCGTGACCAATCGCTCGCGGGCCTTGCATCGCGAACCGGGTGGCATAGGGTGGCGGTATCATGCCGCGCATCCGCACCGTCTTGTTCGTCTGCAGCCAGAACAAGCTGCGCAGCCCGACCGCCGAACAGATATTTTCGCGTCGCGCCGATCTGGAAGTCGATTCCGCAGGCACCAACCATGATGCCGAGCACCCCGTCACGGCCGAGACGCTGGGCTGGGCCGATGTGATCGTCGTCATGGAAAAGGCGCATCGGGCCAGGCTGCAACGCCGGTTTCGCGCGGCGCTGGGCGGCAAGCGGATCATCTGCCTGGATATCCCGGACGATTTCGCCTTCATGCAACCCGAACTGGTGCAGTTGCTCGAGACGAAGCTGGCCCGCCACCTGCCTGTGCCGATGGGAGCCGGAGCCTGATCCACCGGGTCGCGCTGTCGCTGGGCCTGCTGGCGCTGCTGGGCGGCTGCACGCCCCGCGCGCGCGCGCCTTCGACGCTGATCCTGTGGGCCTGGGAGCGGCCCGAGGATCTGCGCTTCGTCGCAGCCCCCGCCGAGGTGGCGGTGCAGAGCGGCTTTGTCGAGCTCGTCGGCGACCGGGTGGTCGCGCGGGGGCGGCGTCACCCTTTGCGGGTCGATCGCCCGCCCGCCATCGTGCTGGTCCATGTCCAGATCGACGAGTCGCGGCGGCTCGCCTGGACGCCGGAGTTGCGCCGCTGGACCAGCGCGGCGGTGCTCCATTACGCGACCCGGATCGCCGCGCCGATGGTGCAGATCGACTTCGAGGTGCGCGCGTCGCAGCGCCAGGCGCTGCTCGAGGTACTGACCGACCTGCGCCGTGCACTGCCCCGCACCACCCGCCTGTCGATGACGGCGCTGGCCTCGTGGTGCGATACAGAGACATGGCTCGACGCCGCGCCGGTCGATGAGATCGTGCCGATGCTGTTCCGCATGGGACGGGGCGATCACATCATCCGTGGCAGGCTGGCGAAGGGCGGGGATTTTCGGCATCCTCGCTGTCGGACGGCTCTGGGAATCGCGACCGATACGCCCGTCCGGCGCGCGCCGCCGGGACGACGCGTCTATCTGTTCGATCCGCATAGCTGGACGCCGGGCGATTTCGCGGCGGTGCGCAGGGAGGTCGAGGGGTGGCGATGAGGGGATGGCGGTCGGCGGGCGTTCTGGTGCTGGCCGTGGCGCTGGTCGGGACGCGGGTCCTGGCCTCGGGCGGGCCGCCGCCCATGCCGCATTATGTCCAGTCGACACCCCAGGACGCGGCCGAGCGCGCCGCGCTGGCCGATGGGCGGATCGGGATCGTGAAGGTCGATGCCGGGGACGCACTGCTCTATCTCGACTGGCGGGCGCTCAACGGCCTGACCATCGGTCCGGCTGCGACCCGGGCGCTGACAAACCCCTGCTGCGGATCGCGACCCGACCGCACCATGATGGATTGGGTGGCGGCGCGGCGAGCGGTTGCGGGGGCGCAGCCCGATGTCTTCTATATCGCGACCGAGCGCGAGGGGCCGGACTATACCGCCATCCCGACCTGTTTCGACGACGCCTTCGCCACCGCGACCGCGACGCTGAACGACCGGGTCCGGCGATATGGCGCGGGCTCGGCGGCAGTGCGTGCCTGGCTCGCCGGGCAGGACGCGGTGTTCGAGGCGTGCAGCAAGCCGGGCGTGACCCTGCCAGCGCTGCCAGCCGACGCGCCCGCCTGGTTGCGCGCGGACCGGGCTTATCAGCTCGCGGCGCTGGCCCTGTATGACGGGCGATATGGCGATGCGGCCAGCCGTTTCGCCGGAATCGTGCGCGATGCCGGATCGCCCTGGGCACGGACCGGCCTCTATCTAGAGGCCCGCGCTATCCTGCGCGGCGCGCTCGCTACGCCTGATCCGGCGGGGTTTGCGGGCGCCCATGCCGCGATCAACCGCCTCGCCGCCGCCCCGGCGGGCACGTTCGGTCGGGGCGAGGTCGGGCGGATGCGCCAGATCCTGGAATATCATGAGCATCCGGCGCAGCTTCTGGCACGGCTGGGCGGGCAACTGGGCGAACGCGCGCCGATCCCCGATATCGCCGCGGCCTTGCGCGACTATATGACGCTGGCCGACAAAGCGACGGCCAGGCCCGAGGAGGCGGACTGGATCCGCACGCTTCAGTCACGGAAGCGGGAAGAGGCGCTCGTCCATGCCGCGGCGCGCTGGGCTGCGACGCACAAGTCCGCCTGGCTGGTCGCGGCCCTGACGCTCGCCCAATCCGGCGATGCAAGCGCACCCGCGCTGGCCAGGGCGGCCGAGGCCGTCGCGCCGGACGATCCGGCCTGGCTGACCGCCCGCTATCATGCGATCCGGTTGACCCTTGCGTCGACCGATCCCGCGATCACCCGGGCATCGGTGGAGCGGGTGCTGGCCCGGCAGGACCTGGCGCTGTCCGATCGCAACATCTTCACCGCCGTGCGCGCGCAGTTTGCGACGTCGCTCGCCGATTTCGCACAGGCCATGCTGCGTTCGCCCTATTGCGAGCCCGGCAGCGCCACCTGCGTCGAGGCGATCTGGCCGGGAGGCGAAGGGCTGGTCGGGCGGTTGCCGAGCGGCCGCTTCGTCGGCTTCGGGGCGGAGTCGCGCGCGATCATCGACCGGCTGCCGCTCGCCGAGCGGATCGCGCTGGCGGCGGACATCGCGATCCCGCGCGAATTGCGCCTGGACCTAGCGCTGACCGGCTATGGCCGGGCGGTGCAGTTGCAGGACCATGTCGCGATCGACCGGCTGGCGACCCTGTTGACGACGCTGCTGCCGCAATTGGCGCCCGACTGGCGGCGGATCGTGCGGACCGCCCCCGGCGCGGACAAGCAATTCGCCGAGGCCTTCGTCATGGCCAAGATCCCCAGTATCCGCGTCGACCTGACCGATTATGCCCGGCCGGTCGGCACCGTGCCGCAATTCGCCGGTTACTGGGTGGACTGGCTGGTCATCCCGCGCGGCCGTGCGACGGCGGCGGTGCGCTTCCCATTGGCGGGGGCCTATGACGTCGGCTTCTATGATGTGCCCAGCGACGATCAGCAGGAGCCCATCGACCTGACCTGCCTGTCGCACTGTGGACCGGGTGGCTTCCCCCTGCGTCTGCCCGGTTTCGCGGTTGCTGGGCTGCCCCGCGCCCAAGCCGAGCGGCGCTACTTCGTGTTCGGCGGGGCGGGCCCGAATCCACGCCTGGCGCATTCGCTCTGGGGGGACATGCTGGCCTATGTCCGTGCCCATCCGGGCGATCCGCGTTCGCCGGAGGCGCTGTATCGCCTGATCCGCGTGGCGCGCTGGGGCGGCAATCACGATCATCTGGGCAAGCGGGCCTTCCACCTGCTCCACGACCGCTATCCGCGTTCGGTCTGGACCCGGCGGTCGCCCTATTATTACGATTAGGTCCGCTGGCGTCGCAACGCGGGCAGGATTAGAATGGCGGCGATGCGGGCGTCGCCTTCTTCTCGGTCCGGGTCTCGGCTGGCCTCCTGGCGGCTGGTCGCGGCGGTATTCCTGCATTTCGGGATCGTCGCCTATCTGATCTCCGTGGTGCCGCTCAGCCTGCTCCTGGCGCCCGGGGGATCGGGCGTGGACGGTGTCCTGCGGCTGGGCCTGCGGTTCAGCGCGGTCTTTCTGATGCTGTTCCTGACGCTGGGATGCATCGCCGTCGCGGGCGCCGCGATCCTCGACGCCCGGGCGCGTCGTCAGGTGCGGAGGGCCACGACGCCCGACGCGATCCTCTCTCGGCAGCGTCTGGCGAGCGCGACCGACTCGGCGGCCCTGCTCGACTCGGGGTGCCAGGATCGTCTGGAGGCGATCGGGGCGCGGGGCTGGGACCATGAAGATCATCGGTACCAGGCGTTGGCGCGCGACCTGGAGATCGTAGTGCGGACCACCGCCACCGCGCTGGCCGAGGCCCCGCCCGAACGGCGAACGGCCATCCAGGCGCAGGCGGCGGACACGCTTGCCCTGATCCATCAAGCACTTGGCGAGCTGACCGACGAGCGTGCCCGTATCGCCGCACGCGACGCGGATGCCGCCGCCCTCTATATTCGGCGTCGTTACGAGCCCGCCGATTTCACTATCAAGCCCGATTGAAGAGGCGTAGAAGCGGCGCGGGCGCTCAGGGGGCGCTCTTTACAGGTCCCAAGGACACCTTCCTCAGATGGCAAATACTTTCGTGCTCGGCGCCGCGGCTGTCGTGGCTCTTGTCGTCGTTTGTCTTTTTATTGCCTCCCGCATGATACGCTATGTCGGTAACAATCGTGTCGCGATCGTCGAGAAGATCTGGAGCCGCAATGGTTCGATCACCAGCGGCCTGATCGCCATGAATGGAGAGGCCGGTTACCAGCCCGACGTACTTCGCGGCGGCTATCACTTCTTCGTGCCGTTCCAGTATAAGGTCCATGCGCAACCGCTGGTCACTATTCCACAGGGCCAGATCGGCTATGTCTTCGCGCGTGACGGTGCGCCGCTGGGGCCGACCCAGACGCTGGCCAGCAATGTCCGCACCATCGACTTTCTCGACGTGCGCCGCTTCCTGGCCGATGGCGGGCAGAAGGGGCCGCAGCGCACGATCCTGCGCGAGGGCACCTATGCCATCAATCTCGCCCAGTTCGTCATCATCACCCGCGAGCAGATTTACGGCCTGATGCTGGAGGCGAACGACCCGCAGCTCTTCGCCGAAATGCAGAGCGTGATCGAGAGCCGGGGCGGCTTTCAGGCGGTGGTCATCAAGGATTCGGCCGACCAGATCGGCATCGTGACCGTGCATGACGGCCCTGCGCTGACCGCCGACCATATCATCGCGCCCGAGGTCGGCACCGATCAGGCCGATCCGGCGACCTTCCACAACAGCTTCCAGGACCCGGAGAAGTTCATCGCGGCGGGCGGTCGTCGCGGGCGACAGCTGCAGGTGCTGGTCGAGGGCAGCTATTTCATCAACCGCCTGTTCGCGACCGTCGAGATGGTCGCCAAGACGGTGATCGAGATCGGCCATGTCGGCGTCGTCATCAGCTATACCGGCACCGACAATGCGGACACCTCGGGCGACGATTATCGCCACGGCGAGCTGGTCCCGCGCGGGTCGCGCGGCGTCTGGTCGGAACCTTTGCTGCCGGGCAAATATGCCTTCAACACCTATGCGGGCAAGATCCTGATCGTGCCGACGACCAACTTCATCCTGAAATGGGATGAGGATGTGACCGGCCAGCACAAGCTGGACGAGAACCTGTCCCAGGTGTCGCTGATCACCCGCGACGCGTTCGAGCCGACGCTGCCGCTCTCGGTCGTCGTGCATATCGACTATCGCAAGGCGCCGCTCGTCATCCAGCGCTTCGGCGACATCAAGAAGCTGGTCGAACAGACGCTCGACCCGATGGTGTCGGCCTATTTCAAGAATGTCGCGCAGAAGAAGACGCTGATCGAACTGCTCCAGGACCGGTCCGACATCCAGGAACTGGCAGGGGCGGAGATGCGCGCCAAGTTCGGCGCCTATAATCTGGAACTGCAGGAGGTGCTGATCGGCACGCCGCGCGCGGCGGCGGGCAACGACCAGATCGAAAAGGTGCTGCAACAGCTGCGCGAGCGTCAGGTCGCCGAGGAACGCGTCGCGACCTATGAGAAGCAGCGTATCGCGGCCGAGGGCGAAAAGGCGCTGCGCGAGGCGCAGGCTCGCGCCGAGCAGCAGACCGCGATCACCGGCTCCGAACTCCAGATCCTGGTGCAGGAAAACCAGGGCAAGGCCGCACTGAAGCGCGCGATGCAGGAGGCCGAGCAGACCCGCACCATCGCCCGCGCCGAGGCCGACCGCATCCGCATCACCGGCGAGGGCGAGGCGGCGAAGGTCGTGGCGCTGGCGGCGGCGGAAGCGGACCGGATCACCAAGACCGGCCTCGCCACCGCCGAGACGATCGAGAAACAGGCGGCCGCCTCGGGCGGTGCGCAGTACCAGCTGACCCGTCAGGTGATCGAACGGCTGGCCGAAGCACTGGAGAAGTCGGGCGTCGACATCGTGCCGCGGGTGCAGATCAACACCGGCGGTGCCGGTGGCGGCGAAGGGGCCAGCAGCCTTCAGGCGCTGATCGGGATGATGCTGTCCGAAAAGGGCACCGCGATCCTGGCGGGCCCGGCGGTCGCCAACGACCGCGACCCCAGCCGCCCGGTCGCGGCGGAGTGACGAAACGGGACCGGTGCAGTTTGCGCATCGGCCCCATTCGTTTTTCGAGGCATCTTTTCAATAGTGACAACGCTCGCCTAAGATATGGCGGATGACGATCGCCGGGGAAATGGTCGCTGAGGGGGAAGTGATGGCGGAGATGCCGACGGATCAGCTGCGGGATCGTGAAAATATTGTCACGATCGACCATGTCTCCAAGAGTTTCGGCGACAAGATCGCGCTGAACGATATTTCCTTTGTGATCCCCGAGGGCCAGATATGCGGCTTGCTGGGTCCCAATGGCGCAGGCAAGACGACGTTGTTCCGGTTGCTCATGGGGATATTGAAGGCGAGTTCGGGCAGCCTGCATGTCGCCGGGCTCGACGCCTTTGAGGATCGGGTGGCGGTCAAGCGGCTGATCGGCTTCCTGCCCGACGAGCCGGTCTTCTATTCCTATCTGTCCGCGCGCGAATTGCTGGAACTCAGTGCCGGGATGCACGGCCTGGATGTGGAGGCGGCGATGGCGGCGATCATGCCGGTCGCGCAGCGGCTGCGGCTGGCGGGCGAGCTCGACAATTATGCCGAGGATTATTCGCGCGGCATGAAGAAGAAGCTGGGGCTGCTGCTCGCCATGCTGCACGCCCCCCGCCTGCTGGTCCTGGACGAACCGACCAACGGGCTGGACGTCGAGTCGACGCACCTTTTCTACGACCTGATCACCGAGACGGCGGCGGCGGGCACGACCATCGTCTTTTCGACCCATTTGATGGACCATGTCGCCCGGCTGTGCAGCCATGCCGTCATCATGGGCGAAGGCGCACTGATCGCCAGCGGATCGCTGGGCGCGCTGAAGGCGCGATATGGCGAGGATGATCTGGAGGCGCTGTTCCTGAAGCTCACCGCGCGGCCGCACGCCGCATGATGACGGGGGACGCGGCGCCAGGTTTCTGGCGGACGGTCTGGTTGCTGCTGAAGGTGTCGCGGCGGCGCGCGGGCGGGCGCCAGTCGCGACAGCGGCAGTTGCTCAACAACCGGCGCGTGAACTGGGCGGCGAATCTGGGGTCGATCGGCGCGATCCTGTCGCTGCTCTTCATGCTGCTGCTCCACGGGCTCGCCGCCTTTTCTGTCATGACGGCGGTCGAGGCGGGGCAGGTCGCCCGCGCCCGCCAGCATGGGCTGATCCCGGTGCGGCAATGGTTCTACAACGACGCAGGCACCGCGCGCCAATATATCGTCAGCGACCAGAGCTTCCGGTCGGAGGCGGAGCATATCGCGCATGAGGATGGCGGCGACGAGGACGCGATCGAGGCGCAGCTGCGCACTTTGGTCGCCCGATCGGGCAACCGGCATCTGGTGCCCCGCGACGATGCGGCGCCGGGCCTGTCCGCGCTTCCCCGCTCGGGGGCGCTGGCGTCGATGCTCGGCTCGATCATCCTGATCTGGTGGTTCGCCATGGTCGTGTGCCAGGGCGAGGGGCTCGACCTCGATCTCCAGCGGCGACGGCATCCGATGTGGGAATGGCTGCTCAGCCATCCGATCGGTGCAGGCGCGGTGTTCCTGGCCGAGATGCTGGCCCCGCTGGCCGCCAATCCGACCTATTGGGCCGCCCCGGCCTTTCCGGGCATCCTGTACGGCGTGACCGGAGGTCCCGAAATGGGGGTGGCGGCCGCCATCCTGATCGGCATCCCGCTGACCGTGGCGGCGGCGTGCGTCGGCAAGGCGCTGGAGATCGGTGCGATGCTGCGCCTGCCGCTGCGCAGTCGCGGCGCGGCGATCGGGATCATCGGCTGGTTCGGCTATGCCTCGATGATCCTGATGTTCTTCGTCCTGCGGCTGATGCCCGGTATCGCGCATGGCCTGGCCGGCTGGGTCGATGACGGCGACCGAAGCTGGCCCGTGCTACGGCTGTTCCTGGGCATGGACGCGGCGGGCGAGGTGTCGCTCTGGCGCGGAGTGGCGCTATGCGGCGCGGTCAGCGCGGTCCTGATCGCCGCGGCGGTCGCGTTCAGCGCACGGTCGGTGGGCCAGGGGCTGAGCGGCGCCTTTTCTTCGGACAGCGCCCCCGTCCGGCCGGGCAAGGCGATGCGCTTCGGCCGCGATCCGCTGTTCCGCAAGGAATATCTGTGGTTCGTCCGCGACCGCAGCGCCTTGGTCCAGGTCTTCCTGATCCCGGTCACGGTGGCGGGCATCCAGCTGATCAATTTCCGCGATGTGATGGCCCATGCGGCGGATTCGTGGAATTTCTGTGCGCGGCGGGCATCTTCTTCGGCACCTATTTCCTGTGGATATTGGGGCCGAAATCGCTGACCTCGGAAGGGTCGGCGCTGTGGATCGCGATGACCTGGCCGCGCGGGCTGGAGGCGATGCTGAAGGCCAAGGCGTGGCTGTGGTCGATGATCGCGAGCATCCTGGTCGGCCTGGTCCTGCTGTTCGCCGGCTGGATGTTTCCGGGCGACGCGTGGAAGATCGCGCTGCTGGGCGTCGCCTGGTTCCTGTTCGCGCGCAGCATGGCCGAAAAGGCGGTGACGCTCGTCACCATCGTGTCGGAATCGGGCGAGCCGCAGAAGGTCCCGCGCGGTCGCCTCTGGGCGGCGCAGCTCGGCATGTTGACCTTCGCGATCGGCGTCATGACGCAGCAATGGAATCTGGTGATCGTCGGCATCGTCTATTCCTGGATCACGGCGGCGGCGATGTGGGAGAATCTGCGCGCGCGGCTGCCCTATCTCTACGATCCCTGGTCGGAGCATCTGCCGCCGCCGCCGACCCTGATGCACGCGATGGTCGCGATCAGCATCCTGATCGAATGCAATGCGGTCATCACCGCCGCGACCTTCGCGTTCGACAAGGGCAGCATCGCGGTGGCGCAGAGCCTGGGCTATGCCGTCTGCGCGATCGGCGTGTCGATCGGCATGGCCTCGTTCCTGATCAAGCGCGGGGTCGAACCGGCGGCGATCTGGTGCTGGCGGCACGGGGACGGGGCGGAGGAGTCCTGGGTCCGGCGTTACATCGCGGGCAATGGCCGCGACCTGCTATGGTTGGCGGGGGCGGTCGGCGGCGGCCTAGTGCTGGCGGCGGTCGCGCATGTCTATTTGATGGCGATATCGACCATGCCTTGGGCGGCGGAGGCGATCCAGGCGGCGCGCAGCCGGATGGACCCCATTCCCGGCATGGCGACGGCCTATGCGGTGATGGCGATCCTGATGGCGCCCTTTGCCGAGGAATATCTGTTCCGGGGCCTGTTGTTCCGGACGCTCGACCGGCAATGGAAAGCCTGGGGCGGCTGGGCGGCGGTGGCGGGGTCGGCGGCGTTCTTTGCCATCTACCACCCCTTTCTGTCCTGGCTGCCGGTCGCGCTGCTGGGGGCGGCCAATTGCGTGATCTTCAAGCGGTCGGGGCGGCTGGCCCCGGCGATCCTGCTCCACATGACCTATAATGCGGTCGTGATCCTGTGGACGTGACGCGCCGGGGCGAGGCTTAGAGTCTGATCCGGCAAAGCTGGATCGGGGCGGCACCAGCCCACTCCCCCACCCGACCGCCCATTCAGGATACGCTGTGGGCGGTCGGGTGGGGGAGTGGGCCGGTGCCGCATCCACGTCAGTGGATCAGACTCTAGCTTACCGGGCGGCGGGCAGCTTGGGCTTGACGTAGCGGTCCAGCCAGTCGGTCATCTGCCACAGCGTCTCCTCGGTCGACTCCAGCGCGCGATAGCCGTGCGGCTCGTTGGGCAGGACGACATAGCGGACCGTCGCGCCATTGCCCTTGAGCGCGGCGTACATCCGCTCCGACTGGATGGGGAAGGTGCCGCTATTGTCGTCCGCGCCGCCATGGATCAGCAGGATCGGCGCCTTGATCCGGTCGGCGAAGGTGAAGGGGCTCATCTTCGTATAGGTGTCGGTCGCCTGCCAATAGGTGCGCTGCTCGGCCTGGAAGCCGAACGGGGTGAGGGTGCGGTTATACGCCCCCGACCGCGCGATCCCGACGCGGAAGAGGTCGGTATGCGCCAGCAGATTGGCGGTCATGAACGCGCCGTAACTGTGCCCGCCCACCGCCATGCGGGTGCGGTCGGCGACGCCCAGCTTCACGACGGCATCGACCGCCGCCTGCGCGTCGGCCTGAAGCTGCTGGACATAGGTGTCGTTGGCCTCCGCGCCGCCCTCGCCGATGATCGGCATGGCGGGGTTGTCGAGGATCGCATAGCCCTGGGTCAGCAGGAACAAATGGCTGATCCCGCGCGGCCGCACGAAGCGGTTGCCCTGGTCGACCGTCTGCCCGGCGACCTTCGCATCGGTATATTCGGCCGGATAGGCCCAGAGCAGGGTCGGCAGCGGCCCGTCGCGCTTGGCGTCGTAACCGGCGGGCAGATAGAGTGAACCCGACAGCGGCAGGCCATCGGCGCGGCTATAGGTGATGGTCCGCTGGGTCACGCCCGCAAAGACCGGCGCGGGATCGGTGAAGCGAGTGACGGGCTTCAGGCCGCCGCCCTTCACCGACCGGATCATGTAATTGGGGACGAGCGTCGCGCTTTCCCGCCGGGTCAGGACGCGGTCGGCCCTGTCGTCCAGCATGGCGACGATGGTCTCGTAATAGGGGGGCTTGGCGGTCCACAGCCGTGTCTGCTCGCCGCCGGTTAGTTTCATCGTCGCCAGGAAGGGGAAGGCCCCCGCCTTGGTCGCGCCCTCGCCGGTGACATAGACCGCGTCATGCGCCGGGGTGAAACGCATCACCGGCTTGCCCGCCGCATTCTCCTCGATGACCGGGCGGCCGGGATCGCCATATTGATCCTGATAATTGCGGGTCAGTAGCATCCGCGCCTCGCCCGGACGACCCGGCGAGACCGCCAGGCGATGTTCGGTGCGCGAGCGCCATTCGCGGTCGACGACCATCGCGAAGCCGTCATCGCCCCACATCGTCGTGGCATAGCGGGCGGGCGTCTTGGCCAGTTCGACCGCAGGCCGGTCAAAGGGCGCGGCCTGCATCATCACCTTGTCGTGAAAGGCGATTTTCGCGCGCGGATTGCCGCCGTCGAGCGCCTCGGCCCAGACCAGGGTGGCGGGTGCGTCGGCGCGCCATTCGGCGTCGCGCGGGCCCTTTACGGTCGCGTCGAAATCGACCGGCAGGTCGTCGGCCAGCGGCCGGTCGACCAGCGTCTTCACCGGCTGCCCGTCGACCGTCGACACGGCGATTTCGGTGGGGAAGAAGCGGGCAGGCAGCAGATAGGAATAGGGGCGCTTCAACCGCTCGGTCAGCAGATAGCGGCCATCGGGCGAGACGCTGAAATCGGCGATCAGCCCCGGCGCGCCGATGGCCTGTGCGGTGCCCGACAGGTCGATCCGCATGAGCTGGCCGGTGAAGTAATAATCGAACAGCGCCTCGTCATGCGCATCGCTCAGCAGATCCTCATAGGTGCGCGCGGCCGAGGTCCGGCCGCTGCTTTCCTGCACGATGGGCCCGCTCGGGGTCGGATCGGCGGCGGGCGGCGCGCCCCTGTTCGGCACGACCATATAGGTGATCAGCGCATGGCTGTCGGGTGTCCAGGCAAAGGGCGTGCCGAAGGTGCCGTTCAGCCCCTTGGCCACCGCCCGTGCCGTCCCGTCGCGGTTCGCGATCCAGAGCGACAGGCCGTCCGGCTCCTGCACGTAAAAGGCCAGATGCGCCCCGTCCGGCGACCAGTCCGGTGCGGCGAAGCGCGTGCCCTTGGGCAGATTGACCGTGATCGTCTTGCCGGTCGCCATATCCTGGAAACTCAGCGCATTGAGCCACTGGACCCGCACCTCGGCCAGGCCGTTGGTCGCCGGGTCGATGCGATAGCCGCCCAGCCGCAGGATCGGCTTGGACAGATTGGCGATGGAGGGCAGGTTCTCGCGGCCCAGTATCGCCATGGTGCGATGATCGGGGCTGAGCGCGACCGCCGGGGTCGGCGGGGCCTCCAGCGCGCGGGCGATGGCATCGGGTGCGCGGTGATAGCCGGTTGCCCCTTGCGCGCCGGCCAGCGAAGGCGAGGCGATGGCGGCCGTGGTGGCGAGCAGCATGGTGACCAGGCGAATTCCGACGCGCATTCTCAACCCCTTATTATGATTTACGCCCGGTGTGGCATGTCCGGCCGCCGGGCACCAGAAGCCAGGGCAAGTATGGCAATTCAGGTCTCGCAAGATTTGCGACGGATTTGCGACAAATTGTTACAAGTTGTAGAATAGGAATGTTGAAGGTTATTCCGCAAAATACTGTTCCTGACAAAGATGTCATGCATGTAGCCTGAATATATCGTCCTTTTAATTTGACGATAAATGGCCGTCATTCCTAGGGGCGGGAAATGGGCTGGCCTGAACGGCAAGCCGCATGGTCTTTCCCAGGCGGGAATATCCGCCGCAGTGCCGGGGTTTTTGTGGCAAACAGGACGATCCGCTATCTCTCGACCGTCGCCTTCGGTCTGATCGCCACGCCCGCGCTAGCCGACACCAATGTCGGCGGTTCGACCACGACGCCGCTCAACACCTCGGCCGCCGGGAACGTCACGATCGGCAGCGGCGGCTCTATCGCCCTGAGCAATCCGGGCGCGGCCGTCACGATCGACAATAATTCCACCGTATCCAATGCGGGGTCGATCACGTCGAAGGACATCAACGGCAGCACCGGCATCCAGGCCAATGACGGCGTGACCGGCAGCATCACCAATACCGGCTCGATCACGCTCAGCGAAAGCTATACCCGCACCGACACCAATGGCGACACGGTGCTGGACGGCCCCTATGCGCAAGGATCGAACCGCTATGGCATCCAGACGCTGGGCACGTTCAACGGTGCGATCGCCAATAGCGGCTCGATCACCGTCAACGGCAATAACAGCGCCGGGATCGCGCTGGGCGGCCCACTGAACGGGACGCTGACGCAAAGCGGCACGATCAGCGTCTTTGGCGATAACAGCTATGGCATTTCCACCGGCGCGGTGAACGGCGACGTCGCGCTGGGCGGTACGGTGTCTGCCTATGGCACGGGCAGCAGCGCGGCGGTGCTGAACGGCCCGGTGTCGGGCGCGGTGAACGTGACCGCGACCATGATCACCAGCGGCTATAGCTCGGTGGCGGCACCGGCCGATGTGACCAAGCTGACCGCCCAGAATCTGGCGCTCGGCGGCCCGACCCTGTGGGTGGCGGGCAATGTCGGTGGCGGCGTGACGATCGCGGCGGCGACCAGCACCACGACGAACGGCACGACCACGACGACGACGGCGGGCACGCTGACCAATTACGGCTCCGCCCCCGCCTTGCAGATCGGGTCGGCCAGCAGCGCGACGACGATCGGCGCGATCTCGGGCGATACCGGTGGCTATAGCGTCGCGATCAACGGCTCCGCGAGCGGCAACGGCGTCTATGCGGGCAACACCGCCAATGCGGTGCGGGTCGGCGGGCTGGGCGGTGCCACCACGCTCTCCGGCGGCATGGTGGTGCGCGGCAGCGTGACCGCGATCAGCAACGCTGCGAGCGTGACGGGCGTCTGGATCGGCAGCGGCACGACCACGCCTGCCCTCGACAATAGCGGCGCGATCAATGCCAGCGGCGCGGGCAGCGCGGGGCAGGTCGCCACGGGCGTGCTGATCGACACCGGCGCCTCGGTCGGTTCGATGACCAATAGCGGCACGATCGCCGGCCTTTCGGCGACCGGCGCGACCAGCTATGCGGTGCGCGACCTGTCGGGCACGCTGAACAGCATCACCAACAGCGGGACGATCGCGGCGAACGGCGCCGGGACCGATGTCGCGATCGACCTGTCGGCCAATAGTGGCGGCACGACGATCACCCAGAATTTCCCGACGACGGGCAGCATCGCGCCGTCCATCTCGGGAGCGATCCTGCTGGGCGGCGGCCCCGACACACTGACGATCAATGCGGGCAAGGTGACCGGCAACGTCACCTTCGGCGGCGGCACCAACACCATGACGCTGGCCGGGGCGGGTAGCTATACCGGCACGGCCGATTTCGGCGGCGGCACCTCCACCCTGAACGTGTCGGGCACCTCGGTCTTTACCGGTGGGCTGGCCAATGCGGGCAACAGCGCGGTGACGGTCAATGGCGGCACGCTGGCGCTGACCGCGACCGGCACCACGACCATCAATTCGCTGACGCTGAACGGCGGTACGTTGGGCGTGACGGTGAACGGGTCGGCGGGCACCTCGACGCTGCTCAATGTCACCGGCACCGCCACCATCGGCGCCAATGCGCAGATCGCCGTGCTGGCGACCTCGCTAAACAATGCGGTGGGCAATTACACCGTGCTGCGCGCGGGCACGCTGAACGGCGCGTCCAATCTGGGGCTGGCCGATCTCAGTCTGCCCTATTTGTTCAACGGCACGATCGGCACCGATGCGACCGGCAACGGCGTCATCGTCTCGGTCGCGCGCAAGAGCGCCGCGCAACTCGGGCTGAGCGGTCCGCTCGCCGCCGTATACGACCCGGCCTATGCCGCCGCGCTGGGCGATGCCGGGGTCGGCGATACCCTCCTTTCCTGGAGCAACGGGTCGCAGGTGAGCGCCGGGCTGCGCCAGCTGCTCCCCGACTTTGCGGGCGGCAATTTCGACTCGGTCAGCCTGTCGTCACGCGCGCTGAACCGTATCCTGGCCGATCCCGAAATGCCGCCTTTGCACCATAACGGCTATGCGGGCTGGTTGCAGCAGGTCGCCTGGGCCGATCGCAAGGGCACCGGATCGACCGCGGGTTACGACGTCAGCGGCTGGGGCCTGACCGGCGGGTTCGAGCGCGGGCTGGGCGGCTTCGGCCGGGTGGGCGTGTCGCTGGCCTATCTGATCGGCATCAACGACATGGTCGGCAATTCCAACGCGATGACCAGCCAGGAATATAAGGCCGGGCTCTATTGGCGGGGCCAGTGGGGCGGGCTGCACGCCTTTGCCACCGGCATGGTCGGCACGATCAGCTTCGACGGCAACCGCACCTTCAACGGGACGAGCGGCGGCGTCGCCTTCAGCCGCACCGCCGACGGGCGCTGGCACGGCCGCACCTATGACGCGGCGGGCGGCCTGTCCTATCAGCTGGACATGGGGCGCTTCTATCTGCGGCCCCAGGCGTCGATCGACTATGTCCGCCTGACCGAGAACGGCTTTTCGGAAACCGGCGGCGGCACCGGCTTCGACCTGACGCTCGCCGGGCGCAATGCGCAGGAGACGGGCGTCAACACGACGCTGGCGCTGGGCTATAACTTCCGCAAGCCCAACAATGACGACGGCACCTATCTGCGCCTGGAGGTCGAGGGCGGCAACCGCGCGATCCTGAACAGCCATCTGGACGCCACCACCGCCAGCTTCGCTGGCGGCACGCCCTTCATCCTGACGCCCGAGGCGCGCCAGGCGGGCTGGCTGGGCAATGTCCGGCTGAAGGGCGGCAGCAATTACGTCTCGGTCAATGTCGATGTCGGCGAGGAGCGGCAGCAGGACCACACCGCCATCGCAGGCAAGATGGGCCTGACCCTCGCCTTCTGACGGTGACGCCCCATGGCCCGTGCCACGCGATTGTCACATCGCGCTGGCAGGGACGGGGGCGGACACCGAAGACATGCCATGCGCCTGCTGATCGTCGAGGACGATCCCGTCATCGCCGATCAGATTGGCCGGGGCCTGGGCGCGCTGGGCCATGAGGTGCGCCTGGCGGGCACGGGGGCGGAGGCGATCCTGATGCTGCGTCAGGGCGATCTGGACGCGGTGGTGCTCGACCGGATGCTGCCCGACCTGAACGGCCTGTCGGTCATCGACCAGATCCGGCGCGACGGCCAGGCGACGCCGATCCTGATGCTGAGCGCGCTGGGATCGGTGAAGGACCGGATCGAGGGGCTGGCGAGCGGCGCCGACGATTATCTGGCCAAGCCGTTCGATATGGACGAACTGGCCGCGCGCATCGCCGCCATCGCCAGACGCGGCGTGGCGCCGGTCGAGGGCGTGCGGCTGGAGGTCGGGCGGCTGCAGCTCGACCCCAGCGGCCATCAGGCGCGGTTCCGGGGCAGGGCGGTGACGCTCAACCGGCGGCAATATTCGCTGCTCGCGCATCTGATGCGCCATGCCGACCGGCTCGTCACCCGCTCGATGTTATTGGAGGGGGTGTGGGGCTATGCCTTCGCGCCCACCGCCAATATCGTCGAAAGCAATCTCAGCCGCTTGCGCACCGCGCTGATCGGCATCGCGTGCGATCCGATCGAGACGCAGCGGGGCGCGGGCTATATCCTGCGGTCCGACCGATGCGCCTGACGATGCGCCGCGCGCTGGGACGAGGGGCGGGGCGCGGCCTGGGCCGTTTGCCGATCCAGGTCGGATTGACCTTTACCGTGATGATGGCGCTGGTCGGGCTGATCGGCTTCAGCTTCGCCGACACCTGGGTCGCGCGGCGAGTCGACCATTCGCTTCGCAACCATGCCGCCAAATATCTGGCGCTGGGCAAGGGGCGCCCCGTGACCGATGCAGTGGTCGCGGCGCGCATCCTGGACTGGCAACAGCGCAAGATCCTCAGCCAGCGCACCTATGTCCTGTTCGGCGCCGATGGGCGGCGGATCGCGGGGCGGCTGGACATCGTGCCGCCGCCGCTGGGCTATTCCAATGTCCGCTTCCATGCCGGGGGCCGCGCCACGCAACAGGGCCGGGCGCTGGCGACCCGCCTGCCCAGCGGTAGCCTGCTGGTCATCGTCCAGCATAGCGAGGCGGGGGAGGCGCTGCACGCGCTGCTGCCTTGGGTCGTGCTGGCGCTATCGCTGGCGGCGGCGGTGATGGGGGTGGCGGTGACGTTGGTCTTCGCGCGGCTGATCGCCATCCGCCTGGCCGCCGCGCAGGAGACGGCGGACGCCATCGCCGGCGGCGACCTCAGCCGCCGCGTGCCGACCCGGGGGCTGGACGGCCTGTTCGCGGATCAGGCGGAGAGCCTGAACCGGATGCTCGACAGGATGGACGATCTGGTCCGCACGCAGCGGCTGTTCGCCAGCAACCTGGCGCACGACCTGCGCACGCCGCTGACCCGGCTGCGCGGCATATTGCGCAACGGGGCAGACGACCCCGCGATACTGGAGCGGGCCGAGCGCGAATGCGCCGCGATCATCCGCATCTTCGACGCCCTGCTGCGGCTCGCCGAGATCGAGAGCGGGCGACATCCCGCCGCGCCCGCGCCGCTGCACCTGGGCGCGCTGATCGAGGATGTGGCCGAGACGATGGAGCCGGTGCTGGCCGATCATGGCGGCGCGCTGGCGACCGGGCCGGTCGCGCCGCTGATGGTGTCGGGCGATGCCGATCTGCTGGGGCAGATGCTGGTCAATCTGCTCGACAATGTGGTGACGCATACGCCGCCGGGCACCTCGGCGCGGCTGTCGCTGGTCCGCGAGGGCGGCGTGGCGCGGATCACCCTGTCGGACAACGGTCCGGGCCTGGCCGAGGTCGACCGCGCCCGCGTCCTGCACGCCTTCGAGCGGGCCGCCCTGCCGGCGGCGCGCGGCAGCGGGCTGGGCCTGGCGATCGCCCAGGCTATCGTCCGCTTCCACGGCGGTACGCTGGCGCTGGACGATGCGCGGCCCGGGCTGGCGGTCCAGATCCGCCTGCCGCTCAGCCCACCCGGCGCCGCTGCCGATTGCGCCGCCGATTGAGCCACATCGACAGGTACATCCAGAGACCCGAGCCCGCGAAGAACAGCAAGGCGACCCCGCCGCCGACATTCAGCGCGATTCCGACCGGCCCCAGCGCCTCGCCCGAATGGATATGCTTCAGCCAGTGGTTCCAGCGCTTCATCGCGCTGGGCTCGCTTTGCGTGGCGGACGCGCTGCGGGGCGGGGGGCTGTCGAGCAGATCGGTCGCCTGTGTCGCCAGGCCGGTGGCGGCCAGGATCAGGAGCAGCAGCGCGAACCACGGGGCGAGCATTCGGTGCCAACGGCGCATGGGGCAAGGGTCCAGAAATCGGTGAGCGCGCCGTCCTGACACCCGCAATGTGACAAAGCGGCGATGCCTACATTCTAAGTTTGCAATGTTCGCCGCGATCTCGCGTTCGTGCCGCCGATTGTCACGGATCGGTCATCTCGCCGCCCTAGCGGCCCGCTCGACACGGTCGTGCCCCGGCGGGAGGGGGCCGCCGACCGCTCGGGGAAAAGACATGCATTTGCGTTATGGGATGGCGGTCGCGCTGGCGGTCGGCCTTTTGGGGGGCGATGCGGTCGCCAAGGATCATGACCGCCCGGCTGCCACATTGCTCGATCCGCAGGGCTATGCGCCCGCGTCGATCGTCGCGCCGCCGCCCGCGCCGGATTCGGTCGTCGCGCGGCAGGAACTGGCCTATCTGCGCGCCCTGCACCGCGCGGCGTCGGCCGAGCGGATCGCGCGTGCCGATGCCGATGGCCATGACAAGGGTCCGCACGCCTTCAACGCCGTCACCGGCGTCGACCTGACCGCACTGCCCGCCACCGCCGCGCTGCTGGCGCGGGTGGATGCCGAGACGAGCGCCATCGTCGATGCGGCCAAGGATCATTTCCGCCGCGCGCGTCCCTATCGCACCGACCCGACCCTGCCCCATTGCGGCAAGGGCAAGGGCGTCGACGACAGCTATCCCAGCGGCCATTCGGCCTTTGCCTGGTCGACCGGCTGGACGCTGGCGCAGCTGATGCCGGACCGCGCGCCCGCCATCCTGGACCGTGCGCGCGACTATGCCGAGGGGCGCGCCATCTGCGCCGTCCATTACCCCTCCGATATCGAGGCGGGCCATGCGCTGGGCCAGCTGGTCGCCGACCGTCTGCTCCATGATCCGCGCCTGGCCGATCAGGTCGCGGCCGCCCGCGCCGAACTCGCCCGCCGCTGAACCACCCTTTTCCATCAAGGAACGACGATGATCCGCACGCCTTTCCGCGCCGCCCTGCTGGCCGCTTCCGCCCTCGTCCTGCCCGCCATCGCCCAGGCCGATCCGGTGACGACCGATCCCGCCGCCGACCAGTCGACCAGCGCCGACCAGAAGGGGCAGGCCAATGACAAACAGTCGCTGACCACCTCCGACGTCATCGTCACCGGATCGCGCACCGCCGAGGCCGCGCCCTTCACCGCCTCGCTGACCACCACCCAGCCGCAATCGGCGGTCAGCCGCGACTTTATCGAGAACACCGCCGCGACGGCCGACGTCAACGAACTGATCGCGCTGACCCCCGGCGTGTCGATCTCGGGCGCGGGCAATGGCTATGGCCTCAGCGAGACCAAGGCGACGATCCGCGGGTTCCAGGACGGCGAGTACAACGTCACCTACGACTCCATCCCCTTTGCCGACACCAACAATCCGACGCACCATTCGACGGCCTTCTTCCCGTCCAACACGATCGAGACGATTGTCGTCGATCGCGGTCCCGGCAATGCCAGCCAGCTGGGCCAGGCCAGCTATGGCGGCAATATCAACATGTATTCGCGCGCCGCATCGGACCGCTCCGAGGTGCGCGGCGAGGCGATCCTGGGCAACTGGAACACCTTCCTGGGCCGTGCGCTGATCCAGAGCGGCAGCATCGACAAGCTGGGCGGCACGCGCATCGTGCTGACCGGCCAGTATCTCACCTCGGACGGCGCGTTGACCTATTCGCGGGTCGGGTCGAAGAATCTGTTCGGCAAGGCGGTGGTGCCGATCGGCGCGGCCAACACGCTGACCGTGATGGGCAGCTGGAACCGCAATTTCTATTACCAATCGGACGTGCTGAAGGGCGCGACCTGCGGCAGTGCGGCGACCGACGCCTATAACGCCGCCAATCCCAAGGCGCTGACCACGACCGCGCTGGGCCCCGACGGCCAGCCGCTGACCCAGCTGAGCGGACAGAATTGCTCGGCCACCTCGCAGGTCGGCAAGTTCGGCGCCAATTACGGCCTGGGCAATGATCCGACCCAGCATGACTATTGGGATTATAACCGCACCGACAAGACGACCGATTTCTCGTATCTGCGGCTACAGAGCAATCTGGGCGGCGGCCTGACCCTCGACAACCGCGCCTATATGTACGGTTATACCAACAACACCCTGTCGGGGAACGGCAGCTCGTCCTTCGGCGTGCCCAAGGGCGGCACCTTGCCGGTGTTCCAGGTCAAGTCGACCGGCGTCGTCACCGGCTTCACCGGGGCGGGCACCGCCGCCTCGCCCTATGTCGCGGTATCGGGCGGCAACGACGTGCTGGGCTATGACAAGCTGAACAAGTACCGCGTCTTCGGCTATATCGGCCAGGCGGATTACGACTTCGGCTTCGGCAAGCTGCGGCTGGGCGGATGGTATGAATATGCCGTCACCGACCGCCACAATTTCGACCTGGACCGCACCACCGGCCTGCCCAGCTATAACGAGAAGTTCGCGAGCGGCACCGCGGCGACCAGCACCCTGCCGTCGATCGCCCAGGCGAACATCAACTTCGCGCAGCATTCGACCTGGCACCAATATCAGCTGTTCGGCGAGATGGAGATCCGCCCGGTCGACGGCGTGACCATCACGCCGGGCGTCAAATATGTCCATTTCACGCGCGGCGTCGACGCCGTCCTGCAGCAGAAGACCCGCGTGCCGATGGACCTGAGCGCAACCTGGACCAAGACGCTGCCCTTCCTGACCGCCAATTGGCAGGTGCGGAACAACTGGTCTTTCTATGGTCAATATGCCCAGGGCATGTACGTGCCCGACCTGTCGAGCTTCTATTCCGCCTCGGGCCAGCTCGTCACCGCGCTCGACCAGCTGAAGCCGCAGACGACGACCAACTATCAGATCGGCACCGTCTGGCACGGGCACAGCGTCTCGCTCGACGTCGATGGCTATATCATCAATGTCGAAAACAAGATCGGCACCTGCACGACCACCGGCTGCGACCAGACGCTGCTCGTGAACCAGGGCCAGGTCCGCTACAAGGGCGTCGAGGGCCAGCTCAGCGTCATGCCGATCCGGGGCCTGACCATCTTCGGCAACGGCTCGTACAACCAGGCGCGCAGCGTCCAGACCGACGCGCAGATCGGCAAGGCGCCCTTCACCACGGCGGCGGCGGGCTTCATCTTCCGCCGGGACGGGTTCCGCCTGTCGTTCGACCAGAAATATACCGGCCCGCAATATGCCAACGACTATAATGGCAGCCCCGGCTTCCGCCTGTACCGCATCCGCCCCTACAGCATCGGGCAGTTCGCGATCAGCCAGCAGATCCAGGGCGGGCTGAAGCTGGGCGTGACGGTCAACAACGTCTTCAACAGCCGGGCGGTGACGCAGATCGCGACCAGCAGTTCGGGCGCGCCGACGACCACGATCAACGGAAAGGCCTATCAGTCGGGCTATGGCCAGCTCGACCAGTTCAACTATCTGCCGCCGCGCTCCTTCCTGTTGACGGCGGGCATTTCGTTCCGATGATGTCACGCCGATGATCGTCCTGCTGCTCTTCGTCACCGCGTTCCTGGCCTTCGTCGTCAGCGCGGTGGCGGGCGGCGGAGCGGGGCTCGTCCTCATCCCGCTGCTGCGGCTGGTCGTGCCGGTCGCCTCGGTCCCGGCGGCGCTGTCGATCGGGACGGCGGCCAGTTCACTGTCGCGGCTGGGCGTGTTCCGGCGGCATGTCCGCTGGGACGTGGTGCGCCGCTTCGTGCCGACCGCGCTGCCGGCGGCGGCGCTGGGCGCGTGGCTGCTGACGCGGTTCGATGCGGTCTATGTCGAGCTGATGCTGGGCGGCTTTCTGCTGTTCAACCTGCCCGCGCTGTTCCGGCGGATGCCCGTACCCGGCGCCGAGCCGCTGCTGCCGCTCGGCCGCCTGCCATGGCTGGGAGCGGCGGCGGGCCTGTTGTCGGGGTTCACCGGGGCGGTCGGGGTGGTGTTCAACCGGGCTTATTACCGGATGGGCCTGTCCAAGGACGAGATCGTCGCGACCCGTGCCACCAACGAGGTGCTGCTGCACCTGTTGAAGCTCGCCATCTATGCCTGGTTCGGCCTGTTGACCCGGCCCGCGCTGGTGGCCGGGGCCGTGGTCGCGGGCGCCGCCATGCTCGCCTCGGTCGCCGCGCCGTCGATCCTGGGGCGGATGCGCGAAAGCCTGTTCCGGCGGGCGGGTCTCGCCGCCATGGTCGCGTCGGGAATCGCGCTGGTGACGCTGTCGACCGGCCATATCATGGCCGCGCAGCGCGCCTGGATCGCCTTTGTCGCGCCGGGCGACGAGCAGGAATTGCAGCTCTATTGGCAAGGGCGCCCGCGCGCCGCCGTCGAGCATGAGGCCGAAGGCGGCCTGTCCTTCGAGCGGCCGGTCAGCGCCGCCGACCTGCCGCACCGATTGCGCGCCGCGCTGCCCGGTATCGTCGGATCGGCGACGATCATCGGTATCGAAGAGGTCTTTGCCGGGCAGCATCATTACGAGATTCGCCTGCGCCGCGGGCATCGGATCGTGGAGATCGACCTGCCCCCCGACGACGGCGCGCCGACCGCCTGACCAGGGCCGACGTCTCGCCAACATCATCATAGGACACGGAAAAAACCGAATTCCTACCGGCCCAATAGAAATTCTTTGGCCTGTTTCCGTTCGCTCGGGCGTTACAGACGCACGCCCCGGTGCCGCGCCACGCGCGACAGCCGGGAGCAGAACAAGGATTCAGGGAATGACACAGGGTCGCACCATCGCCCTTATCGGGGTTTCGTTGCTGGCACTTGGCGCGCAGTGCGTCGCCGCGCAGACGGTCGCACCGTCGCCGACACAGGCCCAGCCCCAGGCTCAGCCGGACGATCAGGCCGCGCAGGCCCCCGCCACGGCGGCGGGCGCGGGTGACGAGATCATCGTCACCGGCACCCGCGCGGAAGGGCGCACGCGCCTGGACAGCGTATCGCCGGTCGACGTGCTGAGCGGCGCCAGCCTGCAGCGGCAGGGGACGACCGAACTGGCCGCCGCGCTGGCGACCATCGCTCCTTCGATCGACTTCCCGCGCCCCTCGGCGAATGACGCGACCGACGCGATCCGCCCCGCGACGCTGCGCGGCCTGTCGCCCGACCAGACTTTGGTCCTGATCAACGGCATTCGTGGCCACACCTCGGCGAACCTCAACACCAACGGCACGGTGGGGCGTGGTTCGGCGGCGGTCGACCTCAACACCATCCCCACGGTCGCGCTCGACCGGATCGAGGTGCTGCGCGACGGTGCCTCGGCGCAATATGGCTCGGACGCGATCGCCGGTGTCGTCAACCTGCGGCTGCGCGAGGCGCGCTCGGGCGGCGGCGCCTCGGTGACCTACGGCTTCTACAACACGCAAGTCGATACCGCCGCGAACAGCCGCCGCGTCAATGGCGAGCCGGTCGTCACCGCCTCGGCCTGGCAGGGCTTTGGCTTCGGCAGCGACGGTTTCGTGACCGTGTCGGGCGAATATACCAAGCGCGAGCCGACCAACCGCGCCGATATCGACCGGCGCGTGACGCCCAACCGCATCACCGGCCGCTATGGCGATCCGGAGGTCGAGCAGTTCACCGGCTTCGTCAATGCGGGCGCCTCGCTGACCGACAATCTCAGCCTCTATGCCTTTGGCGGCTATCAGGATCGCGACACGCGCGGCGCGGCCTTCCCGCGCAACCCCAGCACGGCGACGATCACGGCCGGTTATCCCAACGGCTTCCTGCCGATCATCAACACCAAGTCGAAGGACATCAATTCGGCGGTCGGCCTGCGCGGCGATGTCGGCGGATACAATGTCGACCTGTCGCTCAGCTATGGTCGCAACATCGTCGACTTCCGCACGCTGAACTCGGCCAACTATGCGTATGGGGCGGCGACGCCGAAGAATTTCTATGACGGCCAGGTCGCCTATGACCAGTATGTCGCCGGGCTGGACGTGACGCGCAAGTTCGACGTGTTCCAGTCGCTGAACGTCGCCTTCGGCATCGAGGGGCGGCGCGAGGGTTACAAGATCTCGCCGGGCGAACTGGCGTCCTACGGCGCGCCGGAAACCGGGTTCGTGCCCGGCGTTTCGCGCGGCGCGCAGGGCTTTGGCGGGTTCCAGCCCAAGAACGCCATCAAGCGTGGCCGCCGCAGCGGCAGCATCTATCTCGATGTCGAGGCGCAGGTCACCGACAAGCTGCTGCTCGGCATTGCAGGGCGTGGCGAGGATTATTCGGACTTCGGCTCGACCGCGACCGGCAAGGTGTCGGCGCGCTACGACGTGACCGACTGGTTCGCGCTGCGCGGCACCGCCTCGACCGGCTTCCGCGCGCCGTCGCTGCAACAGCAATATTTCACCCAGACGGCTTCGGTCGTGACCAATGGCGTGCCGATCCAGACCGGCACCTTCCCCTCGACCGACCCGGTGGGTGTGGCGCTCGGCGGCCTGCCGCTGCGGCCCGAAAAGTCGACCAACCTGTCGATCGGCACGGTGATCCGCGCCGGGGGCTTCGACCTGACGGTGGATGCCTATCGCATCCATATCCGCGACCAGATCGGCCTGTCGGAGAATATCCAGGCGGCCAACAACCCCCAGGTCGCCAGCCTGCTCCTCCCGCTGGACGTCTCGGCGGCGCGCTTCTTCATCAACGGGCTGGCGAGCACCGCCAAGGGCATCGACGTGGTCGGCCATTACCGCGCGCGCACCGAGAGCGCCGGGACCTTCGACTTCACGGTGGCGGGCAACATCAACACCATCGACGTGACGCGGGTGCCGACCTCGACCGCGACGCTGAACCCCGCGCCGACGCTGTTCGCGCGCAGCCGCATTCTGACGCTGGAAGAGGGCACGCCGGGCGAGAAGGTGACGGGCACGATCGACTGGTCGCTGGACCGGCTCGGCGCGCTGGCCCGCGTGACCTATTATGGCAATGTCAACCAGCCGGGCACGACGCCCGCCGCCGACGTGCTGACCGGCAACCGGGCGATCACCGATCTGGAGATCCGCTACTCGGCCCCCAAGGGCGCGCAGATCGGCATCGGCGTCAGCAACCTGTTCGACGTCTATCCGCGCGCGACGGCGCTCGCCAACAACTCGACCGGCGTGCTGGGCTTCCCGTATTTCTCGCCCTTCGGCTTCAACGGGCGTTACGTCTATGCGCGAGCGGGCCTGAACTGGTGAACGGCCTGAGGCCCGGCGGTTATAGTCCGTCGGGCCCCACCCCGCACCAGCCGGGCAGGTAGCGGGCGCCCTCGCCACGTGCGAGGACCAGCGCCGGCTCCACCGCCGCGCCGGATCAGCGCGCCGACCGGGCTGCGATAGGGATCGTCGGCCAGGTCGGCGAGGACATAGCCGCCGACCGGCCCCGCATCCTCCTCCAGCAGCGCGCGAGCCTTCAGGCTCGCTCAACCCCTCACCCAAGCTCCGCTAACCGTCCCCCCCTGACCAGGGGAGAGGGAAGAACGTGAATGCCGATCCGCCCCGCTTGGAGAGTATCAGACCGCCAGATCGAACACGGCCTCCGCCAGGGTACGGCCGTTGACCAGCAGTTCGACCCGGTGGCGGCCGCCATGGTGCCGGCGGGTGCTGAAGTCGCGGATGACCTGGGCGCGGGCGATACGCGTCGTCTCGCCCGCGCCCAGATCGAAGGTCTTCAGCTTGAACACCTTGGCCGCCGTCCTGCCCGCGGCGCGGGCGTAATGCAGCCGGTAATCGACGACGAGGCGCTGGCGCGTCGCCGCGCGCGAGTGGAGGTCGGCCGTGATCGCGATGCTCTCGCCCAGATGGACGACGGCTGGGGCGACCGCGAAATCACGCACCTCGACGGCTACCTCCAGGCTTGCGCCGACCAGCGCCAGCGCGGCGGCGTCGCCCTGTTTGATCCGCGTGCGCAACGCGTGGCGGACGATCCAGGCGGTACGCGGATCGTCCTGCGGCCAATCCGACAGCCGCTCGACCAGCCAGTCCGGGCGATCCTTGCCGATGTCGTTCAGGTGATTGGCCACCGATTTGCGGACATAGAGGCTGGGATCGGCTTTCAACCGCTCCAGGATCGGCGCGGCGCGTGTCGGGTCGTCCTTCAGCGCAGGGACGCGCGCCGCCCAGGGCAGGCGGGGGCGGCTGCCTTCGCTGGCCAGGCGGCGGACATGCGCGTCGGGATGCATCGCCCAGTCGGTCATGCGCGCCAGGATCGCGTCCGGATCCTGCGCCAGAAAGGGCCGGATGGCGAACTCCGCCGAACCGAACCGGGTCAGGTCGGCCAGCGCCGCCATCGACCGCTCGACATCGTGCAGGCCGTGGCGTGCGACATATTCGGTGATCGCAAAGGCCTGGAACGCGTGGGTCAGGCGCGGGCCCATGGCGCGCAGGATCGCGACCGCCTGCGGATAGTCACGGGGCAGGGCGACATGCAGCGCATCGGCGATATGCCGCACCCGCTCCATGACCGACAGCGCCTCCAGTCCGGTCGACGCCGCGTCGAGAAAGGCGGAGCGATCGAAATCGGGCGATGCGGCGACCCCGGCATCGGCGATCGCGCGCAGGGCGGCCGGGCCGAGCAGGTCCTTCATCAGCGGCTGCGCGGCGGGTTCGCTCATATCCATATCCTGGCTGTGTCGGGTTTCGTCATCGGGACAAATTATGGAAGAGGCAATGGCGCATCTTGCGGGGGGAGCCCCCGGGCGGCTGATCCGTTGCATGTGCGAACCAAGGAATGCCCGTGACCGACCTCTCCCCCGCTCTGGTCGCCGGAACGCCCGGCTATCGTCGCCTGACCTGGGCGATGCTGTTCGCCGGCTTCGCGACCTTTTCGACGCTCTACGCCGTGCAGCCGCTGCTGCCCCTGCTGGCGGCGCATTACCGGTTGAGCGCGGAGGCGGCGTCGCTGGCGGTGTCGCTGGCGACCGGGCCGCTGGCCTTCGGCATATTGGTGGCGGGGGCGCTGTCGGACCGGCTGGGGCGGCGGTCGCTGATGGTCGCGGCGATGATGGCGGCGGCGCTGCTGACGCTCGCGGCGGCGGTCGTGCCGGGCTGGTACGGGCTGCTGGCCCTGCGTTTCCTGGCGGGCCTTGCGCTGGCGGGGGTGCCGGCGGTGGCCATGGCCTATGTCGCCGAAGAGGTGGATGCGGCCTCGATCGGATCGGCGATGGGCCTCTATATCGCGGGCAGCGCGCTGGGCGGCATGGGCGGGCGGCTGGTCGCCAGCTGGGTCGCGGCGGTCGCCGACTGGCGCTGGGCGCTGGCGGCGGTCGGGCTGGCGGGGCTGGCCATGGCGGAGGCGTTCCGGCGGCTCGCCCCAGCATCGCGTCGGTTCGTGGCGAGCGAGGCGGACTGGCTCGCCCTGCCGCGCGGGGCGGCGGTGCTGTTCCGCGATCCCGGATTGCGGCTGCTCTATCTGGAGAGCTTCCTGCTGATGGGCGTCTTCGTCACCATCTATAATTATGCCGGATTCCATCTGCTCGCGCCGCCCTATGGCCTGGGGCAGGCGGCGGTGGGGGCGGTGTTCCTGCTCTATATCCTGGGGTCGATCAGCTCGAGCCTGTTCGGCGGGCTGGCGGGGCGGATGGGGCGGCGGCGGGTCTTCTGGGTGCCGACCGTCCTCCTGATCCTGGGCGTCGCGCTGACCGCCGCCGCGCCGCTATGGATGGTGGTTGCAGGCATCGCGGTCGTCACCATCGGCTTTTTCGGCGCGCATTCGATCGCCAGCGCCTGGGTCGGGCGGCGGGGCGGTGCCGCGCGGGGGCAGGCGGCCGCCTGGTATCTGTTCTTCTACTATATGGGGTCGAGCGTGTTGGGCTCGGCGGGCGGCATCGCGTGGACGCATGGCGATTGGCACGGCGTCGTTGTCTTCTGCATCGCGCTGGGCCTGGTCGCGTTGATCGGCAGTGCGCTGCTGTTCCGTGTCCGCCCGCTTGCCGAGACCGAACAGGCGCGACCGGCGGGCCCGCCGACGCCCGGCTGAGCCTCAGCTGATCCAGCTGCTGATGACGTCATAGGTCCAGCGTCCGTCGACCCAGCGCAGGCGGAAGGTGCCGCCCGACCAGCCGGTCGACCAGCGCACGAAACCCCGGTTGCGGGCCCGGTCGAACAGGATCGGCGGCACTGCGATCGCGTGGAAATCGGGATCCCGCGCCTCCAGTGCGGGGATTTCTCCCGCGCCATAGACGATGATCGGCCGGGCGGCGCGCAGGCAGCGATAATCCTCCGCCTGGCCGAGCAGGAACAGCGGCTGGCGCGGCGACGGGCTGGCCACGCCGCCTTGGCCGCCAAGGCCGATCTCGCCCGGCGGGCGATCCATCGGCTCGACGATCGCCGCGCCGCTGGGCGAGAACAACCGGCTCAGCAGGCCGATGCGTGCCAGTCGTTCGCGTGAGGGCGCCGGGCAGGCCGCACCACTGTCGCTGCCGACCAGGAAAGGCGTCTGCCCCGCTGCCCGGGGGCGGTCGAGCAACAGATGTCGTGCGGTGATATCGGTCCAGCCGTCCCCGTCGCTGTCCCGACGCAGATCGGCCAGCGGGATGGTGAGATACAGGTCCTTCGCCCGACGCCGGGTGCGCAGCGCGACCGGCGGATAGGTGATGCTCGCGGTATCCAGTTCCGCCACCTCGACCGCCAGGTTCAGCGTATCGCCGTCGATCAGCGGCAGGCGTGCCGCTTCCGGCACGACATAGGGGAAGCGGTCGGCCAGGCCGGTATAAAGCGGCGCCTGCCAATGCTGGCCGCCATCGTCCGACACATGGACCCAATAGCCGCCGCGCGATACTTCGCCGGTCGGGTCGAGCCCTTGGGACAGGCTGATCGCGACGGCGCGCTGGCCGCTGCGCTCGGCGCGGACAAGCGCATAGCCGCTCGGCAGGGGCGCCAGACCCGGCGGCATCGAAGCCGTCGCGGAGCCGCGCCGGTCGGCGGGGATGGGCCGCTCGGCAAAGGGCGCGGCGGGCGCGGGTCGGCTGGCGCGGTCGGCATGTGAGGCCGTGGCGGATACCGGTCCCGCCTCAGCCCGCATCGCGGCCTGCCGAGCGGTAAAATCGGGGACGATCCGGCGCAGCACGGCTTCGGTCGTGGGGGTTTCCCGGTCGAAGGTCGAGGACCGGTCCAGATCGGGTGCGGCCTGGCGGCGCCCTTCTTGGCACAAACCGGGAAATGCATCCTCGGGGAAGACGCGGCACCGGACCTTGGCCCCGACCGTATTTTCCCCATGACCGATCCCCCCAAAGAGGATTTCGGCGATCGGATAAGGGTCTGCGTCGGGCTGGTTGAGCAGATGATCGACGACCAGCGCATCCATCGGCAGAGCGTCGATCGGGGGAGTGTTGGTGCGATCGTCGTCGCGCCGCATGTAGATCGTCGCGGCGGCGGCCCTGGCCTGGGCGAGGCCGGGCAGGGTGGCCAACAGCGCGCGGGCCTCGGCGTCGCGTCCCGCAATGGCCAGCGCTTCGACGAAGGACAGGATCGGCGCCGTGGAGCGTTCGGCTTCGGCCGTTTCGGCGGCCTGCGGGGTCGGTTCGGCGGGGACGAGTTTCGTGGTCGCAGGCTGCGGGTCAGCGTCTTTTCCCAGCGCGTCGGCCATCGCCTCCATTTCGTCGGCCATCTCGACTGTCGCCATGTCGTCGCCATCCCGGTCGAACGTCATGGCGATGCCGTCCACCACCGCCCTGCGCGGCGGTCGATAGGCGGGCGAGAGCACCTCGGCGCGCACCTCCGGCGCCAGCGCGTCAAGCAAGGCCAGCGCTCGCGTTTCGAGCCCCGCCTGGAACAAGGCGGTGAAATAGCGTTGCCACAGCATCGTGGTGATCGCGGCCCGGTCGGGCTCCGCCACCCGCGACAGTGCCTGCGGACTGGTCAGCCAGGCATAGAGCGGCAGCGTATCGCGCAGCGGCAGGTCGCCATAGTCGGCGAGGCGGATCAGCGACGGCATCGCCCGGTCCGGTGCCGCCTCGGCCGCCCGCGCGAAATTGTCGCCGCACGGCGCCGCCAGGGCGATCCGATAGGCGTCGGTCGCCCGGTCCTCGGCCCCCCTAAGCAGGGCCGCGAACGGGGTGGCGGAACATTCGTCGATGCTGTCGAGGGCCGCCGCCGCCAGCGGCAGGCCGATCGGTGCCTGTCGGACCATCGGCGCCAGGGCCAGCCATTCGACCCGCGCCCCGGCCTGCCAGTTTTTGTCGGGTGCGAAGCGCTTGGCCTGGGTGACGATCCACGCCGCGACCAGCCGCCGCATCGTGGCGGGCGGCAGGCCATAGCGCGGCGCCAGCGCATCGGCGGCGGCGATCGGCTTATTCCGCTTCAACTGCTCGCGAAGGTCGCGTTCCCAGGCGACGACCGGTGCCTCAGGATAGGAATGCAGGGTCGAATTGCCGCGATAGCTCTCGATATCCTCGGGCGTCGGGCGAAGCTGTGCGCTAGCCGCGCTGCCGATCGCCAACGCGAGTATCGAAACCGCTATACCACGGAGCATCCGTCATCCTCCCCCTGCCCGGCCGGGAACCTAGGGGGAGACGATGGTCGTGACCAGAGGGGCAAATCCCTCCATCGGTTCCAGAGGTGGACGCCCATGCCGTACCTTCCGCGAGCTGCTGCGCAAATTTGAGTCCGGCTTCGGCTGTTTTTGGTCGACCGCCGGGTGTAGAGGTCGGCCATGGCAGATCCGCGCGCCTCCCACCCGACCATCCGCAAATGGACGCCCGCCCGCTACCGGGCGCTGTTGCGCACCGCCGGGCCCGGCTCGATCAAGTTCCGCACGCGACTGGCGGTCCTGATCGGCGCGGTGGCGATCGGGCTGGCGGCGACCGTCTTTGCCCAGGCCGCCGATGTGGCGGGTGAGATATTCGGCCATTTCGCCAGGCGCTATCACTGGGCGCCGCTTGTGGTCACACCGCTGCTGTTCGCCGCGCTGGTCTGGATCACCCGCCGCTTCGCGCCGCTGGCGCGCGGGTCGGGCATTCCGCAGGTCATGGCGGCACAGGCCGATCCGGATCAGGCGACGCATGGGCTGGTGTCGATCCGCACCGTCGTCGCCAAGGCCGGGCTGACGCTGGCGGCGGTGCTGGGCGGCGCGTCGGTCGGGCGCGAGGGGCCGACGGTGCAGATCGCCGCAGCCGTCATGGGCCTGACCCACCGTATCCTGGGCGTGCCGCTGCGAGGGGCCGTGCTGATCGCGGGCGGCGCGGCGGGTGTCGCGGCGGCGTTCAACACGCCGCTGGCCGGGCTGCTCTTCGCGATCGAGGAACTTGCCTCGGCCTATGAGCAGAAGGTCACGCTGCTGGTCATCGCCGCCATCGCGATCGCAGGCATGGTCGCCCAGTCGGTGCAGGGCGATTATGTCTATTTCGGGCTGATCGGCGCGCATATGCCGATCGTCACCGCGCTGATCGCCGCGCCGGTGGCCGGGATCGTCGGCGGGCTGGCGGGCGGCGGCTTTGCCCGGCTGATGCTGATGATGGCGACGGGCGGCAACCGCGTGACCCTGTGGAGCAAGCAGCGCCCGGTCCTGTTCGCCGCTTTGTGCGGTGTCGTGGTCGCCGGGCTGGGGGTCGGCACGGGGCTGACCTGGGGCACCGGCTACGGGGCGGCGCGGGCGATGATCGTCGGCGTCGACGCGCCGCTCTGGTACGGCCCGGCCAAGTTCCTGGCGACGCTCGCCACCGCCGTCGCGGGCCTTCCCGGCGGTATCTTCGCGCCGTCGCTGTCGGTCGGGGCGGGGCTGGGCAATCTGCTGCGCTCGGTATTTCCGGACTCGCCCGCCTCGGCGATCGTGATCCTGGGCATGGTCGGCTATTTCGCGGGTGTGGTCCGCGCGCCGCTGACCGCCGTCATCATCCTGTCCGAGACGACCGCCAGCCGCGGCCTGATGCTGCCTATGTTCGCCACCGCCTTCATCGCCGATGGGGTCAGCCAGCTGGTGTGCCGCGAGAAACTGTACCACGGCCTGTCGCGCACCTTCATGATGGGGCCGGTGGATAAGAGCGCGCGCCGATAGCGTCGCGGGGCGGGGAACGCCTGGTTGCGGACATTGACGCTTTGTGAGAGCGTCACCGCATGGATTTAGGCGCTAAAGCGATATTATGTTTTTGCGCTGTCGTTGCGCTATTTTGCAAACTGGGTGGTATTGGCTGGGCGAAGACTGCCTTAGCCACGATAATTGGCGGCATTACCTTATATATTGCATGGGAATTGGCAGTCTATTTGCGATTGCAACAGGACATGAATGCATCGCCCTATGACGGCCAGGCGGGACTAGATGCGCTTGTATTCGCCATCATGATCGCACCTGTTTTTGCTATATGCGCAGTAGTGACGTTTTTCAGACTCACGCGACGTAAAAGGTAGACCAAGATCCGCTCACCATCTTCGTCCCGAGCGCCGCAATTATCGTACACCCTAAGCCTTCCTCATTTTTTTCGTGATCGCTCCAATGCGATGCCCGCCAGATTCTGCGTCCGCTTGATGTAGCGCAACCGGAGTCCAGTAGGGCGCGGGAGGGTCGACCATTCCATGAAGTGCGAAAGATGCGCAGGCGGCACCCGGACCTTACCCGTCGCCTGCGCCACCACCGCCGCCGCATCGCCCAGCAGCAGCGCATCGGTCAGCCCTGCCTCATGCGCCGCTTGCGTCGCGGCGATCAGCGCCAGCCACTCGGCGGTCATGCTGGTGCCGGGGCCCAGATCGCGGACGATCCGGGCGTGGCCCCCGATGACCACGGCATATTCCATTCCGCCGGGGCGCAGGCCGCCGTCGAAGAAGATCTTCACAGCCTGCCGATGCTGGCCGCGACCGCCTCGGCCGTCTTGATGCCGTCGACCGCCGCCGACAGGATGCCGCCCGCATAGCCCGCGCCCTCGCCCGCCGGGAACAGCCCGCGCGTGTTCAGGCTATGCCCGTCCTCGCCGCGCGTGAAGCGGACCGGCGAGGAGGTCCGCGTCTCGACGCCGGTCATCACCACGTCCGGATGGTCGTACCCGGCGATCTGGCGACCGAAGACCGGGATCGCCTCGCGCATCGCCTCGATGACGAAGTCGGGCAGGCACTCGGCCAGGTCGGTCGGGGTCACGCCGGGGCGATAGGAGGGTGTGACCGACCCCAGGCTGGTCGAGGGGCGTCCGGCCAGGAAATCGCCGACCCGCTGCGCCGGCGCCTTGTAGTTCGATCCGCCCGCGACATAGGCGCGCGCTTCCCAATGGCGTTGCAGCGCCAGGCCCGCCAGCGGATCGCCGGGAAAGTCGCGTTCCGGGTCGATCGCGACGACGAAGCCCGAATTGGCGTTACGCTCGTTGCGCGAATATTGGCTCATGCCGTTGGTCGCGACGCGGCCCTCTTCGCTGGTCGCGGCGACCACCGTGCCGCCGGGGCACATGCAGAAGCTGTAGACGGTGCGCCCATTCTTGCAGTGGTGCGAGATGTGATACTCGGCCGCGCCCAGGATGGGGTTGCCCGCCTGGTGCCCGAAGCGCGCGCGGTCGATCCAGCCCTGTGGATGCTCGATCCGCACCCCGATCGAAAAGGGCTTAGCCTCGACATAGACACCCGCCGCCTGGAGCATCGCGAAGCTGTCCCGCGCGCTGTGTCCGATCGCCAGGACGACATGATCGGCCTCCAGATAGCCGCCGCCGTTCAGGTGCAGCCCGCGCACCCGGCGCTCTCCCGATCCGTCCGTCTCGACGTCCAGCCCGTCGACGCGGGTGGAGAAACG
Organism: uncultured Sphingomonas sp.; assembly: GCF_913062585.1. Lineage (GTDB taxonomy): Bacteria > Pseudomonadota > Alphaproteobacteria > Sphingomonadales > Sphingomonadaceae > Sphingomonas. The sequence goes on along the minus strand of NZ_CAJXWX010000007.1, from coordinate 28,817 downwards.
ATACTCGCCGCCGAGTTCCTCGATGGTCGCGCGGATGCTCTCGACCATGGTGACCAGGCGGAAGGTGCCGATATGCGGATGCGCCTCGGTCAGGATCTCGGGCGGGGCGCCCGCCTTGACGAACTCGGTCAGCACCTTGCGGTTCAGGTGGCGCGGATCCTTGATCCGGCTGTAGAGCTTGCCGTCGGAAAAGGTGCCGGCGCCGCCTTCGCCATATTGGACGTTGGATTCGGGGTTCAGCACGCTGCGCCGCCACAGGCCCCAGGTGTCCTGCGTCCGCTCGCGCACCACCTTGCCGCGCTCCAGGATGATCGGGCGGTATCCCGCCTGCGCCAGCACCAGCGCGGCGAACAGGCCGCAAGGGCCCGCGCCGATCACGACCGGGCGCTTCGCCACGGCAGGCGGCGCGCTGGGCAGGTGATAGCGGGTGTCGGGCGCGCGCTGCACATCGCAGTCGCGGCGGAACCGCTCTAGCACGGCGGCCTCGTTCTTCAGGTTGACGTCGACCGAGTAGACGAGCTGGATATTGGCCTTGTCGCGCGCATCATGCCCGCGCCGGGCGACGACGAAGCGCACCAGTTCGCGCGGCGTCACCCGCAATCGGCGACAGATGGCGGCGGGCAGGGCCTCGTCCGCATGGTGGAGAGGCAGTTTCAGTTCACTGAGGCGGATCATCCGCCGCGCCATACAGAATTACGTGATGGCCCGCCATCACCCGCATGTCAGGGGGCTGGGTCGAGGACCAGCATCTTCTGGACGATGGCGCCCCCCTCGCGCCAGGTGCGAAACCCCATGGCTTCGTAATAGCGAAGGCCCATCGGGTTGTCGGCGCCGATCGAGGCGTCGATCCGGCTGAGTCCGGCGTCGATCGCGGCCTGTCGGCTGACGGCGAACAGCGCGCGACCGACGCCGCGTCGATGCGCGCGCGGGCCGATATGGGTGCCGATGATGCCCCAGCCCTCGGGCACGTCGTAGCGATTGCCCGCCACCGCCCGTTTCAGCGATTGAAAGCCCAGGACCGCGCCGTCCTCGTCGACCGCCACGCTGCACCGGATCCCGTCGGGCGCGGCGATATAGTGCGACAGGGTGAAGGCCGGATCATGCGGACGGGTCCGGCCGGTCAGGGCGATGATGTCGAGCAGGACGCCGCTCATCGGCAGGGCGTCGTCCGGGGTGGCGGTACGGATGATCATCGGCTTCCCGGGCGCTGGCGTTCGGAGGCGCCGATCCTATCAGGTGGCGGCGCGATCGCCAGCGGCCGCGATCACAGGCTTGACGCGCGACGCAGCGGCGTATCGGGAATCGGAATGTCAGCCATGATTTCGGCCTGGAGCGAGGGCCAGCGGTCGCCAAACCAATAATCGCCGCGCTCGACCCGTAGAACGGGGTCTTGTGTCGTGAGAACATCTTCGCTGGGAATGGTCTGCTGTTCGGGCACGTCGAAAAACGCGCGGACGATCGGCGTCGTCGGGCTCTCCCCCTCGCGCACCACGATGCCCAAGCGATTGGAATGGAGGCGGACCAGCTCGCCAAAGGGCTGGATGCCCAGGCTGGTGATGAAGGCGCGCAGGATGTCCGCGTCGAAATGCCCCTCCCACTCGATCATCTGGGCCAGCGCCTCGTGCGGCGACCAGGCGCGTTTGTAGGAACGGATCGAGGTGACCGCGTCATACACGTCGCACACCGCCGAGATGCGGACGAACAGGCTCAGCTGCTCGCCCTTCAACCCGTCGGGATAGCCGGTGCCGTCCATCTTCTCGTGATGGTGGCGGCACACGTCCAGGATGCGCGGGTCGAGATCGTCCAGGTCCAGCAGCGTGCTATAGCCCAGCGCAGGATGCCGACGCATCTCGATCAGTTCGTCGGGGGTGAGGCGGCCGGGCTTTTCGACGATTTCGGGCGAGACCCGCATCTTGCCGATGTCGTGGAGCAGCCCGGCCATGCCCGCCACGCGGATATCCTCGTCGCTCAGCCCGAGCTGACGCGACAGGCCCATCATCAAGGTGCCGACCGCGACCGAATGGATATAGGTATATTGGTCCCTGTCCCTCAGCCGGGTGACCGCGACCATGGCGGCCAGGCCCTGCGAGGTGGCCTGGGCGATGTCCTCGACCATCGGGATGAGGTCGGATGTTTGGATCGCCCGACCCAGCCGGGACTCGGCGAACAGCTTGGTGACGGCCGCCGTCGCACGCTGCGCGATCAGGCCTGCCCGCTCGAATTCGGTCGGCGGCTTGCTGCGCCGGGGCTTGATAGTGGCGATGGTAGCGGGGGGCGGCGCGGATACGGCCTGATCCCGTGACGGAGAGGCAGCGACCAGCGTCAGGCCGCGTCCCTTGGACAGGTCGATCGTGACCTGCGGGACGGATTTGCGGATCTTGTCCCGATCTTCTTGCGCGACGAGCAGGAAGGACTTTCGCCAAAATGGGCTCTGAAGCCATCCGCAATGCAGGGCATGGACGTACATGCCCAATTCGACCTGGTGGCCGGGGATGCGGAGGTGGCGATTCGGGTCCGACCTTTCGTTCATACCTGAAACATAGGTTAGATACGGTAAAATTTCGGTTTCGGAGGGCAAGGCGGGCCATTCCCGACCCCTCGACGCAGGCGGTGGGCCACCGCGCCAATGACCATTTCAGTCAGGTGCTGCATCGGCTGGTCTCGTTCGTGAAAATAATTTCACAAATCGCCCTCAATGGCGGTTTGCCGGGTTTTTCCAGCCTCCTCTTTCCCACTTCAGCATGAGAGTCATTATCATTCGCATTGACATTGCGACTGTCTCGCAATAGCCGCCTGTCGCAAAGGGGAACCATCATGTCACATTCGTTCATCGCCCTGTCCTGCGTCGGCTTCCTGGCGACTGCCCCGGGCGTCGCCGCCGCCGAGCCCGCGCCCCGCGCCGACAGCACCGCGCCGCGCGCACAGGATTCGACCGGCCAGCGCGACACGGTCGTCGTGACCGGCCAGCGCGCCACTGGCGCGACGCTGGAAAGCCCGAAGGCGACCGCCGCCCTGCTCGACACGCCGCAGACGATCACCGTCGTCAACGAACAGACCATCCGCAAGCAGAATCTCCAGACCCTGCGCGACGTGCTGCAGACGATTCCGGGCATCACGTTCGGCGCGGGCGAAGGCGGCGGCGGTTATGGCGACTCGATCAACCTGCGCGGCTATTCGGCGAGCAACGACGTCACCATCGACGGCATTCGCGACAGCGCGCAGTACAGCCGAACCGACCCGTTCAACCTGCAACAGGTCGAGGTCTATAACGGGGCGAACAGCGTCTTCAACGGATCGGGGTCGGTCGGCGGCACGATCAACCTCGTCTCCAAGGTGCCGACCCCCGAGACGCTGACCATCTTGCAGGGCTCGGGCGGCACCGACAATTATTATCGCGGCGCGATCGACAGCAATGTCCGCGTGTCCGACCTGGTCGCCGTCCGCCTGAACGGTGCCTATCACCATAACGACGTGCCCGGCCGCGATGTCGAGAAGATGCAGCGCTGGGGCATCGCGCCTTCGGTCACGATCGGTATCGACGGGCCGACCAGCCTGACGCTCGCTTATGTCCATCAGGAGGATCGCAACACCCCGGTCTACGGCATTCCCTGGTTCGACAATGGCATCGTCGACGGCTTTGTGCCGGGTGCCAAGCGCGACGCCTATTTCGGCATCGCCAATCTCGACCGGCAGGACAGCACGGTCGACCGCCTGACCGCGACCTTCCGCCACCAGATCGACGAGCATTGGAGCGTGCGCAACCTGACGCGTTGGCAGCAGGTGACGCAATATAGCGTGACCTCCGCGCCGCAGGGGACCTTCTGCCTCGCCTCCACGGGGCTGCAGCCGGTCACAGCGACGCCGGGGGGGAGCGTCGGCGCGGCCTGCCCGGCCAATGTGCCGCCGGGCTTCTATCTGCCCTCCGGCCCGCGCGGACTGGTGCGCGATCAGCAGAACCAGATGCTGACCGACCAGATAGACCTGCGCCATGAAGCGGGCGCGAAGGGCGGGTTCCACAATGTCCTGAACATCGGCATGTCGGGCATGATCGAGGATTACCGGATCACCCAAGGCTCGCTGCTGCGCAACGCCAATGGCAGCGCGGTGTCGCCGCTGCCGCTGATCAACATCGCGGCGCCCAACACCAACTATACCGGCCCGATCAACTTCACCACGACCGCCCAGTCGCGCAGCGAGACGCGCAACCTGGCCGTCTATGCTTTCGACACGCTGGCGCTGAACCGCTTCTTCGAGCTGAACGGCGGCGTACGCTGGGAGTATCAGGAGGCGAATTTCCGTGCCCTGCCGCTCGTCATCGTTCCGCCCGGCTCGACCCAGCTGACCGCGCTCCAGGCCGCACCGCAGATCAGCCGCGAGAAGCTCTTCTCCTGGCGCGCGGGCGGCGTGTTCCATCCGGTCGAGGATGTCAGCCTCTATGCCAGCTATGGCAATGCCAAGACGCCGTCGTCCTCGACCGTCCGGCTGGGCTGTGGCGTGCCGTCGACCGCGACCGCCGCGAACCCCTGCGCCGTCGCGCCCGAAACCGCCAAGAATTACGAGGCGGGCGTGAAGGCCGGGCTGTTCGGCCGCAAGCTGGAGCTGACCGCCGCCATCTTCCGCAACGAACGGACCAATTACCGCGTCCCCTCCAACGACCCCGCGCTGCCCGCCAATCTTCAGGTGCTGGACGGACGCAGCCGGGTGGACGGTATCGCACTGGGCCTGTCGGGGGCGATCACCCCGGCCTGGACGATCTTCGCCAACTACACTTATCTCGACGGCAAGGTGCTGCAGAGCATCTCCAACCGCGACAAGGCGGCGGGCGTCACCGATCCGCAGGCGGGCAGCCAGCTGATCCAGACGCCCAAGCATTCGGGCAGCCTGTTCACCACCTATAAGCTGCCCTTCGGCCTGGAGGTCGGGTACGGCCTGACCTATCAGGGATCGTTCGCGACCAATGCGCCGGTGCTGGCCAATCGGACCCAGTACCGGGTGGACGATTACCTGATCCACCGTGCGTACCTGGCCTATACGATCGCCAAGCGCTGGACGATGCAGCTGAACATCCAGAACTTCACCGACGAGAAATATGCGACGGGCGTCCGCAATAACGTCTCCACGGCGACGAGCGTGACCAATGGCATCACATTGCCGGCGGGCACCGTCACCGGCGGCTGGGCGATCCCCGGCGACCGGCGCCAGGCGACGCTGAGCCTGTTCTACAATTTCTGAACGGGCTAGCCTTCGTCGATGCTGATCGTCCTTCCCGATATCCTCGATCCCGCCGGGGTCGCCCAGGTCCGCCGCGTCATCGACGCAGGCGCCTGGGCGGACGGCAATGCCACCTCCGGCCCGCAGGCGGCGCTCGCCAAGCGCAACGAGCAATTGCCGGAGGATTCGGGGGCGGCGGTCGAGGCGGGACGGATGGTCCTCGATGCCCTGGGCCGGTCGCCGCTGTTCGTGGCCGCCGCTCTGCCGCTGAAGGTCTATCCGCCGCTGTTCAATCGCTATGCGGGCGGCCAGGCCTTCGACGTGCATGTCGACAATGCCGTGCGGCTGAAGCGGGGCAGCGATTTCCGGATGCGCTCCGACCTGTCGCTGACCCTCTTCCTCGAAGACCCGCAAGCCTATGACGGCGGCGAGCTGGTGGTCGAGGATCTCTATGGCGAACAGCGGGTGAAGCTGTCCGCCGGAAGCGCGGTCCTCTATCCGGCCTCCAGCCTGCACCGCGTGGAGCCGGTCACGCGGGGGTGCCGTGTCGCCTCCTTCCTGTGGATCCAGTCGATGGTCCGCGACGATGGCGAGCGGCGCATCCTGTTCGACCTGGACCGCGCGGTGCAGCGGGTGGGCGCGGACCGGGGGCAGGGGGACCGATCGGTCGTCGAGCTGACCGGCGTCTATCACAATCTGCTTAGACGCTGGGCCGACGCATGACCGCTTCCACGCTTCCCAAGCCGAAGAAGCGCAAGTGGCGTAGCTGGTGGTTGAAGCAGTTCCACACCTGGCACTGGATCAGCGCGGCGGTGTCGCTGATCGGCATGATGCTGTTCGCGATCACCGGCCTGACGCTGAACCACGCGGCCAGCATCTCGGCCAATCCCAAGACAGTGCAGAAGAGCGGGCTGCTCGCGCCCGGCCTGCGCCCGTTGCTGGCAAATCCGAAATCCACCGACGCGCCCCTGCCGCCTCGCGTCGCGGAGGCAGTGGCGCGCGCGGTCGATTTGGACCCGGCCGGGCGACCGGGCGAATGGTCGGATGCGGACGTCTATGTCGCCATGCCGCGTCCCGGCGGCGACGCCTGGGTCAGCATCGACCGGACAAGCGGCGCGATCACATCGGAGCGGACCGATCGCGGCTGGATCTCCTACCTCAACGACCTGCACAAGGGGCGCAATGCCGGGACCGCCTGGTTCTGGTTCATCGACGTGTTTGCGGTCGCGTGCATCATCTTCACCCTGACCGGGCTGCTGCTGCTTCAGATGCATGCCCGGCATCGTCCCTCGACCTGGCCGCTGGTGGCGGCGGGGTTGCTGATCCCGGCGGCGATCGCCGTCTTCTTCCTGCACTGATGGAGAAACTCACGATGCGATCGACCGCTGTTTTCGCGCTGGGCGTGGTGGCATTGCCAGGGGCGGCGAGCGCCGCGACGGTCAACGTCACCATTCCGAAGCTGAACGTCGCCGAATATCACAAGCCCTATGTCGCGGTCTGGCTGGAGCCCGCGACCGGCGGCCCGGCGCGCACGCTGGCCGTCTGGTACGACGTCAAGAAGATGGGCGGCGAGCCCGGCACCAAATGGCTCGCCGATCTGCGGGCTTGGTGGCGCAAGGGCGGGCGGAGCATGGCGATGCCTGCCAACGGCATCAGCGGCGCGACCCGTGCGCCCGGCACCCATGCCATCCCGCTGCCCGCCGACCTGAAGCCCGGCCAATATGTCCTGAACGTCGAAGCCGCGCGCGAGACGGGCGGGCGCGAACTGGTGCAGGTGCCGCTGACCGTGCCCAACCCGCAGGCGCGCGGCGCGGGCAGCCATGAACTGGGCGCCGTGACCGTCTCGGCGCGCTGACACAGGGGAGGATCATCATGAAGAACCATCGCGTCAAATTATGGGCCGCCGCCGCGCTGCTGGCGATTCCGGGTCTGGCCTCGGCGCATCGCATGTGGCTACTCCCCTCGGGTACGATCTTCTCGGGCACCGATAGCTGGGTGACGGTCGACAGCGCCGTGTCGAACGACCTGTTCTATGCCGATCACCAGCCCGGCCGGATCGAGATGGTGAAGGTCTGGCAGCCCGACGGCACGCCCGGCCGCATCCAGAACGGCGCGACGGGGCGCTATCGCTCGGTCTTCGATGTGCAGCTCGACAAGCCCGGCACCTGGAAGATCGGGACCGAGATGTCGGGCGTGATGGGCAGCTTCAAGGTCGACGGCGTCGAGAAGCGCGTCGGCGGACGTGGCGGTCCGCCGGGGCCGAACGGGGTGCGCCAGCCGTCGCTGACCGTGGCGGACATTCCCGCCAACGCGACCGATGTGACGCTGACCGAGACGCTCGGCCGCAACGAGATTTTCGTGACGGCGGGCGAGCCGACCCGCATCGTGTTGAAACCCACCGGTAAGGGCCTGGAGCTGGACCCGATCACCCATCCGGACGAGCTGGTCGCGGGCGAGACGGCGAAGTTCCGCTTCCTGGTCGACGGCAAGCCCGCGCCGAATCTGAAGGTCACGATCGTCCCCGGCGGCAAGCGCTACCGCGATGCCGAGGGGGCGAAAGAGGTGACGACCGATGCGCAAGGGCTGCTCAGCTATACCTGGCCGGCGGCGGGCATGTACTGGCTGAACGCGACGCTGACCGACGACAAGCCCAGCGCCCCGCGCGCGACGCAGCGGCGGATGAGCTATGCCACCACGCTGGAAGTCATGACCCCGTGAGGATCGTCCTGCCGCCCCGGATCGAACCGGACGCCGTGGCGAACGGCGATCCGGCGGCGGTCGTCACGCTGGGCGGCGAGACGATGGGGACGATGTGGCGGGTGCTCTATGCCACCCGCGACGTGACCGGCGCGCAAGGCGTCGGCGCGGCGGTACAGGCGCGGCTGGACGATCTGGTCGCGCAGATGAGCCACTGGGCGGCGGATTCGGCCCTGGCGCGGTTCAACCGCTCGGCGGCGGGTAGCTGGAGCGCGCTGCCGCCCGATTTCGCCCGCGTGATCGACACCGGCCTTCGCATCGCGGCGCAGAGTGATGGCGCGTTCGATCCGGCCATCGGGCATCTGGTCGATCTCTGGGGCCATGGTCCGAAGGGCCTCCAGCCCGCGCCGGATGCCGCGGCGATCGCGCAGGCCCATGCAGCGGGTGGCTGGCGACAGCTGCGCTGGGACGCGCAGGCCGCACGGCTGTGGCAGCCGGGTGGCGTCGCGCTCGACCTGTCGGGCATCGCCAAGGGTTATGCCGCCGATGCGGTTGCCGACATGCTGGCGGCTCGGGGCTTTCGACATTGTCTGGTCGAGGTCGGCGGCGAACTGGTCGGGCGTGGCACGCGGCCCGATGGCGAACCCTGGTGGGTCGATCTCGAAACCCCGCCGGGCGCGCAGGTATCGCCGATGCGCGTGGCGCTGCACCAGATGGCGGTCGCGGGCAGCGGCACCTATCGCAAAGGCGAGCACGGCCTCGACCCGCGCACCGGCCATCCACCCATCAACGGCGTGGTGAGCGTGCACGTCATCGCGCAGACCGCGATGCTGGCCGATGCGCTGGCGACGGCGGTGGCGGTGCTGTTTCCCGACCTGTCGGCGCTGGCGCCGATGGAGGTGGCGGCGCGTATTTTGGTCCGGCAGGGTGATATGGTGGAAGAGGTCCTGACCGAGCCCTTACAAAGGCTGCTCGGCTAACTTTCCTCCCCTGCAAGGGGAGGGGGACCAGCGAAGCTGGTGGAGGGGTATAACCGGCGGTGAAGACGTCCAAAATTCGCTAATGTTGACACCCCTCCGTCAGGGCTACGCCCTGCCACCTCCCCTTACAAGGGAGGAATAGGATCAGGTCAGAACCGCCCCCGGAGCGTTACCCGCACATTGCGCGGCGCGCCCGGCATCGTCCACACATCGGCATAGCTGCTGGCGATATAATAGGTGTCGAACAGGTTCTCGATGTCGACGCGCACGTCGAAGCGCGGGTTGACCGCCCAGCTCGCATCCAGCCGCACGGTGGTATAGGCGGGCAGGCGATAGCCGCTGGCGAACGGATCGCCGTTGCGCGCACCGACATGCGTCACGCCGGCGCCCAGCGTCACCATCCCCAGCCGCTGATGCAGGTCGAGCGCGGCGAGGTGCTTGGGGACATTGGACAGCATCGTGCCGATCAGCGCGGTGTTCTTGTCGTTGCGCACCGTCGCATCGGTATAGGTGTAGGTCGCGGTGCCGGTCAGTCCGCCGGCCAGATGCCAGTCGGCCACCGTCTCCACCCCGCGCGAACGCTGGCGACCGATCTGGGTCTTGACGAAGACGTCGACGGCGTTGGGGTTCAGCACGTTGCGCTTGGTCATGGTGAAGAACGCGGTCTGGCCGGTCAGCGCGCCGCCGAAGAGCGTATATTTGGCGCCCACCTCGGTCGACTCGCTGCGCTCGGCGTCGAAGCTGCTGACCCCGTCCGACGGGTTGAGCCGCAGCGACTGGCCCCAGCTGGTGAACAGCGAGAATTGCGGGCTGGCCGCCCAGGTCAGCGCCGCACGCGGCGTGACACCGCGATCGACCGTATCCAGCCGCAGGTCGCCGCGCAGATAGTTGGTCATCGTCTCGCGGAAACTGTTCCAGCGCGCGCCGATCAGCGCGGTGACATCGCCGATGCGGATCAGGTCCTGCGCATAGACGCTCTCGCTGCGATAGGAGGAATAACGATGCGTAAAGCGCGGCGGCACCGGCAGGGGCTGGCCATAGACGGGGTCGAAGGCGTCGATGGTCAGGATCGGCGCGCCCGGTCGTCCGCGCGCCTGGTCCATGCGGAAGTCCAGGCCATGCCGCACCCGGTCGACGCCGATGCGAATGTCGTGCGACAGGCCCAGCCAGTCGAACTTGCCGGTCAGTTCCGCCCGTGCGGTCAGGTCCTGCCAGCGGAAATCGTGGAAGCGCCGCGCCCGGCCGATCGTCCGGCCATCGGCCTGCACCCCGCGCGCGCCGAAGTCGGGCTGGGTGGCATAGCCGGTGAGAAAGCCGTCGCGGCTCGACAGCCCGGCCTCCAGCGCGATCCGGTCGGTCAACGCGGCGAAGACGCTGCCCTGCTGCCACAGCATCCGCTGGGTGATCCGGCCATCGGCGGGCTCGCCCAGAAAGGTGTCGCGGTCCATCGCGCGGGGCTCGCCCCGGATCGCCGCCACGCCGCGATCCATCGGCGCGCGGTTGCGCATGAACTCGGCCTGGTAGAGGAACCGCAGGTCCTGGCTCGGGGTGAAGGACAGTGACGGCGCGATCAGCAGACGGTCGGTGTGGACATAGCGGCGAAAGCTGTCGCCTTCCTCCATCACGCCGATCAGCCGGGCCGATAGGGTGCGCGATACCGGGCCGCTGACATCGCCGGTGGCGCGCACCCGGTTCCAGCTGCCATAGCTGAGCGTCGCTTCGCCTTGGGGCGTGGCGGTGGGTTCCTTGGTGACGATGTTGAGCGACCCGCCGGGTTCACCCAGCCCCGACAGCGCGGCGGCGGCGCCCTTCAGGAATTCGAAGCGTTCGACCGTGGCGACATCGACCGGCGCGTTGAAGCCCAGATTGCTGCTGAACCGATTGATGAGGATGTCGGGGCCGCTATTCTCGTTGCCCGCGAAACCGCGGATCGCATATTTGTCCCACAGGCCGCCAAAGTCGTTCTGCCGCGACACGCCCCCCGCCAGCGCGATCATATCGTCCAGTCGCGTCGCGCCCCGCCGGTCGATCATTCGCTGGTCGATGATGCGCAGGCTCTGCGGATAGCGGTTGGGGGGCGTGTCGGTGCCGGTGATGCTGGCATTGGCGTCGCGCAGGCCGGTGACGACGACATCGGCCGGGCCGGCATCCTGGGCCTTATCCTCGGCCTTTGGGGCGGGCGCGGTCTGGGCATGGGCCCCGTGCGCCATCATCGCTCCCGCCAGCATCACGGTACGCAGTATCACCTTCGACTTCATCCCTGCCCCGCTTCAATCGATTTCGCGGGCGCCAATATCGATAATGCTAATAACTCGCAATCATATATTGAGCGGATAAGCGGCGGGGCCTGTCACGCCTTTGCCATGCGTTTCTGCCAGACGGGGGCGTGACTCGGGCAGGTTCCGGGCAGCTTTGGTAGTAATGGGTGATGGAATGACCGGATTCTGGCAGGCTCTGCGGATCATGGCGGCAATGGCGGCGGCGACCATGCCACTGGCGGCGACGGCCCAGGCGCTGAAGGTCATGACCTTCAATGTCCGCTATGCCTCGGATGACGGGGCGGAGCGCTGGTCGGTGCGGCGGCCGGTGATGGCCGAACTGATCCGCCGCGCCGCCCCGGATGTGATCGGCACGCAGGAACTGCTGCAGCGGCAGGGCGACGATCTCGTCGCCGCGCTGCCCGGCTATCGCTGGTTCGGCCGCGATCGGCGCGGCGGTCATGGCGACGAGCATATGGGTATCCTCTACCGCACCGACCGGCTGACCCTGATCGACCATGGCGACTTCTGGCTGTCGGATACGCCGGATGTCGTGGGCAGCCAGAGCTGGGGCACCGACCTGCCGCGCATGGTGAACTGGGCGGTGTTCGAGACGAAGGGGGACCGTCCGCGCCGCTTCCTGTTCGTCGATACCCATCTGGCGCACCGTGACGAGGATGCCGCGGCGCGGGAGAAGGCGGCGCAGCTGATCCTGTCGCGGCTGTCCGCCCTGGCGAAGGGGCTTCCGATCGTGCTGGCGGGCGACATGAATGCGCGGCCGGATACCGCCGCCTATCGCCGCTTCGCGGCCGCGCTGACCGATGCCCGCGACAGCGCGACGCGGCGCGAGGGGCCGGAGATGACCTTCCACGACTTTACCGGCACCCCCGACCGTCGGATCGACTATCTCTTCCTGCGCGGTTTCCGCGCCGAGGCGGTCGCCACCGATACGTACCAGCGGGGGAAGGTCTATCCGTCGGATCATTTCCCGGTCGAGGCGGTGCTGTCCTTTGACGACGGACGCGCCGCCAAGTGAATCTTATTCCTCCCCTGTAAGGGGAGGTGGCGCGCGCAGCGCGTCGGAGGGGAGTGGCAGGTCGAACCCGCCCCGCGGGTTCGAGGATTGCCGGGGGCAATCCGACCTGCCACTCGCTCTCGATAGCAGCACACCCCTCCGTCAGGCCTGACGGCCTGCCACCTCCCCTTGCAGGGGAGGAAGGCTGGGGTTGTTTCCCGATAGCGTTATCATTTGCTCCCTCCTATGATCGCGGCATGAGCCACGGCGGCGCAGAAATCATGCGTCTGCCGGGCATAGGAGAGGGATGAGATGCGGATGGGGCATTCACGGTCCGGCGCCGGGCGGCGCCTGGGATTGGCGCTGCTGCTAGGCACGGCGGCGGCATGGCCGGCCATGGCGGAGGCACGACCGCGCATCCTGACCCCGATCAGCGCCCATGCCGTCCTCCAGCGCGATCGCCCGATCATCGTCGAGGGTTCGGCCGATGCGGGCGAAGCGATCACCGTGACATTGGGCAGCGGTAGCGCCACCGCGACGGCCGACGGCAAGGGCCGCTGGCGCGCGACCCTGCCCGCCATGGCGGCGACCGCCACCCCGCTGACCCTGACCGCGACCGGCCGGGACGGCACGGCCGACACGATGGAGGATCTGCTGGTCGGCGATGTCTGGCTGTGTTCCGGCCAGTCCAACATGGAATATCCGACCAAGCAGGCGCTGAACGGCGAGGGGCTGGTCAAGGGTGCGGCCGATGACCGTATCCGCCTGCTCGACGTGGCACATCATGTCGGCCTGTCCGCCGACGAGCCGCTGGAGACGCGTCCGGTCTGGGCCGCCGCTTCGCCCGTCAGCGTCGCCGATTTCTCCGCCGCCTGCTATCTGATGGTCAAGGATATGGCGGCCAAATCGAACGTGCCGATGGGCGCGATCGACTCGAGCTGGGGCGGGACCAAGATCCTGCCCTGGATCGACGCCACCGATGCGCGCAAGCTGCCCGGCCTGGCCGCGGATGCCGACCTGCTGGCGCTTTATGCCCGCGATCATGCCGCGGGCCTGCGCGCGTTCGGCGATCGCTGGGGCGACTGGTGGCGCAAGGCGAGCGGAACGAAGCGCGGGGCGGAACCATGGAACGCGCCCGACCGGCTGAGCTGGACCCCGGTGCCCAAGTTCGGCCCCTGGGAGGAATGGGGCGTGCCCGCGCTGGCCGACTATAACGGCCTCGTATGGTTCCGGCAGAGCTTCGACCTGCCGACCGCACCGAGCGGCGACGGGCTGATCGAACTGGCGGGGATCGACGAGCTGGACACCGTCTGGGTCAACGGCGTGCCCGTCGGCGCGACTTTCGGCTGGGGCGACTGGCGGCGCTACACCGTGCCGCGCTCGGCGCTGAGAAAGGGGCGGAACGAGATCGTCGTGGCGCTCGGCGACACCTATGGGCCGGGCGGCATGTTCGGCCCGGCCGACCATATCCGGTTCACCCCCGCGGGCGGCCAGCCCATCCCGCTCGGCACCGGCTGGCGCTATTCCGTCTACAAGCGCGACGACCAGAGCTATCCGCGCAGCCCGTGGGAAAGCCATGCGGGTCTGGGCACGCTCTATAACGGCATGATCGCGCCGCTGGGGCCGATCGGGCTGAAGGGCGTCGCCTGGTATCAGGGCGAATCCGATGTCGGGCTGGCCAGCTATGGCGACCGTCTTGCCGCGTTGATGGCGGGCTGGCGGCGGCAGTTCGGCGACCCGAACCTGCCCTTCCTGATCGTGCAGCTCTCCAATTTCGGCGCGCCGCCGGTCAAGGTCGCCGACAGTGGCTGGGCGGCGCTTCGCGAAACGCAGCGTCTGGTGGTCCTGCGCGATTCCTATAGCGCGCTGGCGACGGCGGTCGACATCGGCGTGCGCAACGACATCCATCCGGCCGACAAGAACGAACTGGCCAAGCGTCTGGTCTTTGCGCAGGCGCATCTGGAGGTGGGCGACCGCGCCAATGCGTCCGGGCCGATGATCGCCTCGGCCACGCGGGCGGGGGGCGAGGTGGTGCTGCGCTTCAACGGCGTGCAGGGGGGGCTCCATGCGTGGAGCGCGGCCGCGCCGATCGGGTTCGAGCTGTGCGATGCGTCGGCCTGCCGCTATGCGAATGCGACGGTGAACGGGTCGGAAGTGCGGCTGGCGGACGCGAGGCCCGGCGATGTGCGGGTGCGCTATGCCTGGGCCGATGCGCCGGTCATCAATTTCTATGACGAGGCGCCGCATCCGGTGGTGCCGTTCGAGGCGGTTATCGCGGGAGAGTGATCCCAAAATTCCTCCCCTGCAAGGGGAGGGGGAGCATGCGCAGCATGGTGGAGGGGTGTCCCGCTCTCGAGAGGGTGACACCCCTCCGTCAGGCCTTCGGCCTGCCACCTCCCCTTGCAGGGGAGGAAGGGCAAAATACCGCCACTCGACGTGTCCATCCGACCAACGCCCCCAAAAGGCGCTTGAAATAAAATTCCATCGGGTTGAAAGATAGCAACGACCCGAGCGGAATCGGGCGAAGCGTTGAGGAGAGAGCATGGCCGTGCCGCCAGAAGGCATTTCGCGCGCCAACCTGGCCCCGTTGCAGCTGCACGTGCCCGAGCCGAAATTCCGGCCGGGCGATGCGGTCGACTTCGCCGGTGTCGAGGTTCCCCCCGCCGGCGCGCAGCGCCGCCCGGACACCGCCGCGCCCGCCGACAGCTTCCACGAACTCAGCTACACGCTGATCCGCGTGCTGGATGACGAGGGGCGTGCGGTCGGTCCCTGGGACCCCAAGCTTTCGCCCGATGGCCTGCGCCGGATGCTGCGCCACATGGTCCTGCTCCGCGCCTTCGACGAGCGCATGTTCCGGGCGCAGCGCCAGGGCAAGACCAGCTTCTACATGAAGGCGCTGGGCGAGGAGGCGGTCGCCGTCGCCGCTGCCCATGCGCTGGACTATGAGGATATGTGCTTCCCCTCCTATCGCCAGCAGGGGCTGTTGATCGCGCGCGACTGGCCGCTGGTCGACATGATGAACCAGATCTATTCCAACAGCGCGGACCGGCTGGGCGGCAAGCAGCTTCCCATCATGTATTCGGCCAAGGAAGCGGGCTTTTTCTCGATCTCGGGCAATCTGACGACGCAATATCCGCAAGCCGTGGGCTGGGCGATGGCCTCGGCCGCCAAGGGCGACACCCGGATCGCCGCCGTGTGGTGCGGCGAGGGCTCGACGGCGGAGGGCGATTTCCACTCGGCCTGCACCTTCGCCGCCGTCTATCGCGCGCCGGTCGTCATGAACGTCGTCAACAACCAGTGGGCGATCTCCAGCTTCTCCGGCTTTGCGGGGGCTGAGGCGACGACCTTTGCCGCGCGGGCGATCGGCTATGGCATTGCAGGCCTCAGGGTCGACGGTAATGACGCGCTGGCGGTCTATGCCGCCACGCAATGGGCGGCCGAGCGCGCGCGGACCAACCAGGGCGCGACGCTGATCGAGCATTTCACCTATCGCACCGAGGGGCATTCGACCTCGGACGACCCGACTCAGTACCGCTCGGCGGGCGAGCCGACCGCTTGGCCGCTAGGCGATCCGATCCGGCGGTTGAAGGATCACCTGATCGCGCTGGGCGAGTGGGACGAGGAACGCCACGCCGCCCAGGACCGCGAGGTCGCCGAGGAAGTCCGCACCGCGCAAAAGGCGGCCGAGGCTAACGGGATTCTCGGCCACGGTCTTCACCAGCCGCTCGACAGCCTGTTCGACGGCGTGTTCGAGGACATGCCCTGGCACTTACGCGAGCAGCGCCAGCAGATGCTCGACGAGGAACAGGCGAGCGGACGGCCATGGGCACGCAAGTGACGGCCGCCACCTGTTCCCCGGCGAAGGCCGGGGCCCAGTCTCCACGCAGCCTGTGGCGCGCCATGACGCCGCGTGGGAGGCGAACCGCCCCGCGCCGCCGCGATGACACCGCAACTGGACCCCGGCCTTCGCCGGAGAACGGGGCTGGTAAGGGTTCTGTCCTGTGAACGAAGTCACCGAAACCGCCCCCGAAACGGGCGAAACCACCCGCATGAACATGATCCAGGCGATCAACTCCGCCATGGACGTGGTCATGGCGCGCGACCCGGACGTGGTCGTGATGGGCGAGGATGTCGGCTATTTCGGCGGCGTCTTCCGCGCGACCGCGGGCCTCCAGAAGAAATATGGCAAGACCCGCGTGTTCGACACGCCGATCACCGAATGCGGCATCATCGGCGTCGCGGTCGGCATGGGGGCATACGGCCTGCGCCCGGTGCCGGAGATTCAGTTCGCCGACTATATCTACCCCGCGCTCGACCAGCTCGTGTCGGAGGCGGCGCGTCTGCGCTATCGCTCGGCGGGCGAGTTTACAGCACCCATCACCGTGCGATCGCCATTCGGCGGCGGCATCTTCGGCGGGCAGACGCATAGCCAGTCGCCCGAGGGCATCTTTACCCATGTCTCCGGCATTAAGACGGTGATCCCGGCGACGCCTTATGACGCCAAGGGCCTGCTGATTGCCGCGATCGAGGACAATGACCCCGTCCTCTTCTTCGAGCCCAAGCGTATCTATAACGGCCCGTTCAACGGCCATTGGGATCGGCCGGCGGAGAATTGGTCCAAGCATCCCGGCGGCGAAGTCCCGACCGGCTATTACAAGATTCCGCTCGGTAAGGCGGCGACCGTGCGCGCGGGCGAGGCGGTGACCATCCTGTGTTACGGCACGATGGTCCATGTCTGCGCCGCCGTCGTCGCCGAGATGGGGGTGGATGCCGAGATTCTCGACCTGCGCACGCTGGTGCCGCTCGACATCGCGGCGATCGAGGAGTCGGTGAAGAAGACCGGCCGCTGCATGATCGTGCATGAGGCGACGCGGACCGGCGGCTACGGTGCGGAGCTGTCTGCGCTGGTCCAGGAACGCTGCTTCTATCACCTCGAAGCGCCGATCGCGCGTGTGACCGGCTTCGACACGCCCTATCCGCACAGCCTGGAATGGGCCTATTTCCCCGGCCCGGTCCGCATCGGCCAGGCGCTCAAGACTTTGCTGAAGGACGCCTGACATGGCCCGTTTCACCTTCCGCCTGCCCGACATCGGCGAAGGCATCTCCGAGGCCGAGATCGTCGCTTGGCATGTGAAGCTGGGCGACCGGGTCGAGGAGGACCAGTCGGTCGCTGACATGATGACCGACAAGGCCACGGTCGAGATGGAATCGCCCGTGTCGGGTACGGTCGTCGAACTGGCGGGCGAGGTCGGCGATCAGGTGCCGATCGGATCGGCGCTGATGGTCATCGAGACGGACGTGGTGGAGGCGTCGCCCGCGACGGAAGAGGCGGTGCTGGAGGCGGAAAACCCCGGCGTCGAAGAAGCGCAAACTCCCTCTCCCCTCTGGGGAGAGGGCCGGGGTGAGGGGCCGCCGCAAGCGACCCCGCCCGCTGAATCGCCCGTGGCCGCCCCTCACCCCGACCCTCTCCCCAGAGGGGAGAGGGAGCAGGAGAAAAAGGTTCTGGCCTCACCCGCCGTTCGGGCGCGGGCGCACGATCTGGGCGTCGATCTTGGCAGCGTGAAGCCTGCCGAAGGCGACCGTGTGCGTCATTCGGACCTCGATGCCTTCCTGCGTTATGGTTCGGGCCAGGGCTACACCCCCGCTCGTGCGCCCCGTGCCGATGAAACCGTGCGCATCATCGGCATGCGCCGCCGCATCGCCGAGAACATGGCCGCCTCCAAGCGCGCCATCCCGCATTTCACCTATGTCGAGGAAATCGACGTCACCGCGCTGGAGGAGACGCGCGCGCAGTTGAACGCCGGGCGCGGTAACCGGCCCAAGCTGACGATGCTTCCCCTCCTGATCGTCGCGATCTGCAAGACACTGCCCGACTTCCCGATGCTCAACGCGCGCTATGATGACGAGGCGGGCGTGGTGCACCGTTCGGGCGCGGTGCATATGGGTATGGCGACGCAGACCCCGGCCGGGCTGATGGTCCCCGTCATCCGCCATGCCGAGAGCCGCAATGTCTGGCAGCTGGCGACCGAGATCGCCCGCCTCGCCGAGGCCGCGCGCGCCGGGAGCATCGCCAGCGGCGATATGGGTGGCGGCACGATCACGCTCACCTCGCTGGGGCCGCTGGGCGGGATCGCCACGACGCCGGTCATCAATCGGCCGGAGGTGGCGATCATCGGCCCCAACCGTATCGTCGAGCGGCCGGTCTTCCGTTCGGACGGGCGCGGTGGCGAGACCATCGCGCGGGCCAAGCTGATGAACCTGTCGATCAGCTGCGACCACCGGGTCGTCGATGGCTATGACGCGGCGAGCTATGTGCAGGCGTTGAAGCGGTTGCTGGAAACGCCGGTGATGCTGTTCGCGGATTGATGGTGAGGTCGGGACGTGCGCTTCGACTTCGCTCAGCGTGAACGGCTGTTGGTATTCATCCCCGACCTCCGTTCAGCCTGAGCGAAGTCGAAGGCCACGCCGGGACCCGGCCATGAACCAAATCCCTTCCCCCGCGTCCTGCTCCCGGGACAGGAGGATGCCATGCGCGGAATGACGGCAGGGTCGGTCGAGATGATATCGGACGGAACGCTTCGCGGCATGATCGGCGGCGACGTGATCGTCGCACCCGGCGTCCACGCAACCATAAAGGCCATGGTGGGGGGCGACGTCGTCGTCGAGCGCGGTGCGTCGGTGCGGATCACCGGCATGGTGTCAGGCCGGGTCGTCAATCTGGGCGGCGCGGTCGAGGTGCGGGGCATGGTCGCGGGGTAAGCCCCGGCTTGCCATCCGCCCGTCTAGCGTCGACAGGGGCGGCATGACGACCGCCCAACCCGCACGCTCCGGCCTGTTGCTCGGCATCGGCGCCTATATCAGCTGGGGCCTGTTGCCCCTGTATCTCAAGCTGTTGAAGGGCGTGCCCGCGCTCCAGGTGCTGGCGCATCGCATCCTCTGGTCGCTGTTGCTGCTCGCGGTCGTGGTGCTGGTCGCCCGGCGGGGCCGGGCGATCCGGGCGGCGGCGCGGGGGCGGACCTTGCTGCTGCTGTGTACCAGCGCCGTGCTGATCGCGCTGAACTGGCTGATCTATATCTGGTCGGTGCAGAACGACCATGTGCTGGAGGCGAGCCTCGGCTATTTCATCAATCCGCTGGTCAATGTCGGGCTCGGCGTCGCGCTGCTCGGCGAACGGATCCGGCGCGGGCAGGCCGTGGCGGTGGGGATCGCCGCCATCGGCGTGGTGATATTGGCGATCAGCGGGGGCGGGGCCATCTGGATCTCGCTCGCGCTGGCGCTGTCGTTCGGCTTTTATGGTTTTGTCCGCAAGATCGCGGCGATCGACGCGCTGGGCGGCCTGACCGTCGAGACGCTGCTGCTCGCCGGGCCCGCGCTGGCGGTGCTGTTCCAGGCGCAGGCGAACGGCACGGCGGCGTTCGGCGTGGACCGGCATCTCGACATGCTGCTGATCCTGGCGGGCGCGGTGACGGCGGCGCCGCTGCTGATGTTCGCGGCGGCCGCCCGGCGGATGCGGTACGCGACGCTGGGGCTCCTGCAATATATCGCGCCGACCCTGCAATTCGCCCAGGCCGTGCTGCTGTTCGGCGAGCCGCTGAAACCCCTCCACATCGTGACGTTCGTGCTGATCTGGATGGGGTGCGGGCTCTATGCCTTTGACAGTGTGCGGGCGAGTCGCCGCGCTCAATAGGTCTTCCGCCCGCTCTGTAACTTCGCCACCGCGCGGCGCAGCACCCCGCGCGGCGCGATCCGCGTGCTGGCGGCAGTCAGGCGGTTGAGCAGCCCCGACACCATCACCGCCTGGCCCCGCTCCAGCGCCGCCAAACCGTCGCGCACCACCTGTTCGGAGGTCCCGGCGAAACGCTCAAACAGCGGCGTCTCGGCCATCCCCGCGACATCGGCGAACTCGGTTTTCGTCGGCCCAGGACACAGCGCCGTGACCGTCACGCCGCGTGCGCGCACCTCCTCGTGCAGCGCCTCGGAAAAGTGCAGCACGAACGCCTTGCTGGCATAATAGACCGCCATATAGGGCCCCGGCTGAAAGGCGGCGGTGGACGCGACGTTCAGCACATGCCCACGCCCGCGCGCCAGCATCGGCGGCAACAGGGCATGGGTCAGCGTCACCAGCGCGCGGATGTTCAGGTCGATCATGCCGGTCTGCGTCGCCAGATCGCTCTCGGCGAAATCGCCCAGCGTGCCATAGCCGGCATTGTTGATAAGCGTGTCGATCGACAGCCCGCGATCGGCGATCCCGTCGAGCAGCGCCTTCACGCCCTCCGCCCTGCCCAGATCGGCGGAGACGACGTGCACCTCCACCCCCGGCCGCTGCCCTAGTTCGCGGGCCAGCGCGGCCAGCCGCTCGGTACGCCGGGCGGTCAGCACCAGGGTCACCGGCTTCTTCGCCAGTGCACGCGCGAAATCGGCGCCCAGCCCGGCCGAGGCGCCGGTAATCAGGATGGTGTCGGGCATCGCCGTCTCCTTCGCGGGCGGTTGTTATCCGTTCAGCCAGCCGCCGGTGAATCCTGCCCTTAGCAATCCGCGTCGCAGATGCGGGTTCCGCTTCATCGTATTCCAGATCAGCCCGGTGCGGTGATTCTCGATCATCGCGACGATCGGTCCCTGGTCGATACCCAGATAATCCTTGTCCACCCAGCCGACGCCGGGGACGATCTCGCCATGCTTCAGCGGCTCGGCGGGCTTGGTCAGCGTCGGGTTGAAGGCGTCGAGAAAGCCGTATTTGCCGTAGATGCCGGCACCATAGCGATCGTGCATCGCCTTGACGGCCGGGATCGCGATGTCGGGTGCGAACGCGATGGAGGAGGCCGCCGCAGTTGGGGCGAGCGTGCCGTCGTCGCGCTCCCCGGGCCCCCGCGCCGAATAGCTGAAGAATTCGCGTTTCACCCCGTCGATGGTCTGGGTGAAATCACCCGGCCCGTCACAGGCGGTCAGGCCCCAGACGTCCGGGCCGTACCCCGTCCAACGCCCCGGATTGTCGATGGCGTAAAGGCGCTGGGCATGGGTCGCGCGGCGGCTATTCTCGAAATAGTCGATGCCCTTGGCGGCCATATAGCCGTCGCGGATGCCTTTGAAATCGACCCAGACATGGCTGTACTGGTGCCCGAACAACGGCGAGAATTGCAGATGGGGCTCGCCCCAGCGATTGCCCCAGCTTGGCTCGAACCGCTGGGTCCAGGCCTGCCACGTACCGTCGGGCAGCGGATGGGTGGGGGAACCCAGCGCCAGCAGATAGAGCAGCATCGATTCGTTATAGGCGTTCCAGTCGGCGTTGATGAAGCCGGTCTCGGGCAGCCAGCCCATCGCGACGAAGGGCATACGCGGCCGGATCCAGGTCCAGTCGACCGCGCCGTAGATTTGGTCCGCCAAAGCACGGATGCGCACCTCGTCCGGATGATCGCCATCGAACCAGCTCTGGGCGAAGAGCATCCCGCCCAGGAGCAGTGCGGTGTCGATCGTCGACAGCTCGCACTTGGCGAAGCGCAGGCCCTTGGTGACGCCCAGGAAATGGTAGAAGAACCCCTTATAGCCGCTGAACCCGGTCGCGTCCGGCCCTTGCGGCGCATCGGCGAAGAATTTCAGCGTGGTCAGCGTCCGCGCCCGCGCCTCTTCGCGCGTGATCCAGCCATTGACGACGCCCACCGGATAGGCGGTCAGCGCAAAGCCCACCGCCGCGATCGAGGAGAAGGACGGCGTCGGCCAGCGATCGGGTGCAAGGCCGGTATCGGCGTCGGTCGTTTCCCAGAAATAGCGGAAGCTGCGTTCCTGCAGGTCGCGGATCAGGTCGGGCTGGGCCTGGATGATGCGCGGTGGCGCCACATGGGCGCCGGGGCCCGCACAGCCCGTCAACCATGCGGCCAGGCCGAATCCGCCCAGATGCAGGACATGGCGGCGATCGTACATGCTCTCTCCTGATATTGTCTCGCCGGACCGGACGGCGGCGTATTCGTGCTCGCCCGATCCTTCATTCCGGACAGACTAGGCACAGCGGACCGTGTCGGGGAAGAGCCGCTTGGGCGGCGAGGGGGCGATCCGCGCGGCAGGGCATGGAATATGCCTTTATTTCGGTCGCTTGGGTCGGCGGCGGCGCTTGGCGTGAAGAATATTTCATCGCCATGGCTGCGCGTTCCGGCCAGGTGTCGCGGCCCGTCCTATGCGAAGGCAATGCGTCTATCAGCGAAAGGCCGGGAAGGGGCGGCCCACATCGGGGCCGCCCGGCATCCTCTCCGAATCGGAAAGCTTCCGCTCCGTTGCCCGGCGCCAGTCCGTGATCGACCGGTCGCCATGACGAGAAAAGCGCCTAGCGCGACATGTCCGAACCACTCAAGCCTTCCGTCATGCGCATCGACGCTTCCTCATCCCTTGTGTCTTTCGAGCAACGGGTATGGCGCTGGCCATGCTGTTCCCGGCAAGGCTAAGAGAGCGGCATGACTGTGGAAATCCGACAAGACGGCCCGGTGGCGATCCTGACGCTACGGAATCCGCCGAATAATCATCTAGGCCTGGGAACCATTTCGGACTTGGCGAATGCATTCGATTCGGCCGACGCCGATCCTGCGGTACGCGCGATCCTGCTGCGGTCCGAAGGACGGGTATTCTGCGCGGGGGCGGATCTGGTCAACGCCAATCCGGTGGCCGATCCCCTGCCGCCGGGCGAGCGCAGCCCCTTTTATATGGCGGCGGCGCGGCTGTTCGGCGTGCGGACGCCAGTCGTCGCGGCGATACAGGGCGCGGCGGTGGGGGCCGGCCTGGGTCTGGCACTGGTCGCCGACTTCCGCATCGCCACGCCAGAGGCGCGGTTCGTCGCCAATTTCGTGCAATTGGGGCTGCATCCGGGCTTCGGCATCTCGGCGGTGCTGGAGCGGGTGATCGGTCGCCAGCGCGCGGCGATGATGTTGCTGACCGGACGACGCATCCGCGGCGAAGAGGCCGAGCGCTGGGGGCTGGTCGATCAGCTGGTCCCGGCGGATGCACTGGAGACGACCGCGATGGCCCTGGCGCAGGAGATTGCGGCGGCGGCACCGCTGGCGGTGGCCTCTACCCGTCGCACCCTGCGCGGCGACCTGCGCGTGCTGGTCGAGGCGGCGACCGACCATGAACTGGCCGAACAGGCGATCCTGATGCGGACCGAGGATTTCGCCGAAGGGGTGAAGGCGGTCACCGAGCGACGACCGGGGCGCTTCGTGGGGCGGTGATTCCGCTTGCCGACCACAACCCCGCGCCCGTTCAGCCTGAGCGAAGTCGAAGGCCGCGCCGTTCCTTTGCGGTCAGGCGAAAATGCCCGGAGGCAAAGTTTCCCCTTGGCCTTCGACTTCGCTCAGGCCGAACGGAGCGGGGAACTTATCCCTTGCGCGCCGCCAGTTCGGCCTGGCGCGCGGGCAGCGCCGCCAGGATCGCGCGGCGTTCCTCGGCGGGCTTGGCGCTCCAGTTGGAGATTTCGCGGATCGTCCGCGCGCAGCCCAGGCACCAGCCGGTCGCCTTGTCCATCGTGCAGACCAGGACGCACGGGCTGGCCAGGCTCGCCGGTTGCGGTTCGACGAAGCTGATGATGTCGAGCGACATGGGGTGGCTCAGATCCCGAACGAGACTTTCAGGAAGTCCGGGATCGGGCCGTTCCAGCCACCGTCGTCGGGCGCTTCGTCGGCATTCGAGCGGCGACGGTCGCGGCCCTGATCCCGGCGCGGTTCGTCACCACGCGGCGCGCGCGGCGTCTCGTTGCGGGGCTGTTCGCGCCGGGGTTCCTCGCGACGCGCACGGGGGGTGCGGGCACGGGGGGCTTCCACGATCGTTTCGGCCTCGGGTGCGGTCGTTTCGACCTCCGCCTCGACCTCCGCCGGGCGGGCAGCGCGATCGCGCCGCGAACGGCGGGCGGGGCGCTCCTCCTCGGTCGGAGCGGGCAGCTCGAGCCGGTCGATCTTCTGGCCGGTCAGCTTCTCGATATTCTCAAGATTCTCGGCATCATCGGGCGCGACGAAGGTATAGGCGATGCCCGTCGCACCACCACGGCCGGTGCGGCCGATGCGGTGGACATAATCGTCCGGGTGCCAGGGCGCGTCGAAGTTGAAGACGTGGCTGACGCCCTTGATGTCCAGCCCGCGTGCCGCGACGTCGGAGGCGACCAGAATGTTGATGTCGCCGCGCTTGAACAGCTCGAGCTCGGCCAGGCGCTGCGGCTGTTCCATGTCGCCGTGGATCTCGCCCGAGCGGAAGCCGTGCTGCTTCAGCGACTTGTTCAGCTCGCGCACCGTCGTCTTGCGGTTGCAGAAGATGATCGCGTTGCGCACCTCTTCCTGACCCAGCAGCTGGCGCAGGCGCTTGCGCTTCTCGAACGACTGGGGCGCGACCGGCACGACGAACTGGGCGATGTTGATGTTGGTCGAGGCGGGGCGGGCGACCTCGATCGTCTTGGGGTTTTCCAGGAACTTGTCGGCCAGCTTCTTGATCGGCGGCGGCATGGTCGCGGAGAAGAGCAGGGTCTGGCGCTGCGCGGGCAGCTTGGTGCAGATTTCCTCGATATCGGGGATGAACCCCATGTCGAGCATCCGGTCCGCCTCGTCGATGACGAGCAGCGAACAGCCGGTCAGCAGGATGTTGCCGCGCTGGAACAGGTCCATCAACCGGCCCGGCGTCGCGATCAGCACGTCGACGCCCTTCTCCAGCGCCTTGATCTGGTCGCCCATCGACACACCGCCGATCAGCAGCGCCATCGAGAGCTTTTGACCGGCGCCGTATTTTTCGAAATTCTCGGCGACCTGCGCGGCGAGTTCGCGCGTCGGTTCCAGGATCAGGCTGCGCGGCATCCGCGCGCGGCTGCGGCCATGCGCCAGGATGTCGATCATCGGCAGCACGAAGGCGGCGGTCTTGCCGGTGCCCGTCTGGGCGATGCCGATAATGTCGCGCATCATCAGCACGGACGGGATGGCGGAGGCCTGAATCGGCGTCGGCTCGGTATAGCCGGCGTCGGTGACCGCCTTCAGAAGTTCGTCGGAGAGGCCGAGATCGGCAAAGCTCATGCAGTTTTCCGGAATTTGGCGCGGGATGGGAATCGCCCCGCACTCGCCCAGCAGCTTACGGCGCTTGCGGATTTGGCGATGAATGTCAAGTTTTCCACACTTCGCAAAGGGCGCGGCGGTCGGGCGTTCCCGTCTGACGCTCCCTTTCAGTGCCCCTTCGACAGGCGGGAGGACAGGTTCAGCGGACCGGGACCAATGTCCTGAACCGCTCGATCTCGCAGGTCCGGCCCGCCCGCGTGCGGATCGGGTCGCGGTCGGCGCAGATCTGCCCGTCCGGGCCGGGGCGGATATAGAAGCTGGAATAATAATCGATCTGTCGGCAGTCGCGTGACAGCCGCGCGCGAACCCGCTTGCCGCCGTTCAGGACGATATCGACCGCGCCCTGCTCGGCCGGCAGCGCACCCGCGAGCTGCTGGGCGGGGATGCAGCGGGGGCCCTTGCGCTCCTTCCAGCGAATCGGTGCCGTCGGCGTCGGTGCCGCGCGGGGCACACGGATCACGATATGCTCGCGATAGGTGAACTGCGCATAGCGAATCGTCGGAATCGGATCGGTCGCCCCCAAAAGGGCGGGCGTCGTCAGCGTCATCAGGGCGATGGCGGCAAGGTTTCGGTGGCGGCGCGGCATGTCTGTCGCAATGCACCATAAGCGGCATCGTTGAACGCTTTATGAACCTGTCCTACGCGACACCGCCATGACCCCCGCCCAGACCGCGCTGCTCCAGACCCTTCGTCCCATTTTGGGAGAGAAGGGCATCGTCACCGATCCCGCGCTGATCGCGCCGTGGGAGATCGACTGGCGCCGCCGCTTTTCGGGCCATGCGCCTGCGATCCTCGCCCCGGCCGATATCGCCCAGGTGCAGGCGGTGCTGCGCGCGGCGGCCGCGCACCGGGTGAAGCTGGTGCCGCAGGGGGGCAACAGCTCGATGGTCGGCGGGGCGACGCCGCCCGCCGATGGCTCGGCGCTGATCCTGTCCACCCGGCGAATGAACCGCATCCGCCGGATCGACCCGGGCGCGCACATGGCGGTGGCCGAGGCGGGGGTGATACTGGCCGACCTGCACGCCGCTGCGGAAGGAGAGGGCGCGCGCTTCCCGCTGACCCTGGGGGCAAAGGGCAATGCGACGGTGGGCGGGCTCGTCTCGACCAATGCGGGGGGCACGCAGGTGCTGCGCTTCGGGACGATGCGCGGGCTGACGCTGGGGGTGGAAGCGGTGCTGCCCGACGGGACGCTCTATGACGGGCTGTCCGCGTTGAAGAAGGACAATCGCGGCTATGACCTGGGGCAGCTGCTGATCGGCGCGGAGGGCACGCTGGGGATCGTCACCGCCGCCGCGCTGCGCCTGGCCCCGGCGATCGCGGCTCATGCGACCGCCTGGGTCGGGCTGTCCGATCCCGAGGCGGGGCTGGCGCTGCTGCGCCGGTTGCAGGCGGCGAGCGACATGATCGAGAGTTTCGAGATCCTGCCCGCCGAAAGCCTGGCCGCCGCCGTCGCCCATCTGCCTGGCGCGCGCGCGCCGCTGGAGGGCGCGCATCCCTGGCACGTCCTTATCGAGGCGGTGACGGGCGACCGTCGCGTCGATCCGGCGGCGACGCTGGAGCGCGAACTCGCCCGCGCGCTGGAGGATGGCGTGATCGCGGACGCCGTGATCGCGGCGTCGGATTCGCAAGCGGAGGCCTTCTGGCTGCTCCGCCACTCGCTGTCCGATGCCGAGCGGGCGCTGGGCCCGGCGGTGCAGCACGACATCGCGGTGCCGGTCGAGGGGATGCCGCGCTTCATGGTCGAGGCGGCGGCGGCCTGCGACGCGCGCTTTCCCGGCACCCATGCCTCGGGCTTCGGGCATCTGGGCGACGGCAATATCCATTTCCACGTCCGTGCCGCCCCCGGCACCGACCGCGACCGATTCTATGCCGAACAGGCCGAGACCATCACCCGTTTCGTCCATGATCTGGTGATGGCGGCGGGCGGCACCATCTCGGCCGAACATGGCATCGGCCAGATGAAGCGCGACGAACTCGCCCGCCTGTCGCCCGAGCGGGTCGCGGCGATCCGCGCCATCAAGACGGCGCTGGATCCACACGGTCTGTTCAATCCGGGAAAGCTCGTCGCTTGCGCATGAGGCGCGAGCCCCATAGACACGGGGCCACGACACGCGGCCGGGGGGCTCGCGTGGATAGAGTTTTTGGAGATTATCATGGCCAGCGCGCCGTCCCTTCCGCTTTTCTACAATGGCCTGGAGCCGCTTTCGAGCGAGGCTCATGCGAATTTCAAGGTTCGCCCGCAGGAGACGGCACCCTTTCTGGTCGGCCAGCACGCCATCCCCGTCACCGTCGACGAATTCCCGCTGGTCCAGCGTTTCATGCCGATCGTCTTCTCGGTCGGCGACCAGCCGATCCCGCTGGCGCTGATGGGCCTGAACGAGGGCGTGAACGTCTTCGTCGATGACGAGGGCCGTCTGACCGAGACGAACTTCTACGTCCCCGCCTATATCCGCCGCTATCCGTACATGCTGGCCCGCCTGCGGCCGGAGTCGGAAGAGCTGTCGCTGTGCTTCGACCCGACCTCGCCGACCATCGGCGCGTTCGACGAGGGCGAGGCGCTGTTCGACGGCAACCAGCCCAGCGAGCTGACCAAGAACATCCTGTCGTTCAACGAATCGTTCGAGCAGGCCGGCGCGCGCACCCAGAACTTCATGACCGAGCTGGCCGAGATGGGCCTGCTGATGGACGGCGAAGTCTCGATCCAGCCGGACGGCGCCGAGCAGCCCTTCGTCTATCGCGGCTTCCAGATGATCAACGAGGAAAAGCTGGTCGACATGCGCGGCGACCAGCTGCGCAAGATGAGCCAGTCGGGCATGTTGCCGCTGCTCTATGCGCATCTCTTCTCGCTTTCGCTGATGCGCGACATCTTCGCGCGCCAGGCACAGCAGGGCAAGATGCCGCAGCCCCAGCTCCAGCCGCTGGGCTGATGTGATGCGCGGGCAGGCATTCTCCGGTCCGCGCTACAGCCAGGTCGCGATCGTCTTTCACTGGACGATCGCGGCCCTGGTGGTGGTGAACCTGGCCATCGGGCTGCTCCATGAGAGCCTGCTGCCCGGCACCATCCCACTGCATAAGGCGATCGGCCTGACCGTGCTCGCGCTGACCGCGGGGCGGATCCTATGGCGGCTGGGCCATCGCCCGCCACCCTTGCCCGCCGAGATCCCGGTCTGGGCCCGTGGCAGCGCCCATGCGCTCCACGCCACGCTCTATTTCCTGATGATCGCCATGCCGCTGACCGGCTGGGCGATGGGATCGGGCCGCGACGTGCCGCGCCCGGTCAGCTGGTTCGGCCTGTTCGACGTGCCGCCCCTGCCGATCGGCAAGGCCGCCGGTTTCGGCCACGAAGCGCATGAAATTCTCGGCTGGGCGATGCTGGTGCTGGTTACGATCCATGTCGCGGCGGCGCTGCGCCACCATTTCCTGCTGCGCGACGGCGTACTGGCGCGGATGGGTTTCCGGCGGGGCTGAGCGGCTTCGCGGGCGTTCGTGAAGGGGCGCTTCGACTGATGTTCTGCTAGGGTCAGGACCCATTGATATGAGGCGCGCGATCTGATTCAGGCTCCGAGAGGAGACTGGAATGAGCGACCTGTTT
>NZ_CAJXWX010000006.1 GCF_913062585.1 uncultured Sphingomonas sp. | reverse complement strand
TCGTGCCGCCTTGGCCCAGCACGATCTCAACCTCACGCAGCTTGCCGATGATCTCCTCGGGCTTGTGCTTCTTCGAAGGCATTCGTTGTCCCTTCCTTGGTCCAGACTGTCATAGTCGATGGACCACTCAGAAGGGGGCAGCTCAGGCTGGTGCTGATCTTTCCGCCCAGATTGATCGTCGTCGATGGCGACGGCGTGATCTCGACGTTCAGATAGCCCTGCAGAAAGCGACGCGAGGCATCGTCGTAGAAATAATCGTTGCGCGCGGCAGTCAGCACCAGGCGCGCCTTGAGCAGGCCGTCCAGCCAGACCGGCGAGGAAGCATCCACGACGCTGCGCACCTGGTTGTACGAACCCGCCTGAACCGTCACGTCCACCATCTGGTGGTCCAGCGGTCGCTTCCGTTCCAGGCTGATCGAACCGCCGGGCGACCCCGCGCCGGTGAAGGTGCCCGCCGCCCCGCGCTGGATGGTCACGCTGTCGTAGATCGACAGGTCGTCGAGCACCGAATAGTTGGACGTGAAGTTACCATTGCCGGTAGAGCCGATGAAGATCGGCGATCCCCCGTCGATCTGGACATTGTTGATCTGGAAGCCGCGTGAGAAGAAGTTCGGTCCCTGCGCGGTCTGGACGGAGGAAACGCCAGGCAAGGCGTCGAGGCTGTCGGTAAAGCTGGTGATGACGCGGTCGTCGAGTTGCTGCCGGGTCAGCAGCGACACGGCCTGTGGCGTTTCCTTGAGCGACAGAGGCTGCTTGGACGCGATCGTCGTCGCGTTGGTCGTGTAGCTCCGCGTCCCCTCGGTCGCGATCGGATCGCTGCTGCCATTGGCCCCGGCCGGCGTGCCGCCCGACGACGAACCCGCGCCTGCCGCCGTGACCCGCACCGTCGACAGCATCGTACCGCCGGCCGGACCGGGGATCGGCACGACCAACCACTCGCCCCCGGACGCCACCTTCAGCATCAATCCGGTTCCGTCCAGCGCGATACGGATCGCGGTCTCCGGATCCATCGCGCCGCTGACGGCGGGCGCGGTCTTGCCGCGCACGGACGTCGGATCGAATGTGATGCGCCGCCCGGATTGCGCCGCGATATTGGTCAGCACGCTCTCGAGCGATCCCGACGGCACCCGGAACACGACCCGCGCCGGCGCGGCGATGGCCGGCGCCCCCGCAACAAGCGCCGAGGTCGCGAGACCGAAGACCATTACACGTCGTCTGACATTCCATCTGTCCTGCATCTTGCCCCCCAAGCCGGGGCAGCCGCTCTGACGTTCCGCCCCATATAATCCTTGACGGGCGTCGCCACAAAAGTGTCACCGGTCGGCTAGAATTTATCGGAACGAGCGATGCCATCGCGTTAGGGGCGGGACCCATTGATGTGAGCGTCGCGATCTGATTCAGGCTCCGCAAGGAAACCGTGAATGAGCGACCTGTACGGGTTGACGGATAACCAGATGGCACGTCAGCAGCCGTACTTCCCCAAGAGCCAAGCGCCTATTGGAATGCCCTGATGAACGGGAAGTCTCTGTAGAGCTTCCCGTCCCATGGAGTGCTACAGCAACGTCTGAGGCTATGCCGCATCCAGGTCCACGTTCAGCTCGCGCGACCAGACGCGCAGCGCGCGGCATTGACTGACGAAGGTCTTGGCATCCTTGGCCTTGGCGAGGCCGACAAACCCCTCGTCCCGTTCCGTCACCCCGGCAGCATCGAACAGGCTGTTGGCGGCGTCACTGTGACCGATGAATTTGCAATGGGCGAAGGCATCGGCGACGAAGTCCTTGGCCGTTGCATCCTTGGCCAGCAGGGCTGCGCCAGCCTCGGACGACAGGACCGCAACCGCATCGTACAGCACCGAGGGGCCGCCATCGATCTTCTGCTTGGCGGCGATCTTCGTGCCGTCGTCGAGCGTCACGCCGCCGATCTTGGGCGCGACGACCTCCCACAAGGCACCTTCTGCCTCCAGCGCCTTGGTCAAGGCGGCAAACAGATCGGCGCTGCTGCCGTCCGTCAGCAGGATGCCCATCTTGCGCCCTTTGAAGTCTTTGGGGCCGTTGGACAGGATGCTCAGCTTGGCCGAAGGCGGGAGGTCGAGCGTCGGCTTTGCGGCCTTTGCCGGTTCCGGCAGGTCGAGACCCAGCCCATCTGCGACCGTCGCGGCGAGCCCTTCGTCGATCAGGCGCAGATGGGACACGGCGCGCGCGCGGATGTCCACCCGTTCGACCTTGGACAGCTCGAACACCAGCGCATCGCCGATATGCTTCTGCTCGATGGGCTGCTGGCTAATGAAGAACTGCCGCGCCTGGCTGTAATGATCGGCGAAGGTTTCCGCGCGGATTCGCTGCTTGATGCCCTGCACCTCGGCGGGGAAGCTGCGATAGCCGATGGTCGGGTTCTCGCGCGGGCCGCCATCGGGACCCCAGCTGTTCGGCTCGTAATTGGCGCGCCCCTTGGGATTGCGCATCGCCATATGGCCGTCCTGCTGGAAATTCATCACCGGGCAGCGCGGCGCGTTGACCGGGATATGGGTGAAGTTCGGCCCGCCCAGCCGCTTCAACTGCGTATCCAGATACGAGAAGTTGCGCCCGTGCAGCAGCGGGTCGTCGGAGAAGTCGATGCCGGGCACGACATTCTGGGTGCAGAAGGCGACCTGTTCGGTGGCGGCGAAGAAATTGTCGACATTGCGGTTCAGGGTCAGCGTACCGATGATGCGGACCGGCACCTCTTCCTCGGGGATCAGCTTGGTCGAATCGAGATGGTCGAAGGGCAGGCGGTCGGCGGTTTCCTGATCGAACAGCTGGACGCCCAGATCCCATTGCGGAAAGTCGCCGCCTTCGATCGCAGTCCACAGGTCGCGGCGATGGAAATCGGGATCGGCGCCGTTGATCTTGACCGCTTCGTTCCACAGCACCGATTGCAGACCCTGGCGCGGCTTCCAGTGGAACTTGACGAAGGTCGACTTGCCCTCGGCATTCACCAGCCGGAAGCTGTGGACGCCGAAGCCCTCCATGGTGCGGAAGGAACGCGGGATCGTCCGGTCGGACATCTGCCACATGACCATGTGCCATGCCTCGGGGCTCAGGGACGCGAAGTCCCAGTAATTGTCGTGCGCCGACTGGGCCTGCGGAAAGGCGCGGTCGGGTTCCTGCTTTACGGCATGAACCAGATCGGGGAACTTGATCGGGTCTTGGATGAAGAAGACGGGAATGTTGTTGCCGACAATGTCCCAATTGCCCTGTTTGGTATAGAATTTGACCGCGAAACCGCGCACGTCGCGCGCCAGGTCCATCGACCCCTTGTTGCCCGCGACCGTGGAGAAGCGGACGAACACCTCGGTCTGTTGGCCGACCGTGCTCAGCACGTCGGCGCGGGTGTAATCGGCCAGGCTGTCGGTCAGCTCGAACACGCCGTGCGCGCCATAGCCGCGCGCATGGACCACCCGCTCGGGGATGCGTTCATGGTCGAAATGGAAGATCTTCTCGCGCAGGATGAAGTCTTCGAGCAGTGTCGGTCCGCGCTCGCCTGCGCGCAGGCTGTTCTGGTCATCCGCAATCGGGACGCCCTGTTGGGTCGTCATCGTGCGGTCGGCATCCTGGGTGGTCTGGTGGGTTTCGCCGCCATGGCCCTGGGGCTCGGCATAATGGGTCGGCGTGTCCGATCCGGCAGGAAGAGCAGAGGCGCTGGCAGGCGTCTCTCCCTTTGTCTGCCCCGCGCGGGATTTGGTCTTGTCGGCCATGATGCTGCCTTCCGTCGTTGAGGGATATCAGCCCTCCCAACGCACGGCTCACGCAATCGTCCGCCTGCTAAATGGTTGATATTGATTAAGGCTTATCGGGTGCGCCTGTCGTACGCATGCGGAATTGATCTGGATCGGTCGTGCCAGGTCGCCAAGCATGGGAGAATGATTCTGGACGAGGACATCCCCGTGATCATCTGTGTTCCGGCACGAAACGAGGCCGCCTTGCTCCCCGCGTTGCTGTCGGCGATCGCTGGACAGTCGGTCGACGGAAACGGTCTGCACCTGTGTCTCTATCTAGATGACTGTCGGGACGGCAGCATGGCCATGGTCGACGGGATGCGCGCCGCTTTGCCGTTCGGACTGACCCTGTCGCAGGGCCCCATGGATACCGAGCCTAATGCAGGCGCGGCCCGCCGCACGGCGCTGGCCATGGGCCTGGAGCGTCTGGCGGGCGGCGAGGGGCTGTTGTTCACGACCGACGCCGACAGCATCCCGCATCGGGATTGGATCGCCGCGGGCCGCCGGGCCCTGCAGGAGGCGGATGTGGTGGCGGGGCGTGTCCTTCGCCTCGATGCCGCCCGCGATCCCCGGCAGTGCCGCATCGAGCGCTATTATGATCGGCTCCACCAATATCGGCGCCTTGTCGACCCGGTGCCATGGGAGGCGCGGGATACCCATCATTTCGGTGGTGGCGCCAACATAGCGGCCCATGCCTCTGCCTATCGCGCGATCGGCGGGTTCCTGCCGCTGTCGTCCGGCGAAGATGCCCGGTTTCTCGATGACTCGGCGCGGGCCGGTTTTCGCGTCCGCCGCGACGGGGCGATGGCGGTCGACACATCCTCCCGGCGCGACGGACGGGCCGGCGGGGGCCTTGCCGACATGTTGCGGGCGCTGGATCATGGCGAATTGCCCTGCATGCCCGACCCGCGCGGATCGGCATGGCAATGGCACGCACAGGCGGCCGCGCGACGCAGCTTCATGATGATAGATCAGCGCGATGTCCGCATGACGCTGGGACGAAGTCTGGGGTTGACGGCGGACCATGTGCTGGGCGTTGCGCGCGATTGTCCCAATGGCGAGGCGTTCGCCATGCGTATCGTCCCCGCACCCATGGCCTATGATGCCATGGTGTCGCTGGCGACAGCGGAAGATATTCTGCGTGAACTGGAAAGCCGGTGGTGCGAGGTCGCGGCATGACGACGATGGCCGATCAACTGCGAAGCGCGATCGCTACTTCCGGCTGGGCCGAAAATCCGCCAGGCCATCCGCAGACGGGGGACGAGCTGATCGCGCTGTTGGCGGGTCTATACGCGATCGGCCGCCGCGACCTGCCGCTTGCCCGCCTGGTCGAGGGGCATGTCGATGCCGTGCAGATCGTCCGGCGCTATGGCTCGGCCGCGCAGGTCGACCGGCTGGGTCATGGCTTGGCACGCGGCGCGACGTTGGGGGTGTGGAATGCCGGACTGCCTGGGGACGCGCTGCGGTTGGATGACGGGCGGCTGAGCGGCGGCAAAAGCTATGCCTCGGGGGCGGGCGTGCTGAGCCATGCGCTGGTCACGGCGGATACGTCCAGCGGGGTGCAATTGCTTCTCCTCGACCTTGCCCGCGTGCCACCGGCGATCGACACCGATTGGTGGCGAGTGATCGGGATGCAGCGATCCGAAACGCACCAGGTGCTCTGGAATGATGCCCCCGTTACCGACGCGGATCGGATCGGCCAGCCCGACAGCTATGCGCGTGAGCCCTATTTCAGCGGCGGCGCGCTGCGTTTCGTGGCGGTTCACGCAGGCGGCGTGGCGGGCATCTGCGACCTCAGCCGCGATCATCTGGTGAAGACGGGGCGGGCCGACGATCCCTTCCAGGCCGCCCGAATGGCCGAATTGTTCGCACTGGCCGATGGCGCGGCCGCCATCGTACGGCGGACGGCGCGGCTGTGGTTCGAGGATGCCGAAGGAGGGGACGAGCCGCGCCTGTCACGGGTGGCGGCGGCCCGACTGGCGGTGGCCGATGCGGCCGAACGCGCGATGGTCGTCGCGCGCGAGGCGGTGGGGCTGGCTGGCCAGTTCCACAGCCATCCACTCTCGGCCATGCTCAGCGATCTGGCGGTCTATCTCCGCCAGCCGGCCCCGGACGCCCAAAGGCTCCGTGTCGGTCATGCGGTTCGACAGGGTCTGTTGGTGCCCGGCTTGTGACGTTGGATCTCAAAGCCGTTCGCCGCGCGGTCGTCGTTGCGCCCCATCCCGATGACGAGATCATCGGCGCCGCTGGTCTGATACAGGCCCTACGAAGGCAGGGCAGTATGGTCCGGGTCATCGTGGTCAGCAACGGCGCTGCCTCGCATCCGAATAGTGGGGCATGGCCCCCCGAACGACTGATCGCGGCGCGTCGGCAGGAAAGTCTGTCGGCGCTCCGCCGTCTGGGTGTGACGCGTCAGCATGTGACCTTCCTGGGGCTGCCCGATGGCAATCTTTCCGCCGAAACGCTGCTATGCCGTCGGCGGCTAAGCCAGGCGATCCGTCGGGGCCGTGGTTTGGACATGGTCGTCGGCCCCGCCATGACCGACGCCCATCCCGATCACCGGGCCGTCGCGGCGGCGCTTCGGGATACTCGGTTCGCCGGACGACGCATGACCTATCAGGTCTGGCCGCCACATCGTGCGAGGATTGCCCGATGCCGAACCGTTTCGCTGGCGGGCGGGGTGGCGGCGAAGCGATCGCTGATCCGGATGCATCGCACCCAATTGGGCGCGATCACCGATGATCCTCAGGGCTTTGCGATCGCACGCCATGAACTCGCGGTCTTCGCGCACCCGGTCGAACAGTTCGCCCAGGACGCGCGATGAGGCCTATCGACCTCACCGATTTTGCCGAGAAATTCGCGGCCAACGACGACCCCTGGCGGACCTATTCCGACCGGGACGAGGCCGTGAAGCGTACGGCGATCCTGCACGCGCTTGGCCCAGGCCCCCTCGGCCGGGTTCTGGAATTGGGAAGCGGCAACGGATCGAACAGTCGCGCGATCGCCGCGCGTGCCCTGCGGCTCGATGCGACGGAGGGAACGGCCGAGGGGACGATACTCACGGCCGATGCCATCGCAGGGCGGCGTCGCGCGAGGGCGATCCAACTGGCCCTGCCGGCGCGGCTCCCCCGGAGGGAGTATGACGCGATCGTGATCGCCGAACTCCTCTACTATCTCCCGCCGCAAGCCATGAAGTCCGTCGCCCTGCGTGTTGCCCAGGCGCTGCGATCGGGCGGGCGGCTGGTGCTCGCGCATCACCGCATCGACTATTATGACTTCGTGCAGCATGCCGAGACTATACAGCAACGCTTTCTTGATCTGACCGGCCTGTCCTGGCGGACAGATACGATGCGGCGCAAAAGACGATGGCATGTGATTGTCGCACGTCTGGTTTGCCAGTCCCACCCCGGCGGCTAGCACACCTGTGGCCATCATTATCCTGCATCCGAGCGGTAGAAATTTAAGGGATGCGTCCGATAGCTCCCCTGACCGAGTGGCAGGAATCCGGCATCTATAATTACAGTGTCGAACGGCCGCATATGTTTCAAGTGGAATGTGATTGGACTGATCGTACTTGTTTTCCGGTAATCGCGAGTTCTGTTAAAACATAACGGTGATCAACCTCACATAATCGAGAAGGTTGATGGTCCCGAGGTATGCAGGCATTATTCGGTAGAGTAATGATAAATTCCGACTGCTTAGGCCAGATCGCATATGCGTTCCAAGTGCCATCAGTTAAGGGTCGACAAGGCCTTAGCCAAATAGTCGACGTCGCTCGCCGAGTTGAACAAGGACGGCGTTACCCGGACACATGCTCCGTTGGCTGCCCCTGTTCGATGAACGGTGAAGATGCGATGCTGTTCAAGCAGTCGCTGGGAAATGGCGGCGTTCGCCTGCGAGCTGGTTATCCCCTGGACCCGGAACGACGTGATCGCGCCATGCAAGGTCGGGTCGTCCGGCGTCAGTATCTCGATGCCGGGGATCGCCCGCACCTGTCGGACCCAGCGGTCGCGAAGCGCGCGCAGCCGTGCGGCGCGAGCGGCACGGTCGATCCGATGCTGAAAGGCGAGCGCGGCGGGGACGGTGAGCCAGGAGGCGTAATCGAGCGTGCCGGTATGGATGCGGGCCATGACGGTGTCGGGGCCGCTCGCGTCTTCGGCGGGATCGCGGTCGATGCGGGACAGGGCGCCTTTGCGGATATGGAGGATGCCGATGCCGAGCGGCGCGCCGAGCCATTTGTGGCCGTTCAACCCGACGAAATCGCAATCGAGGTCGGGCAGCGCGAAGTCGAGCTGCTGCCAACTGTGCGCTGCGTCGACGATGACGTCTATGCCGCGGGCGCGGGCCATCGCCGCGATCTCGCGGACCGGGATCACCAGGCCGGTCCGGTGGCTTAGATGGGTAAGAAGGATGAGCTTCAGCCGTGGTTCGTCGGCCATCGCCTGCGCATAGGCGTCGATCAGGCTGGCGCATGTTGCGGGTTCGGGCAGCGCGATGCGGCGAACGCGGACGCCACGCCGCGGCCCCAGGCTCTCCATGCACGCCTGCATGCTGTCATAGTCGAGGTCGGCGTACAGGATCGCATCGCCTGCGGTCAGACGATTGTAGCCGAGGATCAGCGCCTTCAGCGCCTCGGTCGCGTTGCGCGTGAAGGTGATCTCATCCGCTGGCACGCCCAGTTCCGCCGCGACGGCGATACGGGCGGTAGCGAGATCGGCGAGCATGCCGCGGCGCGCATAATAGCTGGTATCGCGGTTCACGCGCGCGACGGCCTGTTCGTATGCGCTGCGGACGGGACGGGGCATCGCGCCCCAATTGCCGTTTTCGAGTTGGATGACGTCCTGTGGCACGTCATACTCCGCCGCGACCGTCGCCCAGAACGCCTCGTCGTCCGGGGCGGGATGCGCGGGCGCGCCGGCGCGCGCAGGCAGGGGGAGGGTAGCGGCCATCCCGCCAGCCAGAAGCGCGCGCCGGTCGATCATCAGAAGCTCAACCCAAGCCGGACATAGTACCGGCCACCGTCGGTGTCATAGGGTGCGTTTCGCGAATAGATCAGGCCACGGTTCGCCTGATTGGTCGCTTTCGCCGGATAGGTATTGAAGACGTTTTCGGTGCCGCCACGGATCGAGATGTTCGGCGTCACGCGATAGGTGAGCGAGGCGTCGAACAGCGCGAGGCCGCCGAAGCGCTGGAACAACTCGCCGGTCGCATTGCCCGTCACGTCGGTCCAGGGCCCGTAATAACGACCGCGCAGCATCACACCGACCCGACCGATATCGTAGCCGAGCGTGCCGGTCGCATTGTGCTGGGGCAGCCGTTCCTGGAAGATGCGGCGTTGCGTGTCGTTGGCGATCGCCGCGCTCGTTCCGCTACGGACGGTGGTGCGGTTGTAGTTATAGGCCAGCGTCGCGCTGGCCCGACCGCCGCCCAGGGTACGGGCATAGCTGACGACGACATCGACACCCCGTGTCCGGGTGTTGAAGTCGTTGGTAAAGTAGCTGATCGAGGTGAAGCGGTTGGGATTGGCGAAGCCCGCCGGGATGGGAATCGTCGCCGACTGGCTGAAGCGGTCGTCAACGTCGATCTGATAGAGATCGACCGTCGCCCCCAGCCCGATATTCGTCTGCGCGACGAGCCCGGCGCTGATGTTGCGCGACGTTTCGGGCCGCAGCGGCTTGGCACCCAGCGCGACCGCGAGCGGGTCGGTGGGCGCCAGGCGGCCCTGGTTGAAGACCTGCAGGGTCCGGGTGTCGAGGCCCTGGCTCACCACCCGCGTGTTGAGCTGGGCCGGGGTCGGCGCCCGGAAGCCGGTGGAATAGGTGCCGCGCAGCGCGAGCCATTCGACCGGCTCGACCCGCCCGGAGAATTTATAGGTGAACTTGTCGCCGAAGCTCGAAAAATCCTCGTAGCGACCTGCCGCGCCGAGGGCGAGCATCGTAACCGGACGCCATGTGAGATCGACATAACCCGCGTTGCTCGTCTGCTTGAAGTTGCCTGCCTGTTGCGGCCCGAAGCCAGGGAATCCGTTGGCGTTCGGGGCAAGACCGGTGGCCGCGCCCGCCCCGATCGCATAGGAGGCCGGATCGCCAACGCCGACCGCGTAGCGCTCGATCCGCCGTTCGCCGCCGAACGCGATGTTGAGCGGTTCGATACCACCGATGGGCAAACGATAGACGAAGTCGGCGTTGAGGTTCGTCTCACGCTGCGTCAGGCGACCGAGGTAGAAGCTGGTCGGGCTGGTCGGCCCCAGGGATGCGTTGAGCGTTTCGGCGATCGTATAGTCGATGCGGCTGCGGCCGGCGGAGGCGCTAAGGTCGTAGCTTAGCGCCTCCGACAGATCGCCGCGCAGGCCGCTGACGAGTTGCAGGTCGGCGAACTGCGTGCCGAAGCGCGGCGTGAAGCCGGCCGGATAGATGCTGCGGAAGCTGAAACCAGGGAAGGCGCTGCTGGCGTTGTAGACGCTGCCGGTATTGCTGGGGTTTCGCCAGTTGAAATCGGTGATCCCTTCGCCCTGCTGCACCGTGCCGAAGGCGTAGATGGTCGCGGTCTCGGCGAGGTCGTAATGCATGTCGACGGCGCCGCGGACGCGCTCTTCGTCGGGTTGTCCCCAGCGCTGCACCGGGTTTCGGACCGCGAGCGTCGGGTTCGCGGCCTGGAACGCGGCGGCGTCGGGACGCTGGCGGGTGCGCGAGGTAGCCTCTCCGTGCTCGAACTGACCGGTGAAGACGATCGCGCCCTTGTCTCCGAGCGCGACGCCACCGCGTGCGCCGGACTGGTAGTTGTTGCCGTCACCGGCATAATATTGGCTGAACTGACCAAATGCCTCCATCCCCGGCTGGTCGTCGAGGATGATGTTGATGACGCCGGCGATCGCGTCCGAGCCATATTGGGCCGACGCGCCGTCGCGAAGCACCTCGATGCGCTTGATCGCGAGGGTGGGGATGCTGGCGAGATCGGGGGCCTGTGCGCCGCGCGTTCCCAGCAGTGCCGAGCGGTGATAGCGCTTGCCGTTGACGAGGACGAGCGTCTGGTCGGCGGACAGGCCGCGCAGCGTCGCCGGACGCACGAACGCTTGTCCGTCGGCGGCGGGCAGGCGCTGGACGTTGAACGACGGCAGGAGCTGCGCCAGCGCGTTGTTGAGATCGCCCGATACGGCAGAGCGCACCAGGGCTTCTGGCAGCACGTCGACTGGGGCCAGCGTATCGAACTGGGTGCGCCCACGTTCCCGCGTGCCGGTCACGACGACATCGTCTCCACCGGCGGCATCCGGTGTCACCTGGCTGACCGGCGAATTGGCTTGGGGCGCGACGGCCTGCGCCGAAACGGCAGGCGCGAACAGAACGTGCAGCGCCGCAACGGCGCTGGCGGTAGCGAATTTCATGATGACACATTCCCTGAAGGGCCGCTCTCTCGGCGCCTGTTGGCCGCGCTAGAGCAGCTTTGTTGCAGTGCCGTTGAGTTTCGAATGCAAGGGCGAGTCAGGTCGATGACCGTTTTGTGTCACCTCCAAACGGTAGCCTAAGTGGCGATGCGAAGATTGGTGACCTTTGGGCCAGCAAATACAGCCAGTCGCTATGGGCCGCCTCATTACTCCCCTTATTGGAAGCGGGCCGTGCGTCCGGCTCCATCGGGACATGAACCAACGTCGGATGTGGTACTGCGGAAAATCGTCTCGAATGACCGCATCTCGGTCGTTCGCGACGGCTTGGACACCTGATGCGTGGCGCTTGAGCAGTTGTCCGCCTGTACCCCTTGCTGCGCAACTTGCCGACAGACGGGTTGCGAAGTGGATCAAGATCAATGGTTTGGAGCGACGAGGAAATAGGTCGGAAATCCTGTCTTCCTGATGCCGACCCTAAAATCTGCAACACTGAAGGTGAAGTGGTCGTAATCTTCCGAGATTGGACGTCATACACAGGAAAGGGTGGCCGTGTCGTCCGGTTCGACATGATTTCAACCGGACTGAAGCTCGAAGCCGTATGAATCAGCCGCTCTGGGCAATTTGCCGTAACGTGCGCCGGTCGCAGGCGCACAACTGTTCGCAAAGCGTCGATCGGACATTGCACTCTTCGACATGATGATCGCCAGCTACGGCGCCATCGGGCCATACCGGCTTGACCGCTGCCGATTAATTGCTGGCGGGCGACGCGTGACAGGCGTGAGGCCGGAAACGGGGTTTGTGCCTGCACGGATTTGGTGTGCTAGAGGCCCGGCTATGTCGAAATCCCACACGAACGCCGGTACCGTCACGATCGATGGCGTTGCCTATGATTGGCACCTGCACAGCGAACCCCACCAGTCGGATGACGAGGGGTGGAAGGGCATGACGATTGCGCTGCTCCAGCAGGACGCCAAGCGCGAAGCCTTGGTCGAATTTCCCCCGCCCAAGCGGCTGTTGAAGGGATTGCCGCGTGGTCGGCTCCAGCTCGATGACGCGACGATCGCGCGCTGCGTGCGCTCCGCGCTGTCGGCGGGATGGGAACCCATGTCGCGCGGCAGGCCGGTCGTGGTCATGGTCGACGCCCAGGGCAACTGATCCGTGCGGCGGCTGTCGGCCCGACAACCGCATTGGCGATTTGCCTTGTCAGAGACGGTGGTGCGGTCCAATTTCGTCTTCAGATGAAGACGTCACCCATTTCCGACGAATATGCCCGCGGACGACGCGATGGATTGCGTCTCGCCCTGTCGATCCTCGAAGCGGAGGAAGCCAAGTGGGAAGCGCTGCTCGGCGAGAGCCCCTCGTGGCGGACGAATGCGATGCGTGTCATCCGCCACAAGGCGTATCAGGTCGCGCGCAAACGCGTGCAGACGGCACTTCATCGCTTGCGGCCGAAATCGGAGTCCGCATTGCCGAGCGAAGTCGCACAGAGGATCGACCAAGCCGGCTTGTAGGCCAATCCGTCATGTTCCTGCGCCGAGACAGGGAAACGACATGAAATTGTACGGCGTACCGGCTTGGGGCTCGGCGATCGTCGAGGCGATGCTGGCGTTGGTCGGTCAGTCCTATCACTTCGTCGATGTCGAAGGCTTTGATCGGCCGGGCGAAGCGCAGGACAGGCTGGCAAGGGTCAATCCGCTGCGGCAGGTTCCGGCGCTGGTGCTGGACGATGGCGACGTGCTGACCGAGACCGCCGCGATCGCCCTGTGGCTGGCGGATCGTCATGCGGGGTTGGCGCCTTCGCCAGGGAGGGTCGAACATCGCCGGTTCCTGCGCCTGCTGATCTGGATCGTGGCGAACGTCTATCCGACCTTCACCTATGGCGATTACCCCGAGCGTTGGGCACCTTCGGCACAGGACGAACTAACCGGTGCCACAAATGTCCATCGCGAGCGCCTCTATCGCTGGCTCGAGGAGCAAATTGTCGGCCCCTATGTGCTGGGGGAGCAGGCGTCCGTCCTGGATTGCTATGCTGCGGTGATGATCGACTGGCGTCCGGGCCGCGAGTGGTTCGCTGGCAACACGCCGAGATTGTTCGCTGCGGCCAGGCTGATGCGGCGGGATCCCAGGCTGGCGGCGGTCATGGCGCGCAACAGGCTGACGGTCGATTGATGGTCGCTTGTCGCCACCCGCTTCGACCGACGCCCTACCGCCCTTCTTTCCGTCTTCGCCCTCGCCGGAACCGGCATCTTCCGGCTGTTTTCGACGAGCCCCGAACCTAGAACACCACCACCGAGCGGATGCTTTCACCGGCATGCATCAGGTCGAAGCCCTTGTTGATATCCTCCAGGTCGAGGACATGGGTGATCATCGGGTCAATCTCGATCTTGTTGTTCATGTACCAGTCGACGATCTTGGGCACGTCGGTCCGGCCCTTGGCGCCGCCAAAGGCCGATCCCCTCCAGACGCGGCCGGTGACCAGCTGGAACGGCCGGGTGCTGACTTCCTTGCCCGCCTCGGCCACGCCGATGACGATCGATTCGCCCCAGCCGCGATGGCACGCCTCCAGGGCGGTGCGCATCACCTGCGTGTTGCCGGTGCAGTCGAAGGTGTAGTCCGCACCGCCATCGGTCAGCGCCACCAGATGCTGGACGAGGTCGCCCTCGACCTTGGACGGATTGACGAAATGGGTCATGCCGAAGCGGCGACCCCATTCCTCCTTGGCGTCGTTCAGGTCGACGCCGACGATCATGTCCGCGCCCACCATCCGCGCGCCCTGGATGACGTTCAGGCCGATGCCGCCAAGGCCGAAGACGATCACGTTCGATCCCGGGGTCACCTTCGCCGTCTTCACCACCGCGCCGACACCCGTCGTCACGCCGCAGCCGATATAGCAGCTCGACTGGAAAGGCGCGTCCTCGCGGATCTTGGCGACCGCGATTTCGGGCAGGACGGTGAAGTTCGAGAAGGTCGAGCAGCCCATATAATGGAAGATCGGCTGGCCCTTATAGCTGAACCGCGTCGTGCCGTCGGGCATCAGCCCTTTCCCTTGCGTCGCGCGGATCGCGGTGCATAGGTTCGTCTTGCCCGACAGGCACGACTTACACTGGCGGCATTCGGGCGTGTAGAGCGGGATGACGTGATCGCCGGGCTTCACGCTCGTCACGCCCGCGCCCACCTCACGCACGATGCCGGCGCCCTCATGGCCGAGCACGCTGGGAAAGATCCCCTCGCTGTCCAGACCGTCGAGCGTATAGGCGTCGGTGTGGCAGATGCCGGTCGCCATGATCTCGACCAGGACCTCGCCCGCCTTTGGGCCTTCCAGATCGAGTTCGACGATTTCGAGCGGCTTCTTCGCTTCGAAGGCGACGGCGGCGCGGGTCTTCACGACAGCAAATACTCCAGTGGTAAAAAATTGGGTCGGCGGGGAAGGGAAGGGACCGCAGTGCGATCCCTTGCCCGGGGTCAGAAGCGAACAGTGCCTTCCACGCCGAACGTCCTGGGCAGGGCCCGGACCAGATAGCCCGCGCCGGTGATCCCTTCATTGGGATAGCCGCCCGGAAAATAGAGCTTGTTCGACAGGTTCTTGCCCCACACCGAAAGGGTGTAGCGATCCGTCACATAGCTGATGCGGCTGTTGAAGACCCAGTAATCGCCTTCGCCGTTGGTGTATTGGCCGGTGCCGAGGTTCTTCAGGACACCGCGGCTATAGTCCTTGAAGGAGTCATAATAGAAGCGTCCCGAATAGGCGGTGTCGCCATGGACCTTGATCTTGCCGTCCCCGAGATCCGCCGCATCCCAGTCGAAGCCCAGATTGATCGAGGATGTCGGTGCGTAGGGGAAGGGGTTGCCGCCCACGCTGACGCTGCCCGCGCCCGACTGGACGCACGACCCTTTCTGTGCCGGATACAAACCGCTGAGGTTCAGGGCCGCGCAGGTCGCCTGATCGAAGTCCGCATATTTGCTGTCCAGCAGGCCGAGCGACGCGCTCAGCGTCAGGCGGTCGGTGGCAGCGAATTCGACAGCCAGTTCCAGGCCCTTCATCGTGCCGTCCAGCGTGATGATATTTGCGGTCACGCTCTGATCGACGACCTGGCTCTGCTGGTTCTTATAGTCGTAATAGAAGAAGCTGCCATTGACCTGTAGCCGGTTGTCGAGGAAGCGGGTCTTGAACCCGACCTCATAGGCGTTCACCTCCTCCGGCTTGACGAAATAGACCTGCGGCGAACTGATATAGGCCAGGCCGTTGAACGTCCCGGCGCGATAGCCGCGACTATAGCTGGCATAGAGCATGACGCCGTCCACCGGCTTCCAGTCCAGGATGGCGCGTCCCGATAGGCGGCTGGTCTTGCCGTCCTTGTTGATGCCGCCGGGCATGGTTCCCCCGGTTGCCGGGATCACCACCGCACCGGCCTCGTTATAGACCGGCGCCAGGAAATAGGGCGCGCCATAGGCCGATACGGGGAGCATCCGTGCATTGCCC
Organism: uncultured Sphingomonas sp.; assembly: GCF_913062585.1. Taxonomy (GTDB): domain Bacteria; phylum Pseudomonadota; class Alphaproteobacteria; order Sphingomonadales; family Sphingomonadaceae; genus Sphingomonas. The sequence continues at coordinate 148,713 of NZ_CAJXWX010000006.1, read as the reverse complement.
GCATCGTCATAATAGGTGGTGATGCCATCGCGATATTTGGTGGTATCGGTGGTGTAGCGCAGGCCTGCGGTGAATTTCACCGTCGGCGTGATTTCATAGCTGCCTTCGCCATAGACCGCCCAGCTTTCGCGTTCCTGCCGGAAATGCTGCTTCCCGAAAATGCCGGTCGGCACCGAACCGGCGGACAGCGCCGTTCCGTTAAAACCGCCCGCCGGGTTGAACCATGTCGCGGGCAGGCCGACGGCCGCACGCACGTCGCTCAGCAGGTTGAAAATGTCGATCGCGTTGTTCGACGTCACCGAATCCCAGCCAAAATAGGCACCGCCGATCATCTTGAACGGGCCGCTGCTATAGTCGAGCCGCAGATCCTGATTGAAGGCCTTGAAATCCGACCGATAGCCATTGGAACAGAGGCGAAGCGGGCTGCTGTCGCAATCGGTCTGCGTCTGGAGATAGAGGCCGGAATCATAGCCGGTGATCGAGGTGAGGTTGAGCCTGCTGGCGAGGTCGGCCTTCACCGTCAACACGGCGCCTTCGGTGCGGGTGACGGCGCGGCCGACAGTATCCTGTTCGATCTCGGTATCCGACAGGCCCGCCCGGCTGTAGCTGCTCGGCAGCAGACCCGCACCCTTGGAACCCAGCGCCCGGAACAGCGGCGATAGGATGAAATTGGGGTTTTCATAGTCGAACAGGCCCGGGTTGGACTTGTAGGGACCAGCGCCGATCGAGGCCGCCGCGCCCCCGGTCGATTTGGACGCATAGCCCTTCAGCGTGATGTCGATCGTGTCGACCGGCTTGAAGCGCATCGTGCCCCGAAACGCATAGCTCTCATCGCCGCCAGGATCGCGACCCGTCGCGAAATTGCGACCGGATGCGCCTCCCGCCGCCGTCTTGTTCAGGCCGGCGGGCATTAGATTATGAATATAGGGATCCATTTTGACATAGGTGCCCGCAATGCGGATACCGAACCGGTCTTCGACGGGCGTCAGTTCGATCGCACCTTCGAAATTGCGGCGGTTGTAATTGGCGTAGCCAGCCGTCAGATAGCCATTGTCGCCCTTCAGGGCGGGCTTGCGGGTGATGAAGTTGATCGCACCGCCCGTCGTGTTGCGACCATAAAGCGTACCCTGGGGCCCGCGCACCACTTCGACCTGGTTCAGGTCATAGAGCTGCTGTCCCTGGCTCGCCCGGAAAGTCTGGTAGACCTCGTCGACATAGACGCCGACCGGCGATGCCGCGCTCGCGCTGAGTTCGGTGCCGACACCGATACCGCGCAGGGTAAAATTGGGCTGCTGTGAACCATAAGCCGACGACACCTGGAGATTGGGCATCGAGCCGTTCAGGTCCGATGTGTCGAACACGCCCTGGTTGGCGAGTTCCGACGAGGAAATGGCCGACACGGCAACGGGAACGTCCTGGAGGTTCTCCGCGCGCTTGGTGGCGGTCACGACGATCTCTTCCAGTCCCCCGGCCTGCGTCTGTGTCTTGCTCGCATCCTGTGCGAATGCCGGCATCGCGATGCTTGTCGCGATGGCGAGAATGCTGATGCCCCCGACCCTTTTCATGTGAAGCTCCCTGATACGGTCACTGCATCTGAGTGCATTGGTGACCCGTTGCGCCTGGGCATCAGCAGTCTGGGGTAACGGGGTGCGTGTATCCTGTCGCCAAAGCCCCGAACGCTGGTGCCAGGGCTCAAGGTGCCAGATATCTGCCCCTCTTCTTAGGACCTGTTCGCCGCTTTTTTATGGAGCCAGTTCAGCTTTGCCCCTGTTCCATCGCGCGTAGCATGAAGCGTTGTATCTTGCCGCTGGGGGTTTTCGGCAGTTGCGGCAGGAACGCGATCAGCCGGGGATAGGCGTGGGCGGACAGCCGCGTTTTGACATGCGCTTTCAGGGCGTCGGCCAGCGCTGGCGTCGGCGCAAATCCCGCATTCAGGACGATGAACGCCTTGACCAGTTCGGTGCGTTCCGGGTCGGGTACGCCGATGACGGCGGCCTCCATCACGGCGGGATGTTCGATCAGTGCACTTTCCACATCGAAGGGGCCGATGCGATAGCCCGATGAGGTGATCACATCGTCGGCGCGTGCGATGAAACTGACGCTGCCGTCCGGCCCGAGTTCCACCGTATCCCCCGTCCGGTAATAGCCGTCACGGATGGCGGGGGTGGGTTGTTGCCAATATCCCTCGAACCACGAGAGGGGGGACCGGGTGATGTCGATGGCCAGTTCGCCCGGCTCGTCGACGCCCCGTTCGCGGCCGTCCTCATCCAGCACGGCGACCCGGTAGCCAGGCATCGCGACACCGGCCGAACCGATACGGACGGCGTGCGATAGGCCATGATGGTTGTTCACCACCATGCCCGTTTCTGTCTGGCCGTAATGATCGTGCACCGGCACGGCGAGTTGGGCGTCGAACCACCGGATGACTTCGGGGTTCAGCGGTTCGCCCGCGCTGCTGACGACGCGCAGCATGCCCCTTGCCTTCGCGGCCGCCGCGCCGCCTTCCGCCATCAACAGGCGATACGCGGTGGGCGAGCCAGCGAGGTTCGTGACGCCGAGCCGGGCGATGAGATCGAAGGCGGTCTCGGCGGAGAAGACGCCATCATGCAGGATCGTCGCCCGGCCCAGCAGCAGCGGCCCGGTGATCCCGTAATAGAGTCCATAGGCCCAGCCCGGATCCGCGATATTCCAGAAACGGTCCTCCGCTCGCAGGTCTATCGCCCAGCGCATATAGGCACCGATCGCGATCAGCGCCTTCAGCGGGACGCCCACGCCTTTGGGAAGGCCAGTGGACCCCGATGTGGACATCATGAGGAAGAGGTCGTCGCCCGTTCGCATGACCGGCACGAAATCGGTCGACATCGCGGCGACCTCCGCCCGGAAATCGATGTCGCCAGCCATGAGCGCATCTTCCGGCGTTCGGACGACCGCGATCGGTGGACATTGTGCGATGTCGGTCAGCTTGGCGCGATTAACGCTGTCCGTCACGACCAGCGCGGCGCGGCTGAGACCCAGCCGATGCGCGATCGCCTTGGGCCCGAAGGCGGTGAACAGGGGCTGATAGGTCGCTCCGATCCGCCAGACGCCCAGGATCGTCGCGACCAGCTCGAGCCTTCGCGGCAACAGACCCGCTACGACGTCGCCGGGCTGGACGCCGTGCGCCGCCAGCATATGCGCCACCCGCGCCGACAGGTCGCGCAACGCGGCGAAGCCATGGTCATGGCGTGTGCCATCCGCCGCGATCGTGACAAGCGCCACATCGTCGCTATCGGCATAGCGGTCGCAGCATTCGACACAGGCGTTGATACCGCCCGAAAGACATCCCAAAAGCCGCGCTCGCTCGCGTTCGATGCAAAATTCCTTGACCGCCTTCCCGTAGTCGGGGACGGCGGCCGATGCCGGTATGCCGGTCATGCGTTCGATCCTCTCCACGATCACGCCGCATTGATGCGGTCTATCGTACGTCCCACCCTTATTGTTGAATCTCCGCTGCGCCCGGCGGGTGGAGGCGGCGGTTTGTATCAGGTCCCTGCGGACGGAGTTAGCCGGACCGGAGTGGCGGCCCCCGGAAGATACCGCCACCCGTCACTGCGGTTTCGGCGTTATTCGGGCAGCACGTCCTTCGTGATGACCCACAGCTTTTTCGAGAAGGGGCCTTTGGACGTCCATGTGATGTGCATGCCGGCAGACAGGCCGATCGTATCGCCAGCCTTGAAATTATGCACCTTGCCGGTGTCGGTTTCGACCACCTCGACCTCGCCTTCGAGAAGCAGGATCGTCTCGTCACCCAGCACGCCGGTATAGGGTGTTTTGAGCGCGCCCTTTTCGTCGACATCGCTGCCGGCGATGCCCTTTCCCGAGCGCCACACGCCGCTCATCATCGTGCCGGTCGAACCGCTGGAGCGCAGGAAATAGAGCTCGCCCGCGACCAGGGGGCCTTCGGCGGGTTCGACGAAATGATATTCCAGCCAGTCGGCGGGATTGTCGCTGGTATGCGCGATCAGCAGATCCTGGGGCGGGTTGCCCGTCGGTTCGCTGCCGTTCCAGATGCACCACCATTTCTTGAACGACGGCCCCTCGATCTCCCACTGCACCTCCAGCCCCTTGGGCGCGTTGATGATCGACCCGGGACCGACCTTGTAGCGCTTGCCGGTGGAAAGGACGGTGAGCACGGCAGTGCCGTCGATCACGCAGGCGACCTCGTCGCCCAGGGGCGAGGAATAGACGAGGGTATGCGACCCGTCCGCCGTCGCGCCCGGCGCGGTGGGGCCGGTGCGCCAGAAGCCGGCCGAGAGCGATCCCGCCATACCCTCGGGCCGGGTCACCACATATTCGCCGTGCACCTGTGTACCGAAGCGGGGCTCGACCCATTCGAACGGCTGCCATTTCTCATTGGGTTCGTTCTGCACGCCGCCATGAACCGCGTAACGCGGCAATTCCTGCACCTGCGCCGCCAACTGCGTTGCCATGCCACATCTCCCTTGAACGAGATTGAACCGTAACCGGCCGATCGCGAAAACCATTCGGTTCCCCCCGAACGTCGACCAGGCTTCACTATCAGAGCATCACGACCGACGGCCTAGCGCCATCCCTGGTCTTTTTGATGGGTCCAGATAACCGCACTTCACCGTCTTTCCCCCGATCACGCTTCCAGGGACGGGGTGGTCAGCGAAATGGTTTCCGCGAGCAGCGGCACGTCCTTGAACACGGCAAAGCTGCTGGGCGTGTTCGGCATGACGGGGAAGTTGAAATCGCACTGGGGGCAGGGTTCGGCGAGAACCTTCTGCTCTTCCTGCAGCTCGAACGCCTTGTCCTCGACCAGCCCGCAATTGGGGCATACGCGAAGAAGGCGCGTGTTGGTCAGCTCGAAATTGGTGATGATGTCTTCCATGATCGCACCACGCGCCGCCCAGGCCTTGGCGTGCTTGTGGTAGGTCGCCTGGTGCCAGTCCTTGAGCGCCGCGCGGTTCACCCAAAAGCTGACCTCGTTGAACCAGGTCGGGTCTTCCGGATGAACCCACCAGGTCAGGTGAAGGAAGCCGGGCAGCTTCATGAGGTGATTGCGCGTGTCGGCGAAAATGACCTTGAACTTCTCGTATCCGTCCGGGCTGGAAAAGCGCACGCGCTGCATACTGAGATAGATGGACATGGGATTCTCCGCTGAATGAGTCCAGCCCGATAAGCTGTGCGGTCAGGATGAAGAGCGACTTGGTCAGTCGGTAGGGCCAGCATGGCGGAAGATGATGGTGCCAGATGCCGATGGCTCTATCATTGGCGCGACCGTGCGATAGGATCGGGGCGGATAGGGTAGCGAAGGCACGCCTGACGATGACGATGAACCTGATCATTCGTATCGACCGCGAAGACGAGCGATCGCTGCAGGTGCAGATTTACGAGGCGGTGCGCGATCAGATCCTGCAAGGCACGTTGGCCGCGGGCAAGCGGCTACCCTCGACGCGCAGCATGTCGGACCAACTGGGCATCGCCCGCAACACGGTGACGCTGGCCTATGAACGCCTCGCCGCGGAGGATTATATCACCTCGCGGGCCAAGGCGGGCATCTTCGTCAATGATCGCTTGCCCGACGCGACCGTCCTGCTGCGCAACGGCCATTCCTCCGTTCAGCCGAGCCGCAAGCGACTGCGTTTGGGAAAGAATCCCAGCTTTTCCGGGCGGGCGCCCAGGCTGTGGCACGAAAAGCGCTCGCGGCCGCAGTTCGATTTCTTTGTCGGACGACCGCGCCCCGACAGTTTCCCGACCAGTTTCTGGCAACGCACGATCGCGCGGCACCTCGCTTATGCGCATGGCATCCAGACCGAATATGGCGATCCGCGCGGACTGGCGGCATTGCGCGAGGCGATTGCGGCGCATCTGGGCGAGACGCGCGGGATAGAGGCCAGCCCCGATCAGATCATGGTCACGTCCGGTATCCAGGGCGCGCTCAACCTGCTCGCCCGGATTTTCATCACCGACCGTTCGGGGGCCAGCGTAGCGGTCGAGAATCCCTGCTATCAGGGGGCGGCGTTCGTCTTGGGCAGCTATGGTGCCAGCATCCGACCCATTGATGTCGACGAACAGGGGATCGTCGTCTCGCAACTCGAAAGCTTCATGGGCAATCTCGTCTATGTGACGCCGTCCCACCAGTTTCCGACCGGCTGCACGCTCAGCCTCGACCGCCGCCTGCACCTTCTCGACTGGGCCTATCAGACGGGCAGCTATGTCATCGAGGATGATTATGACAGCGACTTCCGTTACGATGGACCGCCGCTGACCGCGCTCGCCGGATTGGATCGCAGGGGCCACGTCATCTATCTCGGCACCTTCTCCAAGTCGATCGGCGCGGGGTTGAGGGTGGGCTATGCGGTCATGCCGCGCCATCTTCTCGATCAGGCGCGACTGGTGAAGACATTGACCGATCATGGCGCGCCATGGCTGGAACAGGCGGTGATCGCGGACTTCCTGAAGGAAGGCGCCTTTCTCCGCCACCTGCGCCGCATCCGCCGGTCCTATATGGGCGCGCGAGATCAGGTGATCCGGTCGATCGAAGAGCATTTTCCCGGCGGCGCGCTGATGGGGCGCGAATGCGGTATGCATATGATGTGGACGCTACCGCCTGATCTGCCGTCCGCGAACGACATGCAGCGCATCGCGCTGAATTGCGGCGTCGGTCTTTATCCATTCGCGGGCGCGGCGACGCAGGAATATGGCAATCCCGGCCGTTTTCGCGAACGCTCGCTGGTGCTCGGTTATACCGGGCTGACGGAAGAGGCGATCCGCGAAGCCTTTACCCGGGTCGCCACCGTGGTCGGTCAGCGCCGTTAGGCCGCTCGAACTGGTACCAACATTAAGGCCGGATTTGGCTCTAGGGGATGGGCCGAAGGGTTCTTAGCCTTCCTGAAAATCATCGACGTTCCTTTCGCCAAGTTGGCCGACGTCTACGACAATGCAGGAGGATGGGATATGCCTGGTTACCGGCTTCTGATCGACGGTCGATTGGTCGATGGCGCGGATGGGATGGAGGTCATCAACCCCGCGACCGAGGAGGTGCTGGCCCGATGCCCGCGCGCCTCGGCAGGGCAGCTGGACGAAGCGGTCGGGGCGGCGAAGCGGGCCTTTCCGGCTTGGGCGAAGACCCCGATCGCGGAACGACGCGCGCTGATCCTCGACCTTGCCGATTGCATGGATGTTCATGCCGAGAGCCTGGCGCGTCTGCTGACGCAGGAGCAGGGCAAGCCTTTGAGCGAGGCCACGGCCGAGATCGCCTATAGCATCGCTTTCATCCGCCAACTCGCGACCCATGACCTGCCGGTCGGGCTACTGGAGGACAGTGACAGCCGCCGGGTCGAACGGCATCGTCGCCCGCTGGGGGTGGTCGGCGCGATCATTCCCTGGAACTTCCCGGTGCTGATCGTCGCCTTCAAACTGCCTTTGGCGCTGCTGGCGGGGAATACTTTGGTCATCAAGCCGGCACCGACCACGCCCTTGTCGACGCTGCGCCTGGGCGAGATGATGGCCGGGATCTTCCCGCCGGGCGTGGTCAACATCATCACCGATCAGAACGATCTGGGCACCCGTCTGACGACGCATCCCGATATCGCGAAGATCAGCTTCACCGGATCGACCGCCACCGGTCGCAAGGTGATGGAGAGCGCGGCGGCGTCGATCAAGCGCCTGACCCTGGAACTGGGCGGCAACGATGCGGCGATCGTCCTGCCCGATGCCGACCCGGTGGAGGCGGCGACGGGCATCTTCGGCGGCGCGTTCCTGAACGCCGGACAGGTCTGCATCGCCATCAAGCGCGTCTATGCCCATGCCGACATCTACGATGCGCTCTGCGCGGAACTGGCCAGGCTCGCGGAAGAAGCCATTGTCGACGACGGGCTGAAGCAGGGCGCCCAGATCGGGCCGCTCCAGAACCGGGCGCAATATGACAAGGTGAAGGCCATCATCGAAGCGGCGCGATCAGACGGCACGATCATCGCCGGGGGCGAAGTGCTGGACCGGCCGGGCTATTTCATCCGGCCGACCATCGTGCGCGACATCAGCGACGGGGCGCGCCTGGTGGACGAGGAACAGTTCGGCCCCGTGCTTCCCGTCATCCGCTATGACGATCCCGAAGAGGCGCTGGCCCGCGCCAATGCATCCGAGATGGGCTTAGGCGGCTCGATCTGGTCGTCCGACCGCGATGCGGCGCATGATCTGGCCATGCGCATGGAGGCGGGCACGGTCTGGATCAACAAACATCTCGATTTCGGCCCCACCATGCCGTTCGGCGGCGCGAAACAATCGGGACTGGGTGTCGAGTTCGCGGAAGAGGGCTTCCACGAGTTCACCCAGATTCATGTCATTAATGAAGCCAAGGACTGACCGGCCGCCGCAACTATGATCCCGGCGAATGAATACCTTTTGAATGGAACGATCCTGTATTCGGCAAGCCGCGCATGGCTGATCGCCGGGCGTCGAGCAGGATCGTGTTCGTGAACCGTAACGGGCTGCGCCGTGGCCGACGCAGCCCATTGCACTACGCGATTTGCGGACCGGGCCGCGGGTCGATCGCCAGCACGAGACGGCGTTGGCCGGTCGCACTGATCGGCGGCGAGCGGTGGAGAATGGTGGGCGGGTCGAGCAGCAATCGACCCTTGAACACGCCTACCGCGCCGGTCGGGACTTCGCACACCGCATCGGCGGCATCGGCGCGGCACCACTGGGTGCCGGGTCCGACATAGCTGCACAGCAGCCGCAGCGTGACAAAGTCGGCATGGAAACGGCGGCAGGCATCGGTTTCGACCACCTCCAGCCGCAGCCGCAACCGATCCTCGCCGGTCAGGGCGGCATGGCGCCGCACCAGCAGCCCGATATCCGCGGCGAGCAGCGTGGCGACCGGATCGGTATAGCCGGCTTCGGCAAGTGCGACCTCAATCGCATCGTCGACGACGAGGTCGAGCGATACATCGTCGACCGTGTCCAGGTCGAGCGATGCCAGTGCGATGCGCAACGCATCGGGCAGCGATCGCCACCATATGGCCAAGGCGGCGTCGGGTCGGGCAATGGCGTCGAGCGAACCGCGATCCTCGCCGAACGCGACGACATCATCGAGCATGGCGAGGCTCATTCCGCCGCCTCCAATCGGCGCTCGCCCCAGGCCGGGAACGGATCGCGCAGGCCCGTCCAGAGCGCCGGGGTAAAGGCTGTGGCGGGTACGAGGCAGCCGTCCAGCCGCGCGCGTATGCGCGCCTCGTCCATGCCGATGCCGATGAACACCAGCTCCTGCCGCCGGTCGCCCCAGATCATGTCCCAGTGCCTGGCCACGAATTCCTCGAACCGGCCATCGTCGGGCCATTGATGCTTGGGGATGGAGGCCCACCAACGGCCCATGCGTGCGGTTTCGGTCTGGCTGCCCGCCACCGCCAGCTCGCCCACCCAATCGGGCCTGGTGGCGAGCCAGAAATGCCCCTTGGCACGCACCACATGGTCGAGCCCGCCGTCGGTCAGAAAGGCATGGAATTTCGCCGGATCGAACGGTGCCCGTGCGCGATAGACAAAGCTCTCGATACCATATTCGTCGGTCTCGGGCTGGTGATGGGCATAGCCGTACAATTCCTTGGCCCAGAGCGGATGGCGCGACGCCTTCTCCTCGTCGAACAGCCCGGTGGCGAGCACCAGGTCGAGATCGACGCGGGAATGGTCGGCCGCCACGATGACCGCATCGGCGTTGAGGCTGGCGACCAGCTTCTTCACGACGGCCAGCTGGTCGGCCGACACCGACGATGCCTTGTTGACGATCACCACATCGGCGAACTCGATCTGCTCGACCAGCAGGCCGACCAGGCTGCGCGTATCGTCCTCGCCCATGGTTTCGCCGCGATCGGCCAGGAAGTCCTGGCTGGAATAATCGGCGAGCAGGTTCACCGCATCGACCACCGTGACCATCGTGTCGAGCCGCGCCACATCGCCGAGCGACGCGCCGGCCTCGTCGCGGAACGAGAAGGTCGTGGCGACGGGCAGCGGTTCGGAAATGCCGGTGCTCTCGATGACCAGATAATCGAACCGCCCAGCCTCGGCGAGCGTCCGCACCTCCGCCAGCAGGTCGTCGCGCAGCGTGCAGCAGATGCAGCCATTGGTCATCTCGACCAGCGCCTCCTCCGAGCGCGACAGGGCCGCCTCTCCGCCGCGCACCAAGTCGGCGTCGATATTGACCTCGGACATGTCGTTGACGATCACCGCCACCCGTCGCCCTTCGCGATTGGCCAGGATGTGATTGAGCAGCGTCGTCTTTCCGGCCCCCAGGAAACCGGACAGCACCGTCACCGGCAAACGAGAGTCGTGCAGGGAATGGCTTGCCATGTCTGTCATCCAATGAGATACGTTACAACATAACATAACCATGAGTTTCAGCCGATGTCCAGTAGCTCCCCGATCATGGGCGATCGCCCGTCCCGCTGGCTCGACGGGGTCGCGGTGACCGCCTCGGTCCTGTGTCTGATCCATTGCCTTGTCCTGCCCGCGATCCTGGTGGCGCTGCCGGTGCTGGCGACCATGTTGGCGGTGCCCGAAAGTTTTCACGCGCTGGCCTTTGCGCTCGCGCTGCCGACCAGCGTGCTGGCGATGACGCTTGGCCATCGGCGGCACGGGTTGCCATGGCCTTTGGTTGCCGCCGGGATCGGGCTGACGCTACTCGGCATCGGCGCGTTCGTGATCGACTCGGAAACGGTGGAACGCGCGATCAGCAGCATGGGCGCGGTCCTGCTGGCGGTGGCCCATGTCGGCAACTGGCAGGCCCTGTCGCACCGGGCACCCTGGCGCCCCGTCTGTCCGATGGAGGAGCACCCATGAGCGGCATTCTGGCGGAAGCGGACGCGCGCATTCCCGTATCGGTGCTGACCGGCTTCCTGGGCAGCGGCAAGACGACCGTCCTCAACCATCTCGTTCGCTCGCCGGGCATGGCGCGGGCGCTGGTGATCATCAACGAATTCGGGGCGGTCGGACTCGATCATGATCTGGTCGCCCGCTCGAACGAGGATATGGTGGTCGAGATGATGGGCGGATGCCTGTGCTGCACCATCCGCGGCGACCTGTCGCGCACGCTGCGCGACGCGCCGTGGCGGTTCGCGCGGGATGGGCAGTGCTGGTTCGATCGGGTGGTGATCGAGACGACCGGGCTGGCCGATCCGGCCCCGATCCTCCACACCCTCATGACCGATCCGCGTTTGGCGGCGCTCTACCGGCTCGACGCGGTGATCGCGACGGTGGACGCCGCGACCGGCATGGCGACGTTCGATGCGCAGCCCGAAGCGCTGAAGCAGGCGGCGGTCGCCGACCGGCTGCTCCTGACCAAGACCGATCTGGTCGACGCGGCAGGGCAGGGCGCGATCCTCGGCCGGTTGGCGGCGCTCAACCCCGCCACGCCGGTCATCGCCGTGACCGACGGCGCGGTCGATCCGGCGCTGCTGTTCGATGTCGGATTATGGGATCCCGCGAGCAAGAACGAGGATGTGCGCCGCTGGTTGGCGGAGGAAGCCCATTACGCAGGGCATCATCACCACCATCATCACGACGTGAATCGGCATGACGACGGCATCCGCGCGACCTGTCTGACCTTCGACACGCCGCTGGACCCACTGGCTTTCGAGCGGTGGCTGGGGCTGCTCACGATGTTCAGGGGCGCCGATGTGCTGCGGATAAAGGGGATCGTGAACCTGGCGGGGCATGACGCACCCGTGATCGTCCACGGCGTGCAGCATGTCTTCCATCCGCCGATCGAGCTGGAGCGGTGGCCATCGGAGGACCGGCGCACGCGGATGGTGTTCATCACCCGCCGGATCGACCCCGAAGAACTGCGCGGCACGCTGGCGCTGATGACGATGGGGCTGAGCGACGTGCAGCTGGAGGGCCTGATCGAGCGCGTCGCTGCCGACCTTCCGGCCTGATCCGCCACGCCGCTGCCTTTTCCCGTCGTCGCACTGGTGAATGGATCTGCACCATTCGCGCCGGGAACGCTCGCCGGGGTTCGCCTCACAAGACCTCTTTGTCCCGCTAGTCGGGAGGAAGCCTCAAAAACAAGGATCAATAGACATGTTCACCGAAGACATGGTCCACAAAGCCTTGCAGACCTGGTGCGACAATGTGGTCGCCGTCGGCAAGGCCCATTCCGCGGGCGGCGATCCGCGTGCCGTCGCGGCGCAGGTGCTGGACGACCATTATGATTATGACGCTGGCAAGGTGCTGTTCAAGCCGACCCTGACCTTCGGCACCCGAACCTTCCGACCGACGAAGGACGGCGCGCTGGCCTATTTCGTGGGGGGGAGCGACGAATTTCCCGATGACAAGGGCTTCAAGCTGAAGCCCTGGGTGAAGGTATGGTACAGCAAGGAGGATTTCATCCTGCACGGTGATCTGGCGATCGTGCAGTGCAACGTGCATTTCATCGGTCAGGACGACAGTCATATCTTCGTGAACAAGAGCTTTGTGTTCAAGGAATGCGAGGATGGCAAGGTGCGCATCATCCTTCATCAGTCGTCATTGCCCTATCAGCCCTGATCGGCAGGAGGCGGGCTGTCGGGGCCGGAGTTCAGACAGCTGTATGTTTGGCTGACCTGTCCTCTCACCGCTTTCCCCATCGCTATGCGGCGTGGACAAGTGCCAAATATCTGTTCCTGACCGGAGCTGGCACTTGACCTGCGGCATGGGAATGACGGCCCCCCTCCCAAGCGACGCCGTTGTCGGCCGCCATAGTCGCTCAATGTGCCACTTCTGCTCGAAGCGTGATGGATCGTCGCTTTGCCGGCCATGACGGAACAGGCCGCGATCAATAAAATGCTGTCGACTCGCAATAGCATTTTATGTACTGGGCCTGGCTATGACGGGGCAGGAGATAGACCAAGCTGCTGCTGATATGGCCAAGCGCAGCGCGGCCCGTACATCACGCATGACCCTCATGCGGCGTTCGTGATGGACCGAATCGGGCGCATTCTCGCACTCTTCGCCAGTCAGCGTCGTCGGCTGATCGCCGAGGCGACGCGGCTGACGGGCGATAAGGCATCGGCGGAGGATGTCGTTCAGGAGGCCTGGATCCGCATGTCGCAAAGGGCCACGGAAATGACCAGCGACGCGCCGGCCGGCTATGTGCGCCAGGTCGTGCGTAACCTGGCGTTGGACGAGTATCGACAACGGCGGCGGCGGGAGCAGTTGATGACGCTGGACCCCGGCGACGATCCCGAGGTGCCGGACGGCGAGGCTGTCGGTGTCGACCGGGTGCTGATGGCGCGGCAGGAACTGACGCTGGTGACGGCCGAACTGGCGCGGATGCCGTCCCGGATGCGTCGTGCGGTCGAGCTTCATCGGGTATCCGGCGCCCCACTGCGGGAGATTGCCGCCGAACTGGGCGTGTCGGTCACCACCGCCCATGGGCTGGTGACACAAGGTGTGGAGCGGTGCCGCAAATGCCTGGAACCGAGGCGGCATTGATCGACAATCTGAAAAATGGGTCGCGCCGTTCGTCATGTCTCCATGAAGCGCTGAGGTGGGGGACGGGATGATCGCGGACGCAGATTGTCGGCGCGAGGCGCTGGACTGGATGATCCTTTTGCAGGAGCGGCCGGACGATGCCGAAATGCGGGCGCGCTTCTGGCAGTGGCGGCAGGCGGCGGCGTGCGAGGCGGCATGGCGGGAGCTGGATCATGTCGGCGATGTGCTCCGCCAGGCCTGTGAGGTTTGCCCTGCGTCGCCCCCCTATGCGCTGCGCCGCTGGAAGAGCGCACTGCCTGTCGCGATGGCGACCTGTGTCGCGGCGATCTTCGTTGCGCAGGCCGTGCTGCCGATTGCCCGGGCTGATTTCGCGACCGGGACGGCCGATATACGCAGGGTCAGACTGGCCGATGGCAGTCGCGTTACGCTGGCGCCCGACAGCGCGATCGCGCTCGATGGGGCGCGGCAGGTCAGGGTGTTGCGTGGCACCGGCTTTTTCGAGGTCCGGCACGATGCCGCTCACCCGTTCCGCGTCACTGCGGGGGAGGCGGTGGCGACCGACCTGGGCACCGCCTTCGAGGTTCGGCGCGATGGTGAAAGCGCACACATCGCGGTGCGGGAAGGACGCGTGCGCGCTTCCTGTGAGCATGGCGCGGTTGATCCGAGCGATATGCAGCAGGGCGACATAGCGGAACTGGACTGCGCGACGCGCCGTGTCCGGAAATCGTCCGCTCCGCTATCGATGATAGCAAGCTGGACGCAAGGCCAGCTCATCATGGTCGATCGCCCCTTGGGTGAGGTGGTGGCGGCGCTGCGACCATGGCATCGCGGGCTGCTTCTGGCGCGCGGGAGCGGCATGGCGCGCCACGTCACAGGCGTGTACGACCTCCGTCATCCCGACCGGGCCTTGGCCGCTATTCGCCGGGCGCATGGCGCGGCGGTATGGCAGGTCACGCCCTGGATTACCGTCGTCACGGCTGATTGAGCGGTCTTTTTCGCCATCCGATAAAAAATCCCGAAAAATCCCATGCGGCGTTCGTCTACCCAGTGAATGAGAATGATGCGCAATAGCATAAATGTCATTCTGACGATCGGGGGACGACGTGACGAACGGTTATCCGGAATTTCGGGGGCACAGGCTTCGGTGTAAGGGCATGGCGCTGGCGACGCTGCTGACGGCCTCGTCGCTTGCGGGGCTGATGGCGCCGCTGACGGCACAGGCCCAGCAGACAAGTGTCAGCTTCGGCATCGCGGCGCAGCCGCTGGGCGATGCGCTGGCCCAGTTCGCGCAGCAGGCCCATCTGCAACTGAGCGTCGACGCGACGCTGGTGGCGGGGAAGCGCTCGCCGGGCGTGACGGGGCGGATGGACCGGGCGCGGGCGCTCGACCGGCTGCTGGCGGGAAGCGGCCTCGACTGGCGGGTCGCGGACGGCGTGCTGACGGTCCGGCGGGCGCCGGTGCAGGCCCCGGCCGGAGCGCAGAAGGGGCCGCTTGTCACCGACGCCTTGCAGGTGGAGGGCGAGGCCGCCCCGCGCGACCTGGCCGAAGCCCGCGCCCAGCGTGGCCATGACACGGTCTTCGATGCCGATTTTTCCAGCGGTTACAAGGACCGGGCCGAGATCGAGCGCTACAAGGGCGTCACCACTTCCGACCTGCTGACCGGCATGGTCAATGTGCTGAGCGGCGACGCGCGCAACAGCGGCGCGCTCGACCCCAGCATTCGGGGTATCCAGGGGCCGGGGCGCGTGCCCGTCGTGATCGACGGCACCGAACAGGCGCTGACCGTGTGGCGCGGCTATAACGGCGCGAGCAACCGCTCCTATGTCGACCCCAATCTGATCTCGGGCCTTCAGGTGCTGCGGGGGCCGAGCGACCGGGGCAACATCCGCAGTTCGACCGGCGGCACGGTCGTCATCAATACGCTGGACGCGGACGATGTGCTGCGTCCCGGCCGGACGTTCGGGCTGGACCTGCGGCTGGAGGGCGGCAACAACTCCACCGATCCGCGCCTGCCGACACTGCTGACCGGCCGCGACTATCGCACCGTGCCGGGCTTTCCGCAAAGCTCGCCCAGCTTCGCGCTGCGCGATCCCTCGCTGGTGATCGTCCCCCGTACCCGTGAGGACAACCAGTTCTTCTCGCTGGGCGACCGTGCGGTGCGGGTCGCGGGGGCGCTGCGGATCGCGGGGCTCGATCTGTTCGGCGCCTATGCGTATCGCGAACGCGGCAATTATTTCTCCGGCACAAGCGAGCCGGAATATTATGAGCAGAGCCAGCTCCCCTCGAACACCCTCAACCGTATTCGTCGCATGGCCCTGGCCTTCGCGCCGGGCAGCGAGGTGCCCAACACCTCCAGCGATCTGGAATCCGTTCTTCTGAAGGCGACCTGGCACATCGCCGACGACCAATATCTGCTGGTCAGCCTGCGCGACAGCGTGACGCGCTATGGCGAGATCATGCCGTCGCGCATCCTGATCGATAAAGGCAATGTCCAATGGCCGCTCAGCAAGGTCCACGCCCGCGCCTATAATGCCGAGTATAAGTGGCAGCCGGACAGCCGCTGGATCGACCTGAAGGCCAATCTCTGGGCCACCGACACACGGAGCGACACCTATAATTCGGGCGGCATGCCCAATTTCGCGACCTTCGCCGATCCGATCATCATCGACAATGCCCGCGCCAATGCGATGAACGATCGCTATGGCATCAACGCCAGCAATACCCTGCGCCTCGGCTCGACTTTCGACCTGATGCTGAGCGGCAATTGGCAGCATGAAAAGCTGGCGTCGCAGGACATCTACAATCCTGCGAATTTCCAGGGCTGGCGGCAATTCCCGCGCGCCGGACGGCGCGAGGAATTCCTGGTCCGGCTGGACGGCGAGTGGCGGCCGACCAGCTTCCTGAAGCTGAACGCGGGGGTCAGCTATGCCGGTTACTGGGCGGTCGACGATTTCGCGCGGAGCCAGATCGCCAAGGGAAATGCGAACCTGAATTCGACCGTCTATCGCGGTTATGAATCCTACTTCAATGTCTCGGGCACGGGCGAGGCGTTCTTCGACCGATATTGGCGCGCGGCTCTGACCGGGTTACCGACCGAGGACGTCACTCAGTTCATCGCGATGATGCTGCCCGACTATCTCGCAAGCCCCTATGAACTCTCCTGGGAGGAAGCCGGGCCGGTCTGGCGACCCGATGCGCAGGGGCGCTACTCCCGCGCCGGCAATCCCTGCCTGAACGGGTCGCTCAACAGTGTCGCCGGCAATGACGGAACCTGCCGTCTGCAGAGTATCGTCGAGGTCGTTCCGATCACCGCGCTGCGCCGGTCGGATCACCGCTGGGCCCCCAGCCTGTCCGCCACCGTCTATGCCGACGAACACATGCGAGCCTATGCCCGCTATATCGAGACGTGGCGCTTCCCGAGCATGTTTGAGAGCACGCTGGGCTTCTCCGCATCGTTCAACCCTCTGGTGCAACTTCAGCCGGAGCACGCCAAATTATACGAGGTCGGGCTCGTCCGCGACCTGCGCAGCCTGTTGCATCTGAACCGAGAGGATCAGCGCGCCGACATCAAGCTGACCTTCTATCGCAACCACATCGCCAATGTGGTCGAACGGTCGACCAACCTGCAGTTCAGCAATATCCGGGCGCAGACGATCGCCGGGATCGAGGCGGAGGCGCGGGTCGATACCGGCGGCTTCTATACGCAACTCGGCGCCGCGTTCATGACCACCAACCGGGTCTGCGACGAAAGCGCCGCCGCGCTCGCCGACACGAAGAACGGCAGTGTCCCGGATTGCGTCAAATATGGCTTTCCGGACGGCTTCCTGCTGACCCAGGCGACGCCCGAACAGACCGTCAACTGGACGGTGGGTGGCCGCTTCTTCGAGAGGAGATTGGAGCTGGGCGGGCGGCTGACCTATTATAGCCGTTACAACAATCCCTTCTTCGAAAAGATCGCGAGCCTGCCGCGCGAGCAGCAGCTCGACGTCTATTCGCTCAACATACCGTTCAGTTGGGGCGCGATCGTCACCGCAGACGCCTATGTCCGCTACCGGCTGAACGACCGCTTCTCGGCCGAGCTGGTCGGGACCAACCTGAACGATCGTTATTATGCGGACCCGCTCACCCGTTCGATGATGCCTGCCCCAGGGCGCACGGTTCGGCTGAGCCTGACGGGCCGCTTCTGATGACCCCGAAATTCGACCCCGTCGCCAATGTCCTTCCTGAAAGCCGGACCTGGGCGGCGGGGCCGGATCGATGCGCCCGAAGCAATCGGGCGCACACCACCGCAGGAGTAATAGCATGACCTCCATCAAGATGAAGACCATCCTTCTCGCCGGCCTCGCCATGGTCCTGACGTCCGGGACGGCGCAGGCCCAGTTTGCGGGCGGGTCGAGCGACACGAGCAAGGTGACCGTGGGTGCCAGCGACGTGAATGGCGGCCCCCATGTGGCGGGCCGCGCCGGCATCGGTGTGCCGGGCACCAACGTGCGGCGCGTCGACTTCCAGGGGCTCAGCCTCTACGCGCTTCCCGACCTGAACGGCGTGCGCCACCTCAACATGGCGACCAGCGATACCGCCGATCACAGCAGCTATGGCGATTTCCGCTTCGCCCAGGTCGGCTCGGCCGATCTATGGATCGGCGAATGGTCGCAGACGGGCAACGCCTCGGCGGGCGATCATACCGTCTATTATGTCGGCAATACCAGCGGCACGACCGTCCCGACCAGCGGCACCGCGACCTATGCGGTCAAGGGCATCAGCGATTATGCAAACAAGGGCGTGCTGACCGGCACGCTGACCGCCAATTTCGGTTCCGGCACCTCGGGCACGCTGAGCGGTAGCCTGGCCAATGCCTCGACCGGCGCGGGCGTTAACATCGGTACGGCGCGGATCATCGGGGCCAGCTTCTCGGGCAATGGCGCCGTCGCCACCCAGTCGGGCGGCACGGTCGCGTCAGGTGGCGCGGTGAGCGGTCGCTTCTTCGGCGCTGATGCGGCGGCGCTGGCCGGCACCGTCAGGTTCGACGGTGCCCGTCAGCACGACACCGCCTTCGGCGGCACGAAGAACTGACGAGAAGGGCCGGGCTCCCGTCTCTCCCTTGCGGGAGCCCGGTTCCGCCACGATCATGATGCGCCATACGCCTATCCTCCCTTTGTCGACGCTCGCCATGCTGGTGCTGGCCGCACCCGCCGCGTCGCAGAGCGCGCGCAACGACGATAATCGCCTGCGGCTCGACCCCGGCATAGACCGTCGGGTCACCACGCAGGAGCGCGAGGCGATCGACGGTGCCGAGCCGCCCGACCGCATCACCCTCGACGGACAGGTCTATTCGGTCGGCAACACTCCCGACGATCTCGGCCGCGCGCTGTACCAGTCGGTCGCGCGCAAGAACTGGGTCGATGTCCGCCGCTTCCTGCCGCGCTACCGGGCGCTGCCCCGGCCGGACCCGATGCTGGTCGCCTGGGCCTTGGGCGGCCTCGCGCGCAGCGAGGGCCGGTTGGGCGAGGCCGAACGCCACTATCTCGACCTGCTCGCGATCCAGCCCGACTTCCTCCCCGGCCGCTTGGAACTCGGTCGCGTGTTGTTCGAGGATCGCAAGGACCGCGAGGCGACGCGCCTGTTTCGCGCCATTCGCGACGAACTGGCGGGGCAAGGCGCCCAGGCCGCCGGGGTCCGCGGGACCGTCGCCACCTTCCTCTCCGTGCTCCATCGGCGGAACGGTTGGCAGGGCATGATCGCGATCGGACCCGGCTATGGCAGCAATCTCAACCAAAGCTCGGCCAGTCGGACCTGCCTGTTGACCGGCGAGAACGGCCTATGCCTGATCGACCGCACGCTGCCGCCCGCCATCGCTTCGATCGGCCTGAATATAGAGGGCAATGTCAGCCGCCGGATCGCGCTCAGAGGGCATGGCGGCGTGCTGGCGCGCGCCTTTGTCTATGGCGATCTCTGGCCGGGCCATGGGGCCTTCAACCAGGCGACGCTGAGCGCGCAGATCGGCTTTGACCATCAGACCGCGCGGCACAGCCTGACCCTGTCGCCGACCTTCGACCTGTCGAGCTTCGGCGACCGGCTGCTCTTCACCGCGCCGGGGCTGCGTGCCGAGGCGATGGTCACGCCGTCACCCGCCACCGCGCTGCGTCTGGAGGTGGCGCGCCGCGTCTTCGATTATCGCCGCGACTTCGCCGATCTGGACGGCCCGCTGACCGAAGCGAGCCTGACCGGCTGGCTCTCGCAGCCCGGCGGCTGGACGCTGTTCGCCGGCCTGGAGGTCGGAGACAAGGGGGCAGGGGCGCTCGCCAATGCCTATCGCCATATGGGGGCGCGGCTGGGCGTGGTGCACGGTTTTGGCGACTGGGGCGAGTTGTCCCTGATCGGCTCGGTCCGGCAACGCGATTATCGTGCCTATAGCGAACTATTGGCGGCCAGACGCCATGACGGCGAGACGAACCTGACCGCCGTGCTGCGCCTGCCCAGGCTGCGCCTCGCCGGGCTGACCCCCAACATCCTCCTTCAGCATAATCGGGTGAAGAGCAATGTCGACTGGCTCTATTCCTTCCGTCGAAACGCGGCGAGCTTTCGGCTGGAACATGCATTCTGACGACCTGCGATCCGGCTATCGCCAGCCGGCACAGGCGCGGGCGTTCGGAACGGCGGCGCTGGCCGCTGGCGGGGCGCTGGCGGCGCTGTTGCTGAGCATCCGGCTATTCTCCCCGCCGGTCCCGGCCATGGATGCGGGGCGGACGGTGGTGTTCGTCGTGGAGTCCATCCCGCTCACCCGGTCGAATCCGCGGCCGCCCGATCCGGTCGTTGAGCCCCAGCCGCCTGCACCAAAGCCGCCGATGGCCGTGGCGATGACATCCGCTCCGACCATGGCCGCGCCGGTCGCCGTCAACAGCCCCCCAGCGTCGATTGCGTCGCCCTCCGCCGCTGCGTCGGCGCCGGTGCTGGCCCACTCCGTCGCCGCGCAGCCGGTGGAAAGCCCGACAAGACCCGCCCCCGTCGCCTCCGAAGCGGCCGCAGCGGACTGGCGGGCGCGGCTGCTAGGGCATCTCAAACGCTATCGTCGCTATCCGCGCCAGGCGGAGGCGGCGCGGCAACAAGGCATCGCGCGGGTGGCCATCACCCTGCGCCGCTCGGGCGAGGTGATCGCGGTCGAGCTGGTCCATGGCAGCGGCTATCCGCTGCTCGACATGGAGGCGCGGACGACGGTGCGTCGGGCCTCTCCGCTGCCGACCGTCGATGACGCCGTTCCCGGCGATCCGGTGACCATAGAGGTGCCGATCGACTTCGCCTTGCGCCGCTGAACCGTCTGCTCACCAAAGGGATTTCGCCATGACCTCCATCGCCTCTCACACGGCTTCCGGTTCTGCTGCGGTCGCTTCCACCCGAGCCCTCTCGCGCTCCCAGCGGCTGATGCAGGCGACCCGCAGCGCGCATGACCGGCTGGACGACCGGATCATCTCTGCCGGGCCGTTTCAGACACGCGATCACTATGTCCGGTTGCTGACGATGCAATATCGTTTCCATCGAGCGATCGACGGACTCTATATCCGCGCTCTTCCCCTTCCTGCCTCGCTGGACCTGCCCGCCCGGCGGCGGTTGGAGCGGGTACGGCAGGACCTTTGCGATCTGGGTAGATCGCCACCCGTGGATGAAGACCGGGCGCCGTTCGACGCCAGCCGGATCGACTCGGCCGCCGCCATCGGATGGTTGTGGGTCGCGGAGGGATCGACGCTCGGCGCGGCATCGCTCCTGAAACGGGCGGCGGCGCTGGGGCTTGGCGAGGGGTTCGGCGCGCGCCATCTCGCCGGTCATCCCGAAGGGCGCGGCCGCTATTGGAAGGATTTTACCCGCGCGGTCGATGCGCTGAACCTGGATCAGACGGACGACGCCTTGATGCTCAATGGTGCGCGAGACGCCTTCGCGCATGTCCGGCGACTGGCTGATGCCAGCTTTGCGTAACGCCGGTGGGAATGGGCGGCTGAAGCGGTTTGCGCGGGTCGGCTGGTTGTCGCTGGGGATCTTCTGCGTCGCGCTGGGGATCGTCGGCGCGCTGTTGCCGCTGATGCCGACGACCATCTTCCTGATCCTGGCGGCGGCGTGTTTCGCCCGTTCCTCGCCGCGCCTGGAGCGATGGTTGCTGGACCATCCGCGCTGCGGCCCCACCCTTCGCGCGTGGCGACGCGATGGGGCGATGAGCCGCCGCGCCAAGGCGATGGCTGTCGGCGGTATGGCGACGGGCTATGCCATCTTCTTCACGGTCGCGGATCCGCCCGTCGGCGTATTTGTCGTCGCAGCGCTCATCATGTCGGCCTGCGCCGTTTACATTTATACCCGCCCGGTGACCGGTAACAAAGCTGCGGCCGGACGTGGTGCATGACCTGGAACGCTGCGGGCCCAAAGTCGCATTGTTCGGTGACGTCCTTTCCCATGGGCCGCATGGTACCGCCGAAGTCTGGGCAGACGCACGGTTTGTCATGCACAAATAATCGGACAGCGGTTTACGGCATGGCCTTGCCGCATCCCGTACCCGGGTAGCGGTCGGCATCGCCGCAGTCGCGGCGTCCACCTCGTGCTCTTCAGGACCGCGTTCCAGTTGGTCGGCCTGGTGCGTCAGTTTCTCCGACGACCCGATTGGATGCTGGTAGCCACCCTCTCGAGCAGCCCGCCAAGGACGCCGACATCGCCGCCGCACCACATGAAGACGGAGCTGGCCGGGTCTGTCATAGCCGATCGAATTTGTCCGGTGCATCGGCGATGCCTGACCAGGGTATGTTTCAACGATGCGGATGGCCTGGAACGGTGCCGTGGCTACGATGGCGCCGGATCCTGCAAGAGGTGTTTGGTTCAAGAGCCGCGACATGCGTCAGCGATATTCGGTAGTCACGCGCAGCCAGCTGCGACGGGTATGGCTGGCTGAAGCGCGAACGCCGATTTCGGTCTACATACAGGTGGCTAGCGCTGAGATGGCATCCGCGGTCGTCGTCGTGACGTTGAACCGCATATGGGTGTTGGCGCGTTTGGGCGCGAAGAAATGCGAGCCGGGTGCGGTCAGGAAACCCTGCTGGAGCATGCCCTTTGCTATGTCGGTCCCGTCCTTGAGGGTGCCGAGGTCGGCCCACAGGAACATCCCGCCAGAGGTCGGCGCGACCGTACAGGATATCGCCGCCAGAGCGTGACGGACCGTCGTGGTGTGTCGGGCCAGGCCCGTACGAATACGCTCGCATCGCCGGCGATAGGACCCGTCGCTGAGAAAACGATAAAGGGTGCGTTCCTGGATCAGCATGTTGTTGAGACCCTGAACCGGACGGAACAGTCGCAACATCCCCATTCTGGCTTCGTTCGCGACGATATAGCCGGGGCCGACTTCGGGCGCCAGGATATGGGACGATCCGCCGACATGGATCACATGCTCCAACTGGTCGAGCACGATCAACGGCACACCCGACCGGCCACCCGGCGCCGCCAGATCGGCATAGCTCGCGTCGTCGACCAATGTCATCTCGAACTCGGCGGCGATCTCGAGCAGCTTGCGAGCCTTGTGCAGGGAAATCGAACTGCCCGTCGGATTCTGCAGCACCGATGTCATGATGAACATGGTCGGGCGATACCGCTCACACAGCAGTCGCAGGACGTCCAGGTCGGGGCCATCGGCCGCGCGGGGAATACGCATGATTTCCGCCCCCTGGGCCAGCAGGACCGATGTGTGGATGAACGAGGCCGGATCCTCGATCAGCACCATCGAACGCTGCCGGATGAAGGCCCGGACGATAAGGCTCAATCCCGCGACGCAGCCGGGAACCGTCATGATCGACGGAAGCGGCGCGTCGACCCCGTCGATCCGCAGCTTGTTCTGCAACTCCTGACGCAGGGGCATATACCCGGCCGGATCGCCGTAACTGCCCAAGCGATAGCCGCTGGATGCCACCCCCCGGACGACCCGGTGCAGTTCGTCGATCGAACCGTCGTCATGCAGCAGCACGCCGCTGCCTGGACAGCGCTCGGGCGGCAGGCTCGAGTGGATGAGCTGGAACGGCTCGAGGTTCACGGCCGGCCGGGGCACCGCTTCGCGAAACGGCGCGACAGGCGGGGCCGCGACGTAGAAGCCGGCCCCACGACGGGCATAGATATGGCCGCCCGCAATCAGCTTGTCATAACCGCGCTGTACGGTGTCCCGACTGACGCCATGCTGTGCGGCCATCGCCCGGATCGAGGGCAGCCGCTGATCGGCGATCAGTTCCCCGTCGTTGATCCGACGGGCGACGGCACGCACGATGCGTTCCACCTGGCCGCCCTCGGCCTCCGTCGGCTCGGGGGCGGGCGGTTCATCGAAATTGTCCTTGTCATTCCGGTAGGACAGGCTGCTCATAATTTCTGACTTTGGCCTGAAGTCAAATCGTCGGCAATCGGTAATGTCGACGCATGGGTACATCCTTTCCATTTATTGCGCTTATCGCCGCTTCGATGGGTGGTTTGATAACGTCGCCGGCCCAACGCGTTGCGGTCACGCAGCCCCCGGCCAAGCCATCCGCTGCCCAGCGGCCGGCCATTACGGACCCGATCACGCGATTTACGCTGCCCAACGGCCTGAAGGTCGTCGTCCAGACCAACAAGCGCGTACCGCTCGTCACGGCGGCACTGGTGTACAATGTCGGATCGAAGGACGAAAAGTCGGGCCAGCACGGCTACGCCCATCTGTTCGAGCATCTGATGCTCGACGGCAGCGAGCATTGGAACCAGAATGCGCTGAAGTCCCTGCGGGATCTTGGGGCATCGGATTACAACGCGGCCACCAACCAGGATACGACCCGCTTCTACGAGACGTTCCCGACCGCCGCGCTGGAGCGCGTGCTGTTTCTCGAAGCGGACCGCATGGGCTTTATCGGCGCGGCGCTGACGCCCGAGCGCATCAAGCGTGAGGTCGGCGTCGTGCTGAACGAAAAGCGGCTGCGCGCCGCTCAGCCGGACGGCACCACGGACGCCATCACCTTTGCCGACCTTTATCCCGCCGACCATCCCTATCACCACAGCACCATCGGGGAAGAGGCCGACCTGAACGCCGTGACCGTCGATACGGCCCGGCAGTGGTTCGACACCTATTACGGCCCGTCGAACGTCACGCTCATCCTGGCGGGCGACGTGACCGGCGAACAGGCGCGGCCGCTGGTCGAGAAATATTTCGGTGGCCTCGCCCCGCGCCTGCCGCTCGATCGGCTGTTGACGCGCAGCGTGCCGCTCGCCGGTCCGGTCCGGCGCGAAGTCTATCGGACGGTGCCGAAGGGGCGGATCTATGCGACCTATATCGCGCCGCCCCAGGGATCGCCGGACATCGCGTCCTTCGACCTGACCGCGCAGATCGTTGCGGCGGGCACGCGGTCGCGGCTCAATCGGCGGCTGGTCGAGGAACTGGGCATCGCGACCTCCGCTTTCGTGACCTTCGACGAGGGGCGATTGTCGAGCCGGATGGGTTTCGTGGTCGACGGGATTCCCGCCGATCAGATGGCACGGGCGGAAGCGGAGATCGACGCGGTCATCGCGCGCTACGCGGCGGAAGGGCCTACGCCCGACGAGGTGGAGGCGGCGCGGGCGTCACGCATCCAATATCTGATGGGATTGCAGGCAACGACGGCGGGCAAGGCCTTCCTGCTGGCACGCGCCGCCGGACAGACGACCGATCCCGATTATGCCGAGACGTATCTGCGCGAGTTGCGCAATGCCACGCCCGAGAGCGTCCGCGAGGCGGTCGCGCCGGTCTATGGCAGCCCGGGCTATCGGCTGATCGCGCGGCCGAAACCGAAATTGCAGTCGATGTCGGGCGGCTACAATCTGACGCAGGGGCCACCGCCCATGGGGACGATGGCGCCGATCGCCTTTCCGGCGGTGGAGCAGACGCAGCTTTCCAACGGGCTGAAGGTCGTCCTGGTACCGCGCGCCGAGGCCATGACCGATGTCGTGCGCCTGCGCTTCGACGATGCCGGTCTTGCCGGCGTGTCACGCGATGTCGCGCCGGTCGCGTTCGACCTGCTGACCGCAAAGGGCGCCACGCCGGACCAGCGTGCCCGCGCCGAACGGGCGGAGCGGCTGAACGGCTGGATCGGCAGTGCGCTCGACCTCGACCATTCCGATGTGACGATGGGTTGGAACGCGGCGGATCTGGCGGGCGGCGTGGCGCTGCTCGGCGACCTGCTGACGAAGCCCGACCTGACGCCGGAGACGGTCGCCGCGCTGAAAAAGGCCCGGATCGACCAGCTGAGCGCGGCACAGTCCAATGGCAATGCCATGGCCGATAGGGCGCTCTATTCGGCGCTCTATGGCGACGGCCACCCTTATGCCCGCCCGCTGTCGTCGGCGACGGACATCGCGGCGGTGCAGGCGATCGATCCCGCTGCCCTTCGCGAATGGTATCGGGGCCATGTGCGCCCCGACCATGCAACGCTGTACGTCGCGGCGCGCACCGATATGGCGACCCTGCGACCGTTGCTGGAAAAGGCGCTGGCATCGTGGGTCGCGCGCGGACCGGCGGTGCCCGCACCGATCATCCCGCCCGCACGGGGCACGCCGACGCCGTCGATCACGATCATCGACAAGCCGGGTGCATCACAGACCTATATCCTTGCCGGCCGCATCCTGCCGCGGGCGGATCGTCCCGACAGCTTCGAAGCGACGGCCGCCATGGCGGCGAACGAAGTCTATGGCGGCAACTCGTCTGCGCGGATCGCGAGCAACCTGCGGGTCGACAAGGGCTGGACCTATGGCATCGGGTCGGGGCTCTACAATACCCGTGGGGAGAGGCGCTGGATCCTGGCCGGTACGGTCGACCGCGATCACAGCGGCGATTCGGTGGCGGAACTCATCCGGGAGATGCGGAGCCTCAACAGCGACCGTCCGCCCGAGCAGGCGGAGCTCGACCGGATCGTGTCCGCCGCCGCGAACCAGAACGCCGCCAAGCTGGAGGGGGACGGCGATCTTCTGGCGGCCATGGCCGACGCGCAGTCGGCAAAGCTGCCATATGACGATGTCGTGCGGCAGCCGGACCGGTTGCGCGCGCTCAAACTGGACCAACTCGACGCCGGCGCGGGGCCGTTGGCCAATCCGGACGACGTGCACTGGGTCCTGGTCGGCGACTGGCAGCGCATTCGCGACCAGTTCGCGAAGCTGAAGCTGGGAACGCCGGTCGTCGTCCCGCTGGGGCGATGACACCGATGCCGCCCGGCATGCCGGGCGACCGAATTTCTATCAGAAGGGGGATGGAATCATGAGGAAACACCATATCGCGACCGCCAGCCTGCTGGCACTGACCACCATCATCGCGCCGGGGACGGCATTCGCGCAGGCGAAAACCCATTCGCAGCCGGCGTTGCCGCTGAGCGAGGCCTTGCAGCGGATTGCGGCGGAATGGGGCAAGCCGCTCAATATCGATCCGGATGCTGTAAAGGGCATTATCGCGCGACCGGTCAAGAACGCACAGTCGGAACGCGATGCGGTCGCTCAGGCGACCCGGGGGTTGCCGGTCGCCGTCGCCGTCGACGATGCAGGCATCATCACGATCATGAACGACGTGATCGTAACCGCCCGCCCCAATGAGGCGGAAACCAGCGTGATCGTGCGCGGCGCCACCAGCTCGTCGCGCCTCGGCCAGTCGCTGCGCGACCAGGCGCGCAACACCCAGGTCATTTCGGCCAAGCTGATGGAACAGCAACAGGTGCAGACGATCGCCGAAGCGCTGGCCAATGCGGGCGGCGTCGTCGTCAACACCGCCACGGTCCAGGGCGGCGTCGGCTATTCGGTGCGCGGCTTTTCGTCGCAGGGCGCAGTCAACGGCCTGCCCTCGGCATCGAACTCCAGCTTCGCCGCCGGCACTACCCAGTCGCTCGCGAATGTCGAACGGATCGAGGTGCTGAAGGGCCCTGACGGCATCCTGCTGGGAGGCGACAATCTGGGCGGCACGATCAACATCGTGACGAAGAAGCCGAACGCCGAGGAACGCCTGTACGTGTCGATGGATACCGGATCGTTCGGCCTGATCCGCGGCACCCTCGACGCCAATCGCCCGCTCTCCGACGACAAGCGCTTCAGCGCCCGCATCATCGCCACGGCCGCGACCGCCGACCATAATTTCGGTGGCTATCGCGGTGACCAGGACTATCTGTTCGCGCCCTCTCTGCGCTTCAAGAACGCGACGACCGACATCATCGTCTCGGCGACGCTGGGCACGCAGTTGTTCGGCATGGTGCCCTATACGCTCTACAACATCACGACGAAGCAGCCGTTCGACCTGCCGGGCGGGCGCCGACTGGTCGGCGGCCCGGATCAGGGGGTGCGGATCGGCACCACCCAGTTCAATGGCGAGATCACCCAGAAGCTGACCGACTGGCTGACGGTCGTCGGCCGCTACCAGCATCAGAACGTGACCTTCAACCTTCAGCAATATTCGCCGTTCGCGGTGCTGAACAACAACGGCCTGCTGCTATTGTCGACCAGCGGCGTACGCCAGAAGTCGAACGGCGACGCGCTCGACACCTTCGCCCGGATCTCGTTCAATACGGGCAGCGTGACCCATAAGCTGGTCGCGGGGTATACGGACGTCAGCCAGACCGTGAATGCGCTCTATTCCAGCGATGGGGGCATGTTCCCCTATAATTTCCTGCAACAACCGCCCGCCACGTTGCGGCCGCTGGCGATCAAATTCGGCGGCGAAACGTCCAGCCTCGATTTCCATCAGCGCGGCTATTATGGCCAGTATCTCGTCGGCTTTGGGCCGATCCACCTTCTGGCCGGCGTGCGCCACACCGATCTGGACATCTCCGGCGTCATCACCGGCACCCGCCCCAGCACGTCCCGCAACAAGGTGGGATCGACGGTTCCCAATTACGGAGCGGTGGTCGACATCACGGAGAATTTCTCGGTCTTCGGCACGCTCGCCTACGGCTATGTCCCGGTCACCACACTCGACCGGTTCGGCAATCGCCTGCCCGACCAGCGGTCGCGTAACGCCGAAACCGGCGTGAAATGGGATCTGTTCCACAAGCGGATGCTGATCAACGCATCCTGGTTCAGCCTGCGTCAGAGCAATCTGCTCGATCGTGATCCGGTCAATCCGGCGTTCAGCATCGCGGTGCCCGGCCAGTTGGGTCGGGGGATCGACCTCAACGTCTCGGGCGAACCGCTGCGCGGCCTGACGCTGACCGGCGCGTTCACCCGCACCGACTATAGCTACCTGAAGCCGTCGACGGGGATCGGCAGCGTCGTCGCCGCGCAACCGCGCGACATCTACAATCTGTACGCGTCCTATGTGCACCGCATCGCCGACCAGACGAAGGCGGGGCTTGGCGCCGGCTTCTCGGGTCGGTCGAGTTCCTTCATCGACACGCGCGGCCTCTACACCATCCCGGCTGCGTGGCAGGCGAACCTGAACGGCTTCCTGTCGATCGGACGGCTGGACCTGAACATCGGCGTGCGCAACCTGTTCGACCGTCAAAATTACAACCCGACACGTGCCACCAGCTATGTTCCGCTTGGCGAGCCGCGCACC
Organism: uncultured Sphingomonas sp.; assembly: GCF_913062585.1. Taxonomy (GTDB): domain Bacteria; phylum Pseudomonadota; class Alphaproteobacteria; order Sphingomonadales; family Sphingomonadaceae; genus Sphingomonas. The sequence continues at coordinate 119,711 of NZ_CAJXWX010000006.1, read as the reverse complement.
TGGCGGCTTACGGTCGGCTATCGCTTCTTCTGATCCAGGACTTACTGCCGATGATGCCGCAACCCACGCAAACCGGGGAGGTCCGTCGCGAGACGGGCCTCGCCCCACCCCAGGCCGCGACTGCCCGCTGGCGCGATGCCTGGCGGCTGGTCAGCCGCTACTGGACGTCGCCGGACTGGAAGTTCGCGTGGTTCGCGCTGGTCGTGCTGCTGTTCTTCCAGTTCGGCGCGGCTTTCATCCTACTGCGGACCAATCAGTGGCAGCGCCATTTCTTCGACGCGATCGAGCAGCGCGACCAGGCCCAACTGCTGCCGCTCCTGATCGTCTTCCTCGGCATCATGGCGATGCAGGTCGCGATGATCGTGACCGAGAATCTGATCGACGGCCTGTTGTCGATCCGGTGGCGGACGTTCCTGACGCGCGACTATCTCGACCGCTGGATGCGCCGCAACCGTTATGCGGAGATCGAGCGGTTGCGGATCATCGACAATCCCGACCAGCGGATCGCCGAAGACCTGAACAACATCACCGCAGCCGTCGGCATGTCGATCGGCGCGCTGCATATCGCCCTCCGGCTGCTCGGCGCGATCGTCAGCGGCGTCACCTTCGCCATGATCCTGCTCGAAACGGCACCGCCGATCCGCTTCTCACTGGGCGGCACGGCCTTCTCCATTCCCGGCAGCACGGTATGGTATGCGGTCGGTTATGCCCTGATCGGATCGTATCTGACCGCGAAGATCGGTCAGCCCTTTGTCCGCGCGATGATGCGCCAGCAGCACCGCGAGGCGGATTTCCGCGCAGGGCTGATCCACGTCCGGCGCAATGCCCCGCAGATCGGCCTGGCCGACGCGGTCGCGACCGAGCGGCAGGCGCTGGAGCGATCCTTCGACGCGGTGCGCCTGAACTTTCGCTCGGTCATCTACAGCTCGCTGGGCCTGACCGCGGCCGGCAGCGTCTATGACCGGCTGGGCACGGTGGTGCCGCTGTTCATCATGGTGCCGACCTATTTCACGGGGGGCATGTCCTTCGGGCAGCTGATGGCGGGACAACAGGCCTTCAGCCAGTTGGGTATGCAGCTCGGCTATTTCGTGAAGAGCTATCAGCTGATCGGTCAGCAGGTCAGCTATTTCAACCGTATCAGGGGATTGGACGACGCGCTCAACGCTGCGCGACCGGCCGGTATCGCCGTCGGGGCGGGCACGGCACCCGGCATCGTCCTGGCGACCGAAGGATTGGCGCTCCACCGTCCGCATGGCGAGGCGATGGTGACCATCGGCGACTGGTCCGTCCGCGCGGGCGAACGCTGGGCGCTGTGCGGCGCTTCGGGCACCGGCAAGTCGACGCTGATCCGTGCGCTCGCCGGGCTTTGGCCGGACGGCCAGGGCCGCGTCGCGCTGGCGAACGACAGTCGCGCCATGTTCGTCCCGCAGCGGCTCTACCTGCCGCTGGGGACGCTCAAGGCGGCGATCTGCTTCCCCGATGCGGCAACCGATCATGACGATGGCGAGGTCCGGGCTCTGCTGCACCGCGTGCGGCTGGATCATCTGGCCGACGACGTCCACGCCCTGCGCCTGTGGCAGGAGGAACTGTCCCCCGGCGAGCAGCAGCGCATCGCGCTCGCCCGCATCCTGCTCCATCGCCCGGATGTCGTGGTCCTCGACGAAGCGACCAGCGCGCTGGATGCCGACAATGCGCGGCACTTCTATGACAGCGTTGCCGAGGCCCTGCCGCGGTCGACGGTCATCAGCGTGCTCCATGACGCGGGGTTGCTGGCGCGCCACACGCACATCCTCACCTTCGCCGATGGCCGGGCCCATGCCGCCGCCATCGAAACATCGACAGGGCGCGGCTGAGGTCGCGTCGCGGACGGCGCGATCGGTGCCGCAAAGGATCACAACTGTAATGGCTTACAAGGTTACCGACGTCACCGGCATGGACTTTGCGGATATGACCGCGCAGCAGGGAATGACCCTGTTCGACCTCTGGTCGCCAGACTGTGCACCGTGCCGGGCGCTCGCGCCGATCCTCGACGATCTGGCGAATGATTTTGCGGGCGAGGTGCGTATCTGCAAGGCCGATATCGCGGCCGACACCGGACTGGGGGAGCGGTTCGCCGTGCGGGCGTTACCGACGCTGGCCCTGTACCGCGATGGGGCGGAGGTCGATCGGATCATCGGGTTCCGATCGCGGGCCGATCTGACCAGCTGGCTCGAGCGGCATCTGTGACCGGCGCATTCACCGGGGATCCCGCAGTCAAGGCCGAACTGCTCGATCGGCTGACGACCCATGCGGCGAACGGGACGCTGCGTTTCGGGGTGACGGCATGGGACGGGCAGGGGGGAACGCCGCTCGGCGTCTCGACCCAGGGCGGCGACGTTGCCGACTATGCGGCGCGCTTCGGCTATCCGCTGGCCCTGGCGGGCCTGCTCGATCCGATGACGGCCTATGCCGCGCCAGACCGGGCGGTCGATACGGCCCTGGCATGGGTGACCGCCGTGGACGTGGGCGCGGACCTTTCGGCGGTGCCCGAACGGATCGTCCACGACCTCCTGGAGGCGATGGAGGCGGATCGGCTGGCCGCTGCCTATCATGCAGAGCTGCGGCAATTGTACCGGGCGGAAATGTCCGGCACCCCGCCGACACGACGCGACTGGGCGGACTTGCGCAACCGGATCGCCCAGGCGACCGAGGAGGAGCCACCAACCAGTGACGTGCGGACCGCCTTGACGGCCTGCGTCACCGCGTGCTGGCCGCTTGCAACCAGCAGCTCGGTTCTGCCCACGCTGTTCTCGGTCTGGTTCAGGGACGTCAACCGACGGCCCGACCCGGAATTCTGCGATGCGTCGCGCGAGCTGGCCTACGCCAAACTGGACGAGATCTACCAGGAAACCCAGCCGCTGCGGGACACCGGGCAGAGTGTCGACATTCCGGCCTTGTTCCGGACCCGTGACCCGACGCTCGCCGCCGCGTTCGAGGGGCAGCTGGCACGCTCCAATGCCCGCTATCGGGCCCGCGCCCAGACCGTGCCCGACCTGGTGTTGGCGCATCTTGCGTCGCCCGGCGCCTGATCCCGACGAACATTCTTCACAGGACAAGTCATGACCCATCCCCTCGCGGACGCGACGACGCTGCCCCCCTTCGCCGCTCTCACTCCGGAGGCGATCGGACCCGCCGTCTCGGCGGTGATCGCGGACCGGAACGCGACCGTCGAAGCCCTGCTTGCGACCAGGCCAGCAAGCTTTGCCGACGCATGGCTGCCGCTCGAGCGCAGCAATGTTGCGATCGACGCCTTATGGTCGGCCGTGTCGCATCTGCAGGCGGTGGCGGACACCCCCGCCCTGCGCGAGGCGCATGATGCCGGGCAGGTGAAGCTGGTCGAGGCGAACATGCGCATCCAGCAGAATCGCGACCTCCACGACCTCTATGTGAGGCTCGCGGCCACCGCCGACTTCGCGTCCCTGCCGCAGGCGGACCGTGCGGCGGTGGAGCGGGCGATCCGCAACGCGACCCTGGCCGGTGTCGCGCTTTCGCCCGAGGCGCGGGCGCGCTTTGCCGAAATCTCGGTCGAACTCGCGGCGCTGTCCAATGGCTTCGCCAGCGCCGTGCTCGACGCGACGGCCGCGTGGAGCGAGCATGTGACCGACGAGGCGATGCTCGCCGGTCTCTCGCACAGTGACAAGGCGATGCTTGCCGCCTCGGCTCGGATGCAGGGGCTGGATGGCTGGCTGGTCACGCTTCAGCAGCCCAGCGTATCGGCGATCCTGACCTTTGCCGAGAATCGCGGCCTGCGCGAACGGGTCTATGCCGCCTTCAATACTCGCGCGTCCGATCAGGGGCCCGATGCCGGTCGGTTCGACAATAGCGATCGGATCGGACGCATCGTCGCGCTTCGGCGGGAGGGCGCCAATCTGCTGGGCTTTGCGGATTCGGTCGAATGGTCGCTGGCGACGAAGATGGCGCCTGATGCCGCAGCGGTGCTAACCTTCCTGCGCGATCTCGGCGCCCGCGCGCGGCCCTTTGCAGAAGCCGAAATGGCGACGCTGCGCGATTTCGCCGCGACCGAATTGGGGCTGGAAGACCTGCAACCCTGGGACATCGGCTTCGCATCCGATCGCTTGCGGGCACAGCGCCATGCCATCGACGAGGCAGAGGTGCGCGCCTATTTTCCCGTCGATCGCGTCCTTACCGGCTGGCACGGCTTGATCGAGCAGCTCTACGGCGTCCGCTTCGTCCGGCGCGAAGACGTCGCCCTGGCGCATCCCGACAGCTGCTATTTCGATGCGGTCGACGAGGATGGCCGGGTCTTTGCGGGCCTGTATGTCGATCTTCATGCACGGCCGGGCAAGCGGGGCGGCGCCTGGATGGCCGGAGCGCGACCGCGGGTGAACGACGGCAATATGCGCCAGGTGCCGGTCGCCTATATGACCTGCAATTTCTCGCCCGCCAGCGCCGACGCGCCCGCGCTGCTGTCGCATCGCGAGGTCATCACGCTGCTGCACGAAACGGGACATTGCCTGCACCATCTGTTCACCGAGGTGGATCGTCCCGCCATCGCCGGCACGTCCGGGGTGGAATGGGACGCGATCGAACTGCCCAGCCAGTTGATGGAGGACTTCGCCTGGGATCAGGGCGTGCTGACCGGCATGTCCGGCCATCATGTCACCGGCGCGCCTTTGCCGTCCGACCTGTTCGACCGCATGCTCGCCGCGCGTCATTTCCAGTCGGGCATGGCGCTCGTCCGCCAGATCGAATTTGCCCTGTTCGACCTGCTCCTCCATCTGGGCACGCTGGGCGACGATCCCATCACGGTGATCGAGGCCGCGCGCGATGAGGTCGCCGTCATCCGCCCGCCCGCATGGCACCGCTTCCCGCACGCATTCCTTCACATCTTCGCGATGAATTATGCATCGGGCTATTACAGCTATCTGTGGGCGGAGGTGCTGGCCGCCGATGGCTTTGCGAAGTTCGCCGACGCCGGCATCGTCGATCGCGCGACCGGGAAGGCGTTCCGTGCCGAAGTGCTGGCGCGTGGCGCGACCCGTCCGGCAGCCGAGAGCTTTCGGGCCTTTCGCGGTCGCGATGCCGATCTCTCTGGTCTGCTGGTGCGTCGCGGGCTGGCGAAATCGCCAAGCGCATAGATATTCGCATCGTCCAAGGCCTTCAGCGTAAGGCCGACCACCCGTTGTTCGTTGCGGGTTCCCTTCAGGTCCGCCAATGCGTCCATCAGTGCCGAAGCCTTTTCCGGGAAAATGCCGAGCGGGCGAGGTCCGGACTCGGTCAGGATGACCCGGATGTGCTGCGACGCACCGGAAATCCCGTAACGTTCGGCTGCCGCGGCGATTTCGGTCAGCTCAGCGGCAAGTTCCACGCCCGTGATCCCGCCAGCGATGATCGCCACGGTCAATGGCTTGCCCGGCACTGGCCGCCATGATGGCGCGCAACAGCCTGACCATCGGTTGACGCCCGATCTTGGTCGCCATGCCGTGCCAGCCCGTCCTCGCGGCAAGTGACAAGCATCGGCCAAATGGCGATTGGGCGCTCTGGCAATGCACCGCTGCGATCGGGAGATTGATCCAATCTGCGTTGTTCCTCGGTGCAGCACTGGCGGCGGACCGGTCGATCGGTAGACGGTGCGCCGGGACTTTAAAGGGTCCGGCCAATCCAATCTGCGACCAAGCCTGATTTATGCGTTCAACCAGTCAATGGTTATCTCGCCCCTATGCCCTTCCGGAGCCAGCGTGGCGCGGAGGGCTTCCAGCAGGGGCGGCAGCGCCTGGGTGAAGGCATAGGGCGGATTGACGATGAAGAGGCCCGCGCCATTATAAATGCCCGGCTCGTCAGCATCGTACAGCCAATGCTCGACGACCAGGAATTTCGGGATGCCGAGCCGGCGCAACTGGGCCTTCCACTGCTGATGCGTAGTGCGGTCTTTAAGCGGATACCAGATGACCGTCACGCCATGCGCCCATTTGCGGTAAGCCGCGGCGAGGGTGGTGACAATGCGGGCGCGCTCGTCGGTTTGCTCATAGGGGGGATCGACCACCACGACGCCGCGCGGCGTCCGGGTCGGGAGCATCGCCAGCCACAGCTCATAGGCATCGCGCTCATGAACGGCCGCCGGCGTACCGCGCATCGCGCCGCGCAGGGCGCGCGCGTCCTCGGGATGCTTTTCGTTGAGGATCAACACGTCCTGCTCGCGCAGAAGCTGGGCCAGGAACTGCGGCGAGCCTGGGTAGAGGCGCGGCTCGCCGCCGTCATTCACGGCCCGTACGGCGGCGCGGTAATCGTCCAGCAAGGGGTTCGTGTCGGCAAAGGCGCGCACCACGCCCTGGGTGGCTTCGCCCGTGCGTTGCGCCTGCTCGCCGCCAAGGTCGTAGAGCCCGCAGCCGGCATGGGTGTCGATCAGGGTCAACGCGCCCGGCTTCTGCTGCAAGGCCCGGACAAGGGCGATCAGCAGGCCGTGCTTCACGACATCGGCGCTGTTGCCCGCGTGGAAGGAATGGCGATAATTCATGGCGATCCAAAACCCTGCCGATTGGCCTTTGTAGGAGCTGGCCGCATGGCGTCACAGCCTCTTCGAGCGCCGTCTCAAACCAGTTTTCGCGGTCGGCGGCAACCGGGACGGCCCTGATCCGCCAGCCGGGCGGCGTCAGCGGTCGCGTATCCCGCCACTCGCCTTGCCTAAGGGTACAGCCTCCTCGAACTGGCCCGGCGCGATCCCGGCGACGGACCAGTCGCCGATCGACCAGCGGACCAGCCGCAGCGTGGGCAATCCGACCGCCGCCGTCATGCGGCGCACCTGCCGGTTGCGCCCTTCGCGTATGGTGATCTTCAGCCAGTTGTCGGGAATGGCCTTGCGCTGGCGTATCGGCGGATCGCGCAGCCACAGGTCCGGCGCGTCTATCCGCGCGACATCGGCGGGCAGGGTCATGCCATCCTTGAGCACCACGCCCTGTCGCAAGCGTTCCAGGTCCGGTTCCTGCGGATCGCCCTCGACCTGAACGAGATAGGTTTTTGGCATCTTGAAACGGGGATCGGCGATGCGCGCCTGCAGCCGCCCGTCATCGCACAACAGCAACAAGCCTTCGCTATCCCGATCGAGCCGTCCGGCGGGATAGACGCCCTTCACGGCTATGAAGTCCGACAAGGTCGACCGCACCGTCGGCGATCCGCGGTCGGTGAATTGCGATAGGACTCCGAAGGGTTTGTTGAACAGGAGCAGCCGAGCCATGGGGCGCTCATAGCGTTCGGCTGCCGTCCTGTCTGCACCGGGCGGTTGGCGAGCCCTGGGCCCCCGATTTCCGGAAGAATACGGGATGGGCTCCGATGTTTCGAAGTCCATCCCGTTCCTGCTTCGATCAGAGCTTCAGGCTGATGCCCGCGAAGAAGGTCCGCCCCAGCGCGTCATAGACGTTGGGGAAGGTATTGGCCGAGTTCGCCCCGCTGCTCCCTGCCGAGCCGCCGACGATCGGCGGATTGATGTTGAACAGGTTGCTGACGCCCAGGCGGAAGGTGTATTGCTTGTTCACGTTGAAGCTGATGTTCGTATCGAAATACGAATAGGACGGGATGTGGCTGACCAGGATCGGGGTCCCGGCATCCGCGCCGACCGGCCCGATATAGCGCCACCGGCCCTCGATCGCGACATCACCCAGGTCGAACACCGCCGAGGCCTGGTGCTTCCAGCGCGGGATCGGATTGATCGACACCGCAGCACAGCTGTTGCCGAACTTTCCGGCGCAGTTGATCGGGGTCGCCTGTGCACCCAGGTTGAACCTATACTGGTCGACATAGGTGCCCGCCATGCTCAGCGTCAGGCTGGTGTCGCCCTTCAGATGGAAACGATAGTCGGCCGACACGTCGATCCCGCTGGTGTTCAGCGTGGCGACGTTGATCAACTGCTCGGTCACGCCCGGGAACTGCCCGTTCGCGTTGGGAGAGCCGGAGAGCTGACCCGAGATATTGTTGCGGACGATCATGCTGCAATAGGACGATATGTTGTTGTTAAAGCACTGGTTAACGATGTCCTGCGAGCCATCGGACGCGATGTAGTTGTTGACCTTCATCCGGTAGTAATCGACCGTGACGTTCAGGCCGGGGACGAAGCGCGGCGAGAACACTGCGCCTGCGGTCAGCGTATTGGCGGTTTCCGGCCGCAGGGCGGGATTGCCACCGGCGTTGATGTTGGTCTGGTTGGCGGTCACGTCCTGGATAACGCCCGAATTGACCAGATTCGCGGGCGCGCCCTGGGCGATGCACTTGGCGGCCAGCGTGGCATTGCCCTGCGGACGGCCATTGGCGCACGGATCCGTCGCCAGCACGTCCGTTCCGGCCTGGGTGATCGGGCTGTTCAACTCGGCGATGTTGGGATCGCGCGTGGCGCGATTGAAGATGGCGCGGAAGCGCAGGCCCTCGATCGGGCTCCAGTCGCCGCCGAGCTTGTACGTCACTGCGTTCAATCGGTTGCGGCCCGCCACCGTGTTGTTGGTATAGGCCGAGTAGCGCACGCCACCCTCGAAGTTCAGCGCGCGGATGAACGGCCGGTCGGTGACCAGCGGCATCTGCAACTCGCCGTAAACTTCCTTGACGTTGAACGACGCGTCGGGAACCGCCGTGCCCTGTCCGTAATAGATCAGGTTGCCCGAGCCGTAATTGGCATCGACCGACTGGCTGCCTGTCTCGCTGCGATACTCCGCGCCCAGCGCGATCGCGGCGGGTTTGTCGGCCAGCGGGCTTTGCAGGAAGTTCAGGTCGCCCGACAGATTGCCGCCGGTGACGAACTGGGTGTAGCGATTATCCTGGGCGCCATTGGCGGTGATGAACGCCAGCGCCGCCGACGAGATCGGCTGGCTGGTGAACAGGTTGACGGGCACACAGCCATTGGCCGGATTGACGCAGACCGGCGTGCCGTTCGGCCCGACCGTCGCGTTGATCGCCTGGGCGGTCTTGTTATAGTCGAGGTCGTTGAGCAGCGCTTCGTGCCGCTTCGCCAGGCCATATTGGGCGAACACGTCATAGTGGAAGCTGTCGGCGAAATCGCCGCGCAGGCCCATGATGCCGAAATAGGTGTCGTTGGTGAACTCCTGGATACGGCCACCCGTCTCGGTCACACGGCGACGGATGCCGACATTGGCGGTGCCGTCGGCATTCAGGTTCTGCGGATCGCCGAAGATCAGTGCCGAATTGGTAGCGTTCAAAAAGGGATTGCTCGGCGAGATCGTGAAGTTGAAACCGGCCGTCGCGGTCGGTGCCAGGATCGCGGTAACGTCGCTGCGCGTGTAGCTGCCGCGTGCATAGAGCTCGGCCGCGTCGGAGAATTTGTAACTGGCCAGCGCGGTCGCATTGTACCGCTCCAGCGGCACCTGCAGGTAATTGGCGGGGTTGAAGTTATAGGCTTTGTAATAGGGCACGAAATTGTCGGTGCCGCCCGGCTGGCTGCCGTCGTTGATCTGATAGCGGCCCGAATTGATGTCGATCACCGTCGGCGTTGCGTTGCTCGAGCCGCTGGGCTTCAGATTGGCGTCGAGATTCTGCGCGGAATAGCCGCGGGCCGACTGATAGACGCCGTCGCGCTTGGTATATTGCCCCGCGATGACGAAGTGACCGGCCCCGTCATTGCCGAACTTCAGGCCCGCGGCCGCGCCCAGATTATATTGCGCGGCATCGCCATAGCCGGTGACTTGCGAGCTGGCATCGGCGCGAACGCCCTCCAGCTTGTCGTCCAGCACGAAATTGACCACGCCGGAGATCGCATCGGCGCCGTAAACGGCGGAGGCGCCGCCCGTCAGCACATCGACCCGCTTGATGAGGACGGTCGGGATCGCGTTGATATCGACCGCGCCGCCGATGTCGGAGGGCACCATGCGGCGCCCGTCGACCAGTACGAGCGTGCGCTTGGGTCCCAGGCCCCTGAGGTCGATGGTGGCGGTGCCGCCATTGCCGTTGTTGGTCGTGCCGGTCGTCGCGGGCACGAATTGCGGCGACGAGGACAGATAGGATTCGGCCGTGACGGTATTGGTGGCCTGCAACTCGCCTGCGCTGATCGTCGCGACCGGACTGCTGCTTTGAAGGTCGGGGCGTTGGATGCGCGAGCCCGTCACCACGATATCGCTCGTGGCCGATGGGGGCGTGGGGTCGGCCGTGGCCTGACCCTGAACCGTCTGCGCCGATGCCGGATTGGCCAACAGGGCCGCACCAAGGCCTATCCCGGCCAAGGCGGACGAGCGCAGGCTGGTCCCGGTACGCAACAGGCGGCGGGCGGATGTGATATTGATGCTCATGACGCGATCCTTACTCTGCCGAGGCGCGGTGCGATCCCGTCCTCAGGCCAAAATCCAGTCCTCGGCCATGGCTGGCCCGAGAAACATGGCGTAATAAAATCGCCACACCCCGCTTCTGTAAATTTAAGGAATTTTCATGCGCATCTATTTGAAGAGATGTGGCGCATTTGGCACGGTCGAGGGCAATCGTGAAATATAGATGCGCGCAATGATACTTGGCCGTATCAAATATGTTGTCTTGTGAGGTAACGACAATTGCATAAAAGCTTCATGAAATAATTTTAACGTATTTAGATGCGTATTCTGATTTTTCCTGTTCATCTTTCGCGGATCGTCTCGGTTATACGCCAGAGACAATGCTGATCGACGCGGCCTGATCTTCGGCGTGCCGAGCTGGCGTTTCCCGGCAAACGGCATGGCAGGTGCGGGACTGCACCGTTTGGCAGGCATCACACTTATATCGCGGTGGCCGTCCCTATGCTGGCCGCAACACGGTGGCGAGACGCGTGTCAGGGCAAGACTGGCCGCCCGTCCTGGCAGCCGCTTACCAATTCCCGATGACAGGAAAGCCGGGGCCGGTCGCGCCCCGTCGCCGTGTTCGGGATCAGCGTCGCCGATAGAATGAGTGAGGCGAGGCAAAAGGCAAGAAGTCGCATGATCGTCCTGTTGTCGATCGGGTTCGGACGGGCTGGCGTCGTGAGACGGATGACGTCGGCGAGACCGCGTCGCCATGCCGAGGCGTGGGGCATGAGGCGGAAGCGCCTGGGCGGATGCATCGTCATCGGCTTCCCGTCCTGCGACCCCGGCAGGACTGGGGCGTCGCGGTGGCCTTGATCTGGCCATAGGGGCTTTCCGCCACATCCGCGTCGGCCAGCCCCTTCAGGCGCTGCACCCGTTCCGCACGTCGCTCGAGATAGCGATCCCGCCGGGCGGCATAGGGATCGGCCTGCTGGCGCATCTCGGCCAGTTCCTCGTCCATCTCGGCGCGACGGTCGATCGTACGGAAGATGTTGCTGGCGATGATATAGGCGCGGTTGCGGAAAGGGCCGCCGATCGCGACCGGCGACACGATACCGTCGACCGCGCCGCCGACCAGATCGCGCAGCGTCGTCGGCCCGATCAGGGGCGCGAACAGATAGGGGCCCGGCTTGACGCCGTAGAAGCCCAGCGTGTCCGAAAAGCCGTTCGGGCGCCGGGGAAGGTTGAACGGGCATCGCCGGGCGACGTCCATGACGCCCGCCAGCCCGATCGTCGAGTTGATCGCGAACCGCCCCACGGTTTCCGCCGCCTTGCCGAATTTATGCTGCAGCACGAAGTTGGCGAAGGCCACCGGCTCGCGCAGATTGGCGAAGAAATTGCGCAGCCCGCTGCGGATCGGCGCCGGCGTGGCCTGTTTATAGGCCAGGGAAACCGGCGCCACGACGGCATTGTCGACCTGTTCGGTCAGTTCGAAGGACATGGCGTTCATCGACCGCAGGGGATCGTCGGCGCTGCGTCGGCTTGCGACGACGATGAACTCGGCCCCGTCACCGGGCGTGGTGACGGTGGCGGCTGGGGCGTCAGCCTTTGGTGGCTCGAAGGCCTGGACGCGCTCGATCGTGATCGCCACGCTGTCCCCGTCGAAATCCGACGCCCGGAGTATCGGTTCTCCGGCCGGGAGGGGCGAGACGGCCAGCGCGGCCAGCAGGGAGAACGCGATCAAGACGAAATTCCTGACGGGGTCGTGATGGGAGCGACGGTCGGGACGGAAATCGCTCTATGCAGCCGATTGACCATGGGATGATGCCTATGACGCCGGTGATGTGAGCAGCGACTGGAAGCAAGCGTTGTCCACTGCCGATCGGCGCTGGGTGGATAGCGTCGTGCTCGCAATCGTCATCGGCCGGTCCTGTGCAGCGAGGTCGCGCCCGCTCGCGTCCTTCGATACAAGGACGTTGCCGAAGCTGTGCGACCTCAGTCCCGGTCGGCGGTTTTTTACGGTTTCCTCGTCCCGAGACGTCACAGTCTGCAAATTCTCCGTCGCCCGCGTCTGGGACGGGCGAACTTGGGGGAGGGCGACCCTACCAGGCGCCCGCCAGCAGCGGGATTTCCTCGATCAGGAAATCGATCCAGGCGCGGGTCTTGGCCAGGGGGTGGCGGGTCGGATGCGTCACCGCGAAGACGCCGTCCAGATCGGCCAGCGGCTCGGCCAGCGTCACCTCGACCAGATCGCCGCGATCCAGCGCCGGCTGCGCGATGAAGCGCGGGCCATAGACCAGCCCCTGGCCCGCCACCGCCGCCACTACCAGCGCCTCGCCATTATTCGCATAGAGCGATCCCTGCACCGATACCCGCCTGCCGCCGTCCGTGCCGAACCGCCAGGCGGTAGCCCCGGTCAGCTCGTTCAAGGTGAAGCCCAGACAGACATGCTCGGCCAGATCCTCCACCCGCTCCGGCGTGCCATATCGCGCCAGATAGGCGGGGGCGGCGCAGATCGCGAGCCGCATGGGGGCAAGTCGCCGCGCGACCAGGCTGCTGTCCGCCAGTCGACCGATGCGGATTGCCATATCCCAGCGTTCCTCGACCAGATCGACATAACGATCGCCCAGGCCCAGTTCGATGGTGACGCCGGGATGCCGCTCGCGAAACGCCGCGGCGAGCCGGGCGACATGCATCGTCCCGAACGTCATCGGCGCGCTGACGCGCAACAACCCCTCGACCTTTCGCGATGAGGCGGATGCATCCGCATCGGCCTCCGCCAGATCCATCAGGATACGCTCTGCCCGCGCCAGATAGGCCGTCCCCGCCTCGGTCAGGACCAGCCGCCTGGTCGTCCGGGTGACGAGCGTCGTGCCCAGTCGCGCCTCCAGCGCGTCGAGATGTCGCCCGGCCATGGTCGGTGACATGCCCATCTGTCGCCCGGCCGCCGAAAGGCCGCCGCTGCGAATGGCGCGGACGAAAAGCTCGATGCTCGTCAATCGGTCCATGATTTTACACCAAGAGTAGAAAGTGAAGTTCCGAATGCGCCTATTATCATCGACGCGGAGCGATGCCATCTGATGTTTCGAAAGGACGACCGATGCGACAGCCCAGCTTTTTCATTCCCCATGGCGGTGGACCCTGCTTTTTCATGGAGGATCCCGCAGGCATCTGGACCGGCATGGCGGCGTTCCTGCGCGACCTGCCCACCAGCCTGCCCAAACGGCCGGGTGCCGTCCTGGTTGTCTCCGGTCATTGGGAGACGGAGGGCTTCGCCTTTACGGGGGCGGAGCGGCCGTCGCTGCTCTACGACTATTATAACTTCCCGCCCCACACCTATGAGCTGCGCTATGACGCGCCGGGCGCGCCCGCGCTGGCGGCGCGGGCGGCGGGGCTGCTGCGCGATGCGGGTTTCGTCGCGACGGTCGACCCCGAGCGGGGGCTCGATCACGGCGTCTTCATCCCCCTGAAGGTCGCGCTGCCCGATGCGGCGATCCCGGTGGTCGAGATGTCGGTCGACCGGGCGCTGGACCCCGCCCAGCATGTCGCGGCGGGCCAGGCGCTGGCGGCGCTGCGCGACGAGGGCGTGCTGATCCTCGGCTCGGGCATGAGTTTCCACAATATGCGCGGCTATGGCGATCCGCGCTTCACCGCGCCGAGCGAAGCCTTTGATGCCTGGCTGGACGCGGCGGTGTCGCGCCCGGGGCCGGAGCGGGCGGCGGCGCTGTCGAACTGGGAAGGCGCACCCGCCGCGCGCATCGCCCATCCCAAGGCCGAGCATCTGCTGCCGCTGATGGTCGCGGCCGGTGCAGCCGATGGTCCCGGCACGCGCGTCTATCACGAAAACGTCCTGAAAACGGCGATCTCGGGCTTCCGCTTCGATTGATCGCCAGCCGTAATTTCAAACCATGAGGAGCATGAATATGAGCATGGAAACGGATCTTGGCCTGCCGCAGGACCTGGCCGCCTTTGTCGGCCACCACTTCATCTACACCTACGCCAATGGGTGGCGGTATGAATAGTATGCGCGCAACGCGACGACCTGCGACTATCGCATCCACCAGGGGCTGGTCGGCGGTCGCTGGGTCACGCACCAAGCGATGAACCTCGTCCAATTGGCCCCCGGCATGTACAAGGCCGACTGGCACGAGCCGACCGGCACCTGTGTCAGCCTGTACTTCGATATCGAGCGGCGGCTGATCCACGGGACTATCTTCTTTCCGCAATGGATAGCGGGCGAGGGGCAGCATCCCGAAAAGACGATCTGCCATCAGAACGACTTCATCCCCGACATGGAGCGGTTCCGCGACGAAGGGCCGGCCTACCCCTATGTCGTCATCGGCGAGTTCGCGAAGATCACGTTCATGGAACAGCGCGGCCCCGACAATGACGCGGTCATCGACGCCGCGCCGGGCCAATTGCCCGACGGCTTTCTCGACCGGACGAACTGAGCCGATACCCGCCCGCCGTCCCCGCCGGGTCAGCGATCGCCGACCAGATCGGCCCAGTTCAGGTCGAACCGCGCCAGATATTTGCGCAGGCGATCGGCGTCGTTGGTCGAGGTGCGCTGGCGGCGGGAGGCGGCGAACAGGGTGCGTCCGGCGTCGGACAGGGACCGGCTCGCGCGACACGTCGCAACGACATGCGCCAGTTGGACCCGATCGAACGGGTCCAGCGCGTCCAACTGCTCGGTTGACAGCAGATCGGCGAGTACATCGGGCGCGTCCGCCCCGCCCGTCCATAGGCGCTTGAGCCGTGCGATCTCAGCGGTGACGCAGTCGACATTGATCCGCCCCGACGGGCTGAACGTCGCCATCCGCGTGACGCTGGCGGCGAGATCGCGGAAATTGCCGGGCCAGCGCGCCTCGGCGCTCGTCGCGAAGGTGAGATAATGGTCGCGCGCTTCCTTGTTGAAGGTGATGCGGTCGCCCTCCCGCTCGGCGTGGCGATCGAGTTCATAGTCGAGATTGGGCGCGATATCCTCGCGACGCTCGGCAAGACCTGGCAGGGCGAAGGTCCAGAGGTTCAGCCGGGCATAAAGATCGTCGCGGAACGTACCTGCCGCCACACCGGCGGCCAGGTCGCGGTTGGTGCCGGCAATCAGCTGGAAATCGCTCTCCACCTCCTTGTCGGCGCCCACGGGGAGGAAGCGCTTGTCCTCGATCGCACGCAGGATCATCGCCTGTTCGTCAAGGCCGAGTTCGCCGATCTCGTCGAGGAACAGCACGCCAGTGTCCGCCGTGCGCAGCAGCCCGGCACGGTCCGCAGCGGCGCCGGTGAAGGCGCCCTTGCGGTGGCCGAACAGGGCCGACATCGCGCTGTCGCCCTTCAGCGTCGCGCAGTTCACCTCGACCAGCGGCCCCTTCACCTGTCGCTTGACCCGTTTCAACTCATAGATGCGCCGGGCGAGCTGGCTCTTGCCCGCGCCGGTGGGTCCCATGAGCAACAAGGGCGCGCGGCTGCGGACGGCGACCTGCTCGATCTCGTCGATCATCGCATTGAAGGCCGCGTTGCGCGTGTCGATGCCCGATTTCAGGACGCTGGCGCTCTCGGCGCTGTCGGCAGCAAAGCGCGTGGCGATGCTGTCGTAGCGGGACAGGTCCAGGTCGATGACGTTCCACGTCCCAGCCGCGCCACCAGCCCCACGGGCCGGCTGCGTCTGGAGCAGGCGGCCGGGCAGATAATGCGCCTCGGTCAGCAGGAAGAGGCAAATCTGCGCGACATGGGTGCCGGTCGTGATGTGGACCAGATAATCCTCCGCCTCCGGATCGAACGGATAGGCGCGGGCGAGGTCGAGCAGCTTGCCATAGACCTCCTCGAAATCCCACGGATCGGCGAAGTCCAGGATGCGCGGTTCGACCTGCGTCTCCGGCGAGACCGAGGCGATGTCCTCCACGATATAGTCGGCCAGCCGCTGGTGCTGGGTACCGTGCAACAGGACCAGCCGGTCGACCCGCAAATCCTCATGCATGGTCAGGCCCACGGTCGGCCGCCACTTGGTCCAGCGCGAGGGGCCGAACTTGCTCGCATCGAGCGTGGAGCCGAGAAAGCCGAAAACGACGGTTGGGCGCATGACGATACTATGGGATAAGATGCGATCCTTGTCGATCAGGATCGGCGGATCGCGCTAGTCCGCCACGGTCTTGGCGGCACAGAAGAAAATACGGTTTATTCCAGGAGTTGATGTGATTTCGGCGCGTCGTCAGCCTGTTTGGCACGCTTCTGGCTAAGCCTGGCATGTCGGATCGCATGACATGGAACGATCCGATGGGCGGCAGGGGCGGTCGGAATGGGCCGACCGCCCTGAAAGCCGACAGGGCTTAGCGTTGCGGGCACGGCCAGCCGCCCTGACCAGTTTTGAAGGGAGTTGGACGATGGCCAACAAGGGATTGTTCGCAAATGTCGTGGTGCGATGGATGCCCCGCGCCGATGCGGTGAACCGGGAAGGGGCGGCGGCCTATGCCTATGGCCCGCAGGCGAAGCTTGCCCAACTGGCCGCGACCGGCACGCTGGCCGACAGCGTCTTTGCCGGTGCCGAGCAGCATCTGGCCGAGGCGCTCGCCGCTGCGCGAGACTGCGACCCGGACTTTGTGGCCAGGGCGGCGGTCTATGCGCGCCGGGGGGGAGCGATGAAGGACATGCCCGCCTTGCTCGCGGCTTATCTGACGGTCGCGGAGCCCGACCTGGCGGTGAAGGTGTTCGGTCATGTGATCGACACTGGGCGGATGTTGCGCAGCTATGTGCAGATCCTGCGGTCCGGGCAGGTCGGGCGGTCGTCGCTGGGCACCCGGCCCAAGCGTCTGGTGACGCAGTGGCTGGAGCGGGCGTCGATGCGCGACCTGATGGCGGCGGCGACCGGCAAGGATCCGAGCCTGGCCGACATCGTCCGCATGGTCCACCCTCGGCCCGCCGATGCGACGCGTCGCGCTTTCTATGGCTGGCTGCTCGGCAAGCCCTATGACCTCGCTGCGCTGCCAGTCGAGATCGCGGCGTTCGAGGCGTGGAAGCGCGATCTCACGTTGCCGCTGCCGCCGGTGCCGTTCCAATGGCTGACCGCCTTTCCGCTGAACGCGGAGCAATGGGGCGCGCTGGCGCTGGACATGGGCTGGCAGGCGCTTCGGATCAATCTCAACACGCTGGCGCGCCACGGGGCGTTCGGCGTGGCGGGCGTGACCGAGGCGGCGGCTGCGCGGCTGGCGGTGCCGGGACCGGGCGTGCTGCCCTATCAGCTGCTGGTCGCCTTGCGATCGGTGGGGGAGGGCGTGCCGCTCGCGGTGCAGGCGGCGCTGGAAACCGCGCTGGAGGCGTCGCTGGCGAGTGTGCCGGTGGTGCCGGGCCATGTCGTGGTCTGCCCCGACGTTTCGGGCTCGATGGGGTCGCCGGTCACCGGCTATCGCAAGGGCGCGACGACGAAGGTGGCGTGCGTCGACGTGGCGGCGCTGGTCGCCTCGGCGGTGCTGCGGACCAATGGCCAGGCGCGTGTCCTGCCGTTCGCGTTCGACGTCGTTGATCTCGCACTGGACCCGCACGCCAGGCTTGCCGCCAATGCCGCGCGGCTGGCGGCGGTGTGCGGCGGCGGGACGGCGGTGTCGGCACCGCTCGCTCGGCTCAACCGCGAGCGGGCGAAGGTCGATCTGGTCGTCATCGTCTCGGACAATCAGTCCTGGGTCGATGAAAGCCGGCACGGCGCGACGGCGACGATGCGCGAATGGGATCGGCTGAAGCGTCGCAACCCGAACGCTCGGCTGGTCTGTGTCGACATCCAGCCGCACGGAACCACCCAGGCGACGGGGCGGCCGGAGATATTGAATGTCGGAGGATTCTCCGACGCGGTATTCGATACGATCGCGCGCTTCGCCCGAGGCGAGGTGCGCGACTGGGTCGGGATCGTCAACGAAACGGAAGTTTGAAGGAAGGCCGTGGCGAATGCCGGTGGGACTACATTCCAGGACAGACCGGAGAGTAGAGCGCCCGGGCAACCGGGAGATGCGGGTTCAAATCCCGCCATGGGAGTGTAGCTCAAGGTCGCGCAACGTCTCGCCACTTCTCGTCGCCACGGCCCATTTCCACACGGCGAATGCCGATGGGACTACATTCGGGATGCCAGCCACCCGGTTCATGACCGGGCGCGTGTCTCATCATCCCCTCGTCGCCGTGACCCATCAATACGCTGGCAAATGCCTGTGGGACTACATCGGTAGAGGCCGAAAGGCCGAGCGGTTCGAATCCGCACCGGGGCGACCCGGATGTCCCGCAAACCCTCGTTGCCAGCACCGGATCTTACAAGGAGGTCGTCATGACCGAAGCGATGTTCGAATTTACCCAGGTGCCCGGCGGCGTGCCGATCAAGGCCTGGACGCGGGGCGTGCCGGTCGAGGACGGCGCGCGGGCGCAATTGGCGCGGGCGGCGCAGATGCCGTTCATCTTCAAGCATGTCGCCGCCATGCCCGACGTCCATATCGGCATCGGCGCGACCGTGGGGTCGGTGATCCCGACCAAGGGCGCGGTCATTCCGGCGGCGGTCGGGGTTGATATCGGCTGCGGCATGATGGCGGCGCGCACCTCGCTAATGGCGAGCGACCTTCCCGACCATCTGGAGGGTGTGCGCTCGGCGATCGAGCAGGCGGTACCGCATGGCCGCAGCGTCGGGCGTGGCAAGCGCGACAATGGGAGTTGGGGCTCGCCGCCGCCCGCGATCGTCTCGGCCTGGGCGACGCTCGTCCAGCGCTTTGACCGGATCTGCGAGAAGCACCCGCGGCTCAAGAACACGAACAACCTCGTGCATCTGGGGACGCTGGGCACCGGCAACCACTTTGTCGAGCTGTGCCTCGATGAAGAAGCGCGGGTGTGGGTGATGCTGCACTCCGGGTCGCGCGGCGTCGGCAACGCGATCGGCACCTTCTTCATCGAGCTGGCCAAGCAGGACATGCGCAAATGGCACCTGAACCTGCCCGACGAGGATCTGGCGTACTTCCCGGAAGGGACCGACCATTTCGACGATTATGTCGAGGCGGTCGGCTGGGCGCAGGATTATGCGGCGCTCAACCGGCGGATGATGATGACCAACGTCATCGCCGCGATGCGCAAGGTGACGCCCAAGCCGTTCGAGGCGGAGTTGGAGGCGGTCAATTGCCACCACAATTACGTCACGCGCGAAAACCACTTCGGCGAGAACGTGCTGGTGACCCGCAAAGGCGCGGTGCGGGCGGCGAAGGGCGTGATGGGGATCATCCCCGGATCGATGGGCGCCAAGTCGTTCATCGTCCGTGGGCTCGGCAACCCGGACTCGTTCGATAGCTGCAGCCACGGCGCGGGTCGGGTGATGAGCCGGACGGCGGCCAAGAAGCTGGTGACGCTCGACGAGCATATCGCCGACACCGCCGGCGTCGAATGCCGCAAGGACGAGGGCGTGATCGACGAGACGCCCAAGGCCTATAAGCCGATCGAAGCTGTGATGGCCGCCCAGGCCGATCTGGTGGAGATCGTCCACACGTTGAAACAGGTGGTGTGCGTCAAAGGGTGAGATAGCCCTTGGCGACGCACACCAGCCACGCCGAAAGTAAAAGATGATGACGATGACCATCGCCGACCCGATCGGTGCGAGTGTCCGCGCTGAGGTGGAGGCCCGTTTGCGAGCGATCGAGGAGGAGCAAGATGTCCGCTTCCTGCTGGCCATCGAGTCCGGCTCGCGGGCCTGGGGCTTTCCCTCGCCCGACAGTGATTACGACATTCGTTTCGTCTATGTCCGGCGGCGCGACTGGTATCTGTCGCTCACGCCGGGGCGCGATGTGATCGAGACGCCGATCATGGACGAGATCGACCTGAATGGCTGGGACATCCGCAAGGCGCTGGCGCTGCTGCTCAAGTCCAATGCGGTCATCGGCGAGTGGATCGAAAGCCCGATCCGCTATCGCCCCGACCATCCGGTCGTCACGCGGCTGGCGGCGCTGGCGGACGCGGTGCTCGATCCTCGGGCGCTGGCGCATCACTATGCCAGCCTGGGCCGTCATGCCGCCGATCGGTGGCTAAACGGCGAGGGGCCGGTGGCGGTGAAGAGATATTTCTACGCGCTGCGTCCGGCCCTGGCGATCCGTTGCCTGCGCCGCGCGCCCGAGCGTCGACCGCCGATGAACCTGCAGGCGCTGATCGCGGCCAGCGACGTGCCCGCCGCGCTCGCGGAGGACATTGCGCGGCTGGTCGAGGCCAAGCGCCTGACCAACGAGCGGAGCAACGCGATGCGGGTGCCCGCGCTCGATAGGATGATCCGCGACGAGCTGGCGCGGGTTGGTGAGGTGCCCGCACGTCGTGCCGATCCTGCACTGGTGGCAAAGGCAGAGGCCCTGTTTCTGGAACTGGTGAACACATGATCGAGATCGACGGATCGGAAGGAGAGGGCGGGGGACAGGTCGTGCGCAATGCGTGCGCGCTGTCGCTCGTCACCGGGGGGCCTGTCCGCATCACGAATGTCCGGGCCAAGCGATCGAAGCCGGGGTTGATGCGTCAGCATGTCACCGCGATCGAGGCGGCGTGTGCGATCGGCAGCGCGACCTGTGAAGGATTGGTCGTCGGGTCGTCCGAGCTGACCTTCCGTCCCGGTCGGGTGACGGCGGGCGACTATCGCTTCTCGGTCGGGACGGCGGGATCGACCGGGCTGGTGTTGCAGACCGTCCTGATGCCCTTGCTGCTCGCCGACGGCCCGTCGCGGCTGGTGCTGGAGGGCGGGACCCACAACATGCTGGCCCCGCCGTTCGAGTTCATCGAGCGCTGCTTCTTGCCGATCGTCCGGCGGATGGGCGGGCAGGTCGAGGCGCGGCTGGTCCGGCATGGCTTCTACCCGCGCGGCGGCGGGCGGATCGAGGTGGATATCACCCCTGGCCCGCTCCGGCCGGTCGAGTGCATGGCGCGGGGCGATGGGCTGGGCGTGTCCGCCTGCGCTTTGTTCGCCGGGTTGCCCATGCCGATCGCCGAACGCGAGATCGCGTTGGTGCGCAAGGCGTTCGACTGGTCGGAGCGCGAATGCTTCATGCGCGAACTGCCGATCGATCAGGGGCCGGGCAACATCCTGCTGCTGGAGGCGCGGTTCGAGCATGTCACCGAGATCGTGAGCGGTTTCGCGCAACTGGGCGTGACGGCGGAGCGGGTCGCCAGGATCGCGGTGGGGCGGATGCGCGGTTATCTAGCGTGCGAGGCCTTTGCCGGGCCGTATCTCGCCGACCAGCTGTTGTTGCCCATGGCGCTGGCGGGTGGCGGCGTGTTCACCACCGTCAAGCCGAGCGAACATGCGCACACGGCGGCGATGGTGATCGAGCGCTTCACCGGGCGGCGGACCCGGTTCGAACAGCAGCTGGGAGGGGCGCATCGGGTGACGATCGCCTGAGCGACCGCCGACTATATCGCTCCACCCCGGCGGGAGGCCGGGGTGGAGTTGTCCGTCGCGCCATGGCCTTGTCGACCCAGGCGACCGCCCTACGCCGTCGCACCGCCGTCGATGTTGAGCGTGGTGCCGGTGATGTAGCTGGCATCCGGCCCGGCGAGGAAAGCGACCGCGCCAGCGATCTCCTCGACCGTGCCGTATCGACCGAGGGGGATCGCTTGCAGTATCTGTCCCGCAAATTCGCTGTCGGCCGGGTTCATGTCGGTGTCGATCGGGCCTGGCTGGACCGTATTGACCAGGATGCCGCGCGGGGCCAGGTCCTTGGCCCAGCCGCGCGCCAGTGCCGCCACCGCCGCCTTGGTCGCGCTGTAGACCGTGGTGGCGGGGAAGGCCATCTCGCCCGAAATGCTGCCGATCAGGATGATCCGCCCACCGTCGCGAAGATGCGGCAGGGCGGCGCGCGTGCCGACATGCAGGCCCTTCACATTGACGGCGAACTGGCGATCATAGGTCTCGTCGCTGTCCTCCGCGACGGTCGAAAACTCGGCCACCCCGGCATTGTGGACGAGGATGTCGATCCCGCCCAGGGCGCTGGCAGCCTGTTCGACGCCTGCCCGCTGCGAGGCCGGATCGGCGGCATTGGCCTGAAAGGCGAAGGCGGTGCCGCCCGCGCTCTCGATCGCCGCCACGGTGGCGTCCGCAGCCGCCTTGTTCCCGGCATAGGTGATCGCCACGGTTGCGCCATCGGCCGCCAGCCGCTTGGCGATGGCCGCACCGATGCCGCGCGATCCGCCGGTGACGAGTGCTGTCTTGCGTGCGAGTGACATGTGCATTCTCCAAATCTGGCCCGCGATCACGGCATCGTGCGCCGTCGGCAGGCGGGAGATGGGGTGACGTTTCAACAGTTCAATAATACCGAACTATTAAATTCACCATGGTGCCCTATATTCGTCTCATGGCCCGCTTTACCCATCCCCGGCTGGAGGACGTTCCGCTCGATCTGGCGCTGCACGCGCTGGCCGATCCCAATCGGCTGGGCATGGTGGCGCGGTTGGCTGCGACCGAGCGTCTGCGCTGCACCGATGCGGCGCCGTGCGAGTCCATCCCGAAGAGCACGCTGTCCAACCACCTGAAGCTGCTGCGCGCGGCGGGGCTGATCGAGACGACGCAGGCGGGGCGTGAGATGATCAACACGCTGCGCCGCGCCGAATTCGACCGGCGCTTTCCGGGTCTGCTCGACGCGGTCCTGGCCAACCGGCTCGCCTGATCGGCGACCGGGGTGGAGTCGCCATTCAGCAATCCAAACTTCTTCCCCTCGCCCCTCTATGAGGGGAGAGGGTCTTTGCATAGCAAAGGCCTAGTCGGAGCTGGGTGAGGGGTGTGCGCCCGCCTCCGCGAGCGCGCGAGCCTTGCGGCTCGCTCAACCCCTCACCCAAGCTGCGCTAGCCAGCAGGCTGGCAAGCTTCGTTAACCCTCTCCCCTGCCGAGGGGAGAGGGAACGTTAAATGTCGATCCGCCCTAACGCCCGCATCATGTGACCCTCAGCGTTCACGCGACACCAGCGCCATGCTATCGCCGCCCGCGCATCATCAGGGGCGGGACGGAGCTGACGCGAAATGGCCAAGGAACACGAATATCGCTGCCGTATCGACTGGACCGGCAATCGTGGCGACGGCACCCGGACCTATCGCGGCTATGACCGGACCTGGAACGTCGCGACGCCCGGCAAGCCGATCATCCCTTGTTCCAACGATCCCATCCTGGGCGGTGACCCTGGCCTGCCCAATCCCGAAGACCTGCTGCTGGCCTCGCTGTCCGCCTGTCACATGCTCTGGTATCTGCACCTCGCAAGCAATGCGAAGATCGTGGTCCATGGCTATACGGACGATCCGCTGGCCGTGGGAGAGGTTCATCCCGACGGTTCGGGCCAGTTCCTGCGCGCTACCCTGCGGCCGAAGGTCGTCGTGGCCCCCGGCACCGATGTGGTGACGGCCGAGGCGCTTCACCACGAAGTCCACCGCTATTGCTTCATCGCCCGTTCGGTGAACTTCCCCGTCGCTTATGCGCCGACGTTCGAGATACTGGAGGCCTGAGGCGAGGGGTCAGGGCTCCAGGCCCAGGGCCGCGCGGTCGGCGGTGGCGGCGGCGAGTTCGGCGCGCGCCGCTGCGATGCGGGCCTGCGCGTCGATCAGGCGCACCCGCGCGTCGTTTGCCGTCTCCTCGCGCTGGTTGACCAGGAAGAAGTCGCTCGACCCCAGCTCGAACCGCCGCCGCTCGGCCGCCGCGAGCCGCTCGGCCAGCTGGCGTTCCTGCTCGGCGATCGTCGCGAGCTGTTCGGTCGCGCCGACATTGATCGTGATGCCCTCCACCTCGACCGCGATCTGATCGCGCAGGAAGCGGCCACGCGCGGCCAGGGCGTCGATCTCGGCCTGCGCCTCGACGATCTTGCCCTTGGCCGCCCGGTTCTGCAGCGGCATGGAAAAGCGAAAGCCGATTGCGGTCTCGAGCGGGGTGCGCGAGGCGCCGCCGAGCCCCACCGGACCGACGTCCTTGGCCATCTCGCCGCGCAGGTCGAGCCGGGGGCGCAGGTCGTTCTGCGCCAGCGCTAGCCGCGCCGCGCCCTGGTCGATCCGCGCCAGCAGCATCTGCAGGTCGGGACGCCGCGTCTGGAAATCCTCGCCCGCTCGGGCGGATACCCCGGCCAGCGCGCTTGCATCGGCGGGCAGGCGCTCCGGCCCGACCAGCAGCGGGTCGCCATTCGCGTCGCGGAAATAGAGCGACAGGGCGTTGGCCGCCGCCCGGAAATCGCCCTCGGCCCGCACCACCAGGGCGCGGCGACGGACGAGATTCTGGTCGTTCTCGGCCAGCAATATGTCGGCGCGCGCGCCGAGCTCGACCTGGCGGGCCAGGCCGCCGCGGCGGCTTTCCGACAGCTGGAGCAGATCGCGATAGGCGCGCAGGCGCAGGCCCGCTGCGACCCAGTTCTGATAGGCGTCGATCGCGCGCCGCTGAACGCCGATCGCCACCGCCTCCCGCTCGAACCGGGCGATGTCGATGTCGCCCGACGCTAGGGTCCGGCGCGTCCGCCGCTCGTCCACCAACCGGTCGCGCAGCAGCGAATAGAGTGCGCCGACCTTCACCTCGCCTAGGCGGTTGGTGTAATTCTTGTCCTCATAAACGGGAAACTGGCCCCGGCTGACCCGGTAGTCGCCATAGAGATAGCCGCCATTGTCACTCAGCGGCCGGGTAACGCCCGCCGACGCGACGGTCCCGTCATAATAGCCGAGTGTCCTCGAGCGCCCCTCCGCGTCGAATACGGTGTCGAAAGCGCCGCTGGCGGTCAGCGCCTTGCCCTCGGCGCTCCGGATCTTGGCCAGCGCCTCGACGATCTGCGGCGCGGCGCGGGCGGAGGCGCGCAGCACCTCGTCCAGCGTGAGCGGGGCCGAACTGGCGGGCGCCGGTATGGGCACCGGGTTCGCCCGGATGCGCTGTGCGTCCGCAGGCGGGGTGAGCAGCGGCGCCACGATCAACGCCGGGACCAGCAGGAACGAGCGGATCATTTCAGCTTACCCGCCTTGGCCGCGATCTTCTTGTCGTCGTCCTTGCTGCTATCCTTCTCGGCGTTCTTGTCCGTCGCGCTCTGGTCGAACTCCAGCGGGAAGTCGTTCAGCTGGCGCCAGAGTTCGTAACCGACCGTCACGGTCTCGCCCTGGACCCAGCCCTGGACCTTGCCGCCCAGCCGGACGAAGCGGCGCTCCGGCCAGGCGGGCTTGCCGGGCATCGGCTCGACCAGGATGCGGAACAGCCCCTGGGCATTGGCATTGGGGTCTATCGTGCGGACGCGCCCGTCGAAAAAGCCGTAGGCGACCGAGGGCCAGCCGCTGAACTGGATCGCGGGCCACCCCTCGAACTCCAGCCGGACCGGCCGACCGGGGCGCAGCAGCGGCACGTCGCGACCGTCGATCAGCAGCTCGACCGCGCGCTCGACCTGCTCGGGCGCGACCACGGCCAGGAGGGTGCCGGCCGAGACATAGGCGCCGCCCGCCGCGGCATTCAGATTCTGGATGCGGCCGTCGCGGGGCGCGCGGACCAGCTGCGCCGACTGGCGATTGAGCTGCACCTCGATCCGGTTCAGCTTGGCCCGCGATTCCGCCAGCTTCGCGCCGGAGTCCGCGACCTTGATCTGCGCCTGTTCGTAATCGCGGCGCGAGGCGAGCCCTTCGGAATAGAGCTGGCGCGTCCGGTTGACGTCGATCTGGGCGACCGACTGCGACTGGCGGACGGAGGCGATTTCGGCCTCCACCTGCGCACGCTCGGCGGCGAGGCGGGAGAGGAGGTTGGGGTCGAGATCGACGATCCGGGCGATCGGGTCGCCGCGCCGGATTTGCTGGCCGTCATGGACATACCAGCGCTCGACCCGGCCCGGCACCAGCGCGGTCACATCCTGTGCCCGGTCCTGCGGATCGAGCGAGACGACCTGGCCACGCCCCTGCGCCGTCTGCAGCCATGGCACGAAAAACAGGATGAAGATCGCCGCCGCGATACCGACCGTCACGATCCACGCGACGGCGGCGGCGACGCGGGGCGGGCGCAGCGAGGCGAGGGTGCGGAAATGGGCGAGATGTTCAGGCGGATGCGACATCGGCGTCCTCCCGGTTGATGGCGGCCCGAAGCTCGGCGAGCTGCGCGAAGCGGCGCTGCTCGGTCATGCCAAGATGGAGATAGCCGTCCAGTACCACGTCCTCGGGACGGCCGGTGCACAGCAGCACGGTCGTACCCCGCGTCTTCAGGGCCTTCAGCGCCGCCACCAGCCGCTCGGGCGGCAACAGGTCGTAGAGCTGGCCCAGCAGCAGCAGCTTGGGGCCGACGAGCAGCGCGTTGGCAAGTTTCAGCGCCATGGTCTCGCCGACGCTCAGCGGATGGCCGGACGAGCCGAGGAGCGTGTCCAGTCCCTTGGGCAGGCTGGCCAGCCGCCGTTCCAGGCCGACCGTCGCCAGCGCGCGCATCGCGTCCTCCGCCATCTCGCCCGAGGCCAGGCGGAGATATTCGCGGATCGTAACCTCCACGATGGTCGAGCGGTCCAGCACCGTGACGTCCGAGCGCAGCCGATACATGTCGAACGCGCCCAGATCGCCACCCCCGATCCGGATCAGGCCGCGATCGGGCAGGGCGTGCCGCTTCAGCAGCATGGCCAGCCGCCGCTCTGCCCCCGGCTCGGCTACGGTGACGAGTTGTTCGCCGGTGACCAGGGTCAGGTTGTAGCGCGCATCGTCGAAGACGACGTCGGTCAGCTTCACCGACCCGTCTCGCGGTCCGTTCTCGCCGCGCACATCGGGCTCCTGCGGAATGGCGAAGAGCAGCGACAGCTCCTCCGAGCTGGCGATCAGGTCGTAAAAGGTGTCGAGATACATGCCCAGCTGCGAAATGCCGTAAAAGACGCCCGACAGGATCAGCTCGGCCGCCACCAGCTGGCCCAGCGACAATTGGCCGCGCAGGATCAACATACCGCCGAGCAGCAGAAGGCCCGCGCTGGCAAAGGCATAGATCAGCAGGAAGGCGACGGTCTGTGCGAACTGGTAGCGGAAATAGCGGCGATGGGTGCCGACATAATCGGCCGTCACCGCCTCCGAACGGACCATCGCGAAGTCGAGATGGCGCGAGGATTTGTAGAAGCCGTTCGATCCGCCGACGCTTTCCAGCCAGCGGGCGGCATTGTGCTTGGCATGGCTGAGCGCGACGGCGCCGGTGATCGCGCCCCGCCGCCACAACAACCACACCAGCAGCAGCGCGGCCACCAGCACCACGTTGAACGCCAGGAAGACGGGATGATAAAAGCTCGTGATGGTCAGCCCGATCGCCGCCTGCAGGACAATGGTGAAGGCCCCGATGACCAGGCTGGGAATGGATTTCTGGACCACCACCAGGTCAAAGAAGCGGTTGAACAGATCGCCGCGATTGCCATCGGCGAAAAACGGGTCCTGTGCATGGACCGCACGGGTCGTGACCTCCGCCACCACCCGTGCGAACAGGCGGCGCTCGAACGCGGCCATGATCCATACCCGAAGCGCGCTGAGTGCGGCCACCATCAGCAGGAGCAGAAGCAGTACGCCGGACAGCGCCCAGAGCGGCGCGGGCATGGCGGTATTGGCCACGCTGTTGATCAGCAACTGAACCGAGATGGGTGTGGCCAGGGCCAACAGGCTGATCGCGATGGTATAGACGATCCCTAGCCGCACATAGGCCGCATCCGGCCCTATGATCTGCGAGAGCCAACCTACCGCATCCCGAAATCCAAGTCGTTGCGCTGCCAAAACATTCCCCTATGTGCGCAGGCAGCAGCCATCGCGGCATGCGACGCTGTTCCAGCCCAGCTGTTACTTCCTCGCCCGCTCATCATGATGATTAATTCATGTGTATGTCATGTAACTGCATATCATCTTTCGTGCCAATCGGATTTTTGGTGCCGCGGCTATAGGATCGTCCTATAGGGTGACATGCCCACGCTGCGTCAGCTCGAATATCTGGTGACGATCGCGGACACCGGGTCTTTCGCGCTCGCCGCACGGGTCGGCCATGTGTCGCAGCCGACCCTGAGCCAGCAGATCCGGGCGCTGGAGGAACGGCTGGGCGCCAAGCTGTTCGAGCGGAGCACGACGGGGGCGGTGTTGACGCCGGTGGGGCGGAGCATCGTGGCGACGGCGCGGCGCATGTTGCGCGATGCCAGCGATATCGTCGCGCTGGCCGCCGGGGCCGCCGACAACAGCCTGACGGGGACGTTGCGGCTGGGCACCACGCCGACGCTCGGCCCCTATCTGTTGTCGCCGATCATCGCCGAACTGCACCGCATGGCACCGCAGTTGCGCCTGCACGTGCGGGAGGGGATACCCGACGAACAGGTGCTGGAGCTGTCGCGGGGCGAAATCGACGTGCTGCTCGGGCCCTTGCCGATGACGGGCGACGACCTGACGATCGAGCCGTTGTTCCGCGAGCCGCTGCATCTGGTGGCGGCGCTCGATCACCCGATCGACACAGGCGCGGAGACGACGCGCGCGATGCTGGCGGGAAGCGCGCTGCTGACGCTCGATCCGCGGCATCACCTGGCGCGGCAGGCGGCCGAGGTGGCCGAGCAATATGGCATGACGATCGCGCCCGATTATTACGGCACCAGCCTGGAAAGCCTGCACCAGATGGTGGCGAGCGGTCTGGGTCTGGCGCTGCTGCCCAGCCTGTATCTGCGATCCGAGGCCGGCGGCCGGGCGGGCCTGAAGATCCTGCCTGTCCAGGGTTGGCGTGCGCATCGGTCCATCGCCATCGCGTGGCGCCGACAGTCCCCGATGGGCGCGGCCTTCAGCCTGATTGCCGAGCATGTCCAAGGCTGTGCACGTCGGTTGCTGGCCTGATCGCGGCGCGGCGCGCCGTCAGTAGATGTCGCGGCAATAGCGGCCCGCCGCCGCCAGATCCTCCAGCCGCTGGTCGCCCAAGATCGTGCGGAGCGCGGCGTCGACCTCGCTCGCCATGCCCGCCAGACTGCCGCAGACATAGATGGCGGCGCCACGGTCGATCCAGGCCGTCACCGCGTCGGCATTCTCCGCGACCAGATGCTGGACATAGCGCCCGCAATCCGCATCGCGCGAAAAGGCCAGATCGGCCCGGACCAGAATGCCCGCCTTTCGGGCCGCGTCCAGTTCGTTTGCGAATGGTCGGTCGGTCTGCCGCGAGCGCTCGCCATAGAGCAGCCAGCAGGATGCGCCGTCCTCTGCGTGGCGGTATCGCAGATGCGCCATCAGCCCGGCGATCCCGGTGCCGTTGCCGATCAGGATCAGCGGGATCGCCGGATCGGGCGGCGGCGCGAAGCCCGGATTGTCACGGACGCGCATCCTGACCGTCGCGCCGATCGGCGCGGTCGCGGTCAGCCAGCCCGAACCGATGCCCGGATGGCCATCGGCGGCAGGGGCCTGTCGCACCAGCAATTCGACGATACCGGATGTGGGGATCGAGGCGACCGAATAGTCCCGGTGTCCCAGCGGTAGCGTGGGCAGGCTGCCATCCTCCGGCAGGACATGGTCGCGCCAGGCCTCGCGCTGGGCGGCATCGGCGGTCCGCCCGGTAGCGGCCAGCCACCGATCGACCCGCGCCGGATCGTGGCGCGGCATCACCTCGGCGATCGCGCCGGGCGTCCAGCCCATGGGCCGGGGCGGCTTCAGCAGGATGCGGTACATGGCGGCGCCCAGACTGCCGGGATTGACATGGGTGCGGGCGATCAGCGTCCAGGCTTCATAGTCGGCGGGCGTCCAGTCGGGCTGGATCGCGTGGCCGGCCAGCGCGGCGAGTTGCTGTTGCCAGTGACGCTCGGCATCGTGGTCGTCGCCATCGACATCGACCCGGTCGAACAGCCGCCGCCCGCCGCTCGCATGAAGCCAAGCGTCGAGCCGGTGGCCGAAGGCGCAGAAATCGGGATACTCCCGGTCGCCCAGCGCCAGCACGGCATAATCGAGACCGGCAAGGTCGATCGGCGCCGCCATCATCTGCGCCTCGAAACGCCGCGCCCGGTCCGGCGCGTGACCCTCGCCATAGGTCGACGCCACGAACAACGCCCGTCGGGCCTGTCGCAGCGTCTCGGCGTCGAGTCCGGCCAGGGGGCGCACGACGGCACCTCGAAAGGCGGCGGCACTCAGCCGGGCGAGGCGTTCGGCATTGCCGGTCTGCGAGGCGTGGACGACCAGCAGTCCTTCGCCCCCTGGGCCGGTCTCCGGCATGGGGCTGGCGGCGATGGCGGCGAGCGCGCGCTTGGTCCGGCGCCGCGCGACATAGAGGAGCAGCCCGGTCACCGTGAACAGCGGCATGGCCAGGCTGGTCAGCAGCATCACGACCCGGCCCGGCCATCCGAAGAACGCGCCGGTGTGGAGCGCATAGAAATTGCCCGCGATCACCTCGCCGATACGACGGGCGGCATAGCGGTCCGCCTTGACCAGCGCGCCGCTGTCCGCGTCGAAGCGCAGCTCGTCGGTCATCCGGTCGAACCGGGCGCCCTGGGGCAGGACGCGCATCACGACGGGTCCATCGCCGCGGGGCAGGGTGATGGCGACACGGTCGTACCGCGCGCCGTCGCTTCGCTGGAAGGCGGCCCAGGCGGGGGCCAGGGGCAGGGTCACGACGGGGCCGTCGGGGCGCTTCTCGCCCGCGCCCGCCTTGCCGGTCAAGACATAGCGGGCGCCCTGCCTATACCAGTCATAGGACCAGGTGAGCCCCGTCAACGCGCTGAGCAGATAGAACAGGACCACCCAGCCGCCCACGACCGCATGGAGCGCGCGGTACAGGTTGCGGCCGCTCTTGCGCAGGTCGAGGACGAACCAGGCGCGCCAGTCGAGCGGGCGTCTGGGCCAGCGTAGATAGAGGCCGGACAGTGCGAAGAAGATCAGCGACAGGGCGGCGAAGGCGGTAATCTGTCGACCGATGCCGTTGGGGCCGCCGGGTAGCGCCAGCCAGCGATGCAGGTCCATGACGGTGCGGAAGAGGGTCTCTCCCGCAGGATGGCCGAGGATCACGCCGGTACGCGGATCGACGAAGACATGTTCGCCGCGCCGCTGGCCCTTGGGTGCGGCCAGCGTCGCCTCGGCGGCAAGGTTCGGATCGCGCTGGAGCACGATCTGCGATACCGCCGTGCCGCCACGCTGTCGCGACACTGCCGCGATCAGCGCATCGGGGGCGAGCGCGGGCGCCGGGGAAGGGGTCAGGGTCACGACGCCGGGGCTCAGCGCCGCCATGATCTCGTCCTCGAAGCTCATCAGCGCGCCGGTTACGCCCATCATCGCCAGGACGAGCCCCGCCGTGATGCCGAGGAACCAGTGGATCTGGAACAGGATCCGACGCGTCATGCATGGGGCTCCGGGGCAAGTGCGCGCAAGGGGAGGGCAAGGTGCGGCCGCATCAGAAAGCGAAGCTCATCGTGCCGATCGCCCGGCGCGGGTCGCCGATCGCGACGCCATATTGGTTGACCGCCGAGGTATAATAGGTGCGGTCGAAGATGTTCTTCAGGTTGAACTGGAACGTCACCCGGCGCCCGGCCAGTTGCGTGTCATAGGTGACGAAGGCATCGGCCACGACATAGGAGGCGAGCCAGAAGCTGTTGGCATCGTCCCCAGGCCGCCGCGCGACATAGCGCCCGCCGCCGCCCAGCCGCAGCCGGTCCTCGCCCGCAATGGCACCCACATCATAGGCCGCCGATAGCGAGGCGGTGTGCGGCGCGACATTGGCGAGCTGGTTGCCCGCGAACACCGGATCGTCGACGGTCCGCGCATGGGTATAGGCATAGCTGCCGATCAAGCTGAGCGTGCGCGTCACCTGGCCCGCGACGTCCAACTCCACCCCGCGCGAGATCGCACGGCCAGCGGTGCGATAGTCGGTCAGGGCGGTCGCTGGATTGAACTGCGACACCAGTACGTTGCGCTTGTCGATATCGTACAGCGCCAGCGTCGCGGTGACGCGGTCGGGCATGTCGAGCTTGGCCCCGACCTCGAACGAGCGTCCCCGCTCCGGCGCGAAGGTCGAGGTGATGGTAACGCCGCTGGCCAGTGGCGCGATGGTCGAGGTCGGCTTCAGCGAGCGGGTATAGCCGCCATAGAGCGACAGCGTGTCGGTCGCGCGCCAGACCAGCCCGGCCTGGGGTACGAACTCCCAGCCGTCCAGATCGGTGTTGGCGGTAAAGGGCCGCCCGCGCCCCGCCCGCTGGTCGAACCCGACCAGCCGTCCGCCCGCCGTCACGATCCAGCGCTCGCCGAGATGGATCGCATCCTGGCCGAACAGCGAGTAGTTGTGGAGCCGGTCGGTCTGGTCGCTGTCGGACGGCGACACGGTGGTCGGAAACGGCTCGCGTCCATAAACGGGGCGCAGATAGCTGAAGGTGGTGGCGGTCGCCTGGCGGATCAGGTCGCGGCGATAATAGCGGCGATACTCGCCTTCCACGCCCAGGATGATCTGGTGCCGCACCCCCAGCGCCTCGACCTGGCCGTCGAGATAGGCCTGGACATAGGCATCGGTGCTGAGCGACCCGACCGTCGCGTCGTTGCGGCGGGTCAGCGTGCCGCGCGCGGTGTTCACCGCCGTCACCCGCAGCTGTCCGGCGTCATAGTGTTCGCTGTTGAAGCTCGCCGCCAGATGCGCCGTCCATGTGTCGTCCAGCCGGTGGTCGAGCGCCAGCTGGACCAGGTGGCTGTCGCCGAACATCCGATTGTTGCGATCGTCCAGCCGCTCGCGACGCGGCACCGCCAGCGGCGTCATCGTCCGGGGATCGAGCACGGTCCCCCGGTCGAAGGGCGTGTCGAACCGGCGATATTCATACCACAGCACCGCCTGGGTGGTGCCGCCATACCAGCCGAGCGAAGGCGCGATCAGCGTGTCGCGCCGCTCGCCGAAATTGCGCCAATAATCCTCGTCCTGATGATCGAGCACCAGCCGCCCGGCCAGATTGCCGGCGATCGGCCCGGTCAGGTCGGCCATCGCCTCCAGCCCGGTGCGCGATGCGGCATAGGCTGATCCGGTCAGCGCGACGGTCAGATGCGGGTCGAGCAGCGGTTTCTTTGCGACGGTGTTGATGACCCCGCCGGGATCCATGATGCCGTAGAGCAGCGAGGCGGGGCCCTTCAGCACCTCGACGCTCTGGGTCGCGGCGTTGAAAGCGCGGCCCTGTACCAGCGGCATCCCGTTGCGCATCACCGACCCGTCGCGATTGCCGCCGAAGCCGCGCTTCAACACTGTATCCTGGGTCGCGGCCAGCGTGTTGCCCTGGGTGATGCCGCTGATATTGGCCAGCGCATCGTCCAGGAAGCGCGGACGCTGATCGCGGATCACTTGCGCCGGCACGATGTTGACCGCCTGCGGCGTCTCCAGCGGCCCGGCCGAGGATCGCAGGGTCGAGGCATCGGGGGTCGGCTTGTAGCGGTCGTCGGCGGCTTGGGGCGCAGGCGAGGCACGGCCGGTCACGACGATCTCCTGTCCGGTGCCGTCATTCACCGGCACCCCGTCGGCGGCGTGGGCCGCCGCAGGCATCGCGGACGCGATCGTCAGGCCCGCCGTCAGCAGGCCGGTGGTGATGGTCATCATGGCATTACCCCTTGGCTTCGGGGTGACATACTATAATGATACGTATTCGCAATAGACGATCATGAGGGGCGGGTTTGGGCCGATTGGAATGCAATTCGCCTATTTTCGCCTCTCCACTGGACAGAACCAGCTTTCGGTGCGCGGCGGTTACATGCGCCGCTTCGGCGATGGCGGCGTCACCTCGACCTTCGACGGCGCTCCTCCCGAGGTCACGCCGTTCGTGACCCGCTCCTTCCTTGATCGCAAAGCGGGGACGGTCGATGCGCGCCTGTCGGGCACGCCGGGCCATGGCCTGACCGCCGAGGTTCGCTATGGCGGCGAATATGGTGCCCGCACCACGCTGCACAGCCTGATGGGGCGGCTGAGCGTGGCTTTCTGATCGGATGCCGCCCCATGACGGGGCGGCATCCCTCGTTATCGCTTAGCCTAGACCGTGCACGTCCGGACGGCCTGGGCCAGGGCGGTGAGCGGATCGCCGATGGGCACGAATTCATGCGCGAGATAGCCGGTGAAGCCCAGATCGGCGATGCTCCTGGCGACCGCGGGCCAGTTCACCTCCTGCGTGTCGTCCAGATTATGGCGACCGGGCACCCCGCCGGTGTGGAAATGGCCGATCCAGGCGATGTTCTTGCGGATGGTGGCGATCAGGTCGCCCTCCATGATCTGCATGTGATAGATGTCGTAGAGCAGCTTCACGTGCGGCGAGTTCACCTCCCGCATGACCCGCGCGCCCCATTCGGTATGGTCGGCCATGTAATCGGCATGATCGCGCTTGCTGTTGAGCAGCTCGACACAGATGGTGACGCCGTGATCCTCGGCGATACGCTTCACGCGGTTCAGCCCGAGGACGGTGTTGGCGGCGCCTTCCTCGTCCGACAGCCCGCGCCGATTGCCCGAAAAGGCGATGACGTTGGGCACGCCTGCCCGCGCCGCCTGGGGGATGCCGGTGCGAAAGGCCTGTTCGATGGCGGCATGGTTCTCCCGCTGGTTCAGGCCATTGGCGATGGTCACAATGTCGGCCGCATAGCCCATGGTGCAGCGCAGGCCGTAGCGACGCGGAACCTCATATTCGGCGGGTTGCAACAGGTCGATTCCCTGCAGGCCCATCTTCGCGGCGGCGGCGCATAACGCGTCGAGCGGTATGTCCTGATAGCACCAGCGGCTGACCGCCTGCTTCAACCGGCCGGCGGGAGAGGGCGGGGCGGCCATCCCGGCCGCAGCCCAGCTTGCGAGGGAAGACCCGATGAGATGGCGCCGGTTGATCATGATCCCAGCGTAATCGAGCAGGCCTTCCGCGCAAGCCGGTTCGGCGCGCCGTTACAGATGCAGGTCGAACCCGACGCCGAAGGTCTGCGGATCGCCCAGGATTCCCTGGATGCCGTCGGGCCGCCGATATTGCAGATAATCCTCGGCCAGCAGGTTGCGGGCAAAGGCGAACACGTCCCATCGGCCCGCATCATAAGCCAGCCGGGCATTGACGACCGTTCGACCGGACAAGCGGCTCCGCGCCTGGGCGGTGCCGATATCGGTATAGACGGCACTGCGATAATTGGCGTTCACATTGCCGCTGATCGCACCGAACCGCCCGTTGATCCCGCCCGCCAGCGTCCAACGCGGGGCATAGGGGAATTCCGATCCGGCCAGGTTGATATTGCTGGTCGCGCCGCCGGGCAGGTTGAAATCGTCGAATTTGGTACGGACATGGCCGACCGAGCCATAGGCATCGAAATGGCGGTCGATCTTGCCCTGTAGCTCCAACTCGCCGCCATAGAGGTGCGAACGGCCCGCATTGACCGTGTTATAGTCATAGGCATTCAGGCCGAAAAACGCCGTCGTCTGCTGATCGCGCCAGTCGACGTAAAAGACATTGGCATTGACCGTCAGCTTGCCGCCGAACCAGCGCGAACGGAGCGAGCCTTCGTAATTCCAGCTATATTCCGGATTATAGGGGACCAGCGTCGCACGCGCCGGATTCTGGCTGGACCCGCCCGAGCGATAGGCGCGCTGGACGGTGAAGGCCGTGGTCAGGTTGGGCGTCCAGTCCATGCTGATCCCCGCCTTCGGCAGAAAGGCGTCGAAGCTGCGCGAATTGCTGGCGCGTGCGGAACCGGCCTGGGCGACAAGGCCCAACACGCCGCGATTGATCGCCGTCACCGCCAGGTTGAGCGGCGTTCCGATGGCGCCGAAGGCGGTGGGGCTGGGGAGCGTGCCGTTGAAGGTCGCGATCGTCTCCGCCCCATAGACATTGTCCTCATGGTCGTAGCGGAAGCCCGCGAGCAGCGACAGCCGGTCGGTCACGCGCCACCGCCCGTCGCCGAACAGCGCGGCGTTGCGGACCAGTTGCGGCTGATCGGCGCGATAGCGGATCGGGATGACCGGCAGCGCGCCGGCATAGGCGGTCGCGATCTGGCTCGCGGCGGTGGCCGGAAAGCCGCCGCTCTGCAGCAGGCTGGTAATCGTGGTGACGGGCGTAGGTATGTTCAGCCGGTTATTGGCCTTCAGCGTTCCCGAACGCCGGTACGCCCAGCCGCCGAGCACGCCGCTCAGCCGCTCGCCGTCATAGTTGAGCCGCAGTTCCTGCGTCCAGGTCCGGTAGACGCTGTCGTTGCTGATGAACTGAAGATCGGCCGCGGTGCCGTCGGCGTCGGTCTGGGCCAGCGTCGCCGAACGGTTGAACGAGGTGACGCCCGACAGGCGCAGGCGCGGCGCGATCTGATAGCCGATATTCAGGACCGCGATGTCGGAGCGGATATAGCCGCGATTGGGCTGGTCGCTGGTCGAGATGCGGTGGTCGTAGAAATCGGGTGTCGTCAGATTGGTATATTCGTACAGATAGCCGCCATCGCGGCGGACCCGGTTATAGCTGGCCTGTACGTCAAGGCCCGGCAGCGCCAGCGGGGTCCAGTGCAGCTTGCCGCGCAAGTTCAGCGTGTGAAGGCTGTCGTCATATCCGCCGCGCGTCACATTGCGGATCAGCCCGCGATCGGCGCGCCGTTCGGCCGACAGACGAAAGCCCAGCTCGTCCTGGATCAGCGGTCCGCCCGCCGCGACCGAGAAGGTCCGTTCGTTGCGGTCCGTCCACAGGACGCGGCCGTCCGCGCTATAGTCCGTTACCGAGGCGTCACGGGTGGTGATGACGATCGCCCCGGCCAGTGCGTTCAGGCCCTGGATGGTCGATTGGGGACCGCGCAGCACTTCGACCTGGGCGATGTCCCACAGGTCGGTCGGGCCGCCGAACAGCGCTTGATGGGGGATGGGGGCGCCGTCGACATAGACGGTCACGGTGTCGCCGTTGCCGCCGCCCGCGATCCCCTGATTGTTGATCCCCCGAATGGTGAACCCTGCCGAGCCATAGGTTTCCGACAGGTTGGCGGTCCGGTTGTAGACGTCCTGGATCGTCTGGATATTTTCCTGTGCGATCCGTTCGGGCGTGGTGACCGCGACGCTGGTCGGCGTTTGCTGAAGCGTGCGGTTCGACTTCTCACCGGTGACGATGATGTCGTCGGTCACGAGGCACTGATCCGTCGCAGGCGCCTGTTGCGCATGGCCAGGCGTCGCGCCGAGCAGCGCGGCGGTGCACAGCAGATAAGTGGTCGGCTTCATGACTGTCCCCCTAGAGCGAGCGGGGCGTTATCGCGATTCGTAATGCGAATCAATATCACATCGTGGATATGTGTTAGTGTTGGACCAACCGATAGCCCACGGTTCCGGCATCCGCGTCGTAGCGATAGTCATAGCGATTGAGGAAATGCACCCCGGTGTTGACGAAGGGCGGGCGTCTGCCGATTCCGCTCAGCGTGATCGTCGACGGCGCCGCCGGGTCGTTCCGATCCTTGGCGCGAACCGTGAAGCGCATGGCCGGACCGCCTCCGGTCGGCGTCAGGTCGATCCGGATGTGGCTTCCGGTCGGCAGGGTCCGTCCGTCGCCGCCGCGAAGCCGATCGGGCGGCAGCGTCAGGAACATGCCCGTGATACCCGTATCGACCAGCACCGTGCCACAAAGGGGCGGGCGCTCATCGACAGCGATGCAGGCGGGCGGCGCTACCCAGTCCTCGCCATCGGCGCTGCGGCCGAGCTTGACGAGGACGAAGCCCTTGTCGTCGTCGCCCAGCCTTATGCCGCGCCGGGTAATGGTATAGCCATGGGGCAGGCCGGCGGGTTCGGCGATGGTGAGCAGCGGATTGCGGTCGGGCGTCGCCTCGGGCTGCCCGTCATGGCGGCGACCAAAGCCGATGCCGAACATGGCGACATGCGCCGGATGGGCCTTGGGCGTGCAGCGCCGGGCGGTCGGCGTGCAGGCGATGTCGTCCACCGCCAGGATGGGCATGGAACGGGTGACGATACCACCTGATCGGCCCTGTACGACCAGGGCGGCCATGACCCAGCGACCGCGCATGATCCGCCCCGAACTGGAATAGGTGAGAACACCTGGACCCAGCATGGGCAGACGATCAAGATCGGGGATCGCCGATGCCGACAACAACACGCCGGTCGAGCCCGTATCGACAACCGCCGAGCGCAGCGGACCGCCAACGACACCCACGGCCAGCCTGGGAACATCCGTCAGCGGCTCGTCCCCACTCGGCGCATTCAGGAAAGACAGTTGGACCGCCGGTGACGCGGTCGTGCCGATCGACGGCGCGCCGGCCAGCGCCGACGACAGGGCGAGCAGGATGCGAACCATGGCACCAATATGGACCGCAAAACGCGCCGAAAGACCAGTGTCCATCAAAGCGTCGGGACGAGCCGGCCCGGTCAACGCAATCTTTAATCCTCGTGCGCTAGGTATCCGGCAAATTCATGAGCGGATAGGGCGCGGGGATCCATTGACGAGTATGTCTGACTACGATCGTTTCCTCGGGCACCAGTCTGTCCAGCCATTGGAAGACGCGATCGCGGCGGCCGAGCGCATCGCCGCTCTGGAGCGGACGGTAGCCGATTTGCAGGATCGGCTGTCCGAGACGGAAGTCCGCTATCGCCACATCTGCGAACTCGGCCGTCAAATCACCTGGATGAGCGATCGCGATGGAAACATGATCGAGATCCAGCCCCGGTGGGAGGCGCTGACCGGGTTGAGCATACAGGACAGCCTGGGCCAGGGCTGGGCCGCGGCGGTCTATTCCGAGGATGTCGAGCGGATCGGCGCCCTCTGGTCCGATGCGCGTGTGGGCGAGGGGGCCTTCGACGCCGATTTCCGGTTGGTCACCCGGGACGGTAGCGTCCGCTGGTTCCATGTCAGCACCGCAGCGAGCAAGGCGCCCGACGGGACGGTCCTGTGCTGGCACGGTGCGCTGGAGGACATCCACGAGCGGCGATTGGCCGAGGATGCGCTCCGTACCAGCGAGGCGCTGACCCGCAGCGTGCTGGAAAGCACCACGGATCTGGTCATCGTTCTGGACAGCGACTGGCGCATCACATTCATGAACGCGCAGGGTGCTGCGTTCATCCACCGGTTCCGTAACGGCGCGGTCGGCGACTGTTTCTGGGATCTCCATAGCGAATATCGCGGTTCCGAATATGAATTGCGCTACCGAGAGGCGATCGACACGGGTAAGCCCGTCCAGTTCGAATCCTACGTGCCGCATGCCGACATGTGGCTTCACATCAACGCCTGCCCGATGGGTGACGGGCTTGCGATATTCTTCCACGACACGACCGAGGCGCGCCGGGCCAGCGACGCCCTGGTCGAACTGGCGCATCAGGACCCGCTGACCGGCCTGGCGAACCGGGCGGTCTTCAGCGAGGCGCTGAAGCTGGCATTTGAAATGCGGGCGGAGCGGGAGACCCATATCCTCCTCCTGGACCTCGATCAGTTCAAGGAGATCAACGACACGCTCGGCCATTCGGTGGGCGACGAACTGCTCAACGCGGTGGCGACCAGGCTGAGCGCGGCCCTGGGCGATGGCGACGTGCTGGCGCGCCTGGGCGGCGACGAGTTCGCGGTGGTGCACGTCCCCAGCCCGAATGGGCGCAGCGCCGAGGCCCTGGCCAAGGCATTGATGGACTGCCTGAACCCGTCCTTCATCGTCGACGGGGTCACGATCAAGCTGGCCGCGAGCATCGGCATCGCCGCGTCCTCGCCCGACCACGCATCGGACAATGATCTCTTCAAGGCGGCCGATATTGCCCTGTACCGCGCCAAGGAGTCCGGACGCGGCGTGATCCGTCTGTTCGACACGCCGATGGCGGAGCGGGTACAGGCGCGCCAGTCGCTCCGCCAGGACCTGGAAGCTGCCCTGGGACGTGACGAGCTTCGCCTCGTCTATCAGCCGATCATGGACATCGCGACCGGGCAGTTCGCGGGTGCGGAGGCGTTGATCCGCTGGCGCCATCCCGTGCGCGGGGATGTCTCGCCCCTGGAGTTCATCTCGCTCGCCGAGGAAACGGGCCTGATCGTGCCGATCGGAAACTGGGTTCTGACCGAAGCATGTCGGGAAGCGGCGTCCTGGTCCGGCGACCGGACCGTTGCCGTCAACCTGTCGCCGGTGCAGATCCGGGACGAGTGCCTGCCGGGCCGGGTCGCGACCTCGCTGTCGGAGGCCGGCCTTGCCGCGAACCGGCTGGAACTGGAGATCACCGAATCGGTCCTGCTGCATGACAGCGAGCGTAACCAGGCCTTGCTTCACGCGCTCCACGGCCTGGGCGTGCGCATCGCGCTCGACGATTTCGGGACCGGCTATTCCTCGCTATCCTATCTGCGGCATTTCCCGTTCGACAAGCTGAAGCTCGATCGCTGCTTCGTCGGCGATCTCGGCCATTCGCGCCAGTCCCAGGCGATCGCGCGGGCGGCGGGGGAAATGGGGCAGGCCTTTGGCATGACGACCACGGCGGAAGGGGTCGAGACCGCCGAGCAGCTGGAATGGCTGCGCGCCAATGGCTGGGCGCAGGCGCAAGGATGGCATACCGGCCGCCCGATGGAGGCTGGCGCCATCCGTGACCTGTTCGCCCGTGCCGCCTGGCCGACCGTCAATATGGCGGGGCCACACGGGCCCGCTGTTCGCGTGCGGCCCCGGTCCACCATGCCAGGTCGTCGGCGAAACGCGGAAAGGCGCGTGTAAGCGCCGCACCGCCATCGCCGACCGGCTTGCCCTCGGCATCCAGCGCCCGGCCGATCCCGCCGACCGCCAGCGTGCTGGAGACGACGACCATGCCCATCTCGCTCAGCGTGCCGTGCCAGGCGACGCTGGCATGGGCGCCCGCCAGGCGTCCCGCCGAATAGCTGGCTATCGCGGCGGGGCGCTAGAACCACTCTTCCAGGAAATGGTCGGTCAGGTTCTTCAGGCCCGGCTGCTGCCCCCAATTATATTCGCCGGTAACGAAGACGAAGGCATCGGCCGCCCGGATCTTGCCCGCCAGCGCCTCCAGCGCGGGCGGCGCTTCCCCGGCCGGATATTCCTTGTACATCCGGTCGAGCATCGGCAGCCCGACCGCCTTGGCGTCGATCAGCTCGGCATCCGCCCCGCGTTCGCCAAAGGCGCGGACCAGATAATCGGCCAGCCTGATCCCCTGCCGGTCGGACCGGTAGGAGCCGTAGAAGATCAATATCCTGTCGGCCATCACGCCACTCCGGTTTTCGCCTCTAGGCTCTCGCCTCAGGCGCGGGTCGTCGCGATATAGCGCGACACATTGTCGGCCAGGACGGTGAGCGGCACATTGCCGCCATCGACCACGGCTTGATCGAAATCGCGCAGGTCGTAGCGGGCACCGAGCGCCGCCTGGGCGCGGGTGCGCTGCGCCACAATCTCGGCGCGACCGACCTCGTAACCACAGGCCTGGCCGGGCCAGGAACAATAGCGGTCCACCTCGCTCACCGCATTGCTGCGCGGCAGGCCGGTGGCCGCGATGAACTCGCTCAGCGCCCGGTCGCGCGACCAGCCGATCGCATGGATACCGGTGTCGACGATCAGCCGCACCGCGCGCCACGCCAGCCCCATCAGATAGCCCAGCCGCCCGGCCGGATCGTCGGCATACATGCCCAGCTCGTCGGCCAGCTGCTCGGCATAGAGCGCCCAGCCCTCCGAATAGGCGTTGAACGCCAGGATCGAGCGGATCAGCGGCAGCTTCTGCGCATATTCGCCCTGCCAGACATGGCCCGGGATCCCCTCATGATAGACCAGATCGGGGATGGTGACGCGGTTATGGATCGTCGGGTCGCCCAGATTGACCCATATCTTGCCGGGCTCGCGCCCGTCGATCGTGCCCGGACCGCCATAAGCGGCGGGCGCGCCGGCTTCCTGGGCCAGCGGCATGCGCCGGATCTCAAGATGGCCGCGCGCCAGGTGGCGGAACGCCTGGGGCAGGCGCGGACGGATCGCGTCGATCTTCGCCTGCATATAGGCGAAGATCTCGCGGCGGCCTTCGTCATTGTCGGGAAAGCCGATGCCGGGGCGACGCTGATAGGCGATGGCGCGCTCGGCGACGCTGCCCTCGGTCAGCCCGGCCTTGCGCAGGATGACGTCCATCTGCGCCTGAAGGTCGGCCAGGCGCGCACGGCCCATCTGGTGCAGCTCGGTCGGGCTGCGGCGCGTGGTCGTGCCCGCGCGCAGGCCCCAGCCATACCATTCGGGACCGTGGGGGCGGGCGCCGAGGCCCGCTGCATCGCTCGCCACCGCCCGCTGGGCGCGCAGCTCGACCAGCTGGCGTTCGAGCGCGGGCACGATGGCCGAGCTTGCGATCCGCTGCGCGCGGTTCGCCCAGTCGCCGGGGATCGCCTTGGTCTTGCGGGCGAGCGGACCGACCAGCGGGCCGTCGGGCTTGGCGGCCTCGGCGATGGTGCGCGTCATTCCGGTGATCGTCTTGTCGAGCAGGAAGGAGGGCGGCACCAGGCCCAGTTGACGGGCTTCGCGGATCCGCACCGTCTCGCCATCCAGCTGCTCGGGCATCGCGGCTAGGCGCGCGAGATAGGCCTCGGCATCGGTCGCGTTGCGGACCGGCTGGTCGCCGTCCAGCGTCTGCGGCACGTCCAGCCACGCCCCGACATTCTGGATGACGCCGTAAGGCGTATTGCGCCAGTCGCCGATCGTCGCCACGCCGTAGGGCAGCGCCATGCCGTCCAATGCCGTGCGAAAGGCGGTTTCGACCACGGCGACGCTGGTCGCGGTAGAGGGATCGAGCCCGCCGCGCGGCAGACCGGCCAGTTCCTTCAGCGACCGGGTCAGGAAAGCCTGCCGTGCCGCCACGCCCGCAGGCGAGCGATCCTCCAGCCGCCGCCGCAGATCGGCATGGGTCCCTTCGTCCACGCCCAGCGTCGTGGCCCGCTCCGGTACCAGCGGCAACAATCCCCAGGCGATCCGGTCGAGCATTGCGCCCGCATCGGTGGGCGGTACGGCGGCGTGAAGTGCGGTGGTCGTGGTCAGCGC
Source organism: uncultured Sphingomonas sp. (assembly GCF_913062585.1). Taxonomy (GTDB): domain Bacteria; phylum Pseudomonadota; class Alphaproteobacteria; order Sphingomonadales; family Sphingomonadaceae; genus Sphingomonas. The sequence goes on along the minus strand of NZ_CAJXWX010000006.1, from coordinate 76,641 downwards.
GGTGGCGGCGACCAGGGTGTCGCGGCGGGAAAAGAAATGCGTCATGCCCGATAGATGACCGTCCGCCCGCCGCGCGTCAAATGCCCCGTCGGGCCTTTATGGAAAGCCCTTGCCACCATGCGCGCCGACGGCGGTGCCGGTCGAGAAGGTGGCCTCGCCCGAGGCGAGCGCGACGTAGAGCGAGGCGAGTTCGGCGGGCTGGCCTGCCCGGCCGAGCGAGGTGTCCTGTCCGAACTCGTGCAGCTTGCCAGGCAATTGGCCACCCGCGACCTGAAGCGGAGTCCAGATCGGGCCGGGCGACACCGCATTTACCCGAATACCCTTCTTGGCGAGCTGCTTGGCCATGCCGCGCGTCAGGTTCTGGATCGCGGCCTTGGTCGAGGCATAGTCGATCAGGTCTTCCCCCGGATCATAGCTGTTCTGCGAGATGGTGTTGATGATGACCGACCCGGGCGGCATCGACGGGATCGCGGCCTTGGAAAAGCGGAACACATGGAAGACGTTGGTTTCATAGGTGCGGACGAACTGTTCGTCGCTGATCTCCATGATGTCCGCCTTGGACTGTTGATAGGCGGCGTTGTTGACCAGCAGGTCCAGCCCGCCCATCTGCGCGATCGCCTTGCGCACCACATCCTCGCAGGCCTTTTGCGTGCGGATGTCGGCGGGGAGCAGCACCGCCTTGCGCCCCGCCTGACGGATCAGGTCGGCGACCTCGCGCGCGTCGGGCTCTTCGCTGGGATAATAGTTGATCGCGACATCCGCCCCCTCGCGCGCAAAGGCGATGGCGGCGGCCCGGCCGATGCCGCTGTCCCCGCCGGTGAGCAGCGCCCGGCGCCCGGTCAGCTTGCCCGAACCGCGATAGCTCGTCTCGCCATGATCGGGGCGCGGCGTCATCTTGCTGGCGAGTGCGGGCCAGGGTTGCCGCTGTTCGGGAAAGGGCGTGCGGGTATAGGCGTCGCGCGGATCCCGCAGGCTGGGCACCGGCGTCGGAGCGGTGGCCGCTTGGCTCAGCGCCGCCCCGGGCGCCGCCGCCGCCGCGATCCCGAGAGCCGCGCCGCCCAGCACGCTGCGGCGGGAGGTGTCGACGTCGCTCATGATCCGGTCCTTCGATGCTAACCAACGGATGACGTTGGGAATATCCTGACCAAACCACGGAGTGGCAAAGACGATCCGCCCGGTGGCGGCTTTTCGCTGTTCGCCGGCGCTGGGGTGGGGGCGACATGGCGGAAGAGGTGGGATTCGAACCCACGGATGGCTTGCACCATCGCCGGTTTTCAAGACCGGTGCCTTAAACCGCTCGGCCACTCTTCCGGATCGGCGGACAGCGCCTGTACGCCAAGGGCGTGACGGAATCCACATGGATTTGCGGGGCCCGCGCCGCTTCGTTTGCGCGGCTGGTCGTGCCTGTGTTGCGGTGGTGCGAGGTTCCGGGGCGGGCGCGGCTATGGCACACAGGGCGTCATGTGGGGGACAATTACCCGGCGCGTCATGCGCCTCGGCATTATTTCGAGCCTGGCTTTGCTGGTCGGCAGCGTTCCGGCCCAGGCGCAGGACGAGGCCGGTTTCCAAAGCTATCTGCAGCAGGTGCGCGGGACTGCGCTGGCGCAGGGCGTGAGCCGTTCGACGCTGGACGCGGTGCTGCCGACGCTGACGCTCAACGCGCGGGTGATCGAGCTGGATCGCCGCCAGCCGGGCGGGCCTGCCAATAGCGGCTTCAGCCCCTTCGCCCCCTATAAGGCCGCGCATGTCGATGCCGCGCGGATCGGGCGGGGGCGCAGCAAATATCTGGCGCAGCGCCCGCGCCTGACCCGGATCGAGCGCGAGACGGGCGTGCCGGAGTCCATCATGGTCGCCATTTGGGGGCATGAAACCAACTATGGTTCGTACACCGGCAATTTCGACCTGCTCCGCTCGCTCGCCAGCCTGGCCTATGAGGGGCGGCGGCGGCCCTTGTTCGAGGGGGAGTTCATCGCCGCGCTCAAGATGATGGACCGCGGCGTCACCCGCGAGCAGCTGAAGGGCAGTTGGGCCGGGGCGACCGGCAATCCGCAATTCCTGCCCTCCATCTATCTGCGCCTTGCCCGTGACGGCGATGGTGACGGGCGGGCGGACATCTGGAATAGCGAGGCCGATACCCTGGCCTCGATCGGCAATTACTTCGCCAATGCCGGGTGGCGGCCGGGCCAGCCCTGGGGCTTTGCGGTGACGGTGCCCGCCGGGTTCGACCAGTCGATGGTGCGCAACCGGCTGGTCAGCCCTCGCTGCCCGCGCGTGTTCGAGCGGCATAGCGGCTGGCGGACCATGGCCGAGTGGCGCGCGCTGGGCATCGTGCCGCAGGGCACGGCCTGGCCCGACGACCGGGTGTTGGCCACGCTGATGGAGCCGGACGGGCCGGGCGCGACCGCCTATCTGCTGACCGGCAATTACCGCGTCATCCTGGATTATAATTGCTCGAACTTCTACGCTCTGTCGGTGGGATTGCTGGCCGATGCGATTGCGGGCTGAGCTGGTCGCGCTGCTTGCCGCATTGGCGGCGACGCCCGTGGCGGCAGCGACCGACGCGGCGCCGCCCGCGCGCTACGGCCATTATGACGCGACAGGTCGGGCGAGCTGGTATGGCCACGAGTTGGCCGGTCGCCGTACCGCTACCGGCAAACGCTTCGACCCGGACGATGTGATGATCGCGCATCGTACCCTGCCGCTGGAATCCATGGTCGAGGTGACCGATGTCGATACCGGCCGCACGATCATCGCACGAGTCGGCGACCGGGGGCCGGGGCGTGCCGACCGGGTGGCGGACCTGTCGCTGGGCGCGGCGCGGCTGCTCGGCACCAACCGGCGCGCGGTGGCCCATATCCGGCTGCGCGCGCTGAGCCCCGGCGCAGACCGCCCCGGCCTGATCCTGGCTGGCGCGACGGCGGTGGCCCCGATCGCCAAGCCGATCGTGCTCGACCCGCAGGCGCATTACCGTGTCCAGCTTGCCAGCTTCTCCAGCCGCCCGCGCGCCCAGGCGCTGGCCCGCCGCTTCGACGCCCGGATCGTTGCCGCCGGTCGCCTCTGGCGGGTGGAGAGGACGGGAATGAATGCCGAATCCGCCAAAGCCCTGCGTGACGCGGCGGCTCAGGCGGGCTATGACGACGCCCGCATCCTGCATCAGGATTGACCTCTCGGCTCCCTTTGGTCACGGAACATCCATGAAGACCCTGTACGCATCTTTTGCCGCTCCGCTCGCCCTGGTCGCGCTCGCCCACCCCTCGGTCGCCGCTGCGCCGCAGTTCGATACGCCCGCGCCGGTCGCCTTCATGAAGGACCTGTCCTCCGGCGCGATCCTGTTCCAGCGGGACGCCGACCGCCGGATGCCCCCGGCGTCGATGGCCAAGATGATGACGGTTTATGTCGCCTTCGACCTGGTCAAGAAGGGCCAGCTGAAGCTGACCGACATGGTCACGGTGCAGCCGGAGACGTGGAAGAAGTGGCACGGGCCGCAGGCGGGCTCGACCATGTTCCTGTCGCCGAACGAGCAGGTCAGCGTCGCCAACCTGCTATACGGTATCGTCACCCTGTCGGGTAACGACGCCTGTGTCGTGCTGGCCGAGCATATCGCGGGCACCGAGCAGAATTTCGTCGAGCGGATGAACCGCACCGCCCAACAGATCGGGCTGAAGAACAGCCATTTCGGTACCGCAAACGGCTGGCCCGATGGCGGCGTGACCTATGTGACGGCGCGTGATCTGGCCGATCTGGCGCAGCACACGATCGAGGACTTCCCGCAGCTTTACAAGCAGTTCTATTCCCGCCGCGATTTCTCATGGGGCAAGACGATGGGCGGCAACGCCATCACCCAGGCGAACCGCGACCCGCTGCTGGGTCGGGTCGCGGGGGCCGATGGCCTGAAGACCGGTCACACCGAGGAAGCGGGTTATGGCTTCACCGGCTCGGCCGAGCAGAATGGCCGCCGTCTGGTCATGGTCATGGCCGGGCTGAACAGCTTCGGCGCGCGGGCCGAGGAATCGGTCAAGTTCATGAACTGGGGCTTCCGCGCATGGCAGGCCAAGCCGGTGGTGGCGCAGGGCAAGAAGGTCGCCGATGCCGAGGTCCAGATGGGATCCTCGACCAAGGTCGGCCTGATCGCGCCGCGCCAGCTGACCGTCACGCTGCCCGCCGGGCTCGATCCCGCGATCAGCGCCAAGGTCGTCTATCAGGGCCCGATCAAGGCGCCGATCAAGGCGGGCCAGCACATTGCCGACCTGGTCGTCAGCTCGCCCGACATGCCCGCACAGCGCCTGCCGCTGGTAGCGGACAAGGATGTGAGCGAGGCGGGCTTCTTCGGCCGCGCCTGGGCCGGACTGACCTCGCTCTTCGGCTGATCGCGCCATGAACCTGCCGGTCGGCAATGACGCGGCCCAGGCCGCCTTTGCCGCCGCGCTGGGCGGTGCCAAGCTGCATCACGCCTGGTTGATTGCCGGGCCGGAGGGCGTGGGCAAGGCGCGTTTCGCGCGCGCGGCGGCCACCCGGCTGCTGGCACGGGCGAGTGGGGCGGGGGGGCTGCCGCCCGGGCTGGCGGTGCCGGAGGATCACCCGACCGCCAGGCTGATGGCGGCGGGATCGCATCCCGATTTCCGGGTGATGGCCCGCCTGCCCAAGGATGCGGAAAAGCCCGACCAAGATCTGGCGCGCTCGATCACCATCGCGCAGGTCCGCACCCTGCAACCCATGTTCGCGACCGCGCCCGCCATGGGGCCGGCGCGCGTCGTGCTGATCGACGCGATCGACGATTTGGAGCGGGGCGGGGCGAATGCGCTCCTGAAAAATCTGGAAGAACCGCCCGCGGGCACGGTGTTCCTGCTGGTCAGCCATGCGCCCGGGCGGTTGCTGCCGACGATCCGGTCGCGCTGTCGGTTGCTACGGTTCGAGCGGCTGTCGGATGGCGACGTCGCGCGGGTGCTGCGCCAGCAATTGCCCGAAGCGGAGGAGGACGAGATCGCCTCGCTGGTCGCGGTGGCGGACGGTGCGCCGGGGCGGGCGCTGCGCTTTGCCGGGCTCAATATCGCAGGGCTCGATAGCGCGATCGCGCGGATCGCGGAGACGGGCGATCCGGGCAATGCGGAGCGGGTGAAGCTGGCCAAGGCGCTGGCGGGCAAAGCGTCGCAGGCGCGGTACGAGGCTTTTCTCGACCGGGTGCCTGCGTTTATCGCGGGGCGGGCGCGTGGACGGTCGGGGCCGGGGTTGAAGGTGGCGCTGGACGCCTATGCCGCCGCGCAGGATCTGGCGGGGGCGGCGCGCGGGCTATCGCTCGATGCGCAGGGGACGGTGTTCGAGATGGCGGGGATCATCGCGACGTTGCGGTGAGTGATTCCCTTGGGCTTCGACTTCGCTCAGCCTGAACGGCTGGTGGGAAAAGCCCTTGCCCCCAAACCCCGTTCAGGCTGAGCGAAGTCGAAGCCCATGCCCCACCGCCCGCCAAATGGGCCTTACAGCCCGACCCGCTCGAAATGCCCCGGCGCAAAACCTTCGATCGCCAGCGTGGTGATCCGTTCCGCCACGGCTTCCGGCGCCTTCACCGAAGCGGGGTCTTCCCCCGGATAGGCCTTGGCCCGCATCTGCGTCCGCGTCGCGCCGGGATCGACGATCGCGGTGCGGATCGCGCTGATGTCCGCGGTCTCGTCGCCATATGCCCCGAGCAGCGTCTCGAACGCCGCCTTGGAGGCGCCGTAAGCCCCCCAATAAGCCCGTGGCTTGCGGCCGACCGACGACGTCACGCCGATCACCCGCGCGCCCGGCGACCGCCGCAACATCGGGTCGAAGGCAGAAATGAGCGCGGCCTGTGCACTGACGTTCAGGGTCAGGACGCGCGCAAACTCCTTGGCGTCGATCGCTGGCACGGCGGCCAGCGACCCCAGCATCGCGGCGTTCAGGACCATCACGTCCAGCGCCTGCCAACGCTCGCCGATCGCCGATGCCAGACGACCGATCGACTCGTTCTCGGCCAGGTCGAGCGGCGCGATGGTGGCCGAGCCGCCTGCGTTGAAGATGGTCTCCTCGACCTCTTCCAGCCCCTTGGGTGTCCGCGCGGTCAGGACGACATGCGCACCTTGCGCCGCCAGTGCGATGGCGGTCGCCGCGCCGATGCCTCGGCTCGCCCCGGTGACGAGTGCCAGCTTGCCGTCGAGCGCACCCGCCATCAGGCGACCCGCTCGGCCAGCATCGCGAACTGGTCGACCGACGCGGTCTCGTCATGGTCGGTCAGTGTCGTCGGATAGTCGCCGGTGAAGCAGGCGTCGCAATAGCTGGGCTTGTCGCCGCGCGCCGCGTTCAGCGCCTTGTACAGCCCCTCGATCGACACGAAGGACAGGCTGTCGGCATGGATGAAATCGGTCATCCCGCCCAGGTCCAGCTTGGCCGCGAGCAGCTTGGCACGCTCGGGTGTGTCGACGCCGTAGAAGCAGGAGTGGCGCGTCGGCGGCGATGCGATGCGCATATGGACTTCCGCCGCCCCAGCCTCGCGCATCATCTGCACGATCTTGAGGCTGGTGGTGCCGCGCACGATCGAGTCGTCGATCAGGACGATCTTCTTGCCCTGGATCAGCGCGCGATTGGCATTGTGCTTCAGCTTGACGCCCAGATGGCGGACCTTGTCGCCCGGCTGGATGAAGGTGCGGCCGACATAATGCGAGCGGATGATGCCCAGCTCGAACGGAATGCCCGACGCCTGCGCATAGCCGATCGCGGCGGGGACGCCCGAATCGGGAACAGGGATGACCAGATCGGCGTCGACCGGCGCTTCATAGGCCAGCTGCGCGCCGATTTCCTTGCGGACCGAATAGACCGACTGGTCACCCGCGATCGAATCGGGGCGGCTGAAATACACCCATTCGAAGATGCACGGGCGGGCATCGACGGCCTGGAACGGGTGGATCGAGCGAATCTCGGTGCCCTGCACGATGACCAGCTCGCCGGGTTCGACCGCGCGTTCGAAGGTCGCGCCGCACACGTCGAGCGCCACCGTCTCCGAGGCGAAGATCACCGCGCCGTCCAGGCGGCCCATGACCAGCGGCCGGATGCCCAGCGGATCGCGGCAGGCGATCATGCCCTCGGGCGTCATCACGATCAGCGAATAGGCGCCCTCGACCTGCTTCAGCGCGTCGATGAAACGGTCGAGCAGGGTGCGGTAATTGGACGTCGCGACCAAGTGGATGATCGTCTCGGTATCGCTGGTCGACTGGAAGATCGAACCGCGACGGACGAGTTCGCGACGCAGCTTCATCGCGTTCGAGATATTGCCGTTATGCGCGATGGCGAAGCCGCCGGTCGACAGGTCGGCATAAAGCGGCTGGACGTTGCGCAGCGCGGTCTCGCCGGTGGTCGAATAACGGACATGGCCGCAGGCGACATCGCCCGGCAGGCCACGGATCACGTCGTCGCGATCGAAATTGCCCGCGACATGGCCCATGGCGCGGTGGGTGTGGAACAGGGCGCCGTCGAAGCTGGTGATCCCCGCCGCTTCCTGCCCGCGATGCTGGAGCGCGTGGAGGCCGAGCGCGGTCAGCGCGGCCGCGCCATCGGCGCCGGACACGCCGAAAATGCCGCATTCCTCGCGGAGTTTGTCGTCGTCAAAGGGGTTGGTGGTCAGCATGGGAGAGGCGCTCGCAACGTTCGCAACTAAGGGGCAGACGGGGCGCATATAGGAATGTGATCTGCGTTTGTCGCCTGTTTGTCATCATGCGCCGGATCATTTTCGCCGGGGTGGCGTTTCGGGTCCGAAAGCAGGAGATGCCACATGGCACGCGATCACGGGTCCCAGATCAAGGACGATGGGCTGTACGAGGAGTTGCGCAAGCAGGGCCAGTCCAAGGAGAAGGCCGCCCGCATCGCCAATGCGAAAGCCAAGGGCACGCTGGAGCATCGCTCGACCCATCTGGAAGACCGGACCAAGGACGACCTGATGAAGGAAGCCCGCAAGATCGGGATCGAGGGGCGGTCCAAGATGAGCAAGGCGGAGTTGATCGAGGCGATTCGTGGCCATGGCTGATCGTGCCTGATGGAAGGAAATGCCCCTCCACCATCGCTGGCGCGATGGTCGCCTCCCCAGGTGAGCTTGGTGAGGAAAAGGCCAAGTCCTTCCCATCTTTGATGGGGAGGGGGATCGGTGCGATGCGGTGGTGGAGGGGTAAGCCCCGTTCGTAACGGATGACTTTGGCCGCATTCCGCTTTAACCGCTACCCATGGCCGATCACCGCGACACCGGGCTGACGCTCGACCCGAAATATGATGCCAACGGACTGCTGACCGCGATCGCGACGGACCGCGCGAGCGGCGAGTTGCTGATGGTCGCGCATATGAATGCCGAGGCGCTGGCAGCCACCCGGACCACCGGCGAAGCGCATTTTTGGTCGCGAAGCCGGGGACGGCTTTGGAAAAAGGGCGAAAGCTCGGGCAATGTCCTGCGCGTGATCGAAATGCGGATCGACTGCGACCAAGATGCGCTGTGGTTGATCTGCGAAGCCGCCGGGCCCGCCTGTCATACCGGCGCACGCAGCTGCTTCTTTCGCCGGATCGAAGGCGACGGGCTGGCGCCGGTCGCGTGACAAGACGGGCGTTGACGCTCGCCGTCGCGTTCATGCTGGTCGGATGCGGACCGGGCGGCGATAATGTCGACAATTCGGCAGGCGAGCGTCTGGAGACCGCGAGCATCGCGGCCGGGCTCGTGGCCGATCCGGCCGTCGTCCCGCTCGACGGTGTCTGGTCGCGCGATACCGACCGGATGTGCATCCTGCCACGCTCCGATGACAAGAGCGATTCGGTGCGGCGTATCGGGGTCGTCCTGGATTATGGCGAGGGGCAGGGCTGCGTCGCCTCCGGCACGTTGGAACGGACCGGACCGGCGTTGAAGGTCACGCTCGGCCAGTGTCGCTTCACCGCGCGATTCGATGGCGACAGCATCCAGTTCCCGGCCGGGCTGCCCACGGCGTGCAACAGCCTGTGTACCGGCCGCGCCACGCTGTCGGCGCTGATCGTCGAGCGGGTCAGCGCGTCGGTGGCGGAGGCGCGGACGTTGCGCAGTCCCGGCGGCAAGGCGCTTTGCGTCGATTGACGTTCACGTAAACGGCATCTAATTTAGGCCGCCATGACCAAGGTCGCCGCCTCCGCCGAACCGCTGCCCCGCGCCGATCGCGACGATTATTCGATCACCGAGCTGTGCGCCGAGTTTGGCGTCACCGCGCGGGCGCTGCGCTTCTATGAGGATGAAGGGCTGATCTCGCCCGAGCGGCGGGGGACGCAGCGCATCTATTCGCAGCGGGACCGGGCGCGTCTCGCCTGGATCCTGCGGGGCAAGCGGGTCGGGTTCAGCCTGGCCGATATCCGTGAGATGATCGACCTTTACGATCTGGGCGATGGCCGCCGTCAGCAGCGCGAAGTGACGCTAGCCCGGTGTCAGGCGAAGATCGACGCGCTCCACGCCCAGAAGCGGGATATAGATGCCGCGATCGCGGAGTTGACCGATTTTGTGGCGCTGGTGGAGACGCACCGGGATTGACCGGTGTTGTCGCGTGGCCTTCGACTTCGCTCAGGCTGAACGGAGGCGTGGCTATGCGCTCAGCTCTTTACCGACTTTGTCTCAACGCCCGTTCAGCCTGAGCGAAGTCGAAGGCCACGCCGCGTGACCCGTCCCAAAAACGTAGATCACTCGCCCGCAGGTTTCGTGTCCGGCACGGCGCTGGCCCGCCGCACGCCACCCAGTTCACCGGGCGTGGGCGTCGCGGTTGGCTGCGGCGCGGCGCTCAGTCCGGGCTGGGGAGGGACGATGGTCAGCGTCTGGCGCTTCATGCATCGCCCACTTGGGCTGGCCGGATAGAATTTGCAGTTCCACAGCGTGCGCTCAAGCCCCGCGCCCATATCGCGCAGATAGCTGAAGGCCATCGTCTCCATCTGAACCTGGGTAAGCGGCACCGTTTGCGGCACCGGTGCTTCTCGCCACATCATGACGGTGCAATGCTTGCGCTCGCCGCACAGGGTCAGCGCATAGGCAGGAAAGCCCTCCGGCGTCAGCCCTGCGGGCAGGGCGACCAGGAACATGTCGGGATCGCTCGCCAAAGGCGCAGCGGCGCCGGTCGCCACGCCCGCCTCCGCCAGCGCTGCCCCCGCCTGATCGGTGGCGTTCGTCCCGGCACTATGCGCGGGCGAGAAGGGCGCCAGCTGGGCGATCACCGGCTCGCCTGGAACCAGATGCCGGTTGAACGCGGGCGGCGTGCCCCACCACCCGGACCAGCGGAAGAACAAATGGCTGCCGACCCGCGCGACCTTGTCCAGGCTCGCCTGCCAATAGGGGACGACCCAGTCGGTGTGATAATGGGTCGCATGGCCCACGGCCCGGAAGACCTTGCCGTTCAGCGCCATGGCGGCGATTTCCCGCGCACGGGCCCAGGCGGCCTCGGGCGGCTGCCATTTGGTCAGTGCGCCGTCGCAGCTGAAGGTGAACTGGCACCCCGTCGATCGCTCCTGCCCCTCGAAGACCACGCCGCACACCGTCTTGGGAAAGGCGGGATGGCGCAGGCGGTTGAGCACGACCTGGGCGACCGCCTGCTCGCCCTTGGCATCGTCACCCGCTTCGTACAGCACCCCCGCGGCCAGACAGTCGAGCGCGCGCGCCTTGTCCTCGGCCGACGCGCGATAGACGAAGGGGAGGGCCGCCGGATTGGGATCGGTGGAGAAGGGGACGCCTTCGTTATACGCCCGTGCCTCGTCCGGGGTCATGTCGATGAAGGACACGGGTTCGACCGGAGGCAGTTCGGCGGGTGGCACGACGCGCGGGGCCTGTCGGAGCCGTTTGATCGCGGCGCGGTGGGCCTTGGGAATGGCGGGGGCGTTCGCCACGAGCAGTGCCGGTACGACGCTGGCCGTACCGGCGATGACGAACAGCGCCGCGCGGATGCCGCCGCGCGGCCGGGACACGTCGCTCACTGTTCGGGCAGGAAATCCGGGACCGACAGGTAACGCTCGCCCGTGTCATAGTTGAAGCCGAGCACGCGGACGCCCTCGGGCAGGTCGGGCAGCTTCTGCAGGATCGCCGCCAGCGTTGCGCCCGACGAGATGCCGACCAGCAGCCCCTCTTCGCGAGCGGAGCGCCGCGCCATGTCCTTGGCGACATTGGCGTCGACCTCGATCACCCCGTCGATCGCCTGGGTGTGGAGATTGGCGGGGATGAAGCCCGCGCCGATGCCCTGGATCGGGTGCGGACCCGGCTGGCCGCCCTGGATGACCGGCGAGGCGGCCGGCTCGACCGCATAGACCTTCAGCTGCGGCCATTCCTTCTTCAACGTCTCGGCGACGCCGGTGATATGGCCGCCGGTGCCGACGCCGGTGATGATGACGTCGATCGGCGAATCGCGGAAGTCGTTCAGGATTTCCTGCGCGGTCGTGCGGACATGCACGTCGATATTCGCCGGATTCTCGAACTGCTGCGGCATCCAGGCGCCCGGCGTCTCGCGCACGATCTCCAGCGCGCGCTCGATCGCGCCCTTCATGCCCTTTTCGCGCGGCGTCAGGTCGAAGGTCGCGCCGTAGGCCAGCATCAACCGGCGGCGCTCGATCGACATGGATTCGGGCATCACCAGGATCAGCTTGTACCCCTTGACCGCCGCGACCATCGCCAGGCCGACGCCGGTATTGCCGCTGGTCGGCTCGACGATGGTGCCGCCCGGCTTCAACTCGCCGCTGGCCTCGGCCGCCTCGATCATGGCGAGCGCGATTCGGTCCTTGATCGACCCGCCGGGGTTGGAGCGCTCGGACTTGATCCAGACCTCCGATCCGGGGAACAGCCGCTGGATCTTCACATGCGGCGTGTTGCCGATCGTTTCCAGGATGGTGTTGGCCTTCATGGCTTGGCTTCTCCGTGGGTTGGTTCGGTTTCTAGGATCTCAGGAGGGTCAAAGGTTCGCGCGCGCCGGAGTTCCGGGAACAGCCGCGACCAGAGCAGCGTGACGACGATCGCCGCACAGCCGCCGAACACCACCGCGCCAACGGGGCCGAGAAACGAGGCCGTGAGCCCGCTTTCAAACTCACCCAGTTCGTTGGAGGCGGAGATGGTCAGCTGCGACACCGCGCTCACCCGTCCGCGCATTGCATCGGGGGTGTGCAGTTGGATCAGAGACTGGCGGACATAGACCGACACCATGTCGACACCCCCTGCAACGACGAGCGCGGCGAAGCTCAGCGGAAACGAAGTCGAGAGCCCGAAGACCAGTACCGCCACGGCGAAACCACCGCTGGCGATCAGCATCTTCAACCCGACATCGTTCTTCATCGGCCGGAACGAAAACCAGATCGAAGTGGTGACGGCACCGATTCCCATACCGGCGGCCAGGAAGCCCAGGCCGTGTGCACCGACTGCAGGACATCGCGTGCGTAGATCGGCAGCAGCGCGGTCGCCCCGGCCAGCAGTACCACGAACAGGTCGAGCGTGATCGCGGCGAGAACCAAGCGATTCTGCCGGACGTAGCGGAAGCCATCAAGGATGCGTGCCAGTGGGCGGCGATCCTTCTGCACCGCCGGCTGCGGCACCGGTCGCATCGTGAGGATCGTCGCGAGCGCGATCCCGAACAGCGCTGTGATCGTTGCATAGGCGACGTGCGGATGAATAGCGTAAAGGATGCCACCCACGCTCGGGCCCGCAATGGCACCCAGTTGCCACGCGGTGGAGGATACGGCAATCGCGGTCGGCAGGCTCTCGCGCGGGACCAGATTTGGTGCGAGCGCCGAATAGGCGGGACCGGAGAACGCACGGGCGACGCCGACCATCACGGCTGCGGCAAACAGCGCTGGTAGCGTCAGCATATCCAGATAGGTCAGCGTGCCAAGCATCGCCGCAACGAGGACGAGCAGCGCGGTCGTCGTCCGCACGATCCATCGCCGGTCGACCGCGTCGGCGACGAGGCCGGTAACGGGGGTCAGCAGAAACAGGGGCACGAATTGCGCCGCACCGATCATTCCGAGTAGGAACGCGGCTTGGCGGATGTCCATCGTCTGGCGGGCGAGGCTATAGACCTGCCAACCGATGACGATCGCCAATGCGGTCTGTGCGATCGTGCCGGACAGGCGCGACAGCCAGTAGCTGCGGAAATTGGCGATGCGGAACGGGTGTTTGGGGCTATCCATGATCGGGATGCGTTGTAGGCCGTGGTTCGGCGACAAGGCAACCAAGGCAAAGCTTGTTCCCCGCAAATTTCCCCTGTCGAACTGGGAATTTCGCAACCCAAAAATGCTGCATTGCAGTAATTGCAATGGGGGAATTGAGTTTCATGACAAAGCGCGCCAATAGGCGTCCATCCTTCCCTAACGGAAACAAAGGTGTTCCCGACTGTGGCAAAAGCTCCAAGCCGTACCAGCGAGCCCCCCATTCCCAATCGGGAGCGTCCCGCCGAACCGCAGCCGTTCCAAGCGACCAAGGAACAGCTGCTGGATTTCTACAAGCAGATGCTCCTGATCCGCCGCTTCGAAGAAAAGGCGGGTCAGCTTTATGGCCTGGGCCTGATCGGCGGTTTCTGCCACCTCTATATCGGCCAGGAGGCCGTGGCGGTGGGTCTGCAGTCGGCGCTCGACGGTGACAAGGACTCGGTCATCACCGGCTATCGCGACCATGGCCATATGCTGGCGTACGGCATCGACCCCAAGGTCATCATGGCCGAGCTTACGGGGCGTGCCGCCGGCATCTCCAAGGGCAAGGGCGGGTCGATGCACATGTTCTCGACCGAGCATAAATTCTATGGCGGCCACGGCATCGTGGGCGCGCAGGTGTCGCTGGGCACAGGCCTGGCGTTCGGGCACAAGTACAGCAATGACGGCGGCGTCTGCCTCGCCTATTTCGGCGATGGTGCGGCCAATCAGGGCCAGGTGTACGAGAGCTTCAACATGGCCGAGCTGTGGAAGCTCCCGATCATCTTCGTGATCGAGAACAACCAGTACGCCATGGGCACCGCGGTCAACCGTGCCTCGTCCGAGGATCAGCTGTATCGCCGCGGCGAGAGCTTCCGCATCCCCGGCATCCAGGTCGACGGTATGGACGTGCTGGCGTGCCGTGGCGCAGCCGAAGAGGCGCTGGCCTGGGTCCGCGCGGGCAAGGGTCCGGTCATCCTCGAGATGAAGACCTATCGCTATCGCGGTCACTCCATGTCCGACCCCGCCAAGTATCGCAGCCGCGAGGAAGTGCAGGGCGTGCGCGACAAGTCCGACCCGATCGATCACGTCAAGAAGCTGCTCGAAGCGCAGGGCGTGACCGAGGCCGATCTGAAGGTTCTGGAGCAGGACATCCGCAAGCAGGTCAATGAAGCGGCCGATTTCGCCGAACAGACCCCCGAGCCCGATGTGGCTGAACTCTACACTGAAGTGCTGGTGGAGCGTTACTAAGATGGCGATCGAAATCAAGATGCCGGCCCTTTCCCCGACGATGGAAGAGGGCACGCTCGCCAAGTGGCTGGTGAAGGAAGGCGATACGGTCAAGTCCGGCGACATCATGGCCGAGATCGAGACCGACAAGGCGACGATGGAATTCGAAGCCGTCGATGAGGGCGTGATCGCCAAGATCATCGTCGCCGAGGGCACCGACAATGTGAAGGTCGGCACCGCCATCGCGCTGCTGGCCGAAGAGGGCGAGGACGTTGCCTCCGCCGCTGCTTCGGGCAGCCGTTCGGGCGAGGCCGCCAACGCCGCGCCGAAGAACGAGGCGACCGACCAGAGCGCCCCGCCGATGCCGGAAGGTGCTGCTGCCGCCGAGCAGGAAAGCGGCACGCAGAAGCTGGTCGCTGCCGCCGAGCAGGAGGCGCCTGCCTCGCCAGAAATCCCGGAAGGCACCGAGATGGTCAAGCTCACCGTCCGCGAAGCGCTGCGCGACGCGATGGCCGAGGAAATGCGCGCCGACGACCGCGTCTTCGTGATGGGCGAGGAAGTCGCCCAGTATCAGGGCGCGTACAAGGTGACGCAGGGTCTGCTGGACGAGTTCGGCGATCGTCGCGTCATCGACACGCCGATCACCGAATATGGCTTTGCCGGTGTCGGCACCGGTGCCGCCATGGGGGGCCTGCGTCCGGTCATCGAGTTCATGACGTTCAACTTCGCCATGCAGGCGATCGACCACATCATCAACTCGGCCGCCAAGACCAACTATATGTCCGGTGGCCAGATGCGCTGCCCGATCGTGTTCCGTGGTCCCAATGGTGCCGCCAGCCGTGTCGGCGCGCAGCACTCGCAGAACTATGGCCCTTGGTATGCGAGCGTCCCCGGCCTGATCGTGATCGCGCCCTATGACGCGGCCGATGCGAAGGGCCTGCTAAAGGCGGCGATCCGTTCGGAAGACCCGGTCGTGTTCCTCGAGAACGAGCTGATGTACGGTCGTTCGTTCGACGTGCCCAAGCTCGATGATTTCGTCCTGCCGATCGGCAAGGCGCGGATCATGCGCGAGGGCAAGGACGTGACGCTCGTCTCCTACTCGATCGGCGTGGGCGTCGCGCTCGAAGCCGCCGAGAAGCTGGCCGCCGAGGGCATCGATGCGGAGGTCATCGACCTGCGCACCCTGCGTCCGCTCGACACCAAGACCGTGCTGAAGTCGCTCGCCAAGACCAATCGCCTGGTCGTGGTCGAGGAAGGCTGGCCGACATGCTCGATCGCCTCGGAAATCACCGCCGTCGTGATGGAAGAAGGGTTCGACGACCTCGACGCGCCGGTGCTGCGCGTGACCAACGAGGACGTGCCGCTGCCTTATGCCGCCAACCTCGAAAAGCTGGCGCTGGTCGACGCGAACAAGGTCGTCGCGGCGGTTAAGAAGGTGACCTATCGCGGCTAAGCGGCGGGTTGCGTTATGATTTGATGGGGGCCTTCCGGGAAACCGGGAGGCCCTTTTTCGTGAGGGCCATCCGTGCAAAGGGCAGGGGATGACCGACGCCCCCGCTACCCCGACGCCCCCGCCCGCCATCGAGGCGGTGATGCGCGAACAAGCGCTGGCGGTGGGCTATGCGCCCGCATCGGCGCGGGAGGGGTTTGCGGCGCTGCTCGATCTCGACCATCAGCTCGCCTCGATCCTGCAAAGCACGACCGAGCCGATGATCGGCCAGATGCGGCTGACCTGGTGGTATGAAGCGCTGGAAAAGCTCGACCGGGAGCCTGCCCCTGCGCATCCGGTGTTGCAGCGGCTGGCGGCGTCGGTGCTGCCCGGTGGCGTGCGGGGGGCGGATCTGGCGCCGATGATCGAGGGGTGGGAAGCGCTGCTCGATGACGGCGAGCCGCTGGACGACGAACGGGTGGCGCTTCACGGGAAGGCGCGGGGCGGGGTGTTGTTCGCGTCCATCGGGCGGTTGCTGGGTGGCGAGAGGTGGGAACCTCTCGGGATCGCCTGGGCGAAGGCCGATCTTGCCGGGCATATCAGCGACAAGGTGTTGTCGGATCGAATCGGTGTGCAGGCCCTGGGCGAGTTGGCCACCGCGCTGTCGCCGAAGCGGGCGCGGGGGGCGCGGGGGTTGAGCGGCTTGGGCGTCCTGGCCCGAGAGGGTCTGCGCCACCCGGACCGCCTGCCGGGCCATCCCCTCCGCGCGGCGCGGCTGGCGTGGCATGGTTTGACGGGGCGCTGACGCCGTTCGCATCAAGACGGGGCCGTACCCCGGCGAAGGCCGGTCCAGTTGCGCTGCCCTATCGACGGCGCAGGACTTTTGCTTCCCCCGCCGATCCGTGGCGCCCCACAGGCTGCGCAGACACTGGACCTCGGCCTTCGCCGGGGTACACCCTGTGTCGGGAGCGGCTTACCAAAATCCCGTTCAGCCTGAGCGAAGTCGAAGGCCAAGGGAATGACCTTGCCGCCCGCGCACAACTCCGGTTAACCATAAGCCCGTCTGACGGGGGAGACGGAACCGATGTGGCGCTATCTGGCCGGTGGGTTGGGCACGCTTGTGCTGGTGGGGGCGGGGCTGTTCCTGTGGGGCAGCCGACCCGACACACCATCCCCGCTCCCCGCCGCCAGCGCGGCGACCGCATCGACCCCGCAAACCGCCGAAGACGACGCGCCCCTTCCTGAAGCCTCAGCCAAGACCCGCGAGCAGAAGCGTTTCGACCGCTACGATAAGGATCGCAACGGCACGATCACCCGCGAGGAATATCTCGCCGCGCGGCGCAAGGCTTACGCCAAGCTGGACCGCGACGGCGACGGCAAGCTGTCCTTCGACGAATTGGCGATCAAGGCCACGACCAAGTTCACCACCGCCGACCGCGACAGGTCGGGCACGATGAACGCGGCCGAGTTCGCCACCACCGCCGTCAAGCGTCGACCGGCTCGGGCGAACTGTCCGCCGGCGCGAACGGCACCGGCTGAGGCACCGGAGGCGGCCCCGGCGGAAGAGAGTTGAGCCAGCCGGGCAGGGCCTCGCGCGCGCGGTCGGTGTACATCTTCTTGCGATCGGCTTTTTTCGTCCGGCCGGGAATGGGCGGAAATAGGCCGAAATTGACGTTCATCGGCTGATAGGTCTCGGCCTCCGCCAGGCCGGTGATATGGCCGAGCAGCGCGCCCAGCGCCGTCTCGACCGGCGGCGGCGCGATGGTCTTTCCCGTAAGCTCGGCCGCGGCGAACCGCCCGGCGAGCAGGCCGATCGCGGCGCTCTCGATATAGCCCTCGCACCCCGTGATCTGGCCCGCGAAACGCAGATTCGGCCGCGACCTCAGCCGCAGCGTGGCGTCGAGCAGTTCGGGCGAGCGGATGAAGGTGTTGCGGTGAAGCCCGCCAAGCCGCGCGAACTCGGCCTTTTCCAGACCCGGAATGGTGCGGAAGATGCGGATCTGCTCGGCATATTTCAGCTTGGTCTGGAAACCGACGATGTTCCACAGCGTGCCCGCCGCATTGTCCTGCCGCAACTGGACGACGGCATAGGGCCAGCGCCCGGTGCGCGGATCGTCGAGCCCGACGCCCTTCATCGGCCCGAAGCGCAGCGTGTCGACGCCGCGCTCGGCCATGACCTCGACCGGCATACAGCCATCGAAATAGGGGGTGCTCTTCTCCCACTCGCGGAACTCGGTCTTCTCGCCGTCGAGCAGTGCCTGATGGAAGGCCAGATACTGGTCCTTGTCCATCGGGCAGTTGATGTAATCCTTGCCCGTCCCCTTGTTCCAGCGGCTCTGGAACCAGGCCACGTCCATGTCGATCGATTCGCGGTGAACGATGGGCGCGATCGCGTCGAAGAAAGCCAGCGCCTCCGCGCCGGTCGCCTCGCCGATGCCGCCCGCCAGCGACGGTGCTGTCAGCGGGCCGGTGGCGATGATCGCAGGTCCCTCGGGAAGCGCGTCGATCCGCTCGCGCACGATGGTGATGTTGGGATGCGCGGCAAGCGCCGCCGTCACCCCGCCCGAAAAGCCTTCCCGGTCGACCGCCAGCGCCGAGCCCGCGGGTACGGCGTGGACATCGCCCTTGGCCATGATGATCGAGCCCAGCGCGCGCATCTCCTGATGCAGCAGCCCGACCGCGTTGGAGGTCGCGTCGTCCGACCGGAAGGAGTTGGAGCAGACCAGCTCGGCCAGGTCGCCGCCATGATGGGCGGGGGTCGTATCCGCACCGCCACGCATTTCGGACAGGCGCACTTTCAGCCCGGCCTCGGCGAGCTGCCACGCGGCCTCCGAGCCCGCAAGTCCGCCGCCGATCACATGAATGTCATAAGTCATCGCGATGCCTTAAACCCGGAAGGCCCCGGTTGGAAGGACTTGGCGGAGGCAGGCCGGCTCCCCAACTCGGGTGCATGACCACCATATTCACCATCGGCTATGAGGGCGCGACCGTCGACGGCTTTCTGGCGACGCTGAAAACGGCCGGGGTGTCGCGGCTGATCGACGTCCGAGCGCTGCCGCTGTCGCGGCGGCCGGGCTTTTCCAAGTCGCCGCTCGCCGCGGCGTTGAAGGAGGTCGGGATCGACTATGTCCATCTGAAGGATCTGGGCACCCCGAAACGCGGGCGCGATGCCGCCAAAAAGGGCGATGTCGGCACGTTGCGCGAGGTGTACGACCATCAACTCGCGCTGCCCGAGGCGCAGGTGGCGGCTGCCCGGATGCTCGACCTGGCGCGGGACAAGCCCAGTGCGCTGCTCTGTTTCGAGCGCGACCCGTGCCATTGCCACCGCACCCTGCTGCTGGAGGCGGTGGGGCAGGGGATGGCGGTGGTCGACCTCTACACCTGATCGCTCAGGCGACGGCGGCGACGAACGTGGCGGTCCGGTCGCGCAGCGTGCCCACCGTACGTTCCAGCGCTTCGGCCAGCGTCAGCAGCGATCCGGCGTCCTGATCCAGGCGGGAGGCATCGCGCTGGACCTGCCGCACCTGCTGCCCGATCCGGTCGGCGGAGGCGACCGACTGGTCGACATTGGCGGCGATGGCGGTGGTGGCGAAACCCTGGGCCGCGACCGCATCGTCGATGGATTGCGAGATGGCACCGATCGTGTCGACCGCGCGGTTGAGCTGGGTCTGCTCGGCGACCAGCGCGTGGAGATTGGCGTTCACCTCGCCGACGTTGCGCGCGGCGTCACGGGCGGCTTCGCGGGTTTGCCCGGCAAGGGCCTTCACCTCATGCGCGACGACCGCAAAACCGCGTCCGGCATCGCCGGCGCGGGCTGCCTCGATCGCGGCGTTCAGCGCGAGGAGATTGGTGCGCGCGGCGACGCTTTCGATCAGCGACAGCAAGGTGTCGATCGTCGTCGCACCGGCGGCCAGCGCCTCGGCCCGTTGATCGGTCGCGATGATCCTGGTGCGCACCGCCGCGCGAACGGCGCTTGCCTGGTCCATGTCGCTGGTAATGGCGGCGAAGGCGTTGGCCAGACCATGGCCGCGTGCGGCGATGTCGCTCAGGGCGGTGGCGGTATCGGCCATCGCATCGGTCATCTGTTCGGCGCCGAGCAGCGTGTCGCCCGCATAGCGCGCCAGATCGCTCGCCATCTGACCCATATCGCCGGTCGCAGCCAGCAGCGTCTCGGAGAGCGCCGCAATGTCCGTCATGAACAGCCTGGTCGCGTCGTCAATCTCCTGCGCCCGCGCGATGCGTTCGCGTGCCAGAGCCATCTGCGCATCCGACGCCAGCCGCGCGATCTTCGCGGCGTCGAGCAATCCTGCAAAGACCCCCCGGCTGGTCAGGATCAGGGCATCGGGTGCGCCCCAATCGGCATGGAGCGCGAGTTTCTCGGCAAGGGGCGCATCCACCTCGCAACAGGCATGGGGCCGGACATAGGCGGTC
The DNA here is from genome assembly GCF_913062585.1 of uncultured Sphingomonas sp. Taxonomy (GTDB): domain Bacteria; phylum Pseudomonadota; class Alphaproteobacteria; order Sphingomonadales; family Sphingomonadaceae; genus Sphingomonas. Next base: position 56,402 of record NZ_CAJXWX010000006.1, on the reverse strand, counting down.
AGGCTCGCGCCGAAATCGGGGTTCTGAAGCAGCGCATGGCCGAAGGGGTTATAAAGCAGCCCCTTCACGTCGCGTTCGACGATCGCGCCCACAGGCCGCTGTTCGGCGTCGAGGACGGGGAGCAGCCGCATGTCGGGGTAGCGGCGGAACAGCCCGATCGCATCGACCAGTGAGGCATCGCTCATGATCGTCGGGCTGTCCGCGCTGGCGGGCCAGGAGGAGAAGACGGGCGGCTTCATGCGCAACCGTCTTACCGACAGAGCGTAAACGCGATCTTAGGAATTGATGACGTTTCGATGACGGAAGGGCATTTACCCGGCGATCGGGAGCCTAACGGAGCCGTCGTCTTCGCGCTTCATCGGGCCATAGGCGATGACCGCCGACAGCGGCAGATCGGCGTAGAGATGCGGGAAGAGCTGGCCGCCCCGGCTCTCTTCCCACTTCACCGCCTCGCCCATCGCCTCCAGATCGACCGCCGCAATATGCAGGTCGGTCTGCCCGGCGAAGTGCTTGTCGACCGTCTCTGTCAGCTGGGCGGCGGTGGAGAGGTGGATATAGCCATCGGCCAGATCCACCGGGGCGCCCGCAAAGGCGCCCTCCTGTTCCAGCGCCGCCATCTGATCGGCGGTCAGCACCTTATAGGCAGTCGCCGGATGGCTCACTCGCCATCCTCCGGTCCGGCCGCCAGGTTTTCGCCCACCTCGGCACCCGGCTCGGGGGCGATTTCGGGGGTGCCGTCGGCCAGGTTCATCTCGGCATCCTCCTCGGTCTCCTCAATGCGCGCGGCCGAGACGACATGCTCGCCCGCCGCCACGTTGAAGAGCCGCAGACCCGCCGAGCCGCGCCCGATTACGCGCAAGCTTGCCAGCGACATGCGGATCAGCTTGGCCTGGTCGGTCACGAGCATCAGCTGATGCCCCTTGGCCGCCGGGAAGCTGGCGACGACATCGCCGTTGCGGGCGATATTGTCGATGTTCGTGATGCCCTGACCACCACGACCCGTGCGGCGATATTCATAGGCCGAAGACAGCTTGCCATAGCCATTGGCGCAGACGGTCAGGATGAACTGCTCGCTGTCGCGCAGCTCTTCGTACCGCTCCACCGACAACTCGGGCTCGCCTTCCTTCTCGCCCTTCCAGGGGGCGAAGCGCAGATAGGCCTCGCGCTCCTCCTGGGTGGTGCCGACCCGGTGCAGGACCGACAGCGAGATGACCTCGTCGCCGTCCTTCAGCGTGATGCCGCGCACGCCGGTCGAGGTGCGGCTCTGGAATTCGCGCACATCGTCGGCGGCGAAGCGGATCGCCCGGCCGCAGCGCGTGGCGAGCAGCACATCGTCCTCGGCGCCGAGCAGCGCGACACCGATCAGCCGGTCCTCGCTCTCGTCGTCGAAACGCATCGCGATCTTGCCGTTCGACGGCACGTTGGTGAACGCGTCCATCGAATTGCGGCGCACCGCGCCCTTGGCGGTGGCGAACATCACGTGGAGCTTGCCCCACTCCGCCTCGTCCTCGGGCAGCGGGAGGACGGTCGAGATGACCTCGCCCGGTGCCAGCGGCAACAGGTTGACCATCGGCCGTCCGCGCGTGGCAGGCCCGCCCTCGGGCAGGCGCCACACCTTGTAGCGATAGACCTTGCCGTGGTTCGAGAAGAACAGCACCGGCGTGTGCGTGCTGGTCACGAACAGTTCGGTGACGACGTCTTCGTCCTTGGTCGCCATGCCCGAGCGGCCCTTGCCGCCCCGGTTCTGCGCGCGGAAGGCATCGAGCGGGGTGCGCTTGATATAGCCCTGCATGGTCACGGTGACGACCATGTCCTCGCGCTCGATCAGGTCTTCGTCGTCGATGCCATCGGCGGCGGCGGCGATTTCCGAACGGCGCGGGGTCGCGAACTGGTCGCGGATCGCCACCAGCTCGCCGCGCATCACCTCGTACAGCTTCACGCGGTTGGCGAGGATTTCCAGCAGCTCGGTGATCGAGTCCGCCAGCCCCTTCAGCTCGTCGCCGATCTCGTCGCGGCCGAGCGCGGTCAGGCGGTGCAGACGCAGGTCGAGGATGGCGCGAACCTGAGTCTCCGACAGGCGATAGGTGTCGCCAAATCCCTCGCTCTCGACTGCTTCGACCAAGCGAATGTACGGCGCGATCTCGGCGATCGGCCATTCGCGTGCGAGCAGCGCTTCCCGCGCGGCGACCGGCGAGGCCGAGCCGCGGATGATCCGCACCACCTCGTCCAGGTTCGTCACGGCGATGACGAGGCCCAGCAAGATGTGCGCCCGCTCGCGCGCCTTGGCCAGTTCGAACTTGGAGCGGCGGGTGATGACCTGCTCGCGGAACTGGACGAAGGCCTGGATGATGTCGCGCAGGTTCAGCAGCTCGGGCCGCCCGCCGCGGATGGCGAGCATGTTGGCCGGGAAGCTGGTCTGGGCCGGGGTGTGCCGCCACAGCTGGTTCAGCACGACCTCCGGGGTCGCGTCGCGCTTCAGGTCGATGACGATGCGAACGCCTTCGCGGTTCGATTCGTCGCGAATGTCGCTGATCCCCTCGATCCGCTTTTCCTTGGCGGCCTCGGCGATCTTTTCGACCAGCGCGTTCTTACCCTGCTGATAGGGGATTTCGGTCAAGACGATGGCCCGACGATCGCCGCGGCTTTCCTCGATTTCGTGGCGCGAACGCACGATGATCGAACCGCGTCCGGTCTGGTACGCCGAGCGCGCGCCCGAGCGGCCCAGGATCAGCGCGCCGGTGGGGAAATCGGGGGCGGGGACGATCTCGTTCAGTTCCTCGACCGTGATTGCGCCGTTTTCCATGTACGCGAGGCAAGCGTTGACCACCTCGCCCAGATTGTGCGGCGGGATGTTGGTCGCCATGCCGACCGCGATACCGCCCGCGCCGTTGACCAGCAGGTTCGGATACTGGGCGGGCAGGACCGAGGGTTCGCGCTCCGAGCCGTCGTAATTGGGCTGGAAGTCGACCGTGTCCTTGTCGAGATCGTCGAGCAGCGAATTGGCGACCTTGGCCAGACGCGCTTCGGTGTAACGCATCGCGGCGGGCGGATCGGGGTCCATCGAGCCGAAATTGCCCTGACCGTCGATCAGCGGAACGCGCATCGACCAGTCCTGCGCCATGCGGGCCAGCGCGTCATAGATCGCGCTGTCGCCGTGCGGGTGGTATTTACCCATGACGTCACCGACGATGCGCGCCGACTTGCGGTACGGCTTGCCCGCGACGAAGCCGCTTTCGGCGGCCGAATAGAGGATACGGCGATGGACGGGCTTCAGGCCGTCACGCACGTCGGGCAGCGCACGCGCCACGATCACGCTCATCGCATAGTCGAGATAGCTCGACTTCATCTCGTCGACGATGGAGATCGTCGAAATATCGGAAGGTTCCGCGAGGGTCGTCTCGTCGGCCAAAGTCTGTTGCTTTCCGGGTTGGTGGTCAGATGGGAACCAAGGGTACTAGCCGAGCGTGAGCCGCCTGACCACCCCCGCGCACGGCCATTCGCGAGGGGCCGTTTGAGAGGAACGGCGGACGCAGATGGCGGCGCGGCGGGGATGGGCCCGGCGGACATGCTTCCCCCAGGGTAGCAGATCGCGGGACTTGTCGAGGCGCTGGCCGCCGACGGGAGTGGAACGGCGACCAGCAAGGTTCTTATGCGATTCCAGCCGTTTCGGCGGAATGTCTCAGATGTTACGTTCTTGTAATCTGAATGATAAGGAAGGTGTTGGCCGTTTCCTCCCCTGCAAGGGGAGGTGGCAGTCCGAAGGACTGACGGAGGGGTGATACGGCCAGTTGGGACACCCCTCCACCACTGCTTACGCGGTGGTCCCCCTCCCCTTGCAGGGGAGGAATGGTTATGGCTGAATCTCTTTCCCCTCCCAGTCGAACAGCTTGCCGCTGTCGGGCGCCTTCAGCCCGTCGATCACGTCGAGCAATTGCACCGCCGCCCGGTCGGGGGCGAACAGGCCGCCGGGGCGGACATTGCCCTGGAACGGCTTGGACAGGGCGGTGTCGACCGTGCCTGGGTGGAGCGCGACGATGATCGAGCGGTCGTTGCGGCGCTTATGTTCGACCGACAGCGTCCGGATGAACTGGTTGAGCGCCGCCTTGGACGCGCGATAGCCGTACCAGCCGCCCATGCGATTGTCGGAGATGGAGCCGACGCGGGCCGACAGAGCGGCGAACACGGTCCTGCCGGTGCGCGGCATCAGGGGAAGCAGATGCTTCGCGACCAGCGCCGGGCCGATCGCATTGACGGCGAAATTACGCGCGAGCCAGGCAGGATCGAGCTGCCCCATCGCCTTTTCGGGGCCTTGTTCGCCATCGTGAAGCAGGCCGGTCGCGACGATGACCAGATCGGGGGCGGCGCCCTGTGCGATGCGCGACGCAGCCGCGATAAGGCTGGCCTCGTCCTCCAGGTCGATATGTCCGTCACCCGTCATCGCGCGCGCAAACCGCGTGACGGCCACGCCTTCCTCTTCCAGCGCATCGGCGAGCGCCCCGCCGATGCCGCCCGAGGCCCCGATGACGACCGCCCGTTTCCATTCGCTCATCGCACGAACCTCCAGAGTGTCGGCGTGCTCGCCTCGGCATCGAACGCATAACCGTCGCTATCGAAGCCGCGCATCGCGTCGGTGTCGGTGATGCGATGCTCGACCATCCAGCGGGCCATGGCGCCGCGCGCCTTCTTGGCGTGGAAGCTGACGAAGCGGTCGCCCTCGCGAAAATCGACCGCCACGATCCGGATCGCGGACTGCAGCTTGCCCTCCACCGCATGCCAATATTCCTGGCTGGCGAGGTTCAGGATCGTGCCCGATCCCTCCGCCTCGACCTCATGGGCCAGGCGCTCGGCGATGCGGTCGCCCCACCAGTCGGTCAGCTTGCCGCCGCCCGGCGCCCAGCGCGTGCCCATTTCCAGCCGATAGGGGCGCATCGCATCGAGCGGGCGCAACAGCCCGTACAGGCCGGACAGCATCCGCAGATGATCCTGCGCGAACAGGACCGCATCGTCCTCCAGCGTTTTCGCCTCCAGCCCGGTATAGACGTCGCCGGCAAAGGCGAACAGGGCGGGGCGCTCGGGCGCGTCGGCGAAGTCGCGGAACCGTTCGGCGTTCAGCTTGGCGAGCGCGGGCGAAATGCGCATCAGCGAACCCAGCTTCTCCTCGCCCAGCCCGGACGCGGCCTTGGCGAGTGCGTCCGCCTCGGTGGCGAAATAGGGGGTGGTGGGTGCCAGGTCGGGCAGGGGGCTCTGATAGTCGAGCGTCTTGGCGGGGGAGATGACGGCGATCATGATGCCTGGCCCGCTACCCGCCGGAGCGTTCGCGTTCAATCCGCGTTCAGCGGTTGGTGGATAGGTCGGCACGGATCATCGCTTTGCTTGAACGGGACGGTCGCTGTCCCTACAAGCCCCGCCATCATCGGTCCCCTACCCGACAGACTCTGTTCTTGGAGAAATTTCGCATGAAGATCATTCCGAAGCTCGCACTTGCAGCCGTGCTGGCGACGAGTGTGAGTGGGGTCGTCCTGACCGCTCCGGCCGTGGCGCAGAAGAAGGACAAGGCGCAGGAAAATGGCGGGCTGAAGCTCAGCCCCGAGGCGCTGAAGGCCGCGCAGGCCGCCCAGCCGGTCCTGCAGCAGAAGAATTACGCCGCCGCCGATCCGCTGGTGTCGGCCGTCGAGGCCGCCGCCAAGACCGAGGACGACAAATATATCGCCGCCGCGATGCGCTACGAGCTCGAATCGGGCAAGCTCTACGCCGCGCAGCAGGCCAATCCGAACGCGCCGGTCGATGAGGCCGTGCTGGCCAAGCCGCTCGACGCGCTGATCGCCAGCCCCTCGACCCCGGCGGCGGACAAGCCGCGCTATGTCTACCGTCGTGGCGCCCTGGCCTATAACGGCAAGCAGTATCCGATCGCGCTGCAATATTTCCAGCAGGCCAAGCAGCTGGGTTACAACGATCCCAACCTGCCGATGCTGATCGTGAAGTCGAAGATCGAGACGGGCGACGTCGCGGGCGGCGTCGGCGAGCTGTCGTCGGTCATCGACCAGATGAACGCCTCGGGCCAGAAGGCGCCGGAGGATTATTACAAATACGCCATCGGCCGCGTGAACAAGGCCAAGATGGTGCCCGAGACGCTGACCTGGATGCGTAAGTGGCTGTCCGCCTATCCGACCGCGCAGAACTGGCGCAACGTGCTGGTCATCTATGGCCTGCAGCAGGGCTCGCTGGCGACGCTCGACAAGAACCAGAAGCTCGACCTGTTCCGCCTGATGCGCGCCTCCAAGTCGCTGGCCGACCAGAACGACTATATGGAATATGCGCAATATGCGACCGACAAGGGCCTGCCCGCCGAGGCGGCAACGGTCCTGAAGGAAGGCATGGCGACGGGCAAGATTCCGGCGGGCAACGCGACCGCCAAGGCGATGCTGGCCGCCGCCGAGGCCAAGAGCAAGCAGGAAGGCTCGCTCGCCCCGACCGAGGCGCGCGCCAAGTCGGCCAACGACGGCAAGCTCGCTGCCCTGACCGCCGAGGCTTATTACGGCCAGGGCAACTATGCCAAGGCCGCCGAGCTGTATCGCCTGGCGCTGCAGAAGGGCGGCGTCGACGCCAATGAGGTGAACACCCGCCTGGGCATCGCGCTGGCCGCCAGCGGCGACAAGGCGGGCGCCAAGGCTGCGTTCGACGCCGTCAAGGGCGCCCCGCGCGCCGATCTCGCGAGCTTCTGGAACACCTGGCTCCAGACCCAGGCCTGAGGAAAGAGGGCCCGCACCGGGAATGGCGCGGGCTTTTTCCTTGATTGGCAACGCGAAACCGCCAAACGAAAAGGGCCGGCCCTCCAATACGGAGAACCGGCCCTTTTTTATCGTGTCCGAAACCCGGTCAGTCGGCTTCGATCGGAATCCCCGATACCTGCTTGGCCGTGCGGATGGTCAGCGACGTCTTGACGCTGGCCACATTGGGCGCGGGCGTCAGATGGCCGGTCAGGATTTCCTGGAAGCTCTTCAGGTCCGATGCGACGATCTTCAGGATGAAGTCGATCTCGCCGTTGAGCATATGGCATTCGCGGACTTCCGGAATCCCCGCGACATGCGCCTCGAACGCGGCCAGGTCGTGCTCGGCCTGGCTGCGCAGCGACACCATCGCGAACACCGTGATCGGAAAGCCCAGCCGGGCAGCGTCCAGATCGGCATGATAGCCCCGGATCGCCCCAGCCTCTTCCAGCGCGCGGACGCGGCGCAGGCAGGGCGGGGCGGTCAATCCGACCCGTTCGGCCAGCTCGACATTGGTCATACGGCCGTCGGCCTGCAACAGCGCCAGGATTTGCCGATCAATGCGATCGAGCGCCATTACGCGATACTCCACATAAAAAGCCGAATCCCTATGCTTGGTGACGGCGGACTATAAGAAAATTACGCACTATCGCAATTCTCCCACATTGCAACGGCACCGATCAGGATATTTGCAGGTTACCAGTTGGAAGGATAAGGACGTTAGACGAAGATGATGTAGGCCGACCGGCCAAGCGCGAAGGGAGTTACGTGCGGTTCGACGACAGCCTGACGACGATTTTATCGGCCGACACCGCGACGCCCTTCGGCGCGCAGACTGCCTGGCGGCAGCTTGTCGACCTGATGAGTCGTGGCCGCGTGCTGGCGGACCCGCCGATGATCGCACGACTGACCGCATTGCGTGACAAGGTGCCGCAGGACGTGCGGATCGCCAGTGCGCGGATCCTTGGCGCCTGTCAGCCGCCCGCCGCACTGGTCGCACTCTTCGCGTCGGACGAGCTGTCGGTGGCCGCACCGGTGCTGCGGTCGGTGCGTCTGCGCGATGCGGACTGGCTGGACATGCTGCCGCGCCTGACGCCCCGGACCCGCTCGATCCTGCGGCATCGCCGGGATTTGTCGGATGTCGTCGTTCGTGGCCTGGAAAGCTTCGGGCCGGTCGATTTTGTCCTTCCGCATGTCGCCGATCCCGAAAGGACCGAGGCACCACGCCATCGGCCGGACCCTGACGAACCGGTCTTCGTCAAATCGACGCGGCCGGCCGAGGCGCTAGCGCCGGTCGTCGAAGAGGTCATGGCACTCGAACCCGAACCGGTGATCGAGGTGGAAAAGGCACCGCTGTCGATATTGCTGGACCCGCACCCCATCCAGGCGGCGACACCGTTCGTCGCGCTGGGGCAGGTCGCGCGCGGGCTGCCCTTCATGGCCGAGGCCTTGCGCCACGCCCCGCCGCCCGCTTCGCCGCCGCGCTACGAGATTGCCGATCTGGTCGCGCGGATCGACGCGTTCAACCAGCGTCGCGAGGAAGTGACCGGCGCGACGCAGAGCGATGCCGGACCGGCGCATTTCGATTTCGAAACCGATTTCCACGGCGTGATCCTGGGCGTCGAGGGCGTCGCGCGCGGGCCGCTGGTCGGCGTCAGCATCGCCGATACCGCGATGCAGGGCCTCGCTCAGTTCGACGGCGTGGCCATGGGGGCGTTTCGCCGCCGGTCGCCGTTCCGCGACGCCCGGCTGGAAATCGGCGGCACGTCGGCGGCGGCGGGCTCTTGGCGCGTTTCGGCCGCGCCATGGTTCGATCCCCTGTCCGGCGGTTTCATGGGCTATCGGGGTAGCGGTCGGCGGCCGCGTCGCGACGAGATGGCGCATCCCGCCGCGGCGACCGCCGATCCTGCGACGTCCTCGTCCGATTCGCTGCGCCAGCTGGTCCATGAACTGCGCACGCCCGCCAATGCGGTGGCCGGGTTCGCGGAACTGATCGAGAGCGAATTGCTGGGCCCTGTCGCGCCCGTCTATCGTGACCGGGCCAGCGCGATCCGGACGCTGGCCGCCGACCTGCTTGCCTCGGTCGAGGATTTAGATACGGCGGCACGGATCGAAGGGCATGTGCTGGAACTTCGCCCGACCATCGTGCCGCTCGCCCCGCTCATCGAGCGCGTCCTGGCCGAGTTGCGGCCGCTCGCCGAGCTTCGCCGTGCCGAGATACGCTTCGATCCGCCATCGTCGTCGATCGCCGCACTGGCGGACGACCGGGCGAGCGAAAGGCTGTTGACCCGGCTATTCTCGGTCCTGCTGTCCAACTGCGTGGTGGGCGAGCGCCTGTCGGCCAGTCTGGCGGTGGACCAGGGCATGGCGGCGCTGCGCGTCGACCGCCCGCTCGCCCTGACGGTGGAAACCGACGCCGCGCTGTTGAGCGAAGCGGGTGAGGAGGAGCAGCGCGACGGTGCGCCGTTGCTGGGAACCGGCTTTTCGCTGCGACTGATCGACAAGCTCGGCGCTGAAATGGGCGGCGGGCTGACCATCGGGCTGCACCGTGTCGTGCTGGCGCTGCCGATCGGCGATGATCAGCGCGCAGGGCGGATGTCGAACGGCTGAGCGTGGAGGGGCCCGTTCGTTCCTGGCGTCCCGAGCCCGCGTCCGCCGTGGAGCGGATCGACTGGCCCGCCGCTTTCGGCCAGCGCTTTCTGGTCACGGTCGATGTCGAGGAGGAATTCGACTGGTCGGCCCCGCTCGACCGGCGGCATCGCTCGACAAAGGCGATGCGGGCCTTCGGGGCCGCCCATCGGCGCTTTGCCGACGCCGGGGTCGGGCTGAACTGCATGGTCGACTATCCGGTGGCGGTCGATCCCGCCTCGGTCGACATCCTGTCCGAATGTGTCGAGGACGGGCGGTCCGAGATCGGCGCGCAGCTCCATGCCTGGGTCACGCCGCCGCATCAAGAAGTGGTCGACCCATTCACCAGCCATGCGGGCAATCTGCCACTGGCGCTGGAGACCGCCAAGCTGGATAGCTTGACCCAGGCGATCGCCACCGCCTTTGGCCAAAGCCCCCGCATCTTCCGGTCGGGGCGCTACGGCCTGGGCCCGTTCTCGCTGTCGCTTCTGGCGGAGCGAGGCTATCGGATCGACAGCTCGATGCGTGCCCTCCACGACTATGGCGATGGCGGCGGCATGAATTTCAGCGGCATCGATGCCCACGGCTTTCGCCGAGAGGGCATGGTCGAACTGCCCTTGACGAGCGTCTATACCGGCCTTTGGCGGGCGCGGGGGGCGAGCCTTTACTCTGGCGCCGGGCGCTGGCCGCGCGGACGCGGCGTGATGGCGCGGCTGGGCCTGCTCAACCGGATACCTCTGACGCCGGAGGGGGTCGGGGTCCGCGACGCGCTTGCCGGGATCGACCGGGCGGTGGCCGATGGTGTCCGGCTGCTGACCTTTTCCTTCCATTCCCCGACCCTCGAGCCGGGACATACGCCCTATGTGCGCACCGCGCAGGATCGGGAGGCGTTCGATCGCTGGTGGGACAAGGTGTTCGACCGGCTGGCTTATCACGGCGTCACCGCGACGACGATCGACGAGATTCTGGCCACCGCCGGTTGATTCAGGCGGTGGGCCGGGCCGCGACATGCACGGCCCGGCCTCGACCGTCAGCGCTTCATCGCCTCGATCAGCTTCTTGACGTCTTGGCTGCGGCCGCGCGGCAGGATCAGGATGTCGTCGCCACTCGCCACGACGATCAGGTCCTGGACGTCGACCGCCGCCACCCGCACGCGATCGGTGCGGATCAGGCAGTTCTTGGTGTCGATCGCCAGCACTTCGCCGCGATGCGCATTGCCGAACCCGTCCAGCTCGCTGATCGCGTGAAGCGCGTCCCAGCTGCCGACATCGTTCCAGCCCATGGCGACGGGGACGACCGCGACCCGCTCCGCCCGCTCCATCACCGCATAGTCGATCGAATCGGACGGGCAGGCGGCGAATTCCGTCTCGTCGGGGCTGATGCGCTTGCCGTCACGCTGGGCCGCGCGCACCGCCTTTTCGGCCGCGACCAGCATTTCGGGGGCGTGCTGGCCCAGTTCTTCGAGATAGCGGTCCGCGCGGAACAGGAAGATGCCGCCATTCCAGGCATAGTCGCCGCGGGCGAGCATCTGCTCGGCGCGCTCGAGACGAGGCTTCTCGACGAAGCGCGCCACCTGGTGAACGCCTGGCGCGATCTCACGACCGACCTGGATCCAGCCATAGCCGGTCTCGGGCTTGTCGGGCGCGATGCCGAAGGTCGCGAGCCAGCCCTGCGACACCATCGGCATCGCCGAGCGGATCGCCGCGTGGAAGGCGTCTAGGTCGGCGATGACATGGTCGGACGGCATGACCAGCAACACGTCTTCGGGCTTGGCGACCAGGGCGGCCAGCGCAATCGCGGGCGCGGTATTGCGTGCGACCGGCTCCAGGATCAGCGCCTGGGGCGGCGTGCCCGCTTCGACCAGCTGATTTTCGACGATATCGGCATGACGCTGCCCGGCGACGACGATGGGGGCCGCGAAATCATTGGAATTGGTGCGCTGCGCCGTCAGCTGCAGCATCGTTTCATCCGACGTCAGCGCCAGCAGCTGCTTGGGCATCTCGGGCTTCGACATCGGCCAGAGACGGGTGCCGGAACCGCCAGACAGGATGACCGGCACGATTTGATTATGCATGAACGCCCCTTCGTTAAGCCGCGCCGCCCGATCACTCCATCGGACGGTGGGCCGCCTATAACGCGCGATAACGCATTTCTTCACGGTTCGTTTGTCATTGTCTGCAAAAATTGGGACAAATGGTGTGAAGGGTCACGACCAGAACCTATGGGGATGTTCGTTAGGTAGATGATTCGCCTGTTCAAACATTATGTCCCCCACGCGGCATTGTTGCTCGGGCTGGTCGATTTTTTCCTCCTGATGACGGCTGCGGAGCTGGGCTGGCTGTTGCGGGCCCGGCAGGTCGGTTTTCCGGCGGGGCCCCTGCTCGATCGCCTGCCACAGGTCCTGAGTTTCGCCGTCCCGCTCCAGATCGCGCTCATGGCCGTGGGGGCCTATTCCGCCGCTTCCTTTCTGTCGCTGCGTTTCGCCGCGGCGCGGCTGATGGTCGCGATCTCGCTGGGCGTGATCTTCCTGTCGCTGATCTTCTTCTTCTTTCCCAACCTGTCCTATTGGCGTTCGAGCCTGTTCTTCTCGATGATCATCGCCGTCGTCCTGCTGGTGGTGGTGCGGGGATTGCTGGGGCGGGTGCTGGGCGGCGACCGGTTCAAGCGACGGGTCATCCTGATGGGGGCGGGCGAGCGCGCCGCGCAGATCGTGCAGTTGTCGGGAGTGCCGGGATCGAATTTCGTGGTCGCGGGCGCGATCGCGATGAACCCCGGTGAGACGGCCGTGGCCCATGCCGTTCCGCGCAGCGACATCCCCAGCCTGCGGGCCTTCGTGATTGATCGCGACGCCAGCGAGGTCGTGCTGGCCCTGCAGGAACGCCGCAACGCACTCCCCTATCAGGACCTGTTGCGGGTCCGGACGACCGGGGTCCAGGTGTCGGAACTGTCGAGCTTTCTGGAGCGCCAGACCGGCCGGATCGACCTCGCTTCGGTCAGCCACAGCTGGCTGATCTTTTCCGAGGGTTTTTCGTCCGGACGAATGTGGTCCGCGATGTTCAAGCGGGCGTTCGACATATCGGTCAGCCTGATATTGCTGGTCGTGGCCATCCCGGTCATCACGCTCACCGCAATCGCCATCCGGCTAGAATCCCACGGGCCGGCCTTTTACCGGCAGCGGCGCATCGGCCTGTTCAACGAGCCGTTCGATATCCTGAAGCTGCGTTCGATGCGCCAGGACGCCGAAGTCGCCGGACAGGCGGTCTGGGCCGAAAAGGACGATCCCCGCATCACCCGGATCGGGCGCTTCATCCGCAAGGTCCGGATCGACGAACTCCCGCAAATCTGGTCCGTCCTGATGGGCGAGATGAGCTTTGTCGGCCCGCGTCCCGAGCGGCCGCAGTTCGTCGAGCAGCTGGAACAGCGAATTCCTTTCTACGCCGAACGGCACATGGTAAAACCCGGGATCACCGGCTGGGCGCAGCTGAACTACCCTTATGGCGCTTCGATCGAGGATGCGCGGCACAAGCTGGAATATGACCTTTATTACGCCAAGAATTATTCCCCCTTCCTGGATGCCCTGATCCTGTTGCAGACGCTGCGGGTGATACTCTGGCCGTCGGGCGCACGGTGAACACCATCTCCGGACAGCGGCCGCCACCCTATAAGGGGCGGGATCGCCGTGCGTCCCAGCCCTATCCGATGATGCGACGCAAACGGCGCATCTGGTGGCGCCGTTCGATCCGGCGGCGCGCGCGGGTCGTCGCATTGCTGGCGATCCTGGCACTGGCCGTCGGCGGTCTGCTGGTCCTTGTCCATGGTGGCAAGCCGCCCGTCGACCCGGTGCTGGCGGTGCGCCGGGCGAGCGCCGCGCTGGAGGCCGGAAATTATCACGCGGCGCACGATCAGGCGATGCGGGCGGCCGATGCCGCCCCTCGATCGGCGGCGGCGCAGATGATGCTGGCCCGCACCAGCCTGTTGCTGGGGCAGGGGGTGACGGCCGAGGCGGCCCTCGACCGGGCGCTCGCCGATGGGGTGCCGATGGCGCGGACGCTGGCCGCGCGGGTCGAGGCGCGGTTGCTGCTCGGCAACCTCGCGGGCGCGCAGGATGCGGTCGACCGTATGCCGCTCGACCGCGATCCCGCGATGATGCGCATGGCGGCGTGGCTGGCGGCGGCGCAGGGCGGCGGCGGCGCGGCCCTGCGGCAGAGCCTGGAGGATCTGGTCGAACGTTATCCGAACGATGCGCGGGCCTGGACCGATCTGGGGCGCAGCCGGTTCGGGGCGGGCGATATGGACGGTGCGGCGCGCGCCGCGGCGCGTGCGGCGGCCCTGGCCCCCGCCGATCCCGATGCCCTGACCCTGCAAGGCGAGGTCGTTCGCGCCCGTTACGGCCTGATGGCTGGGCTCCCCTGGTTCCAGGCGGCGCTGAGGCGCGATCCCTATCACCATCCCGCCCTGATCCAATATGCCGCGACGCTCGGCGATCTGGGCCGCGCGACCGAGGCGCTGGCGGCGGCCCGCACGGCGCTGGTGTCGCTGCCCGGCAGTCCGGAGGCCTATTATCTGCAGGCGGTGATCGCGGCGCGGGCCGGGCGCTTTGCCCTGGCCGGGCACGCCATGCAGTTGACGGGGCGTGCCCTCTACGCCCGGCCCTCGGTCGCGCTGCTGGAAGGCGCGATCGCCTATGCCCAGCGGCGACCCCAGCCTGCGGTACGGGCCTGGAGCCGGCTGGTCACGATGCAGCCGATGAACGTGGCGGCGCGTCGTTTGCTGGCTGCGGCCCAGATCGAGGCGGGCGACCGGGCGGCGGCGTTCGCGACGCTGCGTCCGATCCTGTCGCGGGCGGATGCCGATGGCTATGCCCTTCGTCTGGCATCGCGGATACTGTCCGGACAGACGGACGGGGCTTCGCTGATCGACCGCGCGTCGAGCGGCCAGCGCGGGGACGCGGCGATCTTCCTCCCGGACCAGCCGCTGGGTGACATGGTCATCGCGGCGCAGGACGCGCCGACGGACCCCACCTATGCCCTGGGCGTGATCCGGGGACTGGCCAGCCGTGTCGACCGGGCGGCGGCCATCCGGGCGGCATTGGCGCTGGTGCGGGCGAGCCCCGGCGCGCCCGCCGCCCAGATGGCCTATGGCGACACGCTGGCGACGGCGGGCCGCGTTGCCGATGCGATCGCGCCTTATGCGCGCGCCGCCGACCTGACCTTCGACGAACCCACGATGTTGCGCCTGGTCGACAGCTATCAGCGCGCCGGGCGTACTCGGGACGCGGCGATCAGCCTGGGCCTGTACCTTTCCCAGAACCCGCAAAGCATCGTCGGCCGCCGTCTGCTCGCCCAGTGGCAGATGGCCGCCGGGCAATGGGACGATGCGATCGAGACGCTGGAGGGCCTTCGCGAGCAACTGGGGCTGCGCGACGTGGCGCTGCTCCACGACCTGACGATCGCCTATGTCCGCTCCGGTGACGATGTGGTGGCGCGGCGTTACGGCGCCGCGGCCTATGGTCTGGCGCCGATGAATGCGGCGGTGGTCGACGCCTATGGCGCCGCCCTGGCCGCCGCCGGAGAGACGGACGGCGCACGGCAGCTGTTCGACAAGG
Organism: uncultured Sphingomonas sp.; assembly: GCF_913062585.1. Classification (GTDB taxonomy): domain Bacteria; phylum Pseudomonadota; class Alphaproteobacteria; order Sphingomonadales; family Sphingomonadaceae; genus Sphingomonas. The sequence continues at coordinate 41,402 of NZ_CAJXWX010000006.1, read as the reverse complement.
CGCTGGCGCTGGCGCCCGGCGATCTGACGATCCAGGCACACCGCGCCGCGCTCTAGCTTGGCAGGGGGCGGGGGGTGCCCTACCAGCAGGGCCATGATCGATCCTACCATCCCTGTTCTGGAACGCATCGCCGCCGCGCTCGAACGTCTCGCGCCGCCACCATCGCCATCGGCCGATCCGCTCGCGCATCCGGCCTATCTGTGGCGCGGGGGAGCGCTTCACGCCGCACGCGGGTTCGCGCCGGTGCCGCTGTCCCTGCTGCACGGCCTGGAGCGCCAGCGGGAAGCGCTGCTCGCCAATCTGTATCGGCTGGCCGATGGTCACGCGGCGCAGGACGTGCTGCTATGGGGTGCGCGGGGCACGGGCAAGTCGGCGTTGGTCAAGGCCGGTGTCGCGGCGGTCCAGGCGGATCGGCCCGGGCGGCTGGCGCTGGTGTCGGTCGAAAGCCTCGACAGCCTGCCCGAGCTGTTCGCCGCGCTGGAGGGCGTGGACCGCGCCTTTGCCGTCTTCATCGACGATCTGGGGTTCGACGGGGCGGGCGAGGCGCGCAAGCTGCGCTCGCTGCTCGACGGCGGGGCCGAGGCGCGGCCCGCCCATGTCCGGCTGCTCGTCACCGCCAATCGTCGTCACCTGCTGCCCCGCGACCTGAGCGAGCAGGACAGCGCGATCAATCCGCGCGACGTGGTCGACGATCAGCTGGCGCTGGCCGACCGTTTCGGGCTCAGCCTGGGTTTCCACACGCTCGACCAGGACGGCTATCTGGCGATCGTGCGTGGCTATGCCGAGCGTTACGACCTGCCGTTCGACGGCGACGAGGCGGTCAACTGGGCAACGCGGCGGGGCAGCCGGTCGGGGCGGGTCGCCTGGCAATATGTGGTCGATCTGGCGGGGCGGATGGGGCGTTCGCTGTAAGAATTTCGCTGACGGAATAAAAACCACTTGCGCCCGCCCAAACCGCTGGCTATTGGCGCGCCTCCAGCACGGATCGGCCTTCCCGAAAGGCTCTGAAAACCGATCCGTACTCTCTAGTCGGGGAGTAGCTCAGCCTGGTAGAGCACTGCCTTCGGGAGGCAGGGGCCGGAGGTTCGAATCCTCTCTCCCCGACCATTTTCACCATAGCATCATTCCCTTCGGGGGCACCCCAGCCGCTTCGACGGTCGTGGTCGGATTCCCGTGACATCGCACGCCAAAGAAACCGCCCCGCAAGAAACTTGCGAGGCGGCTGGTGCAAGGGCCGGTGAAGGGGTGGAAAAACCGCCCCGTCACGCCGGGTGGATCAGTGGGTGCTGTGCAGCGAGGGGCGATCCGGCGACAGGCCCGAGGGCGCCAGCTTGGTATTCAGAACCCAGCCGACATTGTCGTTTTCGTCCGCCACTTCCCACCACAGGCCGTTCTTGGTCCCGGTCGGATAGACGGTCGCGCCAGCGGGGATCGTACGGATCACCTTGCCCCCCGCCGAGGCGCTGCTGCGCAGGGCGAGATCGGCCTGCGCGGTGAAGGTCTTGGCAGGAGCCGCCTCCGCCGTTCCCGCCGCGCCGGGCGTCAGCAGGCCCAGGCCGCTGACCAGCTTGGAATAGGCCTGGATGAACGACAGCGTCACGATGCGACCGATATCGGTATTGTCATAGCCGCCGCCGACCGCACCCGCGACCGCGAAGAAGCCGCCGCCGCCCAGCGACAGGTTGTTCTTGGCGGCATAGCCATCCTCGGTCGCGATCGTCTCGGTCGTGCGGACGTTCGTCAGCGACAGGACGGTGTTCGCCTCCATCTTCTTCGACTTGATCCCGCCCAGCAGGCCGCCGACGCGGCCACCCAGCAGGCCACCGATCCCGGCGGCGGCGCCGCTGCCGCTGGCGTCGGAATTGGCGCCCTGGACCTCGGCCACCAGGACATAGTCCGCAGCCTTCACCTGTCCCTGGCCGACATTGGACCCGCGTTGCAGGCCCAGATTGCCGCCCAGCGCCCGCTCACGCTCCGCCGCATTCAGGCCGGCGCCACGGTCCACCAGGTTGAAGCAACCCGAACGCTGCACAAGGACCTTGAGCAGCTTGGACGGCGGCGCAAGGTTCCAGGCGCCCGTCACGCTGGACGTATCGCCATCGACGATCGACAGCGTTCCCAATTTGCGGGCGCAATGCGGCACGTCATTGGCCGTCGCATCTTGAAGACGCTGGCCACTGGTCGGCTTTGCAAGCTTTTGCGCGGCGGCGGGTTGGACGACGATCAGGCTGACACTCGCCATGACGGCGGCGAAGGTGAATTTGGACATTGGTACGCTCCCCAACAGACCGTATGTTCAACGGGATGCGTGCTCCCAACACGATCATCCACGTGGCTGGCGTCTAGCACTCCGGCGCAGGACAGGCTAGGCGCTGCGGAATCATGACCACGCCGCTCGACAAGATTCGCAATTTCTCCATCATCGCGCATATCGACCATGGCAAGTCGACGCTCGCCGATCGCCTGATCCAGTTCACCGGCGGCCTAACCGACCGGGAGATGAGCGAACAGGTTCTCGACAATATGGAGATCGAGAAGGAACGCGGCATCACCATCAAGGCGCAGACCGTGCGCCTGGCCTACAAGGCGCAGGACGGCGAGACCTATACGCTGAACCTGATGGACACGCCGGGCCATGTCGACTTCGCCTATGAGGTCAGCCGGTCGCTGGCGGCGTGCGAAGGTGCGCTGCTGGTCGTCGACGCCGCCCAGGGCGTCGAGGCGCAGACGCTGGCGAACGTCTATCAGTCGATCGAGCATGACCATGAGATCGTGCCCGTCATCAACAAGATCGACCTGCCCGCCGCCGAACCCGAAAAGGTTCGCGCCGAGATCGAGGATGTGATCGGCATTGATGCCTCGGGCGCGGTGCTGGCCAGCGCCAAGTCGGGCATCGGCATCGGCGACATCCTGGAAGCGATCGTCAAGAACATCCCGGCGCCCAAGGGCGATGCGGCCGCGCCGCTGAAGGCGATGCTGGTCGACAGCTGGTACGACCCCTATCTGGGCGTCGTCATCCTGGTCCGCGTGATGGAAGGCACCCTGAAAAAGGGGCAGCAGATCAAGTTCATGCAGGCGGGCACCACCCATCTGATCGACCGCGTCGGCTGTTTCCGCCCCAAGATCGAGCAGCTGACCGAGCTGGGCGTGGGCGAGATCGGCTTCATCACCGCGCAGATCAAGGACGTGGCGCAGGCGCGGGTCGGCGACACGCTGACCGACGCCAAGAAGCCGACCGAACAGGCGCTGCCGGGCTTCAAGGAAGTCCAGCCGGTCGTGTTCTGCGGCCTGTTCCCGGTCGATGCCAACGACTTCGAAAAGCTGCGCGAGTCGATCAGCAAGCTGCGGCTGAACGACGCCTCGTTCAGCTTCGAGATGGAGACGTCGGCCGCGCTCGGCTTCGGCTTCCGCTGCGGCTTCCTGGGGCTGCTCCACCTGGAGATCATCCAGGAGCGTCTGACCCGCGAATATGACCTCGACCTCATCACCACCGCGCCGTCGGTGGTGTACCAGATCGAGCTGACCCATGGTGGCGGGCAGATCGACCTGCACAACCCCGCCGACATGCCCGATCCCAACAAGATCGAGTCGATCAGCGAGCCGTGGATCGAGGCGACCATCTATGTCCCGGACGAATATCTGGGCTCGATCCTGAAGCTGTGCCAGGACCGGCGCGGCATCCAGAAGAACCTCACTTACGTCGGCGGCCGTGCGCAGGCGACCTATGAACTGCCGCTCAACGAAGTCGTGTTCGACTTCTACGATCGGCTGAAGTCGCTGTCCAAGGGCTATGCCAGCTTCGACTATCACCAGATCGGCTATCGTGAGGGCGACCTCGTCAAGATGTCGATCCTGGTCAATGAAGAGCCGGTCGACGCGCTGTCGATGATCGTCCACCGCGGCACCGCCGAAACGCGCGGGCGCGGCATGTGCGAGCGGCTGAAGGAACTGATCCCACGCCACTTGTTCAAGATCCCGATCCAGGCGGCGATCGGCGGCAAGGTGATTGCGCGCGAGACGATCAGCGCGATGCGCAAGGACGTGACCGCCAAATGCTATGGCGGCGACGCAACGCGTAAGCGCAAGCTGCTGGAAAAGCAGAAAAAGGGTAAGGCAAAGATGCGCGAGTACGGCTCGGTCAGCATCCCGCAGGAAGCGTTCATTGCGGCGCTCCGCATGGGCGACGAGGCGTAAACCCTATTCCTCCCCAAGCTCGCTTGGGGAGGGGGACCGCCGCGTAGCGGTGGTGGAGGGGCAAGGCCCACGCCCGCCAAGGCCCCTCCGTCAGGGCTTGCGCCCTGCCACCTCCCCAAGCGCGCTTGGGGAGGAATTCAGGGGAATAAAATCGTTCCTTGCGCGTTACAGCCTATCGACGCCATCAAGGCGAAAAGGGGTGCGCCAATGATGGGATTACGATTTGCCGCGCTGATCGGCGCTTTGTGTGTGGCGGTGCCGGCAATGGGGCAGGACCGCCCCCCGCTGGTCCTCGCCGCCGCCAGCCTTCAGGAATCGATGACCGCCGCCGCCGATGCCTGGGCGAAAAAGGGTCACCCCCGCCCGGTCATTTCCTTCGCGGCCTCTTCGGCCCTCGCGCGCCAGGTGCAGGCGGGCGGCAAGGCGGACCTGTTCGCCTCGGCGGATGAGGAATGGATGGACGTCCTGCAAAAGGACGGGTTGCTCGCCGACAGGACGCGGAGCGCCTTTCTGGGCAACCGGCTGGTCGTGATCGCGCCTTTGGGCAAGGGCGGGCAGGTGACGACGCGGACGCTTGGCCGGACACTGTCCGCAGGGCCGCTCGCCATGGCCGATACCGACAGCGTGCCCGCGGGCAAATATGGCAAGGCGGCGCTCGAAAAGCTGGGGGCATGGGCCATGGTCGCGCCGCATGTCGTGCGTGCCGAGAATGTCCGGGCCGCACTCGCCTTGGTAGAGCGCGGCGCGGCGCCTTACGGCATCGTCTACGCCACGGATGCGAAGGCCTCGCCGCGTGTCCATGTCGTCGGCCTCTTCCCGGCGGCCAGCCATCCCCCCATCACCTATCCGCTCGCCCGCCTGAAGGCCTCGACCAATCCGGAAGGCGAGGGATTCCGCCGGTTCCTGCTGTCGGGTGAGGGCAAGGCGATCTTCCGCCGCTATGGTTTCGCGACGCGATGACGGTATGATCCTGTCGCCGGAGGAATGGGGTGTCGTCCGGCTTTCGCTGCTGGTCGGCGGCACGGCGATGCTCGTCACCTTGCCGCTCGCGTTCGCCCTGGCCTGGGCGCTCGCGCGGGGGCGGTTTCCCGGACGGGTGTTGCTTGACGGCGTGGTTCACCTGCCGCTGGTCGTGCCGCCGGTGGTGACGGGCTGGGTCCTGCTGCTGGCCTTTGGACCGGATGGGCCGATCGGGCATTGGCTGGAGGCTTGGTTCGGGGTGAGCGTCCTCTTCCGCTGGACCGGGGCGGCGATCGCGTCGGCGGTCATGGCCTTGCCCCTTGTCGTGCGGGCGATCCGGCTGTCGATCGAGGCGGTCGATCCGCGTCTGGAGCAGGCGGCGCGCACATTGGGTGCGGGGCGGGGCCGGGTCTTTGCGACCATCACCCTGCCGCTGTGCGCGCCGGGGATCCTCGCCGGATTGGTGCTGGGGTTCGCCCGGTCGATCGGCGAGTTCGGCGCGACGATCACCTTCGTCTCCAATGTGCCCGGTGAGACCGCGACCCTGCCGCTCGCCATCTATTCCGCGCTCCAGCGACCGGGGGGCGAGGACATGGTGTGGCGGCTGGCCGCCGTGTCGGTGGTCTTGTCGCTGATCGCCCTCGTCGCATCCGAATGGCTGGCGCGCCGTATGGGGCGGGGGCTTCATGTCCTTTGACGTCGATCTTGCCGTCCGGCGGGGCGATGTCGCCATTGCTGCGCGCTTTGCCACCGGCCCGGGGGCGACCGTGTTGTTCGGTCCGTCGGGCGTCGGCAAGACCAGCATCCTGCAAATGGTCGCAGGGCTGTTGCGGCCCGATGCCGGGCATGTCCGGGTGGGTGGCGAGATGCTGTTCGATGATCGGGCCGGGATCGACCTGAAGCCCGAAAGCCGCCGCATCGGCTATGTCTTTCAGGAGCCCCGGCTCTTCCCACATATGCGGGTCGCCGCCAATCTCCGTTACGGTCGCCCGCGTGGGGGTGGGGATTGGGACGGTGTGATCGCGATGCTGGGCATCGGCCATCTCCTGGATCGCTGGCCGCGCAGCCTGTCGGGCGGCGAAGCGCGGCGCGTCGCGATCGGACGGGCGCTGCTCAGCAACCCGCGCGTGCTATTGCTTGACGAGCCGCTCTCCTCGCTCGACCGGCCGCGCCGGGGGGAGATCCTCGACGCGCTGGTCGCGGTGCGCGACCGGACCGGGGTGCCGATCCTGATGGTCACGCACGATCCCGACGAAGCCGAGCGTATCGCGACCGATATCGTCCGGCTTTAGCTCGGCGCGCCCGGCGGCGTGCACCAGAGAACGCGCTGGACGAGCCGGGGCTTGGGGCAGGGACCATCCGGCAGCGGTAGCGGCCGACCCGGACGCCACAGCTTCAGGCGGCGCAGCGTCTCCGGCATTTCGGAGTCGATGACGGCCAGGGAATTGCCATCGCCATAATGCGTCCCGCTGCGATAGCGCAGTATGGATGCATAGCGGCCATTGGACCCCATCCGGTTCACGGTGATCCAGAAGCCGAAAGGGGCATCGCTGGTCGGCACGGCGGACAGGATCGCGCCGCGCAACGGCCCCTTGTCGATATAGCGGACCTCCTGATTATTGTTGTGGCCGGTCCGCTGGCGAAAGACCGGAACGAAGCGATCGCCGGCCCGATCATAGGCCAGCGCCATGCGGCCGATGATCTGGTCTCCGTCACCGCTATAGATGCTGCCGGCCTGTACCCAGAGCAGCGGGCGGTCCGGCCTGGGCCGGATGATCCGTGCGTCGATGAGATAATGCGGCGTATCGAAATCGCTCTTCCGCTCGCCCGGTGTCGTCAGAATATCGTCGAGCGCGGGCCGGCAGGTCTTGCCGCCGTCGCGGGTGATGCACAGGTGGAGCGCGCCGGGAGCGGGGTTGCCGCCTGCATCCTCGACACCGGGGCCTTGCGCGCCGACCAGCTGCCAGCCAGCGGGCAGGCCGAAGGGGCCGGAGAGGTCGACCGGCGCCGGAGCGGCGGCGGTGGCGGATGCCGATGCGGCGACCAGCCACGCAGGACCCAGATGGTAGAAGCGACGCATCCTCTTCATTCTCGATTCCCCTCCTGAAGGTCGCGGCGCCGACCGAGGCTATGAATTCGGCGCCTCTTCGGCGATGTCGTGAAAGTCGATGGCCTGTTCCATCATCTTCATCTCGCCCTGCCATATCTCCATCCGTCGGATCATGTGGCGGTCGAAGAAGAGCCGGACCTCATAGCTGGCGGCTGCATCGCCGCCGGTCAGGATCAACGCGAAGCGGTTCGGCGTCAGGCGCGTGAGGCGGGCGCTCGCCACGTCGGACAGCAGGACGACCGCGCGGTCGGGTATCTCGACCGGCTTGCCATCCACGCTGATCGACAGGGAGTCGACCAGCGAACAGGCGGTCCGGCCGCCGCTGCATCGGGTGGCGCGGGAGGGGGCGTTTTCCGCCGCCGTGGCCAGGCGTGTGCGGATGTCCACTTGCACCGGACCTGATACGACACGGGTTTTGCCGGTCGCAACGACATGCTGGGTCGGGCTGGCGAATATAGGCGCACTGGCCAGCAACGCTGTCACGATTACGCCCTGCACTGTCCTGCCCCAAAAGATGATGCCGGATCATGATGCCGGCTATATGGTCGGGCGATGGAGTGATGGTGACATCGGCGTGAGGGAAGGGGCCTCGTCAGAACAGGGTGGTCAGGAGCACGCCCCCCACGATGGCGATGCCGGACAGGATCTGCCGCGCGCCGATCGCCTCGCGGAACAGCCGGTGCCCGGCCAAGGCGGCGATCGGGGCTTCGATGATGCCCAGCGCGCGCACCGGCGCGGCGGGCGACAGGGCGAGCGCGACGAACCATCCCGCCGACGCACAGGCGCCGCACAGTCCCGCCCCCAGCGAGGGCCGCCAGCGGCGCAGGACCTCCGCCAGCGTGGCCGGATCCCGCCAGGCCAGGATGGCCCCCAGCGCCACGGTCTGCATTGCCTGCACCACCGCGACGCAGACGAGCGCCGCGAAGACGGGATGCGCTGGTTCGAGCGCGAGGGCGGCATGGCGGAAGGCATTGAGCGAAAAGCCGAAGAAAAGCCCGGAGGCCAGTCCCATCGCCGCACCGATCAGCGAGGCACGACGCTGCTCGGGCGCGGGCCAGGACAGGGCGACCAGGCCGATCGTGGTGACGACGACACCGATCCAGGCGACCGGGCTGATCCGGTCGTGATAGACGATCAGCCCCAGCAGCGCCGCCAACGGCAGCGAACTTTGCTGAAGCGCGGTGCCGACCGCGAAGCCCGATCGCCGCATGGCGTCCAGCAGGGCGGCGGTCGCCAGCACCTGGGCCGCCGCACCGACCACGGCCGACAGCCAGAAACCACCGCCCCAGTGCAGGTTCGCACTCGGCACGAATTGATGCGCGACGGTCACGAAGACGATCGAGAAGGGCAGGCCGAACAGGAACCGGACCAGCGTGGCACCCCAGGGCCCCGAGGAGGACATGACCCCGCGTTGCAGGGCATTGCGACCGACTTGAAAGGTCGCGGCCGCAACGGTGGCGGGTATCCAGAGCATGTTGGTCATGCCGGGCTCATAGAATGATTTTCGACTGGGTTGAAACGCCCTTGGCCAGGGAGGGAACCGGAACGTCAGGCCGACGTTGCCGCCCCATGGTCATATTGGGATGCCTGGCCCTCATCATTCTGCCGCTGATCGGGTTCGTGATCGGCAGCTATCTGGACGGGGTGCAGGTCGGGATATGGGCCGCGCTTGGCGGTTTCGGGCTGGCGGTGCTCGCCTGTGCGATCTCGGTCACCGCCTTGGTGAAAGCGCGACCGCCGCACTGACCCGGAACGGCAAAAGGGCGACCCGTTGCCGGATCGCCCTTTCGTATAAGGCCAAATGCCATGCCGTCGGACATGAACGGCGTTGCCGTTCCTGCCGCCCGCCGTGGCACGTCCGTGGATTGCGGTTGCAATCCACGGCGGCCCGCATCTTAGCGCTTCGAGAACTGGAAGCTGCGACGCGCCTTGGCGCGGCCATACTTCTTACGCTCGACGGCGCGGCTGTCGCGGGTCAGGAAGCCAGCGGCCTTGACCGGCGCGCGCAGGATCGGCTCGTACTTGGTCAGCGCCTGGCTGATGCCATGCTTGACCGCACCGGCCTGGCCCGACAGACCGCCGCCCTTGACGGTGCAGATCACGTCATACTGACCTTCGCGCTCGGTGATGCCGAACACCTGGTTGATGACGAGACGCAGCGTCGGACGCGCGAAATAGACTTCCTGGTCACGACCGTTGATCGTGATCTTGCCCGAACCCGGCTTCAGCCAGACGCGAGCGACGGCGTCCTTACGACGGCCGGTCGCATAGGCGCGGCCGAACTTGTCCAGTTCCTGCTGGCGCAGCGGGGTGGTGCTGACGCGCTCGACGGGAGCGGCAGGCGCTTCACCGGCGACGGGGGCCTGCGCCGGAGCGGCAGCGGCCTGGTTCAGCGTGGCGCCGAGATCGGCGAGCGACTGGCGGTTATCGGACATTATGCGCCCACCTTGTTCTTGCGGTTCATCGACGCGATGTCGAGGACTTCGGGGTTCTGAGCGGCGTGCGGATGCTCGGTGCCGGCGAAGATGCGCAGGTTGCGCATCTGCTGACGGCCCAGCGGACCGCGCGGGATCATACGCTCGACGGCCTTTTCCAGGACGCGCTCGGGGAAGCGGCCTTCCAGGACCTTGGCGGCGGTGATGCCCTTGATACCACCGGCATAACCGGTGTGCTTGTAATACACCTTCTGGCCCAGCTTGTTGCCGGTGAAGCGCACCTTGTCCGCGTTGATGACGATGACATTGTCACCGCAATCGACGTGCGGGGTGAAGGACGGCTTGTGCTTGCCGCGCAGGATGTTCGCGATGATGGTGGCGGCGCGGCCGACAACCAGGCCGTCGGCGTCGACGATATGCCACTTCTTCTCCACCTCGTGCGGCTTGGCCGCCTTGGTGGTCTTCATGAGCGCCTTCATGGGCGTGAGACCTTTCGGTTTGAAATGCAACACGCCGCCCTTTTGACCGGGCGGCGCGAACGAGGGTCCAATGCTGGAGGCCCCCCGAAATGTCAAGCAAAGTGGGGCTTTGCTGACGGGTATTATAATACCTTATGGTTTTAGGCGGCGCTGCCCAGCCGGTGCGCGACGGCGGTCGCGGCGATCAGCAGGAGCGCGGCATTGGCCTGGTGCGAGACGGCGATGTCGATCTGGACACCCGACAACAGGGTTGCGATGCCCAGGCCGATCTGGACCGCAACCAGCACGATCACCAGCCATCCGGCGCGCAAGGTCCTGCCCTTGATGGCGCGGGCGGCGGCCCAGACCAGCATCCCCGCCGCGGCGAAGGCGAACCAGCGATGGATGAACTGCACCACCACCGGATTGTCGAAGACATTGGCGATGGCGGGCGACATCATCGGCACGCCCGCCGGAAACCAGGCGTCGCCCATCAGCGGCCAGCTGGAAAAGGCATAGCCCGCATCGAGCCCGGCGGTCAGCGCGCCGAACATCAACTGGACGAACAGCGTCAGCACCGCGCCCGCACCCAGCCAGGTCAGCCGGGCAGGGGCGGCCAGGCGGTTGCGATGCAGCGCCATCAGGTCGAGCCCGGTCCACACGATCCCCGCCAGGATGAACAGTGCGGTCAGGAGGTGTACGGTCAGGCGGATATGGCTGACGTCCGTCCGGGCGACCAGGCCGGAGGCGACCATCCACCAGCCGATCGCGCCCTGCATCCCACCCAGCGCCAGCAGCGCGAGCAGGCGGGGCTTGTACCCGACCGGAATCGCCTTGCGCGCCCAGAACCAGATCAGCGGCAGGGCGAAGGCCATGCCGATCACCCGGCCCAGCACCCGGTGGAGATATTCCCAAAAGAAGATCGCCTTGAACCCGGCGAGCGTCATGTCGCGGTTGAAGGTCCAATATTCGGGGATGCGCTTGTAATTGGCGAACTCGGCCTGCCACTGCGCTTCGTTGAGTGGGGGGATGATGCCGGTGATCGGCTTCCACTCGGTGATCGACAGGCCGCTATTGGTCAGGCGCGTGATTCCGCCCACCACGACCATGGCGACGATCAGCCCGGCGACCATGAACAGCCAGCGGGCGACACTGCGGGGGCGGGCGGTAATCATGAAGGCAGGGCTCGGTTGCAGCATGACGGAGACATAGGCCGTCGCACCCGCGCGCGATAGTGGACCGATTGCCCCGCCGACCCGACCTTCGGCCGGACCTTGCCGGGCGGTGCGCCACCGCCTAAATCCAGGTCATGGCGCATGTTCACACCCATCAGGAGCCCCAGGGGCCCGACCTCGCCGACGCGGCCAAGGCGACGCTGGAGCGCGCGGGCGAGCAATGGACCGCGATGCGCGCCAGTGTGTTCGATGCCCTGGCCGGGTTCGACAAGCCCGCCTCCGCCTATGACATCGCCGATGTGATGTCGAAGGCGCAGGGGCGGCGGGTCGCGGCGAACAGCGTCTATCGCATCCTCGACCTGTTCGTCGGCGCCAACCTGGCCCGGCGGGTGGAGAGCGCCAATGCCTATGTCGCCAATGCGCATCCGGATTGCCAGCACGACTGCATCTTCCTGGTCTGCGACCGGTGCGGCCAGACCACGCATATCGACGACGACCGCCTGACCGGCGCGGTCCGGGATGCGGCAAGGGGGGCGGGCTTCAGTCCCGAACGCCCGGTGATCGAGGTTCGCGGCCGTTGCGCGGATTGCGCCAAGAACTGAGCGTTCCTCGGGCCTGATCCTTTGGCTGCCCAGTCTACCGCGCGGCCCGCTACACGTCATAGGTTGCGTTAGGGGATGGCGCCCTACGCGGCCGCCGTCCGGATAGCCGATCCGCAAGCGAAATTCCGACGCCACCGGGGCCGTGCGCCGAGCTGTGGCATTTCGGCGTCAGATCAAGACCGCCGAACATCCATATCATTTTCTGACATTGACAGATGCCAGGAAACAAGAAAGGTATCTGGTAACGTTACCAGATAAAAAACAAAAAGGGATGAGGATCATGGAGAGGACGGGAATGCACGCCCGGCGCGTGCGGGGTCATGTCTTGAACGCGGTCAGCCTAGCCGTTCTGGCGGCGGGTATGATGACGGCACCGGCCTGGGCACAGGCGGTCCCCGGATCGACGCCGCAGTCCGCTCCGGCGCCATCGCCGGGCGCGCCCGCCGAGCAGGTGGACGATCTCAACACGCGCGAGGTCATCGTCACCGGATCGCGCATCACGACCGGCGGCTTTACCGCGCCAACCCCGACCACGGTGATCGGCGAGGAGCAGATCGCCGCCAATGCGCAGCCCAACGTCTTCACCACGATCGCCCAGCTTCCGTCGCTCCAGGGCTCGACCGGCACCGCGACCAATACCTTCAGCACGTCGAGCGGGCAGCAGGGGCTCAGCTCCTTCTCGCTGCGCGGCGTCGGCGCGATCCGCACCCTGACCCTGCTCGACGGGCAGCGCGTCGTCGGCGCGAACGTCACCGGGGTGCCCGACATCAGTCTGTTCCCGCAGCTGCTCATCAAGCGGGTGGATGTGGTGAATGGCGGTGCCTCGGCCTCCTACGGATCGGACGCGGTCGGCGGTGTCGTCAACTTCATCACCGATACCCGGTTCAAGGGGATCAAGGGCAATGTCCAGAGCGGCGTCACCACCTATGGCGACGATCAGCAGGTGCTGGTCCAGCTGGCGGGCGGCACCAGCCTGGTGAACGACACGGTGCATGTCATCGCCAGCACCGAATATGCGCATGAAGACGGCGTCGGCGGCGGTGACTTCGGCATCGGGCTGGCGGGTGGGCGCGACTGGTTCCGCCAGTCGACCCTCATCAACCGCAACGTCCTGAACGACGGGTCGCCGCAATATCTGTTCCGCGACTATGCCCAGTCCTACAACTACACCAAATACGGCCTCATCACCGCCGGGCCGCTTCAGGGGATCGCCTTCGATCAGTCGGGCAATCCATTCCAGTTCCAATATGGCTCGAACGGCGTGCCCGCGCGCGATGCGGCGGGCAATGTCCGCGGCTGTCTGCCCGGCTTCTGCCAGGGCGGCGACCTGTCGGGCAATGTCGATGCGGGCCGGTCGCTGCAATCCAGGATCCAGCGGGTCAACAACTATGGCCGGATCGGCTATGACTTCGCGCCCAATGGCGAAATCTATGGGACGATCAATATCGGCCAGGTGAAGACCAACAACCAGCCGGTCGGCGGGCAGAACCGCCCGAACCTGACCATCCAGTGCGCCAATCCTTACGTTCCCGCGCTGGTCAAGGCGCAGTGCGCGACGGCAGGCATCACCAATTTCCAATATGGCACCAGCAACGCCGCGCTGGGCAACAGCCAAGTCTATACCGATCGCCGCCAGTTCCGCTTCGTCGCGGGCGCCAAGGGGCGTGAAAGCGTCGCAGGGTCGGACTGGTCCTACGACATGTATTACGAACACGGCACCAACTATACGGATGTCGATGTCAGCAACATCATGCTGTCGCGCCGGTTCAACCAGGCGATCAACGCGACCACGCTGAACGGCGCGATCGTGTGCGCCGATGCCACCGCCCGCGCCAATGGATGCCAGCCGCTCAACATCTTCGGCGGCAATCCCTCGGCGGAGGCGCTGCGCTATATCATGCCGCAATATGGGCCGTACCAGCGGACCCGCCAGACGCAGGATGTGATCAGCCTGAACTTCTCGGGCTCGCCCTTCTCGTCCTGGGCCGGGCCGGTGTCGATCGCCTTTGGCGGCGAGTTCCGCCACGAATTCTACCGCGTCCGGGCCGATCCCTATGGCGCGGGCTTCGCCAACAGCCCGGCCAACGCGCAATATCCCGCCGATCCGGCCCTGCTGGCGGATGGCAACAACTGGTATGCCGGCAATTACAAGAACGGCTCGGGCGCCTATAGCGTCAAGGAAGCCTTTATCGAGGCCGACCTGCCCGTCATCAATTCCGATGCCGGTGGCCGCGCGAACATCAACGGCGCGGTGCGCGTGACCGATTACAGCACCTCCGGCACCGTCTGGGCGTGGAAGATCGGTGGCACCTGGGACCTGCCGGTCGACGGCCTGCGCATTCGCGGCGTGACCTCGCGCGATGTTCGTGCGCCGAACCTGTCGGAACTGTTCGCGGCGCCCGTGACCACGACGCTGCCGGGCTTTTTCGATCCGTTCCGCAACGTCACCGTGCTGGCGCTGCAGAACACCATCGGCAACGTCAATCTGACGCCGGAAATCGCGCGCAACACCACGCTGGGCATCGCCTTTTCCAATTCGCAGGCGATCCCGGGCCTGAGCCTGTCGGTCGACTATTACAAGATCAAGATCACCGACGTGATCTCCAGCCTGGGCGCGCAGGACATCGTCAACCTGTGCTATCTCAACATCGCGCCGGAGACGTGCGGGGTGTTCAATCTGAACAACCCGAACGGGCCGAACTACATCAATGTCCAGTCGTTCAACCTCGCCTCGATCCTGACCGACGGTTTCGACATCGAGGCGAGCTATCGCTGGCGCAATCCGCTGGGCCTGCCCGGCAGCCTGACGCTGCGCGCGCTGGCGACCAATATCCGGCGCTTCATCACCGACACCGGCCTGCCGAACACGATCCCGAACGACACGGCGGGCGTGAATATCGGTGCGACGCCCAAGTGGAAGTGGCTGGCGGTGCAGACCTATGCCACCGACGACTGGTCGCTGCTGCTCCAGGAGCGTTGGTTCAGCGACGGCAAGCTGGGCAATCAATATATCCAGTGCACCACGGGCTGCCCTGCCTCGACCGCGAACCGGCCGACGATCGACAATAATTTCATCCCCGGCGCCTTCTATTTGGACATCGGCGGCACCTATAACGTGACCAAGGCGGTCACCGCCTATTTCAAGGTCGACAATGTGTTCAATCGCGACCCGGCGCCGTCGCCCTATTTCGTCAATCCGGCGCTCTACGACGTCCTCGGGCGGGTGTTCCGCGCGGGCGTGCGGTTCAACTTCTGAGAGAGACGAAGACCATGACGATGTCGCGGATGATCGCATCCCTCCTGTTGCTGGCGTCCTCGGGGATGTCGCTCGCGGCCGATCGGCCGGGTTCCAACCCGATCATCCGCGATCGGTTCACCGCCGACCCCGCGCCGCTGGTCGTGGGCGACCGGCTGTACCTCTATGTCGGGCATGACGAGGCGCAGCGGGACGAGATGTTCAACATGAAGGAGTGGCTTGTCTATTCGACCACCGACATGCGCCACTGGACGCCGCATGGGCCGATCATGAACGTGCGCGACTTCAAATGGGCGAAGAAGGACGCCTGGGCCAGCCAGGCGATCTACAAGAACGGTAAATACTGGTTCTATGCCGCGGTCGAGCATGACGACACCCATCCCGGCAAGGCGATCGCGGTCGCCGTCTCGGACAAGCCGACCGGCCCGTTCGTCGATGCCAAGGGCTCCGCGCTCATCACCAACCAGATGACGCCCAAGGGCACGCATAGCTGGGAGGATATCGATCCGACCGTGATGACCGACGATGACGGCACGACCTGGATCGCCTGGGGCAACCGGCAATGCTATATCGCGAAGCTGAAGCCCAACATGATCGAGATCGACGGCCCGATCACCGAGATCACGCCCCCGCATTTCGAGGAGGGGCCTTGGCTGCACAAGCGGGGCAAGCTCTATTACCTGACCTATGCCTCGCTCGACCGCTCGACGCAGCGGGACGAGCATGTCTCCTATGCCACCGCGCCGTCGCCCAAGGGGCCCTGGACCTATCGTGGGTTGCTGACCGGTTCGGGCAAGTACAGCTTCACCATCCATCCGGGCATCGCCGACTTCAAGGGCAAGTCGTATCTGTTCCTGCATAACGCCACGCTGGCGATCGGCGACCAGAGCGGTTCGATCGGACGGCGGGCGGTGACGGTGGAGCGGCTATACTATAATCCCGACGGGACGATGAAGCCGGTCGTGCAGACCAAAGCCGGTGTGACGGCACCGGCGCGGTAGAGGTGGACATCTTACCATCCGTCCACCCCGGCGAAGGCCGGGGCCCAGCTGCTGTGCGTCTGGAAAGGGAGCCTGGACAATTGGTCAGTGCTTCAATTGCCTCGTTGCAACTGGACCCCGGCCTTCGCCGGGGTGGGGAAAGTTACTCAGCGGCGCGGCGGCGCGGTGGAGTCGCGTTCGATCAACCGATGGTCGAGCACGGTGACGCGTGGCTGGCCATCACCCTTTGGCGCACCACCACGGATCTCCTGGATCAGCATCTGAAGCGCGGTCGTCGCCAGTTCGCGGACGGGCTGATGAATGGTGGTCAGCGGCGGCCACAGCGTCGTCGCCGCCGTGCTGTCGTCGAAGCCGACCACGGTCAGGTCGGCCGGTACGTCCAGATGGCGCCGATGCGCGACCGAGACGATCGCGGCGGCCATATCGTCGTTGCTCGCGAAGATCGCGGTCGGTGGGCGCTCGCCGTCCAGCAGCGTCTCGCCCGCCGTCAGGCCCGAGGCATAGCTGAAGTCGCCGGGCACGATCCGGATGTCCAGGCCATCCTCTTCCGCGACCGCCCGGCGAAAGCCCGCCAGGCGCGCGATGCTGGCCGACTGGTCGGGATTGCCATGGACGAAGCCGATGCGTCGATGGCCCAGGCCGATCAGATGACGGGTCATGTCATAGGCCGCGCGATCATTGTCGATCCAGACGCACAGGGCGTCGGGCGCGGTGCCGCCGATCACCGCCATGGGCAGCCCGGCCCCGCGCGCGATCTCGCGGACGAAGGCAGATTCGCCCAGTGGCGGCGCCAGGATCAGGCCGGCGATACGCTGGTCGATCAGACCCTGGATCGCCTCGCGCGTCGGCGGGCGCCCCTGTTCGCCCTTCAGCAGGAAGAGTTGGGCCGCGCGGGTCGAGGCTTCCTCGAACACGCCCACCAGCAACTCGCTCATGAAGGCGGCGCTGGGATTGGAATAGATGACGCCGATGCGGATCTCGCTCGACGTGACCAGGCTGCGGGCCATCAGGTTGGGCGTGTAGTTCAGCCTTTTTATGACCTCGCGGACATGGCCGCGCACCTCGTCGCGCACGCCCGGATCGCCGTTGATCACGCGCGACACGGTCATGGGCGAAACCCCGGCCTCCTTGGCCACGTCGATGATGGTCACGCCGCGTGGGCGCCGTCGAGTGTTTGTCAAGGCTATCCTGTCCCGTCACCGGCGCATCCTCTATGCCGGTGCTCGGGCATCGCCGTGCCCCGTCACGGGGCGAAAGGTCAACGACGAATGCCGACCCCATGGAAGGACCGGGCGTGAAGGGCTTCCCCTATATTCGATGGACGATCATCGCCCTGTTCGTCGTCGCCATGGTCATCAACTATCTGACGCGCAGCATATTGGGCGTCGCCGCGCCCGCGATCATGACCGAACAGCATATCAGTTCGGAACAATATAGTTGGATCACCGGCGCCTTTCAGTTCGGGATCATGTTCCAGCCGGTGGCGGGCTATCTGCTCGACCTGATCGGGTTGAAGATCGGCTTTTCGCTGTTCGTTGCGGTCTGGTCGCTGATCACGCTCGGCCATGGATTCGCGAGCGGCTGGCTGGGCTTTGCAGGCCTGCGCGGTGCGTTGGGGCTGGTCGAGGGATCGGCCCAGCCTGCGGGCATGAAAGTCGTCGCCGAGTGGTTCCCCGCGCGCGAACGCGGCGTGGCGGGCGGTGTGTACCAGATCGGCGCGTCCCTCGGCGCGGTGTTCGCCCCGCCTCTGGTCGCCTGGGCGGTGTTCTACCATAGCTGGCGTGCGGCCTTTTTCGTCGCGGGCGGGCTTGGGCTGCTCTGGGTCCTGGCCTGGCTGTTCTGGTACGCCCCGCCAGCGCGGCACCGGGCGCTGTCGGGTCGCGAGCGCACGCTGATCGTCGAGGGGCAGGAGGCCGCGCTTGCCCGGCATCGCCGCCGCCCGCCGCTCGGTGAGTTGCTGCGGCGGCGCAACCTCTGGGCGATCGCGGCGGCGCGCTTCCTGGCCGATCCGGTATGGGGGATGCTGTCGCTGTGGATGCCGCTCTATCTGGTCAAGGCGCGGCATTTCGACCTGACCCAGATCGCGCTGTTCGCCTGGCTGCCTTTCCTTGCCGCCGACCTGGGCTGCCTGTTCGGGCCAGCCGTCGTCGCCTTTCTGCAGCGGCGCGGGATCAACCTGATCGACGCGCGGCGCGGGGCTTTCACGCTCGGCGCGGTATTGATGACCGGCATGATGTTCGTCGGCAGCGTCGACAGTCCGGTCGCCGCCGTCGCGCTGCTATGCCTGGGCGGGTTCGCGCATCAGACGCTGTCGGTGACGGTCATCACCTTATGCTCCGACCTGTTCCCGCAGGATCAGGTCGCGACCGCGACCGGCGTGTCGGGGACGGCGGCCAATCTGGGCGTATTGCTCTTCACGCTCACCCTTGGTTCGCTCGTCGACCAGGTTGGTTATCAGCCCTTTTTCATCCTGCTCGGCCTGCTCGATCTGGCCGGCGCGGCTCTCCTCTGGACCCTGGTGCGCAAACCCGCATGACCCCGACCAATCCCATATTGCGTGGCTTCAATCCCGACCCGTCGATCGTCCGGGTGGGCGAGGACTATTATATCGCGACCTCGACCTTCGAATGGTATCCGGGCGTCCAGATCCATCATAGCCGCGACTTGGTGAACTGGACGCTGGTCGCCCGGCCGCTGAACCGCGCCAGCCAGCTCGACATGTGCGGTAATCCCGATGGCTGCGGCGTCTGGGCGCCGGACCTGAGCTACAAGAATGGACGCTTCCACCTGATCTTCACCGATGTGAAGCGCTATGGCCGCACCACGGTCGACGGCGCCAAGGGCGCGTCGCTGCGGGACTTCCACAATTACTGGGTCTCGTGCGACCGGATCGACGGCGCGTGGAGCGATGCGGTCCATCTGAACAGCAGCGGCTTCGATCCCGCGCTGTTCCATGACGAGGACGGGCGCAGCTGGCTGCTCAACATGCTGTGGGATCATCGGCCCGACCGCAAGCGCTTTGCCGGGATCGTCATCCAGGAGATCGACCTGACCACTGGCCGCCTGCTGGGCGAGCGCAGGCGGATCTTCGAGGGCACATCGCTGGGCTTTACCGAGGGGCCGCATCTCTACAAGCGGGACGGCTGGTATCACCTGCTGGTCGCGGAGGGGGGGACCGAGCGTGGCCATGCCGTGGTGATGGCGCGCTCGCGCGATGTGTTCGGTCCCTATGAGGTCCATCCCGACGGCCCGGTCCTGACCGCCCGCGACACGCCCGACGCGCCGCTGCAACGGACCGGACATGGCGACCTGGTCGAGACGCCGGAGGGGGAGACCTGGATGGCCTATCTCTGCGGTCGTCCCTTGCCCGGCAGCGACCGCTGCGTGCTGGGCCGCGAGACGGCGATCCAGCGCATGGTGTGGGGCGCGGACGGCTGGCTCCGTCGTGCCGAGCCGACGCCGGTTGGCCCTCCACCCGCGCCCGTCAATGCGCTCGACCGGTTCGACGGGCCGGACCTGCCGCCCGCCTTTCAGTGGCTGCGTACGCCCCGGCCCAAGCGCCTGTTCAGCCTGACCGAGCGGCCGGGCCATCTCCGCCTGTTCGGACGCGAGACGATCGGCAGCCATTTCGAGCAGGCGCTGGTCGCGCGTCGTCAGACGGGCTTTGCCTATGACGCCCGCACGCAGGTCGATTTCGAGCCCGCCCATTTCCAGCAGGCGGCAGGGCTCGTCTGTTATTATAACAGCACCAAATATCATTTCCTGCACATCACCGCCGGGGATGCGGGCGAGCGCCTGATCCAGGTCCTCTCCGTCCTGCCGATCGGCGAGGGGCAGAGCCTGATCGCCGCGACGATGGCGCTGCCCGCCGGGCCGGTCGAACTGCGCGCCTCGGTCGATCACGCGGCGTTGCGTTTCGCCTGGCGCGCGGAGGGGGACGCTGATTGGACATGGCTGCCCGAGCGCTTCGATGCAAGTATCCTCTCGGACGAGGCGACGCTGGCCGGATTGCCCAATTTCACCGGGACTTTTGTTGGTATGGCGTGTCAGGATATGAGCGGCACCGGCCACCCGGCCGACTTCCGCTTCTTCCATTACTCCGAATAGCGCGCCTCACACAGGTCTGGTCACGATGATTGGCCAGACCAATATGGACAGCCCGTTTTAACCGCGTTAAGCTCCCACCGATACCGGCGACGATGATCGCCTGACGGGTGAGGGGAGTGACGGGCTTTGCGGATACGCAATCTGCGTTGGTGGATCGTGGCACTGATCTGTGCGGGGACGATCGCCAATTATCTGGCGCGCAACTCGTTGGGCGTGCTGGCGCCGGAACTGAAGACCGCGCTTCACATGTCGACGCAGCAATACAGCTATGTCGTCGGCGCCTTCCAGCTCGCCTATACCATCATGCAGCCGGTGGCGGGCGCGTTCATCGACCGGTTCGGCCTGCGCGCGGGGTTCGCGCTGTTCGGTCTGGCCTGGTCGGCGGCGAACATGCTCCATGCGCTGGCCATCGGCTGGCTGAGCCTGGCCTTTTTCCGCGGCGTGCTGGGCCTGTTCGAGTCGGCGGCGATCCCGTCGGGCATCAAGGCGGTGGCGGAGTGGTTCCCGGCGCGTGAGCGTTCGGTCGCGGTCGGCTGGTTCAACGCGGGGACCTCGCTGGGCGCCTTGATCGCGCCGCCGGTGGTGGTGGCGGTCGCGCTCTGGGCCGATTGGCGCACCGCCTTCCTCGTGACAGGCGGCGTCGGCATCTTCTGGGCCGCCGCCTGGTACATCTTCTATCGCTCGCCCGACGATCACCCCGCGATCACGCCCGAGGAAAAGGCGATGATCGCGGTCGAAAAGCCGAAAGGCCCGGTCAAGCGCGCCAAGGCCAAGGACATCCTGCGCACGTCCCGCTTCTGGGTCATCGCGGTGCCGCGTTTCCTGGCCGAGCCCGCCTGGCAGACCTTCAGCTTCTGGATCCCCCTCTACCTCGCCAGCGAGCGCGGCATGGACCTGAAGCAGATCGCGCTCTTCGCCTGGCTGCCCTTCCTGGCGGCCGATGTCGGCGGCATCCTGGGCGGCTATCTGTCGCCCTGGCTGATGAAGCGGGGCGTGTCGCTCATCCCCTCGCGCGTGGCTGGCGTGGCGCTGGGCGCGGTGCTGATGATCGCGCCGGGGTGCATCGGGCTGGCAGCCAGTCCGTACGTGGGGATCGCGCTGTTCTGCATTGGCGGCTTCGCGCACCAGATGATCTCGGGACTGATCAACACCCTGTCGTCGGACGTGTTCGCGCCGGCCGAGGTCGGCACCGCCAACGGCTTTATCGGCCAGGCGGGATGGATCGGCGGCCTGCTCTTTTCGCTGCTGATCGGCCAGCTGGCCGACACGGTCGGTTACGCGCCGCTGTTCGCCGTCCTGGCGGTGTTCGACCTGGTCGGTGCGGCGGTGCTGGTCCTGTTCATCCGCAAGCTGACCCCCTTCACCATAACCCCCCATTCCGAGGAGCCCGGCCGATGAGGCGCGCCACCCTGTCCCAGCCGCCGCGTTTCAGCCTGACCGAGCGTGTGCGCGGGCGCGTCACCCTGACCGCCGATACCGGCGCGGTCGCGCATCTGTTCGTGCCGGAGGAAGACGTCATGCGCCTGCTGCTGTTGGCCGAGGGGCGCGTGACCAGCCCGCCCAGCTGGGCCATCGCACCGGGTGCGGAGGACATTGCCGAGCCCGGTCGCGACCGGATGGACGTGGCGGGTTTCGCCTGCCCGGACTTCGCCTGCGAGGAGACCGACGGTGTCCTGACCGTCGCCACCGATCGGCTGCGCGTGAGCGTCACGCTCGAAGGCCTGCATTGTCGCTGGGAGCAGCACGGGGAGCAGGGCTGGCACGTCATCACCCAGGATCGCCCGACCCAGGCCTATGATTTCGGCTGGTGGGACGGGCGTGCGCATCATTATGCCGCGCGGGTGTCCGGCGAGCGCTTCTATGGCCTGGGCGACCGGACCGGCGACACGAACCGGGCAGGACGGCGTTTCCGGCTGACCAATGTCGATCCGATGGGCTTCGATGCGGAAACGAGTGACCCGCTCTACAAGTCGATCCCCTATCTGCTGGTCGCGGATGCACAAGGCCGCTGCCACGGCGAATTTTACGACACGGTCGCCGATGTCACCTTCGACCTGGGGCAGGAGCTGGACAATTATCACGGCCTCTACCGCCATGTCGTGGCCGAGGCCGGAGACGTCGATCGCTGGATCATCGCAGGCCCCGATCCGCGGGCGGTGACGCGGCGCTTCACCTGGCTGACCGGGCGCCCCGCGCTGATGCCGCGCTGGACGCTGGGCTATTCGGGCTCGACCATGACCTATACCGATGCGCCCGATGCGGCGGCGCAGATGGCGGGGTTCCTGGCGCTGTGCGAGCGGCACGATCTGGGCTGCACGTCCTTCCACCTGTCGTCGGGCTATACCTCGATCGGGGACAAGCGGTACGTCTTCCACTGGAACCGCGACAAGTTTCCCGATCCCGCCGCCTTCGTGGCATCCTATGCCGAGGCGGGCGTGCGGCTGGTGCCCAATATCAAGCCCGCGCTGCTGCGCAGCCATCCGCGCTATGACGAGGTGGCGGAGGCCGGACTGTTCGTAGCGGATGAGGACGGCCAGCCGGTCGAGGCGCAGTTCTGGGACGAGGTCGGCAGCTATATCGACATGACCCGGCCCGAAGCGGCGGCCTGGTGGCGCGATCAGGTGACGTCGGCGCTGCTCGACCACGGCATCGAGGCGACGTGGAACGACAATAACGAATATGAGCTGTGGGACCGTCGCGCGATGGTCGATGGCTTTGGTCAGGCCCGCCCCGCCGCCGAGATGCGTCCGGTCCAGCCGATCCTGATGACCCGCGCGTCCCGCCAGGCCCAGATCGCCAAGCGGCCCGAAACGCGGCCCTATGTCGTCACCCGCGCGGGCATGGCGGGGCTGCACCGCTATGCCCAGACCTGGTCGGGCGACAATCGGACCGAGTGGAAGACGATCCGCTACAATGCGCGCCAGTCGATCGGGCTGGCGCTGTCGGGCGTATCGAACAGCGGGCATGACGTGGGCGGCTTCTCCGGCCCGGCGCCGTCGCCCGAATTGCTGGTCCGCTGGGTGCAGGCGGGCGTGCTGATGCCGCGCTTCAGCATCCACAGCTGGAACGACGACCGCACGGTCAACGAGCCCTGGATGTATCCGGAGGTGCTGCCCGCCATCCATCGGCTGATGGCGCTGCGCCAGACGTTGATCCCCTTCTTCTACGACCTGCTGCATTGCTATCATGGCGATTATGAGCCGATGGTGCGGCCCCTCTGGCTCGACTTCCCGCACGATCCCCAAGCCTGGGTCGAAGGCGACGAGCATATGCTGGGGCCCGACATGTTAGCGGCGCCGGTGATGGAGGAAGGCGCGCGGCACCGCATGGTCCGGTTGCCGGTCGGTTGCGACTGGGTCGATGTGTGGACCGGCGCGCGCTGGGCGGGTGGGGCGACCGTGCGGCTGGACGTGCCGCTGGACGCGCCGCCGCCGCTGATCGCACGGGCCGGCTCCGCAATGCTGGTCGATCTGGCCAAGGGCGGCTGGCGTCCCGAGCCCCTGAAGCGCGGCCTCTGGGTGTTCCCGCCCGCGATCGGCCTGGTCGCCTGGAGTGGGATGGACGATCAGGGCGATGGAGCGGGCCCCGCCGATCGGTGGCGTATCGCTGGTGAGGCCGATGCGGAACGGGTCGTACTGACTGTCGCTCGCGAGTCGGCAAGCGGATCGAACACCCTGTCTATCACCCTGCTCCTGCCGCCGGGCGATGAACGCACGCTCATCGTGAATGACGGCTCCGGCGAGGCGGTGATGCATGAGGGGAGGCGGGGCGTCACCCTGACTTTATAAGGCTTTTCGCCTGCACGGGGCGGGGCTGCTGATGCCGGAATGTCGCAGTCCCGCCCGTTTCACGCTTCCCATCATTACGGTCAAACAACCCCATTGCATTGGTAAGACCATTTGGTATGCTGAATTCCTGACGAAGCAAGACCGGCCAAGACCGGCTGCAAAGGAGGGGATTATGAAGATGCTGCGTTCCACCGTGGCTGCGACCGCGCTGATCGTGTCGCTGGCTGCCGCAGGCCAGGCTTCGGCGCAGGAGGTTGCTCCGGCACCCGCCGATCAGGCCAAGCTGACCCAGGATAGCCAGGGCGCCCCCGGTGGCCCGACCTCGGCCATCGCGCCCGAGCCCGTGAGCGCAGGCGAGATCATCGTAACCGCCAACAAGCGGGCCGAGAATGTGCAGCGCGTGCCGCTCGCCGTGTCGGTCGTAGCCCCCGCGCAGCTGGCCGCCGCCGGTGTCCGCAACTTCACCGATATCGGCAAGGTCTCGTCATCGCTGGTCGTCCGCCCGGCCGAGCAGCCGCAGAACTCCAACATTTCGCTGCGCGGCGTCGGCACCTTCGCCTTCGGCATCGGCGTGGAATCGAGCGTCGCGGTGCTGGTCGACGAAGTGCCGCTGGCGTTCCAGGCGCGCGCCTTCACCGACCTGCCCGATGTCGAGCGGATCGAGGTGCTGCGCGGGCCGCAGAGCACGCTTTACGGCAAGTCGGCCTCGGCCGGTCTGGTCAACCTCATCACCCGCAACCCGACCTCGGAGCTTCGCGTCCGTGCGAATGCGGTGGCGACGACCGATCGCGAAGGCGGCGTCAACTTCAGCGTTTCCGGCCCTATCAACGATCAGCTCGGCTATGTCGTCTCGGCTGCCTATAACAAGTGGGATGGCAACATCCGCAACCTGTTCAACAACAAGCGGGTCAATGGTCGCGAGACGCTGAACCTGCGCGGCAAGCTGCGCTGGGAGCCGACCGACACGGCCTCGCTGACCATCGCGGGCAATTATGTCAACGGCAACACGACCGTGGGGCGCCCCTTTCTGGCCTTCGGAGCCAATGCCCGTCTGCGCGGGACCGCCGGGCTGACCCCCTCGGTCGTGCTGCCGGGCGTGGTCGTCGGCCCCGACAATCAGGACATCAGCAACAATTACGACTCACGCACCAAATATGAGGGCGGCGGCGGCTATATCCGCGGCGAGTTCGGCCTCGGCAAGCTGAACCTGGTCACGATCAGTTCCTATGACCGGTTCCACCTGAACGACTATCTCGACCATGACGATACGTCGGCGCCGGGCAATCTGGGCAACAACACCCAGATCGGCGTGTTCAACTCCGAGCAGGTGACCGAGGAGGTCCGGCTGCAGTCCGATGCCGACCAGCCGTTCCGCTATACGGTCGGCCTCTACGGTGCGAATGTGAAGTTCAACCGTCCGTTCCAGCGCGGGCCCTATTTCTCGCTCGCCAACTGGTATGCGACCTCGCAGTCGCGACAGGTCGCGGCCTTCGCGCAAGTCGACTGGACGATCGTGCCCGACCTGACCTTCACCGGCGGCGGGCGCGTGCAGAATGAGCGGGTCGCCTATACCTTCCGCGACAATCTGGCGGGCACGTCCTTTGCGGGCCATGCCAGCGACACGGCGGGCACCTATCGCGGCACGCTGCGCTATGATTTCAGCCCGACGGTCAACGCCTTCATCACCTATGCGACGGGGTATAAGGGCCAGACCTATGACCTGACCACCGGGTTCAACCGCAACCGTGCGCTGGCCGGGCCGATCAAGCCCGAGCGGTCGCGCGACAAGGAACTGGGCATTCGCAGCCAGTTCCTCGACCGCCGCCTGACCGCGAACGTCACCTTCTTCGACACCAGCTACCGCGACCTTCAGGCCCAGACCATCGAGACGCTGGCGGACGGCACATCCAACTATCGCCTGACCAATGTCGGCCGCCTGACCACCAAGGGCATCGAGTTCGAAGGGTCGATGCGGTTCAGCGACAGCTTCAACCTGGGCGGGGCGGCGACCTATCTGGACGCCAAATATGCCCAGTTCGACGTCGCGCAATGCTATCCGTTGCAGACTGCGGCGCAAGGCTGCACCGGCTCGCCCGCCAGCCAGAACCTGACCGGTACGACCGCGATTCAGGCGCCCAAGTGGAAGTTCAACGCCAATCTCGACTATTCGCCGCGCCTGACCCAGGATCTGCGCGGTGTGGCGCAGGTGAACTGGCAATATCAGAGCAGCCTGTATTTTCAGGCGCGCGATCCCCAGACCTTCCAGCCCGCCTTTAGCATCGTGAATGTCGGTCTGGGCGTCCGGCAGGAGGATCGCCGTTGGGAATTGGTCGCCTTCGTCAACAACCTGTTCGACAAGCAATATTATGGGTCGTTGGTGAATACGGCGGGCAATTTCGGCGGCAATATCGCGACGCAGGCGGTGCTGCCGCGTGATTTCCGCCGCTATGGCGGGCTCCGGCTGGGCTTCAACTTCTGATGCGGCGCGCGGTGCTGGGGGCGGTCGCGGTCCTGGCCGCTGTCGCCGCCGCGCAGGGACAGGGCGTGGGGGAGGGGGCACCCGCCCGTCCGCCCGTCGACGCGCCCGAGCTGGCGCAGCTGGGCCGCTATCCCGTCGGCGTGATGCGGACCGAGTTCGTCCAGCCGGGGCAGGCCGATCCGTTGCAGGGCCGCGATCGGCCCGCCATCGTCGACCGGCATTTGCCGCTGGTCATCTGGTATCCGGCGGCGTCTGCCGGGCCCGGCATCACCTATCACACCGCCCTGTCCGGCGAAGACGGGCGGGACGTGCCCTTCGACCTGCCGGGGCTGGCTTCGGCTGACCGGCCCGTGGCGACGGGGCGGTTTCCGCTCGTCATCCTCGCCCATGGTTACGGCAACACGCCGGAGGTCCTGTCCTGGCTGGGCGAGAACCTGGCGAGCAAGGGCTATGTGGTCGTCGCCCCGGCCTTTCGCGATCCGCCGATCAGCATCCGTACCGACGCCGCCAGGGCAGGGCCGATCGCCCGGCGGCCGCTCGACATCGCCTTTGTCGCACGGGAAGCGCAGAAGCGGGCGACCGCGCAGGACGGCATCCTCGCTGCCGCCGATCCGGCCCGAACGGCACTGATCGGCTATTCGATGGGCGGCTACGGCGTGTTGACCGTCGGGGGCGCGCCGCTCAACCCTGCCATAGCCGGATTGAGCCGTGGCATCCTTGGCGCCTATGCGGCCGGGGCTGCGCGGAGTGGGGACCTGTCGGTGCCGGGCGTGAAGGCGATCGTCGCGCTCGCCCCCGCCGCGCGGTTCGGCGAGGTCCCGATCTGGACCGGGCAGGGTGTGGGCGCGGTGAACGCGCCGACCCTGATCGTGGTCGGCGACCATGACCGGGTGGTCGGCCATGACGCGGTGCGTGCGCTGTTCACCGCACCTGCTTCCGCGCCGCGCTATCTGCTGACCTTCGCCCAGGCCGGGCACAGCATCGCGCTGGTTGGTGCGCCGCCCGCCATGCGTCAGCGTTTCTGGGACATGGACTGGTTCGAGGACGCCGTCTGGCGCAAGGATCGCTTGCTGCCCATCCAGACGCATTTCATCACGGCCTTTCTCGACCGCTATGTGAAGGGCGAGACCGCGAAGGACGCCTATCTGAACGGCCTGGAGGTGCAGTCCGATGCGGGCCGTTGGCCGAACGTGCCGGTCG
This sequence comes from uncultured Sphingomonas sp., assembly GCF_913062585.1. GTDB lineage: Bacteria > Pseudomonadota > Alphaproteobacteria > Sphingomonadales > Sphingomonadaceae > Sphingomonas. The sequence goes on along the minus strand of NZ_CAJXWX010000006.1, from coordinate 13,637 downwards.
GCCGGGTGGCGCAATACAGCCCGGGCCCGCCCGCCTCGACCGTTTGGAAGGGCTTTCAGCCCGGCCGCGCGGTCGGCATGACGTTCGAATATAGACCGGCGCCCTGAGGCGGGACGCGGCCCGATCGACTGGCCGCTGCGCAGGAATGGGTTAGAACCGGCTAAACAGGGAGAGCGAAGCGATGATCGGAAAAGGCTGGACCGGCGCCATGGCCGGAATGCTGGCGATACTGGGATCGCCGCTTGCGGCGCAGGAGGCGCCGCCGTCTCCGGGGCCGGTCCTGGCCGCTGCCGATCTGCGCGACGGCACCGACCTGTCGGGGCCGTGGCATTATTCGATCGACCCGTTCCGATCCGGCATTGCGGGCTTCCATGGCGGGATGCCCGATGCGGGGCAGCAGCGCTGGCGCGATGTCGATGTCCGCGCCGCGATGGCGAAGGACAGCCGGGTCCTCTATGAGTTCGATCTCGCCCATTCGCCGCTGACCTCGCTCCCCTCGTCCTGGCTGACCCAGGCGCCGGAGCTTCGCCATTATGACGGGCTGATGTGGTATCAGCGGACGTTCGCCGCGCCGCCCGTGCGCAAAGGGCGCTATTTCCTGCGCTTCGGCGCGGCCAATTATGCGACTATCGTCTATCTGAACGGCAAGCAGGTGGGGCGGCATGAGGGCGGCTTCACGCCCTTCGCCTTCGACGTCACCGGCCTGCTGCGCGACGGGCAGAACCAGATCACGGTCGGGGTCGACAGCCAGGCGACCGAGGCCACCGTGCCGCCGCCCGTCACCGACTGGGAGAATTATGGCGGCATCACGCGGCCGGTACGGCTGATCCAGACGCCCGATACTTATGTCGACGATGCGTGGGTCCGCCTGACCCGTGACGGCAAGATGGCGGTCGACGTCCATCTCGACGGACCGCAGGCCGCCAACCGGCCCGTTCGCCTGCGCATCGCCGAGCTGGGGCTCGACCGGGCGGGCGTGACCGATGCGGGTGGCAATTGGCGCGCGACCATGGCGGCGCCGCGCGCGCTGATCCGCTGGTCGCCCGACCGGCCCAAGCTCTATGACGTTGCCATCGCGTCCGGCGAGGATCAGTGGCGCGACCGCATCGGCTTCCGCACCATCGAGCGGCGCGGGGCCGACATTCTGCTCAACGGCAAGCCGATCTTCCTGCGCGGCATCTCGATGCATGAGGAGGAATTGGGCGTCGATCCGACCCGCGCCATGACCCCGGCGGCGTCGCGGGCGCTGCTCAGCGAGATCAAGGACGGGTTGCACGGCAATTTCGTCCGGCTGGCCCATTATCCGCATTCCGACGTCACCGTCCGCCTGGCCGACGAGCTGGGCCTGATCGTGTGGAGCGAAGTGCCCGTCTATTGGCGGGTGGCCTGGTCCAATCCGGATACGCTGAACCGTGCGCGCACCATGCTGGCGGAGAATATCCTGCGCGACCGCAACCGCGCCGCGATCGCCATCTGGAGCGTCGCCAACGAAACCCCGGTGACCGACGCGCGCAACAGTTTCCTGCGCACGCTGGTCGGCGATGTCCGGCGCCTGGACGATACGCGGCTGGTCAGCGCGGCGCTGCTCGTGGAGCGGGACGAGAGTGCCGACCATCCCGTCATGACGCTCGCCGATCCGCTGGCCGAGGCGCTTGATGTCATGGCGATCAACACCTATAATGGCTGGTATACGCAGGACCGCCTGGCCGATCTCGGCCGTAGCGAGTGGCGGGTGCCCGCCGACAAGCCGCTGATCTTCTCGGAGTTCGGCGCCGATGCGCGGGCGGGCTTCCACGATCCCGCCAACAAGCAGAAATTCTCAGAGGAGTATCAGGCCGATTATTACCGCGCGACGCTGGGCATGGCGGATCATATCCCGACCTTGCGCGGCATGTCGCCCTGGATCCTGAAGGACTTCCGCTCGCCGCGCCGCCAGAACCCGGACTTCCAGCAGGGGTGGAACCGCAAGGGGCTGATCTCCGAAACCGGGCAGCGTAAGGAGGCTTTCGCGGTGTTGAGCGACTATTACGGCGCAAAGTCGACCGCCCGATAGGCGGTATTTCAACGGCTTGGGCCCGGAACTGGGCGTGCCGCGTTGGCCGCGGCATGACCCAGGACGACGAAAAATGGATGCGCATGGCGATCGCGGTTGCGACGTCGAAAGGCTCCGACCCCTCGACCTCGCCTTTGGGCTCGGTGATCGTGCTCGACGGGCAGGTGATCGCCGCCGAGCGTAACCAGACCGAGGAACTGCCCGACGCCACCGCCCATGCGGAGATGATGGCGATCCGTCGCGGTTGCGAAGGGCAGGGGGCGTTGGAGCTGCGCGGGGCGACCCTCTACTCCACGCTGCAACCCTGCGGCATGTGCACCATGGCCTCGATCTGGTCGAAGGTCGGGCGGGTCGTTTACGGCGCGGGGCGCGATGACGTGCACCCGATGTATTTCGAGGCGCGGCATGTCGATACATTGGGCTTCATAGCCGACGCGTATCGCGACGATATCGTGACCGAGGGTGGGTGCCTGCGCGCGGAATGCGCCGCGCTCTATTATCCGCCCGATGCCGACCTGCCGAAAGAGGAACAGGCGAACCTCTGACGCTGAAAAAAAAGGGCCGCCCGTCCATATTAGACGGGCAGCCCCTATTTCAGGTCGGGCCTTAGAACTTGGCCTGGACGCCCGCATAGACGAAGCGGCCGAGCGTATCATATTGCCCGCTGCCCGCGCCCAGACCGGTCAGGTCGAGCGGCGGATGCTTGTCGCCCAGATTGGTGACGCCCAGATAGAAGTTGAAGTTCTTGGTGGCGTCCACACCCAGCCGGATGTCGTGATAGGCGACGACCGGATAATATTTGTGATCGGCATAATAGGGATCGGTCGGCGCGATCCCGTTGAGCGTGTTGTAATAGGCGTAATCGCCGACATATTGGCGACCATACCAGCGCAGACGATAGCCGAAGGTGAACGGCCCCGTCATGAAGTTGGCGTTGATCGTGAAGCGGTCCTGCGGCGTCCCCAGATTGTTCAGATCGCGCGTCACATAGTCGGGACGGGTCGGATCGGTATAGTCGTTGCGCTCCAGGACATGGGTGTAATTGCCGCGCAGCGACAGGCGGCCGAGCGTGCCGATGTCGTGATTATAGGCAAGCTCGGCATCAATGCCGCGCGCCCGCAGCGAGGCGAAGTTGACGCCGGCCGACAGGAGCGAGCCCTCCAGGATCTGGAAGGGGATTTCGCCGCTGGGTCCGCCGCTGGCCCCGGCACGCTTGAACAGCGCGCAGAACTGGTTGCTGAGCGTCGGCAGATCATAGCATTGGTTGATGATCGTCTGTGCATCGACCGAGGCGATCGCCTGCTGGACGCGGATATTATAATAGTCGACCGTCAGCGACAGGCCGGGGACCCAGTGCGGCTGGAACACGCCGCCATAGGTGTAGGAGTCCGACCGCTCCGCCCGCAGGCTGGGATTGCCGCCGCTCTGGTAGAGCAGCGAGTTGGAATATTGGAAATTATAGCCCGACGGGCGTCCCGCCGCCGCGCAATTCGCCTGGCGATTGGCGGGGTTCGTCCCCTTGGTGATGTTGTCGGCCGAGCAGGGGTCCGAGACCAACTGATAATTGGCGCCGGGCGGGGTGTAGAGTTCGCCCAGGTTCGGCGCGCGCACCGCGCGGGCATAGCTGGCGCGGAAGGTCAGGTCGCTGACCGGCTTCCAGATCGCCGACGCGTTATACGACCAGACCGTACCCGCCGTCGTGTTATAGTCCGAAACACGCGCCGCACCCGAAAGCGTCAGCTCCTTGATGAGCGGAAGGTCCTTGAGCAGCGGCACCCGGACTTCGCCGAACGCCTCCTTCACGATCATCGCCGGCGCATTGAAGGTCGGGATGGCGTTATAGAAGGTATAGCCCTCCGAGACGAGCGGGTCCTGCGAGTAATAGTTGGTCTCGCGCCGATACTCGCCACCGATCGAGAAGCCGATCGGGCCGCCGGGCAGCGAGAACAGCTGTTCCAGATCGCCCGACAGATAGCCGCTGATGTCCAGCTGCGTGATCTTGCCGACCGAGGTCGTGTTCTGGAGCAGATAGTTGCGCTGGGCCTGGGTGAACTGGCCACCCATCACGTTGATCGGCACGCAGGCCGCGACGTCATTGGCCAGGACCGAGGCCTGGTTCGGATCGTTCACGCCGGCATAGCCGACCGCCGCGGTCGGATCGACCTGCGAGCGGCAGACGATCTGCCCGGCGCTGTTGCGGACCGCGTCATTGGCCAGCAGGAAGCGCTGGACGTTTAGATTGCCCAGGATTTCGGTCTTCTCACGGAACGATCCGTAATTGGCCGACACCTCGTAATGCCAGTTGTTGTTGAAGTCGCCGCGCACGCCGCCGACGATGCGGAACGTGTCGCGATCCGACTGTTCCGACCGGTTGCCCAGCCCGAACATGATTTCGCGCACGTTGAACGTTCCCGACGGACCGACATTGGCATTGGGATTGGCGAGCAGCTTGTTGGCGACGATCGTCGCGCGCGCCTGATCGGTCAGATAGGGATTGTCGAGCCGGATGGCTTCACGGCTGTCGGAGAACACGCCGCCATTGATGAAGGCTGGGCCGCTCGAGCCCGATCCGAAGACCGAAGTATGCGAATAGGTCGCCTCGACGAACGGCACGAACGCGTCCGAGACGGTATAATGGCCGATCAGGCTGACATTGACGCGGTTCAGCTGGGGCTGGATCTGGAACTGGTTGCCCTCTCGTCCGGTGCTGCCATTGCCGCCGATGAACGAACCGTTCGGACCATAGCCGACACGCTGGCCGGTGAGCGGGACCAGATTGCCGTCTGGCGTGAACTGATAGGGGACATAATAGGCGACACCGTTCGGCGCGGTGCCCGCATTCAGCAGCGAGTTGCCGCCGAAGCGCACCACGCCGGTATCGCTGTACGAGGCGCTGCGCACGTCATTGTATAGCAGATATTCGGGATTGCCCGGCGCGCCGTTCGGATTGACCTCTACGAAAGAGCGCTGCTGCGACAGATACGGGCGGCTGGATGCGAAAAACTGGTCCTGATGGGCATATTCGACATTGACCGCGACATTGCCGCGACCTTCGTTGAAATTCTTGCCCGCCAGGATGCTGGCAAAGCTGGCCTGGCCGTCACCATAGGTGCTGACGCCGTTCTGGGCGCGGGCCTGGATGCCCTCATAATGGTCCTTAAGGACGAAGTTGACCACGCCTGCGACCGCGTCCGAGCCATAGACGGCGGACTCGCCGCCGGTCACGATGTCGACGCTCTGGATCAGGTCGGTCGGGATCGTGTTGGTATCGACCGAGGTGCCGGAGCTGAGGATGTCGCCCGCGACGTGGCGGCGACCGTTGACCAGCACCAGCGTGCGCTGCGTACCCAGGTTGCGCAGGTCGAGCAGGTTGAGGCCCGACGTGCCAAGGAAGCGGGTCGAGTTGGACTGGCTGAAGGTCGAGGCCAGCTGGGGTAGCTGGTTCAGCTGGTCGCCGATCGAGACCTGACCGGTCTGGAAGAACTCCGAGCCCTGGACGCTCGTCACCGGGTTGGGCGAGGTCAGGTTGGGGCTGGCGATGCGCGAGCCGGTGACGATGACGTCGTTGGAGCCGGTCGTGGCGGTGCTGGCGGTGGTGTTGCCCGCAGGCGTCACATCCTGTTGCGGCGTCGTCGCCGTCGCAGGATCGGCATTCCCCGCGGCCTGAGCCTGGGCCATCGATGGCAGCAGAGCCAAGGTGCCGATCAAGGCGGTCGCACCGAAAAGGTGGCGGATATTCATGGTTTCCCCCATTTTTATGGATGGACAGACCATCTGACCTATATGTTAGCGTTGCCGTGACAAGATCATGAAAACAACGACATTTTTGTCCGGTCGTTGGAGCGTGTGGCAGATATGTGACATAAGGGCGGGCGTCACGGGCCGCGCTCCATCCATTTTTTGCGATATTCGCGATGGCCTGGTCGCCGATCAATCCGATCGCCCCCGCGCCTGGTCGATGACCAAGCCGAGGGTCGTTTTCTCTTTGTCTTATTTGAGAGGGAACGGGCCAAGCGCCATCGTCCGTGGTCAGGGAGACAGGATTCCTGACCTATTTTTTCCGCGCACTAAGCTATTGATTTTGCGTCGACGCTCAACCCGTCTGTCGGCGGGTTGCACATTGATGGGTACAAGAAGGGGTACAGCGTGGCAAGGCCATCAAACGGGCTTGTCGACTTGGCGATACCTCAAGCCATAGTCGTGCTTGACGATCTTCGCAGATCGTGGGTCCGCCATAGCTGTGCGACATGCCCCGACGCGTTGTTCGAGGCGTGATGCCCGAGCAGGCGAGCGGTAGATCTAGATCATCGTATTCCCCTGGACGTGGCCGATGTTGGGACACCGCGTAATTGATGTAGCCACCCTCGTGCATGGTACGAAGTCGCCTTGGCGCTTCAATGCAGGAGGGTGACCGATGTCGATGTACGCAGGATTAGATGTGAGCGACAAGACGACGCATATCTGCGTAGTCGATGCCGACGGTAAGGTTTTACGTCGCGATGTTGTTGCGAGCGATCCCGACGTTTTAGCCAAATGGCTCAACAGGCATTGTGCCGAGCTGAGCCGCGTGGTGCTGGAGACAGGAACGCTATCGACTTTCCTGTATCACGGACTGGTTGAGCGTGGCGTCGCGATAGAATGTATCTGCGCGCGGCACGCAAAGGGTGTCCTTTCGGCGCGCGTGAACAAGAGCGACGTGCACGATGCGGAAGGGCTTGCCCAACTGGCGCGTACAGGCTGGTACAAGCGGGTTCACATGAAAGCGTCAGCCACGCATATCGACAGGGCAGCCCTGCGTATTCGCGCGCAGCTCATCACCGCGCGTACGTCCATGGCCAATCAGTTGCGTGGGCTCCTGAAGCTGTTCGGCCTGCGCATGGGTACCGCCAGAACACCGGGCCGGCGTGCCGAACGCCTGGCCGCCTTCTACGCCCAGCGCCCGGATCTGAAGGCTCTGTTCGCCCCGCTTATTGCCGCCATGGAAGCCATCGAGGAGCAACTGCGCGCCTCCAATCGCCTGCTCAACGATCGGGCAAAGGCGGACGAGGTCTGCGCCAGGCTGATGAGCGTTCCTGGTGTCGGCCCGATCACGGCTCTCACCTTCACTGCTACCATCGAAGACCCCCACCGCTTCGCAAGGAGCGAGGATGTCGGCGCCTATGCGGGGCTTGTCCCCCGACGCAGTCAATCGGGAGAACGCGATGTAAGCGGACATATCTCCAAGGCGGGAGATCCGATGTTGCGCAAGGCGCTTTACGAAGCGGCCAACGTCGCACTGTCGCAGGTGAAGCGGCCATTTGCCCTTCAGGCATGGGGCAGGAAAATCGCCAAAGGCAAAGGGCCAAGGCGTGCCAGAACGGCCGTCGCACGGAAGCTCGCCGCATTACTCCATTCACTTTGGCTGAACGAGACCGAGTTTCGCTGGGCCTGATCCCCGGCGTTCCTCATCCCGCTCAGCCATGCCCCGGACGATCTCGTCAGCTTTGTAGAGGGTCAAACCTCGTTTGGGACTCAGAGACGTCCACCTATTCCGCTCGGCCGCGATCATGAAGGCTCGGACGTGAAGCTGCCACAGCTGTCCGATGACCTCGAAGACAACCATTGGCGAACGGGAAAAAAGGAAGGGCAACGCAGAAATCAATTAGACAACAAAGCCGTCGTTCCCGAGTTCAGGCCCGAATGTCAGGTCTTGGCGTGAACCGACATTCAGCATTTACTGCATCACCCCCATGCAGCGGCCGCAAATGGGCCGATAACGGACCGTCGGTTTGCGGCACTACCAGCCAGGGCAGCGGACGTTCATGGTTGTCGTGGTCCAGGGTCCGAAAGTGAGCCGTTTGTCGACCGACCGGTTTCAATGACAAACCCAAGGAAGCGGAGGTCACTCCGGGCTCGCTCGGCGAAATAGTGTAGAACAAAAGCTCCGCCATAAGGAGACAAATTTCACTTGCCCTACCAGAGGAATTGCTGCGATTATCATGCGATATTATTAGGCGAGTGAATCCCTTGTCCGTTCTGGATATTCCTCTTCGAAAGGCTTTGCAGCTGTTCTATGCACGCAGAGCGTTGCGACGATCCATATTGAAGGATGATATCCGACTTGATCGCAAGAAAGAAGCGGGCGGCACAAGAAGCCGGGGTGGTGATTTCTATCTGCCGTTCTGGTCAGATGTTAAAAAGCATATATCGGGTGATGGGGAATTAGCAGATCTGACCACAGATCGCATTGCCTCAAACGAAAATTATAAACGCCTATATCCCCTATTGAAGGAAGGCGTTCTTGAATTGCTTAGTGCAAAGTTACGTTGGTCAAATGAACCAGTCGAGATCATTCCTCAGAGCGTTCATGGGATTCTACGAATTGAGAATCTAGGCGGAACAGTTCGCATCCGCGACGCTCTCCACGCGCGTGTAAGAGAGAAGTATACACGCGTTGTATATCCCTACTTCAGCGAAGAGCCTGCGCTACCTGAGGAAGGGGGAAGGTTGGGCCTATGGGCGATGCAACAAGCACTGGAAGGCTTAGATCCAAATGACATGCGTATCATAGATCCTCTTCGCAGGACGTTTTTCTCGCCAGAGACAACGTCCTTACAAGGCACCGAGGAGGCTATTTTCAACGACAAATACAGGTCTTTGATCGATGAATGGGAGCGTCTCAGGCTTGAGTGACCCGGCCTTACAACTGCAAATGCAAGATCGGTATTCTGCCGGATTTATCAGAAATAAAAGAAAGTTCAGCGCAAAACCGCTTCAAACAGGGCAGGTGCTTATCCAAGGCCGGCCTCCACGATAAACGGGGTCGGCGTGTTCTTCCAGTGAGACTGATCGGACGCGACGACGAGGATGCGCTTGGCGCGAGTCAGGCCTACGTAGAATAGCCGCCGAGACTCGTCATACGCCTCCTGCGTCGATGTCGAGAAATGCGGGATACTGCCATTGTTCATGCAGATCAGGGCGACGCCATCGAATTCGCGGCCTTTTGAATTGTGCAGCGTGATCAGCTTAAGCGCATGCTCGGGATTGGCGAACAGGCCCATATCGGAGATCAGCAGATTTGCGAGATCGACCTTGCTGGCCTGCATATCGGACAGCATTTCCTCGGCGGAATCGACCAGCGGCTGTTTGGCGCTGCCCGGCAACCATTCCTCGCGTTCGAGATAGTCACCAGCCTCGCGGGCGATGGCGCGCAGCCAAGCGACGCCGCCGGGATGCTGGTTGGCAAGTTCGCGAGCGAGATAGATCAGGCCGAGCGCCGCACGACGCCCCTGATAGCTGAACATGTCGTAGCGCGAGTTCCCGGTGAGATCACCGATGAGCCGAAACAATGCTCGCTCGACACCCGGGAGGCCGAGGTAATTGCCGGCTCCGGCGCAGGCTCCAAGTTGCTCGGCAAGTCCGGCAAGCAGACGCCGACGCTTATAGGGGCGCGCGCCCGGACCGAAGACCGGGACGTCGAATTCACGGAGGGCGCGGGCGACGGGGATGAGGTGCGTCCACCATGGCGCAAGGATCGCGGCTTTGCCGAGCGGGATGCCGGCATCCTGCAGGGCGGGCAGGAAATGCTCGGTGATGGCGTCGATTGGCCAGCCGACATGGACGTAGTTCACTTGCGCCGCGAGCTGGGCTGCATCGCCCGCCGACTGCATCCCCGGCACGGTCGGGATGAGTGTTGATGCTGTGCTGACTATCGCCGGCCCGCATCGAAAGTTGCCGGTCAGGACCGTGTCGCGGTGCGCGTCGATCTTATCGCCGAACTGCTCGGCGAGTTCCGGGCGAGCGCCGGCGAAGCGCATAATCGATTGGTTCTGATCACCGACGAGAAAGAAGCGGGTGTGGAGGAAATGCTGGAGCGCGCCGAAGATGGCGATCTGGATGTCTGTGGTGTCCTGGAATTCGTCGATCAGCAGCCAGACAAAGCGGCTCGCGATGCCGCGTCCGACGAACGGGTGCTGTTCGAGAATCTTCCATGAATAAAAGAGGATCATCGCGAAATCGAGGTATCCGTGGGCGCGGACCCGCTCCCAATAGAGCGCGGCGGATTCGTCGGTGACGATGCCGGTCTCAATACCTTGGCCGCAGGGTTCACCGTTCACGTCGATGCGCAGGGATTCGTAGTCCTCGAACACCTGCCCGGAGGGCACGCGACCGAAGGCGTCCTCGACCGCCGTCACGATCTGCTCGAACAGGCTGTTCTCGCGGGAGAGCACCTGAAACGTCGCCGGCACCTCGGGAACCAGCCAGCTATAGGGACGCAGGATGAATTGCAGGCAAAAAGCGTGGATCGTGGAGATTTCACAGCGTTCCGCGATCGCGTTGTTGCCGTAGGTGCGCAACCGGGCTTCGATCTCGTCGACCGCGGCATTGGTATAGGTGATGCAGCCGATGAATTGGGGCGTGCCGACGACCTGATCGGCCAGCGTCAGCAGCTTGGCGAGAATGACCCGCGTCTTGCCGCTGCCTGGGCAAGCCGTCAGCAGTAGATTGCCGTCATGTTCGACCGCCTCGCGCTGTTCGGGTGTCAGCCGGATCATTCGGTGAGCCACTCAAAGGCCTGCTCGATATAGGGCGGCAGATCGGTCGCGAGATTAGCGTAGCGTGCTGCTATCTGCGCGAAACGCGCTTTGCCAAAGCGCTTGGCGGTATTGAGCGTCATAGAGCCAAGCTCGACGCGCAGCGCCGTCTCTTCGGCTAGGCCCAATCCCCCGAGCGCGAGCGTTGCGAGCCCATCCTCCATCTGCGCAAGGATCTGCGGCGCGCCGAGAGCACGAATGGTCTCGATCAGCATCGGTAGGCGCCCGACCGATACCAATTCGCGTTCGAAAGTAGTGGCGCCCGCGAATATGGACACAAAGTCGCTTTCCAGCGCCACCAAATCGGGGGCGTCGGTTTCCGGATGGAAGTCCTCGGCGTCGGACGGCTTCATGTCAGCATCGGCAACGATCGCGCATTTTTTCTCGAGCGAGCCGGCGCGGAACAGCTTGGCATAGACGTCGAAATGAACGCCATGAATCGCGATAACCGAGATGCCGAGCCGCTCGAGCTTCACGCCGTACACCTGCTCGATCAACGCCGGGATCAGGAACATCTCGGCTGGCCCTTCGACCAGCATGACCTTGCGGGCGTAGAGCAATGCGCTCTTGGTTGCGTCGAGGTAGCGTTCGAGATCGGCAATCTCTGGCGCGGTCAGCGCCGCATTGAGCGCGAGATTGCCCGCAGCAATGGTCGCGTCCTCGCGCTTGGTGAGCGATACAATGCTGCTCAGCGGAACCTGCGAGGTCACCTGGGTGCTGTGACTGGTCAAAATGGTCTGCACGCCGATCGCGCGCAGTGCCGCGATTAGCGAGAATTGCAGCTGGGGATGGAGATGCGCTTCGGGCTCCTCTATGAGGATCAACTGGCCGGCCGAGCGGTTGAGTGCGATCCGCCGCTGAAGATACTCCATCAAGATCGCGATGTAGAGGATGTTGTTCATGCCAAGACCGTTGCGGCCGGGTTCGAACGAGGTGAGCGACAGGTCCGACAGAATGATTTTCAGGTTGCGGATGATGGCGCGGAAGGTCGCGGCGGACAGGCCGAGCGTGGCGTCCATCTCGAACGCGGGGCCGGAGACATCCTTGAATCGCGCGTCGATTGCCCCTGCAATCTCGGAGATCGTCGCCGAGTTCGCAATTGCCTGATTGGCTTGGTCGAGGATGGCAATCAGGGCATCCTGCTCGGCCGCGTCGATCTCGAAGGCCTCGGTCAGGCGGACAAGCGGCGATTGGCGGGGATTGCGCAGGTCATTCTCGACATCGCGGAGCGCGGGCAGATGAACGAGAAGGTAAGATTGCAGGTCGGCGAAGCGCACGGATTCGCCTATCCCCTCATCATCCCAGGTGATGTCGGCAAGGTCGACCGCAGGATCACCGCCACCGCGGATTTCCCACTGATAGTCCTCAAGGGTCAGCGTCCCGGGTGCGATGTCGCCACTCGCAAGCTGCTCCCGGACAGCCGGGCGCGGGCGGAAGCGGTAGAATATGCGCGCACGATCCGCGGCGGTCTTCCAAGTGCTGACCAGAGCCTCTTCATTCACTCTGCCCTCGAACCCGGTCAACTCAATGCCGATCAGAACTTGGCTAGGCTCGGCAATATCGATCGCGGAGTGAATGTCCTCGCGCAGCAGTGAGCGAAAACTCGACGGCAACATATTGTCGAGGCAGATCTGGATTGCGCGCAGGATCGCGGTCTTGCCGGTGTTGTTCTCGCCGATGATGCAGCACAGATCATCAGCCACATTAACGTCAAGCGACGCGAAGGTGCGAAAGTTCTGAATTACGATCCGCGCTACCCGCATCATCCCCACCCGACTGTTCGGCGGCGAAATGACGCCTCGATGCTATGTGATTAAATTAGGAGTAACACCGCGACAAGCACGTTCGCCGATGTCGCACTGACTTTGATTATTTCTTGGGAGCCTTGAGCTGAGCTGCTGCCGGTTCCGCGGACACCGAGATAAGGTGTTTTTGGGACCGGAGGGTGTGAATGCAACGACGGAAGTTCAGCCGGGAGTTTAAGCTTGAGGCGGTGAAGCTGGTCAGGGAGCGCGAGGTATCGGTGTCGCAGGCCGCCCGCGATCTGGACCTGCATGAGGACGTGCTGCGCAAATGGGTTCGTGAGCATGTGTCGGATCCTGGCTCGGCCTTTCCCGGTCATGGACTAATGAAGCCCGAGCAGCAGGAGATTGAGCGGCTACGCCGCGAGTTGGCCCGGATGAAGGCCGAGCGCGACATTCTAAAAAAAGCGGCGGCCTACTTCGCCAGGGACTCGGTATGAGGTTCGAGTTCATCGCGAAGCACCGGGGGATCTGGCCCGTATCGTGGATCTGCGAAGCGCTCGGTGTTTCGCGCAGCGGCTTTCATGCCTGGCTGGTTCGGGCGCCAAGTGCTCGTGCCCGGAGCGACGAGGAGTTCGGCGCCAGGGTTCGTGCCAGCTTCATTTCCAGCTATCGGACGTACGGCGCACGCCGCGTCTGGCACGACCTTCTGGCCGAAGGCCTCTCATGTGGTTTGCTTCGCGTCGAACGGCTGATGCGTGTTCACGGTCTGAAGGCTAGACCCCGGCGTCGCGGCTTACCCAAGGACGACGGCCTGCGGTCGGCCATTGCCGACAACCTCCTCGATCGCCAGTTCACCGCCGAGGCGCCCAACCAAAGGTGGATCGCGGACTTTACCTCCATCTGGACCGCCGAGGGTTGGCTGTACGTCGCCGTCGTCATCGACCTGTTCTCCAGGCGCGTGATAGGTTGGTCGATGAGCAACACCATGACCGCCCAGATCGTCACCGATGCCCTGATCATGGCGATCTGGCGGCGCGGGAAGCCCGACGCCCTACTGCACCACTCGGACCAGGGCAGCCAATGTAAGCGTGTTCGGCAGGCCGCCTTGCGGTGGCGCCGGTAGCGGGGATGCTTGTCGCCTTTGACGAGGGCGCGGGCGGTGCGGGAAGCTATCGGTTCTACGACCAGCCATACGAGCACTCGTATGACTGGTCGGATGGAGGTGGTCGGCCGGGTGTCAGGCCGGCGCCGATGGTCGGATGCGGA